>NZ_JACXIZ010000035.1 GCF_014705605.1 Paenibacillus sabuli
CGGCGAGCGCCCAAGCGGCCGCGCCGGCGTGGCGCGCGCTGCCGGGAGCGGCGCGCGGCGAGGTGCTGCGCAAGGCGGCGCGACTGCTGGAGGCCCGTGCGGGCGAGATCGCGGAGACGATGACGCGGGAGATGGGCAAGACGCTGCCGGAGGCGCGCGGCGAGGTGATGCGCGGCGTGGCGATCCTGCACTATTACGCCGCCGAAGGCATGCACGCGACCGGCGAGCATCTGCCGTCCTCAGACGGCCGCTCGCTGCTGTATACGCGCAAGAAGCCGCTCGGCACCGTGGCGCTGATCACGCCCTGGAACTTCCCGGTGGCGATCCCGCTCTGGAAGCTGGCGCCCGCGCTCGTGTATGGCAATACAGCTGTGCTCAAGCCGGCCTCCAACGCGTCGGTGACGGCAGCGCTTGTCGTCGAGACGCTGGTCGAGGCCGGCATGCCAGCGGGCGTCGTCAATCTCGTACACGGGCCTGGCGGCGAGCTCGGCGCAGCGCTGCTCGGGCACCCGGCCATCGAGGGCGTCAGCTTCACCGGCTCCAATGCGGTCGGCCGTACGATCGGCGAGCTGGCAGCGCGCCGCGGCATCAAGTGCCAGCTGGAGATGGGCGGCAAAAATGCAGTCGTCGTGCTCGCCGACGCCAATCTTGACAAAGCGGCCGACGCGGTCGTGTCCGGCGCGATGAAAAGCACCGGGCAGAAATGCACCGCCACGAGCAAGGTGATCGTCGAGCGCGGCGTGAAGGCCCGTTTCACCGAGCTGTTGCTCGAGCGGCTCGCCGCAATTACGCCCGGCGACGGGCTTGCCGAAGGCACGTATTTCGGACCGCTGGCGACGGCGCGGCAGCGCGATACGGTGCTGGCGGCGGTGAAGCAGGGACAGGCGGAGGGCGCGCGGCTGCTGCTTGGCGGCGGCGTGCCGGAGGAGGAGGCGCTGCGCGGCGGTCACTTCGTACAGCCGGCGCTGTTCGACGGCGTGACGCCGCAGATGCAGCTGGCGACGGAGGAGATCTTCGGGCCGGTGCTGGGGATCATGGAAGCGGACGATCTGACGGAGGCGGTCGCACTCGCCAACGGCACGGCGTACGGTCTGAGCGCGGCGATCTTCACCTCCAGCCTCGAATCGGCGATGGCGTTCGTGGAGGGCGCCGAGGCGGGGATGATCAAGGTCAACGCGGAGACGGCCGGCGTGGAGTACCACGCGCCGTTCGGCGGACTCAAGGCGTCCAGCTCGCATTCGCGCGAGCAGGGCCGGGCGGCAATGGACTTTTTTACGCATACGCAGACGATCTCGATCTCGGTATAGGCCGGGACGAACGCGAAAGGAAGGGGAACGGGGATGAAAATTACGAATGTGCGGCTGGACGTGGTGCGGATTCCGCGCAATACGGGGTTCGTCTGCGAGCACGGGCTGGTGCGCATCGAGACGGACGAAGGGGTGACCGGCGTCGGGGAGATGAGCGACTTCTCCCATCTGCCGAAATACGCGGTCGATGCGCGCGATCTGGAGGCAACGCTGCGCGGCGCGCTGGTCGGGCGGGATCCGATGGGGCTGATCGGGATCAATCAGGAGCTGAAGGATCTGTACCCGGAGACGATGTATTATTACGAAAAGGGGACCTTCATTCGCTGCGGCGTCGACATTGCGCTGCACGATCTGGCGGCCAAGGCGGCGGGCATCAACGTGAGCGCGCTACTGGGCGGACGCGTGCGCGAGCGCATCAAGGTGTGCTATCCGATCTTCCGCAGCCGCACGATCGAGGAGGTGGACGCCAACGTCGAGATCGTGCGGCGCAAGCTGGCGGCGGGCTTCGACGTCTTCCGGCTGTATGCGGGCGTCAATCCGGACGCGGACGAGCTGCTGCTCGATCGGGTGCGCACCGAATTCGGCAGCCGGGTGACGATCAAGTCGCTCGATTACAGCCATCTGCTCGACTGGAAAAAAGCGCTGCGCATCACGAAGCGCCTCATGCCGTACGGGGTGGAGCTGATCGAAAGTCCGGCGCCGCGCAACGACTTCGAGGGATTGCGACACTTTCGCATGGCCGTCGATCTGCCGGTCAGCGAGCATGTGTGGAGCTTCAAGCAATTGCATGACATGCTGCGTCACGACAGCGTCGATATCTTCAACATCGCGCTCATCTTCATTGGCGGCTTCGCCGCGGCGCGCAAGGCGGCGGCGGCCGCCGAGGTGGCGGGCAAGGGCGTGCTGATCGGCACGACGCAGGAGCTCGGCTACGGCACGGCTGCGCAAGCGCTCTTCGGCGCATCGCTGACGAACCTGGACGCGATCTCCGATCCGACCGGTCCGGAGCTGTACGTCGACGATGTGACAACGGAAAAGGTGCGCTACGAAAACGGCTGGCTGCATGTGCCGGATGCGTCGCGGCCCGGCCTGGGCGTCGAGATCGACTGGGACAAGGTCGAGCGGCTCAAGGCGGACAGCTTCGCCTGGGGCGATCAACAGGTAGCCAACCTGCAGGACCGCACGGCCGCGGGTACCGCGAGCGGGGCAGGCGAGGCGCGTCAAGACCGGTAAAGCGGCGTCACGGGCAGCGCACCGCAGGTGGGGCGTTGCTCGGGTGAAGCGGCGCGGGTAGGAGGCCGAGCAGGCGAGGCGTGTCAAGACTGGTGAAGCGGCTGTTTGCGCCCGTTTATAGGGCCGCGAACCGAGCTAAGCGTCTCTCATATCCATTAGAGCCGGCTTAGGATCCTTCACGAAATAACCAAAGACAGCTCATCCATCAGGCGGGCAAACGGACTCACCTCACCTCAGCTAACGGTTGCCAGCGCGCTTATTTCGATCAATTTCAGGCGATTTCCAGGCTAGCGGTTGCCACAGCACTTATTTGGCCTAGATCGCGTCTTTTCAATGGATTTCAAGAAAATAAGACCTGTGGCAACCGTTACAATTCAATCGGCGCTTTTTTGGGCGCAATAGCCGCTGTGGCAACCGTTAGGTTCGTTGGCCGATGGTGAAGGGATAATGACGATTTCAATTGCACCAGGTTATTCTGTCATGGACGCTTAGTAGCGGAGTAACGCTAACAACAGCTGCGGCGATTTGTTCGCGGGAGCAGTCGCGAGCAGGGAGCACAGCAGAATAAACCAATTGTTTAGTGCGGGCGCGATTACGGCGCACAGCAGTATGGATACAATTGGCGAGCACAATAATACGGACGCAACGACGAATCACGCAGCATGGAGTATTGCAATACGGACGCCCTCACGGAGCCACAGCGGTGTAGTCAATTACAAGGCACAGTTCGCAACAGGGGACAGACCGCATGGATCGCACGCAGCATGCATGCCATGCCGCGTGCGAGTGTCGAATCGGCCTCAATCGTGTCTCACAACCGCGCTCCTTTTTCATCGAGCACTTGCGCCATCTTGGTAATATGCTGACTCATCAGCCGGCCTGCTTCTTCGGGCCGGCTGTCTCGAATCGCCGCGGCAATTGCGGCATGCTCGCCAAGCAGCCGTTCGGAGGAGGAACGCTGCGAATAGAACCACAAGGCGCGCGTATCGCGCATACTGTCGTGGAGCCGGCCGGATAGCGATTCCATCAGATCGGCGATGACCGGATTATGGGTGGCCGCGGCGATCTGCAGATGGAAGCGCACATCCGCCTGTTCGCCGTACGTCTCGTCGTCGAGGTGCGCGGCCATGCCGTCAAGCGTAGCCTGTAGCTGCGTCAGATCGCTCTCGGTGCGATGACGCGCGGCGAGCGAGGCGGCGCCAGTCTCCAGCACGTTGCGCACCTCGACGATATGGCGTAACGATTCGGAGCGCCGCATCCACGCCTCCGCTTCGTCGCCCTGCAATTCCGGCGCCGGCTGGTTCCTGACGAAGGTGCCGCCCCCTTGACGAATGTCAAGCAGGCCGAGCGCTTTGAGCGAGCTGAGCGCCTCGCGTACTGTGGAGCGGCCGACACCGTAACGAACCGCCAGATCGACGACCGAGGCGAGACGGTCCCCAGGATGGAGCGCACCGTCTTCCATTTGCTTGCGAATATCTTGCATGACCCACTCGTAGCTTTTGAGCGGCCGATTGTCAGTGGTCACGATCTATCTCTCCTTTGCCGGGCGCATAATTGAGTGAAGAACGCATATTTCGAGTCGAGCTTTCAATTTGAATGAAGCGCGCATCGCTGTGGTCCAGGCGATAATAAGGCGCGAATGCGGAGTGAAGCAGGTGTTGCTGAACTTCGCACATAACGGACATTTTTGTCCGTAAGCGGCTTATTATCTATGAATACTGGCTGTAACGGAGTTAGAAGCTCGAAAGTCGAGTTTTTAAACAAGATTTGTTGTCTAACGGACAAAACTGTCCATTAAAATTGAAAGTCCATGCTGTTGAGCACGCTAACGGACAAAAATGACCAATACAAAGCCATGGGCCAGAGAAGCAAATTGGAAAGCACTACAGTTGCAATCCAATCGAGATTAGCCCAGCGCAGCCCCGAAAATGGAGTGTGGTCCATCGCCACCGGCTGCAGCCAAAACGCATGCGTGTGGCCCATCGCCAACGGTTACCGTGCCAATTCGTCTTGTTGCAGCAAGTCTTCCCCGCATGTTTATTTTAGTGTATACTATGTGACAGTAAAAGTCATCAGATGACCTGATTAATTGATCTGAATCTGAATTCATTAATTTACTGATTTGAATTCATACATTTCTGATCTGATTTCATTAATCTACGGCTCTGAATTCATTAGTCAGCTGACTTGATTAATGAATCTATCGGATTATTCAGATGATTTAATCAAGCGGTCGAATGTGCGCAATACGCTATTCGACCTAGTTACTAGGTGCAATAGGTGTACACAGGAGGGATTACTTTGTTGCAAGAGGGAGCCAGAACAGAGCTGCTGCGCATCTTGGGCGAACAGGGCTTCCGCGATGATCAAGAGTCGCGCATCACGCATTCTTACGACGGTACGCCGATGCTGCAGGCGCTGCCGGACGCTGTCGTCTATCCGGTCGATACCGCACAGGTGTCAGCTATCATGAAGGTGCTCGCCCGCCATCGCATACCGGTCGTAGGACGCGGCTCGGGCACGAATCTGTGCGGCGGCACAGTGCCGCTGGAGGGCGGCGTCGTCATGGTGATGCACCGCATGAACCGAATTCTCGAGGTCGATCTGGACAATCTGACGGCGACTGTACAGCCGGGCTTGATTACGAAGGACTTCATCGCCCATGTGGAAGGGCTGGGGCTATTCTACCCGCCTGATCCGAGCAGCATGGCGATCTCCACCATCGGCGGTAATATCGCCGAATGCTCAGGCGGGCTGCGCGGCCTGAAGTATGGCACGACCAAGGACTACGTGCTCGGCCTGGAGGCGGTGCTGCCCAGCGGCGAGATCATCCGCACGGGAGGCAAGCTGATGAAGGACGTCGCCGGCTACGATCTGACGAAGCTGCTCGTCGGCTCGGAGGGGACGCTCGCGATCGTCACCGAAGCGACGCTCAAGCTGATCCCCCCGCCGGCCGCCAAAAAAACGATGCTGGCCATGTACGCCGATCTGTACGACGCCGCGCGCACGGTATCGCGGATCATCGAGCGCCGGATCATCCCGGCAACGCTGGAATTCCTGGATAATCCGACGATCCGGGTCGTCGACGCCTATGCGGGGCTCGGCCTGCCGCTCGATATGGCGGCGATCCTGCTGATCGAGCAGGACGGCCCGCCCGAGCTAGTCGAGCGGGATATCGGCCAGATCGAGGCAATTTGCCGCGAGGAACGCGCGGTCCGCGTCCAGGTGGCCGAGAGCGCCGAGGAGGCGCAAAAGCTGTTGACGGCGCGACGCAGCGCCTTCACGGCGCTGGCGCGGCTGCGGCCGACGACGATTCTCGAGGACGCGACGGTGCCGCGTTCCAAGATTGCCGACATGGTGCTGGAGATTAACCGCATCGCCGCCAAGCACGCGGTCAACATTTGCACCTTCGGCCATGCGGGCGACGGCAATCTGCATCCGACGGCGACGACCGATGCGCGCGATCAGGACGAGATTCATCGCGTCGAGGCGGCGTTTGCGGAGATTTTCGAGGCGTCGATTCGGCTCGGCGGCACGATCACCGGCGAGCATGGCGTCGGCGTCGTCAAGGCGCCCTATCTGGAGTGGAAGGTCGGGGCGGCGGGCATCGAGGTGATGCGCGCCATCAAGTCCAGCTTCGATCCGCACAATCTGCTCAATCCGGGCAAGGTATTCGCCAAGGAGACGCGCAAACGGGTGGTGATCGACCGTGGCTGAATCGACTCTGGAAAAGCGCGGCGCGCGGACGGCGGTCAACGGACCGGAGGCCGGGCTGACTAAGCTGAATCCGCTGGCCGACAAGCTGAAGCTACGGCTTGACGAGGACCAGCTGACGAATTGTATGCGCTGCGGATTCTGTCTGCCGGCGTGCCCGACCTTCCGGGAAACGGGCATTGAAGCGGAGTCGCCGCGCGGGCGAATCGCGCTGATGAAGGCGGTCGCCGACGGGCTGATGGATCCTGACGAAGCTTTTGAGACGCAGATGAATCATTGCCTCGGCTGCCGCGCCTGCGAGCCGGCGTGTCCGGCCGATGTGAAGTATGGCCAGTTGATCGAGCAGGCCCGCGATGCCATCGAGGACCATACGACGAGCCACCGCTGGTGGGTGAAGACGGTGCGCAGCGTCATGTTCAAGCAGGTGTTCCCCAAGCAGCGCAACATGCGACTGCTCGGCGGTGCGCTGCAGCTGTATCAGCGCACCGGTCTGGCCAGATTGGCGCGCGGCGCAGGCGCGATGAAGCTGCTGCCCCGGCATCTGGCGGATATGGAAGCCATCATGCCTGCAGCCTCGCGTACAGGCGTCGTCGATCGCATCGGCGAGCATGTGCCGGCGCGCGGCCCGCGGATCGCCAAGGTCGGCCTGTTCCGCGGCTGCCTGATGGATGTGCTGTTCACCGAGACGAACGTCAAGACGGCCGAGCTGCTGGCGACGGCAGGCTTTGAGGTGGTCATCCCCCCGGCGCAGAATTGCTGCGGCGCGCTGCACGCGCATAGCGGCGAGGCGGAGGGGGCCCGCGCGCTGGCCCGCCGCAACATCCGCGCCTTCCGCGAGGCGGGAGTCGATTATATCGTATCCAATGCCGGCGGCTGCGGCGCCGCGCTCGTCGAATACGATCATCTGCTGCACGAGGATGTGCAGTGGCGGGAGGATGCGGCGTGGTTCGCGCAGCGCGTCATTGATGTCAGTGAGCTGCTCATGCGCAGCGGCAGGGTGACGGAGCTGCTCGCAGTCGGCCTTCCCGAGACCCGGGACGCGGCGCAAGCGGCGTCTTCCGAGGCCGGGAGCAGGGCGAGCGCACCACCGGTCGCGGACGGGGATCCGAGGGCTGGAGCGGTCGCGGGCGGCACGCCCATCGCCGCAGCGGCTTGCGCTCCGGCAGCGGAGACGATCACGTACCAGGACTCGTGCCATCTGCGCAATGTGATGCGCAGCGCGGAAGCGCCGCGTCGCTTGCTGCAGCAGGTCGCCGGTACCTGCTACACGGAAATGTGCGAATCCGACCGCTGCTGCGGATCGGCCGGTATCTACAACCTGACCCAGCCGGAGATGGCCGGCGATATCCTGGCTCACAAAATGGAGCATGCCAACCGCACCGGAGCCGGTGTAATCCTGACGAGCAATCCCGGCTGTCTCCTGCAAATGAAGCTGGGTGTCAAACGGCACGGACGCGATGCCGAGGTCACGCATGTCGTCGATTATTTGCATCGGCGCCTGCGCATCCAGGAGGCGCCACGGCGAGGCTGAACGGGCTTGCCGGGCAAGACGGTCTTGATCGGGCGAAGCTTCTAAAGCCTGGTCAAGCCCGTCGCCTGGTTATATGAACACAATTGGTGTCGCTTTGCCCTTTTTCGATTTTTTAGTAAAATAACGCAAAATTTTAAATAAAATTAAGAATAAACCTTTTCGTCTATTTAGGTTTCCGCTATAATTTAAACCATTCCGGTAGCGGTTGCAAACGGCCGATTAGCCGCGAAATTCACTAAAAATGGCGAGAGGCGGTGTGCTCAAAATGGAGTTGAACAAACCGGCTATACGGGCGACCTACCGCATTGAAACCCCGCAGTCGCTGCAGCGCGCAGCCCACGTTCGGCGTGGCGGGCAATCCATATTCCGATGCCGCGATGGTCGCGATCGAGTACGGCAAGCGCCATATGCTGAAGGACGATTGGAAGAAGGTCTTTGAGCCGGAGAAGGTGGCCGAGACGATCGATTACATGCTTCATCCGAACAAGCTGCAGGGGTAGCGACGGGCTGCCGACGCGACGAATTGAAAGGGGCTGCAATTCCGACATGACACTGCCATTTCCGTTTCAAGTGCCGGACAACAAGCAAATTCGGGTCATCGTCAATACCGACGCGAAAAACGAAGCGGACGACCAGTTCGCCATCGTGCACGCGCTGCTGACGCCGCGCTTTCGCATTCCAGGTATAATTGCCGCGCATTTCGGCACCGGGCGCAGCGCAACCTCGATGGACGACTCGTATCGCGAGATCGGGCACGTGCTGGAGCTGATGCAGCTGCCCGAGGCGCCGCCGGTCGTACGCGGCGCGGCGCAGGCACTGGTCGACGAAGGGACGCCGCAGCCCTCCGAGGGCGCGGATCTGATCATCCGCGAAGCGATGAAGGAGGACGAGGCGCCGCTCTATGTCATCTTCCTCGGTCCGATCACGGACCTGGCGGCGGCTTACCTGCTGGAGCCGCGGATCGCGGATCGGCTGACTGCGGTCTGGATCGGCGGCGGCCCGTACCCGGCCGGTGCGAGCGAATTCAATCTAAGCAATGACATCGCGGCGGCCAACGTCGTCATGCGCTCGTCGATTCCGCTGTGGCAGGTCCCGCAGAACGTATACAAAATGATGCGCGTCTCACTGGCGGAGCTGGCGGTGCGCGTGCGGCCGCACGGCGCCATCGGACAATACCTGTTCGACCAGCTCGTCGAATTCAACCTTCTGCCCTGGCACAGCGCGCGCTGGCCCAAGGGCGAGATGTGGATGCTCGGCGATTCGCCGGCCGTCTCGCTGCTGCTCGACGATCACGAATTTGATTACGACCTCATTGATCCTCCGTATATTACACCGGATATGGGCTATGCGCCGGGCAAGGGCGGTCGGCAGATCCGCGTCTATCGCTCAGTCGATGCGCGCTTCACGCTGGAGGACATGTATGCGAAGCTGGAGCTGTTCGCGGCCGTCACGCGGCACGACTGATCGCAAGAGCTGAGCCGAACTTTATTGTCATTGGCCTTCGCGAATACGCGCTATTTCAAGCCGCCCGGCATCGGGATATGCCGGGCGGCTTGCGTATTTTTTGCAAAGCGAAGATCAGGATCGCCCGGGCGCTGACTGGTCAGCCGTTCGATTTTCGCCTATACTGACTATGATTTCAAGGCTGTGTTACGTATTCGGAGGGAGCGCAATGATAGGGTTTTCCATTTTACTGGCGTTTCAAATGGCCGGGATGGCGGTCCAGACCGGGCTCGGCGTACCGCTGCCGGGCAATGTGATCGGACTGATTCTGTTTGCCGGGTGCTTGTTTTTGGGTTGGATCAAGCTGGAGTGGGTAGAGCAGAGCGCGGCTTTTTTGGTCCGCCACATGATGCTGTTCTTCCTGCCGTACGTGGCGGGCAGCATGATCCTGCTGCGCTACGTGGAGCTGTCCGAACTCGCCGGGCTGCTGCTCGCGCTCGTGGCGAGCACGCTCGTCTCGCTGCTGGCGGGGGGCGGGTTGACCACATTGCTGCGCAAGAGAGAGGAGAGAGAGGATGGATAACGGAGAATGGCTGCAGCGTCCCGAGTGGGGGGTGGCCCTGACAGTGGCGGCCTATGCGGCGGCGCTCTTGCTGCGGCGGCGTCTGCCCTGGATGCATCCGCTCTTCGTCGGCACCGGGCTGGTCGTGCTGATCCTGCTCGCGGGAGGCGTCTCCTATGAGGACTACCGGATTGGCGGCGATCTGGTGCTGTTCATGCTCGGGCCGGCGACTGTCGCGCTCGGCGTCCCGCTGTACAAGCATTCGCGGCAGCTCCGGCATCAGCTGGGCGCCGTGCTGGCGGGGGTCACCGCGGGGTCGCTGGCCTCGATTGGCAGCGCCTGGCTGCTGGCTGCGGGGGCCGGATTGTCGAGCGCCGTCGCATCCTCTTTATTGCCCAAGTCGGTCACCTCGGCCGTATCGGTGTCGCTAGCGGGAACGCTCGGCGGCATCCCCGAGCTCACAGCCGTGCTGACGGTGCTGACCGGTCTGCTCGGCAGCATGTTCGGCCCGCTGCTGCTCCGGCGATGCAGGCTGGGCAGCGATCTGGCGATCGGCGTCGGAGTCGGCACGGCGGCGCACGGCATCGGCACGGCCCGATTGGTCAATGACTCGCAGTGGCAGGGCAGCGTCGGCGCCCTGGCAATGAGCATCAGCTGCATCGTGACGCCGCTGCTGCTCTTGCCGTTGCATTGGCTCCTGCCTTAATCGTCGTCAGTGCGCCGAGACGGTACCGCTGCCGCCTGCGGGCAGCGCGGCGGCCGGAGCCGAGCAGGAGGCCCGGACGACGAGCCGCGTATCGACGACGATCTTGGTCGTCACGCCGGGCCCGTGCGCCATCAGATCGATCAGCTTGGCCACGGCGAGCTCCGCCATCGCTTCCTTCTCGACGTGCACGGTCGTCAGCTCGGGCGTGATGACGACGGATTCGTGAATGTTGTCGAAGCCGATGACCGACACGTCATGCGGCACGCGCAGTCCGAGCGCAGCCAGCGACTTGATCGCGCTGATGGCGATGTAGTCGCATTCGCAGAATAGCGCCGTCGGCAGCGGTTCGCGGCGCGTCCGCAGCGCAGCGATGAACGGCTCCTGCGCGGCCACTATCGTCGGCGAGAGGGTGAAGCGATCCTCTTCCGCGCAGTCGAGCCCGGCTGCGGCGAGCGCCTGCAGGAAGCCTTCCTGGCGCGCCGAAAAATTGGCGATCCGTTCGTCCGACTGGACGATGCCGATCCGGGTGTGTCCGTCGGCCAGCAGCTGACCGGCGGCCTGGTGAGCGCCGAGCTTGTTGTTCATGACGACGAAGTTCGCTTCGATTGCATCGAAGCACGTATCCAGGACGACGAGACGGCGCTGCTGCGCTGCGATCGCGCGGACCTGATCGCCGCCGAGATTCGTCCCGAGCAGCAGGATGCCGGCGGAAGCGTGCTCCTGCTCGAGCTCGCCGATGCGCCGCTCCAGCTCGTCCGGATGCAAGGTATTGAACAGCAGAGACAGACCGCGTTTGCGGCACTTCTCCTCAATATATTGAATGAGCTCCATAAAAAAGGGCTGTTGGGAAAAATGCTCGGGAACGATTCCGGCCTGTGTGCAGGCGATAAAACGAATCGTATTGCCCGGTGCGCGTCCTTTTTCCGCTTTTGGCGTCCGGGCGGCGTATCCGTGCTCCTTCGCAATTTGCAGAATGCGGGCGCGCGTTTCTTTGCCGATTCCGGGCTTGCCGTTCATGGCCAGTGAGACGGCCGATTTGGAAACGTTGGCCATTTTGGCGATGTCTTCAATTTTCACCGTATTCAGTGACTCCCTCCATGCAGGAATGAAACCGTTACTGGAGATTTTACTACATTCAACTAAAACAAACAACATTCACACGCTAAGTTTAGAAAAACGAACGCGTCAAATTTAGTCAACCCACATAAACAACAAAAAAGCCCGGACGTCCGGACTTTAATTTGATAGCTTTGGTCGGGATGACACGATTTGAACATGCGACCTCCTGGACCCGAACCAGGCGCTCTACCAAGCTGAGCTACATCCCGAAAGCGTGCGAATGGTGCCGGCGAGAGGACTTGAACCCCCAACCTACTGATTACAAGTCAGTTGCTCTACCAGTTGAGCTACACCGGCGAACCGGAGCGCTGCGCAGGGCGCATCACTCGAGCACGAAATGTATTATCGCATAATTCCGTCGTATAATGCAAGCCTTATTTTTAATATTTTTTGGCAAGGTCCGGCGCTTCTACAATGCATTCGCAGTAGGCGAAGATTGCCATTTCATGGTACAATATGCGCAAGCGCCGATCATTGACTGTGAGGGAAGCCATATGAAACATCAAGCAATGCGCAAGCAGACCGGGAAAGCGGCCGCAACGGATCGAATGCCTGCCGTCCAGCGCCAGACTGCGCAGCATCCGATGCTGAATCTTCAGCAGACTGTGGGCAATCAGGCCGTGCAGCGTATGGCCGAGCCGAGAGTGGCCGTCCAGCGCGCGGCGCTGCCGGAGGCGGAGGATGAGCTGCAGATGAAGGTCGACGACAGGGCGCTGCAACGGATGGAAGAGGCCGGGGACGAATCGGAGGAACTGCAGATGAAGGCTTTGCCGGGTCGCGCCCGTTCGACGCACTGACCGTCCTCAAGCGCGCAGCCCCGCGCCGTAGCATGCTACGACGCGGGGCTGCGAATGTCTCGCGATAGCGGGAAGCCCTTACAGCAGCTCGCGAATGTCCGATTCGAGCGCCTCGGGTGCCGTACGGGCGCTGAATTGCTTGACGACGTTGCCTTCGCGATCGACCAAAAATTTGGCGAAGTTCCATTCAATTTCACCCGTTCGATAAGGCTCGGGTACCTGTTGCAGCAGATGCGCATACAACGGATGAATGTTGTCGCCCTTGACCTCGATTTTCGCAAACATCGGGAAGGTGACTTGGTAGTTTAATTGACAAAACTGCTTGATTTCTTCTTCGGTGCCGGGCTCTTGACCGGCAAATTGGTTGCACGGAAAGCCAAGCACGACAAGGCCTTTTTCACGGTAGGCGTCGTACAGCTTTTGGAGGCCTTCGTAATGCGGCGTCAAGCCGCAGGCGCTGGCGCTATTGACGATCAGCAGCACCTGATCCCGATACGCGGAAAGGGTGGTCGATTCGCCGTCGATGGTCGTGACGGAAATGTCGTAAATAGACATGGCTTCAGCCTCCTCGGATGATATGCGTGCGTGCGAAATTGCATTGCAATCCTGAACATGTTAAAGTGAAATTTATGCCTTAAAACAGGCATTTGGATAAAACATAGCACACTTTTAAATATTCGGTCAATCCTTGAAGAAGGGAAAACCAGGGGACAGGAAAGGAGCGGAGCGGCTGTATGACGATATCAAAAGCGCAGTGGCTGGCGGAGCAGGCGCGCGTCGACGAGGTAACGGGCAAAATCGCACGCCGGATTGCGCGTCTGGAGGAACGAACCGGAGACGTACGCTCCGACGTTGTCGAAATCCGCAAGCATTTTTG
Source organism: Paenibacillus sabuli (assembly GCF_014705605.1). GTDB lineage: Bacteria > Bacillota > Bacilli > Paenibacillales > Paenibacillaceae > Paenibacillus_D > Paenibacillus_D sabuli. Next base: position 13,290 of record NZ_JACXIZ010000035.1, read on the forward strand.
GGACGAGGTTACAATCAATTTCAGTCATGCCGAGGATTTAACCGAGACGTATTTCAGCATGAAGCAGCAGGCCGACGTGCTCTCCGAGCGCGAGCGCAGTCACCGGCACGCATCCGCCGAGCTCGGGAAGTTCAGACGGCTGGTGAAGTCGCCGTATTTCGGACGCATCGATTTCAAGGCGGAGGAAGACGAGGTCGCCTCGTCGATCTATCTCGGCATCGCTTCGTTTCTCGACGAGCAAAGCGATGAATTCCTCGTATACGATTGGCGGGCGCCGATTTCGAGCTTGTATTACGATTACGGACCTGGTCCGGTCGGCTATGAGACGCCTTCGGGCCGGATGGCGGGCGAGATGGCGCTCAAGCGTCAATTCGTCATTCGGGACGGCCGGATCGAGCTGCTCTTCGATTCGGGCGTCACCATTGGAGACGAGCTCCTGCAGCAGGCGCTGAGCCGGAGCTCGGATACCCAGATGCGCAATATTGTCGCTACGATTCAGAAGGAGCAGAACCGGATCATTCGCGACGAGCGAGCGCGGCTGCTGGTCGTCCAGGGCGCCGCCGGCAGCGGCAAAACGTCGGCGGCGTTGCAGCGGGTCGCCTATCTGCTCTACAAGCATCGCGAGTCGCTGCAAGCCGACCAATTGGTGCTGTTTTCGCCGAACCCGCTTTTTAACAGCTACGTCCAAGCGGTGCTGCCCGAGCTGGGAGAAGAGAACATGGAGCAGACGACCTTCCAGGATTATCTGGCGCATCGGTTAGGCAACGCCTTCGAACTGGAGGATCCGTTCGACCAGATGGAATACGTACTGACGCAAGACGCCCAGGATCCGCTCTATGCGTCGCGACTGGAAGCGATTCGCTTCAAATCGTCTCCGGCATACCTGGCGATGCTCGATGATTACGTTGATCGGCTCGAGCAAGCGGGTATGCGCTTTCGACCGCTCAAATTCCGCGGCGAGGCGATTGTCTCGGCCCGGGCCATGCATGAGCGCTTCTACGGAATGGATCGGACGATCCGTCTGCCGGTGCGCATCGACCTGCTCCGGCAGTGGCTGCTGGGTCAGATCAAGCAATTCGCCCTCGATCAGGAGGGCAAGCCGTGGGTCGAGGAGGAAATGGAGCTGCTGTCCGAGGCGGACTACCAACGCGCCTATCAAAAGCTCAGGAAGCGCCGACGCAGCAGCAATACGCCGACCTTTGACGACTACGACCAAGAGCGCGAGCTGCTGGCAAGAGTAATCGTCCGCGAGCGACTCAAGTCGGCGCGCCGCAGGGTCCAGGCGCTGCGCTTCATCGATCTTCCGAGCATGTATGTCCAGCTATTCACTGCATTGCAGCAAGCCGGCGGAGCCTCGACGTCCGCGTACAGTCTTCCGCCACGCTGGGCGGACATTTGCACGATGACCAGGCAACGTCTGGCGGCCGGGGCCTTGGCTTACGAGGACGCTGCGCCGTACCTTTATTTACAGGAACGCGTCCAAGGCTTTCAGACCAATACCCTGATTCGCCATGTATTCGTCGACGAGGCTCAGGATTACTCCCCTTTTCAACTGGCGTTCCTGAAGCGGCTCTTCCCCAGAGCGCGCATGACGGCGCTGGGCGATCTCAATCAGGCCATCTTCGCACACGCCTCCGCCTATGACGCGCGCGAGCCGCTGCGGGGCCTCTTCGCGCCGGAGGAGACCGAGGTCATCCGGCTGGAACGCAGCTATCGCTCGACCAAGCCGATCGTATGCTTCACGCGCGGCATGATCCCGGGAGGCGAAGAGATCGAGCCGTTCGAGCGCGACGGCAGCCTGCCTCTGGTTACTCTCGTGGACAGCGAGGATTCGCTGCGCGCGCAGGTGATTGAGCAGACCCGAGCGCTGCAAGCGGAAGGCAATGCGTCGATCGCAATTATCTGCAAGACAGCGGGGCATAGCGAGCACGTGCACCGTCTAATCGCAGACGCGCTGGAGGCGGTCCTGGTCGGCAAGGAGACGGCGTCGTTCTCCGAGGGCATCCAGGTGATGCCCGCATACCTGGCCAAGGGCGTCGAGTTCGATGCGGTTATCGTGTGCGACGGCTCGAGCGAGCAATACCGCCTGGAGCGGGAGCGCAAGCTGTTCTATACGGCATGCACGCGAGCCATGCACGAGCTGCGCATTGTATGCCTGGGCGAGCCCAGTCCGTTCATCGTCGATCAGGAAGAAGATACGTACAATATTGCGTATGCCTAAGCATGATTGTTCATTTTTGAATCTTTGAAGCCGCCTTTCCGCCATTGGAGGGGCGGCTTCTTTTGCGATCCTTAGCCCAAAAGGAAGGGGTTGACAAAATGACTTTATATAATTAATGTTAATATTAACATTTGATATATGGAGGGGTTGCTAATAATGACGGGGCAGGATGTCGTGTTGGGCATGCTGGTGCACAGTCCAAAGACGGGCTACCAAATCAAGCAGATGATCACTCGTATTTTCTCGTTTTTTTTCGATGCCAGTTACGGTACGGTCTATCCGACGCTGCGCAAGCTGGAGCGGGAAGGCATGATTCAAAAGGAAGTGGTGCTCCAGGAGGGGAAGCCCAATAAAAACGTTTATGCCATTACGCCTGCCGGGATATCGACATTTCAGCTTTACCTGGAACGAGAACTGGCCGAGGACATCCTCAAATCAGATATACTGGTGCGCCTTTATTTTGGCGATCTGGCGGATCGAGACACCGTTTGTACGTGGATCGACCTTGCAGCAGAACGGGCTGAAGCGCGCGAGCGTCAACTGCGGAAAGATCTTCGCGAATATAGCGGCATGAGCAAGACGCAGCAGATTTGCTTGCGCTACGGTATTTCCAAGTATGCGCACGATGTGAATTTTTTCAAGCAGGCGTTGTCAGAGTTGAGGGACGCCGCAACAACGGAAAAGAAAGGGTGAGGGATTTGGGAATTTGGATAACGATCCACCTATTGGGCGTGGTCCTGTTTATCGGGAACGCGTCGACGGCCGCCTATTGGAAAATCACCGCCGTACGCTCGGGTGACGTGCGGCTGCTTGCCCATACTGTTCGACGAGTCATGACGGCCGATTATGTCTTCACGATACCCGGTCTTGCGCTTGTCGTTGCAAGCGGAAGTGTGCTGGCCGTACAAGAGGGGTATGCTTTGGATCAGCTGAGTTGGTTGACCGTTTCGTTGCTTCTCTTCATTGCTACGGGCTTGCTGTGGGTAAGTGTATTAATGCCTTGCCAACGCGCTATGATCCGCGAAAGCGACGATTCGATTGCTCAGGGGCGTCCGAACGCGGCTTTCCGTCGCGCTTCCCTGCGCTGGGACGTTTTTGGAATACTCGCTACGGTGCTGCCGCTTGCCGTGATGTATCTGATGGTGGCCAAGCCGTTCTAACGCTAGGAGCTGCGGCTTACTTGTCGGGGCCAAGCGGTTCCGATAAAATAATAAGGAATGGAAGATTGGGAGGATTGGCCCTATGAGGAGAGCGAAGCTCGCGCTGGCAGCCATGCTGCTGGTCGGCGCTGTAATGACCGGCTGTACGGCGGAGGAAGCGCCGCAGCAGAACGAGAGCGACAACGCGACGCCGGAGCCGCCCGGCACAGGCAACACGAATGAGCTTCGAGAGCCCGATGAAGGAGGTTTGCCGGCTCAATCCGCGTGGCCCGAAGGCTTGTACGAAGGCGAGATGGAGGGCGTGCCCTTTGCGATCGGCGACTACACCAATACATTGGAGGAGGCGCTCGGTCAGCCTTCATCCCGGGATTACTTTTCCGGCGGTCTTTATTATCGATATCCAACGGTTGTATTTTTTACGGATGCTGGAATGGACGACGAAGGACAGGTCCAGCCGGGCAAGATTACCGCGCTCGGCTTTCCCGAAGGCGCGGCGCTGCTGGGCGTGACGGTCGGCGATTCGCTGGACGCGATTGCCGCTGTGCTCGGCGAGCCGGACGCGCTGCTTTCGCCGGAGGACACAATGAATAGCGAGCTGTACGACGAGATGTGGGCGATGGAATACGACTTGGGCGAGTACGTGCTCGTATTCAGCGCGGCGGATCGGGAAGCGCCTACGAGCGGTGCCTACTACCTGCCTTTATGACGGGCATATGGCTCGCGGTCGGATACCTCATCGTCATTAATGCCGTCGCATGCGGCATGATGCGCGCGGACAAGCAGCGCGCCCGGCAGCACAGGCGCCGCATTCCGGAGAAGCGTCTGCTGCTCGCCGCGGCAGTCGGAGGAGCCGCAGGAGCCTGGCTTGGCATGAGGAGATGGCGGCACAAGACGAAGCATGCCGCTTTTGCCGCCGGCCTGCCTCTGATGACGCTTGCGCAAGCAGCGCTCCTGATCTGGCTCGCGATGCGGCTGTTGCGGCTGATCTAGCTCGGATTCGATCGTCCCCGGTGCTGCGCGGACAGGCGGGACCTGCTTGCGGGAGCCTGCGCTTGTGCGGTGCGCACGCCTCGATTGGCGCCTGTGGCGAGCTCCGGCGCATGTGCGGCCCGATAGTCGGAAGGCGACAGGCCGTATTTTTTTCGGAACACGCGAAAGAAATAGGAATAGCTGCCGAAGCCGCAGCTCTCGGCAATTTGCTCCAGGGTCATGACGCTGTAGCGAAGCCGTTCTAGGGCGATCGTCAGCCGAATCTCCTGCGTATATTCGACGATCGTCTTGCCGTAACAAGCCTTGAACAGATGCGAAATGCGCGATACGCTCAGTCCGACATGCGCTGCTGGCTCCTCGAGCGAAAAGGGGCGGGAGGCATGCTCTTCGATGTAAGATTTGAGTCGTGCAGCGATGAACGGGCGCCCTCGGGCAGCCGAGCGTTCGTCGAGCTGACGGTCGATGGTGAGGCAGATCGTGCGCAGCAGATAATCCGCCAACTCGGCCTGGCCGCCCTCCAGACGACGGCGCTCCAAAATGAGCATGCGCCACAGCGGCAGCAGTCGTTCTTCGTAATGAATGCGGGAGAGCAGCGGGCGCTGGCGGGCGTCCCACCAGTCGTTTAGCCAGGTCCCGCGGCACGACAAATAGTAATCGCTGCTGAATACGACATGACCGCGCTGCGGGTGTTCCTGCGCTTCGATGACGAGGCGGTAGGTGTCTCCGGGGCCGATCAGCAGCAGGTCGCCTGCCCCGATCGTCTCCATCTTGCCCTCGTTCAATGCTGACGCTGCCCCTTCCGTCTGCAAGCGGAACAGATAACCGGGCATCGACTGACCGTGCGCATCGGAGTAAAAGGGGGCGGTGTGATGTGAATATCCGCACATCAGCAGTTCGGTTTCCATTGGCCGGACTCCTTCATTGGTAGCAGAATTGTTCATGTCATAACAGTATCCTACATTGCACGCGCGAGGCAAATGTTTTTATAATGAACTTGGGTTTTTAATCGCGGTACAGGAGGGAACGCTAGCTATGGAAAAAATGGGAATTGGTCTTCAATTGTATACGCTGCGCGACGATCTGGCTCGCGACTTCGCAGGAACACTGCGCGTGGTGGCCGAGATGGGTTACGAGGGCGTCGAGTTCGCAGGTTACGGCAATCTGTCGGCAGACGATATGAAAAAACTGCTGGACGAGCTCGGGCTCAAAGCGGTCGGCAGCCACATTGCGCTTAAAAGACTCGACGACGACATTGCCGGTGAAATCGCTTACTTGAAAACGATCGGCGCGGCATACGGCATTGTGCCTCATCTGGCCGAGGCGGATCGGGCAGATGAGGCGACCTGGGAAAAAACGATTGCGCGACTGTCCGCTCACGCGGCAGAGTTTGCCAAGCACGGGCTGAAGCTCGGTTATCATAACCATGCCTTCGAATTCGAACTCAAGCTGGATGGCGAATACGTATTTGACGCCATCTATTCCAAAACAAGCCCGGATCAGCTCGTCGTGGAAATGGACTTGGGCTGGGTCCAGTACGCCGGCGAAGATCCGCTTGCTTATATCGCCAAGTACGAAGGACGTCTGCCGCTGCTGCATCTGAAAGACTTCCGCAAGGCTGCCCCGGGCGAGCCGATCGATACGGTGGAACTGGGCGAAGGCGATCTGAACCTGCCGGCACTGATTGAAGCGGCCGGCGCCGCCAAGGTCGAATGGATTATCGTGGAGCAGGATCGCTGCGCGAATCCGCCGCTTCAATCGGTCCGCACGAGCCGCGAATGGCTCAAAAGCAACTATAAGTAAAGCTAATTGCCGGAACACCACATTTCCAAACCAAGGAGGAGCAAGGCATTGAAAAAATTCAGAGTGGCCGTGATCGGGTGCGGCTCGATTGCCAAGCATCGTCATATTCCGGAATACGAGAACAACGAGCAGGTTGAACTGGTCGCCTTTTGCGATCTGGTCGCCGAGCGTGCGCAGCACTATGCGGACAAGCATGGAGCCAAGGTGTATCGCGACTATCAGGAGCTGCTGGACGAGGTGAAGCCGGACGCGGTCAGCGTCTGCCTGCCGAACGCCCTGCATGCGCCGGTGTCGATCGCCGCAGCCAAGGTCGGCGCGCATGTGCTCGTTGAAAAGCCGATGGCAGCCACCGACGAAGAAGCGGCGGCGATGATCGCCGCCGCCGAGGAAGCGGGCGTCTATCTGATGGTCGGCCACAATCAGCGTCTGATGCCGCCTCATGTGAAGGCCAAAGAAGTGCTCGAGACCGGACGGCTCGGCCGCGTGTTGTCGTTCCGCACTTCCTTTGGCCATCCGGGGCCCGAGGGCTGGAGTATCGACGGACGGGAGAGTTGGTTCTTCCGCAAGGACGAAGCGATCATGGGCGCGATGGGCGATCTGGGCGTCCACAAGTCCGACCTGATTCGCTGGCTGCTCGACGACGAAGTGGCGGATGTGGCCGGCTTCATCGGCACCGTCTCCAAGGAAGGCACTGACGTCGACGACAGCGCCAATTGCATCCTGCGCATGAAGAGCGGCGCCCTCGGTTCCCTCGTAGCCAGCTGGACGTACTACAAGGGCGGAGACAACAGCACCGTGCTTTGGTGCGAGAACGGGGTCATGAAGATCGGGACTGACTCGGAGGATCAAGTGATCGTCGAGCTGCGCGACGGCACGGTCGAACGCTACAAGGTCGGCGCGATGGCGACGAACACCAAGCAGACGGCCAGCGGCGTAATCGATGCGTTCGTGGATTGCCTCGTCAACGATACCAAGCCAAGCATCTCCGGTGAAGAAGGCCGCAAGTCGCTGGCCGTTATTTTGGCCGCGTTTGAGTCGCAGGCGACCGGCAAGGTCATCTCGTTGCAACAATAAATCAATCTCTATCTCAGGCGTGTGCAGTCGGGTTTTCCGGCCGCATACGCCTTTTTGCGCGCTTGCGGCGCAAGGGATTCAGCCCGTCAAACCTAAGTGGGACAAAGGATTGCGGCGACCGAAAATGTGAACATTGCGACGAAACGGACGAGGATGCTAGCATGAGCTACGGGAGAGGGAAAGCAGGTGTGAAAGCGGCTACATGTACGCGGCCGCTTGCTTTCGGTCATAGGAAGGGTTGGGCCTGGGAGCCGCGAGGCGATCGCCTTTTCCGCAATCTGAAAAGGAGGAATGATGATGATTCGAATGATGTTGCGCAGGCGCGCCCAGTGGGCGCTCGGACTGGCCGTGCTGCTCGGACTCGCTACGCTGAGCGGAATTGGGCCTGGCCCGAAGAGGACGGCGCAGGCTGCAGGTGAAGTAGAGGCGCCGCTCTACCGACTGGATCTCGATACGTACGGCTCGGCGGCTTCGCTTGTCCCCGGCTCTGCGCTGGCGTCGGCGACGGAGCTGGATTTTACGGCGGAGGGCAAGAGCAATACGGCGCCTGCTGCGGCGGCGGACAGCTTTGCCCGATTGACAACGGTCCAAGGGGAGAGTGTGTATGCCGCCCTGGATATGGCTTCCGGTTCGGATAGCGAGCTGCTGGAGCAGCTCAACAATCTGCCGCCCGGGGAGTGGGAGGTGCAGGTCGAATTCGACTTTGACATGGTAAGCCGGGGCGGCGACGCCGCGAACCGTCCGACCGTGCTGCTGCGTCTGTACGGTCAATCTGCCGTAGCCGGCGCCACCGGAACGAAGGAGCTGCGCATCGTGAACAACGTGAACATCGGCAGCTTGGATACCCAGGGCGACGGTGCGTTCACCCGCTACACCGCGACCCTGCCGCTCACGCTGTATGAGGCGGGCGGCGCCTTGGACAATGGCAGCGGCCTGGAGGATCAACTGCTCACGAGCGCGTTCTCCAGAGCGGACTTCAACCTGTCGCTGCGCTCGCTGCCGGAGGCGGCCGTGCCGATGACGGTCGATCTGGACAATGTGCGGGTCACGGCCGTCTCCGAATCGGCCGATCGTCCGACGGCGCTGGCGCTTGATCCGCTCCCGGCGGCGATCGACGAGGGCGACACGGTCGGACTGGGCGCTGTCGTACAAGCCGTATACGGGGACGCGCTGCAGCCGCTAGCCGGCCAGCCGGTCGTGTTCACCGCCGAGTCGGCGCTCGCGCCCGAGGCCGTGATCGGCACGGTCGTCACCGATGCGCTCGGCCGGGCTGAACTCGACTACACGCCTTCCCATGAGGGCATCTATATGGTGCGGGCCAGCTATGCCGGGGACAGCGGCCTCGGCCTGTGGCGCTCCGGCGCGGCAGCCGAGCTGACCGTCCTGGATCCGTGGGAGGCGCCGCCGACGCTGCTGCGCGTCAGCGATGCGGTCTCGCCCGGCGAACTGCTGACAATCTACGGCGACGGCCTGGAGGGCGAGCTGGAGCTGTCCATGTCCGACTCGAGCGGACTGGATGCCCTGAGCGCGCCGCCGGCGGCGGCCTATACGTTGCCGGTCGTGCAGAGCGATCCGGAAGGCAAGTATGTCGTGACCCGTATGCCGGACAGTGTGTCTGCCGGGGTGTACGGCGTCTGGGTAGAGAATGCGTTCGGCTGGAGCCGGCCCCTGCTGCTCAATGCGGCGCGTCCGCAATGGCTCTCCGAAGACACGGCGGCCGAGGGGCTGCGGGTGCGGGTGATGGGCCGTAATCTGGACGGTCGTGAATTCGGAGCCGCGGCAGCGACGACAGTGAGGCTGACCGATGGCGCGGCCGATTATCCGGTGACGGTGACGGAGACGACGCCGTTCATGGCGGAGATCGAGATCCCGGGAGACGGGGCCGTGCCGGCCGGCACGTATACAGTGGAGCTGGCCAATGACGGTGTCCACTATCGCCCGCTGGAGGAGGATGTGACGCTGACGATCGTCCCGGCCGGATCCGATCCGCTGGGTCTGGGCGTGGCGTGGAGCTATGCCTTCGACTGGGGCACACAGCTGGACGCCACCGCCTACGGCGCTGACGGCAGCGACGGACTCGACGATACGGCGGCGATCCAGGCGACGATCGATGCGGTCGACGCCTTGGGCGGCGGTACGGTCTATCTGCCCGAGGGCAACTACCGGATCAGCCGACTGGAGCTGCCGGAAGAGATCGTGCTGCTGGGCGACGGTCAGGAGGAGACGGTCCTGACGTACGTGCCGCTCGCCACGGCGACGACGGCGGAGCTGGAGAGCTGGACGGTCATTCGGTCCGTATCGAACGACGGCGGCCAGGGGCTGGCCCGGCTGACGCTGACGATGGACGATGCGGCGTCGGATCTGCCGCTGCCCAATCAATTCCTGTGGCTGGGCAATGGCTGGAATCCGGACTACAGCTCGCAGCAGACGGCGGAGCGAATCTTTCTCAAGGAGTTCGCGCTGGACTACCGGATGGAAGAGGGGCCATGGTCCAGGAGCGGTACGCCGGGATATATCGCCATCGAGGCGCTGGCTCACGTGCTGATCGCGGACTCGGAGTTCCGCGGCTTCGCGCCGGGACCGACGTCGTCGTACATCTACAATTACGCCCAACTGCTCGACAATGAATTCGACACGACCGCGGGCAACACCTACGTGACCGGCAGCTACATCACGGTGATCGGCAACGAGATCACCCGCAGTCTGCCTAGCGTCGACGAGGGCAAGCAAGGGATCTTCGTGCGCGGTCCGGCTTACGTGGCGGGCAATTCCATCGCCAACACCGGCAGCGAAAGCGCCAACGATGGCGAGATCGTCTCCGCCGAGAACTTCCGGGGCGGCCTCAAGATGATGGGTACTGTCGCGGCGGCGGGCGCCGACAGTGTGACTGTGGCGCCCAAGCGCGACAACGGCGGCGCGATCCTCGGCGCGAACGGACTGACCGCCTGGACGCTGGAGCGGCGCGCCTGGGGAGAGTGGCATATCGTCATCGTCGACGGCCGCGGCATGGGGCAGTACCGCGCGCTGACGGCGTATCTCGGAGACGAGACGTACCAAGTCGCCCAGCCATGGGATATCCTTCCAGACGCGACGAGCAAGTTCGCCATCGTGCTGGCGAACAAAATGGTGACGATGACGGACAATGTCGGCCTGAACAACGGCAACACGTTCCAACTCTACGGCGACTCGATCGATGCGGTGATGGCCGGCAACGCGCAGACGGACAGCGAGGGCTTCTACGCCCATTCGATCTATTTGGAGCGTCCTGAGCGGTCGGACTCCCGCTTCTCGCTGGCGTACTTCACGCGCATCGAGGACAATACGGTAACCGGGGTGTCCTGGCGCTCGAATGTCGGCACGATCAGCATCCACGCGCTCAACGAGACCCATGATCCATTTGCCTATCTGATCTATGGCGCGGACATCCGGGACAACGAACTGACCGGTATCTCCGACTCGAGCCGTCTGCGCGACCGCAATTACTACAACGGCATCGCGGTAGGCTCGCTGCACAATGCGGTCAAGCCGACCCGGCCGGCGGTCAAGGCGGTCGTCATTGCGGACAATGCAATCGCGGACACGGACCGCGGCATCACGATCGGCGCGCCCGGTCCGCAGTACGATTCGAATACCGGATACATGACCAGCCGCCACGACTCGGCGGTGACGGGCGTGGTCGTCGAGGACAATACGTTCGACAATGTCGATCTGGAGATCGACAACAGCTACGGTTCGTCGAATGTGACGATCCTGCCGTAAGCCGGAGCGCCCTTTGGGCAAGAGAGCGGCCGTACCCCGTGACAGGGTGCGGCCGCTTTGGACTGCGGCGTTGATCCGCCGAGCCGGATCCGTGATAGGGCCTGTGCGCTTGCGCACAGGCCTCTACGGCATATTGCCGATGCCGTCCGAAGGATTGATTATTCATTTGCAACGGACATTGCGATACAATGAGAGACGCAGAGGGGGCGCGCATAGTGAAGTTACGCTGGTTTCGAAGCAAACGAACAGTCTGGTTTTTGATGATCTCGATCATCCCCGTGCTTGTCTTCGGGGTCGCGGCGTACACGATGGGCGTGGGCATCATCAAAGACGAGATCAATCGTACTTCCCTCGTTTCGCTTTCGCAGCTGGACGAGCAGATCAGTCAGACGATGACTCAGGTCCAGCAGACGACCGGACAGATGAGTCTGCAGACGAATATGCAAGAGATCATCAGCATCGGCGCGGCGCCTACACTCGGCTCGCTGGCGACGACCAACGCGGCAGTCCGCGATCTCGGTTCGCTGTCTTCCTCAATTGATTATATCGAGTCTGTCTATTTGTATCATTTTGACCAAGAGACCCTGTTAACCGGTGTCGGTCTATATTCGGCCGGCGCGGTACGATTTCCGGATTGGCAATGGATGCCCGACATGCTGGACCAGGTTCGGGAGAAAAAACAGAGCTTCTGGCTCGTTCCGCGGATCAAAACAGAATCCTCCGGCGCGCAAATACAAGTCCTGACGTATATCCGCCTCATGCCGATGCTGTACGATACGCCCAAGGCGGCTCTGATTGCCGATCTGGACCTGAGCTACTTTAGCGGCATGATGTCCAGTTTTCCGTTCGGCACGCCCGGAAATGTCCTGGTTTTTACATCCGATCATGAAATGCTGATGCACGCAGACGGCGGCACGGCGTTGACTGAGCGTCAGGAGTCAAGGATCCGCAGACTCATTCAGGAAAATGGAGAGGCCCGCGTCGGTACGACTGTTGAATTGCGCGAGGCTTCCCTGTTTGCGACGGTCTATCGCTCGCCGCACAACGGCTGGAGCTACATTATGGCCATACCGTCGGATGCGCCCAATCAGAATGTGCAACTGCTGCAGCGGATGATAATGGCGACCACGCTCGGGCTGTCGCTGCTTGCGCTTTTTTCGGCTTATTTCAGTTACAACCGCTTTCAAAAAGGAGTTCAGCATCTTGTGGAACTGCTATTCAAAAACGGCCGCAAAGGCGCGGAAGAACAGACGGAATGGGATTCTACCTATGAGGGCGGCGTGAAGCTGATTGAAAGGCGCATTTCCTCGTTATTTCAAGAAATGGATGAAAAGCGGCTGCAATGGAAAGCCCAACTGCCGCAGCTGCGCGATCATTTTTTAATTTCGGCGTTGATGGGTTACAGCGAGACTGTTGAGAAGCTGCGGCATCAGCATGGCGAACGGCTCGATATTTTTCGTCATGCTGCGTTTGCCGTCATTATCATTCAGCCGGATGAGTTCCGGGATAGCGGTCGATTTCGCGAGGATGACCGGTCGTTGTTTTTGTTTGCGGCGACCAATATCGGGCGCGAGCTGCTGAGCGAGGACATGATCGTGGAGTCGGTCGTCACGCCCAGGCACGGCGTGCTGATCCTCAACCTACCGGCCGAGCATACCGACAAGCAGCTGATGGAGCAGGCCGAGGTGCTGCGCCATACGACCAAGCAATACCTGAAGCAGACGGTGACGATCGGCACCGGGCCGATCGTGGACAGCTTCAATGAGTTGGCCGGCTCCTATCGCAGTGCGCTCAGTGCGATGCAGTGGATATGGGGCGGAGCGGGCGACGAGGTAGTCGGACTTGCGCATGATGCGCCCGGCAGCATCGGCGAGCTTGCGTATCCGCACCGCACGGAGCTCGAACTGATCGCGCACATGCGCGAGGGCAACGGCGAGGGCGCATATGCATCGTTTGAAGCCTTTGTGCTGGCGGTGCGTCCGTTTACGCTGGCCGCGTCCAAAACATTCTACATGCAGCTGCTGGTTTCGATGATGCGCGAATTCCATGATATCGACGAATGGACGGCCTCGCTGGTGCAACGCAACCCTTATGTCGAGCTGGACGGGCATCAGGAGCAAGAAGAGCTGTCCGAGTGGTTTTTGCGCGAGCTCATAATGCCGCTGGTCGGCGCGGTGGAACGGCTGCGCAAATTCCGCGCACAGTCGATCGTCGAACAGACGCTGGGGCTGATCGAGGAACACTACGCGCATGATCTCTCATTGGCGATGGCCGCAGAGAAGCTGGGCATCAGTCAATCCCACCTTAGTCAACTGTTCAAGGACGAAGTCGGCGCGACGTTCATCCAGTATGTCACCCAGTTCCGCGTAGATGCGGCCAAGCGGCTGCTGGCCAAAACCGAATTGACAATCTCCGAGATTGCCAAGGAAGTCGGATACGGCAACGCCCAGCAGCTCATCCGCGTCTTCAAAAAGCTCGAAGGGGGCACACCTGGCGAATACCGCAACTGCTTGAAAGCCTGAATGGCAGTCTACACAAGGGCGTCTTCCGCGTGGGAGGGCGCCCTTTCGGGTCTTGCGCCCAGGCAGCGTGATTACGCGCAGGCGGACAACTGCGCAGCGGCAAGGGGCGTTACGCGCGTATAATCCGTTTTTCGACGTGTCGAAACTTGCGCGGACAGGCGCAGAGCAGAAAACCTGATCATCGCAATGGAACCGGTATTGCGTTACGCTTACTTCCGAAAAGGAGTGACGAACATGTTCAACCGGAGCCTTGCGGGCAACCTTGAAGACCGCTGGCGGGAATACAAGCGCAATCGCTATTTGTTTCTTTTGTTTTTGCCCGGTTTTGCTTTGTTTTTGCTTTTTAACTACGTTCCGTTGTACGGCATTATGATCGCGTTCAAGGAGTATCGCGTGACAGAGGGCATCCTGGGCAGCGCATGGGCCGGCCTGGAGCATTTCAACCGTCTGTTAGCCGGCGAGGCGTTTCTTAACGCTTTGCGCAACACGATCATTATCGCACTGCTCAAAATGGGCTTCGGCTTCCCCGCGCCAATCGCGCTGGCTCTGCTGCTTAACGAGCTGCGCCTCGTCTGGTTTCGCCGGGTCGTTCAGACCGTAACCTATTTGCCGCATTTTTTTTCCTGGGTCATTTTGGCCGGTATCTTGTTCGTATTTCTCGGTTCGGACGGTGCGATGAACAAACTGGTCGGCTTGTTCGGCCTGGAGAGGCAGTTATGGCTGCTGGAGCCCGATTATTTTTACGGCATTGTCGTGCTGACCGATATTTGGCAGAGCATCGGCTGGGGATCGATCATTTATTTTGCCGCGCTGGCCTCGATCGATCCGACGTTGTATGAGGCGGCGATCGCCGACGGGGCGAGCCGCTGGCGGCGGGTATGGCATATCAGTCTGCCGTCGATGATGCCGACGATTATTACGCTGTTTTTGCTGCAGCTCGGCAATTTTCTGACCGTGGGCTTCGATCAGATCTACAATCTGACGACCGCGACGACACTCGAAGTAGGCGAGATTTTGGACACCTATGTGCTGCGTCGCCTGCTCACGATGGATTACGAGCTCGGCATGGCGGCCGGACTGTTCAATTCCGTCATTGGCATCCTGCTGGTCGTGACCGCCAATCGGCTGGTCAAGTGGTACGACCGCGAGCAGGGATTATGGTAAAGGAGGAACTGCTTTGTTTACGCGTACATGGGGCGAACGACTGTTTGACTGGTTTAATTTCTTGTTTCTGCTGCTGCTGGGCTTGTGCACGCTCTATCCGTTCATTTATGTTTTGACGCTGTCGCTCATGACGCCGGCCGATGCGCTGGCGATGCGGGTCAACTTCATTCCGGATAACCCGACGCTGGCTTCTTACGAGAAGGTATTCGCGCATCCTTACTTGTGGCAGGCTTACTTCAATACGATCGTGCGTACCGTGCTCGGGGTAAGTCTGATGCTGCTGATGACGTCCTTGGTCGCCTACCCGCTGTCGCGGCGCGGCTTCTCGCATCGGGGCGGAATCATGAAACTGCTGGTGTTCAGCATGCTGTTCAACGGCGGCATGATTCCGATGTACCTGCTGGTCAAAAATCTGGGATTGCTCAATTCGGTATGGGCGCTCGTGCTGCCCGGCGCGGTGACAGCTTTTAATGTCATCATAATGAAAAATTTCTTCGAGGGCATCCCCGGGGAAATTATTGAAGCGGCCCGCATTGACGGTGCGGGCGAACTGCGGATCTATGCGCGCATCATTCTCCCGCTGTCGGTGCCAGTACTGGCTGTCATCGCGCTCTGGGGCGCGGTGACGCATTGGAACGCCTGGTTCGACGCGATGCTGTACATGCATGATTCAGACAAGCAGGTACTGCAGCTATTCGTCAGGCGAACGGTCATCGAGGAGGCGGTCTCGCTCACGCCGGGCGAGGAGCTCAATCGCGAGGCTTACACCCCGGAGACGCTCAAGGCGGCTACGATCATGATCGTGTCTTTGCCGATTCTGATGGTCTATCCGTTCGTACAGCGGTTTTTCGTCAAAGGCGTACTGCTCGGCTCGCTGAAAGGCTAACCGGCAACTTCCTGCTACGGCAGGTTTGCATACAAAACCATTAGAGGAGGCAACAACATGAAGCGAAAAAAAGGGGTTCGCATCTGGGGAGGCTCCGCCGCGGCCGTGCTGCTGGCGTGCAGCGTCGGTCTGGCGGGCTGTACGTCGGGCAACGGCGGCAGCAATCAAGGCGGGGCAGGCACAGGCCAGAATGAACAGACAAACGAAACGTCGTCCGGTACGAACGAGGAGCGGATGAGCATCGATTGGATGAACATTCCGTCCGATCTGAGCGACGAGTCATACGCGTTGAATGCGGTAGAGGAAGCCTTTAATGTCGATATTCAATACAATGACATTCCGCGTGCCGACTATGTGCAAAAGCAGCAGATTGTGCTGACCTCCGGAGAGGTGCCGGATGTCATGTATGTGCTCGATCCGAACCAATTGTTCAAATATGTGCAGCAGGGACTGGTTGCCGAGGTGCCGGTAGAGCTGATTGAGGCGCACATGCCCGGCGTCAAGCAGGCGCTTGACAGCTTCGCGCCCCAGGCGTGGTATTATACGAAGACTGATGATCGAAATTATGGCATTCCCCTGATGTATTACAACGGCCAGTTCAACGCCAAATCCGCCTGGCGAACCGATCTGCTGGAGGAGGCCGGCGTCGAAGGCATTCCGCAAACGCTCGACGAGATGGAGGCGGCCTTTGAGAAATTGAAGCAAATTGGCGTCTATGGCATGAATACGAACGGAAATTCCTACTATTACGCGTTCTTCACCATCTTCGGGGCATATGGCGTCATGCCGCCGCAATGGATGGTTAAGGATGGAAAGGTCGTCAACGCCGCCATTCAACCGGAGGCCAGGGAGGCGCTGGAGCGCCTGGCGGACTGGTACAGCAAGGGCTACATCGATCCGGAATTCGTGACGGGCAAAGAGCTGGAGCAAAAGTTTGTTGAAGGCAAATTTG
The DNA here is from genome assembly GCF_014705605.1 of Paenibacillus sabuli. Taxonomy (GTDB): domain Bacteria; phylum Bacillota; class Bacilli; order Paenibacillales; family Paenibacillaceae; genus Paenibacillus_D; species Paenibacillus_D sabuli. The sequence continues at coordinate 29,818 of NZ_JACXIZ010000035.1, forward strand.
CCTACAACCACTCCCTTTCCTTGAACGCATTCGACGAATCCAATCCGAACTCGACGCTTAATGCCATCAAGGCGATCAAACCGGACGGCATGATGGAGATGACGCCCCTGCCTGTCGGTGCTGAAGGGCAGCAGGGCGGCTGGGCATGGGGGTCGGCCGGCAGCATCTACGCATTCGGAAAGCATCTGGAGGATGAGCCGGAGAAGATGGCCCGCATCATGGAGATGATGGAGCAGACACTGACCGATCCCGAGACGTTCATGCAGGTGGCCGTCGGTGAGGAAGGGACCCACTGGGAATACAACAACCCGGACCAGCCGGGTGAGGGCTTGACCTTTATCCCGCCATTTGACGACAGCGCCAAGCTGGCCACAGAAGGGCTGAAGAACAGCTTTGAATCGATTTTTGCCGGCATGCCCGGCCCAGACGTCATCGAGCCCTTCCTGGGAGCGCGGGTCGTGGAGGACATGGAGCAATACAACGCACCGGTTTGGGACATTTTCGGCAAGCCGGACGTGCTGCCTTCCGCAGGGAAATACTGGGGAGACCTCACCAACCTGAAAACCGAGGTGTACGCCCAAATTGTTCGCGGCGACAAAACAATCGAAGAATTCGACGCGTTCGTCAAGCAATGGAACGAGCTGGGCGGAGCGGAGTTGGAAGCGGAAGCAAACGAACTGTATCAGTCGGTGGCACGGCAATAAGGCTAAAGACTTTATTACAAGCTCCGCATTACATTCCGCCGTTTCTTGTGCAACTGGAGGCCGCAAGACCTGGATGCGCAAGAAACGGTTTTTCTCGTTGCTCGCGGCAGGAAGCACAGCGGCAATGTCGAACTGTATGGGCAGCGGCGTGAATGCGGCCAAGGTTCGCGCGCTGCGTATGTAAAGATAATTCACGTTATTCATTTGGACGAGCTGGCGATATTTTCTGAAAATGGGTGTCAAGTTTCGCGTTCCATAGTATAATTGAAGGAGATAAAACGATCATGTCATCAATGTTTACACGAATCAGGGAGGTGGTGATGAACAATGGTTGACGCAGCTGCCGCCGGACTGACCGAAAGCGATCTGTATTTGTTCAACACCGGCCGCCTGTATTATGCCTACCGCACCTTAGGTGCGCATATGATGAAGATAGCCGGCAAGACGGGCGTGCGGTTCGCGGTCTGGGCCCCCGAGGCGGGCGCTGTGCGGGTGGCTGGCGCATTCAATGACTGGGACGGCGCCGCGCATCCGATGGAAGCGATCGGGTCGACCGGGGTATGGTGGTGCTTTGTCCCCGGTCTGGGCGAGGACGAGGCATACAAATACGAGATTGAAACGCCGGACGGCCGCGTCCTGCTCAAAGCCGATCCGTATGCCTTCTTTGCCGAGCTTCGCCCAAGTAACGCCTCGATTGTCAAGCCGCTCAAGGGTTATCCCTGGAAGGATACCGCCTGGATGAAAAAGCAGCGGGAGCGGCCGGCGTATTCGAACCCGATGCTGATTTACGAGGTGCATCTCGGTTCGTGGAAAATCAAGGGGAAGGAACATTTCTACACCTACGAGGAGCTCGCCGAAGACCTCGTCGACTACGCGGCTGAGATGGGATACAGCCACATCGAACTGCTGCCGCTCACGGAGCATCCATTCGACCGCTCGTGGGGCTACCAGGCGACCGGGTATTATGCACCGACCAGCCGCTACGGCGAGCCCGATCAGCTGCGCCGTTTCGTGGACCGCTGCCATCAGCGCGGCTTGGGGGTCATTCTGGACTGGGTGCCGGGTCATTTCTGCCGCGACGATCACGGCTTGCGCCTGTTTGACGGCACTCCGATCTACGAGGGGCCCGACGAGCGGCGCGCCGACAAGCCGCAATGGGGAACATTGGCCTTCGACTTCGGGCGCGGCGAGGTGCTCAGCTTCCTCATCTCCGGAGCGCTCTATTGGATGGAGGAATTTCATATGGACGGGCTGCGCGTCGACGCGGTGGCAAGCATGGTCGATCTGCATTTCGACAAGCCGGCCCATCTGCTGACCTGGAATGCCCACGGCGGGCAAGATTATCTCGAGGCGATCGATTTTCTCAAAGCGCTCAACACGGCGGTGTTTCGCTATTACCCCGGCGCATTGATGATTGCCGAGGACTCCTCCTCCCGGCCGGGCGTGACCGCTCCGGTTCATGAGGACGGTCTCGGGTTTAATTTCAAATGGAATATGGGCTGGATGAACGACATGCTGCGCTATATGGCGCTCGACCCGGCGGAGCGTGGAGCCCATCATCATCTTTTGACGTTTTCGCTGATGTATGCCTTCAACGAAAATTTCGTGCTGCCGCTGTCGCATGACGAGGTCGTGCACGGCAAGCATTCGCTGCTGAACAAGATGCACGGCTCCTACGAGCAGCGATTCGCACAGCTTCGTCTGTTTTTCGGCTTTTGGATGACCCACCCGGGCAAAAAATTGCTGTTCATGGGCGGGGAGTGGGGCCACTACGACGAGTGGAAAGACCTCGATCAGCTGGACTGGGCTATTTTGCGTTACGACTCGCATCAGGGCATGCAACGTTATTCCCGGGAGCTGAATCGTATCTATAGAAGCGAGGCATCGCTGTGGGAGCAGGATTGCAAGCCGGAGGGCTTCGAATGGCTGGACGTCCATAACGCCGAGCAGGCGTTGATCGCATTTCTGCGTCGGGCGCGCGATGCCGACGATTACATGCTGGTCGTGTGCAATTTCTCCGGGCTGGCGTATGACTACCGACTGGGCGTGCCGGAGGCGACGAAGTATCGCGTGGCGTTCCGCAGCAGCCTGGCCGGGATCGATGATGGTGCGGATGCGCCGTCCCGATTGCCGGAGGGAGAGGCGCTGCCCTGGCACGGCCGCGATTACAGCCTTGCGCTGCACGTGCTGCCGTTCGAATGCATCCTGCTCAAGCCCGAGCGCAGCCTCGCACATCAATAAGAGGAGTGGAGTGGTGTCAATGGTGAGAAAAGAAATGCTCGCAATGCTGCTGGCCGGCGGGGAAGGTAAACGGCTGGGCGTACTGACCAAGGACGTAGCCAAGCCGGCCGTCCATTTCGGCGGGAAATACCGCATTATCGATTTTACGCTGAGCAATTGCGCGCACTCGGGCATCGACACCGTCGGCGTGCTGACGCAGTACCAGCCACTCGTACTTAATCAATACCTGGGCATTGGCAGCCCGTGGGGGCTCGACCGCCGCGACGGCGGCATGTCCGTGCTGCCTCCCTACGTCAAGTCCAAGGGCGGCACCTGGTACAAGGGCACGGCCAACGCCATTTATCAGAACCTCGGCTTCATCGACCGGTACGATCCGGAGTACGTGCTGATCATCTCCGGCGACCATATCTATAAGATGGATTACAGCCTGATGCTCGAGGAGCACAAGAAGCAGCAGGCGGACGTGACGATTGCCGTGTTCGAGGTCGAGCACAAGGATGCGAGCCGGTTCGGCATTATGAGCACGGACCAGCATGGACGCATCACCGATTTTCAGGAAAAACCGAAAAATCCGACCAGCAATTTGGCCTCGATGGGCGTATATATTTTCTCCTGGCCGGTGCTGCAGCAATATTTGATCCGCGACGAGGCGGACCTCGGATCGAGCAACGATTTCGGCAAGGACGTCATTCCGGCGATGCTCGCGGACGACATGAAGCTGAGCGCCTATGCGTTCAACGGCTATTGGAAGGACGTCGGCACGATCGAGAGCTTGTGGGAGGCCAACATGGATCTGCTGACCGACACGCCGCAGCTCGAGCTCAACGACCGCGACTGGCGCATCTATTCGGTCAACCCGAACCGGCCGGCGCAATATGTATCGCCCCAAGCGGAAGTGTCGGAGTCGCTGATCACCGAGGGCTGCTTCATTGAAGGGGCGGTGCATCATTCGGTCGTCTTCAACGGTGTCGAGATCGGCGAGGACGCGATTGTCATGGAATCGGTCGTCATGCCCGGCGTCAAGGTGGGGGCAGGCGCGCGCATCTATCGCTCCATCGTCGGAGAAGGCGCCGTCATCGAAGCGGGCGTGACCGTCGGCTCGCCCGATGGCAACAAGATTACTGTGGTCGCGAGCGACGATTATGTCGGTGGTCAGACCGAATTGATGGAGGTGGAACAGCCATGAGCAAGCAGCTGATGGGCGTCATCAATCTGATTCACGAGCCGGATGAACTGGAGACGCTGACGGACGGACGCTGCCTCGCGACCGTACCGTTCGGCGCACGTTACCGGCTGATCGATTTCACACTGTCGAGCATGGTCAATTCCGGCATCTCCAACGTCGCGGTATTCGCCCATACGAAATACCGCTCGCTGATGGATCATCTCGGCTCGGGCCATCACTGGGACCTGCATCATCGGCAGAGCTCGCTGTTCGTGCTGCCGCCGATTGCCGACGATATGAGCGATCTGCGCAAGGGCGATCTGTACCATTTCTTCCAGCACCGCGACTACTTCATGCGCGGCCAGGCCGAGTACGTCGTCGTTGCGCGCAGCCACATGGTGTGCAACATCGATTATGAGGACGTGCTGCGGCAGCATATCGAGACGAGTGCCGACATTACCGTCGTCTGCAAGCGTCAGGACGAACATCTGAGCGGCAGAGCGCGTAAAGTGCGACTCGACGAGCGCGGACGCGTCGTCTCAATGCAGGATCACTACGGCCGTCTGCAGAGCGACTTGGTCTCGATGGAGATGTATATCATGCGCAAGGAGCTGCTGCTCGATCTGGTCGAATCGTCGCTGGCGCAGGGTCAGGACCACCTCGTCCGCCATGCCATCATGTCGCGCCTCGATACGCTGCGCATCCAGGGCTATCTGTACGAGGGCTATCTCGGCATCATCAACTCCATCACGAGCTATTACCGCAACAGCATGGAGCTGCTCAAGCCGCAGGTGTGGCGCGAGCTGTTCTTCAAACCCGGTCCGATCTTCACCAAGGTCAAGGACGAGCCGCCAGCCTGCTACCTGGAAGGGGCCAAGACCGGCAATTCGCTGATTGCCAACGGCTGCGTCATTGAAGGCACGGTCATCAACAGCATTCTGTTCCGCGGCGTCAAGGTGAACAAGGGCGCCGTCGTGCGCAATAGCATCGTCATGCAGAACGGCGAGATCGGCATCGGCAGCGCGCTCGACCATGTCATCCTCGACAAAGAAGTGCACATCGAAGCCGGACGCGATATTCGCGGGGTCAGCGACGCGCCGTTCATTGCCGGCAAACGAAAGGTCATTTGATACGGGACGGCATGCGGGTACTCATCGTCGCCTCGGAGTCGGCCCCGCTCGCCAAGACCGGCGGCCTCGGCGATGTCGCGGCGGGGCTGCCCGCGGCGCTGCGCAGGCACGGCGCCGACGCGCGCGTCCTCATGCCGGGCTATGGCGCGATTGCGTCGCCGATGCGCGCGCGCTTCGCGCCGATTGCGTCGTACGCCGTCCGCTTCGGCTGGCAGGCCGTACCGTGCCGCCTGCTGCGCGGCGAGGTGGGCGGCGTCGTCTACTACCTGATCGACAACGCCGAGCGTTTTGGCGGCGATTGGCTATACGGCTACGACGGGGAGACGGAGCGGTTTGTTTTTTTCTGCGCTGCGGCCGCAGCCGCGCTGGGCCATTTGGACATGCTGCCGGATGTGGTGCACGCGCATGATTGGCAGACCGGACTGCTGCCCTATCTGATCCGCGCGCGCGCCGAGCGCGCCTCCGACGTGACTGGGCCGCGTACGGTATTCACCGTGCACAACATGCAGTATCAGGGGGTTGTGGATCGCGCTCGGCTCTGTCATCTGCTCGGCACTCGCGACCTCCGGCTGCTCGATGCCGCAGCGCTGCCGGGGGATCGGGCGAGCTGTCTGGCCGCCGGACTCGCGCATGCGGACAAGCTGACGACCGTGAGCCCTACCTATGCCCGCGAGATTCGGACGCGGTCCTACGGGGAAGGCTGGGACGGCCTGCTCCGTGCGCGTGCGTCCGCATTGACCGGGATCGTCAACGGCGCGCCTGCGTCCGGACTTCCGACCGGGGCACGGCCGCCGCGGCTTCTGCGGACTGCAGGGGCAGGCGCGATCCGGACTGTCAAGGCGCGCGCCAAGCGCGACCTGCAGCGCGAGCTCGGCCTGCGCCCGGACCCGGCTGCGCCGCTGCTCGGCATCGTCTCGCGGCTATCCGAGCAGAAGGGGTTCGACCTGCTGCTCCCGCTGCTGGACCGGCTGATTGCGCGCGGCGCGCAGCTCGTCGTACTCGGCGTCGGCGAGGCTCGTTACGCGGCTGCGCTGGGCAGGGCCGCGCGACGGCACCCGGGCCGGATGGCGCTGCGCCTCGCCTTCGACGAGGCGCAGGCGGAGCGCATCTATGCCGGCTGCGAGCTGTACGTGATGCCCTCGCGCTTCGAGCCCTGCGGCATCAGTCAGCTGCTGGCGCTGCGGCACGGCGCGGTGCCGATCGTGCGCGCGACCGGCGGGTTGCGCGACACGGTGCGCAGCCGCGGCCGCACGCGCAACGCCTTCTCCTTCGCGCCGTATACCTCGGCCGCGCTCTGGCGGGCGCTGCGCCGCGCGCTCGCCGGCTATGGGGATCGGCGGCAGTGGCGCCTGCTGCAGGCGGCCGCGCTGCGCGCGGAGACCGGCTGGCAGCGCCCGGCGGCTGCCTATTACCAGCTCTATCACGAACTTGCGCCTCAACGAAAGGGGAAGATCTAACATGGCTCGTCATCTCGTAGTCGGCAACGGCAAGCTGCTGGTCAATCTGGACGATCATTGCTACATCCGCGACATTTATTTTCCGTATGTCGGCCAACTCAATCATGTCGGCGGTCAGATGTGCCGCTTCGGCGTGTGGGTGGACGGGACGTTCTCCTGGCTGGAGGAAGCGGATTGGCAATTCGAGCTCGGATACATACCGGATTCGCTCGTGACCAATGTGACGGCGCGCAACGAACGGCTCGGACTCGAGCTCCAAATCAACGACGGCATCCATCAGCGCGAATGCATCTACCTCAAGCGCGTCGTCGTACGCAATCTGACCGGCGAAGAACGCGAGGTGCGCCTGTTTTTTCACCAGGATCTGCTCATTGACGGGACGGAGGTCGGCGATACGGCTGCGTATTATCCGGACAACCAGACGCTGTTTCATTACAAGCGCTCCTCCTATTTCATGTTCAACGGCTATTCCGACGAGGGCGGTATCCGGCAATATTCGACCGGCATCAAGCGCTTCGGCTCGGCCGAAGGGACCTGGCGCGATGCCGAGGACGGTGTGCTGAGCGGCAACACGATCGCCCAGGGCTCGGTGGACTCGACGATCAGCTTCCACGCCAAGGTGCCGGCGGGCAAGGAGAAGGTCGTCTATTACTGGATGAGCATCGGACATGACCTGGAGGAGGTCAAGAGGCTCAATCAATACGTTCAGGACAGCCAGCCCGAGAAGCTGCTCAGCCGAATCGTCATTTATTGGAACCACTGGCTGCAGCGCTCCAACGCCGATTTTGGCGATCTGCCTGAGGAGGTCGTGGGCATGTTCCGGCAGAGTCTGCTGATCGTGCGGACGCAGATTGACGAGAACGGCGCCATCCTGGCCGCCAACGATACGGACATCCTGCAATACAACCGCGATCACTACAGCTACATGTGGCCGCGCGACGGCGCGCTGATCGCCGAGGCGATGTCCAGCGCGGGCTACCAGAGCCTGATTGCGCCGTTCTTCCAGTTCTGCGCGGACGCCTTGTCGCCGGAGGGCTATCTGTATCACAAGTACAATCCGGACGGCACCGTCGGCTCCAGCTGGCATCCCTACATCGTGCAAGGCAGCGTACGCATTCCGCTCCAGGAGGACGAGACGGCGCTGGTGCTGTATGCGCTCTGGAAGGATTATACGCGCCATCAGGTGATCGAGCTGCCGCAATCGCTTTACAGCAATCTGATTCGCAAGGCGGCTCACTTCCTTAGCAACTATGTCGAGCATTCCCTGCAGCTGCCCAAGCCGAGCTACGATCTGTGGGAGGAGCGCTACGGCATCTGGACGTATACGGCATCTTCGGTGTACGGGGGACTGATGGCGGCAGCTTACTTCACCGACCTGTTCGGCGATTACGAGCGCAGCGACCACTACCGCGAGACGGCGCAGACGATGCGCCAGGCGATGATTGATCATCTGTGGAACGAGGAGGAAGGCCGCTTCGCGCGCGGCCTGGTGTTCAAGGACAACGAATGGGTACAGGACATGACGCTGGAGAGCAGCATGTTCGGGCTCTGGGAATTCGGCGTCCTGGACGTCGACGACGAGCGCGTCGTGAAGACGATGCGGGCGATCAAGGAAGGGCTGGCGGTGCAGACAGAGATCGGCGGCATCGCGCGCTACACCAACGATTATTACTTCCAGCAGTCCGGCGACATTCGCAAGGTGCCGGGCAATCCGTGGATCATCTGCACGCTCTGGATCGCGAGCTATGAGATCGAGTCGGCAACTGCGCTCGAGCAGCTCCAGGGTCCCAAGCAGACGCTGGCCTGGGTGCTCGACCAAGCGCTGCAGAGCGGCGTGCTGCCCGAGCAGCTCAATCCGTACGACGGCACGCCGCTCTCGGTGGCGCCGCTCACGTGGTCGCATGCGACCTATGTGCACACGGTGTGCAAGTACGTCGCCAAGCATGCCGAGCTGACGAAGGCTTAGGAGTATCGAAGCAATGCGATCTTGCGAGTAAATGGAGGGAAAGGGATGGCATCAGAGCATGTCAATCGCCGCGGCACCGCACCGGGGCAGAGCGAGCGCCCGCTCATGCGCGGCAATGCCGGGCCGCAGTCCGAGCTGCAGAGCGGGACGGCTCAACTGCTGCAACTCGGCAGCGCCGTCGGCAATCAGGCGATGGCGGGGATGCTGCAGCGCCGGGAGGAGAACCGCACCGGTCTGCCGGATCATCTCAAGGCCAACATGGAGCAGCTCGGCGGCGTCGACCTGTCAGACGTACGCGTCAATACAAATTCATCGCGCCCGCGCGAGGTCGATGCGCTGGCGTATGCGCAGGGCAACCAGATCCATATCGCCCCGGGTCAGGAGCAGCATCTGCCGCACGAGGCCTGGCATATCGTCCAGCAAAAGCAAGGCCGCGTCCGTCCGACCTCGACACTGGCTGGCGGGCAAGCGCTCAACGACGATCCAGGGCTGGAGCGCGAGGCCGACCGGATGGGGGATCAGGCCAATCGTGCCGATGTGGCAAGCGGCATCCAGCAGCAGGTCAGCGCCGCTCCGCTGCGAGGAGCGGGCAAGCTGCCGATCCAGCGCATCCTGACGCGCGCGGAATCGGTGGCAGGTGACTTGATGCATCGCGAACGCGACAATATGTTCAGTCCGGATATGCTGGACGAATACAAAAATATTTTGAGGCACCGGTACCCGACGAAGGAAGACAAGGAGGCGGATCTTGTGGATTCGATCCAATCGGACCGCTTCGTCGATTATAATCAGCTCTCAACAGACACACTGAAGAATGCGAGGGATCTGACCAAGCTGGCTGGAAACGGCGCGGAGCACATGTATATTCATTTGGGCGGCACGATTCATCGGGCCGATCGCACCAGCGAAAAGCTTCCGCACCCGACCTTGGCGGGCGGCGACCCGGATGTTACCAGCGCGGGAACGCTCGAAGTCTCGTCACGCACCAAAAAGGAGACAGTGGACGAAGGCGGCGGTTGGAAGTCGGATAAAAATGTGACGCATTACACGGTCGCCGTCACGACCGAGTCGGGCCATTTCCGGCCGGCCTCGGTGCCCAAGGGCACGCTCGACAAAGTCAAAGCAGCGGCCGCCACAAATCCGCCCGCTACAGGCAGCATCACTGTGGTCGAAGGCTGAGAAAGGAATGGCGATGAGCGAAGCATCGGAATCGAACATAACGAGCCTGCTCGTAGAGGCGAGACTCGCACTGACCGCCGGGGTGAAGGTCGATTACGCCGAATCGCTGGAGCTGGCTCTGGATTGTCCGCGCTGCGAAGAAAGCGACCGCACCGTGCGATTCACCGCGGAGCGGGGCAGATGCCGCAGCGCCGGTCACACGTATGCCGGTCGACTGACCGGCAAATTGGTAGAGGAAGCGCCGCTTGGAGAGAAAACGCACACGTCGGCTACGGGCGAGGTCCGACTTGAACGCGAGGAGCGGGTGCAGTATTCGCTTGAGATTGCCGAGGCGCTGCCGGCCTTGCCCACTTGGGGCAGAATCCGCTTCACGCTGAGCTGCCCCGCTTGCGGCACCAGTTTGGACAGCGCATCGCAAAACAATGTGAAGCGTCCCCGTGAAATCCTCTGCGATTGCGGGCGGCTTCTGGCGTTGGAAACGCGGGAACAGCCGACCATTCGTGAGCAAAGCGCTTGAACGTCGCCTGTCGGCAAAAGCGTGCGACAGCGCAAAAACGTGCGAGGAGCTTGCGAGCTATCGCGCGCTTTTTGACGAATATCAGCTGAGGTTTGGGTTGTAGCGGACAAGGGAGACGCTTAGCGCCTTTTTTTGGCTACCTTGGTCGTGTAACGGTCATGAGGAGCGCTTAGCGGAGGAAATAGCGGATGGACGCCATGAAAACACCCGCTAAGCGTCGCTGATGTCCATTAAAGCTGGCTGTTGTTACCCATGTCGTTCGTCCGCGCGTACCCGTCATACTCCAGTTCGCCCCCGCATACCTGACTCGAGCCGGCCTCGCCCCATTACGCCGGGCTCAAGCCCCGGGGCCCAGCCCATCTGGCCCCTGGCCGAAGCCCAACCGGTTCCAGCACGCTTCGCCCGAGCCCCGTTCGCTTTAGCCCACCTGACTCCAGTCGACCCGCACTTGCTCCGGTAAATACGTAATTATCGCTTGATTCATATGATGAATTTACTTTATAATATATTCATCATATGAATTATCATATGGCTAGAAGCGGCTGCCGCTGCAATAGGAGGAGCAAATTGAAGAAGTTGGCGTATGAGACCGTTTACGACGAAATCCGGCGTCGAATCGCCGAAGGCGAATGGGCGGCCGGGCATCAGTTGCCTCCGCTTGACGACCTGTCGAGGCAGCTGGGCGTCGGCATATCGACCTTGCGCGAGGCGGTGCGGATTCTCGGCAAGCAGAAGGTGCTGCGCGTAGAGCAGGGGCGGGGAACCTTCGTCGCTTCGCCGCCGCCGGTCACGGAGCAGGCTGCTGCCGGCCGTGGACTGTCGTGGCCGGCGCATCTGGAGCAAGCTTCGCTCGTGCAGCTCACCGAATCGCGCCTGATCTTCGAGCCGGAGCTTGCGGCGCTCGCCGCAGTGCGCGCCAGCGAGGTCCAGCGCCTGGCGCTGATCGACAATGCCAAGGCCATGCTTCGCAAGCAGCAGAGCGGCGGGGACTTTCTTGAAGAGGACCTGGATTTTCACCGCATGATCGCCGATGCGGCGCACAATGACGTCACAGCGCAAATGATGGGCATGATACGCGATCTGCTGCTTGACAGTCGCCGCCGTTCGATGAAGTGGCCGGGCATGGGCGAGCAGGCAGCTTCCTACCATATCTTGATCGCCCATGCGGTGGCGGAGGGCGCCGCGGATCGCGCCCGCGAGCTGATGCGGCATCATGTGGGCGAGATGCTGGACCGGTTCCGCAAGGCCGAGTCGGGTTCACAGTAAAGGCCGACAGTAAAACGACAGTCAATACTTTGTACAAAGGGAGAGAATTCATCGGATGAATATTGCGAAGCTGGAATTGTTCAAAGTACCGCCGCGTTGGCTTTTTCTCAAAATTACGACGGATGATGGTTACTACGGGTGGGGCGAGCCGATCGTGGAGGGCAAGGCGGAGACGGTGCGCGCCTGCGTTGAGGAGATGGCCGAATATTTGATCGGCAAGCCTGCCGGGGCCATTGAAGATCTGTGGCAAACGCTGTATCGCGGGGGCTTTTACCGCGGCGGCCCGATTCTGACGAGCGCGATCTCGGGCATCGAGCAGGCATTGTGGGACATCAAGGGCAAGCGCCTCTCGGTACCGGTCTACGAACTGCTCGGCGGAGCGGTCCGGGATCGCATGAAGGTGTACGCCTGGATCGGCGGAGACAAGCCGGCCGATACGGCAATCGCCGCGCGTCAGCAGGTCGAGGCGGGCTACACGGCGCTCAAAATGAACGGAACGGCCGAGATGGACTGGATCGATTCGGCGGTCAAGGTCGAGGAAGCGGTGGCTCGCCTGGCGGCAATTCGCGAAGCGGTTGGCTACGAAATCGGTATCGGCATCGACTTCCACGGGCGGGTCCACAAAGGCATGGCAAAGGTGCTTATGAAGGAGCTGGAGCCGTACAAGCCGCTCTTCATCGAGGAACCGGTGCTGCCGGAAAACAACGAAGCGCTGCTGGAGCTGTCGCGGCATGCGACGATTCCGATCGCGACCGGGGAGCGCATGTACACGCGCTGGGGCTTCAAGCAGCTGCTGGCGCAGGGCGGAGCGGACATCATCCAGCCCGATTTGAGCCATACCGGAGGCATCTGGGAAACGCGGAAAATCGCCGCCATGGCAGAGGCCTACGACGTGGCGGTTGCTCCGCATTGTCCGCTCGGTCCGATTGCGCTGGCATCTTCCTTGCAGCTTGACTTCTGCACGCCCAACGCCTTTATTCAAGAGCAGAGTCTGGGCATTCATTACAATCAAGGGTCCGACCTGCTCGACTATTTGAAGGATCCCGGCGTTTTTGCATACGAGGGCGGGTACGTCAAGCGGCTCGAGGCGCCCGGGCTCGGGATTGAGGTGGACGAGGAGAAGGTGCGCGAGCTGGCGCAAGCCGGCCATGATTGGCGCAACCCGATCTGGCGACTGGCGGACGGTTCCATCGCGGAATGGTAGAACGCGTGTGCGCCATCGCTTAATGCCTTACGGCCCTGCCGCGCTGCGGCAGGGCCGTAAGGGTGTAGTTGACCGTTTAAGCGCGTACTAGCAGATGCCCGTTCCGCGCAAGATGATGACCAGCAGAATGTAAAGCACAAGAATTGCACCTGTGCTGGTCCACAGACCGCCGACCCCAGGACCACCGCAACCTGCACCTGCTACCGGATATCCCACAGTACATACCTCCTGAGTGTTTGGTTTGTGACGGGTTAGATCACACTGCTAATGTATGCCTTGCAAGGCGCATGGTTATGGACGAATGTCCCGAGGCGTGCAAAACGGGCGGGTGCCCGAGGGTGCGAATGCAACCCAGTCTGGGGCAACTTAGGGGATTCCTTAGAAGTTAGCTTACACACCCTACGGGACGTCCGGGCTCGCTTCGGGCGGGCCCGGCGGCGCGTATTGGCGAATATGCTTGATACGCGAGTCGGCCCGACTCGCGCCGGAGGAGCCGATTTGCAGCAGCGAGGCGTTGCTGACGCCGAGCGTCACGATCCGGCCGACCTGAATATCCGGGCAGACCTGGGTACGGCGCATCGCCACCGATTCGCAGATGCCGGAGCCCGATTCGCTCAGCCAGGCAAAGGCATCGAGCTCCGGATAGGGCTCGGAAAACATCGCATACGCTTCGAACTCCGCCTCTCCGGCGGCGGAATGATCGAGTTCGCGCTGGACCGCGATGGCCTGGAGCCGCGGAGCGAACGTCGCGTGATCGCCGAGCTGCACCACGCTTGAATAGGAGAGCGCGATCACCTCGAGCCGATCGACGCGCGAGATGCGCGGGGGCCAGTCCGGCTGCCATCCGGGATGAGCGCTCAAGGGGCCGGCTCCTCGACTTCGGTACCGGGACCGGTCGATACCTCGACCGGCTCGCCCAGCGGCGCCAATGGGCCGACGATGACCGATTCCGGCGGGGTATCGAACATCGACTGCAGGCACACATCGCCGCTGTCGCCGACCTGCAGCAGCGAGGCGCTGGCTACGCCGGTCAGCTCGATGCTGCCGACGGCGAGTTGATGATTCGTCACATCCATCCGCATTTACGATTCCTCCCGATTGCTGCCGGTCTCCGCCGGATTCCCGGTCGCGCCCTGCTCCCGCAAAGATTGTACATACTGGCGCAGCGCCTTGTCGATGTCGGCGGCGGTATAGGCCGCCGCTTGCTTAGCGAGCGCCTCGCGGTCGCCCGCGACATCTGGCTGCCGCTGCACGATTTGCTCGATATAATAGCGCACGCGCGGCCCCAACTGCCGGCCCACATCGCCGAGGATGAGGCGGCAGTGGTGCGGATCAAGTGCGAGTCCGCGTGCCCGGGCATACTCCTCCAGCGTCGCCTGGCCCTCCCGGCTCAAATGCTCGCTCGCCTGGCGCTCGGCATCGCGCAGCGCCGCTTGCGGCGCTGTGTGCCGCGCGTCCTGGTCGGGGGTTGTCTGCGGCGAGGCTGAAGCAACCGTCGAGGTCTGTGGCGCGTTCGGCTGGGGCACAGTCATTTGCTCGATTTCTTGCCCGAGCTCGGACCCGCTCGGCGGTGTCATGCCGATATTCAGCGTGCCCTCCAGCGTTTCCACCTTCAATTGATCGAAGTGGTACTCCAGTCGATCCACCCGATAGGTGGGGCGCTCGCCTATGGCTTGGAACTGCTGCTGCATTTCAGTCATATCGCGCTTCAGCGCTTCAATCTGACGCGCTTGCGCGTACAACTGCTGCTGTACGCGCTGCGCCCAGTCCTGCCACGTCAGGGGAGGCTCCATCGTCGATCACCTGCTATCGCGGAGGCGGACTGGGGAGCGGTACGAAGGACAGCGGGCTGTTCCCGCCGAGCTCCGGCGCGGGCCCGGTGAAGCCTCCGGTATTGTAAAGCTGAGACAGCGCGCGCAGCGAGCCGGCGCTGCCTACCTGCAGCACCGATGAATTCGATACGCTATCCACGCGCAACTGATGAATCGAGATCGTCTGATAGACTGTGAAATTCATGGGACATTCACTTCATTGGAGGAACTGTCCTGGATATCCGGGTCGATCGTATTCGTCGAACTGAGCGCGTTGTTGGCATTGGCGAGACTTCCGGTCAGGAACGAGCCGGATCCCGCATAGGTTTTGGTCGTGCTGCTCGGCGTGATCTCGAGGGTGTCGCCGAATTGCACCACTCCGCTCGAACCGATGCTGACAATATTGACAAATCCGACTACTGCAGGCATAAAGCCACCTCACATCCTTCTATATCGCAGCGCGTGCTAACATCTTATGCGGTATGCGCCCAGACGTGACTCTGCGTCCGACAGCGGCCAAAGTATCGCAGTCGGCGCCAGGCGCATACAATGAAGCAAAGGCGAGCGAAGGGTGCCGTTCGCTCGCAAGCAAAGATACAGGCTTTGATCAATGAACGGATGGAGGTGGGCGGATGTCGATGTTCGGCAACGGCGGACCGCTGGACTGGGAGCAGCTCCAGCGCTGGCTGGCGGGCAAGGGACTCGAGGCGACCGAGGAAATGATGCGCGAGCCGCAGTGGGTCGAAAAAATGGTCAGCCAGGCCATGAAGCAGTCGCTTCCGCGGCTGCATCGCGCTGACCGTTCGAACGTGGAGCAAGAAGATTGCTATGAAACGCATCATTTTGTATTCGTGCGCTTCAAGCTCGACAAAGGGGTCAGACGCGATCAGCTCCGCCTGCTGGTCCGGGCGGATCGGATCAAGCTGGAGCGGGAGGACGGGAAGAAGCCGATCCGTGTCA
Source organism: Paenibacillus sabuli (assembly GCF_014705605.1). GTDB lineage: Bacteria > Bacillota > Bacilli > Paenibacillales > Paenibacillaceae > Paenibacillus_D > Paenibacillus_D sabuli. The sequence goes on from NZ_JACXIZ010000035.1 coordinate 45,418, forward strand.
AGCTGCCTTGCCAGGTCCAGCCCCGTTCATGTCGCGCGCTGCTGCGCGCGGGGGTCCTGCAGGTGAAGCTGCGCAAACGTCCGGTCGATCCGACGTATCATGAAGCGTTTATTCGGGGGCAATAAGGCCGGGGTTGTCACACATTTGTGCGAGTTCCCGACTGGCGATACGGGCGCATATCCTATATAATGGGGGCAAGCAATCGAACGCCAAGGGAGTGTATGTTCGTGTCACTAGTGAATGTAAGCGACGTTCCCGCCAGCCTGTTCCTGCTCGGCGTGGTGTTTATCCTGTTGATTTTTGGACTGCTCAGCTTGGGCATTCTGCGCATGTTCGAGAAGCGTTTCCGGGTAGGCTGGTATTCCTTCGCCGGAGCAGTCTTCAGCAGCGTAGCGTTTGGTCTTATTTTGAACCAGTGGTATTTGTAGCAGCGGCCTGGCAAGGCGAAAGCCGCCCGTCACGGGCGGCTTTTTGAATTTAAAGCGGGACGAAGGGAAGGGAAGCGCGTGCAAATTTTATGGTTTTCGCTGAACCTGGTTTTTGTTGCGGTCTTGATTACCGCCCTATTCAGCCACCGCGCCGTCGGCGAAGCGGAGCGGCGCGGCGAAGCACAGTCCAGGCTGCACCGGCTGCGGCGCATTCGGCTTGGACTTGGAATGTTGGCCGGCTTGTTATTCGTGTTGATGGCGGTCAGCTTTTTGGCCGATATGCGCATCAACGGGTGACGCGGTTGCCTTTGAATGTGACAAAAGTTTGTCGAATGAATAAGGCTTCGCAACTTTTAACTCTCCATTCGCGTCAAAACGGTCATGGCGCCTCGCCAAATCAGCTTTTAACGCCCCCGGCGCAAAGGAGAACATGCATGAAATTGTCGAACCCTAAATGGACCCGTATGATCGCAAAAGGCCTTTTGATTTCCTCTTTGCTCGCAGCACCGCTCACCGGCTGGCAAGCAGAAACCGCTTCCGCGCAGTCTGCTTCGGAAGAGCTTATTATGATGAAAAACAACGATCTCATTATGCATAACGGCCAGACGGTCCAAGCCGTTCAACCGGTTACCTTCAAAGACGGCGCGTCGTACCTGCCTTTCCGTACGATTGCGGAGCTCTACAACTTCCGCGTCTCGTACGACAAAAGCACCAAGGAATCGATCGCCACCGGCGGCGGACTGGAGTTCCGCTTCACGCCGGATACGGCTTACATCCAGGTCAATGGAGAGTCGATCAAGTCATCTGGCAAAGTCTACATTCAGAACGGGTACATGATGGTGCCGCTGCGGACGTGGGCCGATCTGACCGGCAGCGCACTGACGCTCAAGAACGGCGTCATGACCTTTCGATGGAGCTTTGAACCGACCGCCAACTTCACGGTCGATCCCGAGGAGATCTTCGCCGGCCAGACAACTGTTACGTATACGGATCAATCGAAGAGCCCGGGAGGGGCAATCATTGACGAGCGCTGGGAGGGTCGCCAGGATGTATTCACAGCGCCCGGCGATTATGTCGTGACCCGCTGGGTCATGGACGAACGCGGCGTATGGAGCGAGCCGTACAGCGTGAGCGTGCACGTCGAAAAGCCGAACGAACCGCCGGTCGCCAACTTTACGACCGACAAATCGACCTACCGCATCGGCGAGCCGGTCAATTACCGCGATCTGAGCACCGATGACAAGAACGATATCGTACGCCGCACCTGGACGTCTAACGAACCCGCTTTTTTCCAGGCCGGCACGTACCAGATCGAGCTTGAGGTCGAGGACGGCGAAGGACTGGTACATACCGCGACCAAGGTCATCACCGTTACGGAAGAAGTGCTTTACAACGAGAACGATTTTTACCGCCTGTTCACACCGACCGGGGACAAATTCCCGATCTCGGCGCGTTCGGTGCTGGATCTCGAAGAGGTCCGATTCGACATCGAGCCGGAGGATACGAACCTGATTCACAGCAACAGCCCTGAGCGCTTGCTTGGCGAGGGCGTCGCGTATGAGGATACGGTGTCCGGGCAGACGCGATTCCTGTTCCACAATCAGAACGACAGCGACAAGAACCTGACCTTGTATGTGCTGGCCACCAATCCAAATGCGACCTACGCGTCGCTGACGATGGATGCCTTCGGCATCGGCGGACCCAACACATACGTATCGACAGGCGGCAAGCTTGCATCGTCGCGCTTCATGAAATCGTGGCTTGATCCGCTTGATGACGAGACGATTACGCTTGCGCCGGGTGAATCGAAGCTGATCATGCCGAATCTGAGCCGCGTGCCGATCAAGCCCGGCCAGATCGTGAGTGCCTACGCGGATATTTTGTCCAACCAGGACATCGCCTACAAGGTGCTCGTCGTCGATTCGACTAAGGATCCGCTAGAAGCGCTGCCGCAGCTTAAGCCGCTGGCGCGCGACCAGACTCACGTGCGCGGCACGTTCCCCGGAGCGGACCGGGTGCTGCGCATCGACGGCACGATCGGAGCGACGGGGCAGCGTATCGAATTCGGCGGACGCAAGTCGGACCGTTACCTGACCGGCGAAGACCGCATGACCGGGACGTACGAAATGAACAATGGCAATTTTGGCGTCATGTACAAAATGAACATTACGGTTGCGCCGCGGACGGTCATTGCGATCAATCCGCGCGGCGGGCACTATGCCGGCGCGTTCCTGGTCAACGACAAAATCGTCAGCACGACCGAGAACAGCATCCTGAAGGGCTCCTGGGAAGCCGGGGTGCTCTATCGATCGGGCAACACGACCGAGCAAGTCGAACTGAGCTTCATGCTCGCTTCGGGCAGCAACATGCCGATCCAAATGATCTTCCTGCCGATGCCGGAAGCCAAATCCTGAGCTTGATCGCATAAAGGCCAGGACTGCATATAACCGACTTTCAGTTTTCACTGGAAGTCGTTTTTTTTCCTTTAATCTGGCCTGGATTCTGGAGGGCTCGCCGCCGCTTGTCGCAATTTTATAGTGTTGATGTCATTAAATTTCATTATCATGTACGGCTTGGTTATGGTAAGTTATACTCGTGTCGTATATTTGAAGTGCGAGGAGCGATTATCCGATGATACGAGTTGCAAAATTGAGCTATTGGCATGTACACGCCTGGGATTATACGAAGCTGGCCCAGCAGCATCCGGGGACGGAAATTGTCGCGGTCTGGGACGAGCTGCCGGAGCGCGGGCGCGAGGCGGCGGGCAAGCTCGGCGTCCCGTTCCACGACGATCTGGACGCGCTGCTGGCGGATGAGTCGATCGACGCGGTAATCGTCGACGCGCCGACCTCGATGCATCACGAGGTGATCGGCAAGGCTGCGCGCGCGGGCAAGCATATCTTCACCGAGAAGGTCGTCGCGCCGACGCTGCGCGAGGTCAACTCGATCCTGCGCGACGTCGAGCAGGCGGGCGTCAAGCTGACGGTGTCGCTGCCGCGGCTGTACGACGGCTATACGCAGACGATTCTGCCGCTGATCGAGCAGGGCGTATTCGGGGAGCTGACGCATGTGCGCGTGCGGCTGTCGCATGACGGCTCGCTGGCCGACTGGCTGCCGGCGCATTTCTACAATGCGGAGCAGACCGGCGGCGGGGCCATGATCGATCTGGGCTGTCACCCGATGTACCTGACACGGCTCTTCCTCGGCTTGCCGGAGGCCGTCAGCTCCAATTACGGACGCTTCACCGGGCGCGAGGTCGAGGACAATGCGGTCAATTCGCTGCATTACGCGAACGGGGCGATCGGTATCGTCGAGGCCGGATTCGTCAACGCCTACGCGCCGTTCTCCATCGAGATCGACGGCACCGAGGGCTCGCTCGTCTACGGCATCGGCGGCAACGAGCTCAAGGTCCGCTCCAAGCGCCGCACGAACGAATGGGAGACGCTGCCGCTGGCCGACAAGCTGCCGCCGGCCTTCGACCAGTGGGTCGGGCATATCGAGAACGGTACGGAAGCGACTGACAATATCGCGATGGCGATCGATCTGACCAAGCTGATGGAAGCGTCGGTCAAGTCCGCAGCCGAGCAGCGCGTCGTCGCGCTGCGCGAGCTCGAGCAGTGAATCCGGTATCGAGTCCATTCGCTTACCGGATGATGGAGGAGCGAATGGATGCGCTTGACAAGCTGGCGCTGCAGTTTCGATGGGGCCGCTACGGCATTCGTCTGCTGCATTGTCACCTGACGTCCTTCCCGCCGGGCAAGGTCGTCCGATACCACAAGCATTCGGATTATGAATTTCACTTCATCCCGCGCGGCAAGGGCGTCGTCCTGTTGGAGGGCGAACGCTTCGAGCTGCGCGAGGGCCAGATGTATCTGACCGGTCCCGGCGTCATGCACGAGCAGTATTCCGATCCGCATGAGGCGATGTACGAGCTGTGTCTGCATCTGGATATCGTCCCGCTCGAGGCGTCATTGATGCAGACCGAGGCGTGGGGCGACGAGCTGGAGATCCGCGAGGCCGAGGAATGCATGGAGGCGCTGCGGCGCTTTCCGCGTAGCGTCCTGACCGACGACCATCGGGCGATGCCTTGGTTCCTCACGGCTTATCGCGCCTGGCAGGAGGGCGTGCCGGGCTACTACACGACGATCAAGCAGGCCGTCCTGCAGATGATGCTGCGCGCCGTACGCGCCGCCGGAGCCGCTTCGAGCCCGGCGCCCCCGCCGGCCAACAATCTCGGCGCGCATCGCTTTCGACTGGCTTCGACCTATATACAGGACAATTATGCCGCGCCGATCACCTTGCAGGAGGTCGCCGAACGCTTGCAGATCAGCGCGCGTCAACTGCAGCGTATTTTCCGCGAGCAGCATGGCGATTCGTTCAGCAGCTACCTGGAGGGGTACCGGCTGGACAAGGTATGCGAGGCGCTGACCGAAGGCGCGGCGCCGATCGAAGGCATCGCCGCCGAGCACGGATTTTCGAGCAGCAATTACTTGTATTACGTCTTCAAAAAAAAGCTGGGCTTGACGCCGGGGCAGTACAAGCAGCGCCGTCAGCTCGCCGGCGGCAGCCGCCGGTCCGAGCCCGTCACCCGAGACAGGAGAGTGAACAACGTATGACATCCGAGATTCGGATCGGGATCATCGGCACGGGAGGCATCGCTCACGCCCATGCGCGCGCCTACAAACAAATTCCGAGCGCGGCCATTGTCGGCGTGGCCGACATCGTGCCGGGCAAAGCGGCCGGCTTCGTCGCGGCGGAGCAGCTCGAGGCCGAGCCCTATACCGATCATCGCGAGCTGCTAAGCACCGACATCGACGGCGTCAGCATCTGCGCGCCCAATGCGGCGCATCACCGGCTGACGATCGACGCGCTAAGGGCCGGCAAGCATGTCCTGCTGGAGAAGCCAATGTCCGTGACGCTGGACGAGGCGATCGAGATGGTGGAGGCGGCGCGCGTGTCGCCCGGCATGCTGACGATCGGTTTTCAACCGCGCTACGACCCGAATATGAAGCTGGTGCAGGAGATTGTCCAATCCGGACAGCTCGGCAACGTCTACTACGTCGAGACCGGCGGCGGGCGCAGACGGGGAATGCCGGGCGGCACCTTCATCCGCAAGGAGCTGGCCGGCGCCGGCGCGATGGCCGATATCGGCTGTTATTCGCTCGATATGGCGCTCAATGCACTCGGCTATCCGAAGCCGGTGTCCGTGTCGGCCTATACGTCCAACCATTTCGGTACGAATCCGAAGTACCACCCCGAGGCGGACCGCTTTGACGTCGAGGATTTCGGCGTGGCGATGGTGCGCTTCGAGCGCGATCTGGTGCTGCAATTCAAGATCTCCTGGGCGATGCACATGGATACGCTGGGCGCGACGATGTTCCTCGGCTCCGAGGGCGGCCTCAAGGTGACGCCGCACGGGACGGGCAACTGGTCCGGCGTATGGGACGGCAGTGTCGGCTCGATGACGCTGTATCACGATCTGATGGGGCTGCAGACGCAGACGCCTGTGCCGGCGATTGCCCATCAGAAGGATCTGTTCCTGGAGAAGGTGCGTGATTTTGCGGACGCGATTCGCGAGGGACGCCCGGCGCCGATTCCCGGGGAGCAAATTCTGATCCAGCAGGCGATTATCGACGGCGTGCTGCGCTCCTCCGAGCAGCGGCGCGAAGTGGCCATCGAGCTGCCGTTGCTGGGCGATTCCGCTGGCGCGAGCTAGCGCGCGCAGGAGGGGCCGGACAAGGTTGACGGCGGGCGGCAATTGCGGCATGATGGAGATATTCGGAGGTGAGGACGATGCGCAGGACCCTTCAGGCTCCGGTGCGCTTCTACCGGCGCTTCATCTCGCCGCTCAAGCCGCCGACCTGCCGCTTCTATCCGACCTGCTCGGCCTATGCGCTCGAGGCGCTTGAGACGCACGGCGCGTTCAAGGGCAGTTGGCTGTCGGCCAAGCGAATCTGCAAATGCCATCCCTTTCATCCCGGCGGCTTCGATCCCGTGCCGCCCGCCTCGCCGCCGCCTTGACATGGGGATGCGGACTTGGTATATTTTGAAGCATACCAAGCATCCGATGAACGGATAAGTAAGAAGCTGGGCACCTCCCAGAGAGCCGGAGCAGCTGTGAACCGGCAGGCGGCGGCTTCCGAAGATGGTCCCGGAGGATTCCGGTCTTGAGCTGCGCAGAGGCGCAGTGAGGGCGGACGTGCAGGCCAACGTTAACGGCCGCGCCGTATGTAGCGTTACGGCGCCTGAGCCTCCAAGCCGCAAGGCTGGAGGGAATTTGGGTGGTACCGCGTGAGCACTGGCTCTCGTCCCATGGGGAGGAGAGTTTTTTTGTTGCCAAATTTGCGAAAAGCGAGGGACGCGCGCATGACACAAGAAAATGCCGGAAAAACATTTTATCTGACCACGCCGATCTATTATCCGAGCGACAAGCTGCATATCGGGCACGCCTATACGACGGTAGCCGGGGACGCCATGGCCCGGTACAAGCGGCTGCGGGGCTACCGCGTCTGGTATCTGACGGGCACCGACGAGCACGGCCAGAAGATCGAACGAAAGGCGAAAGAGAAGGGGCAGACGCCGCAGCAATTCGTCGACGGCATCGTCGCAGGCATCCAACAGTTGTGGAAGAAGCTGGACATCAGCAATGACGACTTCATCCGCACGACCGACAAGCGTCATACCGAGGCGGTGCAGGCAATCTTCGCGCGACTCGTCGAGCAGGGGGATATCTACAAGGGCGAATACGAGGGCTGGTACAGCATTCCCGATGAGACGTATTATACAGAGACGCAGCTTGAGGACATCGAGCGCGACGAGGCGGGGCGGATTACCGGCGGCAAAAGCCCGGACAGCGGCCACCCCGTCGAGCTGGTCAAGGAGGAATGCTACTTTTTCCGCATGAGCAAGTACGCGGACCGGCTACTCCGCTATTACGAGGACAATCCGGACTTCATTCAGCCGGAATCCCGCAAGCGCGAAATGATCAACAATTTCATCAAGCCGGGACTGGAGGATCTCGCCGTCTCGCGTACGACATTCGATTGGGGGGTGCCGGTGCCGGGCGACCCCAAGCATGTCATCTATGTGTGGATCGACGCGCTCTCCAATTATATTACCGCGCTCGGTTACCAGAGCGACGACGACACGCGATTCCGCGACTTTTGGCCGGCCGACGTGCACTTGATGAGCAAGGAGATCGTGCGCTTTCACACGATCTACTGGCCGATCATGCTGATGGCGCTCGATCTGCCGCTGCCCAAAAAAGTGTTTGCGCACGGCTGGCTGTTGATGAAGGACGGCAAAATGTCCAAGTCGAAGGGCAACGTCGTCGATCCGCTGATGCTGATTGAGCGCTACGGGCTGGACGCGCTGCGTTATTATTTGCTGCGCGAGGTGCCGTTCGGCTCGGACGGCACGTTCACGCCCGAGAACTTCGTGGAGCGGCTGAATTACGATCTCGCCAACGATCTGGGCAATCTGCTCAATCGCACCGTGGCGATGATCGGCAAGTACTTCGACGGTCGACTGCCGGCCTACACGCCCGACGCGACGCCCTATGACCGCGAGCTGACAGAGCAGGTCGCTACGACGGTAGAGAAGGTCGAAGCGGCGATGGAGAGCATGGAGTTCTCGATTGCGCTCAGTGAGATCTGGCAGATGATCCGGCGGACGAACAAATACATCGACGAGACGCAGCCGTGGGTGCTGGCGCGCGATGAAGCCGAGCAAGGCAAGCTGGGCAGCGTGATGGTCCATTTGGCAGAATCGCTGCGGATCGCCGCAGTGCTGCTGCAGCCGTTTTTCACCCGCTCGCCGCAAGAAATGCTGCGCCAGCTCGGTCTTGCAGAGGGCGAGCTCAGCACTTGGGATAGCACCAAAACGTTCGGCGTCATTCCGCCAGGCACGACGGTCGGCAAGGGCGAACCGATCTTTCCGCGTATCGACGCAGCGGAGGAGGTCGCCTATATCGCTGCTCAAATGACCCCGCCAGCCGCGGAAAACCGCGAACCGGCAAAGGCCGCCTCGTCCGCTGAGCAAGCGGAGTCGGAGCAGCTGCCGGAAATTACAATCGACGAATTTGCCAAGCTGGAGCTGCGGGTGGCGGACGTCGTCGCGGCCGAGCCCGTCAAAAAAGCGGATAAGCTGCTGAAGCTGCAGCTGCAGCTCGGCGATGAGCAGCGCCAGGTCGTCTCGGGCATCGCCAAGTTCTACAAACCCGAGGAGCTGATCGGCCGCAAGGTCATCTGCGTCACCAATCTGAAGCCCGTCAAGCTGCGCGGCGAGCTGTCCCAGGGGATGATCCTGGCGGCCTCGCACGGCGATCAATTGACGCTGGCGACGGTGCCGGAGGGCATGCCGAGCGGCGCGCGGGTCAAATAAAAAAGCGGGGTAACCCGCTCCGAACAAGCATATGCATAGTAAGGATGAGAAGGGTCTTTGAAGAAGGAGGCGCAACGTGGATCTCACCCTTTGGATTGCGTTCGGAGCGGGCGTCGCCTCGTTTGTGTCGCCCTGCTGCTTGCCGTTATACCCGTCCTATCTGTCCTATATTACCGGCATATCCGTGACGGAGCTGCGCGCCGGCCTGCAGCGACGCAGCGGCAGTGCGCGCATGCGCACCTTAGTACATACGCTGTTTTTTTTGTTGGGTTTTTCGGTTGTTTTTTATACGCTCGGATACGGGACCAATGTTTTCGCCGACTGGTTCGCCGACTACCAGGCGCATATCCGGCGGGTTTCGGCCATTTTGATGCTCGTGCTCGGGTTGTTTTTGCTCGGCCTCTTTCGTCCGCAAGCGCTCATGAAGGAGCGCAAGCTTCGATTCGGGCCGGTCAGGGTCCGCCTGCTTGGCTCCTTGATTATGGGGATCGGTTTTTCCGCCGGCTGGTCGCCCTGCATCGGACCGATTCTGACGATGATCCTGGGCATGATCGGCAGCGACCCTGGCGCCTGGTTCTCGCTAACGAGCGCATATGCGGCCGGCTTCGCCTTGCCGTTTTTCGTGCTCGCTTATTTTGTCGGCGGGGCGCGCTGGCTGACGCGTTATTCCGGGGCCGCGATGAAGCTCGGCGGCGCCGTGATGCTCGTCATGGGCCTACTGCTGCTCACCGACCGCATGACGAGACTGACGATCTGGCTCAACCAATTCGCGCCGTCCTGGATGGGTTGAGGCATCACGTGAAGTAATCAATCGTCGCTCCGGGAAAATGAGCGAAAATTTGCTCCGTCAAATGCATGCGCAAGGCATGAGCCTGCTCGTCGGGATAGACATATTTGCCTTGCCCCCAGCGCCCCCATTTGTATTTGCGCTTGTCAATGTCCATCTCCAGCTTGGTGCGCGGGTAGCGGCGCTCAATGACCGACTTGGCGGTCTTGGTGAAGCGATGCTGAATCAGTTCGAACGTCAAATTCGGCACGCCGCCCGGCGGCAGGGACCGGGCCAACGCTGCAATCAACTCGGCATAGCCGTCTTGCCAGCCGTCGTACCAGATAATGGGCGCGATGATGAAGCCCAGCGGGTAGCCGGCGGCGGCAATTTTGCCCGCGGCCTCGATACGCTCGGCGAACCTTGAGGTCGCCGGCTCGAAATGCTTGATGACATAGTGACTATTGACGCTGAATCGAATGCGGGTGTGGCCGTTGTGTCTGGCATCCAGCAGCGAATCCACGTGGTGGAACTTGGTGACGAAGCGCAGGCGGCCGTGCTCTTGATCCGCCATGAACTCAATCAGTTGGCGCAGGCTGCCGGTAATCGGCTCCAATCCGACGGGATCGGACGTGCATGCCGCCTCAAAGCGGGTCAGCTCCGGTTCCCGCGCCTGGATGTACCCGCGCGCGGCCTCCATGATTTCGTCCAGATTGACGTAGACCCGCACATAGGGCTTGGCGCCCAGCGTCGTCTGAAGATAGCAATAATGGCAGTGGCCCATGCAGCCGGTCGCAATGGGAATGGCATATTCGGCCGACGGCTTGGACTGATCGAAGGTTAACGTTTTGCGTACGCCGATGACGAGGGTGCGCTTGGCGATCTTATATTGCTCCAGCTCGGTTTCGCCCGGCAGGTTCGTAATGCGATTGTGCGAGGTGGTCATGCGGTAAGGAATGCCGGATTCCTTGACCCAAGCAAAAATTTCGGCGCCTTTCGGGTATTCAAGGGCCCCCGGTTCGACATAGACCAGCTCCGGCGTAAATTCGGCGGTCGGCCGCGGCTTGGCGCGTTCTTTTACAGGTGTGGCCATTTTTGGATGCCTCCAATATAAAAGGATGGTTGTCGTTTCGGTATAGTGTTGACCGGCACAACACCGTTCAGCCATGGTAACTTTGGGACTCAGGTTGCGGCTGGGGTGTCGGACAGTGTATGATGACTAGAGAAGAAAGCAAGTTGGGGGGAGCCTTTCGATGCCGACGCCTAGCATGGAAGACTACTTGGAACGAATTTATAAGCTGATTGACGAAAAAGGATACGCGCGCGTCTCCGACATAGCCGAAGGGCTGGAGGTTCATCCCTCGTCCGTTACCAAAATGATTCAAAAGCTCGACAAGGACAATTATCTGATCTACGAGAAGTACCGCGGTCTCGTATTGACGAATAAAGGGAAGAAGATGGGCAAACGTCTGGTGGATCGGCATCAGCTGCTGGAGCAGTTTTTGACGATCATCGGCGTGCACGAGGAAAACATCTACCGCGACGTGGAAGGCATCGAGCATCATCTGAGCTGGGATTCGATTACGTGCATCGAGACACTGGTCGCGTATTTCGAATCGGACGCGCAGCGACAGGACGAGCTCTCGCGCATTCGCAACGAGATTGAGAACGATTAAACTGTAGCGGTTCGTATACGCATGTGAAAAAGTGCGAAAAAAAGTCTTTTCAAGTCGCAGACTTGAAAAGACTTTTTGCGTTGCGCTAACAGCATGGAGCGAGAGGGAAATGCTTAGTGATACTTGGGCAAATCGTCGTTGTCCTTGCCGCCTTCGATGACGCGGAAGGGCAGGCGCTTGCGGTCGGGCTTGGACCGGGTGTTGCGCTGCCGCGCGGCTTGTTGAGTTTGAGCCGACTGGTAGCTACGCTTGGCGCCGGGCTTGTCGCGCTGCCTCGATCCTCCGCCGAGGAGCCGGCCCGGACCGAACTTGTACAGCAGGAAGATGATGCCGAGCACTGCCACTGGCAGCAGCAGCCGGCCTGGCGACTTGAATAGCATGTCAGCAATGCCGATGATCACAAGCGCGACAACGACGAGGACTGCGGGATGAAGCTTGCGCATGTTTGTTCATCCTTTCTTAGCTGACGGAGCGGCCCAATGCTTGCGTCTCGCCGGCATATTGGGTATCCAGCTCGCGCATCCGGTTAAAGGAAGCGATCGATACCTCGACCTGCTCGTCAGTCGGTTCTTTGGTGGTCAATTTTTGCAGCCAGAGTCCTGGATACCCGAGGTAGCGGAGCACGGGCGTATCGCGGAGCGAGTTCGTAAAGCGCAGCGCTTCGTAAGAAAGACCGAGCACGAGCGGCAACAAAAGAATCCGCAGCGAGATGCGCTCCCACATCGTGTCCCAAGAGAAAAACGAGTACACGATCACGCCGACAATGACGGAGAGCACGATGAAGCTGCTGCCGCAACGGTAATGCAAGGTGTTGTATTTCTGCACGTTGCGCACCGTCAGGTCTTCTCCGGCCTCATACGCGCTGATCACCTTGTGCTCGGCGCCGTGATACTGGAAGAGGCGCTTAATAATCGGCGTCAGCGATATGATGTACAAATACGTCAGCAGAAATGCAATTTTGATGGCGCCTTCGATTAAATTATGAATCACGATGTTCTCGAAGTACCGGCCGAACAACAGCTGCTCGACGGCCGCGGGCACAAGCGTAAAAACGAGCTTGCCGAGAATGAAGGAGATGACGCCAGCGACGGCGACGCCGACAATCATGGAAAGGCTCCAGACCGATTTTTCTTCCTTTTTCGGCTCCTCGGCTTTTGAAGGCTCGGCGCCGGTCTTTTTCGCCTCTTCTTCCGCAGTTTCGTCCTCGGCGTAGGCTTCCACCGAAAAGTTCAAATGCTGCGAGCCTTTCGCGCTCGATTCGAGAATGCCGACGACACCGCGAACAAGCGGGATTTTTTTCAATTTTTGCACCCAGTTCCTGGAGGTTCTGGGCACTTCGTAATAGACGATCTCGTCGGATTTGCGACGCACGGCCGTGACGTTGACATGACGGCCGGCGAACATGACGCCTTCGATTACGGCTTGACCGCCGTAAATGCTCTTGGATTGCTGCGACAAGGATCGGTTCACCTGCCTCGTTTAGGTTCTTATTAATATTGTACTTCATTCGAGCTTGATTTGCCAATCGCGCTTGACGCCGCCGGATGATTCGGACGTGCGGGCGCATACTAGTTGCCAGAGACGACAATGAAGCTAAAGGAGGGGCGCTCATGTCCATACAGCCGGTGCAAGGCGATCACCCCCGAAAAAAGACGCCCGCTTTTCAATTTTGCCTTTACATTGGCCTCAGTGCAGGCGTCATATGGGGATTGCTGCGTTGGGGGCTGTACGAGCTGAATTTCACGTCTGTGTTGCCCGGATTTTTAGTCGAGCCTTTTTTTAAGCAAGCCTTTTTGAAGGGATTATGGGGCCACCTGATCGGATGGGGCGCGTTTATCGCGCTCTCCATCGTGGCAGCTTTTGTATACAAGCTTGTGCTGGGACGCGTGCGCGGCCCATGGGCTTCGCTCGGCTACGGGCTGCTCTGGTGGGCGGCGCTGTTCCTGGGCGTCGGTCCGCCGCTGGGCATGATGGAGAGCGTGCGGCGGATCGGCTGGAATTCGATCTTCACGGACGCTTGTCTATTTTTGCTCTGGGGACTGTTTATCGGCTATAGCATTGTATTCGAATACCATGACGAGGCATCGCGTGAGCCGAAGGAAAATGCGGCAACGGAGCAGGTCCGCCAGACGCTTCTCAATTGATGCCGATTTATGGTAGAATGAGGCGTGAAATAAGGAGGTGCGGCATGCGCACGGTATTGGTCCTTAACGGTCCGAATCTGAATATGCTGGGTACCCGCGAGCCGGGCATCTACGGCAGCACGTCGCTGGCGGACATCGAGGCGGGCCTGAGCGATGCGGCAGCGGCGCGCGGCATTGCAATCGAATGCTTTCAGTCCAACCACGAAGGCGTGCTGATCGATTCCATTCATGCGGCGTTCGGCCGCAAGGACGGCATTATCATTAATCCCGGCGCTTTGACGCATTACAGCTATGCGCTGAGGGACGCGCTGGCTGCGGTCGGGCTTCCGGCGATCGAGGTGCATCTGTCCAACATCCATGCGCGGGAGGCTTTTCGGCACAGCTCCGTGACGGCCGCGGTCTGCAAGGGCCAGATCGCCGGATTCGGGCCGCACGGCTACGAGCTCGCACTGGATGCGCTGATTCGCTATTGGGGGCCCAAGGAGGAACGAACATGACTGCACAACGCTTGGTTAAGCTGCGGCAAGAGCTGCAACAGCGAGGTCTGGAGGCGCTCTTGATTACGCATCCCGTCAATCGCCGCTACATCACCGGATTCACGGGCTCGTCCGGCTATGCACTGGTGACGCAATCGCAGAGCTGGCTGCTGACGGATTTTCGCTATATGGAACAGGCCCCGCAGGAAGCGGCGGACTTTGAGGTCGTCGAGCACGGGGCACAGCCGATCGACACGATCGCCGAGCTGTTGGCGGGAGCGGGCATCACGCGCGTCGGATTCGAACAAGACCATGTCGCGTACAGCCTCTACGCCGCATGGGGCAAGGCGCTGGGGGGCATCGTTCTGGAGCCGGTCGGCGGCGTCGTCGAGCAGCTGCGGATGTTCAAGGACGCGGACGAACTGGCCGTGATGCGAGAGGCTGCGCAACTCGCTGACGATACGTTCGCCTATGTGACGCAGCTGGCGAAGCCGGGCATGCGCGAGAGCGACCTCGCGCTGGAGATGGAAGTGTATATGCGGAGTCGGGGCGCGACCTCGTCGTCGTTCGATACGATCGTCGCCTCCGGCGAACGATCGGCGCTGCCGCATGGCGTAGCCAGCGACCGCAAGCTGCAGGCCGAGGAATTCGTCAAGTTCGATTTTGGCGCGCTGTATCGCGGCTATTGCTCGGATTTGACGCGCACGGTATACTTGGGAAGCTCGCCCACGGCGCGGCATCGTGAAATTTACGAGATCGTGCTCGAAGCGCAGCTGCATGCGCTGGTGCACATCCGCCCGGGCATGACCGGACGCGAGGCGGATGCCTTGACGCGAGATATCATCACGCGGTATGGTTATGGAGACCAATTCGGCCATGGCACCGGGCATGGCCTCGGGATGGAGATTCACGAATCGCCGAGATTGTCCCGTTTGAGCGATACGGTGCTGGCGCCCGGGATGACGGTGACGGTCGAGCCGGGCATTTATATCCCGGGTTTCGGCGGGGTGCGGATTGAGGACGACATCGTCATTACCGAACAGGGCATTTCCATTCTTACCTCGACGCCGAAGGCGTTTTTGCAAGTGTAGAGCTTTGACGCTCGGCTGACGGGTGCAATCGAACTTATGGAGGGAATCAAGCAGTGATCTCAGTCAATGATTTCAAAACAGGCCTGACCGTCGAAGTCGACGGCGACATTTTCACCGTATTGGAATTTCAGCACGTCAAGCCGGGCAAAGGCGCGGCATTTGTACGTTCCAAGCTGAAAAATCTCCGCAACGGCAACACCGTTGAAAAAACATTTCGCGCTGGAGAGACGATCGGCCGCGCCATGATCGAGAACCGCGAGGTGCAATACTTGTACAATTCCGGCAACGACTATACGTTCATGGACAACGAGAGCTACGATCAGTTCGAGCTGAGCAAAAAGCAGCTGGAATGGGAGATTAATTTCCTGAAGGAAAATATGAACGTCAACATTGCCAGCTATCAAGGCGAAATCATCGGCATTACGATTCCCAACAGCGTGGAGTTGAAGGTCGTGGAAACCGAGCCGGGCATCAAGGGCAATACGGCGACCGGCGCGACAAAAAATGCCCAGCTGGAGACAGGCTTGAACGTGCAAGTGCCGCTGTTCATCAACGAAGGCGATGTGCTGCTGATTGATACTCGGGAAGGCAAGTATATTTCCCGCGCTTGACATCGGGATTCGCTGCGATTGTGCGATCCGAATCCGAATAGCCGTCCACCGGCGGTCACGACAAACACTGCGCTGGCGGAATGCGCCGCAGCGCAGTGTTTTATATTTTTATTCTCGGTTTATATAAGGACGATATGTTATAATGTACCCTTGAAATTAATAGTCAAGTATCGCGAGTATGGGAGTGAATAAGCGTTGTCATTGATTGTAATGAAATTCGGAGGAAGCTCCGTCGGCAGTACGGAGCGCATGCAGCGAGTCGCGACGCGCATTCTGGAGCGTCAGCGCGAGGGCCATCAGATCGCGGTCGTCGTCTCCGCCATGGGCGACACGACGGATGACCTGATTGATCAATCCAAAGCCCTGAACCCTAACCCCCCCGCAAGAGAGATGGATATGCTGCTTACGACGGGCGAGCAAATTTCGATTGCGCTGTTAGCGATGACGATCCATCAGCTCGGCGGCAAGGCCGCTTCTTATACCGGCTGGCAGGCTGGCTTCAGAACCGACGACAAGCACGGCAAAGCCCGCATCACCGAGATTCTCCCGGAGCGAATCCTGGGTGCGCTCGCTCAGGATCAAGTGGCCGTCGTGGCCGGCTTCCAGGCGATGAGCGAGGATGGCGCGATTACGACACTCGGACGCGGCGGCTCGGATACGACTGCTGTGGCGCTGGCTGCAGCGATTGAGGCGGACGTGTGCGAAATTTATACGGATGTGGACGGCATCTATTCGACCGATCCGCGCGTCGTGCCCAACGCGCGCAAGCTTAACGCGATTTCGTACGACGAAATGCTCGAACTGGCGCATCTCGGCGCTGCCGTGCTGCATCCGCGTGCGGTGGAGTACGCCAAGCATCACGGCGTTCAGCTTGTCGTCAGGTCCAGCTTTACGCAGAACGAAGGAACGCAAGTGAAGGAGGAAGCGGAAATGGAGCAAGGAGTCGTCGTACGGGGAATTGCTTTTGAGAAAAATGTCGCACGTATCAGCATCAAGGGCGTAGAGGACGTGCCGGGCGTATTGGCCAACGTATTTGGCGCGCTGGCATCCGGCGGCATCGACGTCGACATTATTGTCCAAAGCGGCATCTCGAACGGCAAGGCCGACTTTTCGTTCACGGTCAACGCCGACGACTGCGAAGCGGCGCTCGGCGTCATTGAAGGATTGCGCAAAGAGGTGCCCTACGTCGAAACGAGCACCGAATCCGGATTGGTCAAGGTCTCGATCGTCGGCGCGGGCATGGTCAGCAATCCCGGCGTCGCCGCGCAAATGTTCGAAGCGATCTATAAGCAGGGCGTTAGCGTCAAGATGGTCAGCACCTCGGAAATCAAGGTGTCTTGCGTCATCGAAGCGGAACCGCTGCAGGAGGTTGTGCGCGCCTTGCACACGGCCTTTGGGCTGGACACCTCGGAGGAGGCTTTCGTAGGCGGACCGAAGGAACGGCGTTAGGCCGGATGCTCGCTTAAGAGCAAGCAAGACAAGGCGGTTCTCGGCTTCCACTGGAGGTCCCGCAAGTTACGATGAAAAAGCGAGCGCAAATTGCGCTCGCTTTTTGCCGTCTACTGCTTCATTGCTGCTTTCGGACTAGCCTTCAGCCGATCCGATCGCTGAGCAATGTAAAAATTTTGTACAGCAGCGCGGTGATGCCCGCTGCCATCAGCGGGCCGACCGGGATGCCGCGAAAGAAGACGATGCCGACGATAGAGCCGATGACCAGTCCGACGATCAATTGCGGATCAAAGCGAAGCATCTCCAGGCCCTTGCCATTGACGTACGTTGCGACGGCGCCGCCCGCAATGGCTAGCAGTCCGGGCCAGGAGGTCAGCGCATGGACGAGCTCCTTGGATTGCACGCGGCCGGCCGCGAACGGAACCAGCACGCTCAGCGTCAAAAAAAGCAATCCGATCTCCAGACCGCGGCGCTCAATCGAAGGCAGATAACGCTCGAGATGCACGAGCTTGACCAGCAGCAAAAAGCAGGCCGCCGCCGCGATAATGGGCGACCTGCCGACCAATCCGATGACTATGAGCGCGACCAGTATAATTTCTCCGTTCATGCCCGCCTCGCCTCTTCTCTGAATTACGCTGCTAGAGCATGTATATGGACAAGCGAGAAGAAGTATGCCGGCGCGCTCATTTGAAATCTATATTACATAAATGTACCCGTCGCTCGACTGATTCGCCGACGCGTCCACCGGCGCGACAAAGGTATCCGAACGCAAGCCGCGCCGCATGGCCTCGAGCGCGACGCAGTCGCCCGGCGCAATGTTGCCCAGATGGACCCCTGGACCGAATCGGGTGAGCAGCTGATTCTGCTGCGTCTTGAGCGGGGCCTCCCACAGCACGTCGCCAAGCTCGCGAACCGCCGCAGCCGCAGCCTCAAGCACTCCTTCACGGCACTCGCCTCGCTCGTCGAACAAGCCGATATTCAATCCCGATTCCCGCGCCTCTACGATGACCAGATCCGCGCCGGCTCGAATGTCCGCCTCGACCGTGCGAGCCAGCTCGATTGCCTCAATTGCCGAGCCTTCCGACTTTTTGCCATATTCCGTGAATACGCGGAGTCCGCGCTTGACGCCTTCGGCGATCAGCTCGCTGCGGCGCCTGCGGTCCAGCTCGATCGTGCCATCCGACACTTCCACCGCCGAGAAGCCGGCTGCGCATACCGCGTCGAAAAAAGCGCCAGCCACTTGTTGGCTGACGGCGGCCTCGAGCAGCGTGCCGCCCGGCATGACCAAGATGCCGTGCCGCCGTGCCGCCGCCAGCTTCTCCTGGAGCAACTGCTCGTCGTACAGCACCGAGGTTCCAAATCCCAGCTTGATGCAATCCATATAGGGGCCGGCGACCTCGAGCAGATCGCCAAAAGCATGCGAGCCCAGTCCTTTATCCATCACCATCGTAAATCCGCTTGCCTGCCGATCCGCTTCCTGAACCGGTCGGCCTCCTTGTCTATACTGCCCGCGCATGCCCTTCGGATCACGCAGCTGCGGGGGCCAGGAGGCTTGCAATGACGCTTCATTCATAGTCCGCTTCTCCTTGCCTGTGGCGTTAGACGTGGAATGCTCCAGCCATGCGTTACTATATGCGGCGCGGGCAGGGCTGGTGCCCTTGAAGCCTAAATTCAGACAAGCCCGCATATACTGTATCAGCCAGATCGGTCAAAGGGGGCTTGGAATATGAATCGAGTCGTGCTCGGGATGGCGCTGCTGCGCATGTTATCCGGCAGCATCGAGCTGTTCGCGGCGTTTTTGATGCTGCGTCTGAATCAAGTGGACAAAGCGCTGATCGTCAATTCGTCGCTGGCGCTGATCGGTCCGCTCATATTGATTGCGACGACTACGATCGGGCTGGTGGGGCTGTCGGACAAGCTGTCTGCTGGCAAGTTCGTCTGGGTCGTCGCGGGGGTGGCCTGTCTAATGATCGGCATTCTGAAGAAATAGGAAACAGACATATTCGGACATGCGGTGCATACACATGAGTACAAGCATAGCATCCATACGTGAGCATGAAAAAGGGGGGGGAGCGATGCGGCGCGATGCAATGGAGCTGTTGCCCGGCGAGCTGAAAGCGGTCATCGGACGCCTGGCGCCACGCACGCTGGATGGCATCGAGGAGCTGCGCATACGAGAAGGGCGGCCCTTGGAAATCGTAAGCTGCGGCCAGTCGCGATTCGCCTGCGAGGACGGGACGCTTCATCGTTCGACGGATCGGGCTTACCGACCGGGTCGGGAGGTATGCCGCCAACTGCTCGAACGGATCACGAACCACTCGCTCTACGCGATGGAGGAAGAGTTGCGGCGCGGGTACATTACCGTACCCGGCGGACACCGCATCGGCCTGGCGGGCCGAACAGTGCTCGAAGGCGGCAAGGTCCGCGGTCTGCGGGAGGTAGGCGGATTTAACTTCCGTATTGCCAGGGCCAGGGTGGGTGCGGCCTTGCCGCTGCTGTCCAAAATAGTCGATTGGCCGAAACAGACTGTACGATCGACTCTCATCCTGGGGCCTCCCCAGCAGGGCAAAACGACCGTGATCCGCGATCTGGCGCGTGCGATCAGTAGCGGAGAATGGGGGACCCCGGCGGCAGCTTCATGGGGCGGGCGCAAAGTCGGCATTGTGGACGAACGCTCTGAAATTGCAGCCTCCATCCGCGGAGTTCCGGCCTTTGACGTCGGCCCGAGGACTGATGTCATGGACGCGTGTCCGAAGGCGGAAGGCATGATGATGCTGCTGCGCTCCATGTCGCCGGAGGTATTGATCGTCGACGAAATCGGCCGTCCGGAGGATGCCGACGCGATTCGCGAGGCCAGTCATGCGGGCGTGCGCGTCATCGCGACGGCGCATGCCTACGATCTGCAGGACGCGATGGGGCGGCCGGCGCTGCGTCAGCTGCTGGAGGATGCGGCATTCGAGACGGTGGTCCTGCTCCGGCGCGGCGAGAAGGGCGTCCGCTTCGAGATCGACAGCTTGGATCGGCACGCTCAGGGGCACGGGCGCAGGGCGCGCGAGCCGAGCGGCGAGGTGCAGGCGATCGCCCGGGGTCATCCAGGCCCGCAGACTGACAGTAGGCCTGCGCACGCACCCGTATGATCAAGCTGACCGGAGCGCTGCTTATCTTGTTCGCGGGGACGATGATCGGCATGTTCTATTCGGCAAGACTCGCCGCTCGGCCGAATCAGATTCGCCAGCTCGTCCACGCGCTCCAGCGGCTCGAGACCGAGATTGCTTACGGGTATACGCCGCTTCCGGAGGCGATGATCCGGACGGCCGCAGGCCTGCAGCCTCCCGTATCGGATCTGCTCGGTCTAGCCGGAGCCAGCGCCGGCGAAGGGAACGGACAGTCGTTCCAACAGTGCTGGGAGGAAGCCATTGCCGTCAACTGGCCACAATCGGCCATGAAGGAACCCGAGCGACTTATCCTGAGACGCCTCGGAACGACGCTCGGGATCAGCGATCGGGAGGATCAGCAGCAGCATCTGCGGCTAGCGCTGCTTCAGCTTCAGGCGGAGGAAGAGGCCGCGCGCGAGGATCAGGCTAGATACGGAAAAATGGGGCGCAATCTGGGGATTTTGGGGGCGGCGCTTGTTGTCATTTTGATGGTGTAACGGAAGTAGGTGCCAAGGCTATGAGCATGGATGTGAGCGCAATTTTTCAAATTGCCGGCATCGGAATCATCGTCGCGATGATTCATACGGTGCTGAAGCAGATGGGGAAGGAGGACATGGCCCACTGGGTGACCCTCATCGGCTTTGTCGTCGTGCTTTTTATGGTAATCCGAATGTTGAACGAGTTGTTTCAGGAGATCAAAACGATTTTTCTCTTTCAGTAGCGTAGGGTGGGAACGGCATGGAAATCGTGCAAATTGTCGGATTTGGCCTGATCGCCGCAGTTTTGATCCTGGTCGTCAAGGAGCAGAAGCCGCTTTACGCTTTTGGCATTGCCGCATTTGCAGGCATTTCGCTCTTCCTTTTGGTCATCGGAAAAATCGATGCGGTCATCGCCGTACTGGAAAACTTGTCCGAACGCGCCGGAGTGCCCTCTATTTATATGGCTACCATTCTTAAAATTATCGGCATTGCTTATATTGCGGAGTTCGGCGCGCAAATCGTTCGCGATACCGGACAGGAAAGCATTGCCGTCAAAATTGAATTTGCCGGCAAAGTGCTCATTCTCGTCATGGCCGTCCCGATCATCAGCGTCATCGTCGATGCGGTTATGAATTTGCTGCCGACGGGAGGGTGATCGAATGAAGGCTCGGGCGCTGGCGCTGACTGGGCTGCTGCTGGCCGCAATGCTGCTCACCGGCTTCGCAGCTGCCGCGAAGCCGGCGGCAGAGCCTGCGGACTCGCTGCCCGGACAGTTGGCCGACGAACAGCTCCGGCAGATCGATATTGCGGAGATCGAGGACTATTGGCAGACGCTGACGCGCGAATACGGCGGGCTGCTGCCGGAGCGCGAGATGCCGAGTCTGGCGGAGTTGCTAAGCTCCGAAGGAGCCGGATTCAAGCTAAGCGCAGTGTTGAAGGGTCTGCTTGGCTTCGCCGTACGCGAGATCATGACAAACGGCAAGCTGCTCGTGACGATTGTGATGCTCACGGTGTTCAGCATGATTCTGGAGACGCTCCAAACGGCCTTCGAGCGTAAAACGGTCAGCCGGGTGGCGTATGCAATCTGTTATATTGTACTGCTCATATTGGCGATCAATAGCTTCCGCATTGCCATTGATTACGCCCAGCATGCGATTACATCCATGATCTCGTTCATGATGGCGATGATCCCGCTGCTGCTGGCACTGCTGGCGTCCATGGGCAATCTGGTCACGGTCTCGGTCATGCATCCGCTCATTATTTTTATGATTCATACCGTCGGCACGCTGGTTCATGTCCTGGTTTTCCCGTTGTTGTTTTTCTCGGCAGTGCTGCATCTGGCCAGCGCGGTGTCGGATCGCTTCAAGGTCACACAGCTGGCGAATCTGCTCCGCTCGCTTGCCGTCGGAGTGCTCGGCGTCCTGCTTACGATTTTCCTTGGCGTCATTTCCGTGCAAGGTGCGACAGGGTCGGTCACCGACGGGGTGACGCTGCGGACGGCCAAGTTCGTCACGGGCAGTTTCGTACCGGTCGTCGGGCGCATGTTCTCCGATGCCGCCGACACCGTGCTGTCGGCTTCGATGCTGGTCAAAAATGCGATCGGCCTCGCAGGCGTCGTCATCATCGTTTTTCTATGCGCGTTGCCGGCCATCAAAATTCTGGTCATGGCCTTGATCTACAAAGCCTGCGCCGCCGTGCTGCAGCCGCTCGGGGACAGCCCGGTCATCGGATGCCTCGACACCATCGGCAAAACGTTAATTTATGTTTTTGCCGCGCTGGCGGCGGTTGGCCTCATGTTTTTCCTGGCGGTTACCATCATTCTGGCTGCCGGCAACGCGGCATTAATGGTGCGATAGCACAGAGGGAGGCGCGCCGTGGAATGGCTCACCGACTGGCTGCGCCAGGTCATCGCGATCTTGCTGCTGGGCGGCTTGGTGGATTTGCTCTTGCCGAGCGACACCTTTCAGCGGTATGTACGATTGGTAGTGGGGCTGTTGATCCTGCTGACGCTGCTGACGCCGATTCTACGGCTGATGCAGGGCGACTTTACACAGCAGATCGTCGCCGGCTGGGACGAATGGGCGGGGCGAGCCCAGCAGCAGGCCGGCATGGCGAACCTGGAGGACATTACGGACCAAGCTGCGCGACTGACTGAGCGCCGGGAGGCGCAGGCTGCCCTGCTCGTCCAGACGCAGCTGGCAGCGGCGATGCAGGATGCCCTCGAGCAGGAGGGCATCCTGGCCGAAGAAGTCCGGGTCAGCTTGACGGCTGAGGCGCAGGGCGCCGCGTCGCTTGAGGTCGAGCGCGTGCAGATCCTGCTCGCGCCCGAACGCGAGGAGGGCGCAGCGAAGCAGCGCAAGGAGCAGGCGATCGATCAAGTCCGCGAGGTGACAGTGGACGTGACGGTGCCGTTGATTGCGCTGAGCAGCGCCGACCAAGACGGGGACTCCTCTGTGCAGGGCGACAGCGGCGAGCGGCTCGCGGTAAGCGCACACGTGCAGCGCGTCAAGCAAATTGTGGCTGCCGGCTGGAGCATAGCGCCCGAGCGTGTCGAGGTCCGGCTCGCAGCGCGCGAAGGCGAGACAGGGCATAAGGAAGGGAGGTGAGCGGCACTGGCCAAATGGTTGAACCAGCTCGAGACCATGATGGGCGGAGGGCCGGCCGGGCCAAAGCGCGTGCGCACACTGCGATGGCTGCTGTTGATTGCCGCCGCCGGCATCGGGCTGATGCTGCTGAATTCCTTTCTTCCGATGACACCCGTCGAGCCAGCGAACCAGCCGAGCGATTCGTCGTCGGCGGCAGAGCCGGCCATGCTGGGGCATGAAGCGGAGCCGGCCTCGCCCTTCGCCGAAATTGAACGTCCGCTTGAGGAGCGGCTGGAGGAAATGCTGGCCAAAATCGTAGGGGTCGGTGCGGTGGATGTCATGATCACTGTGGAATCGACCGAGGAAACCATCATCGAGCGCAATGTCAATCAGTCCCAACAAACGACGGAGGAAACCGATCGCGACGGCGGCAAACGGCGCATCGCTTCATACACGAAGGACGGTCAGGTGGTCTTGTACGAGCTGGACGGCCAGCAAACGCCGATTGTTACAAAACGCATCAACCCCACGATACGCGGCATCTTGATTGTAGCCCGCGGGGCAGAGCACCCGACTGTCAAAAAGCTCATATTGGACGCTGTGCAAAAGGGATATAACGTGCCGGAGCATCGCATCTCCATCGTGCCCAGCAAACAGCCTTAAAAAATTAGATCGTTAAAGGAGAGGCAGCGAATGAATACGAAAAGACAAACCGTATGGCTTGTTTCGATGCTTAGTTTGATGGTGATCTTGTCGGCCTATTATTTGTTCACGGACAGCTCCACCGACACCTTGGACGAAGCGATGATGACCGATGCGACAGAAGCGACGGATCTGGCTCCGGGCACTGCGGACGAAGTAATTGTCACGGAGGTCGATCACCTTGGCGAATCCGGGCTGACGGCCGAAGAGCTGAAGGTGCTCGAGCAGATCGAGCAGCAGGATCAGGCGACCGTGTCCAGCGATTACTTCACGCAGCGCCAACTGCTGCGCAGCCAGGTGCTGATGGAAGAGACGGATCGGCTTTACAGCATCCTGGCGGATACCGACGTCGATCTGGAGGAAGCCAGCGAAGCCGCGGAGCAGCTCGACGCGCTGGAGACCAAGGACGCCCGCATGACGACGCTGGAGGAAGAGCTGCTGACGCAGTACGAATTCGGCAATGTCGTCATCGACGAGCAGAGCGACAACTTCAACGTGGTTGTGCAGAGCGAGCAACTCGACCGCAGCGAGGCCGACGGCATCATTACGCTTGCGATGGATACGCTCGGCATTTCCGCCGATCAGGTTTCGGTCCAGTTTGTGCCTTGACAGGATGAACCGATGCCAGGGCGGTCAGCCCGTCAGCCCGCTCCGGCTTTGCCGGAGCGGGCTTTTTATCCAATTTATAAAAAGCATAGGATTTCCCTATACGTTTTTGAATTTCTCGAACCGTGACTGATGTCGCAGCCTGACGCTTATCCGTTTCGCCTTGACTTTTAAAAAAGGAGTCGCGTTCAGGGCCGTTTATGATATAATACTTACGTTATGTACGACTGGCAGCTTTACAACACGCAAAATTTTGCTTCCGAAGCCGTTTGCTTCGCAAAACTTTAAGGAGTGAACACAACAATGTTTAAATTAAACGATATTAAAGAGCTGATTAAGCTGGTCGATCAAACTTCAGTCCAAGAGCTCGAAATTGAGAACGAAGGGACCCGCCTGCATATCCGCAAGCCCGGCAAAACCGAGGTCGTCAATGTGCAGTCCGCTCCGGCACCTCATACATATATGCCTGCTCCGCAAGCGTCTGCCCCGCAGCACGTTCCCGCTCAGCAGGAACCGGCAGAGCCGGCTGCAGCGCCGAGCCAGCAGCTGCATTCCATCGTCTCGCCGATGGTCGGCACCTTTTATCGTTCGCCGTCTCCGGACGCTGCGCCTTTCGTCAAGGCCGGCGATCGCGTAGACGAGAAAAAAGTCGTCTGCATCCTCGAAGCGATGAAGCTGATGAACGAGCTGGAAGCAGAGGTCAACGGCGAAATTGTTGAAATACTGGCGGAAAACGGCCAGCTCGTGGAATTCGGTCAACCGCTGTTCTTGGTCAAGCCTGAATAATCATTTGCGCAGCAACCAGGGAAAGGGGTTCAGAGGGTGAAATTCAAAAAGGTACTCATCGCCAACCGCGGGGAAATTGCGGTACGGATCATTCGCGCCTGCAGCGAGCTTGGCATCCAGTCGGTGGCGGTCTATTCCGAAGCCGACCGGGAGTCGCTGCACGTTCGTTTGGCGGATGAAGCATATTGTATCGGTCCGACAGCTTCCAAGGACAGCTATCTCAATTTTACGAATATGATGAGCGTAGCCACGTTGACCGAATGCGACGCGGTTCATCCCGGCTACGGCTTTCTTTCCGAAAACGCCGACTTTGCGGAAATTTGCGAATCCTGCAACATCGCCTTTATCGGACCGTCGGCCGATGCCATCAGCAAAATGGGCGACAAGGCGGTCGCCAAATTGACGATGCGCGAGGCTGACGTGCCGGTCATTCCCGGCTCCGACGGCCTGATCGAGGATGCGGATGAAGCGATTCGCGTCGCCGATGAGATCGGCTATCCGGTCATCATCAAAGCCACCGCCGGCGGCGGCGGCAAAGGGATTCGCATCGCGGAGGATCGCGACGATCTCATCAAGCAGATTACGACGGCCCAGCAGGAGGCGCAAAAAGCGTTTGGCAATGCGGGCGTTTACTTGGAAAAATATCTGACCGGCATGAAGCATGTGGAAATTCAAATTATGGCGGACAAGCACGGCAACGCGGTTCACTTGTTCGAGCGCGACTGCTCGGTGCAGCGCCGCCGCCAGAAACTCGTCGAAGAGGCGCCTTGTCCGATCCTGACGGAGCAGCAGCGGGCGGCGATGGGGCAAGCGGCCGTGCGCGCCGCGCTCGCCGTCGACTATGCGGGTGCCGGTACGCTCGAGTTTTTGCTCGGACAGGACGGCAGCTTCTATTTCATGGAAATGAACACGCGCATTCAGGTCGAACATCCCGTTACGGAAATGATCACCAGTGTAGATCTGATCAAGGAAATGATTTCGGTGGCGGAGGGCAATCCGCTTAGCTTCAAACAAGAGGATCTGCGCATCAACGGCTGGTCGATCGAGTGTCGGATCAACGCCGAAAATCCGGACAAAAACTTTATGCCGTCTCCGGGCAAAATCGATTTCTATTTGGCCCCCGGCGGGCTGGGCGTCCGAGTCGACAGCGGCGCGTATCCCGGTTATGTGATTTCACCGCATTACGACTCCATGATTGCCAAGCTGATCGTCTGGGGACCGACGCGCGAAGAGGCGATTATTCGCATGCGCCGAGCGCTGTCCGAATTTGCTATCGACGGCATTCACACGACGATTCCGTTTCATCTCAAGCTGCTGGCACATCCGAAATTCCAAAAAGGCGACTTCGATATCAAATTTTTGGAGGAGCACGACTTGAACGCTGGCCATTAAAAAATGCGTTGGAGGAAAGCATATAACTCCGAAGTGCCACACTTTTAATGCCTCGGACGAAATGTGTTGCGCCGTTTGTCATAAAAGTAGGCAAATGTTATAGTATAGTAAATAAGTAGTGCGGATAAGCCCACTTAGCGAACAGGCCGGAGGTGAGGGTAAAAGTGAGTACGATTGCGGCGGATTACGAACAGACCGAAATGGGCACCATTCAGATTGCGCCCGAAGTCATTGAGGTGATTGCCGGGTTGGCAACAGTTGAGGTCAAAGGCGTGGCCGGCATGAGCGGCGGATTTGCCGGCGGAATCGCCGAGCTCCTGGGACGTAAAAACCTGTCCAAAGGGGTAAAGGTGGATGTCGGACAGCGCGAGGCGGCAGTGGATGTATCCATTATCGTCGAATACGGCAACCGCATTCCCGAGATCGCGGCCGAGATCCAGCGGAACGTAAAGCGATCGATTGAAATGATGACCGGACTTCTGGTAGTGGAGGTTAATGTTCACATCCATGACGTCTACTTCAAGGCAGCGGAAAAGCCGGAGGAAGAGGAAGCCCAGACGGCTCGGCTGAAGTAGCCTCAGCGCTGCGAACGTTGTATAATAGAACCCCCTCGTGAAGGGCTGGCGCTCGTCGCAAGGGGGCTTTTCATTGAAAAATTGCGCTCTAAAACGGCAATACGCGCGGACTTGAACTGAGCGCTTGGCGCCAGTTGAAGGGGGAGGCATTCACGTTGATAAAGATCATGGACAGGCTCTTGTTGTTTCTGTACAGTTTGCTCGTCGGTGCAGCTGCTGTCGTAGCGATAAGCATCGGCGCGGGCTGGGTAACGAAACGGATGGCCGGCAATAGCATTGATCAGCTATACGATGGGTCACCGTGGATTCCGGCGACCGTTATTATTGTCGCAGTGGTGGTGCTGCTTCTGAGCCTCCGCTTTTTTTATGTTACGATTCGCCGGGATAGCGCATCCGTTCCCTCCATCGACCAGCGTACGGATTTCGGCGACATTCGCATTTCAATGGAAACGGTTGAAAATTTGGCGTTGAAGGCGGCGGCCAAGCAACGAGGCGTCAAGGACCTGCGTGCCCGTATCCGGGTCGCCGATGCCGGGCTGGAGATCGTGCTGCGAGCGGTCGTAGACGGAGAAACCCCCATTCCGGCTTTGACCGAAGACATTCAACGTGCTGTCAAGGAGCACGTAGAGGATATTACCGGCATTCCGGTCTCGCTCGTCACCGTGTTCGTCGCCAACATCATTCAGTCGCAAACGTTTAAAAGCCGCGTAGAGTGAGGTGGCGCCCATGAACTGGTTGGAGATATGGCAAACTCATAGCGGTCGTATTGCCGGGGTTGCATGTGCGTTGCTTCTCGGTGTGGTCTATTTGTTTTTTGGATTTTGGGACATGCTGTTTTTTGCATTGCTGTTGTGGATCGGTTATTATTTTGGCCGTCAGCGCGACATGCAGGCGCCGCCGCTCATTCCGTGGCAGCGCGTGCTGGATTGGATGAATGATCGCTGGCGTCCATTCAGATGATTCTTGTGGTCTCTTCCGTTCGCTCGGCACCGGGTCTGTAACTTCCGGTGCTGAGCATGGATGAGGCCGCATTGCCTTGGGAGGCCCAATGAAACGACGACTTGCTCGAGAAATTGCGATTCAAAGCTTGTATCAGATGGAAATGAACGAGGTCGGAGCAGACGAGGCGGTGGATATGCTGCTGGCCGAAATTCAAGAAGATAACGAACTGAATGTCGACCGCACCGACATTCAGGATATTGACGCCTATTTACGCGAACTGGTGAGCGGCGTGGTCACGCACAAGCAGCCAATCGACGATTTGCTGCAGCAATACTTGACCGGATGGCAGCTGGACCGCCTCTCGCGGGTGGATCGGCAAGTGCTGCGCCTGGCAGGCTACGAGATGATGTACCGGACCGATGTGCCGCCAAAAGCGGCCATCAACGAAGCGATTGAACTGGCAAAGCATTTTGGCACCGAGGAGTCCGGCAAATTCGTAAACGGCGTACTGGGGCGGCTCATTCGCGCGCTTGAAGAAGCGGACGCAGAGCCTCCGGCCAATACGTAAAGGATAGGAGCGAATCAACCATGACTGCACAAATCATTGACGGAAAACAGCTGTCGGGCCAGATCCGCGAGGAAATCAAACAACGTGCGGCAAAGCTTGTCGCACAAGGAGTCAAACCGGGATTGGCCGTCGTACTGGTCGGGGAGGATCCGGCCTCAAAGGTTTATGTCGGCAGCAAGGAAAAGGCTTGTCAAGCGATGGGGTTCTATTCCGAGGTGCATCGATTGCCCGCGGATACGACACAACAGCAATTGCTGTCTCTTGTTGAGCTGCTTAATGCGCAATCGAGCATTCACGGCATCCTGGTACAGCTGCCGTTGCCAAAGCATCTGGACGAGAAAGCTGTGACAAATGCGATCGACCCGAAAAAGGACGTCGATGGCTTCCATCCAATCAGCACGGGCAACCTGGTGATCGGCGACGAAAGTCTCGTGCCTTGCACGCCGGCGGGCTGTATCGCGCTCATCAAACAAACGGGCCAATCGATCGAAGGCAAGCACGCTGTCGTAATCGGTCGCAGCAATATTGTCGGCAAGCCCGTGGCGATGCTGCTGCTTCAGGAAAATGCGACGGTCACTGTGTGCCACTCCCGTACCACCAATATGGAGGAGCTGGCCAGGAGCGCCGATATACTGGTGGTGGCGATCGGACGGCCAAAAGCAATCGGCAAGAGCTATGTCAAACCGGGCGCCATTGTCATTGATGTGGGCATTAACCGGCTGGACAACGGCAAACTGGCGGGTGATGTCGATTATGACGACGTGCTGGATACGGCCGGTTACATCACGCCCGTGCCGGGCGGAGTCGGTCCAATGACGATTACGATGCTGCTGGCGAACACGCTGAAGGCAGCTGCGAGGATGAACGGAATCGAGGAGTGATGAATCGGTGGCGGAACAGCCGCGTATCTACACCATCAAAGAAGTGAATCGGTACATTCGCATGAAGCTCGATTCAGACGCTTTACTGTCCGGCTTGTGGCTGCGCGGTGAGATTTCCAACTTTACGCACCATTCCAGCGGCCACATGTATTTCACCCTCAAAGACAAGGACAGCCGCCTGAAATGCATTATGTTCGCCTCGCACAATTCCCGTCTTCCTTTTCGTCCGAACAACGGGACAAAAGTAGTGGCGAGCGGCAACATTTCTGTATATGAGCGCGACGGCGCTTATCAGTTCTATATTACTGCCATGCAGCCTGACGGGCTCGGAAGCCTGCACCTGGCTTATGAGCAGTTGAAAAAAAAGCTGGACACAGAAGGGCTGTTCGCGCCGGAGCGCAAACGGCCTGTTCCTGCATTCCCAAGAGGCATCGCAGTTGTGACCTCTCCAACCGGTGCAGCGGTACGCGACATCTTGACGACCTTAAAACGCCGATTTCCGTCGGTGCCAGTGCTGCTCGTGCCCGTGAGCGTGCAGGGCGCCCAAGCGGCGCCTTCCATCGTTCGCGCTTTTGAGCTGGTGCGGGATGCGGCCGAGATCGACGTGCTCATCATCGGACGCGGAGGCGGCTCGCTGGAAGAGCTATGGGCATTCAATGAGGAGGCGGTCGCGCGTGCGATCGTGGCCTCGCCGGTGCCGGTTATTTCCGCTGTCGGTCACGAGACGGATTATACGATTGCCGACTTCGTGGCGGACCTGCGCGCGGCTACCCCCACGGCTGCTGCCGAGCTCGCTGTCCCGCATCAGGCTGAGCTGCGTCAGCAGCTGACGCGGCATAAGCAGCGTATGACGCAGGCGCTGCAGTCGCAGCTCCGCCGCGGCCAGGAACGACTGGCGCGCATGCAGCGTGCGACGGTGTTGACCCAGCCGCACCGAGCGCTGCTGGAGCCGGTGCAGCGATTGGATCGCGCGACAGCCCGGATGACGGCAGTGCTCGAGCGTCGGGCCGGCAGGGGGAGAGAGCGGCTGCTGCGCGCCCAGTCCAAGCTGGCCGCCGTCCATCCCGGAGCGCGGTTGGAGCAACGCGCCCAAGCGGTAGCCGCCGTCAGGCGAAGCCTAAGAGTGGCGATGCTGGGACGGTTGCGCGATCATCGCGCCGCCTGGAGCAGTGCGGTGCGAGGACTCGATGCGCTCAGTCCGCTCAAGGTAATGGGCAGGGGCTACAGCCTCGTCTACGACGAGCACGGCAAACGGATCATTCGTTCAATCAAAGATGTACAGCCAGGCGATCAGTTGAAGGTCAAGATAACCGACGGCGAGCTGGATTGTCAGGTCTGGTCAATGAAAGGAGAGCATGCAAACGATGAGCAAGACGGATAAGCCGGTCAGCTTCGAGGAAGCAATGGAGCAATTGGAGACCATCGTTGCCCAGTTGGAGAGCGGCGACGCGCCGCTGGAGACTTCGATTGAGCTGTTTCAGGAAGGCATGCGTCTTTCGCAATTATGCGGCAGCAAGCTGGAGCAGGCAGAGCGTAAAATCGAGCAATTGCTTGAGACCGAGCAAGGCGTTGTGAAAAAACCGTTTGCCGAGTTGGAGGCAAATGAAGAAAAAGGAGAATCCTTTTGAGCGGTCCGGACGTAAAAACGTATATCGCCAGACAAGCAAAGCGAATTGACGCGGCGCTCGCTGAGGTGCTTCCCGCCGATTGGAACATCCCTGTCCAGCTCAGGGAATCCATGCAGTATTCCTTGCAAGCAGGCGGCAAGCGACTTCGCCCCGTCTTGCTTTTGGCAGCCGCCGGCGCTGTGCGCGGAGAGGAGCGAGCGGAGGAGCAAGCTATGCCGATCGCTTGCGCGGTTGAATTGATTCATACGTATTCACTGGTTCACGACGACCTGCCTGCTATGGACGATGACGATTACCGTAGGGGCAAGCCGACCAACCACAAAGTGTACGGTGAAGCGATGGCTATTCTGGCAGGCGATGCCTTGCTCACCCACGCCTTTTATTGCATCTCTGCAGCCCCCGCGGACACGGGATTGAAGCCCGAGATCGCTTTGGCCATTGTCAAAGACCTCACTGCACTGGCCGGCGCACGCGGCATGGTCGGCGGGCAGGCCGCGGACATCCTGGGCGAGCAAGGCATTACCTCCCTGCAAGAGCTGGAATACATTCATTTGCACAAAACCGGTGATTTGATTGCGTTTGCGCTTTTGGCCGGCGGTCGTGTCGGTGGGGCCTCGGTCGCCCAGCTCGATTCGCTGGCCGAATTCGGAACGAAGCTTGGCCTTGCTTTTCAAGTGCAGGACGACATTCTCGACTTGACCGGCGATGCGCACAAGCTCGGCAAAAAGACCGGCAGCGACGTTGCTCAAGGCAAGGTGACGTATCCTTATTTGCTCGGTGTCGAGGAAAGCCGGGCGCTTGTCGAGCGACTGACGAGTGAGGCCAAAGCGGCCTTGGAATCGGCAAAATTTAAAAAACCTGAATATTTGCTCGCGCTGGCCGATTATATGATGCAACGCGATCATTAGTCGCGGCCAATTTGGGAAGCGGATCGAATTATGCTATAATGGGTGGAAATATCGCGGTTTTTGGCTGCCACCAATAGGAGCCGGCCGCTGGACGACAAGTGTTTTCAGTCCAGGAAAGCGAGGAAAACACGTGCTGCTTGAACAAATCACGAAGCCGGAAGATCTCAAAAAGTTCACGACGCAAGAGCTTGAGCAGCTGGCCGCTGAAATTCGGTCGTTTTTAATCGAAAAGCTTTCGGAGACGGGCGGCCATCTGGCTCCCAATCTCGGTGTCGTCGAGTTAACGGTCGTGCTTCATTATTTATACAACAGCCCGCAAGACAAGTTCGTGTTCGACGTGGGCCATCAATCTTACGTTCACAAGATGCTGACCGGTCGAATGGATAAATTCGACACCTTGCGCAAATATAAAGGCTTATGCGGCTTTGTGAAGCGCTCGGAGAGCGAGCATGACGTATGGGAGGCCGGTCATAGCAGCACGTCTCTTTCCGCGGCGATGGGGATGGCGCTGGCTCGCGACCTCAAAGGAGAAACGAACAAAGTCGTGGCGATCATCGGCGACGGCGCATTGACCGGTGGTATGGCGCTGGAGGCGCTCAATCATATCGGACATGAAAAGCGCAACATGGTGGTGGTGCTGAACGACAACGAAATGTCCATCGCCCCGAATGTCGGCGCAATCCACAACTATTTGGGCAAAATGCGGTCCGCCAAAAATTATCAAAAGGTCAAGGATGAAGTCCATCAATTGCTAAGCAAAATTCCGGCAATTGGCGGCAAAATCACCAAGACCGCCGAATGGCTCAAGGATTCCTTGAAGTATATGGTCGTCTCAGGCGTGCTGTTTGAAGAATTGGGATTGACATACCTCGGTCCGGTGGACGGGCACGACATCGGCAAGCTGATGGAAGCGTTCCAGCAAGCCGATAAAGTAGGCGGCCCTGTACTCGTGCATGTGCTCAGCACCAAAGGCAAGGGCTACGCCCCGGCCGAATCGGATTCGCATAAATGGCACGGCATTACGCCATACAAGATTGAATCGGGCCAAGTCCTTAAAGCAGTAGGACCGCCAATGTATACGGAAGTGTTCGGCAACGCGCTTATCGAGCTGGCGGAGCAGGACGAGCGCATCGTCGCCGTCACGCCGGCGATGCCTGGCGGTTCCGGAATTATCAAGTTCGGCGAACGTTTTCCGGGAAGGATGTTCGACGTCGGTATTGCCGAGCAGCATGCGGCGACACTGTGCGCTGCGCTGGCGGTCGAAGGGCTGAAGCCTGTATTTGCGGTCTATTCGACCTTCTTGCAGCGTGCGTACGATCAGGTGGTTCATGATATCTGCAGGCAAAATTTGAACGTCGTTTTTGCAATCGATCGCGCAGGCTTCGTCGGTCCCGACGGCGAGACGCATCATGGCGTGTTCGACGTGCCGTTCCTGCGGCATATTCCCAATATCGTCATCATGATGCCGAAGGACGAGAACGAAATGCGCGACATGATGAAAACCGCGCTGGCTTACAATGACGGTCCGATTGCGGTGCGCTACCCTCGTGTCACAGGCCGCGGCGTAGCGCTCAATCCGGAGATGCAAACGATCCCCATCGGCTCATGGGAAGAGCTTCAGAGCGGCGAATCGGCGGCGATCGTCACACTCGGTCCGATGATCGAGGTTGCCGAGGAGGCTGCCGCGCTATTGAAGCG
Organism: Paenibacillus sabuli; assembly: GCF_014705605.1. Lineage (GTDB taxonomy): Bacteria > Bacillota > Bacilli > Paenibacillales > Paenibacillaceae > Paenibacillus_D > Paenibacillus_D sabuli. The sequence continues at coordinate 79,346 of NZ_JACXIZ010000035.1, forward strand.
CGAAGGCCTGTCGGTCAGACTCGTCAATGCGCGTTTTATCAAACCGCTCGACGAGGAGATGCTGATGCGTCTGGCTTCCGAAAACGGCCGCATTCTGGTGCTTGAAGAGGGCGCAGTCAGCGGCGGACTCGGCAGTGCCGTGTTAGAATTTTATGCAGAACGCGGCGTGCAAGATGTTCAGGTGAAATGTATCGGCATTCCGGACCGATTCATCGAGCACGGCTCCATTCAAGAGCAGAGGGCCGAAACCGGGCTGACATCGGAGGCCGTGGCCTCCGAAATTATGCGAATGCTGCCGAGGCCGCGTAAAAGCGCGAGCGGCAGCAGGCTGTAGGGCATAAGGAGAGAAATGAGCAGCGCTGAAAAAGAACGAATCGATGTGTTGTTGGTGGAACAAGGGCTTTACGAAAGCCGGGAAAAGGCAAAAGCGGCCGTTATGGCCGGCTTAGTGCTGGTGGATGGCCAGCGAATTGACAAGAGCGGGACAAAGGTAGCGCGCACGTCGGCGATCTCGGTAAAAGGGACGGCCCATCCATATGTAAGCCGCGGCGGTCTCAAGCTGGAAAAGGCAATACGGGAATTCGGACTTGATTTGAACGGTGTCGTGATGCTGGATATCGGCGCTTCGACCGGCGGATTCACCGATTGCGCGCTTCAGAACGGGGCCAAGCTCGTCTATGCCATAGATGTGGGCTATAATCAATTGGATTGGTCGTTGCGTACGCATCCTCAGGTTAAAGTGATGGAGAGGACCAACTTTCGCTATACGAAATCGGAGGATCTTGACGGACCGGTGCCGACCTTTGCTTCCATAGATGTTTCTTTTATCTCGCTTCGCATCATTTTGCCGGCGCTCGCAAATTTGCTGCCGGCGCATGCGGAGGTCGTCGCGCTGATCAAGCCGCAGTTCGAGGCGGGGCGAGAAAAGGTCGGGAAATCGGGCGTTGTGCGAGACACTGCGATTCATCGCGAAGTGCTGCAGAGCGTGACGCAGTCAGCTGCAGCCATCGGCTTTCAATTGCTCAATCTGACCTTCTCCCCAATTACAGGCGGGCAGGGGAATGTGGAATTTTTGGCGCATTGGTCGTGGTCGCCTTCGACGGATCCTGCCGGACCGTTCGAGGATCAAATCGATGAAGTCATTCTTGAGTCTATCAGAGCTTTTTCCTAATCTTAAGCAAAAAAACCGGAACAATCATGCCTGGTTGGCAAATTGTTTCTTTTTTTTCTTTACCGTGAGCGGATTTTTTGGTACACTTCAGATATACGAACAAAAGTTCGCGGACAAGTGTTCCTAAAAATGCGATAACGGAAGAATGCTTCATTTGAAAAGGAAAAGCCCCGATGCATATCGAATGGTACATAAGCAATTCGAATGCAAGGGGGCGCTGCACATGTATGCAGACTGGTTCGTCATGCTTGTAGCCGGTACCATCCTCATCATTTGGCTGTATCGATTGTTTTATCGATGGCTTCATACCCCGAGCGGTCGGCGTCTTATCTTGCTTCAGGACGGAGCCGAGCCGAGCGCGGACGATCCTTGGGTCAAGCTGCTTGAAGCGAACGGATATGAAGTGCTTTCCGGCAAGCATCGCATACCGCTGCGCATCGGTCTGGACGATCAAGTGCTGCAGAGCAGGCTCTACATCGATTATGTTGCCGAGCGCGACGGCAAGCGCTATATGGTAAAGACAGCCAGAGAACGAATGCCGATGGATTGGACAGGCGCGGGCGTGCGCGATCGTTTGTTGGTCTACTCCTTGCTGGTTCCATATTGCGAAGGCGTGTTATATGCCGACGGCAAAGAGGGGACAGTGCGCGTGATTACCTTTCAAATTGAAGAATCGCAATAATATGGGAGGCTTGAACGATGAAGGCAAGACGTCAAGTTAAAATACGCGAGCTGATTGCGGCCGGAGAAATCGAAACCCAAGACGAGCTCGTGGCCGCTCTATGCGGTGCCGGTCTTCAGGTGACGCAAGCGACTGTCTCGCGTGATATCAAGGAGTTGCAGCTCATCAAGGTACAAACAGAAGAAGGCAAGTACAAATATGCAATGCCCGGCGAACAGCGTTACAATCCGGTTTACAAGCTGAAACGCACGCTCGTCGATCATTATGAAAGGCTCGACAGTACCGACAATTTAATTGTCATGAAATGCGGACCCGGCACGGCCAATGCCATTGGCGTATTGATTGACGACATGAACTGGGACGAAGTCATGGGTACAATCTGCGGGGATGACACTGTGCTGATTATTTGCCGGGGCAAAACGCAAAGCGCCGAGGTAAAAAAACGGCTGCTAGAATTAATTCAATCCTAAGGAAGGTGTTCGCAAATGCTGCGTGAATTGTCCGTTCGCAATTTGGCTGTTATCGAAAAGGCAACCGTAAACTTTCATCGCGGTTTTCATGTCCTCACAGGTGAAACGGGGGCGGGAAAGTCGATTCTGATCGATGCGCTCGGTCTTTTGGCGGGCGGACGAGGTGCCTCTGATATGGTTCGTCATGGTTGCGACAAAGCTGAAATTGAAGCCGTCTTTGATCTAAGCATCAACCATCCTGTGTGGCAATGCTTGGAGAGCAATGGCATTCAAGTCGATCCGGAAGAACTGCTGATCATTCGGCGCGATATTTACGCGCATGGAAAAGGCATTAGTCGAATTAACGGTCAAGCCGCCAATTTGGCTATTTTGCGCGAGGCGGGCGAACATCTTATCAATATTCACGGACAGCATGAGCATCAGTCGCTGCAAAAAACGGAGCGTCATTTGGAATGGCTCGATCTGTATGCGGGGGAGCCGCTGGCCGAGCGCAAAGCGGCTTATCGCGAGGCCTATGAAGCTTATCAGCGTGTAACTGCGGAACGAAAGGAATTTGAGGAAAACGCGCGTCAAAATATGCAAATGCTGGATTTGTATCGTTTTCAAATTGAAGAAATTCGCAGTGCAGATCTGAAGCCAGAAGAAGAGCAGGAGCTGGAGGAAGAAAAACATTTCCTGGCGCATGCCGATCGCAGAATGAAAGGAGCGGCGGATACGTATGATTTGCTCCAAGATGGCGGCGGTCTTGATGCGCTTCGCGGGGCCGCAACGAAGCTGCAGGAGCTGCAAGCGTATGACGACGGCATCGGCGCTTTGTATGAACAGGTGCAGTCAGCCTATTATCAAGCCGAGGATGCAGCGTTTCAGTTGCGCGATTATCTGGAGGACATTGAGGCCAATCCGCAACGCCTTGACTTTATCGAACAGCGTCTGGATTTGCTGCATGGATTGAAACGCAAGTACGGGGAAACAATACCGGATATCTTGAAATATGTCACAAAAATCTCGATCGATGCAGACCGACTGGAAAATCATGAAGAACACCTTCAGCTTCTGCGCGAGGAACAAAAGCGGTTGTTAGCCCATGCTTCGCAACTGGCAGGCGAGCTGTCGAATATAAGAAAGCACGCCGCCAAACAGTTATCGGCCGCAATCGTGAAAGAGCTGAAGCAGCTTAAAATGGACAAAACATTGTTTGAAGTACAACTTTTTCAGCATCCTTCAAATAAAAGCGAAGCGAAATATCGCTTGGGGCCCCAAGGAATGGACGAAGCGCTATTTGCAATTGCGCCCAATCCCGGAGAACCGCTTAAGCCGCTGAGCAAAATCGCATCGGGCGGCGAAATGTCGCGGGTCATGCTTGCGCTCAAGGCGATATTCGCGCGTCATGATCAGATTCCAGTGCTAATATTTGACGAAGTCGATACGGGCGTGAGCGGGAGAGCGGCTCAAGCCATTGCCGAAAAGCTTTCGCGGCTTGCGGCGCACTGTCAGGTGTTCGCCATTACCCATCTGCCGCAGGTAGCCTGCATGTCGGATCATCATTATGAAATTCGAAAACGCATCAGCGCGGGACGGACGGTCACTTCCGTACTCGAATTAATGCCGATCAAGCGAATCGAAGAGCTGGCCAGGATGCTGGGCGGTGTGGAAGTGACCGAAAAAACCAGGCATCATGCGCAGGAAATGCTTGATCTGGCGAAGCGGCAAAAAGGAGCGTAATGCAACCAGAGGGGGAAGGTTTTATGGGACATAAAAGCGAAGGGGCAGGGTACCTTATAGGTACGCAATTGGCGGTACTCGTCAAGCGAAGGAACCATAGGGAGCGTGAAATCATTGAACTTCAGCAATCGGAAGCGATGGTTTGGGCTTGTCCTCGCACTCTTCGTAGGCATGATCAGTACATCCTCCCCCTTCCAGCATTTTGCCGCGTTTCCGAATGAGCTTCGTTTGTTTGCAGGGCAAATGAAGCATCTGAATTATGAAATGCCGGTGCAAGCGAAAGTGGATGTAGACCCTCATGTGCTGCAAGTCAACGGTTCGCACAACCAGTCGATCCGCGTGGATTTGCGCAAGCCGCTGTCAATTGCCCCGCTGCACAGCGGACAAACCGAAATGAAGCTTAAGCTGTTTGGGAAAATCCCGTTCAAAACGGTCAAAGTCAATGTCGTACCGGATTTAAAAGTTATTCCAGGCGGGCAAACGATTGGTGTCAAGGTAAAATCAGCCGGCATTATGGTCGTTGGTCATCATCAAATTCGAAAAAAAGATGGGAGTATGGTATCGCCCGGCGAAGGTGCCGGCGTCAAGCTTGGCGATCTCATCGTGAAGGTCAATGGCGGGTACTACAATGAGGTTGGTAAATTGGCAGCATTGGTAAAAGAAGCTGGAGAAAAGAAGCAGCTTTTGCATCTGACCGTAAAACGAAAAGGCGAGCTACTGCAACGAACGATTGCACCCACTTTTGACGAAATGGACCAGGCTTGGCGATTAGGGCTGTACATTCGCGATTCTGCTGCAGGTGTCGGCACCCTAACGTTTTATGCGCCGGACCAAGGCGTCTACGGCGCCCTCGGCCATGTCATCACCGATATGGACTCGCAACAATCCATCGAAGTCGATAGCGGAGAAATTGTGCAATCCAATGTGATGTCCATTAACAAGAGCCATAGTGGAGAGCCGGGCGAAAAAAGAGCGCAGTTTGTCAAACACGGCAAAATTTTAGGCAATGTTTTAAACAACACGGCTTTCGGCATTTTTGGTAAAATGACGGAGCTGCCGTCTCACAGCTTCAATATGAAGCCTGTACCAATTGGCTTTGCAGAGGATGTTAAAGAAGGACCGGCTCATATTTTGACTGTAATTGAAGGTCAAAAAGTGGAAAAATTTGATATTGAAATTGCGCACGTGACGAAGCAAAGCGTTCCCGCTACAAAAGGAATGGTGATAAAAATTACCGATCCGCGGCTTCTCGAAAGCACTGGAGGCATTGTGCAAGGCATGTCGGGCAGCCCCATTGTGCAAAACGGCAAATTAGTCGGTGCAGTGACGCATGTTTTTGTCAACGACCCTTCGTCCGGTTACGGCTGCTTTATTGAATGGATGCTTCAGGATGCAGGCGTGCTTTTAAAACCAAACGAAACCCACTACCGTGCAGGTTAACTGAGTCAACAGGACATCCCGGAGAAAATAAACGGGATGTCTTTACAATTACATAACGATTGTCTGATCGGCATCCGATTTGCGTTTCAAATCTTCGCTAATCAGGTAATCATTTAGAGGTCTGTCGAAAATCACCGAAATAAGACGTCCTGTGAAGAATTATGTTGTAAATATTTTATTATAAATCAAATATCAAAAAAAATAAAGAAAAATAAATTTCGACAGAAGGAATTTGATTTTGGATGTCGAAAGTTATAACTAAGCAACATGAAAATCATTCCAATCCCAGTTTAGAGGAGGATTACACATTGCAAAAGGTTGAGGTATTGCTGGCTGATGACAATCGCGAATTTACAAACTTGCTTTCGGAGTATATTTCGGATCAAGAAGATATGGAGGTTGCAGGTGTAGCGTATAACGGGGAAGAGGTGCTTCGGCAGCTTGAAGAAGGGCAAACCGTGCCGGACGTCTTAATCTTGGACATCATTATGCCGCATCTTGACGGACTCGGCGTATTGGAACGACTTCGCGAAATGGATTTGCCCAGCATGCCCAAAATTATAATGCTGACGGCGTTTGGACAAGAAAATATTACCCAAAAAGCCGTTCAGCTTGGTGCTTCTTATTATATTTTAAAACCATTTGATATGGAGGTGCTGGCAAACCGAATTCGCCAGCTTGTCGGAAATTCTTCGGTGGCATCCCCAGGCACCAGCTACACCAGCGCAATGACGAACAATATGAAGTCCAATGTTGTTCCGCTTGCCAAAGGCAAAAATCTCGATGCCAATATAACGAGTATCATTCATGAAATCGGCGTGCCGGCGCATATTAAGGGCTATCAGTATTTGCGCGAAGCCATCACTATGGTATATAACAACATCGAAATATTGGGCGCGATTACAAAAACGCTTTACCCTGCGATCGCCGAGAAGTTCAAAACGACGCCGAGCCGCGTCGAACGAGCGATCCGCCACGCGATCGAGGTCGCGTGGACGCGCGGCAACATCGACAGCATCAGCCACCTGTTCGGCTACACGATCAACATCAGCAAGTCAAAGCCGACCAACTCCGAATTCATCGCGATGGTCGCCGATAAGCTGCGGATTGAGCATAAGGTGAGCTGAAAGCCAGGACGGAATTAGCACGCAGCAGCTTCCAAATACTTAGAAAATGAAAATGGATGGCCTCGAGGCCATCCATTTGTCAGCTTTTTTTCTTTTCTTTAAATCGCGGAGCCACATAATTGCGCTTGCGGTCCCTGAAAAAGATCCAACCCCCGATAAAACCGACACCTGCCAAAAAAAATAGAGCGCCGATTATAAACTTTCCCCACATAAATTGAGGCGTAGTCTCATCGTTGCCAAAATCGGAAAAGTACGAAAAAAATACTTCTTTGAGGGCTAAAAAACCGTAGGCGGCTGCCAGCCCGGGAATGACAAGCAATAGTACTGCAATAAAGCGTGCGGTTACAATCCGAGCGTTCATCCTTTTGAATCCTCCCTGCATGGCTCAAACCGGCGACATTTCTGTTTAAATGAATACTTCCATCATACCTTTTTCATCATAAGCTGTCCATGGATTGATGGATGCCCTGTAAAACAGGTACAATAGCTTGTATAGGTCATGAGTGATTGAAATGGAGGAGTTAAATTGCCGATCGAAGCAGATCTTTCCATATTGGGCGGAGGGCCCGGCGGTTATACCGCGGCCATCCGAGCGGCACAAGCGGGAAAAAGCGTCGTTCTTATTGAGGAAAATAAAATAGGCGGAACCTGTTTGCACAAAGGGTGCATACCGACCAAATCCCTGCTTCATAGTGCCAACTTGTACCATCAAATTAAACATGCGTCCGCTTTCGGGGTTGAAGTGGAGGACGAAGCGATCCGTTTGCATTACGGACGCGTTCATCAACGCAAACAGGAAGTTGTGGATCAATTGTACGGAGGGCTGCGGCACTTGATGCGCAAGCATGGTATACAGGTGGTACATGGAAAAGGGCGGATCATTGGCCCTTCCATTTTTTCGCCGCGCAGCGGCTCGGTCGCCGTGGAGCTCGCGGATGGGGATATGGAAACGGTCGTTTCTTCCAATCTCATGATTGCCACTGGTTCGCGCCCGCGCATGCTGCAAGGTTTGGAGCCTGACGGCATACATATATTGAACAGCGACCAAGCGCTCGAACTGGAGCAATTGCCGAACTCCCTGCTCATTATCGGGGGCGGCGTCATCGGCGTGGAATGGGCATCGCTGCTTTCCGATTTCGGCGTCGAGGTGACCCTGGTGGAGATGGCGGCACGCTTGCTGCCTGGCGAGGACGCGGATATTTCCAATGCGTTGCAAAAAGCGTTTCGCGCTCGCGGCATACGGGTGTTGACCAATGTGCAGCTTGAGCTCCCCTCCTATGCAATCGAAGACGGTCGTTGCACGCTGCAAGCCGAAACATCGGACGGCCCCGTGCGTTTGCAAGCCGATCAAATGTTGGTGTGCGTCGGCAGACAAGCCAATTGCGAAACGATCGGGCTCGAAAATACCGACGTAGAAATTCGGAACGGCGTCATTGCCGTAAATCGATCGCTTCAAACCACCGAGCCGCATATTTATGCGATCGGGGACGTGACCGGAGGCGTTCAGCTTGCGCATGCTGCCGCTCACGAGGGACTGTGCGCGGTGGAGCATTTGCTCGGTTCGCCTGATGCGGCAGTTTATGAGCCGCATCGCATTCCGCGCTGCATTTATGCGCGTCCGGAGATTGCTTCAATCGGTTGGACCGAAGCCGAAGCGCGCAAGCGCGGGATGCTAGTCAAGGTCGGTAAAATACCGTTCCAGGCCATAGGAAAGGCAGTTATCAGCGGGGAGCAGGAAGGCTTTGTGAAGGTCGTAGCCGAGGAGACCACCGGCGATTTGCTCGGCGTCCATATCATTGGAGCCAAAGCAACGGAGTTGATCGCAGAAGCTTCGTTGGCCCAATTGCTCGATGCCACGCCGTGGGAAATCGGTCAAGCCATTCATCCGCATCCGAGTCTCTCGGAGGCGCTCGGCGAAGCCATGTTGGCGGTTAACGGACAAGCCTTGGTGTATTGAGTTTCTTTTTGGCGGCAAAAGCGTTATAATTGGTATAACCAAGTCTTAGTACCAGGTTATAAAGGCTACAGACGTTGGCCATTCATGTATTACGGATAGGAGGGTTCTCCCCATGACAAAATCCGGATCGGCTCAACAAACGTTACATGACGAATTGGGATTAACGGACAAAGAAGCCGTAGAAATGTATGTGTCGATGCAAAAAGCTCGTGCCTTTGACGAGCGCTGCATGCTCTTGCAGCGTGCCGGCAAAATCAACTTTCACGTCTCGGGCATCGGCCAGGAAGCGGCGCAAGTAGGGGCAGCTTTCGCATTGGATCGCAGTCAGGATTATTTTTTACCCTATTATCGGGATTACGGGTTCGTGCTTTCGGTGGGCATGACGCTCAAGGAGCTGATGCTTTCCGTATTTGCCAAAGCGGAGGACCCCAATAGCGGCGGCCGTCAAATGCCGGGTCATTTTGGAAGCAAGCGGCTGCGCATCGTCACCGGCTCCAGTCCGGTTACGACGCAAGTTCCGCATGCCGCCGGCGTGGCGCTCGCCGCCAAAATGAAGGGAGAACGGCTCGTTTCGTTTGTGACCTTTGGCGAAGGCTCAAGCAATCAAGGCGATTTTCACGAGGGCTGTAATTTCGCAGGCGTACACAAGCTGCCCGTCATCTTCTTCTGTGAAAATAATCAATATGCGATATCGACGCCGATTCATCGGCAAGTGGCGGGAAAAATCAGCGATCGCGCGGCGGGCTACGGCTTCCCGGGCATCGAGGTCGACGGCAACGATCCGCTCGAAGTGTACCGGGTCGTCAAGGAAGCCCGGCGGCGAGCCGTCGAAGGCGAAGGGCCGACGCTGGTCGAGGCCAAAATGTATCGGATCTCGCCGCACTCTACCTCGGACAACGATCTGGCGTATCGGACGAAAGAAGAGGTCGAGCAACACCGCAATCAGGACGGACTGCCGCGTTATCGCGCCTACCTGATGGACTGCGGTCTATGGGACGAAGCGCGCGAGCAGACGTTGCTCAAGCAGCTCCGCGAGGAGCTGGACGAGGCGACCGCTTATGGCGACAAGGCGCCGTTCCCGGCAGCGGAGGACACCCTCCGCTACGTCTATGCGGAGTCTGACGAAGAAGGGAGCAACGCGACATGGCGGTCATGAGTTATATCGATGCGATCCGCTCTGCCATGCAAGAGGAGATGGAACGCGATGCGAGTGTGTTCGTGCTCGGTGAGGATGTCGGGCTCAAGGGCGGCGTCTTCACGACCACCAAAGGCTTGCAGGAGCAATTCGGCGAGCAGCGGGCGATGGATACGCCTTTGTCGGAATCGGCCATTGCTGGTGTAGCAATTGGAGCGGCCATGTACGGCATGAAGCCAATCGCGGAGATGCAATATTCCGATTTTATGTTTCCCGCCACGAATCAAATAATTAGCGAAGCGGCCAAAATTCGCTATCGTTCCAATAACGATTGGTCCTGCCCGGTCGTCATTCGTGCGCCGATCGGCGGCGGCATATTCGGAGGCTTGTATCATTCGCAATGTCCGGAGTCGGTCTTTTTCGGTACGCCGGGACTGAAAATCGTCGCGCCTTACCGGCCAGCCGACGCCAAAGGGTTGTTGAAGTCGGCCATCCAGGATCCCGATCCGGTGCTGTACTTCGAGCATAAGAAATGCTATAAGCTGGTCACCGGCGAAGTGCCGGAGGGCGATTACGCGGTCCCGATCGGGGAATCTAACGTGCTCCGGGAGGGCGAGGACATAACGGTGATCGGGTATAGCCTGCCCCTTCATTATGTCATGCAGGCCGCCGAGGAGCTGGAGCAGGAGGGCATCAGCGCGCATGTGCTCGATTTGCGGACCTTGCAGCCGCTTGACAAGCAGGCGATCGTCGAGGCAGTCAAGCGCACCGGCAAGGTGCTGATCGTGCATGAGGACAACAAAACCGGCGGAGTCGGGGCGGAAGTAGCCGCACTGATTGCCGAGGAGCTGCTCTATGAGCTGGACGCGCCGATTCAGCGGCTATGCGGCCCGGATGTGCCGGCGATGCCGATTAATCCGCCGAGCGAAAAGTTCTATATGCTGAATGTCGAGAAAACGAAAAAAGCGATGCGCGAACTGGCGCTGTATTGATTAGATTGGGGTTAGGAGATGAAAAGCGCGATGAAATCGATGACGGAAATCGTGATGCCGCAGTTGGCCGAGTCGCTCGTCTCCGCGACGATCGACAAGTGGCTCAAGCAGCCCGGCGACCGCGTGGAGCTGTACGAACCGATCTGCGAAGTGCTGACCGACAAGGTCAATGCGGAGCTGCCGTCTACCGTGTCGGGCACATTGGTAAAAATATTGGCCGGCAACGGCGAAACAATCGAAGTGGGCGCCGCCATATGTCTGATCGAAACGGAGGGCGAAGCGACCGCGCCGCCGGAGGGCGACGTCGCAACGCCCGACGCATCGGAGACAGAACCCGAAGAAGCGGCGGATCAAAGCATGCGCCATCGGTATTCGCCAGCCGTTCAACGGCTGGCCGCAGAGCATAAGATCGAGCTCGCAGCGGTAAAAGGCACCGGCCTTGGCGGAAGAATTACACGCAAGGACATCTTGGCGCATGTAGAGGCGGGCAGTCCGCCAGTGCGTAAGGAAGCCGCAAAAAGCGATACGATGCCGCTGCGTACGACAGGGCTGCACTTGACCGAGGCGCCTCGCAACCCGAACATGGAGGGTGAAGCCAGACCGCAGATCGGCAAAGGGGAACACCTGCTTGACGTCAGCCCGGTGCGCAACAGTATCGCGCGCAATATGCGGCAAAGCGTCACGGAAATTCCGCACGCGTGGACGATGATTGAGGTCGACGTGACCAATATTGTCGTGCTGCGCAACAAGCTGAAGGACGAATTCAAAAAGCGCGAAGGCGTAAATTTGACTTATTTGGCTTTTATGATGAAGGCTGTCATCAATGCCATCAAAGATTTTCCGATTATGAATTCGGTGTGGGCGGTCGACAAGATCATCATCAAGCGCGACATTAATATATCGCTGGCAGTCGGCACCGAGGATGCGGTCATGACCCCGGTCATCAAAAATGCCGACCAAAAAAACATCGCCGGCCTGGCGCGCGAGATCGATGATCTTGCCCGTAAAACGCGCGACGGCCAGCTGACGCTAAGCGATATGCAGGGCGGCACGTTCACGGTCAACAATACGGGATCCTTTGGATCGATCTTGTCCTATCCGATCATCAACTACCCCCAGGCTGCTATCGTGACGTTCGAATCGATCGTCAAGCGGCCGGTCGTCATTGACGATATGATCGCGGTGCGGTCAATGGCGAATCTATGCTTGTCGCTCGATCATCGCATCCTGGACGGGGTCATCTGCGGGCGCTTCCTGCAGCGCGTCAAGGACAATCTGGAAAGCTATACACTGGACACTAAATTGTATTGACCAAAGAAGGGATCAGCCATGAGCGCAATCAACAAGCAATGGGACGCGCGCTATATCGGCGTCGTCGATTACGGGCAGGCGTGGGAGCTGCAGAAGCGCTATGTTCGCGAGATGGATGAGGGAGCGCGCGGAGACACTTTGCTGCTGCTGGAGCATCCGCCGACGTACACAATCGGTTCGCAGCGGCATCCCGAGCATTTGCTGCTCGGCAAGGAAGAACTGGAGCGAAAAGGAATCGCACTGTATGAGATAGACCGCGGCGGCGATATTACGTACCATGGTCCGGGTCAACTGGTCGGTTACCCGCTGTTGTACCTCGATGCCCAAGGACTCGATCTGCACGCCTACTTGCGCAGTCTGGAGCAGGCCATTATCGATTGGCTGGCGCAGTACGGAATCGCAGGCTCGCGCAAGCCAGAGTATACCGGCGTGTGGGTGGGAGATCTGAAAATCGCGGCCATCGGCGTCAAATTCAACAAATGCCGCAAGCGCAGAGGCTTTGTGACGAGTCATGGGTTTGCCTTAAACCTGAAGGCCGGCATTGCCGAGGAAGGCTTTCGCGGCATCGTGCCGTGCGGCATTCAAACATACGGCGTCACGTCGCTGGCCGATCTGACGGGCCGCGACAAGTCGGTGCGGCAGGCTGCCGACGAGCTGCTGCCGCACCTGTGCCGTATTTTCCATTACGAACCGTCGGCCATCACAGTAGAGATAGCGAATTAGCCGAACATCATGCCCAGGCCCATGACGAGCGTCGATAACAACATGGAAGCGATCATGAGGTAGACCACGATTTTGACGACTTTGCGGTTGATCATTTCGTCGGTCTCCTTTCCGTTTAGAGAGATTGGACAACGCTTCTTCTATTGTATACGATATCAAGCCCCGGAGGGAAGTCCATGATAAACGAACAACGACTTATCGAACAATTTATGTCGCTGGTGCGCATCGACAGCGAGACCAGATACGAGCAGGAGATCAGCATTGTGTTGAAGCGGGAGTTCGAAGCCTTGGGTTTGACTGTCTTCGAGGACGATACGGCTGTCACCACGGGTCACGGCTCAGGCAACCTGTTTATCAAGCTCTTGCCGTCGGATGCGTCCGCTGCGCATGCGCCTTGTATTTTTTTTACCTCCCATATGGACACGGTCAGTCCGGGCTGCGGGATCAAACCGCAGCTCGACGACGACGGGTACATACGCAGCGACGGCACGACGATCCTCGGCAGCGACGACAAAGCCGGCATCGCGGCGATGCTGGAGGCCATTCGCGTGCTCAAGGAGCGCAAGCTGCCGCACGGGCCGGTGCAATTCGTCATCACAGCGGGCGAGGAGGCAGGACTGTGCGGCGCGCGGGCGCTCGATCCCGCACACATGGAAGCGAAATACGGGTATGCGCTCGACTCCAACGGCACGATAGGCGACCTGGCGGTGGCCGCGCCTACGCAAGCCAAGGTGACGATGCACGTGATCGGCAAGTCCGCGCATGCGGGGGTTAACCCGGAGGACGGCATCAGCGCCATCCAAGTCGCGGCCAAGGCCATCTCGCGCATGTCGCTGGGCCGAATCGACAAGGAGACTACGGCCAATATCGGCCGGTTCGAGGGCGGCGGCGCAACCAATGTCGTATGCGAACGGGTGAGGCTGGACGCGGAGGCGCGGAGTCTGTGCCCCGATAAGCTGGATGCGCAGCTTGAAGCGATGCGGCAGGCACTGGTCAGTGCGGCCGAGGATTATGGCGCCACGGCTCGGTTCGAGAGCGAGATTATCTATCCGGGATACAGCCACGGCGACGATTCGCCGGTGGTGGCGCTCGCGCAGCGCGCAATTCAGGCAGTAGGAGGGACGCCGCGCCGCTTCGAATCGGGAGGCGGCAGCGATGCGAATATCTTCAACGGCCTCGGCATCCCGACCGTCAATCTGGCTGTCGGCTACGAGCATATTCACACGACGAAGGAGCAGATCAAGGCAGCCGACCTCGTCAAGCTGACAGCGCTCGTCGTGCAGATTATCCGCAATGCAGCGAAGGCTGCGTCAGCCCAGTAACGCTTGCTTCACATGCGCGAGCGGATCTCTTGACGCATGAACAGCAAATAGCTCAACCCGAAGCAGACCATCGTCGCCGCCAACAGTCCTGTCAATTGCGGCCATACGAGCAGCAGGCTCTGTCCGAGCGGAAGCGGAGCGGGAATCGCGCCGTAGACCTGCTCCATCGTCATTGGGCCGAGCGAGCGCACGCCGGGCATGAGCAGCGTCGTCGTCGCCTCGGAGAAGAGCTGGGCCGGGGATAACCGGTTCAGCGCCAGCAGCCACTCCTGCTGCCGCAGCGACATCTGGCCCGCATCGCCGATCATGGACCCGGCCAGCAGATTGAGCAGCATGCCGTAAAAAAAGGAAAAGAAAATCCAGATGGCAATTCCGGAAAGCGCCGACGTGGCGGCCTGGCGACAGCGGATGGAAAACAGGATTGAGAGTGTCAGCCAGAAGCCGATATATACAACCGCCAGACATAAAAACAGGACGACGCGCAAAAATTGTTCCGGCGTCGGCGGGAAACCGATTGTGAGCAGACCCACGCCCATGACGAGCAGGCCGAGGCTGAACACGACGGCCGCGATTAGCAGCAGAGCCGCAACGAACTTGGCGCGGATAAAGTCATCCCGATAGATCGGCTGCGAGAGCAAGCGACTCAGCGTGCCCTTGCTCCGCTCTGTATTAATGGAATCGAAGCCCAGAGCAATGCCCATCAGCGGTCCGAGAAAAGACACAAAGGTCATAAAGTTGGGAAGCTGCCGGCTGCTGTCTACTGCCGTAAACATTTGCAAAAACAAAAAATTCGCATCGAACTCGGCTTGCTGCACCCCGCCTTGCAGCGCGGTAATCGCGCCGTAGACCGATCCTACGCTGGCCAGCACAATAATGGCGAACAATATGCCAAAGCGCCAGCTCCGCATATGATCTCCGATCTCCTTGGCCACGAGGATCCAGAACGGACGCCGCAAGCGCGTCTCCTCTTGCGCAGCATTCATGCCGCCGCCGTGCGGAAGCGCTGCGTCTTGCTGCGGACTTGTCATGGTCCATCCTCCCCTTCGAAGTAAGTCCGATATATGTCGTCGAGCCCGTAAGCAACGCGCCGCAGCTCCAGCAGAGCCGTGCCGCTGGCATGAACCTCGGCCGCGATAGCAGGCGCCAGGCCGGGTGCCGCGCATTCCACGAGCAATCGGAGCTCTTGACCCTGGCCGTGCTCCACATGGACGCCCCCCGTCTCGGCGTCCGTTGCTCCGGAAGCCTGCTCCGACTCCTCCGGCAACCTTCGTACGGCCGTAACACCTTGCAGCGCCTGCAGGCGCGCGCCGATGTCGGGGGGCCATCCGGCCAGGCGCAGCTCGATCTGCGCCGTGCCGGAGGCGTTCAACTGCTCGGCTAGCGCCTCAATCGTGCCGCAGGCAATCAGCCTGCCGCGCACGAACAATCCGACCCGATCGCAGATCTGCTGGACTTGATGCAGGTGATGCGAGCAGAGCAGGACCGTCAGCCCTTCCTTGCGGCTCAGATCGGAGATGAGCGCGAGCAGCTCCCGCACCCCCTGAGGATCGATGCCGAGCGTCGGCTCGTCAAGGATGACCACTTGCGGGCGCTTGATCAGCACGTCAGCCAGCCCCAGCCGTTGCCGCATTCCGCGTGAGTAGGTGCCGACCCTTTGATCTGCCGCTTCCTCCAGACCGACGCGCCGCAGCAGCGCCTCGGCGCGATCGGCTGCATCGCGGGGCGAGACGCCATTGAGCCGGGCGGTGAAGATGAGATTGTCCAGCCCGCTCCGGTCCTCGTAGAATCCGATATCGTCAGGCATGTAGCCGACGCGTCGCTTGACCTCCAGCGGATGACGCGTCGCATCGCTTCCGCACACGAGAGCCGAGCCTGCGGTCGGCTCCGTCAAGCCCAGCATCATTAGGATAGTGGTTGTTTTACCGGCCCCGTTGGGACCGAGCAAGCCGAATATCTCGCCGCGCGCGATTTCCAGATCCAGGCGATCGACTGCCTTTTTATCGCCGTAATGCTTGGACAACTGACGCAGCGCAATGATCGCCTCCGCCATCTTTATCGCCTCCCGTATTTGCGAAACAGATAATAGATGCCCGCCGCAACAGCGACTACAATCAATACGCCGATCCAGCCCCACAGCACGGACGCCTTCACCGCGACGCGAAGCGTGAGGTCGTCCGCTTTTTGGGCTGAGGACGCAGCGAGACTGACGGCATAATCACCCGCCAGCGCCTCGCCGCTCGATTTGATGCGTACTTGGGCATTGGCGGTCTCGCCGGGTGCGACAGAGGTGATAGTCGCTGGCTCGAACGTCACCTCCCAGCCTACCGGTGCCTGAGAGGTCAAGGAGACGTCCTGCAGCTCGGCCGTCCCGGTATTGGTCACGACGACGTCCAGCCGACGCTCTCCGCCGGCGGTGACATCCGTACTGAGCAGATCGTTCGAGGTGCTGAGCGCGAGCCCGTAGTTGCCGGTCACGACGGCCTCCAGCGACGTCTCGGCGGAGGTGGCGTTGTTCGCGGCTCGGATCGGAATCGGATAGGTGCCGGCCGCCACACTCTGAGGCGGGACTGCCTCGACGGTAATCGTCTGGGAAGCATTGGGCTCGACGGCGATCGAGGTGATAGTGTCACTGCCTGACTTGAAGCGCACGTCCCAGCCAGCGGGCGAGTCGGCGCTGAGCGCGTAGGTCTGCGCCTCGCCGGTACGATTGCGCAGCGAAGCCGTGAAGCTGAACGTGGTGTCGGCATAGCCTTCCAGGTTGGCCTGGTCGCTGGTGAGCTCGCTGCTGAAGGTGCCCGCCTCCGACACGTTGACTGTAAGGGGCAGCGCGGCGGCGCCGCCCGTTACACGGAACGTGTACGCGCCTTTTTCCACCTGCAGCGGCACTTCGAGCTGAAGTGTGAGTGTTTGGGACTCGCCGCTCTTGACAGCTAACGTGCGTATGGCCCTGCCGCCTGCGGTCAGTTCGTATTGCCAGTCCGCGGCCTCCGTCGTCAGCCCGACGGCCACCTGCTGCGTCGCGCTGCTGTCGTTGATTACTTCAATGCTGTAGCTGATCGATTCGCCGGGCGGCGCAGACAGTTCGGTATACGGCGTATACAGCTCGATTCCCTCCGCCGCGTGCGCGCGCGGAGCAGCGCCCGTCAGCGCGAGCAATAGTGAGCAGGCGAGCGCAAGGACGAGGCAGCTCGGCCACAGTGACCGAATCGACAACCGGCTTGGTACAGCAGACATTTCAAAATTCCCCCTTTGGCAATTGTGCGTCATGCAAGTGCATGTGTTGCAGATTCAACCCAAGTACGCATGAGATGCCCGTTTGGATTTACGCGCTCAAAAATATTTTTTTGCGGGTTTGTACGGGATCAGGAATTGCGCGTCTGAAAAAAATCTGATAAAACAGAAAGCAAAGCGATCGGATGCGCAGCGCGATGATCAACGAGGGGAGAAGGTAGCCATGGAGCGGGAGAACGAGGAAATGACAGCGGTGCTGCGTCAAATGTGCGCAGGCTCCGTCGAGGCTTTTGACCGGTTCTACCAGCGTTATGCCGGTCTTGTCTATCACATTGCCCTGCACCATCTGGGGGACCGCATGGAAGCGGAGGACGCCTGTCATGACTTGTTCCTGGAAGTGCTGCGAAAAGGCGGGCGATACGATCCGCAGCGCGGAACGGTCGAAGGCTGGCTGGCTGTCATGGCGCGCAGCCGCTGCCTCGATCGCCTCCGGCGCCGACAGCGAATCGTGCTGCGTCCCGTCGACGAGCGTCGGCAGGCTGCGGACGCGCTGCCGGAGGAGCGGGTGCTGCGCCGGCTGCAGCGCGACGCCGCGGTCGAGGCGCTGCGCCGGCTGCCAGGCGCGCAGCGGCAGGTGCTGGTCGCTGCGTATTCGGAGTCGCGCACGCAGAAGGAAATTGCGACAGCCTGGAAGGTACCGCTCGGCACGGTGAAATCCTGGATGCGGTATGGAATTAAAAACATGCGAAAGCAATTGTCGCAGCACGGATGGATTGAACGGGAAAGGGGCGAGGAGCAATGAGGATTCGACAGACGGCGGATACACAAGAGCGATTGTCCGGCCGTTGTCCGGCCGGCTGGACGGAGACGGATTGGGCGGACGAAGCGCTCGGCAATCTCACTGGCGCCAAGCGCGCGCACATGCTGGCGCATCTGCCGGACTGTGCGGTCTGTGTGCGCAATCGCGAGACGTGGATATCCATCGCTTCGTCTCGTCCGGCCGGCGCGCGCAGCACGGGGGCAGCTCCGGACGCGGCCCAGGAGCCGGCGCGCATCGGCAGTCCGCTCCACATGCGGCTGCGCAGGCACGTGGCCCAGCTTGCGCGCCGCCGCGCCGGCCGGCGCAAGCTGGCGGCGGGAACGGCAGCCGCGTGCTGCCTGGTGCTGTTGCTCGCTTGGTCGCTGCACCGGGCTCTGCCCGCTCGGGAGCCGATCGACGCGTATATCGACCGCCACGAGCCGGCGGCCGCTGCGGTCATGCATGACCCGGCTGCGACCTCGTATCGGGTGCCTCCCCAGCTTGGCGGCAGCGGCGACGCCTATGTGTGGATCAATGGCGGTTCGGGAGAGCTGTTGCTGCTGATCGAGGGCTGGCCGGCCTATTCGGAGCAGGATTACCAGGTGTGGGCGGTGAGCGGTCGCGAGTATGCGAATATGGGCGTGTTGAAGCAGGCGCGCGGTCGCGCGCACCTGTATGTCAAGTCCGACTTGCTGGGGGAGGCGGATCGGATTGCGCTAAGCGTTGAGCCCAAAGGCGGCAGCACCAGTCCGACCTCCCTACGCTCGATTTTTGCCAAACTGCCTTAAATGGACGTTTCAAACGGACTCCGGCGTGCCGCTATAAAGCTTGCGTGGCGCAACGCCGCGGGCGCGCTCCGGAGCCTGGGCGTCCAGGTAGGCATGCAGCAGCGGCCCTTCTTGGCCGGCTCCGCGGGCCATGGCGCGCAGGGCGTGGCGCACCTCCCAGGCTTTTCCGGTCAGGCGCAGCTGCTTGTCCCCGATTTCTTTGATCATGGTCATCGCTCCCTCTCTCTTGCTATAATGAAGGGTATGCGGACATGCCCACAGATATCCCTGCATACCGCGACAAAGGAGAGTGAAACCGGATGATGGACAAACAATCGCACGCGCAGCGCGGTCTCGAGCCGACGCTGGAGACGAAAAAAATATTCGACGGCCGGATCATTTCGCTGCAGGTCGACACGATCGAGCTGCCGGACGGCAAAACCGCGACTCGCGAAATTGTGCGCCACCCGGGCGCTTCGGCAGTGCTCGCGCTGCATAACGGCAAAATGATTGCGGTGGAGCAATATCGCAAGCCGATGGAAAAATTTCAGATCGAAATTCCGGCGGGCAAGCTCGACGCGGGCGAGGATCCGATGGCGGCGGCGGCGCGCGAGCTGGAGGAGGAGACCGGATACCGGGCGACCGCGCTGCAGCCGATTAGCGCATTCTACACCTCGCCTGGCTTCGCGGACGAAAAGCTGTACCTCTATTTTGCGGACGAGCTGGAAGCGGGCGAGCTGCAGCCGGACGAAGACGAATACTTGAATGTGCTGGAGCTGACCTTGGACGAAGCGCTCCAGTGCATCGTGGAGGAGCGGATCAGCGACGCCAAGACCATCCTGGCCGTCTACGCCTGGCGGCATTACACGCTGACCGGCTCGCTGTAAGTCGTGCGGATCACGGCTCAAGAGCCGGCGCTGCGCACCGTCTATGCCGATCTGCATCTGCATATCGGCCGGACCAGTCGCGGCGAGCCGGTCAAAATCAGCGGCAGCAGAGACTTAACCTTCCGGAATATCGCGCATGAGGCGTCCAACCGTAAAGGAATCGGCCTGCTCGGTGTCATCGACGCTCACTCGCCCGGCGTGCAGCGCGACATCGCCGACCTGCTGGAGCGGGGCGAAATGACCGAAATCGCAGGCGGCGGCGTGCGCTACAAGGACACGACACTCGTGCTGGGGGCGGAAATCGAGGTGCGCGACGAGGGGATGGCCTCGCCGGCGCACTATCTTGTCTACATGCCGGATTTCGAAGCCATGCGCGCATTGACGCGGTGGCTCGAGCGGCATATGCGCAACGTGCAACTCAGCTCGCAGCGGCTCTACGCAACCGGTCGCGTATTGCAGGAGGTGACCGCCGAGCGAAGCGGGCTGTTCGTCCCGGCCCATCTGTTCACGCCGCACCGCAGTCTGCTGGGCAGCAGCTCCCGGCGCATAGCGGACGCACTCGACCCGGAGCGGATCGATGCGGTCGAGCTCGGCTTGAGCGCGGATACGGCGATGGCGGAGCAGCTGCCCGAGCTGCGTCGCTATCCGTATCTGACCAATTCGGACGCCCACTCGCTCGCCAAGATCGGCAGAGAGTACAATGCGCTGCGATTGGCAGAGGCGAGCTTCGAGGAGCTGCGTCTCGCCCTGCGCGGGGAGCGGGGCCGAGGCATAGCGGCCAATTACGGACTCGATCCCCGGCTCGGCAAATATCACCGCACCCGCTGCATGCGCTGCGGGACCGAGGCCGGCGCCGCGGATCAGCGCTGCGCCGCTTGCGGCAGCGCCAAACTGGTAAGGGGCGTGGCCGAACGAATCGCCGAGCTTGCCGCGTCTGCGGGCCCCGCGGCAAAGCCTGATGGCGCAGGGCGCGCGCGTCCGCCCTACGTGCACCAGGTGCCGCTCGAATTCGTGCCGGGCGTCGGGCCGCGCATGCTCGATCGGCTGCTCGAGCGCTTCGGCACCGAGATGGCGATCCTGCACGACGTCTCCGAGGCACAACTGCTTGAGGCGGCCGGACCGCGCGTGGGCGAGCTGATCGCATTGGCCCGCTCGGGAGGCTTGCGGCTGCACGCGGGCGGCGGCGGCGTATACGGCAGCGTCGCGCGGGAGTAAAGGCGGCATAGGGCATGTTTCGACCACATACAATCTAGTGTAACGGTCGGATCGAAAGGAGCCCGTCGATGAAGTCTTACTTCCTGCGCCCGCTGGTCAAGGACCAGCTCCCTTTATATGCATTTGTGGCGGCGCTGTTTGTCGTCGGCGTTGTGTTCGGGACGTTGCTGGTCGGAGCGCTCACGCTTGAGCAGCAGCAGAATCTCAGCGCCGATATTGCGCATTTTGCCGGGCTGCTCGGCACGGATGCGGCCCCGGATGCCGCCGCTTCTTTTGTCGAGCGGGGGTGGTTTCACACGAAGTGGCTGCTGCTGCTCTGGCTGCCGGGACTATTGGTCGTCGGCTTGCCGCTCGTGTTCGTGCTCGATTTTTTCAAGGGCGTGCTGATCGGCTTTGCGGTCGCCGTGCTGGTCAGCCAGTACGAGTGGCACGGGGTGCTGTTCGCCCTCGTCTCGATTGCGCCGCCCAACTTGTTCGTACTGCCTGCGTTGCTGGCGATGAGCGTCTCCTCGAGCGCCTTCGCCATGCACATCTTCAGGCATCGGCTGCTCGGCAAATCGGGCACGCTTCGCGACCCGTTCGTGTCGCATACGTCGGTTCTGCTTGTGCTGCTGGCGGCGGTGTGGGCGGCAGCGGCGGTGGAGGCTTATCTCTCGCCTTCGCTGATGGCGTGGGCATCCTCTTTTTTGAGGTAAAAGGTTTGACTTTCCGAGCAAATTCCCCCTATAATAAAACCATCTGTGAAGTTGCGTCGGCGCAAAAGGGGGAAGCTATGGAAGCCCGGATCGATAAAATCAAACAACAGCTGCAGTCCCAAGGCTACAAACTGACGCCTCAACGCGAGGCGACGGTCCGCGTGCTGCTGGAAAACGAAGAGGATCACCTGAGCGCCGAGGACGTTTTTATGCTCGTCAAGGACAAAGCGCCGGAAATTGGACTGGCTACGGTGTATCGGACGCTGGAGCTGCTCAGCGAACTTCATGTAGTTGAAAAAATGAACTTCGGCGACGGTGTTGCCCGGTACGATCTGCGAACCGACTCCAATCAACATCATCATCATCATCTTATTTGCGTTCAATGTGGGGCGATGGACGAGATTATGGACGATTGGCTCGGACCGCTCGAAGAGCGTCTTGAACAGGAATACGGGTTTCACGTTGTCGACCACCGGCTTGACTTTCAGGGCGTCTGCCGACGTTGCCGTGACAAAAACGACAATAAAGAAACGTAAAGTCCACGAAAAAAAGTGTAGAAATTGCAAACGGCTTCGATTCCGCTTCATGCGGGCTCGAAGCCGTTTGGTCGTCTAACGGGGGGCGATCCGAGGCGGACGGCGCGTGGGGGCAGTCGACCGCAAGCCGCGCGGGCGCTGCTGCGAATAAGCGGGTGTCGGGCGGCGCCTAATTGCACCGCGGCCTGCCCCGGCCTGCGCGTCGCTACCGGACCGCGCTGCGCCTATGGCCCGAACGGTCCGTGCAGCGGCGCCTCTGACCCGTGCGGCAAGCGCCGCGCCGCCAGCCGTGCCTGCGGCGCGCGGGACGCTCAGCGCGGCGGACGCCTCGAGCTGCTGCAGCCCCGCCCCTTGGGCGCGGGCGGTGTAGCCGCGCAGCCGCTTGGCGCCGCTTAG
>NZ_JACXIZ010000036.1 GCF_014705605.1 Paenibacillus sabuli
GATCAAGCAAGTAACGGGTGCGCACTTCCCTGCAGCAGAGCCGCTTTTAACACAGGGTCGACTCGGTATTTGTGAGTTCGAATTTTTCCTGCAGAAGCAGCGACAAGCATAGCATCCGACGTCATTTTTTTGAGCAGTCTTTCGCTGCTTCTCTCACTTATTTTTAGACGAATTGCAGCCTCTTTCACCGTTACCGTTGCTTCCCCCCTATCAGCCAAAAGAATTCGAATGACCTCACGCTCTTTAACCGATAACGACTCAAGCCTTTTCGAAACATTTCCCATCCCACTTTTTCCAAAGAATTGCTGCAGCAATTGCTGACAGGATCTCGGCTTTTCCCTCACGAGGTCATAGGCAAAACGCAGCACAGTCCAGCCATCAAGGACCAGATGGTTTTGCCGCATAAGGTGATCAGCGAACTGCCATCTACCCGTATCGCGCAAATGAGAGCTGTACCCATCAATTTCAATGCAGAGTTTTTGATCGGGGCCGAAGTAAGCGAAATCAAGGAAACGGATCCCGTCTTTGAAATCCCGGATTTCATATTCCGGAGCAAGATGTTCGAAAGTCCCTAACACTGGCCACCACACTTGTTCAAGGAACAGAGCTTCGGCATGGCCGTACTGGGATGCTGCTAGACGCTCTGCCCGTGCCCCCTTACTCTTGCTGCGGTGATCCGCCAAAAACCGATCCAACGCTACCTGGAATCCACTTCTGGATGAAAGCAAGTTACTGTTCATATTCATTCCGCCCTGCCTTTCATATGAAATAAAAATAGCCGCCCTCGCCAGAAATAACCGGCGAAGACGGCGTGTGCTTCACGACCGCTACGATCAGCTTGCAGTGTTTCGATATCGATGTTTTCATGACCATGCCTTCATGTTAATGCCTTCATGTTGATGTCTTCATGTTGATGTTTTCATGACCATGTCTTCATGTTGATGACAACATGTCTACGTCTTTATATCGAGGTTTTGAATATACATGTCTAAAGCCTACAATATATAAAATCCTGGAAAAATGCAAGTTACTTATCGGGACAACGACGGAACTTGCATACGAATAGAGATCAAAGCTCGTAATCCATCCAATAGTCGCGTAAAATGCGCAAAAATACATTGGGGAACGCCAGCTCCCGCATATCCTCCGGACCGATCCAGCGATAGCCAGGGGGCAGTGGCTCGTCCGCTTCTCCGGCTGCAACTCCAGTGGTTGCGGCATCAGTGCTGCGGGCCCGTGCCGTTGTCTGTGCCGACAGCTCGTAAAAAGCTGACGTCTCGGCGACCTTGCGCTCATTTGATGCAGGCGCCGCTTGCGCTTCTTCGTGCGGCCGCAGCACGAACCCGAAGTCCGTAAGAATTACCCGGACTTCCCACTTCAGATGGCTGAACAGGTGCTCCGCTACCATAAACTGCTCGCGCGGCCGCACCAGCAGATGCGTCTCTTCCGCGATGGAACGGACAAGCAGTTCCATCTGTTCCAACTGCCCGGCTTGCTTCATATGGCCAGCACTAACCGTCTGCTGAGCTTGCTCAAAATATCCCGCTTGCGCACTCTGCCCGACCTGCCCGACCTGCCCGACCCGCCCGACCCGCCCGACCTGCTCGACCTGCTCGACCCGCTCGACCCGCTCGGCTTCTCCCGCTTGTCCGGGCTGCTCCATCTGCCCCGCTTGCTTCACCTGAGCCTTGCCCAACGGCATTTTGCCGCTCGCCTCCACTGCTGCATAACCATCCGGAACCAGCACATGCGGCAGCTCCCACATGCCCGCCAGCAGGCCCGTGTCCGGGCGCTGCCGCACCAGGATCTTGCCGGCCAGCGCATCGCGACCCTCGATCAAGGCGGCGAGCCGTAGCTCGGGCCGCGGCTTCTTGGCCTTGGTCTTGATCGGCAGCTCCCGCTCGCGCCCCGCCAGGCGTCCCTCACAGTGCGCCATCACCGGGCAGATCAGGCAGCCCGGCGACTTCGGCGTGCAGATGAGCGCACCGAGCTCCATCAGCCCTTGGTTGAAGTCGCCGGCCGCCCCTTCGGGGATGAGCTGCCGCGCCAACTGCTCGATGCCCACCCGCGTACGCGGCTTGGCAATATCCGCCTCCAGGCAAAAATAACGCGACAGCACGCGCATCACATTGCCGTCTACCGCCGGCTCCGGCCGGTCAAAAGCGATGCTCATGACTGCGCCCTTCGTATACGGACCGATGCCCTTGAGCGCGCCGACCGCCTCGACGTCGTCCGGCACCTGACCGCCGTGCCGCTCCATCACCTGCCGCGCCCCGGCCTGCAGATTGCGCGCGCGCGAATAATAGCCCAACCCCTCCCAGCACTTGAGCACCTCTGCCTCCGGTGCCTCGGCGAGCGCCTGCAGCGTCGGGAAGCGCGTCATGAAGCGCTCGTAATACGGAATGACCGTATCGACGCGCGTCTGCTGCAGCATAATCTCCGAGACCCAGATGCGATAAGGATCGCGGCTCCTGCGCCACGGCAGGTCGCGCCGCTGGGCCCGGTACCACTCCAGCAGCTCTCGGCTGAAGTAGCTTCGCCCTTCTTCCGTTCCTGCCACCTTCTCCGTCATGAATAACTCCTTCCCTGATGCCGTTCTGCAATGGCAAACGCCGACGCCAGCAACCGCTCGTGCGTAATCGTCACATGCACAGTCACCTCGGCCTCGGGCAGGCCCAGGCTATGCCGGGTCCGCGCCGACAGTCGGCACGCCGGGCGCCCAAGCGCATCTGGCATAATTTCGATATCGCCGAATCCGGCATGCGCGCCGATGCCGCAGCCGAGCGCCTTGACGACCGCTTCCTTGGCGGCAAAACGCCCGCTGACGAACTCGGCCAGCCGCGCCTCGCCCCGCGCACGCGCGCAGCTCTGCTCGGCAGGGGTGAGAATGCGCGCCAAAAAACGCGCGCCCGCCTGCCCCTCCAAAATGCGCCGCACGCGCGCTATATCCACGATGTCGTGGCCAATTCCTTGTATCATACGTCCCTCCCGCCGCGCCATACGGTTCTGTGCCCGCTCTTCATAGAAGGACCCCTGAGACGGGGTCCCAGAGGTCAGATGCCCGGAATCGGGCTTCGCTTGTGTTCGGTCTTGCGATAATGCTGTTCCAGCTTCTCCGCGACCTCGGGGGCGATCGTCTTGCCCTCCAGATAATCGCTGTTGTCCGCATACGTGATGCCGAGCTCGCCTTCGTCGGTCTGGCCTTCCCACAGGCCGGCGCTCGGCGCCTTGTCCAGCACCGTCTGCGGTACGCCGAGCGCACCGGCCAGCAGCCGCACCTGACGCTTGTTGAGCGAGGCGAGCGGCGTGATATCGACGGCGCCGTCGCCCCACTTCGTATAGAAGCCGATGATCGCCTCCGAGGCGTGATCCGTGCCGACCACGAGCAGATTCAGCTCCGAGGCCAGCGCATATTGCGCCACCATGCGCGAGCGGGCCTTGATGTTGCCCTTGGTCAATTGATTGATGTGCCGATTGACGTGGATGCCCTTGAGACTATGCTCGACCTCCAGCGCGATCTCATTGACCGCATCCTCGATATTCGCCTCCACCGTGTGCTCCAGCTCGAAGGCCCGGGCCACTGCGTAGCTGTCGGAAATATCGGCCTGCGTGCCATACGGCAGGAACACGCCGAGCGTCATATACGGCTTGCCCGTCTCGGCCGTCAGTTCGTCGGTCGCCCGCTTGCACAGGCCGGCCGCCACCGAGCTGTCGATCCCGCCGCTAATCGCGATCAGCAGGCCGGACGTGCCCGAGTCCAGGACGTACGTTTTGAGAAAGTCGACGCGCCTGCGAATGTCCGCTTCCACATCAATCGTCGGCTGTACGCCGAGCTTCCTGATAATCTCCTGCTGTATGCTCACCGAATTCCTCCTTGCTGGTCGTTAGCGGCAGTGGCGGTCAAAAGCGGCGTCCAGCTCGGCGGCAATCTCCTGAGCGGAACGATTCTCGATCTGATGGCGTTCGATGAAATGCACCAGCTCGCCGTCCTTCATCAGCGCGATCGACGGGGACGATGGCGGATAGGGAGCGAAATATTCGCGCGCCTTGGCCGTCGCTTCCTTGTCTTGGCCCGCAAACACCGTATACAGATGATCGGGCGTCACATCGTGCTGCAGCGCAGCAGCGACGCCGGGGCGGCACTGGCCGGCGGCACAGCCGCATACCGAGTTAACCACCACGAGCGCGGTGCCTTTGGCGTCCGGGAGCGCCGCTTCCACCTCTTCGGGGGTACGCAGCTCCGTAATGCCCAAGCGCGTCAATTCGTCGCGCATCGGCTGCACCATATCCAGCATGTATCGTTCAAAAGACATCGACATGGATCCTACACTCCTTTGTCCAGCATTTTGTACTATTATACTCCCCACAAGGAGTGAAAGCAAAGGCGGATGTTCGGGAATGAAGCGCCAAAAGAAAGCCGCGCCTCCAAGGAGACGCGGCATGAAATGAAGGCTTCCGGCTATTCGGACGGACAGCCGTAATGCGATCAGACCGACGGCCGATTCGGGCCGTCCAGTTTTTTGTCGAAACCGGGGGATTCGGGCGATTGCTTTTTTTCCTGATTCCGCTGGGCTTGGGCGGCGTCTTGCCGCTTGGCGCCGGCTGTGGACGGATCGCGCTGCTGTGCGCACATGCAAACCGCCTCCTTTCAGGCGTTAGTATGCGCCCGAGGCTTGCCGTTATTCATGCTTCCTCACGCCGGACCATCCCCGGAGCGCCGCGTCGCAGCGTCGAGCCAGTCGACAATCATGTCCATGACCTGCGCCTTGTCCTTGTCCTGATGCAGCTCGTGCAGGCCGTCCGGCCAAGCCGCATACGTGCAGCGTTCCCCCAGCGCGGCGGCGAGCTCGGCGCTCGCCCGCTCCGAGGTGACCGGATCGGCCAGCCCGTGCAGCAGCAGCAGCGGCACCTGGAGCCGGTCGGCATGGGAGATCGCCCACAGCCCCTCGCGCATGAGCGCAAAATACATGCCGGCCGTAATCCGGTCGTGCACGAGCGGATCGGCCGACTTGGGCGGCAAATCCGGCAGCTCGTGCACCAGATCCGAGGCCTGCAGCCCGGTCGATTGGGAAAAAGCCGGCCAGATGCGCGCCATGCCCCGCCCGACCAGCAGCTTGAGCCGCGGCGGCTCAAAGGCCAGACGAAGCCAGGGGCTCGTCAGCACGAGCGCGTGAAGCCGCGGCTGCAGATGCAGCGCGCAGCTGAGCGCCACATTGCCGCCCATGCTGTGGCCGTAGAGCACGCGAGGCAGCTCCGGGCGGCGTCGGCGCGCCAGCTCGATCAGCGCGGCGGCGTCGGCCCGCAGCGCCTCCATCGACGGCGTATGCCCGCGCGTCCCCGGCGAGCGGCCGTGTCCGCGCTGGTCATAGGCCAGCACCGCATAGCCGGCGCCGGTGAGGCGGAGCGCCAGCTCTGCATAGCGGCCGCTATGCTCGCCCATGCCGTGTACGAGACAGACGACAGCGTTCGCCTCCGCTTCGGAATCGCGCCATTCGCGCGCGTAGAGATCCAGGCCGTCGCGCGTGCGCAGCGTGAGCGCTTCGCATTCCATTGCCACTGGCAGCACTTCCTTTCCTTTCCCGTATAGCTTCATTTTACGCCCCCGGCGTAGTGCGGGCAACCGTCTTCGACATGCCGGACAGCCCGGCGAGCGGCGAATCGCCCAAAAAATTTTGCGAATCGGCAGACTGCCGTATACAATACAAGTATTGTAGCGGCAGCGCTCAGGCAGCGCGGCGCGTGAGGGAAAGGAAGACACAGCGATGCACGACGAGTACGAGGTAATAATCATCGGGGGCGGGCCGTCCGGACTGATGGCCGCGATCGCGGCCAGCGCAGCAGGGGCGCGGACCGCCCTCATTGACAAGGGCAGCAAGCTCGGACGCAAGCTCGGCATCTCCGGCGGCGGGCGCTGCAACGTCACCAACGCCATGGAGCTGGACGAGCTGATCCGCCATATCCCCGGCAACGGCCGCTTTTTGCACAGCGCCTTTGCCGAGTTCGACAACCGCAGCATCATCCGCTTTTTCGAGGGACTCGGCATTGCGCTCAAGGAGGAGGACCGCGGACGCATGTTCCCCGTCTCGGACAAAGCCAAGACCGTGGTCGACGCGCTCGTCGGCCGCGTGCGCGGGCAGGGCGTGGACATCCTCGTCAACCGCCCGGTTGCCGAGGTCCGCTACGAAGAGGGCCGTACAGCAGGGGTACGGCTGCAGGACGGCACCGTGCTATCCGCAGGCGCGGTCGTCATCGCCACCGGCGGCAAGTCGGTGCCCCACACCGGCTCCACCGGGGACGGCTATCCGTGGGCCGAGCAGGCTGGGCATACGATCACCGAGCTGTATCCGACCGAGGTGCCGCTCACCTCGGACGAGGCGTTCATCCGCAGTCGCGAGCTGCAGGGACTGTCGCTGCGCGACGTGACGCTGACGGTATGGAATGCCAAGGGCAAAAAAATTGTCATGCACGAAGGCGACATGCTGTTCACCCACTTCGGCCTGTCCGGTCCGGCCGCGCTGCGCTGCAGCCAATATGTCGTCAAGGCGCTGCGCGCCCAGGCGGCCAAGGGCGGCGCGCCCGACGTCGAGCTCAGCATCGACCTGCGGCCCGGCAGCGACACGGACGGCGTGGCCCGCGATACGCTGGCACTGGCCGCGGCCGAGCCGCGCAAGGCGATTCGCAACGTGCTCAAGGCGTACTACCCCGAGCGGCTCGTGCCGCTGCTGCTGCGGCGCAGCGGACTGGATGGCGATACGACCTACGCCAATATCCCGAAGCAAGCTTGTCGGCAACTGGCGGAGCTTACCAAGCGATTGTCCATTCGCATCGATGGCACGCGCTCGCTGGAGGAAGCCTTCGTGACCGGGGGCGGCGTGCATCTCAAGGAGATCGAGCCGCGCACGATGATGTCGAGACGCATGCCCGGACTGTTCTTCTGCGGCGAGGTGCTGGACATTCACGGGTACACCGGCGGCTACAACATCACCGCCGCCTTCACCACCGGCCATGCCGCCGGCAAGCACGCGGCGCTGCATGCGTTGCAGGAGCCCGCGCATTAATGTCCATTACAGAATAACCTGGCGCGATTGAAACCGTCTTTATCCCTTCACCATCCTCCAACGAACCTAGCGGTTGCCACAGCGGCTACTGCGCCCAAAAAAGCGCCGATTGAATTGTAACGGTTGCCATAGGTCTTATTTTCTTGAAATCCATCGAAATAACGCGATTGTGGCCAAATAAGCGCGCGGGCAACCGTTAGATGAGATGAGGTGAGGTGAGGTGCGTCCGTTTGCCCGCCTGATGGATGAGCTGTCTTTGGTTATTTCGTGAAGTATTCTTAGCCGCTCGCTCATCCCTGCTCCCTGCCGTTCGAGCACGGTTCCTCCGTCCCCTTCTTCTGTCGCCGTTCTTCCGTCGGAGCAGCCGATGGCGCAGATCACGTGCGGAGCCTCTACCCGCCGGGGAGCCGTGGCTGCGCGGCACCGCCTTCCGCCATGTGCGGTCCCAGCGCCACGGCACGGCGTCCTGCAGGTGCAGACCGCCGTACCATTCATAAGAGCGTCCCCCCCTGTTACTTGCCATGACCTGCAAAAGTCTCGGCTTCGTTCCGGGCGGCGCCTGTCCGATGCAGCGCCCAGCAGATCAGCGGTCCTGTCAGCAGGCCGAGCAGGCCGCCCCATAGCGGCAACAGCAGCCAGCCTGCGACTGCGGACCAGACAGCGACCGGCGGCAGCAGCAGCCAGCAGCGCGAGACGATGCGCCCCTTGGCCAGCTGCACATCGGTCCAGCCGAACCGAGCGATGAACGGCTCCTCGATCCACTGCTTCCATTGCTGCCCGAGCCAGCCCGCCCCCATCAGCGTCAGCATCGGCAGGAGCGCCGCCGCGAGCGGCGGCGGACAGAGCGCGATGGCCGTCGCGCCCATCGAGAGGAAGCCGAGCCACAGCCGCAGCGTTTCGAAGCGGCGCACGAAAGCCTTGAGGCGCATTTCCGCCAGCATCGTGCCGCCGTCCGTGCCTCGCAAGAGGCGCCCCGAATGGCGGAACATCAGCGGCTTGGCGACGCGGATGAGCGGCTTCGCCGACACGACCTGGCTCATCAGCAGCTCGGTGCTGCGCAGCCGCGCGCGCCGCTGGGCGGCGACATCCTGCTCGAAGCTGCCGATAGCGCGGCGCCATTTCACGGCCACCAGGAACAGCCACAGGACGGCCGCGACGGCACAAGCGCAGACGAGCAGCCATAGGGATCCGCGACCGGCCAGCATCGGCAGCAGATACCCCGCGCCCAGCACGAGGAGCAGCGCGCTTTCGCGCAGCCATTTGCGCCAGCCTGCGCCCATGCGGCCGCTGAGCAGACTCGACAGCAGGGCGGACGAGTGTCTGAAAAGAACCGTGTACGCCAGGCCGAGCGCCACCGCGAGCGGCGACAGCTCCACCACTTCCAATAGCCACGGCAGCGCAAGCGCATAGATCAGCAGCGTCGATAGCGTCTGGACGGCGAGCGTGTAGACGATGCCGCGCCGCGCCACCCCGCTCAGCCACTGTACTCGCTGCAGCAGGAAGAGCCGGTCCGCCTCCTCCAGGAGCAGCCGCAGCGATGCGATCCATACGCTCACCGTCAGTACGATAGGCAGCACGGCATACGGGATCATTCCGAGCCAGGGGGGCTGCTCGCGGATCAGCTCCAGATAGCTGCCGCCGCCGATGAACAGCCCAGGGACGAGCAGATAGATCCACACCGTCCAATCGAGCGCGCTGCCCCATACCTTGCGCTGCTCGGCATAGTAGCTGCGCAGCCGTATCGCGAACAAGCGGCCGGGCGTCATCATTCGCTTGCGTGCAAGGTCGCCAGACACTGTGCGCTCGATGTGCTCGGGTGGCGCGGTGTGATCGGCTGGCTCAGCCGGGTCAGGGAGCTCCGTATGCTCGGCGCGCTCTGTTTGCGCAATGTACTTGGCGCGCTGCGTGTGCTGCGTGTGCTCGGCATGCTTCGTGTGCTCGGCGTACTCCGTGTGCTGCGTGTGCTCGGGATGCTTCGTGGACTCTGCGCGCTTCGTATGCTCGACGTGTTCCGTTCGCTTGCTCCGCATCAGGTCAGCTTCCTGAAGCAGTCCAGCAGGCTCGCCGATTCGCCGCAGTCCGCCGTGACGCGCACCTCGTCCAGCGTACCGCTCGCCACGACCGTGCCGCTGTCGACGAGCACGAAGCGCTCGGCGATGCGCTCCGCCGTGTCGAGCACATGGGTGGACATGAGCACGCCCGCCCCCCGCTGCCGCTCCAGCTCCAGCAGCTCCAGGAAGTCGCCGGTCGCGCGCGGATCGAGACCCACGAACGGCTCGTCGACGATATACAGGTCGGGCTCGAGCAGGAAGCCGATGATCAGCATCAGCTTCTGCTGCATGCCCTTGGAGAAGCGGATCGGGTACAGATGCCTTTGCTCCGTCAGGCGGAAGCGCTCCAGCAGCCGCTCAGCGCGATCGGCGAATTGCGGCTCGTCCATGCCGTAGGCGGAGGCCGCCAGCCGCAGATGCTCCCACAGGGTGAAATATTCATACAGCACCGGCTGTTCCGGCACATAGGCGTAGCGCTGCCTCGCGCCGCCGATGCGCACCTCGCCCTTGCGGTACGGCAGCAGGCCGAGCGCAGTCTTGATCGTCGTGCTTTTGCCGGCGCCGTTGGGCCCAATGAGTCCGACCAGTTCGCCCGCGCCGACCGCAAGATGGATATTGGCGATCGTCGGTTTGCCAATCTCGTAACCTGCTTCTTCAATATCCAGCTCCAGCACATTCGTCTCCCGTTCCGGTACGCGCGGCAGTGCTTCGTCGGAGCGGGATGGCCCCTGGCGGGATGACTCGCGATTGGCTTCCATTTTGCCGTCTCCTCTCTCTGGTCCTGCATATGTTGAGATAGTTGAGATATCTGAAGGCTTTCTTGTTCATACGATACTGATGACCTGGGGTTCCCTTCAAGTATAGCAAGAAAAAGCCCGGACAACGCTTGAAAAGCGTCATCCGAGCCTCGTTCATTTGAATCCGCTATCCATCCGCCTGTGCTCCGCTGCTCAAGCCCGATAAGGCAAAAGCGCCTCGCCGAGGCCGCGCGTCTGCGCGTAGACCTGACGGTAAGCGTCGAACAGGCCGGCATACTGCCGTACCGCCGCCGCATCGGGCCGGTACGTAGCGCCATGGCGCACGAAGCGTGCCGCGCAGGCCTCCAGGCTGTCGAACCAGCCGCAGCCGTAAGCCGCCAGCATCGCCGCGCCCATCCCCGGTCCCTGCTCGGTCTCCAGCGCCACGACCTCCGCGTCGAAGATATCCGCCTGCATCTGCAGCCAGTGCGGATTGCGGGCGCCGCCGCCGATCGAGATGATCGTATCGACCGTCTTGCCCGCCGCGCGGAAGATCGCCACCGATTCGTTGAGCGAGAAGGTGATGCCCTCGAGCACCGCCCGCGCGAAGTGATCGCGGCCGTGCGAGCCGTCGATGCCGATGAAGCTGCCGCGTACGACCGCATCCGCGTGCGGCGTGCGCTCGCCGACCAGATACGGCGTGAAGAGCAGGCCGCCCGCGCCAGGCCGCACGTCGCCGACGCCCGCCAGCAGCGCATCATACGATTCGTCCGGGGCGAAGGTGCGGCGGAACCAGCTCAGCGAATAGCCCGCGCCGAGCGTCACGCCCATGGCGTAGAAGGCGTCCGGCTTGCCGTGATTGAAGAAGTGCACCTTGCCGCCAAAGTCGCGATCCTTGTCCGCCTCCGACGAAAGAATGACCCCCGATGTGCCGATGCTGCACAGCGTCACGCCCTCGCTCAGGATGCCCGCGCCGATCGCGCCGCAGGCATTGTCCGCGCCGCCGGCATAGACGCCGGTGCGCTGCGACAACCCGCTCGCCGCGGCCGCATCAGAGCTGAGCTCGCCGACGCGATCATGCGACGCCACGAGCGGCACGCAGAGCTGCGGCGACAGGCCGAAGGCGTCCAGGATCTCCGTGCTCCAGCGCTTGTTCGCGACGTCGAGCAGCAGCGTCCCTGCAGCATCGGAATAATCCATGTGCAGCTCGCCGGTCAGCTTGTAGCGCACGTAGTCCTTGGGCAGGACAAACGTCGCCGCGCGGGAAAACGCCTCCGGTTCATGCTGCCGCACCCAGAGCAGCTTCGGCAGCGTGAAGCCTTCCAGCGCCGGATTGCGCGCGATGCCGAGCAGCCGCTCGCCAAGCGTGCGCTCGATCTCGCGGCACTGCTCGCTCGTGCGCGTATCGTTCCACAGGATGGCGCGCCGCACCGGCGCGCCTGCGCCGTCCAGCAGCACGAGCCCGTGCATTTGTCCGGAGAAGCTGATCCCCTCCACGGCGTCCGCCTCGGCGCCCAGTCCGTCCGTCAGCTCGCGCAGCGCCTCCAGCGTGCCGCGCACCCAATCGTCCGGATCCTGCTCGCTCCAGCCGGAATAATTATGATACAGCGGATACTCGCGCGCCGCCTCGGCGCGCACTGTTCCTTCCCGATCGACGAGCAGCGCCTTGACCGCGCTCGTGCCCAGATCGATGCCGATGACATATCCCACTTGCCGGTCTCCCCCTCTCGTCGCCAGCGTGCAGCAAGACTACACGCTGTAGATGATTTCGTTGATTTGCTGCTTGATCCGCTCCTGACGGCCGGAGATGTTTTTGATCGGATTGTTTTGCAGCGCGTACTGCTCGAGCGACTTCAGCGTCGCCTTGCCGGAGACGATCTCCTCGCCTATGCCGCTGCCGTAGCTGCCGTAGCGCTCGCCGATGATGGTGTCGAAGAATTTGCTCTCGACCATCTTGGCCGCGGCCTTGAGTCCCCACGCGAACGAATCCATGCCGGCGATGTGCGCGTAGAACAAGTCCACGTCCTCGAACGAGCCGCGACGCACCTTGGCGTCGAAGTTGATGCCGCCGCGTCCGATGCCGCCGGCGCGCAGCAGCTCGTACATCGTCAGCGTCGTGGCATACAGATCGGTCGGGAATTCGTCCGTGTCCCAGCCGAGCAGCAGATCGCCCTGGTTCGCGTCGAGCGAGCCGAGCATACCGTTGATCGCCGCCGTGCGCAGCTCGTGCTCGAACGTGTGGCCCGCCAGCGTGGCGTGATTCGCTTCCAGGTTGAGCTTGAAGTGACCCGCCAGATCGTACTTTTGCAGGAAAGAGATCGTCGTCGCCGCATCAAAGTCGTACTGATGCTTGCTCGGCTCCTTCGGCTTGGGCTCAATCAGGAATTGCGCGTCAAAGCCGATCTCGCGCGCATAGTCCAGCGCCATGCGATACAGCCGCGCCAGATTGTCCAGCTCCATCTCCATGTCGGTGTTGAGCAGCGTTTCGTAGCCCTCGCGGCCGCCCCAGAACACGTAGTTCTCCGCGCCCAGCTCCTTGCCCACTTCCAGCCCCTTTTTCACCTGCGCCGCCGCATAGGCATAGACGTCCGCATTGGAGGAGGTGCCGGCGCCATGCACGAAGCGCGGGTTCGTGAACATGTTGGCGGTATTCCAGAGCAGCTTTTTGCCGCTCGATTTCATGTTCTGCTTCAGCAGCTCGACGATGGTATCGAGATTCTGATTCGTCTCCTGCAGCGTCTCGCCCTCCGGCGCCACGTCGCGGTCATGGAAGCAGTAGTACGGCACGCCGAGCTTTTCGAGGAATTCGAAGTTCGCTTCGACCCGCGCCTTCGCCTTGTCCATCTCGCTCATCGTGTCCCAGGCGCGCACGGCCGTACCGACGCCGAACGGATCCGCGCCCGCCCCGGTGAACGTGTGCCAGTACGCAACCGCGAAGCGCATATGCTCCTCCATCGTCTTGCCCAGCACCTTCTCCTGCGGGTTGTAATGCTTGAATGCCAGCGGATTGTCCGAGCCCTTGCCCTCGTATGCGATCTTGCCTACCGATTGAAAATAACTCATTTCACGGAAGCCTCCTTTGGTAAATGAAAACGCTATTACGTGATGCCGTGACGCACAAGGTGACACACACTATGACGCACAATTCGATTCGCAATATTTTTACTTCCCGCTCTATTCTACCATCGGAAAACTTAGTTTGTCTATCCAACAAAGTAAGTTTGTGATAAAATTTTTTTAAGGAAACGGAGGAACGGCATCATGGCGAAAACAACCGGCGACACCGCGCTGATCAAAAAAATGAATCTCTCGATCGTGCTGGAGGAGATTATCCGCCGCGGCCCGCTCTCGCGGGCTGCGATCTCCGGTACGACGGGACTGAACAAGGCCACCGTGTCCAGTCTCGTGCAGCATCTGATCGACGGGCAGCTCGTGCTCGAGCTCGGACCGGGCGAGTCGAGCGGCGGCCGCAAGCCGGTCATGCTCACCTTCAATCGGGCGGCCGGCTACGCCGTCGGCGTCGACCTGGGCGTCAATTACATCCGCGGCGCACTAACCGACTTGGACGGCAATCTCATCGCCGAGCGGGAATACCCGCTCGCCGGCACCGGTCTGGAGGCGGCGGTGGCCGAGCTCTGTGCCTGCATCGGAGAGCTGATCGCAGCAGCGCCGTCCAGCCCGTACGGCATCGTCGGCATCGGCGTCGGCGTGCCCGGGATCGTCGATGGAGCGGGCATGATCCTGCTCGCGCCGAATCTCGGGTGGCAGCAAGTCGCCCTGCGCGCGCGGCTCGAGGAGCGCTTCGGCGTGCCTGTCACGATCGACAACGAGGCCAACGCCGGCGCCCAGGGCGAGCAGCGCTACGGCGCAGGACGCGGCATCGCCAATCAGATCTACGTCAGCGTCGGCATCGGCATCGGCACCGGCCTGATCCTCGGCGGCGAGCTGTACCGGGGCGCTTCCGGCTACTCTGGCGAGCTCGGCCATCTCTCCATCGAGCTCGCCGGCAAGCCCTGCCGCTGCGGCAATCGCGGCTGCTGGGAGCTGTACGCCTCGGAGAACGCGCTGCTGGAGCAGGCCGAGCCGCTCGGCTACAGCTCGCTGCGCGCGCTGCTGGAGGCGGCCGGCGACGGCTCCGAGGATGCGCGGCGCCTCTTCTATGGCATCGGCACGCACCTCGGGGCAGGGATCGCGAGCATCGCCAATATCTTCAATCCCGACGCCGTCATCGTCGGCAATCGCATGAGCCGCGCCCGCCGGTGGCTGGAGGAGGCGCTGCGCGACACGATTGCGGCGCGCGCGCTGCCGCATCACCGCGGCGATCTGCGCATCCTGTTCGCCGAGCTCGGGGAGCGCTCGGCCATGCGCGGCGCGGCCTCCGAGGCCATCGAGCGCTTCTTGGCCCGGATTCACGACTGATCGCGGACGTCTGGCTCGGAATCGCGACTGGCCGCGGGCGTCTTGACTCGAATTCGCGACTGATATCGCTGACTTCACCGACGGGATTCTGCGACTGGTATCATGCGCTTCTTGGCCTGGAATTCGAGACTGATCGCGGATAGGGACTCGCACTGACTCCTTCCGGTTCGAAATCTGTTATCTCGTCGCATTACCGGGTAATAGGAAAGAGTCACTTGAAGAGGAGGATTCATAATGGACCCGATTATGACCGATCATACCGTCTTGCATAATGGCGTGCGCATGCCCTGGCTTGGCCTGGGCGTGTACAAGCTGGATGATGGCGAGGAGGTGCGCGGCGCTGTGTCGACGGCGCTTGAGGCAGGCTACCGCAGCATCGACACAGCCGCGATGTACGGCAACGAGACCGGTGTGGGCGAGGCGATCCGCATATCCGGCATCCCCCGCGACCAAGTGTTCGTCACGACCAAGATCTGGAACGACGATCACGGCTACGATCGTGCGCTGGCCGCCTTTGAAGAGAGCCGCCAGCGGCTCGGGCTGGAATACGTCGACCTGCTGCTCATCCATTGGCCGGTCAAGGAGCGCTACGTCGACACCTGGCGCGCCCTGGAGAAGCTGTACAACAACGGCCTGGTGCAAGCGATCGGCGTCAGCAATTTCCAGCCGCATCATCTCGAGCGGGTAATGGACGCCGGCTCGATCGTACCGATGGTCAACCAGGTCGAGCTGCATCCGCTGCTGACGCAGAAGGAGCTGCTGCGCTATACGCACCAGCACCAGATTCAGCTCGAGGCGTGGAGCCCGCTGATGCGCGGCGCCCTGGACATTGACGTGCTCCAGGAGATCGGCGCCCGGCACGGCAAGTCGCCCGCTCAGGTCATCCTGCGCTGGGACGTGCAGAACGGCGTCGTGGTGATCCCCAAGTCGGGCCATCCGGAGCGGATTCGCAGCAACGCAGCCATATTTGATTTCGAGCTCACCGACGAGGAGATGGCACAGATCGACGCCCTCGATACCGGCAAGCGCTTCGGCCCCGATCCGGACAATTTTGACTTTTAAAAGTACGGTGCTACAGAAAGCAGTGATCGTAAACGCCAGATTGGGCGGCACACCGGCCCCGGGACACCGGGCCACTGGGGTACCGGGGTACCGGGCCACCGGGACACCAGTAGAGGCTTTTTATCTCTATTGAATCTCGGTTGGATCTTGTCTAGTGAATCTCGGTTGGATCTTGTCTAGATCTCGTCTGATATCGTTTGGGTCTTGTCTTTTTTTCACCGGCTAGACGGTGTGTGCTTCTCCTCGGGCACGCGCAATCAAGCAGTGGTAGGCGAAGTACACTTTCAATAATTCCCAAAGAACCTTCGTCCCCGACGCACTCGGAACGAAGGTTTTAGGTTTGTTGTCCATTACAGAATAACCTGGTGCGATGCGATTGAAACCGTCTTTATTCCTTCACTGTCCGCCAACGAACCTAACGGTTGCCACAGCGGCTATTGCGCCCAAAAAAGCGCCGATTGCATTGTAACGGTTGCCACAGGTCTTATTTTCTTGAAATCCATCGAAAAAACGCGATTGAGGCCAAATAAGCGCTGTGGCAACCGCTAGCCCGGAAATCGCCTGAAATCGATCGAAATAAGCGCGCTGGCAACCGTTAGCTGAGGTGAGGTGAGGTGAGTCCGTTTGCCCGCCTGATGGATGAGCTGTCTTTGGTTATTTCGTGAAGGATCCTTGGTCATTTACGCAGCGCGAACCCGTTTCTCCGCAGTCGTATCGCACACGAGTGCAAGCGCAGCCCTGCTATCCGTCCCGCCTACTCCGGGTCGGCGCTGAAACGCTTGCGGTATTGCAGGGGCGACTGGCCGATGTGCTCGGAGAAGGTACGGGAAAAATGCGGCGTCTGCCTGAAGCCGGTCCGCGTCGCCACCTCCGCTACGGGCAAATCGGTCTTGAGCAGCAGCAGCTTGGCCTGGTCCATGCGCAGGTGGAGCAAATACTGCTGCGGCGTCATTCCGAATACCTCGATCATGCAGCGCGCCACATAATTGGAATGAAGGCCGAGCGCGCCGCTAATCGTCTTGTTAGTGACCTGAGCGCCGCTGTGACGCTTGAGATACTCGGCCGCCTGCTCCGCCACCTGCAGCGCCGTCCACGGGGCAGCGGTCCGCCCCGCGCGCTCGACCAGCTGCAGCAGCCGCTGAAAAACCAGCTGCCGCTGCCAAAAGCTGTCCGCGCCGCCGCCGAGCGCCGCAGCGGCGAGCTCGTCCAGCAGCTGTACGCCTTGTGCGGCCGCCTCCCCGGCGAGCCGCCCCCGCAGCGGCAGTCGCAGCGCATGGACATAGTGGTCGCCGCTCAGCCCGCCGGAACCGTTGCCCGGGCTGCCGCCAAGGCGGAGCTCCCAGGGGCCCGCCGTCTGGAAATGCAGCCAATCGAAGGCCGCGCCGTCCGCACCGGCCTCTGCGGCGAGCGGCGGTTCGTCGGGGCGGCGCAGCAGCACCTCGCCAGGGCCCGCCGACCGGGGGCGGCCGCCGTCCGTGAGCGCCATGGCGCCCTCGCGAATATGAATCAGCTCGAACATGCCCGTGGCCGAGCGGCGCGGATGGCGCTCGCCCGGAGCGTAGCGGCGATGCTCGTATTCAATCAAGTAGGGAAGCGGCGGCGTCAAAAAAGCAAGCATCGGAATCGATGATATCGTGCTCATAGCTGTCCCGCAATCCGAATGTCAGGGTTACACATACCGGTCTCCTTGGCTAATTAATAAATTGTAGAAGCCGCTCGCGTGCTCACAGCGGCTCGTGCGGCTCCACGAGCGTATTGAACGCCCGCAGCAGCGTGTAGCGGCTCCGGACATGATGCGCCTGGCGCAGACTGCGCGCCAGCAGCTCCTGGCCGATGCCTAGCTCGGATGGCTCGCTCGGTCCGCCGACCTCGCGCAGCAGCTCCTGGAGCCGATGCGGCTCGGGAATGTCCTTGACCCACGCCTTGATATCCGGCCAGCTCGCTTCGATCCGCGCCAGCTCCGGCCCGCCGGCCGCCCGCTCGGGCTCGTCCATGAACTGCGCCCGCGCCACAATCTCGTGATAGATCGCCGAGATCTCCACGCTGGCGACTCCGACCTTGGCCCCGTGCAGCAGCTGCTTGCGGCCGTGCCGCAAGTAGTCCATCTCCCAATAATGCGACAGATGATGCTCGGCGCCCGAGGCCGGATGCGACTGTCCGAACAGCAGCATCGCCACGCCCGACGCGATGAGCGCCCGCATCAACACGGCGATGCCTTCCGCATCGCGCGCCGCGATCCGGCTGCGGCCCGCCACGCACGCCTCGAGCGCGTCCCTGGTGATGCGCGCCGCCAGCTCGTCATAGGGCTCGCCGGCAATGGCATGGGAGAAGCGCCAGTCGAACAGCGACGTGTACTTGCCCAGCATGTCG
Organism: Paenibacillus sabuli; assembly: GCF_014705605.1. Lineage (GTDB taxonomy): Bacteria > Bacillota > Bacilli > Paenibacillales > Paenibacillaceae > Paenibacillus_D > Paenibacillus_D sabuli. Next base: position 17,698 of record NZ_JACXIZ010000036.1, read on the forward strand.
CCGAAGCCGGCTGCCACCAGCGCCGCCGGCGCTTGCACGAGCACGTCCAGATCGGCGAACAGCGCGATCGGCGCGGACGCCGGGATCGTGATTTTCTCTCCATTGACAAGAATCGGCGCGCCCTTGGAGTTGAAGCCGTCCACCGACGGCGCCGTCGGCACCGAGACGAACGGCAGCTGCATATGATACGCGACGAACCGGACGATGTCATGTATCGTTCCGGAGCCGACCGCGACCAACAGTCGCGTCTGCTCACGCCGTACGCCGAGCATCGCGTGCACGAGCGACCGCTCATCCGCCACCACGTCTCCCTGGTGATCCGGGGGCACGAGGCGGCGCTCCGCCCGGACGCCGCGCGCCGCCAGATGCGTCAGCAGCGTTTCGCCCGCTGCTTCCCAGGTCGTCTCGTCCGCTACCAGGAGTACGCAGCTCTCGCCCGCTGTCGCGCCGGCGATATAGTCGGCTGCCGTCTTGAGCGCTCCTGCCGCCACTTCGATTCGATCAATTGCAAGCGGCTCCAGGGCAGTGCCTGCCCGGAGCGCCATCTCGTTCCACTTCGCCAATTGCTCCTGCATCGCCATCCCTCGCTTCCTTCAGGAATTGTCGCTAGATTCCTTGATTCCTTGATTCCTTAACCACTTGATCGTGCTTGGATTGCAACTCTATCAGCTATGCCTTACTTTGCCCCTGCAGTACCTGCAACAAGCTCGCGTGCACTTCGTCCGGCTGCGGCGCGAGCTCCGCCAGACGGTCCGCTCGTGCCGAGCCGGTCAGCACCAGCGCAGTGCGAATGCCGGCATTGCGGCCGAGCGTAATATCCGATTCGACGCTGTCGCCGACGATCATGCACAGCTCCGGCGGCAGTCCGAGTGCCTCCAGCGCAGCCTCCGCCATATAGCGGCCCGGCTTGCCGATGACCACCTCCACCTCGGAGCCCGTCGAATGCGTGATTGCGCCGATCATGCCGGCCACGTCGATCGCGTCCCCGTCGTCGCCGGGGAAGGATTTGTCCGCATTGGTGGCGATGATGCGCGCACCCGCGCGCACGGCCCGAAAGGCCATATTCAGATCGCGGTAGGTCACCGTCTCGTGCAGCGTAATGACGAGCCACTGCGCATCCTCCGGCCGTTCCGCCGCTTGCAAGCCGGCCAGCTGCAGCTCGTCAACCAGTCCTTGCTCACCCAGCGCCCAGAAGGAAGAGCCCGGCGATTCCCGTTGAAGATACCGCGCCGTGACCGTCGAGGAGAGCAGCAGCTCTTCGTCGCGGACCTCCACGCCCATACCGGCCAGCTTTTCGCGGCACATGCGTGCGGAATAATTGCCCCGATTGCTCAAAAAGACGAACGGCACATCATGTCCGCGCAGCAGGCGAATCGCCTCGGCCGCTCCGTCAATCGCCGTTTTTCCCGTATATACCGTACCATCCAGATCAATGATGTAGCCTTTCATGTCCTCGCGCATTTGTCGATTTTTTCTCCCATCAGCCAATTTGCTTCCTCCCCATTTTTCATGGTTCTTCGGCCAATGTCAAGTTTACCGTAACTTTCGACCCGCTGTCGCGTTTAATGGGTACCAGATTACGAAGCCCGTCCGCTACCTGCACCGCATGGCAGCCGGCAAGAGCGAATGGGCGACGGACAGGAGGTCAGGCGGCATGCGTCGCACGGACAAGCACGGCGATTCCCCGGGACGGACGGGCACGATTATCGCCGGACACTATATGGAGCCCGACACCTACCGGACCGAGCGGCCGGAAGGACGCGGCGACTGGCTGTTGCTCTATACCCTCGAGGGTGAAGGCTGGTGCACGGCCGGCGAGCAGCGGCGCGCATGCCGCCCTGGCGATCTCGTGGCTCTACGCCCGCGCGCACCTCATAATTACGGCACGGCAGCCGGCGTGCACTGGCGCTTCATGTGGGTGCATTTCCCCGACTCCATCCCGGAGGCGGCCTTGCTCCCGGAGCATGCTTGTATCGGGCATACGATCGCCGGCAGCTCCGCTCGCGCACGTGTGCTTCGGGCCTTTCAGCGCCTGCTCGCCGACACGGCCGAGCGCCGCGAGCTGTGGGAGGAGCTGAGTCGCAATGCCATCGGCGAGTTGCTGCTGCTGCTCGCCCGATCGACGCGCAGGCGCATCGACGCCCGTGTCGACGAGGCGCTGCAGCTCATGTCGGCGCGGCTGCAGGAGCATCTGCGCGTCGAGGAGCTGGCCGCCTCGGTCGGGCTGTCCGCCTCGCGGCTGGCACATTTGTTCAAGCGCGAGACCGGCTTGTCCGTCATCGAGACGATGAATCGGATGCGGATACGCCAGGCCGCGCTGCTGCTGGCGCATACCGACCGCACCGCCGCCGAAGCGGCGCATGCGACCGGCTTTCACAATTACCATCACTTCGCCAAGCAATTCCGCAAGCATTACGGTGTCCCGCCCTCCGCCTATCGCGCCGATTCCTGATCCAGCTTGCGCCAGGCGGCGTAATTTTTCACGCACGGCACGCCTTCCATACGCCACGGGAGGTACTTGCCGCTATGCGACGTATTGAACAGCACTACGCGTTCGCCCGGTGCGATCCAGCCGCTATCGACGAGACGGAGCAAGCCGGCCCAGGTCGCCGCGCCCTCCGGCGATGCGCTGACGCCGCAGCGACCCAGCTCGCGTGCGCCATCCGCAATTTCGGCCTCGCTGACGCTGACCCCCGTTCCGCCCGAAGCGCGCAGGATCGCCAGGAGCTGCTCGCCGTCGGGCGGCAGCGGCACCCGCATGCCCGTCGGCGGACTCGTCACCACGCCGCGCAGCGGCACATAGTTACCGCCGCTGCGCATCGCATCGGCGATCGGGGCGCAGCCTTGCGCCTGAACACTGACCATTCGCGGCAGGTCGCCGTCGATCAGCCCTAGCGCACGCAACTGCGCAAAGGCGCGCCACATGCCAATAATGCCCGACCCCCCTCCGGTCGGATAGACGATCACATCCGGCAGGCGCCAGCCGAGCTGCTCGGCGAGCTCGAGTCCCATCGTTTTTTTGCCCTCCGCCCGCCCATGCTCCTGCAGCGTGCCGATGAAGTGCCAGCCCTGTTCGTCGCGGCCCTCGCGAATGAGCCGCCCGGCATCGTGGATGAGGCCATCCACCAGACAGGTGCGCGCCCCGTACTGCACGCACTCCGCCACGATCGCGCCCGGACAGTCCGCCGGCAAAAACGCGAACGCCTCCATGCCCGCTCGCGCCGCATATGCCGCGGCAGCCGAAGCCGCGTTGCCGTTGGAATTGATCGCAATGCGTCTGAGACCGTGCGCGCGCGCGACCGACAGCGCCGCCGATGCGCCCCGCGCCTTGAAGCTGCCGGTCGGATTGCGCTCCTCGCACTTGACCTGCAGCGCGCCCAGCCCCAGATCGCGCGCGCGTTCCTCCAGCGCCAGCAGCGGCGTCCAGCCCTCTCCGAGCGAGACGATGTGCGCAGAGCGCTCCACCGGCAGGAGCTCCGCATACCGCCACATCGAATGTACCCGTCCATGCAGCGCGTCCGTCCGCAGCGTGCGCCCCGCCCTCTCCAGGTCGTACGCCACCTGCAGACTCCCCCCGCATGCGCAGGTTGTCTTCGCCGGCTCGAACGGCTTCTGCTTGCCGCAGCGGCGGCATTGCAATCCGAATCGCATCCCCGTGTCCCCTTCCTCCGCATGTCGTCATCCCTACAGCATAGTCCGGCAGAAGCGGCGATGCGACGGCGGTTGTCCCGCCGGCAATCGTCCGCGGGGGCGAACGTCCAGACCGATCCGGCCTTGTTGCATACAATGAGGAAGCGTCAATTTTGGGCCGCATAGCGGAAAGGGGCTGCATAATCGGAATGCTGCGCATGATGTGCAAGGGGAAGATTCACCGCGCCACAGTGACGGAGGCGGACCTGAATTATGTCGGAAGCATCACGATCGATCGCCTGCTGATGCAGGCGGCCGAGCTGAATCCGTACGAGATGGTCCAGGTGACCAGTCTCAAAAACGCGACGCGCTGGAAGACGTATGCACTCCCGGGACCGGCCGGCTCCGGCCAAATCTGCCTGAACGGTCCGCCGGCCCACCTGTTCGCGCCTGGCGATCTGGTCATCATCCTCAGTCTGGGCTTGTTCGACGAGCAGCAGGTGCGGCAGCTCGTACCGAAGGTGGTATTCGTCGATGCGGACAACCGGATCACCCATTGCCAGTCTCACCCGCTCTATACAAACGACGGAGAGGTGAATTGGGATGCCTTACAGCCTCAGCAAGCTAAGCAAGCATAAGCTGCTCCTGGGCGTGCCGCAGCTGGCTTCGGCGCTGCCGCCGACAGCGCCGCTCGGACGCGAGGCGCTGAGCGAGATGCTGGAGCGCTACGAGAAGCTGATCGTCAAGCCGTCGCTGGGCTCGGGAGGCAAGGGCGTGCGAATGGTCGCGCGAGACGGGAGCGGCTACCGCGTCCAGTCGGGCACGCGCAGCCGCCGCTTCGGCAGCCGCGATGCGCTCTATGCCCACCTGCTGGCGGGTATGGGCAGCGCCAAAGGTATGATTCAGCGCCGCATTCCGCTGGCGACGATCGAGGGGCGCCCGTTCGATCTGCGCGTCATGGTGCAGCGCAAGTCAGGCGGAGACTGGACCGTCACCGGCGCGCTGGCCAAGGTCGCAGGCGCCGGCTATATCATTACGAACCTGGCGCGCAGCGGCGGCCGCATCCTCACTGTCTCCGAAGCGGTGCGCCGCTCCAATATCGCCGGCGTCGGGACGGACCGCATCCAGGCCGAGCTGGTTCGCCTCGCGCTCGCATCAGCCTCGCGCCTGCGCACCCGGTACAATTGGATTCGTACCGTCGGGCTCGACATCGGACTCGATTCGAGCGGCAAGGCCTGGATCATCGAGTGCAACTTTAGCCCTGCCAATTCGCTGTTCAATCGACTGCGGGACAAAACGATGTACCGCCGCATCCTCAGCTACAGCAAGCGCGCTTGACAGCCGGGTTGCCCGCGACCGGCCGTGCATCCGGGCCGAAATGTCACGCAACGGCGAAACAACAAACCGGCCCGCCTCTACAACGAGGCGGGCCGGTTATCCATATGCTGCCATTCCATGCCGGCTGTGCCGCGCATGCCCAAGGCGAAACAATTGACGCCGTCCTCTGACGGCGACGCGAGTTTCGTTCCGAGGATCGAAGAGCTCATATACTTGAATAGCTGATCCATGCGGATTCCCCGTATTAACGCCACAATATGACCGAATGCCAATTGTGCAGACGCGCTGCACCTGACGCATACTCCTTGCAATGTCCCAGACTCGCTTCACTGTCACAAGGCTGCGGCGCTGACGCGCAGCTGTGGCGGGGCCGGCGCCGTCTTACTCCAATCCGGCCGCTGCGTACACCTTGGCGAAGCCGTCCGCCGAGCGGCGGGCCAGCGTCTGCGCCGAGTCCTGCGGCGGCTGCTGGGACAGAATCTCCTGGGCTACAACGCCCTTGTATCCGATCGCATGCAGCTCCCGCAGGAAGCCGGCCAGATCGATGACGCCCTCGCCGGGATAGACGCGGTCGTTGTCGAGCGCCTCGGCGACCGGGACCGACTTGGCGTCGTTGAGATGCACATGCACGATCTGCTCCGGCCGCAGCGCGCGGATCGCGTCCAGGTCCGACTCGGTCGTATACCAGTGGTACGCGTCGAACAACAGCCCGACATTCGGCTCGCCGATGGCGTCGATCCAGTCGAGCGTCTCCTCCAGCGTCCAGACGAACGGATTGGCCCAGCGCGTCCGCAGATGATGCGGACCGACGAACTCCAGTCCGAGCCGGATGCCGTAGGCGCCGAGCACGCGGGCGCAGGTGCGCAAGCGAGCGGTCGCGAGCGCCATGAAATGCGCCGCCTTCAGATCCGTGGACGGCAGCACGTACGTACAGCAGGCCCGCACGCCGAACTTCGCCGCAATCGCGGCTTCCGCGCCGAGCTTGGCCAGACCGGCGCGGTACGCCTCGTCCGTCGTCCGCCAATCGACGCTGAGGCCCATTGTGCCGATCTGCACGCCCTGCTCGCGCAGCGTCGCGAGCGCCTGCTCGAGACCGACCTCGTCCGCCCAGGCGCCCAGCTCCCCCGCGCTGGCGTCGATTGCGCCGAACCCGTGCGCGGCCGCCAACTTGACGAATTGCTCCACCGTACCGGCGTCGCCGATGCCCGCTCTCGATAATCCCTTGATCATCTGCTCGTCCTCCTCTATCCGATTAACTAACCCCACTCAGATTAAATATCCCAATTCAGCTTGACTTCGTTGCCCGTGCGCGACGACTCGTAGATCGCATCCAGGATCAGGTTGTTCGTCAACCCCGTCAGCGCCGAGCTGATCGGAGCCTTGCCCGTGTGCAGGCAATCGAGGAAATGACGGCTCAGACGCAGCCGCGCGCCCTCGTCATTGTCCGGCACGGCGAGCGGCGCTTCGAGCGGACGGTTGAACTTCTCCATCAGCAGCTTGCCGGTATTGCCGCGATAGTTGGCGCCGCCGTCGGTGCCCATCAGATGAATGAACGGCGTGTTGTCCGTATCCATATGCACGGCCCAGCTGACCTCGAGCGTCAGCGTGCTGCCGTCTTCCATCTTGATCATTGCCGTGGCCAGATCCTCGACGTCGAATTGTCCGTCCCAGTTCGGCTTGCCCCAGCTGCCGATGCCCTGCCGCTTCGGTCCGAATTCCGCATAGGTGGCGCCATAGACGGAGACTGGCTTCGGATTGCCCATCAGATAGAGCGCCAGGTCCACCATATGCACGCCGATGTCGATCAGCGGTCCGCCGCCCGATTGATTCATCTGCGTGAACCAGGTGCCCCAGCCGGGGATACCTTTGCGGCGGAACCAGCCGGTCTTGGCGGTGTAGATGCGCCCGAGCTCGCCCCGCTCGACCTGCTCCTTGATCTGCATCGACACCGAGTCGAAGCGCATCTGATGCGCCACCATCAGCGTCTTGTCCGATTTTTGGCTGGCCGCGTAGATGCGGCGGGCGTCGTCGGCATTGAGTCCCATCGGCTTTTCCAGCAGGACATGCTTGCCCGCCTCGAGCGCCGCGATGGCGTACTTCGCATGGAATTGATTCGGCACACCGATGATGACAGCGTCTACATCTGTGCTCTCGATCAGCGCTTCCGGTGTGTCGTACACCTTGGGGATGCCGTATTCGGCGGCGCGCGCTTCGGCGAGCGGCAGGTAGGCATCGGTAATCGTCGTGATCTGGCAGCTTTCCTCCAGCTGACGGAAGTTCTGGATGTGCACGTTGCCGATGTTGCCCGCACCCAGGATTCCGATTTTGATTTTATCTCTGACCATCGTGTGTAGTCCCTCCTATGTATCGATTGGCTTGTCGCGTGTATCGCTGGGCCGTCACGCGCTTCTCGCAACGTTTAACGTCCCTCGCCACGTTTCATGATATACTAATCTGAGCCAACAACCGTTCCGCAAGCTTCGGAATGTGTCTCATTTTTTCGGCGGGGGAGTCGATCGCTTGACGTATTTTCCGATGTATCTGACCGAATATCCGAACAAGGACACCGCGCTGCCGCTGCATCTGGGGCTCAACAATCTGCCTGCCGGCTATCCCGTCCATCGGCACGACTTCCTCGAGTTCTCCTATGTCGTCGAAGGCGAAGGCTCGGAGATCGTCAACGGCGAGGCGCATCCGATGGTGCCCGGCACGCTGACCTTCCTGCTGCCCTACCAGATCCACGAGATCGTCACCTCCGCGGCGGGGCGGCTCGTGCTGTACAATTGCCGATTCGGCATGGATCTGCTCATGAAGCACGTCCAGGACCGGGACCAGTGGGCGCTGCAGCTGCTCGACGAAGAGAGCGGACGTCCGCCTTTTGCCCGGCTGTGCGGCGCGGAGGACGAGCGGATGCGGCGCTTGCTCGGCGACATGCTGCACGAGTATCGCGGGCGCGAGCCCGGACGCGAGGCGCTGCTCAAGGCGCGGCTGACCGAGGTGCTCGTCCGCTTCGACCGCAGCCGCAGGGCCGCGGGCTCCGCCTCCCCCGCAGCCGCCTCCCCGGGCGGCGGGCCGGCGGCCGCGCCGAGCGGCGCCGCATGGGCCATTGTGCAGCATATCCACACCCACTATCAGGACGAGGAGCTGGCACTCGCGCAGCTCGCGCAGCGCTTCAAGCTGAGCGTATCGCGAATCAGCGAGCTCGTCAAGGAAGCCACCGGCCGGACCTTCCACGACTACCTGACCGACCTGCGGATCCGGCTGGCCTGCAGCCTGCTCGCCTCGACCGAGCTGTCGGTGGCGGAGATTGCCGGCGAGGTCGGCTACAGCTCGTACAAGACGTTCTCCCGCGTCTTCCGCCAGCGCCGGGACCTGATTCCTACCGCTTATCGCACGATGATCGCGAGGCGCAACAGTTAGGCCGGACGCACTACTTGTCCAGTAGCGTCTCCAGCTTCGCCATCAGACGTCCAAAATCGATCGGCTTGGTCTCGTATTCGTCGCAGCCCGCCTCCAGTGCGCGCTCACGGTCGCTGGCCATCGCATGGGCAGTGAGCGCGACGAGCGGGATGGGCCGCGTCGCCTCCCCTGCCTTGAGTCGACGGGCCGCCTCCCATCCGTCGAGGACAGGCAGGCTCATATCCATCAGGATCAGGTCGGGACGCTCGCGCTCGGCCATCTCCACCCCGTCCGCGCCGTTGTCCGCCGACCGCACGGCATACCCTCTGCGCTGCAGACGACGCGTCAGCATATCCCGATTCATTTCATTGTCTTCCACCAGCAGGATGGTGCGCATCAGTGCATTCCTTTCTCTTCAGGAGATGGCCCGGCCGGCTCGCTCGCAGACGCGGAATGGGCGCGCCGAATTTCGGTCAGCAGCCGATCGCGGTCAAATGAGCCTTTTTGCATGACCTCGTGTACGTAACCGTGCAACCGCAGCCGCTCCTCGGGCGTCACCGACTTGGCCGTGACGACGATGACCGGAATATCGCGCCACCCCTCGCGCCGATGTAGCTCGCGAAGGAACTGGAAGCCGTCCATCTTGGGCATCATCAGATCGAGCAAGATCAGCTGCGGCTGCTGGTATTCGATACGCTCCAGCGCCTCCAGCCCGTTGCCGGCGCGCGTGACCGCATAGCCCTCCTTGTGCAGCATGCGCGCCATCATCTCGCTGGTCGTAGCATCGTCTTCCACGACCAATACCGGGGCGTTATCGTGCAGCGCGATATATTTGTCCATGATGCCGATCAGCTGCTCGCGGCCCACCGGCTTGCTGACAATCTCGGCTGCGCCCAGCGAATAGCCGAGCTGGCGGTCGCTCGTCATCGAGAGGATCACGACCGGGATGTCCTTGAGCTCCGGATCGTTCTTGATCGCGGACAGCACCGCCCACCCGTCCATGCTCGGCATCAGGATATCCAGACAGATCACCTCCGGCCGCAGCTCCCTGGCCAGCCGCAGCCCCTCGGCTCCGCTCTCGGCGAAGGCCGTCGTCCAGCCGGCCGACGCCAGGTAGCGGCGCAGCAGCTCAAGCGTCGTATGCTCGTCGTCGATCAACAGGATGCTCACCGGCTGCCTCGGCGCCGACCCCGCCGACATGCGCGAGCGGAGCTCCTCTTGCTCCGGCAGCAGCCCTTGCGGCAGCCAGCATACGAACACACTGCCGGCCCCGTGCTCGCTCTCCACGCCGATGCCGCCGCCCAGCATCTCGCAAAAGCTGCGGCTGATGGCCAGTCCGAGCCCGGTGCCGCCATAGCTGCGCGTCGTGGAGGAGTCGGCTTGCACGAAGGGCTGGAAGAGCCTCTCCACCTGCTCCGGCGTCATGCCGATGCCGCTATCCTCGACGCGAAAGGCATAGCCCTCGGTCCCGTCACGGGTCTCCCGCCGCGCCTCCAGCTTCACCAGACCGTCCTTGGTGAACTTGGCCGCATTGCCGAGCAGATTGATCAGCACCTGCCGCAGCTTGGTCACATCGGTGACCAGCTGCCCCGGCTCGCACGCGAGCTCGATCGTATTGCCGCCCTGCTCGATCAGCGGACGCACGGTGACGAGCACATCCTGAATGAGCATCGATACATCTACGGGCTCCATGTAGACGTCCATGCGTCCGGTCTCGATCTTGGACAGATCGAGAATGTCATTGATCAGCGTGAGCAGTTGCTTGCCCGCCCGATTGATCTTGTCCAGATCGTCCACGAACATCGGGTCGTTCAGCGTCTTGGCATCCTCGGTCAGCATCTCGCTGTAGCCGATGATCGCATTGAGCGGCGTTCGCAGCTCGTGGCTCATATTGGCGAGGAACTGACTCTTGATCAGACTTGCCTGGATCGCTTCGTCATGCGCCTTGGCGAGCTCGGCGGTACGCAGCTCCACCATCTCCTCGAGGTGATTGTTCAGTTGGCGCAGCTCCTGATTGATGTAGTAGATCTCGCGCGTCTTCTGCTCGGCGATCTGCTCGGCCTGCTTGCGGGCTGCGCGTTCACGCTCCAGCTGACGGCGCAGCAAGGCCAGCTCATCCACGCGCGTCCCTCCCCCTGCACAGCACGAAGCGCGCCGCTGTCGGCGCCTCGCCGTCCAGCGCCTCCCGCCGCACCTCGATCGATTCGCCGTAGTAGTGGATGGCGCCATGGATCAAGCCCTCGGCCAGATCGGCGAACGGCCGCGAGGAGCGATATTCCATATAGAAGGTCGCCTCATCCACATAGCCCGACTCGAAGCGGGGCAGCTCGGCATCCGGATACAGCTTGCGCACCTCGACATGGATGTAGCTGTCGACCTTCTCCAGGAACGCGAAGACACCTTGATTGCGCTGCAAAAATTCCGGGTGCATGGCGACCAGCTCCCGGAACAAATATTCCCCGAAAACGCGAACGAGCGCGCCTTCGGCAAGGCCGGTAGCGGCGCTGAGCTGCCCGACCAGGGCCAGCATTTCGCGATAATCGTACGTGCCGACGCTCGTGTAGCTCCCGCCCGAGGGCAGCTGGGCGCCCGTAATGACTCGATCGGCGATTTCCAGCGAAAATTTCTGTTCGACCATTTCAATAAACGATGTGAATACGACGCCTTTCATACTATACCCGCACCTTCCTCACTGGATAAAATTCATGCCTGACCAGGATCCGTCACGGGACAATGCGACGAACACGTCGACAATCCGGGGATCGAAATGCACGCCGCGCTGCACGACCACCTCCGCGAGTGCCTCCTCGCGGCTCCACGCCCGCTTGTAGGGGCGTTCGTGCGTCAGGGCGTCAAAAAAATCGGCGATCGCCACAATGCGCGCTTCCTGCGGAATGGCATCGCCGCGCAGACCGAACGGATAGCCCGTCCCGTTCCACTTCTCATGATGGTACAGCGCGATCGACTGCGCCATCTTGAGCACATCAAAGCCGCTGCCCTCCAGAATGCTCGCTCCGATCTGGGTATGGGCTTTCATTCGTTCGAATTCGTCCGGCTCGAATCGGCCCGGCTTGAGCAGCAAGGCGTCGGGAATTCCGATCTTGCCGATGTCGTGCAGCGGCGCCGCCATCCGGATCATCTCGACCCAGCGCGGCGAGCAATCCAGCCGCTCCGCCAGCTGGGCGGCCAGCGCCCCGACGCGCTGGGTGTGGCTGCCGGTCATGTCGTCGCGATACTCGGACGCTCTGCCGAGCAGCTGCAAGATCTCGACCTTGGCTTGCTGCAGCTCCTCCGTGCGCTCGTGGACGCGCTGCTCCAGCGTGAGGTTGTGCTTTTGCAGCTGCAAATGAAGCATGCGCGTCTTCAGCAGATTGTTAATGCGCAGGATGACTTCGATGCGGTCGTACGGCTTCGTCAAAAAATCGTTGGCTCCGGCCTGCAGCACCTGCTGCTTCGTCTCCGGCGTCATATCCGCCGTCAGCACCAGCACCGGCAAGTAGCCCTCCGGTCCCTCGCGCTCGCGAATCATCCGCATCACCTGAAGCCCGTCCATCTTGGGCATATGCAGATCCAGCAGCACAATATCCGGAGCGCTGTCGCACAGCAGCCGTTCGACCTCGGTCGGATCGGTCGTGCTCGTGAACGCGCTGAACCCCGCCCGCTGCAAAATCCGCTCCAGCAAGCTGATATTGTACATTTGATCGTCGACAATCAATATGCGGGCGCCCCGCAGCCCGTCCTCGTGCATGTGTACTCGCTCCATTTCTGTCACTTGCATGCGGCTTGTTCGTCCTACTTTCGTTCGTCGTCAACATTCGATATTCTTCTCCATTATACCGCAGTTTTCGTATTCAAAAAGGAACTTTTCTCCATGCGTATGTATTTTTTTGTCGATCGATTTCGAAAAAGCGCGGTCGCGCAAATAAGCGTACTTTTTGAGGTTGCACGGACAATTTGGCTCTGGGGGGCGAAATAAGCGTGCTTTTTGAGGTTAAAGCGGACAATTTGGCTCATGTGCCATCATGTGCCCGTAATAAGCGTGTTTGGCGAGGTTGCACGACCGAATTAGCTCTGAAGAGCGAATTAAGCGTACTTTACGAGTTAATCGTTCTTTACGAGTCTTTCAGTTCTGAAGGAAGGGCTGGCGCACATCAATGCGCGAAGCCATGCGGTTCGGCCGCAATCATGCTGCCGGACCGCATGGCTCTCTTGTTCACCAGGCCCTTCACCGGCCCCCGTGCCATTGACTGCGCTTCGCCTACTGGAGCGGGGTCCTTTTATTCGGTAAGCGACATTTCCTTCGCAGACTCCGCGGACTCGCTCGACTCCGCCGCGTCTTCTTGCTGCTCGTACCAGTAGCACGTCCACTGATAATCCAGCATCTCCTTGCCGTTCACATTCGCCAGCGCGCCTTTTTTCGGACAGCCGGCCTCCTGCAGCAGCAGCAGGCTCTTGCGAAACGGCACCGCGTCGAGCAAGTGGAACCGGTACGCGGAGACCAGGCCTCGCAGCGCATTGCCGTGCTGCTCGTCCCGAAGATCCAGACAGCCGTGCGTCGGCGTCGCCAGCTCGCCCTCCCGGTAATAGTAACCGCAGTTATAATAATCCTCCGTGCCGGTCCCGAGCCACGACGGCGTCATGTATTGATCGACATACATGTATTCGTTGCCTTCCTGATGAAAATGCATCACCTTCGGCTGGCCGAGCTGCGCCATTACCTGATTCATGCCGACAAACAAGCCGCTGCCCCGCACATTGAGCATCTGATACGTCGTGCCGAACGGGAGGACCTCGTGTCGGTATTGACAATGCAGGCGTAGTCTAGTCTGCGGTTCCCCCTGCTCTGCGCGCAGACTGTAGCGCAGGGAAGCGGGCTGCCGCGGCGAACGGTTCTCGACCCGGATCGAGGTGCCCGCCCCGTAAGGCATCGGCATGGCGAACGTCAGCGTGTTGCCTTCGCGGGCGGCGTAACGCGACGAAAAGTCGCGCGCCTTGCTGCCCTGGCAAAACAAATGCAGCAGCGGCACGTCGACCGCGGCCTCGCCCGCGCCATCCCAATAGATCTTCAATCGCAGCCGCTGCAGCGAATCCGGCTCGTCCGCTTCGACGCGAAGAGCGAGCAGCGTGCCGGGCGCATCAAAGGCCTCGAGCTCGGTCTCGGCGCGCGGAGCAAGCTCGGCCTGACGCCACGACAGCGACTCAGTCGACGGCGCTCCCGCCTGTCGCCAGGCTGCGCCGATGCGCTGTGCCGCCGCCTCCTGCTCTTGCCCCAGCGGCAGAGACAACGATTCGGCCTTTATTCCCGCATCCAGGAGCAGGGCATTGATCTGCCAGTACATGCTGCCGGACTGCGAAGCGATGCGGATTTTGCAGCCGTGTGCAAACGGAATCGGCCAGTAGGAGACGCGTCCGCCGCTCGATTCCGGATGGTCCAGCATCAACGGCTTGGCGAACGGAGCATCCGCTCCGGCAAAAAATCGGTTCAGCTCCGTACGCAGCAGCGGCTCCTCAGCCCCGTCCAAGTAAATTTCCAGCGCGCCGTCAAAATCGCCGGCCGTCCAAAAGCGCGTGATGCAGCCGGGGCCTTTGTAATCGACCAGCACGTTCCACTCCACGCCGGCCGCCTTTTCCGTCCGCAAAAAAAAGTTGCAATCGCGCGGCCCGGTTTTTTGATTCAGGCTGGAATCCATGACCGTCCGGGCAACCGGCCATAGCAGCTCCATTCGCCTCGGATCGTCCAGCGCTTCCAAAAAATCTGTCATCGTAACGGGGCTCGCGGTGTCGATCGTCTGCGCAGTGCTCATCTTGGTATTCCCCTCTCGCAAGAGCGGCTCGCCGGATGCTGCCGCCCTCGCAGCAACCCGTGCGCGCCGGCGGGAGCGGACCACGGGGTCTCGTAGGACGGCTGCGCGCAGTAGCGGCGCATGCCGAGCCGCAGCCGCACGCCGGCGCCGGGTGCCAGCCTCACCGCGAACCATCTGCCTGACAGCGCGGTCTCGCCGACCTTGACGTCCTGCTCGTCGTAGCGCTCCGCGCGCGTCCACGCATGCTCGCCGAACACGCCGCTCTGCACGATCACGACCCGCTCCTCGCCCATCGACAGGTTGACAAGCGTCAGCGTCACGCGCTCGTCCTCGAGGCGCTCTACGAGCGCCGCCGTGTCCGCGGGCAGGCCCGGCCGCCGCCGCTGCCCGTCGTAATAACGCACGCGGCCGTGCTGCAAGCCCCCGTGCGAGATATGCATCGGCGCGCCCCACATCAGCTGCACCAGACTTTCGAAATAGAGCGGGCACATCTCCTGCCACTTGTGAATGCTCGAGAGCGCGCCGATATGATAACCGTCCGTCTCCCAATTGAGCGGATCGCCTTCGGGGGCGCGCATCTTGGCGAGCTGGGCCTGCAGCAGCCGCCAGTTCGCCTCCAGGATACGCACCGGATAGTCCGGATAATCGCCCTGCATGTAGCGGAACCACGGCACCGTATTGGCGATGTAGTGCTTCGTCTCCTTCATCGTGGCGTCGTTGCGCCCGGACTGGCCCGGCACCTCGATCTCGGCGTAGACCGCGCCCAGCGGAATGCGGCGTACCCGCGCCGCATCCTCCTCGGCCATCGAGACGCACCACAGATAGATGGGCCAGGTCGGCACCTGGACGCGGTAATCGGTCCAGCCGGCGTCGGTGTGCTTGAAGGGCACGCGCCACTCGCCTTCCTCCATCCGCCCGAGCTGCCAGCTCATGTCGAGCTGCTGCCGCGCCAAGCCGAGCGCCGAGCGGTCGCCGGTGAGCAGGACCCGATTCATGCAGCCGTTGAGGATCGGCTCGATGACGGTCAGCAGTCCGTGCGGCCAGCGCCAGCCATAGAAGCCGCCCCACCACTTGCCTTCCATATATTCGCCGATGCGGCCGCTGAGTCCGACATTGTCGGGCATGATGCCGCCGTTGTCGGCGCAGCGCTGCTCCCACGCCGACACGTAGGCTTCGACCCAGGCGACATAGCGCGGGTCCCGGGTATGCAGATAGGCGTTGGCGATCAGGCTCGTAGCGTTGAGATTGACCGGCACGTCACCCCGGGTCTGCCGCTCGTTCATCCGCTCGATGACAGCGCGGTAGACGGCGTCGTCCGACCAGGCGCAGCGCCCGCTGGCCGGATCCGTCCCCGGAATGTCGTCGAAGGGCGGCGGATAGTCGTCGAGGACGCCGCGATGCGTGAGCCAGTCCTCCTCCGTCAGCTCGAAGCGCGGGCCCCGGCTGCCGGTGATCGGCGAGCGCATCAGCCGGCGCTCGGCATCATAATTGGGCGCCTCCGGGTCCTCCCCCATATACAGCTCGGCGAATTTTACCGCCCGCTGCCGGACCTTGGGACTGTCCGGATGCGAGAGACCGAGGAAGTAGAAGAAGAGACTGCCCTCGCCGTGATGCATCCAGTCGTAATACCCGTCGAATTCATCGTGAATCTGCCCGTATTGCGTCCACTGCCAGGTAATCGCCTCCCACATCCGCTCGGCCAGGCGCCCGGTCTCCTCGCTGCCGCCGAGCGCATACAGCAGACTCAGATTCATGAAGCCCTCGTACGGATCGTCCGAGCCGTCCATGCCCGGCCAGTCCGCCCGCCAGATCAAGGTCCCGTCCGCGTGCGTGTAGCGCGCCACGAATTCCGGCGCCGCCTCGTCGAGCTGCCGCAGCAGCCGGCGCTGGTGCAGCGCCCAGTCCGGCGGCGTCCACGGCGTGCTGCAGACGAGCTCCGGGATCGTACTTCCGTCATGTGCAGGTCTGTTCATCCGATGATCTCGCTCATCCATTTTTCCCGCTCCTTCATTGTTCCGGCTCCTTCATTGTTCCGATCTTGCGGTCTGCTCGCTTTTTGCCTGCGCTTTCAGTATGATCGTAGTATAGCCCTGCCACGCCGGCAAGGGTAAACTCTTGCGAAAGAAGGGTCGAATCTTGCTCGATCAATTCAGGCCGAATCAGTACCGCACCCTCGGACCGCTGTTCGAGGCCGACTTTCCGAGCCAAGCCGCTCATCTCTTCGCCGTCGGCCGTGCACGCACCAGCTCCCCGAGCTATGGTTGGGACGGCCGCACGCATGCCGACCGCGGCCACTGGGTGCTGCAATATACGCTTTCCGGCGCAGGGTATTTCACCGCGGACGGGCGCACGCGCGCGGTCGGGGAAGGCGCTGCGTTCCTTGCGCAGATCCCGGGAGACTTCCGCTATGGCCTCCCGCCCTCCAGCGATCACTGGGAGTTCGTCTATATCCTGCTGCGCGGCGAGCTCGTCGGCGAAGCCTGGCAAGGCGCCATCGACCGGCTCGGCCCCGTGCCGCAGCTGCACCGCGACTCGGCGCTCGTACGGCTGGTGCTCCATATCCACGCCCTGGCGGCGGCCCGGCAGATCGTCGACAGCTACCAGAGCGCTTCGCTTGCCTTCCAGGTCGTGATGGAGCTGCACCGCGCCGCACGCAGCTCTCAGGCGCGCGAGATCGAGGCGCCGGCCGCAGTGCGGCAAGCGATGCGTCACATGCGTGAGCATTACGCCGGCCTGCAGGGGCTGGACGAGCTGGCCGCCGCGACGGGACTGTCCAAGTACCACTTCGCTCGCCTGTTCCGCCACTCGGTCGGCATGACGCCGCTCGCTTATCTGACACGCGTGCGCATGGAGGAGGCGGCCGCGCTGCTGCGTCATACCCGGGAGCCCGTACAGACGATCGCCGAGCGCGTCGGCTACGCCAACGGCAATTATTTCGGGCGGCTGTTTCGCGGCGCGACCGGGGTCACCCCGGCGCAATTCCGCCGCGATGCCGACGCGCTGCCGGCGCGGCGCTTCCCGGTGCCGTGAGCGGTTTTCAAATATACAGGTAGAGGGTATATAAGAGCATTGTGCTTTAAGCTCTTTTGCGAGGTGATCCAGCTATGTCAAGCTATCGAAAAGGAAGTCTCTCCCTGATAGGCGCGATCGGACTCGGCACCGGCGTCATGATCAGCGCCGGCATTTTTGCCTTGCTCGGCCAAGTCGCCGAGCTCGCCGGCGCGTGGTTCCCGCTCATGTTTTTGACCGGCGGGCTCGTCGCCGCATGCAGCGCCTACTCGTATATTCGGCTCAGCCACGCTTATCCCTCGGCGGGCGGCATCGGCATGTTCCTCGTCAAGGCCTACGGCAAGGGGACGGCCGCCGCCGCCGCGTCGCTGCTCATGGCCATCTCAATGGTGATCAACCAGAGTCTCGTCGCCCGCACATTCGGCACCTATACGCTCCAGTTGTTCGAGGGAGCCGCAGACTGGCTGGTGCCGGCGCTGGGCGCCGGACTGCTGATCGGGGCGCTGCTGATCAATCTGGCGGGCAACCGGTTCATCCAGTCCTTCACCTCCGCGATCTCGCTGCTCAAGATCGCGGGACTGCTCGTCTTCGTAGCGGCCGGGCTGCTCGCAGCCGGCTTCGTCTGGACTCCCGCCGAAGGCGGCGCTGCCACAGGAGACGCAGGCCCGCTCGGCGCGATTGCCTCCATCGCCCTGACGATTCTGGCCTTCAAGGGCTTCACGACCATTACGAACAGCGGGGCCGAGATTGTGCGGCCGCGCCGCAACATCGGGCTGGCCATTCTCATTGCGATCGCCATCAGTCTGGCCGTGTACTTGCTGTTGGCCTGGACGGTATCGAGCAGTCTGCCGCTGGACCGCATCATCGCAGCCAAGGACTATGCGCTGGCCGAGGCGGCGAGACCCGCTCTGGGCGATTGGGGCGTGTGGCTGACGGTAGCCGTTGCGATCGTTGCCACCGTCTCGGGTATGATCGCCAGCGTTTTTGCCGTGTCCCGCATGCTGGCGATGCTGACCGAGATGAAGCTGATTCCGCATCGCCACTTCCGCATGCCCGGGACCGTCCAGCAGCACACGCTGGTATACACCGTCGCGCTGGCGCTCTTATTGACGATTTTGCTCGATCTGAGCCGGATCGCCTCGATGGGCGCCATCCTGTATCTGGTGATGGATATGATGGTCCATTGGGGACTGCTGCGCCGGCTCCGGGGAGAGGTCAGCGCCAATACGGGGATCGTCGTCTGCGCGCTCGTGCTGGACGGCCTCGTGCTCGCCGCCTTCACGTGGTACAAGCTGCTCCATGATCCGCTCATTGTCGCAGCCGCCGGTTTGTCGATCCTGCTTGTCTTCCTGGGAGAGCGGTTTTTTCTCCGGCGAGGGGCCGGGCGCGGCGAGCCCAGCCCGCATCACGAGGACCATTAATGTGCTATACTGCAGGTAGATCCGTTGAAGCCAACACCCGCGAAAGGAGCGCACGCCCCATGAATCGTCCGTCCGCTATCGCACGTCCCCCCTGCTAATCCCATGCGCCGCGCCGCGCCCGTTCCCCTCCCTGCGGAATGTCGTCGTCGAGCGACACTTCCCGCCCGAGAGGAGCTGCGGCTACGCGCATGGAGATACAATCGAATATTTGGAAGCTTTACGGGATCCGCTTCTTTTCCGGCCTGATCCCCGCCTATGTCATCGAGCGGTTATATTGGGAGCAGCACGGCATGTCCGTGCAAATGGTCGTCTACACGGAGATTCTGTTCGCCGTCTCCATCGTGCTGCTGGAGCTGCCCTCCGGCATCGCCGCCGACCGCTGGGGACGCAAACGGCTGCTCGTGCTGAGCGCGACGCTTTTTTGCTTTGAATTTTTGATTCTGCTGGTTGCCGACCAATTCTGGCATTTCGCGCTCGTCGTGCTGCTCGCCGCCGTCGCCCATGCCGCCAGCAGCGGCGCGGCGAGCGCGCTGCTCTACGATTCGCTGCTGCAGGAGGGGCGCGCCGGCGCCTACGAACGCATCGCCGGTCGCATGCAAGCGCTCGATATCGGCGCGGTCATGCTAGCCGCGCTGAGCGGCAGCTGGATGGCGACGCACCTGGGACTGGCGTTCAATTACCAGGTGTCGCTGATCAGCGCCGGCGCCGCCCTCGGCTTCGCGCTGCTGCTGCGCGAGCCCCGTCCGAGTCCGCAGGCTGCGGACTCGGACGACGGGGCCGCGCCGCCGATGCGGGCCTACGTCGGCAGCGCGCTGCGCATACTGCGCAGCACGCCGGGTCTGCCGCTGGTGCTGATGTGCTGGATGACAGTCGGCGCTGCCGTCACCTATATCGACGAATTCTGGCAGCTGTATCTGGACCAGGCCGGCATCGCGATCAGCTGGTTCGGCCTGTATTCCGCCGCGCTGTTTCTGATCCGGCTGCCCGGGAGCCTGCTCGCTCACCGGCTCAAGCGCATGCTGCGCTTCCGGACGTTGCTGATGGCGATTGCGCTGACGGCGTCCGCCGGCCTGATCGTCATGAGCGCGACGGGCGGCTACGTCGGCCTCGCCGCGATGCTCGCCGTATGCGCGGTCGCGGGCGTGCTCGAGCCGCTCGCCGGGGGCTACCTGCAGCACCGGATCGACTCGGAGCTGCGCGCCACCGTCGGTTCGTTTCAATCGCTCGGCGAGCATGCGCTGGGGATCGTCGCCGGTCTCGGCTTCGGCCTGCTCGCGGATCGCTTCGGTCTGCTCAGCGGCTATGGCTTCCTGGGCGCGCTCGTCGCGCTCGCCGCCGTTTGCGTCGCCGTCGCCTCCCGCGACGCCGCGCCGTGACCGAGCCTCCGCACCCGCGCACAGCCAAGAGGCGTCCCCTGCAGCTGCCCGCGCCTGTCAAAGAGGCGTCCCCTGCAACTTCCAGGGGACGCCTTTTGATTGGCGCGGATATTCGCGCTTTTTTTCGCCCGGTCAAGCCGCGGACTCGGCCATCGCCAGCGCTTCTTCCGCCGTGATCGCGCCGGTGATGCCGTATTGCACGCCATCGACCATCCAGTACAATTCCACCAGCTCGGGCTGCTCGTAGACGAGCCCTTCTGCGCCGTTCACATCCACCGGCGTGAAGGCGTTCATCGGGAAGGCCGCTTCCTGCCGGTCGACCATGAAGGTGAGCGGCTTGCCGTCCGCCGTTTCATAGAAGAATACGACCATCCGCGCCGCTTCCCCCTTCATCGCGGAGGAGACGATCTTCTGCAGCGCGTAGCCCTCCGGCACGAGCGTCGGCGCCAGCATTTCCGGACCGAAGGCCGCCTTCGCCTCCTCCGCCGACGCATGCTGCGTCTCGATGAGCTGGGAGAGCTGAGAGCCCGTATCGTTGCCGCCCTCTCCCGGCGCGCCGATCGGTCCGCTATTCGGCGGCAGGCCGGGACTCGGCTGCTGCAGCATCGGCAAGCCGATCGCCAGCACCAGCGCAGCCGCAATGACGCCTCCGAACAGCCACGGCTTCGTCCATGCCCGCTTTTTGCGCGCTTGCTCCGCCTCCGTCGCACGGCGCGCGTCCCTTGCGCCTTGCACGCCCTGCATGATTTGTGCGCCCTGTCCTTGCGATCCGCTTTGCGCGGTTTGCACGATTTGTCGTTTCATATCTGCCGTCATCTCCATTTCTTCGAATAGAATGCTGTCCAGCTCGCGTTTCAACGTTCGGCCCAGCTGATGCTCGTCATGGCTCATGCGTCGAGGCCTCCTTTGTCATTTCGCGACCCAGCGCCTCGCGGGCGCGATGCAGCCGGTTGCGCACCGTGCCCTCCGGCGCGCCCAGCATCTCGGCGATCTCCCTGGTGCTCAGATCCAGGTAGTAGTAGAGGTAGAGCGCCTCCTGATGGGGCAGCGACAGCCGGAGCAGCTGCTGCAGCAGCTCGCTCTTGCCCAGTCGCGCGAGCGCTTCCTCCTCCACGCTGATCGTACGGCCGCGCTGCATTCGGCTCGGATCGGTCGGCTGCTCGGTGAACATTTTTACGCCCATCTTGTCGCGGCAGGCATTGACCGTGATGGAGATCAGCCAGGTCTTGACCGCGCTATCCCCGCGGAATGCGCGCCAACCGCGATACGCCTTCAGGAAGACCTCCTGGCTGATGTCCTCCGCCAGATGCCGATCGCCGGTATAGAAATAAGCGGTGCGCAGCACGCTCGCGCCGTACGCATCCATCAATTGCGCGAGCGCCTCTTCAGGCGCTTGGTCGAACTGTTCTTTGTGCGTTAAGCCGGCCGGCTTCACTTGATGACCACCTCCAACCTAATAGACGACCTGAGTGCGAATTCCGCTGCATCCGCCGTTCACATTCGAGCGTGCGCCCTCCCCTGGCAGGTAGGCCATTCCTAGCGATTATTCATATGGAGGCGAATGAACGCCTTGCGATACGCGGTCGGGGTCATGCCCTCGAGCCGCTTGAACCACTTCATGAATTGCTTGTCGTCGCCGATCCCGACCCGGTCCGCGATCTCCTTGATGCCGAGCGGCGTCTGAGCCAGCAGCTCCTTCGCCTTGTCCAGCTTGAGCCGGTGAATATAGGCGTGCAGCGCCTCGCCGTGTCTGCGCTTGAACATGCGGGAGAGGTAATCCGGATTGTAGCGGAATTGCTCGGCGATGCGGGCCACGCTGATGCCGCGGTCCAGCGCATGCAGCCGGATCCACTCCAGCATCTGCGGATCGTAGGCCGGGCCCTGCGGCGATCGGGCCGAGTCGTGTAGCTGCTCCGCCAGCTCGATGACGAGCGTCGTCAGGAAGTAGTCGGCCGCGCCCTTGAAGCGATAGCCGGCGCTGGCGACATGCAGCAGTTGACGGGCCAGGATGGCGACGCGCTGCGGATTGGGACAGGCCGCGTGACGAGGCAGCACGAGCATCGTCTCGGATTCGCCCTGCTCGCCCGCGTCCGGCCGCAGCGGCTCGACCGGATCGAAGTGGAACCATGCGAACGACACCCCCGGCGCCGAGATCCGGTAGCCGCCATGCCGCTCGCCCGGCCCGATCAGCAGCATATCGCCGCGCCGCAGCGCATAATTCGTGTCGTCCACGCGCATGTAGGCCGTCTCCTCCATGCCGATCATCAGCTCCCAGCTCCCGATCACGCGGTCGGCATGCGACCACTGCGCATCCGCAGTGAACAAGCCGCCCCACTGAAAAGGAAGCGGCTCGCGCACATTAATGCGCCATCTCATTCTTACAGCCCCCTTGAAGTCGTATATTGACACCTATTATACACTTTAGCATACTGACTTCCGCCTTCGAAAGCGGTATCCTGAAGCCAGGTTCACCAATTGGCATCCGGTCGATTCACGTCTGTCCGCCACATCAATCATTCAATGGAGGGATACCCTTGACACAACCTACGCATCGCCCGCTCCCGCTGCAGCAGGTGCAGCTGCAAGATTCATTCTGGTCCGACTACACCGAGCTGGTCCGCACGACCGTCATTCCGTATCAGTGGGAGGCGCTCAACGACCGCGTCCCGGGAGCCGAGCCGAGTCATGCCATCCGCAACTTCCGCATCGCCGCCGGACTGGAGGCAGGCGCCTATGGGGGCCTCGTCTTCCAGGACTCCGATCTGGCGAAGTGGCTCGAGTCCGTCGGCTATTCGCTGAGCACCCATCCCGATCCCGAGCTGGAGCGGATCGCCGATGAGGCCATCGACCTGATCGTCGCGGCGCAGCAGGACGACGGCTATCTGAATACGTATTATACCGTCAAGGAGCCCGGCCGGCGCTGGACCAATCTGTACGATTGCCACGAGATGTACTGCGCCGGGCACATGATCGAGGCGGCCGTCGCCTATTATCGCGCGACCGGCAAGCGCAAGCTGATGGACGCGATGGGCCGCATGGCCGATCATATCGCCGAGGTATTCGGCACGGGCCCGGGGCAGCTGCGCGGCTATGACGGCCATCAGGAGATCGAGCTGGCGCTGGTCAAGCTCTACGAAGCGACGGGCGAGGCCCGCTTCCTGCGGCTCAGCCAATTCCTGATCGACGAGCGCGGCAGGGAGCCGCATTTCTACGCCGAGGAATGGAAGCGGCGCGGCGGCGTCTCGCACTGGTCGTCCGTGCCGCAGACCCAGATGCCGGACTGGGCCTATGTCCAGGCGCACCTGCCCGTCCGGGAGCAGACCTACGCGGTCGGCCACGCGGTCCGCGCCGTCTATATGTATGCCGGCATGGCCGATCTGGCCGCCCACACCGGGGACCGGGCTCTGCTGGAGGCATGCCGCGCGCTATGGCGCAATATGACCCGCAAGCAAATGTACGTGACCGGAGGCATCGGCTCGACCGTGCACGGCGAAGCGTTCACCTTCGATTACGATCTGCCCAATGCGACCAATTATTCGGAGACGTGCGCCTCGATCGGCCTCATCTTCTTCGCCAGCCGCATGCTGCGCCTCGAAGCGAAGAGCGACTACGCTGACGTCATGGAGCGCGCGCTGTACAATACCGTGCTCGCCGGCATCGCCGCCGACGGCAAGCATTACTTCTACGTCAATCCGATGGAGGTATGGCCGGAGGCGAGCGCGCGCAATCCCGGCAGACGCCATGTCAAGGCGGTACGCCAGGCTTGGTACGGCTGCGCCTGCTGTCCGCCCAATGTGGCGCGCCTGCTGGCCTCGCTCGGCGAATACGTGTACAGCGCAGAGGGTGCAGAGGGTGATACGCTCTATACGCATCTGTACATCAGCGGCGAGGCGCGGCTGTCGCTCGGCGGCGGCGAGGTGCGCATGCGGCAGGAGAGTCGCCTGCCCTGGTCGGGCGATGTCGCCTTCACGGTGGAGACGGACACGCCGCAGACCTTCGCCCTGGCGCTGCGCATTCCGGCCTGGACCGAGGGGCGCTATACCGCGCGCGTGAACGGCGAGGCGGCCGGCGCAGTCGAGCTGCGAGAGGGCTATGCGTACCTGCGCCGCGTCTGGCAAGCGGGCGACCGCGTCGAGCTGCGGCTGGCGATGCCGATCCAGCGTCTGTACGCGCATCCGCAGGTGCGCAGCGATGCCGGCTTGGTCGCGCTGCAGCGCGGACCGCTCGTCTACTGCCTGGAGGAGGCCGACAATCCCGCGCCGCTCGCAGGGCTGAGCCTGCCGGCCGAGGCGGAGATCACGACGCGCACGGGGTTGCCGGGACTGGGCGAGGCGGTCGTGCTGGAGGCGGCGGGCCTGGCCGATGACGCGGCAGACTGGCAAGAAGACGAGCTCTACCGTACGGCGCCTATGCCGCGCAAGACGCAGCGGCTGACGGCCGTGCCGTATGCGCTGTGGGGCAACCGCGGCGGCGGCGAGATGCGCGTCTGGATGCGGAGCTAGGCGGGACTAGGCGGAGCTAGACGGGGCTAGCGGAGGTAGACGAATTCAGGTCGAACCAGCGGAGATTGGCGGAGATTGGCGCCGTTAGGCAGAGTTAGACGGAGGTAGGATGAGCTAGACCGATGCAGAGGGAGGTAGGATGAGATAAACGGATATAGAGGGAGATAGGCGGAGCTAGACAGAGGTAGGATGAGCTAGGCAGGCTTAGACAGATGTAGGCGAGTCTGGCGGGCTGGCGAGGACGGGCAAGTACGCGGCACCCGGAACGCTCGGACTGACGATGACAGACAGGATCGTGGCGCCCCAAACGTCCGACTGACGATGACAGGCAAGCGCGCGGCAGCTCTAACGGTCATCAGCGACGCTTAGCGGGCATTTGCACCCGGAAAAAGGTCCCCGATGCGCGCTAAGCGTCTCCCATGTCAGTTAAAATGTGAAGGGAGCCAATAAACGGCGCTAAGCGTCGCCCATGTCCGTTAGAGCCGTCCTGACGTCGCGTCGTGCCGTTCACAGGTCCGCTATCGTCCACTTACAGGACCATCACGGTTCCGCACACAGGTTCGCTAACAGTTCCACCCACAAGTTGCGAGTGTGCCCCCTTCCTGTAATAGCACCAATTCAGAAGTCGCAGCTGTTCTTCGAAAGTCGCAGCTGTTCTTCAGAAGCATCAGTTCTTCGGAAGTCCCACTTGTTCTTCAAAAACAGCAACGGATCTCAAAAACGCGGGCGTGATCGAGTCCGTTGGTGCGTATCGCCTCCAGGCGCAAGCGGCTGAGCCGCAGCGGGTCAATGCGGCACGTCGCCAGCCGTTGTCGCGCACATGCAGCAGTTCCCGTCCCACCGGCGGCAAGTCGGGACCACAGCCCACCAGCCAGAATTCGCGCAGCGACTCCGGCTGCTCGCCCCACTCGAGCTGGCGATGCAGATGCTGCTCGTGCGTGAGCGTCAAGCGGCGGTGCATGCCGGTATCGAGCACCACCTCGCGCTCGCGCAGCTCGACCGGCTCCGGCCATTCCAGCTCGCTCCACCGCGCTGCATCGTCCGGGCACGCCATCATCCAGTGATGCTTGCCGCCGGGCGGCTCCAGCTCCGGCCGGACGCCGCGCGGCCCGTGCATGCTGCGGTGCGGCCATCGACGACCTGGCTCGCCGCGCCCTCCGGCTGCTCCGAGGAGGCGCGGACGCGCGCGCCGCTCGCCAGATTCGGCGCCGCGCTCACGCCGGGCAGATGGTCGTCCTGACGCAGCAGCCGCTGCTGCATCAGCTGCACGAGCGCCTCGTCCTGCACCGCCCGCTCCGGCGGCATCCCCTGGGCGGTCGCAAGGGCGGCGGACGTGCCGGCGCCCTGTCCCATCACGCCGCAGGTCGCCATCACGCGCGTGCTGGAGAAGGCGATATGCGTCGCCGAGATGTTGCGCCCGGCGAACATCAGATTGTCGACACTCGCGCTGACCAGTGCGCGCAGCGGGATGCCGTACACGTGCTCGGCATGGGGCTAACTGGGAGGGCTGAGGTCCCGCGCCTCGATGGATGCGTGTCCATCGGCCAGCCTCATGGTCTGCCGGGCATGTTCGATCTCCTCGTCCAGCACGGACGTCTCCCGCAGCGTCTGCGTGAACTGCTCGAATTCGCCGGTATCACGCTTGTTCAGGTAAAGCGGCATACAAAAAATCCCCCTGCGGCAATTTCCAGACACAGCCGTGTCTGCCTGCCGCAGGGGGATTCTGCAGAATGCATTTCGTATTCGCAGCCGTTATTTTTTGCGCCGCGCGACCGACGCTCCCATTCCTGCTCCGATTGCGATGCCGACGGCGATGCCGATGGCCAGATTATCCATTGCTATCCCAATCGCCACACCGATGGCAATGCCCACGCCCATCCCGGAGCCAAGCTTCCTTTTGTCCATGCGATTGTCAGCTATGTGAATCAGCCTCCTTCATCTCACACCTTGTAAGCCTTCATCGCCTTGCGCAGCTCCTTGAGGCTCGGACGCTTGCCGTACATCAGCACGCCGGTGCGATAGATGCGCGCCGAGAGCCAGCCGAGCACGAAGATCGAGAGCGCCAGCACGCCGATGGACAGCAGCACCTCCCAGAGCGCCGGATCGGTCAGGCCGATCCGCAGGAACATCGCGAACGGCGTGAAGAACGGAATGAACGAGGTCACGACGACGAGCGTCGAACCGGGCGTCGTCATGCCGAAGATGCCGATGTAGAAGCCCGCCAGCGCCAGCATTGAGACCGGCATCATCGCCTGCGCCAGATCCTCCGTGCGGCTGACAATCGAGCCCACCGCGGCGCACAGCATCGCGAACAGGAAGTACCCCATCAGGAAGAACAACAACGCGTACGCATAAAGCATCGGGTCAATATCGCCCAGGTTGATATTCAGGTTGCCCAGCGATTCCTTGTTGTGCGGCAGCGAGAAGTTCACGACCGCCACGACGACGTAGACGCCGATTTGCAGCAGGCCCACGAGGAACATGCCGAATATTTTGCCGAACATCTGCGTCATCGGCGACACGCTCGTGACCAGAATTTCCATGACCCGCGAGCTCTTCTCCGCGGTAATCTCGGAGGCAATCAACTGACTGGTCACGAATATGCCCATGAAGAGCAAAATCATCATCGCATAGACGAAGCCCATCGCCAGGCCGCGCTGCTCTGCTGTCTTGCCTTCGCCAGTCGAATCGCTGACCGAAATTTGCGTCGTCTGCACGTTGATCGGCGCGAGCAGATCGGCCATTTGCGCTTCCGTCAGACCGGCGTTTTCCAGCCCCATTTGGAATTTAATGTTTTGCAGGGCGACCGATAAAGAATCTGCCGTATTGTCGAGCAGCTTCTCCGATTTGTAGGTAACGCCGGGGAATCCGCCGCTTGCTTCGGCATCGAATACGAGATAACCGGCAATCTCCTCGCTGCGCAGCGCCTCGCGCAGCGCCTGCTCATTGGCAGCCGCATCGCCGCTGTCCGGATAGCCGACGAGCTGCAGGTCCGCTTCCTCGCCCTGCTGCGCGTAATAATCCTGAAGCGCTGCCTCCACATCCGCCACCTGGCCTTCGACGTAGCCAACCTGCTTGATCTCGCTGTTCCCGCTGAACATGGAGATAATATACGGAAGATTGACGCCGATGCAGAGGATGGCCGCAATGATAGCCGTGGTCACGATAAACGATTTCGTCCGTATTTTATTGCCTGCCGTAAATCCGACAACTGTCCAGAAGTTATTATTCATGCTTCTCACCACCTACCGCTCGAATAAAGATTTCGTTCAAAGTCGGCTCCAGCACCTCAAACCGCTGCAGCTCGGCTTGGCTCATCGCATGTTGCAGCAGCTCCCGCGCCGCCTCCGGCCGCTCAATCGCCAACTCGTAGCCGTTCTCGCGGCGTGTTACGCTGCGGACGCCGGGTACTTGCTCCAACCCGCTGATCTCCTGCTCCGCTCCGATCATGACGCGCTCGCGCGGATATTGCTTTTTGATCTCCTTCAGATTGCCTTGCAGCACCGTGTTGGAGCGGTGCAGAATCGTAATGTTGCGGCACAGCTCCTCGACATGCTCCATCCGGTGCGTCGAGAACAGGATGCTCGTTCCCTCGTCGCGCAGCGCTTTTACGGTTCGCTTGAGCAGCTCGACATTGACCGGATCGAGTCCGCTGAAGGCCTCGTCCATAATGACAATCTTCGGTCTGTGAATGACCGCGGCGATGAATTGGATTTTTTGCTGATTGCCCTTCGAGAGCTCCTCGATCTTCATGTTGTAGTAGTCGCTGATATCGAAGCGCTCCAGCCAGCTCTTCAGATTGCGGTCGGCATCCTGCCGCGACATGCCGCGCAGCCGAGCGAGATAGATGACTTGATCGCTGATCTTGACCTTCGGATACATGCCGCGCTCCTCCGGCAGATACCCCATCAAGCTGAGCTGATCGCGGCTATACGGCTTGCCGTCGTACAGGATGCGGCCGTCGTCCGGATAGATGAGTCCGAGGACCATCCGCATCGTCGTCGTTTTGCCCGCGCCGTTGGCGCCGAGCAGACCGTAGATTTCGCCTTCCTCCACTTCCAGGCTGATCGTATTGACCGCTGTTTTGTCTCCGTACTGCTTGCTGACGCGTTCCAGCTTCAATGGCTTCATTCCGGCACTTCCTTTCCTCGTTCAACTGAATGGTTGCTGACGCGCGATCAGCGCCTCCATAATATCGTCGAGCTCCATCGGCTGCTGGCCGGTAACCGGCAACGCCTCGCGATGCAGCCATTGCTCGGTCGATTGACTCGCTGAGGATATGAGCTTGTATGCTTGGCCGCCCATGCGCTCTACGGCGTGAACGCCCGGCCCCTGGGTCAGCATGCGCTCCTCCAAGCCGTCGCCTATGAGGTAATACGTACGCCAGTTGTCGAAGAGTGCATCTTTTTCGTAGACTCCCAGCACCTGGCCCCTGGACATGACGACGATATAATCGGCCAGACGACGCACCTCCTCGATCAGATGCGAGGCGACCAGGATCGTCCGGCTCCCGTCTTCCATATAGCGGCTCAAGGTTTCGAGCATATGCTTCCAGGCAATCGGGTCCAGTCCGGATGACGGCTCATCCAGCAGCAGCAGCTCGGGCTGATGCGCAAGCGCCAGTGCAAGCTCGAGTTTTTGCCGCATCCCTTTCGACATTTTACCCAATCGGACCGAAGGATCGACATCGAACCTGCGCAGCAGCTCCTGGTAGCGATTCACATCCCACGTCGGGTACCAGAGCTGGTGAAAGGCCGCTTTCTCCGAAGCGCGGAGCCCTTCGTCGCAATCCGAATTCGTCTCGGGCACATAGGCCAGCCTTTGACGCAGTTCTGGATTGCGGCTGTGCGGCCGGCTGCCTAGCAGCTCGATCGTACCCGCTTCGGGCTTGATCAGGTCGAGCAGCAGCCGAAAGGTCGAGCTTTTGCCCGAGCCGTTCGGGCCGACGATCGCCGTCACGTAGCCGCGCGGCACCTCGAGATGAATCGGTCCGAGCCGAAAGCGATCTGTCGTGAATTGTACGCCGTCCAGCCGTACGGCAGGCTGCGCCGTTTCCATTCGCTTCCCTCCCTCTGTCATCGCTTGTATTGGCTGCGCGCCACTGCCTCACGGTACAGTTGATCCAGCTCCTCCGGTGTGCAATTGGCGCGCCTGCCGGCTTCGACGGCCGAATCCATCGCCGCTTCTACGGCCTTTAGCCGGTGGGTATCCCTCGCCTGTTCGCCGACATCCGCCACGAAGGTGCCTGTCCCCTGCTTGGTACGCAGCAGCCCCTCCGCCTCCAAATCCTGATACACCCTGCGGATTGTGATGACGCTGCACTTGAGCTGCAGGGCCAGCTCGCGAATCGAGGGCAGGAGCGTGCCTGACATGAGTTGTCCGCTCAGAATGAGCGCGCGCAGCTGCACCTCAATTTGGTAGTACAACGGTTCCGCGCTTTGATCATTGATTTGGATCGGAATCCACACAGCATCACCTTCCTTGCTAATTGACCAGGTTCCTTCGCTCCAAGCGGCTGCGCGCCCTCCACATGCAGACGATCATGACAGTGAGTCCGATCACAACTGCCAGTATCGCAGCGCCCCACTCTCCCGCCTTGGCCCGATGGACCTGGCTCTCCAGCACACTGCCCCACCATACATTGGGCAGCACGGCCAGAGCGGCCACCACGGGCACATAGGTCATGCACCACCAGGTAAAGTGCTTGCCGCTGAGTGTGAGCTCCCACACCACGAATATGGAAGACCAGATCAACGCATAGCCGAACCAAAACAATCCAAAATTTACAAATGCGCCAAGCGACATTTCCTCCTTGTACCAGTCGGAGATCAGATACGCCATCGTAAAAAAATACGCGATTCCCGGTATCAAGACGAGCAGCATATACAGGAAACGACTTAGCACAATGTGGCTTGAGGAGATCGGCATGGCAAGCCAGGAAGCCAAGCGCTTGCTCACGGGATCGTCGCGCCAAAATCGAAACATGGATTTTTTTACGACGAAGCCGAAATAAGGCACAAAGGTGAAATACATAAAATCCGGCAGCCAGCTCGCCCGCGGGCTCATCTGGCTGGGTGGCTCATCCAGCGTCGGGACGATAAGCGCCAAGTACGTGAAAAACACCAGCGTCACCAGCAAGGCCAGACGGTCGCGACGAAGCTCGTGTCGAAGCAGGAAGCCGGCTCCCCGCAAAATCGTCATGCTTTCACCTCGCAATACAAGATTAGGTGTATATACTGTTTATATCTACATACACAGTGTACACACCTATACGAAGCACGTCAACCGTGAAAAAGCACGGGCTCGACCCAATGTCGCCCCGTGCTTTTGGATTCATTCGTATATTCCCCTGCAGTTATTGGACATGGCTCAAGCCAAAGCTTTTTCAATCGCTTCGATGACACGGTCTTTTTGAAATGGCTTGACGATAAAATCGGAAGCTCCCGCTTGGATGGCATTGACCACCATGTGCTGCTGCCCCATAGCGGAGCACATGATCACCCTTGCTTCCGCGTTGATTTTTTTGATTTCTTTTACGGCTTCGACCCCGTCCAGCTCGGGCATCGTGATGTCCATCGTCACCAGGTCCGGAGAGACTTCGTTAAATTTTTGGATGGCATCGCGCCCGTTGACGGCTTCCGCAACGACTTCGTAGCCCGATTCGGTCAGCATTTGTTTGATCACCATGCGCATAAAAGCAGCGTCGTCTACGATCATGATTCGCTTCATTAGTTTCGGTTCCTCCTGGTTCGTGTTCAGGTTGAATGTGTACGGCGATTAAATGAGCGTACGACTTTCAAGTATCGAATGAATTTCAATCATTCCGTATTCGCTTTCAAGCGGCATGACGATCGAACGGATATCTTTCAGATCCTGCGAAGCGTTCGGATCCTCGAACGTGGTCAGCGGGTGGGAAATGTTGACCTCCCAGCCTTTGTTGGCAAATTCGGTCGCAATGCCGCTGACGAACCAGTTGCCGAATTCTTTGATGGCGCTCCACCCCATCTCGTCCAGCGTCTCCACCTCGATCCCGCCGAACATGCGGCCGACCACTTGCTTGGCGGTGTGCTCGTTCATGACGCATACAATTTGACCGTCTAATTGGCCAAGCACGCGGATTTGAACGGCAATGTCATACCGACCCGAGGAGTCCTGCTCGCGCGCTGCATGCGGTGTCACCTCCATGCCCAGGTAGCCGGAGAGCACATTCGACCCGACTCTTGTAACCACTGCATAATATTCTTCACCCAGTTTCATTACTTCACCCCTTCTATTAGCCCCATCCACAGGACCAATGGCTTAGCATCGCCAGACCTGATTATCAGTCGCTCCCCTCCTTATGCATGAATCGACAAAGAATTACAAAAATCGACACATGGAAAATAAAAAAAAAACCCTGTACGCCAATGCCAGGGCAAGCACGCTACGTTTCGCGTGCATGGTGCAACCCGGCTGCCATAGCAGATTCCCCTGCTTTAGGCCCGTGGCTTTGCGCCCCCATCTTTCGAAAGGTTTGCCCTATTAGTGCTATTAACCTAATTAACTTATACTATGGATAGGGTGAAATTGTCAATAAAAAAGGGAAAAGCACCAAAATCGGCTGAAAAAATCCGAATTTGGTGCTGCTTGTAGATCGGCTATGCCGTGCCAGGCTGCGGCGTCGGAAGCTCGTCATCCGACTCCCCATGCTCCCGCTTGAACCATTGCTTGAAGACATAGGCCAGAATCGCGCCGTACATGACCTCTTGAACGAGCTTCATGATCACGCCGCCCGCTTGTTGATCGTGCAACAACGGCATGATGCGGAAGAAAGCAGGTCCGCCTTCAAATTGCTCCAGCAAACGAGTCGGGTCTCCCCCGACGCAATACCCCATGGCCTGGACCCAGACGCCAGGATCGCTGTAAGTGGCGTATAGCGGCGCACCCGCAAAAATAATCAACGCGCATGCCGGCGTCAACAGCACTCCATTCGCAAAGATATAGCCCATTTTTTTGACATCCGTCAGACGCGACCATTCCTTGACAGGACTGATAATCTGCCACCACATCATCAAGGCGGCAATCAGCATGACGAAGTAATAAACCTCATGCACAAAGTAGTGGGTCATGACGTAATCAAACACCATCGGCACATGATAAATGGAGAAAATCATGTTGAAAAAGACGAGTGTCAGCAAAGGATGCATTAAAAAACGAAGCGGCCGCCAAAAGCGATGCGAGAACACATGCTTCCACAGAAATGCCGGAATGCCGAGCAATGCAAGCGGCGGCGCAATGAGATAAGAAATCGACATGTTCGTCATGTGAAACGTGAACGCCAGATGACCAAGCAGCTCCAGCGCTCCACCCTGCGCCATGTAATAAAGCACGACCGCGCTGACGAACCAGATTCTTTGCCAGGTCGTGACGGCCGGCTCCTGCGGATAATGGCGCTCGCGCCAAGGTCCGATCAAATAAAAGTACAGCAGTACGATCGCCGCAAATAGGAAGAATGTGAGCGGACTCCACAATTCTGCAAAGGTAAAGTATTGTAGGCCGAACATAAGATTCCAACTCCTTCCGATTGGCAATTCGATTCAAGGCGAAACGGGCAAGCCATCTTTTAAGGCGCAACCCGTTTCGTTCTGAGAAATTTAGAAAAGTATAGGAAAATCATATACTTTCTATAATTTTTAAAAAAAGACGGGCCTTCGCAGGACCCGCCTCCTATTCGATTGCCGATTACCACCAAGTCCAGTACTCTGCCATGATGACCATCGTGAAGACGACGAACACGCCGGACAAAATGCCGATAATGGCATAAAGGTGACCGCGATCCTTCATATGCATCCAGAAAGCCATCTGAATGTATACCTGCAAGCCCGCCATCACAAGCAGCAAGATGTACGTAAAGGTCGTATTGACTTCACCGGCCATGACGGTCGCAAAAGCGATCAGCGTCAACACGAGCGAGAAGATGTACGAAATCACATGCTTTTGCGATCCTTCGACCTTATGACGCTTTTGCCGATTCTCCGTAGTGGGATGATTGCCTGCCATCGATTAGCCCACCTTTCCCATCAGGTAGACGACGGTGAAGATGAACACCCACACGACGTCGATAAAGTGCCAGTACAGACCCGCTACATAAAGCTTGGGCGCGGTGACCAGATTCAGCCCCTTGCGCAAGGTCTGCGCAATCAGAATCGAAATCCATGCCACGCCAAAGGCCACGTGCGCCCCGTGAAAACCGACCAGCGTATAGAACGAAGAACTAAAGGCACTTGTCGTAAACCCATGACCTTCGTGTACGTAATGATAGAACTCGTAAATCTCCAATCCGAGGAAACCAGCACCAAGTGCGACTGTCACGATCAACCAGACGATCATCGGCTTGACGTGATTGCGATGCAAGGCCTGAATGGCGAACACGCTGGTCAAGCTCGAGGTGAGCAGGATAAAGGTCGCAATCGCGACAATCGGGAGCTGGAACAGCTCGTTGGCTGTCGGATTGCCTTCCCCTACCTGATCGCGCAACGCCAGGAAGGCCGCGAACAGCGTTCCGAAAAGTACGGTCTCGCCGCCCAGGAAGAGCCAGAAGCCAAGGACCTTATTGCGGCCCTCAAGGGTTGCCTTCTCAGGCTCATGCGGCAGCTGTCCGTCTATATGCGAATGTGCGCTCATGCTTTCACCCCTTTGTCTTCCAGTTCTTCCGGTTCGATATGGAAGCCATGGTCATCGATAATCGAACGCAGGAACATGCAGCCGAACGTCACAAGCAAACCGACGGCGCCAATGATGTAATTGCTAAACATGAAGCCGAAACCTGCAATGAAAAGTCCGATCGACATGAAGAGCGGCAAAATCGATGGCGACGGCATATGGATCGGTCCGATCGGCTCGGCCGGCGTCATGCCGCTGTTGCCGTCCATTTTTTCTTTCCAGTAGGCATCGTATCCGCGAACCAGCGGCGTCTGGGCAAAGTTGTACTCCGGCGCAGGCGAGGAGATCGTCCACTCCAGCGTGCGTCCGTCTTCCCAAGGGTCGTTCGGCGCATCCTTCGGACGCATCGCCGTGACGACAATGTTGACCAGGAATATGATCGTACCCACACCCATCAGGATCGCACCTATCGTACTGATCAAGTTCATGTTGTTGAAGCCGAGATTGTCCTGATACGTATAGATCCGGCGCGGCATACCCAGCAGACCGAGGAAATGCTGCACGAAAAATGTCAGATGGAAGCCGATGTAGAAGGTCCAGAACGTAAGCTTGCCTAGGCCTTCATTCAGCATGCGACCGAACATTTTGGGCCACCAGTAATGCAAGCCCGCAAAAATACCGAGCACCAGACCGCCAACGATGACGTAGTGGAAATGCGCGACGACAAAGTAGCTGTCGTGGTATTGATAATCGGCAGGCGCAGCGGCCAGCATGACGCCGGTCACCCCGCCCATGACAAAGGTCGGAATGAAGCCGATGCCGAACAGGTTGGCCGCTGTGAAGCGAATCGAACCGCCCCACATGGTGAAGAGCCAGTTGAATATCTTGATCCCGGTCGGGACGGCAATCAGCATGGTCGCAATCGAGAAGAGCGCGTTCGCGACCGGACCGAGGCCGGTAGTGAACATGTGATGCGCCCATACCATGAAGCCGAGGAAGCCGATCAGCACGGTAGCAAACACCATCGAGCTGTACCCGAAGAGCCGCTTGCGCGAGAAGGTGCTGATGACCTCGGAAATGACGCCGAACGCCGGCAAAATCAGAATGTATACCTCAGGATGACCGAAAATCCAGAAAATATGCTCCCACAGTACGGCGTTGCCGCCGTTGCCGACTTCGAAAAAGTTGGCGGCAAAGAGTCGGTCGAACATGAGCGCAGCCAGCCCGACGGTCAGTGCCGGGAAGGCAAACAGGATCAGTGCCGACGTAATAAAGATCGCCCAGGTGAACATCGGCATCCGCATGAAGCTCATGCCGGGTGCGCGCATGTTGATAATCGTGACCAGGAAGTTGATCCCGCCGATCAGCGTCCCGATCCCCGCGATCTGCAGGCCGATGACATAGAAGTCGACGCCGTGTCCGTCGCTGTAGGTCGGACTCGCGAGCGGCAAGTAGGACGTCCACCCGGCATCCGGCACGCTGCCGACGAACCAGCTGATGTTAAGCAACAGGCCGCCGAAGAAAAACGTCCAGAAGCCAAGCGCGTTCAGGAACGGGAACGCAACGTCGCGCGCGCCGATCTGCAGCGGCACGATCGCATTCATCAGCGCGAATAGAATCGGCATCGCTGCCAGGAAGATCATGGTCGTGCCGTGCATCGTCAGCAACTCGTTATAGGTCGTTTCGCTAATGAAGTCATTAAGCGGCTGCCACAGCTGGATACGAATCAGGATGGCTTCCAATCCACCGATCAGAAAGAAGAATCCACCGGCAATTAAATAAAGAATGCCTATTTTCTTATGGTCAACGGTAGTCAGCCAATCCATAAGACCGCTGTAACGTTTGACCGCATGTGCATGAGCCAAGGTTGGTACCCTCCCCTTCTGTAATCCCCTCTATAATCAATAATCCAGCTTCTGCTCGGACAAGTATTTGGCGATGGCTTCGATTTCTTCGTCCGATAGATCGACCTTCGGCATCTGGTTCCCCGGCTTGACCGCTTCCGGATCTTTGATCCATCTCACCAGATTGTCGTACACAGAGCCTTCATTTTTGTACTTGGGGTCGTCCGTATTGAGCAGGAAGCCTGCCACGGCTTCGCGGCTGCCCATACCGGTCAGATTCGGATACAGCCCTTGAAGTCCTTTGTCTCCGATTGCGTGGCAAGTCAGACATTGACTCGTGAACGTTTCGGCGATCGCCGCGTCCTCGGGCAGTGTGGCCGGCTCTTTCATTGCCGTCACCCAACGTTCGAAGGAGGCGTCGTCCACCGCCTTGACCTTGAAGTCCATATACGCATGCGAAGGTCCGCACAGCTCGGCGCATTTGCCGAGATATACGCCTGGTTTGGTTGCTTCGAAGTACATATTATTGACGTTCCCGCCGGGGTTCGTATCGATCTTGCCCGCCAGCGAAGGAATCCAGAAGGAGTGAATGACGTCTGCGGATTGCGCTTCGATCGAAATGACCGCATTGGTCGGAATAATCATTTCCTGTGCAGTTGTAATGCCATGGTCGGGATATTCGAATTCCCACCAGTACTGGTGTGCGGTAACTTTGATCTGAATGGCGTTTTCATCCTTGCTGTAGTCCTGCGCAAGGCCAAAAACCGACTGAATAGTAGGCACGCCGAGAATGACGAGCAGAATCAGTGGAATAACCGTCCAAATAATCTCCAGCTTGTGATTGCCTTCCACCTGCTTCGGAATTGTCTGGTCTCCGGGCTTTCTCCGGAAGCGAAACAAGACGTAAATCGCGATGGCGAAGACGACCACGACCACGAGCACCATAATCGTAATCGACAATTTCATAATACCGAGCTGTTCTTGGGCTACCGGTCCCTGCGGATTAAGTGCGGAAAGGTCTTCGCGGCCGCAAGCCGACAGCAGCAGCGCCATGCCCGCCAGCAGCGGCAGGAGCCGTTTTACAACAGGCCACCGATTCATCATTCATCTACCCCACTTTGACTTATTCTGCAGTTGCCACGGCGTTAGGCCATACGGGTACGCAACCCTTTGTAAAAAGGGTCGTGTTGCGACGGCACGTCCTTAAAGATGACGCTAGCTCCGTCTAAGCGGAGCTTGTCCTAAAGTCTTGCCTATGGAAAAGCCGCTTCCGATGCGGCGCAAGGCGCTGACGCCGACATCGCCTAAGAGGGCAAACTGCGCGCGTTCACTGGTGTTTTCGGAATTCCTGCGAACTGAATCACTTTATTAAATATAAAGTTGACGCCTCTATTTGTCAATGTTCACAGGCGAGTTCACAAATTGTTCTCAAAGCCTTTCAACGCTTTGACGAGCGCTCATTCATCGTTAACATTTTTTCCTCACGAATGGTCATTTATGTATCGTCTCGAAGCTGCATATTTCGGCCTGGTCGGCAAAAACTAACCGCAATTCATTAGGATTGTGAATCAACCTCATGTCTACTTGCAAGTCAATCTGTAAGTCGACCTGCAAGACGCGTGGCAAGTCACGCTGCAATACATTTTGAGTCGACTAAGGAGGTCCTGTCAATGTTAAAAGGCGCAGATCAAGCCGGTAGTGGATCGGGTCGTCCGACCGCCGTTGCACGGCCGATCCTCCGCGTCTGTCGTCCCGTCGTCCTGCGGCGTCTTGCCCGCGCCGGCGCTCTGATGCTGCTCGCGGGAGTCGTCGCGCTGTCGTGCATAGGCTGCAATTACAAGCAGCATGTACAGGAAAGCGAACATGATTACGGTTCGCAGGATGCGGGCGATCCGAAGCTTTACGGCGGTCGGCAGTACGGAGCGCTCACCGGCAGAACGAATCAGCACGATAACCGTTATTTCGAATACAGCTCGCTCCTCTCGCGCGAGACGGCGCGGATCGACGGGCTCGCGACCTCGGTCGTCATGCTGACCGACAAAAACGCGTATGTCGGCATCGCCCTTGACTGGACCGCGGTGGGCACGAAGCGCAAAGGCGGCTTCGCCATGCGCGAACAAAACAATACCGGTACAACCGAGGGCGTCTACAACTTCCGGACCGGCAGTCCTTATTACAACAACCGCAAAGCGATTACGCCGTTCAATTCGCCATTTTCCGTGCAAGACCACAATCTGATCTCGGGCGAGCTCAAGCAAACGATTGCCAAGCGTATTCGGAAGCTGGCCCCCCAGGTAGAAGAAATCCATATTTCGGCCAAGCGCGATTTTACAAACGAGATGGTCGATTATGCAAAAGAAGCTTGGCTCGGCCATCCCCTGCAGCCATACCTGAACAATTTCAATACAATGGTGAAATATGAATTCGCCGCCGGACAGACGCTGCCCGAACCTGTGGAGCGGCTAGTCAAGCAAGGCCGTCAGGCGAAAACGAAATAAACGAGGGCGTGAGCTCAGCTGAAAGGTGATGCAATGCCAGGCGAAGCGCTGGGTGGCGATGCACGTGTGGGTGCCCGGGGTGCGCTGGAGTCCAGGGGCACGGGCGACACGAAGGGGTCGAGTGCTGCAAGCAAAGCAACAGGCTAGATTGAACGGAAAAACTGCCGACTTCGGCGGCAAATCAAAAAAAATCCCGCCTATCCAAGGCGGGTTCCCATACCGTTCTGCTGTTCGCAACGGTCATTTAACTTTTGTGGCTCGCGCTTCGCCTGCTCGCAGCGGTTGCACGTTTTCGTGACAACCGGCTCGCGCTTCGCCTGCTCGCAGCGGTTGCACGTTTTCGTGACAACCGGCTCGCGCTTCGCCTGCTCGCAGCGGTTGCACGTTAACCCACCGAGTTCATTTTACCAAGCTCATCCTCGACAAGATGGGTAAGTTCGTCCTCATAACCTCCAGTGATGCGGTACTTGCGCACGTAGTCCCGGACAAATTTGCGCGGGTCTTTGGGCTGAAAAATTCTCGTGAGCTCCTTCAGGCTTTCCTTGACTTCATTGTGGCCTCTTTTAGCCATGAAATCCCCTCCCATTCATTGGATGGCGGTTCCTAAACGCACGTACGAGAAGTCTGTGCCGCTCGCAAGCAGACGCAGTCATCCACTCGCTCAAACGATGCTCCAAGACGGCAAGGCACTTCATGGTCAGCTGGATTTATGGTTATGACTTCCTTTATTATAGCAGTTAACGCAGTGGGAGAAAAGCAGCCTCTGCGTATTTCCCATAAACTTCTAGTCCTTCTCATCCTCCGAAGGGCGCTCCCCGTCGGCGGAGTCGTCTGCGGAAGTCTTGGATACCAAGCGCAAATAGGCAATGACGCCTACCACGCCCACGACGACTCCGAATCCGACCAGCACATAGGTGACCCACCCCTCAGCCATTCTTTATTCACCCCCATGTCATCCGTTTCCAGTTTAAGGACCATTATATCGAATTCATACGCCGGTTTCAATTCGACCCATCCCAACAAAAAGACCGGCGGCAAGCCGGTCAATTCCCGTCTGCCGTCGGACCTGCAGGATGATGCCGGTATTGCTCCAAATCAATCCGTCCGCCCGCTCCTACCGTCACGCCCTCGGCCTCCAAGAGCATACGCTGCAGCTCGAATCCCGGCCCGTCCTTGAGCGCGATCTGTCCGGCGGCATTGACAACGCGCTGCCAGGGCAGTCCTCGGCTGCGGCTCATGGCGTGCAGGATGCGCACGACCTGCCGCGCCCCGCGCGGACTGCCCGCCAGTCCGGCGATTTGACCGTAGGTCATGACGCGGCCGGCCGGAATCGCGCTGACGATGCTCAGCACCTCTTCCGTGAACGGCGACAGGCTACGCGCTTCTTCCATACTTATTCCCCCCTTTCCCACCAGCTTGCAACATTTTGCTTCCATTATATATATTACGCTTTGAGCGATCCAATCTCGCCCCCGATTCTCGCCGCGTCGCAACGTCAATTACACAATCGTCGACGCCTTCAAATGGTGTTTTTGTTTTGCGCCCGGAATTGGCGCGGCGAGCAGCCGAAATAGGCGCGAAACGCCCTAGTGAAAGCAAATAACTCTGCATAACCGAGCGTATACGCAATTTCGGTCACCGCGTCCTCCGTGTCCCGCAGCAGCATCGCCCCCTTCTCCATGCGCAGTCGCTGCAAAAAACGGGAGGGAGATAAGCCGAACCGCCGGGAAAACCGGGTCGAGAAGCTCGACCGGTGCATCCCGAATCTGGCCGCCACGCCGTCGACGGAGAGCGGCTCGGTATAATGCGTCTCCATATAGCGCCAGCACGCCTCCAGCCAATCCGTCTCGCTTCGCTGCCCCCCTCGTCCCGCCCCCATGCTGCCGAAGAGCCGGTACAGATCGGCGAGCAACTCCATGGCGAGGCCGCCCGTAGCGGTCTGGCTATACGCCGTATCCAGCAGTTGCTCCATAGCCTTGAGCGTGTGCGCCCCGCACCCGCCAACGAGGCATGGACGCTGCGAAGTGAACCCGAGCGCGTCCAGCATCGGCACCGCTTGCGGCCCCTGAAAAGCGACCCACATGAGCCTGGGAGGCGGTGATCCGTCCGGCACCGCACCGTAGGTATACAAGCGCCCGGGATACAGACAGAAGGCGTCGCCGGCGCGCAGCCGCACCTGTTCCTGCCCGTACAGTAGCTCCAACTCCCCCTGAGCGATGAGATGCATGCTACAGCATTCGATCTGGCGCGGACCGACGCGGTATACGGCCTTGGCCCGATTGCGACCAGCGCGCAGCGGCCACAATCCCCCCGTCTGCTCCAGGCGACCAGGGACAAAATAATAAAAATCGGCGAATTGATCCTCCCACTCCTGCACGCCCGTTTCCCCCTTTGAGATCTACAACATAATGACAACTTCTATATAACATTTTAGCATGTTCAACGTGGCGTATCCGCGCTAATCTATAACAAAATGAAAAGTTAGAGGAGGAAGTCAAATTGAAGAAGAAACGTCCGAACGTGCTGCTCATCACCAGTGATCAGCAGCACTGGAACACCATCGGCGCCTTCCAGTCGGAGCTGGCGACGCCCAATCTCGACCGTCTTGTCAGAGAAGGCACTGCCTTCACGCGAGCCTATTGTCCGAACCCGACCTGCACGCCGACTCGCGCTTCGATCATCACCGGCATGTACCCGAGCCAGCATGGCGCGTGGACCCTCGGCACCAAGCTGCTTGAGGATCGGCACACCGTGGGCGAGGATTTTCAAGCCGCCGGCTATCGGACGGCTCTGGTGGGCAAGGCGCATTTTCAGCCGTTGCGCGGCACCGCCGAATTTCCGTCCATCGAGGCCTACCCGACGCTGCAGGATCTTGATTTCTGGAGATCGTACGAGGAACCGTTTTATGGCTTCGAGCATATCGAGCTGGCGCGCAACCATACGAATGAAGCGCATGTCGGCCAGCACTACGCGCTATGGCTGGAGGAGCAGGGTTGCGAAGACTGGCGCAGCTATTTCCTTGCGCCAACCGGTACGATGGATCCGTCGATTCGCCACCGTTGGCCGATCCCGGAGAAGTATCATTACAATACGTGGATTGCGGAGCGTTCGAATGCGCTCCTGGAGCGTTATGCCGAGCAGGATGAGCCGTTTTTTCTGTGGTCGAGCTTCTTTGACCCGCATCCGGATTATCTCGTGCCGGAGCCGTGGGACACGATGTACGATCCGGAGCAATTGACGATTCCCGAGCTCGTGCCCGGCGAGCACGATGCGAATCCGCCGCATTTTGCGATGACGCAGGAGGAGTCCCCCGATTTTTCCGCTTGGCGGGAGAGCGGGCTCGGCATTCACGGGTACGGCTCGCACCTGTTGCCGGCGGAGGAGCGCAAGCGGCTCGTCGCGACCTATTACGGAATGGTCAGCCTGATGGACAAGTACATCGGTCGCATCCTCGACCGGCTCGACCAGCTTGGCCTGCGCGAGAATACGCTCGTCGTGTTCACGTCCGATCACGGCCATTTTTACGGACAGCACGGGCTGCAGTACAAGGGCGGTTTTCACTATGAGGATCTGATCCGCGTGCCGATGCTGGTCCGCTACCCCGGCCTTGTGCCGGCCGGGCGCGTCTCGGATGCGATCCAATCGCTCGTCGATCTGGCGCCGACGGCACTGCGCATGTGCGGCATCGACGTGCCGCATGCGATGACAGGCGTCGACCAGAGCGCCGTCTGGCGCGGCGAGCAGGCCGAAGCGCGCGACCACGCCTTGTGCGAATTCCGGCACGAACCGACGACGATCCATCAGAAGACGTACGTGGAACGACGCTACAAAATAACCGTCTACTACAAGCAAGCTTACGGAGAGCTCTTCGACCTGCAGGAGGATCCCGGCGAGCTGCGCAATGAATGGAGCAACCCCGCGTATGCGGAGCTCAAATCCGAGCTGCTGCTCAAACTCGCCTGGGCCGAGCTGGGCAAGGAATCAATGCCGATGCCGCGCATCTGGCATGCTTGAGGGCTTTCGGCCGGGTGCCGACATCGCGGGTCTGGTAAGCTTGAGGGCTTTCTTTGGCCGGACGCAGCTATTGTGGGCAGTGAGCACTTCATGTGATGGGGCGGCGCGCCAGGCGGCCTAGGGCAGTGGGATGCCACACTATGGATCGGACGATTAACGTGCGGACAGATCAGCGCGCTGCCAGCGCATGCGGTCGGTATTCGGCCAGCGACGCGTCAAGGTCGCTCATTTGAAGGCTGCGCCGCGCAATAATGGCCTTGCGCATCGCCTTCAGCACGACCTGCTCCAGATCCGCAAAACTGCAACCCTCCGTCAAACCGGCGAACGGACCGGCGATTGCTGCTGCACAAGGATACTCTCCAATCAGCTTGGCGGTGTAGGTCCAGCGCGCCTTCTCATCGGGCAACGTATAGGTCATTCGCGTGTCGAAGCGCCGCCAGACGGCATGATCGAGCTCGTCCTCCAGATTGGTGGCCGCCATGAAGATACTCTTCCCCTCGAATGCATCCAGACACTGCAGCAATGTATTGACTACGCGCGACATTTCCTTGACTTCGTCGTTATTGTCGCGCGTGCGCGCCAAAGCGTCAAACTCGTCCAAAAACAGGACGCACGGCGTCTCCCGCGCATAGTCGAAAACCTTACGCACATTGCTGCCGGTCTCCCCCAGATGGCTGTGTATGATCGCATCCAGGCGCACTAGCACGAGCGGCAATTCGAGTCGGTGCGCGATGTAGAAGGCGGTCAGCGTTTTACCCGTTCCCGGAGGACCGAACATCACCAGCTTGTTAGGTGCGGAAACGCCGTATTGCGCGAACTGCTCGCGCATGCCCAGACATGCCATGAATTCCTCGACAATCACTTGATTGACCGGATGAAAAACCATATGTTTGACGCGTTCTCCACTTTCCCCGGGCGCATACACCTGGGCCATATCCATTCCCTTTGCCCGGGGCAGCCGGCTCTGCTTTCCGTATGACTTTGCCATATGACGCTCCTTATATACGTAATAATTACGATTTTATTCAAGGTAATTGTAAGCATTCCTTTTGTAAATTGTCAAGGCTCGCGTCGGTATCCAACGCGAGCCTGCAGCGTTTCCTTACAACGATTGGATCAGCGCCTTCAGCTTGTCCCCCGACTGCCGGAGCAGCGTGCGCTCCTGCTCGGAGAGATCCGGCTGCAGCACCTCGCGTACGCCCTGACGATCGACGATGCAGGGGACGCCGAGATAGACGTCGGAGACGCCGCAATAGTCGGTCAACAGGGTCGATACATTCAATACGGCTCCCTCGTCGCGCAGAATGGCGGTGCAGATGCGGTCCAGCGCGAGTGCGATGGCATAATAGGTCGAGCCCTTCGCCTCGATAATCTGATAAGCGGCGTCGCGCGTCTGGGTGAAGATTCGGTCCTGCTGTTCGTCATCCAGCGCGAGTCGAATCCCAGCGACATTGGCCGTGGACCAGACGGGCAGCTCCGAATCGCCGTGCTCGCCCATAATATGGGCATGAATGCTGCGCGAATCGAGCTGGAGCTCCTCGCCGATCAGGTAGCGGAAGCGCGCGCTGTCGAGCAGCGTGCCCGAGCCGATGACGCGATGCGCCGGCCAGCCCGAGCGCCTCTGGGAGAAGTAGCTCATGATATCGACCGGATTGCTCGCAATCAGCAAGATGCCGTTCGTATTGAAGCGCAGTACCTGATCGACAATTTGTTCAAATATGCCCACGTTTCGCTTCAGCAGGTCGATCCGCGACTCGCCCGGCTTCTGGGCGGCTCCGGCGGTAATGACGATCAGATCGGCCGCGGCGCAATCCTCGTACGAGCCTGCCCACACCTTGGTCCGCCCCACGAACGGCATTCCATGATTCATGTCCAGCGCGTCGCCGACCGCCTTGGCCCGATTGGCGTCGATCAGTACGAGCTCGTCTGCGCGCTCGCGCAGCAGCAGCGTATAGGCGGTCGTAGACCCGACTGCGCCCGCGCCGATGATCACGATTCTCGTTTTTTTCATAGGATATCCTCCTCCTCGCTCCCATCTTCCCTGTAAGGTTTCCACGCCTACTGGCTGCATTCCTTTTGCTGTATGTGAATTTTGTTTGACGCTTGCGCGCCGCACAATGCCTCGCATTCCCGAAAGGCAAACTGCTTGCAACCCAGACACTTGGCAACATCCAACCGTTGCAGCGCATCATCGATCGCCTCTCCCGTACGATTATAGAACTGCGCTTTACCGATGCGCCCGTATAATCCGGTTTGCTTCAGCATCTCCAGCGGTTGAGAGCGAATACCGGAAACAAGCAACGCCCCCCCGCTTTGCTTGACAGCATCGGCGAGTTCGGCAAGATTC
Source organism: Paenibacillus sabuli (assembly GCF_014705605.1). GTDB lineage: Bacteria > Bacillota > Bacilli > Paenibacillales > Paenibacillaceae > Paenibacillus_D > Paenibacillus_D sabuli. Next base: position 62,522 of record NZ_JACXIZ010000036.1, read on the forward strand.
GCCTCTCCGGTCACATCCATCAGAGGCACGCCCCCCATTCGAAGCAACACGATTCCGGCAAGTCGCAGTTCTGCCATCCGTTGTTCAAATAAATGAGACGTACCAAAAAATAGAGGTCCCTCTATCGTCAGTATTTGCACCTGCGGACAGTCCCTCCGCGATTCGACCCGATGAGCGCGTACCCTTCCGGATATCGGCTCAGGCAGCATTTTTTTCACGCTCAACATACCGCCTATACGCTTGACGAACAGCAGCAGCGCCAGCAGCAGACCCATCTCGACTGCAGTCGGCAGATCGACGAAGACCGTCAATAAGAACGTCACAACAAGCACCAGCGAATCGCCCGTTTTGGTTTTGAGCACATGCATGAACGCTTTGCGCTCACTCATATTCCATGCGACGAGCATGAGAATCGGCGCCATACCGGCGAGCGGAATCGATGAGGCGTACGGGGCGAACAAGAGCAGCACCAGCAGCACCGCCACGCCGTGCACCATGCCCGAGACCGGCGATACCGCTCCATTGCGAATATTGGCCGCCGTACGCGCGATCGCGCCGGTGGCGGGGATGCCGCCGAATAAAGGTGCGGCCAGGTTCGCGATGCCCTGACCCAACAGTTCGCGATTGCTGTCGTGGCGCTTGCCGCTCATGCCGTCGGCAACAACGGCGGACAACAGCGATTCAATCGCGCCGAGCAGCGCGATGACAAAGGCCGGCTGGAGCATCGGCACGATTCGCTCCCAGCTCAACTCCGGCAATTGGACGTGGGGCAGCGTTCCGGGAATCGTTCCGAATACGGACCCGATTGTGGCCACCTCACCCCGAAAAAACAGCGTTGTCGCAGCAGTCGATACGATCAGCGCCGCAATCGATGCCGGAACCCTCGGCAGCAGTCTCGGCAGCACGAGCAGCACCGTCAACGAAAGCAGGGCCACGACTACGCTATAGCCATTGACCGAGTCGATCCGCAGCCACAACTCATGCATATTATGAGCAAAATATTCATGCCGCTCCACCCCCTCGAGACCTAAAAAATTCCCGATCTGACCACTGAAGATAAGGACGGCAATGCCCGTTGTAAACCCGATGATGACCGGCTTCGGAATATAGCGGACCAACATGCCAAGCTTAAGCAAGCTCATGACAATCAGCATGAGCCCGGCCAGCATGCCTGCAATCAGCAAATTTTCATAACCGTAGTGCATGACAACCGCGAACAAAACGGGAATAAACGCACCGGTCGGTCCGCCGATTTGAAAACGCGAGCCGCCGCACAGCGAAATCAGAATGCCGGCAATAATCGTCGTGTACAGGCCATACTCCGGCCTGACACCGGAAGCAATGGCAAATGCCATGCCAAGCGGAATCGCAATAATTCCGACTACGCTCCCTGCGACGACATCCTTCTTGAATGCAGTAAAATTGTAGCCCTCATACCGTCCCATCCATTTCACGCCGAAACCCTTCTTTTCTTCAAATATTTGATTATTTGAATATATAGAGAATACTACGCTTGCCGCCCCTTATTGTCAATGAACCGGAGCGCTCATCTTTTCCGACGCCGTGAGATTCGTCGTCCTTTAGCGCTGGCTCCGCATCCCCTCCAGCATAGAGATCGCATCCACGAGGTGATTGTCAAAAATGTGGCGCGCCACCGCCAGCAATTCCTTAATCAGCGGGTCGCGCAGCGCATAGACGACTGTAGTGCCGTCCTTTAAACCATAGACGACATTTTTGTGGCGCAGCACGGCCAATTGCTGCGAGACCGCGGAGCCCTCCGAGCCGAGCAGGCTCTGGAGTTCATTGACCGACCGGTCCCCTTCACTGAGCAGCTCCAATATGCGAATCCGCATCGGATGAGCAAGCGCCTTGAAAAAATCGGCCTTGAACTGCTGAATATTCGCTGAATCATGCATGTAAAGAAGCTCCCCTAACCGAAAGTCTCAATTCTATGCCTCCTATCATAGCATATCCGAAAGCCCCGCCGCCAGACGATCGCCGCACAGCAGCAGCACTGGCGAGGCTGTGTTTTGGGGGACTGCAGCCGCCCCGTGCCGCGCCGCTATGCAGCACCTGGTATGGCCGGGGGAACAACGTGCATAGGCTAACAGGAAGCGGAACAAGAGCGACAGCTAGACGAATCAAAGACCGGAGAAGGAAGGGATCAAATGAAACGGCTTCTCCCGCTGCTGCTGTTATGCGGCGCACTTGCGCAATTGATCTACATTCGGATCGACAGGGAACAAGCGTTGGCCGGGAACGGCGCACGTTACCGCGACGCCGGCTTCGACCTGCGGATTGCGGCGGATTTCGAGGAGGCCAGGTCGATGGAACCGAGCGCCTTCCGGATAGAGCTGAAGGACGATACCGGAGCTCCCGTGGACGGAACGAGTCTGCGACTCTCGATCACGATGCCGGGCATGCTGTGCGGCACCATACCTGGCGAGATTGCCGAGATCGCCCCGGGCGTCTATCGGGCGACGGCCATCCCGGTGATGGCCGGGAGCTGGCAGGCCCGCGCCTCCTTGGGTCTCGCCGGCGTCGAGGCGCGCGTCAGCACAGATTTCGAGGTGAAGTGAGGCTTCTTCTACCACAGCCACGGATGCACGCTCGGAATCCAGCCGTTGGCGGCACAGCCCTTGAGCAGCGCCAGCACGCCCATCAGACAGGCGAGCATCGTTCCGGCTCTGCGCATCGACCGCCGCCAGCGCTGAGCCAGGCTGCCTGCTGCCAGCGCGGTGAGCAGCAGGACCGGGAAGGTCGCCAAGCCGAATACGAGCATGATGAGCATACCCGCCCACCCCGAGCCCGAGGCCGCGGCGTTGATCTGCATCGCATAGGTGAGCCCGCAAGGCAGCAGACCGAGCAGCAGACCGGTGACAAAGGCACTCAGCCGATCACCCTGGCCGGACGATTGCCCGAGCCGGGTCAGGCGAGCATGGAAATCCGCGCGCTGCAGCACGCGATGTGTGGGCAAGGTGTAGCGGCGCAGCGTCCAGAGCAGGATCAGCAGGCCGCCGAGTATGCTCGCCGCTCCCTGCAAGCCGACGAAGCCGCCGGCGATGTCCAGGAACGAGCCGATCGCTCCCATCACCGCGCCGATCGCGGCGTACGTCATGACCCGTCCGGCATTGTAGGCCAGCACGCCCAGCAGCGGTCTGTGCGGGCTGCGCAGCGCGATCGCCGATACGAAGCCGCCGCACATCGCCGCGCAATGCGGCGCGCCCATCAGACCGGCCGCCGCAACGAGTCCCAGGCTCTGCATCGTCAGGCTCATCGGCGCGCCTCCTGCGGCCGCATGCGCTGCAGCCGCAGCGCGTTGCCGACGACCAGCACCGAGCTCGCGGCCATCCCGAGGCAGGCCAGTCGCGGCTCGAGCTGACCCGAGGCGGCAAGCGGCACCGCCACGCCGTTGTACAGCAGGGCGAAGCACAGATTCTGCCGGACATTGCGCATGGTCGCCTCACTCCACCAGTGCGCATCCGTCATCGCCGACAGGCGGCTGGCGGTCAGTACGATATCGCCGGCCGCCTTGGCCGCGTCGGCGCCGTTACCCATGGCGATCCCGACGTCGGCGGCTGCCAGCGCCGGCGCATCATTGATGCCGTCGCCGACCATCGCCACCCGCTCGCCCCGGCGCTGCAGCTCGCGGATCAGCTCCAGCTTGTGCTCGGGCCGCATCCCGGCGCGCACCTGCACGATGCCGACCTGAGCGGCCACGGCCGCAGCCGCGGCCGGCTCATCGCCGGTGACCATCCACACGCGGACACGGCGCTGCAGCCGCCTGATCGCGCTGCGCGCGTCGGCTCTGAGGCGATGGCCGACATGCAGCCGGCCGACGCACTCCCCGTCAGCGGCAATATACAGCGTCGTCTCAGCGCCCGCCATCCCTGTCGGTCCATGCGCATCCCCCAGTCCCTTCACTGCTTGCTCCAGCAGCCAGCTCCGGCTCCCTACGCATACGCGAACGCCGCCTACTCGTCCCTCCATGCCGCAGCCTGGATGCTCGGCATAGCGCGCAGCCGGACCCGGCTCGCCCAGTCGCTCACGCGCCGCTGCCGCTACCGCCTGTGCGAGCGGGTGAAGGGAATGTACGGCCACTGCCCCGGCCAGGGCAAGCAGCTCGCGCTCGCGTCCGTCCACCGACTGCAGGCGCGTCAGCGTCGCCGTCCCATCCGTCAGCGTGCCAGTCTTGTCCATCAGCACAATCGTGCACTGCCGCAGCCGCTGCAATGCGCTGCCGCGGGCGAACAGCACGCCGCTGCGTGCCGCCTGCGTGCCGGCGATCAGCAGCGACACCGGAGCGGCCAGTCCGAGCGCGCACGGACAGGCGACCAGCAGGACGGCAAGGGCGTGCTTCAGCGCAGCCGCCGCCGGCTGGTCCTGGCCGCCTGCGGCGAGCAGCCAGCCGACATAGGTCGCGACGGCACAGAGCAGCATGAGCGGCACGAAGTATGCGGCGATCGTATCCAGCGTGCGCTGGATGGGCGGCTTGTCGCGCTGAGCGCGCTCGACCAGATCGATCAGCGCCGTCAGCCGGGTCTGGCGATACGTCCGGTCGGCTCTGACGATCAGGCCGCCGCTCGTGCAACGGGTGCCCGCATAGACGCGGTCGCCGGCCCGCTTCAGCACAGGAGCGCTCTCGCCGGTCAGCATCGCCTCGTCGATCTCGGCTGCGCCGCGCTCGACGAGGCCGTCCGCCGCGATCGCTTCGCCGCGCTCGAGCGCGATCCGATCGCCGGGCGCGATGCGCTCGGCCGGCACACGCTCGGTTGATACGCGCTCCGTCTGCTCCGCGATCACCCGCCGCGCCGTGCCTTCGCGCAGCTCGTAGAGGGCTTCCAATTGCCGCAGCGCCCGTCCCCGCGCCAGCGCCTCCAGCCATTTGCCGAGCAGTACTGCGCAGAGAATCATCGCAATCGCGTCAAAGTAAAGCTCGCCGTGCGTGTGCGCCTGGGCCTGAGTATATCCGTGCGCGTGCGACTGCTCGGTACCGCCGCTGCGGAACACGTGATAATGACTGTAAAAATATGCAATCGTGGTGCTGATCACGACCAGTGTATCCATATTGGCGCTGCGCGAGCGCAAGGCCTGGTAGGCGCCGTAGTAGAACGGGTAGCCGACGCCGAATTGCAGCAGGGAGGCGATCCCCCACTGCAGCCACGGCTCCGTCAGCAAGCTCGGCGTATACTGCGCAAGCCATGCAAGATGCTGCGCCAGCATCGCCCACAGCAGCGGCACCGACAATCCGAAAGCGAGCCAGAAGCGCATCCGGTAGCTCGCGCTTTCATCTGCGAGGGCGGCTTGCGGACGACGTGGCGCATGCGCACCGTACCCGAGCCGCTCGATCGCGTCGAAGACCGCCCCCGATTCGATACGCGCCGGCTCGTAGCGGACGACGGCCTGTCCGAGCGCCAGGCTGACCTCGGCCGAGCGGATGCCGTCCTTGCGAGACAGCACTTTTTCGATACGCGCCGAGCATGCGGCGCACGTCATACCGGTAATCTGGATTTGCGCCTCCTGAATTTGCGCTTCGCGCATCTGCTTCCCCTCCCGGCTTGTTCGTTCTCGTCCAGTCCGCAATCCTTCTTGTCCCATTACGATATGCCGCGCCGCGGCGCGGCAGAACAGGATCTTTGCCCGGACCCAGCCGCCTTATCGCTCGTGCTGCAGGGTACGTGGGACCTGTTCCGCATAAGGGGCGAGATAGAGCTCGCGCACCTCGTGGCGAATCCAGCTCATCAGCAGCAGAATCGTCAGGAGGACCGCTGCTGCGGCAGCGAACAATCGCCGCGAGTCGGCTTGGTATAGCCGGTACAGCAGGACAATCAAGATCAGCGCCAGCGCAACTGCCACCGCCAGCAGCGAGGTGTGGAACACAGAGCCGCCCAGGAAGCTTGCCCGGACCTCGACATGCATGCTGAGCAGCAGGATCGGACCTGCGAGCATTTGCAGGACGGTAAATATAAGCGCCGAGCCCTTGCCGTATTTCATCGCCAGCGCATGCACCGGGTCGCCGGTTTTTCGACTGAGACGTCTGCCCCGCCAGTACATGTACATGCCAATGATGCTAAAGCTGGCGGCCATGAAGTGGAAGTACCGTTGCCAGATCGTCGGATAACGGAAGAGCGAGTCCCAAAAGCCCTTGGCGCCCTCCCACAGCTCAGGCTGCAGCATCGATGCGACATTTGTAATGAACAACAGCGGCACAAACAATAAAATTGCGGCCCCGGCGATCCCGAATGCCAGGTGCAGCCGTTTTCGATGCTGCCAGCGCTGCCAGGTGAACTTGTACACATAAAGCAGTAAGAACGAAAGGATGAGGAGCGGGATCAGCATTAGCCACCACTTGCCGATCAGAATCGTCGACGGATAAAAAAACTGGGTATAAATCGTGCTGATGATCAGCAGCGGCGCTACGCCGAGCACGACCGCGATGCTTTTGTGCATCGACACAAGCGTTGCGATCTGCAAGCCCAGCGCATCGGCGACACGGTCGCCCTTTACGATCCCCCTTATCTCAAACACAACGGCGTTGACCGAGCCTGCCACGACGATATTGACATAGATGAGATGCAGAATAAATCCGACGACAATCAACACTTCGAAGAATGGCAGATTACCCGGGACGACTAGTCCAAGATCGTTGGGGACCGGCGACTCCGTTTTGTACAAATATGGCATTTTGATCTTTACTCCTTCTGCTTGGAATCCTCGGTTAATCGGATGAGACCTCTTCATCTTTGGCTACGACCGCTGTATCCGGATCGTTCACCATTGCGGCCAGATAAGCGGCCAGCGCATCGATCTCCTCCTGCGTGCCCGCAAACGGCGGCATCACGTCCCGGATCTCGTGCATGACCGGAATGAATCCGGCCAGCGCCTCCTGGCTCATACCTGCTGCGCGTTCCGTCATGGCCCGGCTGCGTCGCACGCCGTCGATACTGTGGCATGCAATGCATTGCATACGGAACAATTCGGCGCCCGCCTGTAGTTGATTGTCCGGTGTAATCTCCCTGACGGCGGTGAATGTAGCGTTGGCCAGCATGCCCTCCTTGGATAGTCGCTCTACATCGGACTTGAGCACACCGTTAGCGTACATATAGTTGTAAATGACGTAGGGCTTGCGAATATTCTCACGTATGATCTCGAACTCCGTAATGAGCAGCAGGGAAAAGACAGCGGTGAAGACAGTCAATACAATCGGCACCTTCGGCTTGCCGTCCATCAAGGTGACGGCCAGAATAAAAATTAGCAGCAACCCGCCGGCATTAATGAGCAAAAATGCCGTTTCGCTCATGCCCGACGCCCATTTGACCAGAATCTGCGCCTGGTCCGGGAGACTTCGCAAATACCAGATACCGCTGATCAGCATCATCGGGACGGAAAAGGCCAGCCACTTGCCGAATATGCGCTGCACCGTCACGCGGTCGCGCAGCCCCTTGACCAGCCAGCGGTTCATGACGTGAAGTACCGCGACGCCGAGCGTAATCGCCGCGAACGTGCGGAAGATCGTCGACGGCACCCAGGTCGGATTCAAAAAAGCATCCCAGAAGGACAAGGTCTCGGTCCAATCGCCCGGATTGATCTGCGCCGCCAGTATCCCTGTGATGATGACCAGCGTGAACCAGGACATGATGCAGAGCGCCACACCGATTCGCAGGTGATATTTTTTCTGCTCGCCCTTCCATCTGTCCCAGGAGTAAAAGTACGTCAAGAGTAAAATGACCTCAGACACGAAAACAAGCCATTCGGTGAACCAGGCCCAGTGAAAAATACGCAGCAGCGAGCCAATGGCATCCGGCAAAATGACGGTTGTCGTGAACCAGATTCCGACGCCTGTCATTGCGCCGACTGTCGTCGTAATGATCATGATCCACTTGCTCAGCCAGCGCGCGTACGCCTCCAGGGCGGGATTGTTGTCCCTGCACGCCTTGTACTCGACGGATACCATCAGCACACATCCACCAATGGCAACCGCATGATTGATCATGACGTGCAGCACAGCCATGGCGCCGATCAGATTGCCATTGCCCAGCCAACCGAAATCAATCGTCGGAAAATTCATTCTGAATCCCTCCTTCTCGGAAACCAAGTATAGCGAGTCTCCAAGCACGACAACATGGCTAATAGTAGCTAATTCGCTTCCCCGGGAGCGTCTTTTCATGACTGAAATGTGACGTTCGTCATGCACGGAGGGCGTGTTCATGATTTCTGTTCGTCCACTAGCTCCCTCGAGCCAGCCCGCTTGAGCCGGCTCAAACGAGCCATGGCGCACTTCCCAAGCCGATGCTAAGATAGAGAAAAAACAGAGGGCAAATGAAACAAAAGGAGGCCGTGAGGATGACAATGGCAAGACGCATTTTGCTGCTGGATATGGCGTCGAACGCCGCGCAAACGATTCGCTATCTCGCAGAGGAATGCGGTTGGCTGGTGGAGGAGGATCGGACGCGCAAAGGCTACTTGCAAAAGGTGGCGCACGGCGAATATGCGCTCGTCTTGCTGGATGTGTCGGATCGCAGTCCGGAACGATTCGCCCATTGCAGAGCAGTCAAACGCGCCCTTAAAGAGAGGCCGCTATTGCTGCTGACCGACACGGGTGAGGTCGAGGAGCGCCTGCACGGGTTCCAGGCCGGGGCGGATGACTGCCTGAGCAAGCCGTACAGTCCGCGTGAATTGATCTATCGCATGCGCGTCCTGCTCATGCGAACGAACGTCTCTGCCGATCGGCCGCACGCGCCCGATGCCGATCAGCCCCGGCACTCCGCTCTGCTCGGCCTGAAGCTCCGCATCGAACGACGCGGTCGAACGCTGTGGGTCGATCGCCACTGCGTCAGGCTGTCCCGCCGCGAGTGCACGCTGCTATGTTGTCTGGCCGAGCGGCGTAACCGTACTGTGAGCCGGGAGGAGCTGCGGCGGCGTGTCTGGAACGCAGAGACCGGTCCGAGCGACCGTATCGTCGACGCCAACATTCGGCGCATCCGCGAAAAACTCCGGCGGCTAAGCCCCGATCTGGGCGGATTGATTCGGACCGCGCGCGGACAAGGTTACTGCCTGCTCGACCCTGCGGTCGTCGGCGGTTGAGGCCACGCATCCGCGCAGCCCGACGATCGCCAAAAGCCAAAAAAGTACCGCCTGCAGAAAAAAGCTCCGTTTCCACCTGATAGGGAAACGGAGCTCTTCGTGTATAAAAGCGAAACGACGCGGCCGACTTTCACAATCTAAATCAAGTCATCTGGCGTCTGCGGCGCCGGCCGCCTAGCCCGATCGCGACCGCAAATGCAAGCTGCTGCATGACGAGTAGCACGAGCCCGCCGTAAGTCGAGGTGCTGCCTGCCCGGTATGCCAACTGCGGCGCCTCGAAGCCGGGAGCCAGACACACGCCGGCATCCGCCAAGTGCAACGGATGCTGATAGGCTGCGTATCCCGAGCTCATCATGAGCAAGCAAGCCGGAAAAAGCACCGCACTGCCGAGCGCCAGCAGCTTGTAAAGCTGGTGCCGGCCCCGTCTTGCGCCGACAGGGGCACCGGCAGCTGCGGCGCTATCGGCAGCGGCAGGCACGCGCCGCAGCAGGTAAGCCCACATGACGCAGGAGCTGAGCAGCAGCACGGCGTGCAGCAGCAGCCGCAGCGGCACCATCACCGCCAGAAAATTGTACAAATCTGGGACAAGCGAGGCTGCCAGCCCCGCGAAAAGCACAAGTGTCGCGAGCAGGCCCGCGCGATCACCGGGATCTCCGCTGCGCAGGCCGGGCAGCCGAGCCAACAGGCCCGCTCGCCACCGATCCGGCAAGCCGGTCAGCAGCAAGGGGACCATTGCCAGGTAGCGCAGGCATACCTGTAGCACGTAGACGTCGATCGCTTCGTCGGCAAGCGCAGCGAGCACGCTGCCGTAGCTCGCATACAGCAGGAGCAAGCCTGTATAAAAGCAAGCTTGGCGCGATCGCGGCAACCGTACGAATCCGCCTTGAGCGTCGGAGTAGCCGTTGCCGACTTGCGCATATAGCAGCGCCAGAACACCGCCGACCACCAGCAGCTCCGGCGTCAGCAGCTCATGCCATGTTGTAGATGCTATCCACCCGATCTCGATCACCTCCGGACTCTACTATTCTATCGCGAGTCCGGAGATTGCGAAATGACTCCTTGTGGCTATTTCAACCGGGGTCGCTCATCGCCGCCTGGAGCTGCTTCGCGCCGACGACGAGGTGGATGCCGTCAATCGTGCGCAGCGAGCCGGAGACGACGCCGGCCAGCCGGCCGCGCGCGTCGAGTACCGGGCCGCCCGACATGCCGCTGGCAATCTGCGCCGACACGAGCACGCGCTCGCGGCCGTTGATGACCGCAGCCGGCGCGTTGACGATGCCCTCGGTAATGACCGGCGTCTCCTTGAGCGGATAGCCGATTGCGAAGACCGGCTCGCCATGCACGGCGTCAGCGGTACGAAGCGAGACAGACGGATAGGGCGCGGCACCGGCGGGCCGCGACGGGAATTGCAGCACCGCCGCATCCGTCAACGCGTCATAGGCCGTGACCGTGATGCCGGTGACGAGACTGCCGTCCGCCATGATCGCCTCCAGACGCTCTGCCGATTTGACAACATGATAGGCCGTGACGGCCGTGCCGTCGGCCTCGATCAGCACCCCGCTGCCTACCGAGCGCAGCGCCCCGTCCGCCGTCAGATTGCGCAGATAGAACACCGCCGGCGCCGCCTCGCTGTAGATCTCGCGGGCCTCGTATTGCTGCGGCTCCTCCGCCCCGGTCGGCTGCATCGCCAGCATCAGACCCGCTGCCAGCAGCACGATCGCGCCCAGTACGATCCCGATTCTCTGTCTCATATCCACCTGTCTCCTCTCCGTGCTGCGACGAGGCAGCAGTTGTCGCTTGCCCCGTCGCTCCTGCCTGCAGTACACCTTGACTCATACGGCTTGATTCGTACGCTTTGACTCGTGCGCCTTGACTTGCCCTTCGGTCGATTATTCGCCCCTGGCCGCGGCCATGATCGCTTCATAGGCCCAATGCTGCTCCGGCACATCGGCGAATCCGAGGCCTGCGGCCGCCGTCGTCGAGGTGCCGATCAGCCGGTTGATCAGCACGACCGCTTCCGCCCGGGTGATCAGCCGGTTCGGACGGAAGGTGCCGTCCGGATACCCGTTGACATAGCCGGCGCGGACGAAGGCTTCGACATACGGCGCGGACCAGTGCGCCTGCACATCGGCGAATTCGACGGTTCCCGCCGCGCCTGTGTCCAGTCCGAGAACACGCGACATCACGACGACGAATTCGGCGCGCGTCAGGCCGCGCTCTCCGCGGAAGGTGCCGTCCGGATAGCCCTGGATGATGTCCGCCGAGGCGAACTGCGCGATCAGATCGGCCCGTCCCCGCGGCACGTCCGCGAACTGCGAGGCCACCGAGAGCTCTTCGAATTGCAGCAGCTCGGCCAGACTCAGCACCAGCTCGCCGCGCGTGATGGCCTCGCCCGGACGGAACCGGCCGTTCGCCCCGCTCGCCATGTAGCGGACGGTCGGCGCGTCGGCGCGAATCTCGAATTGCGCCGGCTGGACAGTGTATGTGACCGTGACTACCTGGCTGTCCGTACTGGTGATGTACTTCAACGTCATGTCCCCGGCGATGACGATAGCGCCCGTGTAGATCGCGCTCGCCGTCGTCGGCTCCGTGCCGTCGGTCGTGTAGTAGAGCGTGACGCCATCCGGTACGTTCAGCACCAGTCGGCTGTTGCGCGCTACCTGCAGCGGCTCGCCCGCCTGCGCCTCCAGCTCTCTGTCGCCCACTGTCATCACGATCGGTGCCGGCGCAGGCGGAAGCGGAGGCATCGGGAAGAACATCCCCGGCCCGGACGACTTGCGCGTCCAGGTCGCCGCCGCGACCGCACTCGGCTCCTTGTCCTCCGCTACAGTCAGGGCGCGAATCGTCGTCGTCTCCTCGAGCGTGATCGGCCCGGTGTAACGGATCGTACCCGCGCGGCCCGGCTGCGGCTGCGCGCCGTCCAGCGTGTAATAGATCGCGCCGTTCGCTTCATTCGTGGCCAGCTCCACCTCGACGCGCTTGTCGAAGGTCCCCTCTGCCGTCGCGAACCGCGGCGCCTGTGCCGTCTCCTCGAATCGGGGAGCGGTCTTGCGAATCGTGATCATGCGCTGCAGCTCGCCCGTCTCGACCAGGAAGGCCACGCCGCCCGAGGCGGCGGTCAGACGCGCCTGCGCTCCGGATATGGCGGCGCCGCTTGAGGTCCAGCGCAAGGCGCCGTCCGCCGTCAGACGCAGCGCAGCCGTGACCCGATAGACCGTATCCTGCTCGTCCAGTAGGAGCGCCGCAGCGGCCAGCTCTGCACGAGGCGTGCCCGCATAGGCCCGCAGCTGCGGATAGAATCCGCCGCCCGCCTGCCACAGCGACGCGTCGAGCACCTGCAGGAGCGAGCCTCCGGCCAGCTCCGCGGCGCTTACCCCTGCCGCTCGGCCCCCGTCATTCACGGCCGCGCCGGCGACGGCGCCCGATACGCGGACGCCGCTGGCATTGTAATAGGCCGTATCCGTCTTGAGCATCTGCCGATTGTAGAGCGCAGCGGCGATGTCCGCCTGCGCCTCGCGCTGTCCGGCGATGCCGCCGAAGAAGACGCGCCCGCGGACAATGACTCCGCCCGCCTCGGCTCGCACCTCGCCGGCATTCCAGACGTCGGCGATGCGGCCGTCCGTCGCGTAGCCGGCGATGCCGCCAGCCCGCGCGCGCTCGCTGCCGTCCGCCGATACGGATGCGGATACGACGCCGGAGTAATGCGCGCCTGTCAGCGCTCCGGCCGACAGCCCGGCGATCCCGCCGGCCGTCGCGTCCTGCGCCCCGGCCGCTGCGGCCGTCACTTCGCCGTAGGCAAATGCCGTCTCGATCCGGCCGCCGCTCCGCAGCTCGCCTGCGATGCCGCCGGCAATTCCGGCCTGCACGGCGCCGCCGGTCGCCGCTTCGGCGATTCGGCCTTCGTTGACCCCGGCGATCCCGCCGGCGACTGCGGCCTTCGTCGTGCCTTGCGTCGCTGCGCCAGAGATCGTGCCGCTGGCTTCATTGATGCCCGCGACGCCGCCAGCCTGCTGCTCGCCGCTCACGACGGCGTCGCTCGAGGCGTCCTGCACGGCGCCTGCGTTCGTACCGGCGATGCCGCCGGCGACCGCGCCCTGCACGGTGCCTTGGGCAGATGCCGCGCCCACCGTGGCGTCCGCTTCGTTCGCGCCGGCGATGCCGCCGGCTTGCTGCTCGCCGCTCACGACCACGTCCGCTGCTGCGTCCTGCACGGCGCCTGCATTGCGGCCGACGATACCGCCGGCGATCCCGGCCTGGATCGTGCCGGACACGTCTACGTCTGCAAGGACCGCTCCCGCATGGTTCACCCCTGCGAGGAGGCCGGCGGCATCCGCCGCGGCAGCGCCCGTGCGCACTTCGGCATCGGTCAGCGCGAGCCCGCGAATCGTACCATAATTGTGCGTCGCCAGTCCGAGCGCGCCCGCATCTGCCTCCAGGCGCAGACCGCTGACGGTATGGCCCTGTCCGTCCAGCGTCTGGCGGAAGTCGCGGTAAGGCACCCAGATCATGTCTGTCAGATCCATATCGGCCGTCAGTCGCGTATCCGCCGCTGCGACGTCTGTCGCGGCCCGGTCGAACAAGCGATACAGCTCGAGCTGCGTATCATCATTGGTCAGCAGGACCGCGGTCCGCCATTGCAGCGGGTCGGCCGCCGCGTACCCGTCCGCGCCGTCTCCCATCAGGAAGGAAGCGTCGGTGCGGAGCAGCCACCGCTCGAGCTGCAGCGTCGCGAGCCGGTCCTCGCGGGTCAGCGCCGACGCGCTGCCCGCGTCGTGGCCGATCGCCGCCTGAGCGGCGGCGTAGGCCGAATCGGTCGTCGACCCGTCGCGATACTGGTAGCCGACGAGCCCGCCCTTGTACGCATTGGCCCCGGTCACCTCCAGCGCCAGCTCCGATGCGTGCGCATAGATGTCGCTGAGCTCGCCGTCATTGTAGCCGGCGAAGCCGCCCATATAGGCGCGCGTCGGATGATTGACGCCGGCGGCATGCAGCTCCGCCTGCACCGCGTAGGAGGCATCGATTGCCGCCTCGCGCTCGACCGCACCGGCGAAGCCGCCGGTCCGCGTATCGTAGCCGGCATTGTCGACCGCGCCGGACGCATAGGCCCGGGAGACGGCGTACCGGTTGACCGATCCGGCGAAGCCGCCGGCAATTGCGGTCGTACGCGCATCTACGCGCACGCTGCCCGTCGCATAGGCATCGGCAATCTCGCCGTCGCCGATCGCAGAGCGCTCGCCGAGCGCACCGGCGAAGCCGCCGGCATAGATCGTGTCCTCCAGGCTCTCGCTCGTCACGACGACTGCCATATCGGAGGAGGCATCGCGCAGCAGCATCCCGTCGGCTGCGCCGATCAGGCCGCCGGCCTGCACGACCGGGAAGTCGGGCTGGCGTGTGACTGGCGCCGCGACGGTCACTGTCGCGTCCGCTGCCGCGTCGACGTGCGAATCATGCAAGGCACCGCCCTCGCCGGCGCCGATTGCACCGCCTGCACGGACGAGCGTGCTCTGCTCGACGCGCACGGCGCCCGCGCTGTGCGACGATACGACGATCCCGCGGCTCTCGCCGACCAGGCCGCCGACCGTAGCCGAATGCGCCTCGCGCGCCTCCAGCGCAATCGCCGACTCGCCGAAGTACAGCGAGGCGTCGAGCGTGCCGACGATGCCGCCCAGCGTCAGGTCAGCCGCTCCGCTGCCGGAGGCCTCGATCGACCCGCCCGGCACGCGGACGTCGTACAGCCCCGTATAATACGGGATGACCGAGCCGAGCTCGACCGCGTCGTCCAGATCGGCCGCGGTCCAGGCGCCGGCCACGCCGCCCAGCGCCGAGGCGCCGCTCACGGCTTGGTAGCGCACCTGCGGCTCGGCCTCGACCTCGCGCAGCACGCTGTCTGCGCCGGCCCCGACGACGCCGCCCAGCGTCGTGCGGTCGCTGCGCGGGCGAAGGCTGCCTGCGAAGCTCAGCTCCGTCGCCACCGCATCGCGCAGACGGCCGATCAAGCCGCCCGCGACCGTCTCCGTAGCGACCTGCGGCGTCGTCAGCTGCACGCCGCCGGCTTGCAGCTCGCGCACATCGATCGCAGCGGTGCCTTGCCCCGTCTTGTCCCCGGCGATGCCGCCGACGATGCCGCCGCTGATCGGCGCCGCATCCGCCCTCGCGAGCAAGGCGATCGATTCCAGCGGCGCCGCGCTCTCGGCGAGGCCGACCACGCCGCCGACCGTCGAGTCGCCCGCAGACGCGGTCAGCTCGGAGCCGTCCTCGAGCGTCACATCCAGCCCGATCAGCCCGCCGGAGCGCTGATGCCCGACGACGCCGCCCAGCACTGTGGCGGCTCCGCTGCCCGTCACCCGATAGGTGATCGGGACGACCAGTCCATTCACTTCCCCCTGCTGACGACCGATGTAGCCGCCCAGCACAGCGCCGTCCGCAGCGCTGCGGATCTCGCCGGCGAGGTCCAGCTCGCCCAGCGCCGCAGGCGTCACGACGCCCTCCTGCTCGCCGATCAGGCCGCCGGCCGCTGCATCCGTGCCGACTGCTACTACAGCCGCGCCCTCCTCCAGCGTCAGCGACAGGCCTGTGAGCGTGCCCGAGCTGGAGCCCGCGATGCCGCCGACAATCCGCCCTGTGACCGTCACAGACTCGAGCAGACGCACTGTCGCTTGGTCAATCGCGCCCCGGTTCAGACCGACCAGCGCGCCCGCCGTCTCCGTCGCGCCGATGCCGAGCGGCTCCAGCACGACTTCGGCGATCCGGCCTTGCTCGCCGACGACGCCGAACAAGCCGCTGTAAGGCTGTCCCGGCGCAATTTTCAGGCCGTCGATCAGATGGCCGCCGCCTTCGAGATTGCCCTCGAACGGCGTCTCGGGCGCTGCGCCGATTGCCACCCAGTCGCTCGACTGGATGTGAATCGGCCTTGTGATCCGCACGGTCCGCTCGGCGAAGTCCTCGCGCTCCAGGCCCAGCACCGTGCCATTGACGAGCGCTGCCAGACCGGCCAGCTCCGCCTCACTCGAGATTTCGAACGTGATCGCATTCGGATTGCGCGTATACCAATTGAGATTGGCATTCACATCCGGTCCGCCGCCGCCGCCGTTGTTGGCGGTGCGGATTAGCTCCGGATAGCGGTACTCGGCCTGCAGCGAGCCGTAGCGCCACACCGCGTCGAAATCCCAGCCCGACAGGTCGGGGAACGTCCCGCGGTCGCGCAGCGTTTCTGCGAGCAGCGTGCTCAGCCGCGCCGGCACGTTGAGCCAGCGATAGTTGCCCTCTGCGAAGTCGGGCAAATCCTTGTTGATGCCGACCGCTTCATCCTTGATGTAGTACACCTTGTACAGCAGGTTTTTGCTGTCGTTGTCGTAGCGTCCGGCAAAACCGCCCGCCTCGGCGCTGCCGGACATCGTCACCTTGGCGGCCGAGTAGCTGTCGCTGATCGTACCTGCCGCGATCCGTCCGGCGAAGCCGCCGGCATAGCTGCCCGCGCCGCTCGCTTTGACATCCTTGCCGGCGTAGGAATAACGAATCGTCCCGTCGCGGTGATCCCCGACCACGCCGCCGACCAGCATGAACGCGCCGTCGGCGCTGACGTTGGAGACGCTGTAAGAGCGTTCGACCAGGCCTTCGTTCACCCCGATCAAGCCGCCCAGCGCAGCCGCGTGGGCCGCGGTGCCTTCGGCCGAACCGGTCACGTCGACGTCGACATACGAAGCGAGCACCTCGCCTTCATTCAGTCCGACCAGACCGCCTGCATGGACATCCTGGCCCTGAATCGTCAGGTCGCTGTTGGCATACGCGTAGTAGAGCGTGCCTGCCGCCCGATTCACCCCGGTATGGCCGCCCACCACGCTGCCCGCGCCGCGCGAGAGCACCTTGATTTTATCGGCAATGCTATCGTTGGCCACAAGGCTGCGGTTCTCTCCGATCATGCCGCCCGCAATCGCATTCGCCGCGCGGCTCTCCACGACCGGAGAATTGGAATTCGCCGTATTGCCGATGATCCGCGTGTTGTGCAGCGTGCTCACGGCAGACGCCGGATCCGCATCCGCATCGTATGCCCGGCTGTCGTTCACGCCGACTGCGCCGCCGACGATGGCGCCGGTCGCGCCCTCGAGCGCCTTGATGCCGAGCGTATCCATATAGCTGCCTGTAACCACGGCCGTCTCCGAGCCGCGGAAGTAGCCCGCTACGCCCCCGGCCACACCGTCCTCCGCGCCCAGACTGATATTGAGCACGCGCGCCGTCATGTCCGCGATCCGCGTCTCCTCGCTATATCCTGTCACACCGCCTGCATGCGCCTCGGCAGCCGCCGCCGTCGCCGTCAGGAACACCTGACGCAGGTTCGGATAATCCGTGTCGCCGGTGCCCGCGATGCTGCCGCCGACGGTCTGCCCGGCCACGCCGCCAGCGCGGATGCCCGGTGCCGCGAGCGACAGGATGACATAATCCGAGTCCTCCGCCATGACGGTCGGATTGGTGATCACTGCGCCTTCGCTGCGTCCTGCGATACCGCCCGCCCGCACATCGGCTGCGCTGGCGGTGACCAGCACCGCTTCGTGCGCCTGGACCAGCACATCCGCGATCGTCGGCGCGGCCGCACCCTCGACCGCCGGCGCCGTCATGCCGACCGCGCCGCCCAGCGCCGTGCCCGGACCGGCCGTCGAGAGCGCCATATTGGTCGCAGCGCTGGCGGCGATATCGCCGGTATTGGAGCCGGCGATGCCGCCGCCGGCGCTGGCGGCGCCGTCCAGCGTGATCGAGCCGTCCGTAGCGCTCGCATTGACGAGACGGCCGCTGTTCGTGCCGGCGATGCCGCCGGCCTCCATATCCGCGCCGGTCCCGGCGATGACCGTGCGCAGCGTCTCGATCACAGTCTGCTCAGCGGACTGGATGGCGCCGTTGACGCCGATCGCGCCCCCGGCGACGAGATCCGCGCCAGCGCCGTCCACGCGTACGTCGCGCGTCAGCAGCTGAACGGCCGTCACCTCGGAGCGGCCGAGCCCGCCCGCCAAGCGGCTGTCGCTCGCCGTGCCGCCCTGCAGCGATACATGATCGGCGACGATCGGCTGCCCGGCTGCCCCGACGGTCGCCTCGCCCGTGAGCTCGCCGGCGACGCCGCCGAGCGTGTAGCCGCTCCGGCCGTCCGCCGCCGACAGCGTCGTGCGATGCACCTCGCTGTCCGTCAAGGCCAGCTCGCCGCTGTTGAGGCCGACGATGCCGCCGCCGGTGAGGTTGTCGGCATCGTCTGCTGCTGTCGGGATGTCCGCGCGAACGAGGACCGTATCGTCCGACTCGCTATCGGCATCGCCGACCCGCACGCCGGACATGCTGCCTTGCGCCAGCGCCGCCGCACCTCCGGCATAGCCGTCCGGGGTACGGACGGTCAGCGTCGTATAGACAATCTGCGCGCCGTCCAGCTCGCCGACGAGCTGGCCCGCGATGCCGCCCGCATGTCCGTCGGTGACGATCTGCGCATGCGCGTCGTCCGTCCCCGCTGCGCGTGCGTCGCGCAGCTCGGCATGATCCGCGATGCCCGCGATGCCGCCGCTGTACGTATAGGCGCCGCCTCCCTGGGCGTCGATCGCGCCGCCGAAGGAGAGCCCGGCCAGCGCCGCCTCATTGCCCGCAGGGCGCGTATAGCGGCCGACGATGCCGCCGGTCGCGACCGGCGCTTCCTCGGTCGCGCCGCTGCCGGTCACCGTGATGCTGCCGGCGAATGCCAGCTCGTCGATGCGGTGCTCGGGCGCATCCCCCGGCACCGTCCCGATATAGCCGCCCGTATAGAGCAGCCGCTCGCCCGCTACGCGAATCTCCCCGGTGCTGTACGCATTGCCGGCTGCGCCGGTGCTGCGCGCGAACGTCCGATTGCCGGCCACGCCGCCGGTATACAACCCGACGTCGCCGCTCACCTCGATCGCGCCGCTGTTGCCGTACGCCTCGACGCCGGTATCCTCCAGCAGGATGCGGTCGCCGCCATAGCCGATCAGACCGCCGGTGTAGGCCTCGTTCAGCTCGCCGTCAGCAGGCGCTGCGACCGTGATCGCCCCGGAGTTCACCGCTTCGCCGTCGAACTGCACTGTGCCCGAAGCATGGCCGAACAGTCCCCCGGTATGCACATCCTGGCGCCCGGTCGCCGACACCGCTACAGGCGACGCCAGATCGTCCGCCCACACCGATGTCGTATCCAGCAGCCCGGCGATGCCCCCGGTATAGACGCGGCTGCCGCCGTCATTGACGATCGCTGCGCGCCCGTCAAAAGCCGTATCGAACGGGTAGCCGCCCTGCTCCGCTGTGATCGCGCCGATCAGACCGCCGGCTGCCGACAGCGTCGCTTGCGGCGCATCAATCGTCACCGCGCCGTCATTGCTCGTATTGGTCGAAAAGCTCACCGCGCCGTCCGCACGTCCGACGATGCCGCCGGCATAGCTGGAGCTGCCGCTGCGCACCGTCACTGCGCCTTCATTGACAATCGGAGTGCCGTCCTCTTCCATGAGCAGCTGGCCTTCGGCCGCGCCGGCGATGCCGCCGCCGATCGCCCGTCCCGAATAAGCCGGACTGGCAACCGTGAGCGGTGTCTCGTTCGCCACGCGCTTGAGCGTCAAGCCCGCAGGACCGCTATGTCCGACGACCCCGCCCGCCTCGACGTCGGCGCCGGTCGCTGTGAGCGCCGACGCCTCGTACGCCGAGTTCGACAGGCTGCCCTCGGCGTATCCGGCGATCCCGCCGGCGTACACCGTCTGGCCGCCTTCGACACTGATCGGCACCTCGCTGACGATATCGTAGATCGTGCCGAGGCCGCTCATCTTGCCGACCGCCGCGCCGCCGTACACCGTCTGCGCGACCGACTGCACATCGAGCTCGCCGCCGCCGGCCAGCGTGAAGCCGCCGATCGTCGCATCCTGCGCATAGCCGACCAGTCCCGCGTACGGGACGTCGCCGAGGATACGCATGTTCGCGATCGTGAAGTTCTGACCGTCAAGCGTCAGCAGCGTTCCGCGGAACGGATGCGCCTCCGTGCCGATCGGCACCCAGTCGTGGGCATCCAGATCCATATCCGCCGCAATTTCAATAATTTTGCCCTCAAAGCCGTACCGCTCCCGGCCCGTGCCGTTCTCCGCCCCGGTCATCGTGCCCGAATTGACCAGCTCGGCCACTGCCGCCAATTCCGCAGGGGAAGACAGCGTATACGTATCGTATTGTTCAAAGCCGTAAAACCAGCTCGTATCCGTGTAGTCCGTCCACTTCGAACCGGCCGCGCCGGCAGCGAGCAGCCACGTGCCGATTGCCGCGACGGCCAGCACAGCGGCAGCCGCAATGCGGAAGGAGCGTTTGCTTGTTTTTCTCAATTCCATCACACCGCCTTATTATGCGTTAACGGCTGTCCGGCCGGCGCAGCGGGCCGCAGCCCGCCGCGCCGGCCAAATCAGCCGTGCATGCTCACTTTTACGCGGAATGGATCCGCATCGTTATTGCGGCTTCGCCAGCCAGACGCCCAGCCGCGACGCGATGACCGCAGCCTGGGCGCGGCTCAGCTCGCCGCTCGGGTCGATGCGTCCCTGCGCGTCGCCGGCAATGATGCCGTACCTGACGGCGAGCGCCGCAGGGATCAGGCCCCACTCCGGAATGCTCGCCCGATCGCTGTAAGGCGCGAGAATCGCATTGGCTTCGGCCGTGCCGAGCTGCGCGCCTTGCTGCAGCTCCAGCAGCCGGCCGATCATCGCCATGCCCTCCATCCGCGTCAGGGTGCGCTGCGGCGCGTAGCTGCCGTCGCCCATCCCGGTGACCAGTCCGTAACGGGCCGCGATGCCGACGCTGCGCGCATACCACGCTTCATTGCCCACATCCGGGAATTCCCCGCTGCCTTGCTTGGTCATCAGCCCAGCCGCGCGCAGCAGCATCGTCGGGAATTCAGCCCGCGTCACGCGTCCGTTCGGATCGAATTTGCCCTGCCCTTTGCCGAGCACGAGCAGCGCCGAGGCCGAGCGGGCGATGCCCGCCTCCGCCCAGTGTCCGCTCTTCACGTCGGTGAAGGAGGCGTTGCCTGCGAGGAAGAACAGGCTGCCCGGATCGGTCAGCGGCACGCGCACATACGCCTGGCCGTTCACCATCTCCAGCTCCCACGGCAGCGGCGTCCATGCGCCGTCCTCGCCGAGCAGCATGACCGCGCTCAGCTCGCGCAGGCTGACGCCTTCCGGCACGGCGATCTGCGCCCGCGTCTGCAGGCTCCAGTCCTCCTCCGCCAGATTGAGCGAGATCGACGTTCCGGCGCCCGCGCCCAGCAGCTGCGCCTGAATGTCGTCCGCAATTGCAGCCGCGTCGCCGCTGATCTCGACGCTATTGGGCGCGACCATCAGCTCCAGATCGCCGTCCAGCCGAGCCAGTTGCTCCGCCGTCAGGGTCAGCTTGAGCAGCGGCAGCTCGAATGCGACTGCCCGTCCGGCCGCGGCGAGCGTACGCACCGACGCCGCCTCCATGCGAATGACGTAGCCCGTCGCATCGGCCTCGCTCGAGTGGATGACGAGTTGACCGTTCGAATCGGCCACATCATCATTCGTGATGTTCGTGGCCAGGATGCCATTCGTCAGCGTCGACTCAATCGCCGTGCCGTTGATCGTCATGGCGCCGCTCTCGGTCTGTCCGCCTGGCAAGCCGAACCACGGGAAGAACACGCCCCCGCTCTCGCCCCACACGACAGCCGTCAGCACGCCGGAGGCCGCGACGGCCTTCTTGTCGGCCGAGGTGCGCTTGGCGACGATGAAGCGATCGCCGGTCTGCGCCGTCACGATGCCGTCTTGCGGCAGGATCGTCCATTGGCCGAGATCCGCGCCAAACGACGGCGCAGCCGTCGAAGCATTGCCCGTGTAACGCTGATAGACAAGCTGGTAGCCGAGCTGCTCGCCCGCCTCGGTGACGACCAGCTTGGTCTGACCGCGCTGGCCGCTAATTGGCATGGCATGCGCCTTGATCGTCTGGAGCGCGGTCGGCTTGGCTTCCTCCACCTTGACCGGCGCATAGCCGGTCAGCGTGACGGAGTCCGAGACCCGGTATTGCACCTCGACCAGCGCCGAGCCGACATGCTCGCCCAGCACCTGGCCGTTTGCGTTCAACGTTACGCCTTCCCCGGCCGTCAGCGCGTAGCTGAGCCGCTCCAGCTCCTCATCCTTCACAGCCGCTGTTTTGAAGCGCTGCTTGCCGTCCCCTGTTTTGCCGTCCGGATAGCGCAGCGCCGCTTCGATATCCGCCGTAGCTCCCGGCGCGATGGTGATGGCGCGCAGCGTCAGGCCGACCGGCACCTCGAAGCCGTCGTTGGTAATCGAGACGCTGGCCCGGTTTTCGTTGCCGGCGCCGTCGACTGCCACGAATGCCAGCTTGACGGTCGGCTCGGACGAGCTGACCGTGATCTCGCCGTCGAATGTCCCGTCGGCATTGACCTTCACTTCCTGCCCGCCGACCGTCAGGTAGGCGTCGTTGCTCGTCTGCCCGGCGACCCGGATCTTGCCGCCTGCTGTGCGCTCGCCCGTCTGCGGCGCATCGATGTACAGCACCGGCGCGAGCGTGTCCACGGTCAGCTCCAGCAGCGTATTGCGCTTGTCCTTGGTGACCGTATTGCGCGCGCGCAGCTCGATCCCGTACGTCCCGTCCGACGCCATGCCGTCGATCGTCAGCTTGCCTGCGCTGCCGCCGCCCGTATTGGCCAGCTTGGCGTAGCCGATGCTGCGGCCGTCGAACAGCGCTTCGACCTCGATGTTCGGCTGGTCGGAGACGAGCTGGATCGTCTGCTCGCCGGCGCTACCGGTCAGCACCGTCAGCTTCGGACCGAAGCCCTCGCTCGAGGCGCTGCGCAGCTTCGGCTCCGCCGGCACCGGCAGCAGCGTCAGCGCGCTGCCCTTCGCTTCGGCGAAGTGATAATTTTCGTGCTCGTCCGCTTCCTTCGTCGGCTTCGTCGCCGCCGCGACGGCGACGCTGTATTTCGAGCCGGGCTCCAGCCCGGTGTACTTGATGTTAGCCTCGTCCGTGATGACCTCGTTAGTGGTCGCGACCGCCCGCCAGTCGCCGACGAGGATGCCCTCGTAGCGCCCGCTGGCGGTATTCCAGTACGGCGCCAGCTCCTCCTCGGTGAACAGCAGCTCGCCGAACGGCATATACTCGCCCCGCTCGCCGCCCTGCATCGCCTCGGCGTGCAGCGCATAGCTGTGCTCGAAGCCCTCGTGGCCCGCCTTTTTTGCCGCAGGCTTGAACGAGAGTGCGAACATGCCGTTGCCCGCCGGCTCGACCTTGACTCCGCTGACCGCAGTCGGCGCGAGCGGATCGATGAGCTCGAACTGCTGCGGCGAGGTCATCGTGTCGTACGCCGAGACCGACTTGAGCTCGGCCCGCAGGTAGTAATTGCCCTGCTGCAGCAAGCCGCGGATATCCTCCGTGTCGCCGAGCAGCGAGACGGCCGTGACGTCGATGTCGTAGCTACCGCTGCCGTCCGTGCCGACCGGCACATCCTTGGCGATCAGCAGACCGGGCTCGCCCGGCTCCAGCACCTCGTCCGAGGTGGCCGACGGCGTCGCCGTACTGAGCGCGTCCTCGGTCAGATACAGGCTGACCGTATCGCCCTCCTTGGCATTGTCGACCGTCCACGAGGCCGTGAAGCGATTGGGATCCGCATCGTCAGCCGCCAGCTCGACGCTGCCGAGCTCCGGCTGCGTCGGTACGGCCAGCAGCTTCGTATCCACCGGCTCCTCGGCCGTCAAGGTCCAGGTCGCACCGCTTGCAGCGACGCGCTCCTGCGGCACGATGATGTACGCCTTGTACGAGTCGACAGCGTCGCTCGCCTTGGCTGCCGGGATCCATTGCGTGAATGCCGTGGCGTCAGGATCGGTATTCGTATTGTCGTAGACGATCGGATAGCTCTTGCCGGTGCCGTCCTTGAGCGTCAGATTCGGCACGTCCGGTCCGTCGTAGGTCACCTCCAGCAGCGCATTGCCGCTGGCCTCGCCCATCGGGATATCGTGGATGCGTCCGCCATTGCGCGAGAGGATGCCGCCGATGCCCACATTCATCGTGCCTTGATCGACTACAGCCACACCATTGCCGAGATCGCGGTAGACGACCTCTTGCTCCTCTTGCTCCGGCGTCAGCCAGGAGGTGGCGACCGTCTCGATGCCCTGGCCGATCACGAGCAGCTGCGGGCCCTTCTCCGGGTCCTCCACGATCAGGTGCACCATGCCGTCCGGCAGCGCCTCGCCGGAGGTGCCGAATTCGATGCCCCCGCCCCAGTAATACGTGATGCCAAGCGAGATGAGCAGGATGCTGACGCTGCCCCATACCTTGTCATTATTCAGTCCGAGGAACACGCTCGACAGCGGCATCCCGCCGACGACCGGCACGCTGCCCGGAATTTGCACCTTCGCTCCGATGTAGCCCTCGAAGTCGATGCGATTTTTCTCCAGATTCTGACCGACGAAGATGCCGGCCTTGCCGATGATGACGTCCCAGCCCATGACGTCGACCTCGGCTTGCAGCCGCACGAACCACGGCGTGACCCACTGCGCCTCGAGCAGCGCCTCGGTGATCATCGGGATCAGGTCGTCCCCGGACGGATCCGTGGAGAAGTCCAGCTTGCCGACAATCGCAATGCCGGTCCGCTTGAGCGTCATATCGATATCGCCAAAGTGATACGCCGGCGGAATGCCGAAGCGCAGCGACACGCCCGCTTCCAGCGTCAACGGGAACGGATCGTCGCTCGTGCCGCCTGCGATCGTATCGGCCAGCTCGCGGATCGCGCCGCGGATCGCGGTCAGATAGGTCGCGCCGGTGATGAGCACGCCCGGCTGGCCGAGCGTCGTGCCGAAGCCGATCACATCCGGCAGGATGCGGCCGTCGTCGACCTGCTTAAGGGCGAATTCGATATCGACCTCCATCATATTGCTGAGCTCCGCCGAGAAGTTCAACCCGTAATAGTTGTTGATGCCCTCGACCTTTTGCTCGTAGTGGGTCACATTGAGCTCGCCGCCTACGCCCTCGGCCTTGCTGTCGGGCTTGATCAGGCCCATCTCCTTGTTCAGCTCGAACTTGAGACTGGCGTCGACGCCGACGAAGCCCTTGTCATTGAAGACGACGTCCTTGATCTCGGCGTCGACGATCGCGAAGGACACCGAGCCGCCGAACGATACGCCGCCCTCGCGCAGAATGAATTCATTGAAGGAGAAGGTGAAGCCGCCCACCGCCATCGGCATCAGGTTGAACAGCGAATGACGATTGAAGTAGACATCCTCCACCATCACCTGACGCATCGGGTTGAGACGCGAGCCGAGCTCGCCCTGCGCCCACGCCAGCGACCCGTTCAGCGAGTCGTCCTCGGGGTTGTCGTTTTCTTCGTCCTCGCCCTCTTCCTCCTCTTCTTCTTCCGGCTCTTCCTCTTCTTCCTCTTCGCCGCGCGGTATGCTCTTCTGGAAGCCATTGTAGAAGTCCAGCGTCCACTCGCCGCGGTGGAAGACGAAGCCGCTGCCGGCTACGCTGAGCGTGCCGTCGCCGCGGACGAACAGCGTGTCCAGCAACGGAATCGATTCGTACTTGGAGCCGAATACCTCGAGCCCGCCGCGCACGAACACCAGATCCTTGCCCTGGTAATCGACAGCGCCGTTGATGATCGCCGGCTCGGTGGACGTATCGACGACGACCTGCACATTATCGCCTGTACCGACCTGACGGACCATGCCCTCGATCGTAACGAGCGATTCCAGGTCGTCGCGATCCTCGAAGAACGCCTCCATCTCCTCCTCCGAGGCGAACGTCCGGTAGTTGTACAGCGCGTATTCCTCAAAAACGCCCTCGTCCGGCGTCAAGTAGTCGCCCATATCCAGGTCCGGATCGACCACCCGGCTGGACATGACCATCTGGGTGAATGCCGGCCGCAGCGCCGTCTTGGCCGCATACAGATCTGCGCCCGGGGCGAACGGCTTGTGATACATCGCCTCGTTGACCGCCTCCAGGTCTTCCTCCGAGGCGGTAGCCGAGACGAAGCTCAGATCGACGAGCTGCTTGTACACCGCCATCAGGTTCGAATTGCGAATGCGCGCCTCCTCGTTCTCGGTGACGAGGAACGTCTGCGCGGTCGTGATGTCGAACAGCGCCGCGATCTCCTCGTCGCCGCCGGCATCGCCCTTATAATCAATCTCAACCTGATATTCGCCGAGCGGCAGCTCCGGTCCGAGACCGGACTCCACGACGTCGCCCGCAGCGTCGACGCGGTCGCCGCCGCGATACGTGATGATCATATCGCCGGTCGAGCCGTCGTCGGTCGGCTGCAGCAGCACCGACGACTTGACCGGCACCTTGTACCGCGCGCCGGTGACCGTCTCCTTCAGATACAGGTCGAAGTTCGGGTCCGAATTGGCGTCGCCGACGTTGTAGGCCTCGACATTCGACAGATTGACGGTCACATACTTCTCGTCCGTCGCGAACGCTTCATCGGGCGAGAGCCCGTACACATAGGTCGCGCTCGCTTCGCCGACCGGGGGCAGCAGGATGAAGTTCGCCTTGCTGGACTCGTACTGCGCCATCACGCCCTCGTCCTCGGCACGCTGCGCACTGTCCAGCTTGGCCAATGTCTCCGGACTGCGCGCGGTCAGCAGATACTGCCGCGTCGTCGGCCACGGCCGGCCCTTCGCCTGCACCTTGAAGGAGACCGTCACCGTGTCGCCAGGCTTGTACTTCGGCACGATGCCCTGCTCGGCCTCCTCGATCGTCGCCGGCTTGCGCAGGATGAGCTGCTTGGAGCGGACGTTCTCCGTCAGCGCCTTGCCGTCGTCGTCGCGCACGATTCGGCCTTGATCGTCCAGCCGCACGAAGCTGAGCCCGCTCTCGAGCGTCAGATCGGCGGTAATGTTGCTGTGTTCCATATTATAGGAAGGCAGATTCTCAATCTCCGCCGTCACGTCGAAGATGCCCTCATCGGCATAGGCGCTGCCGTCTTCCAGCGTGTTCAATTGCATTACCGGATCGAGGTAGCGAATCGAGAACACCTTGTCCGGGGCGATGACCTCGCCGAGCCCGTACACCGTCTCGAACGACTGCTTCGCGCCTTGCGGCAGCGGCTCCGGCAGCCAGTACAGCGCGACTGCGGCATCAGCGCTGCCGTAATCGTTGGTGTCGCGCGTGAAGTCGAGATTCGGATTGACCTCGTAATCCCACTTCGTGTTCGCGAGCCCGTTCCAGTGGCCGACGATCATCTCGTCGAGAATATGCGTGTTGTTCTCCGAGAAGTTGTTGAACCCGTACGCGATCGTATTCGTCACGAGCGGATTGGTCAGATCGAGCTTGTCGCGCATCACCCAGTAGGCCGGCAGCTTGTAGTATGCCGTGTCCGCCTCGGGGATGCCGATCGCGCCCGGATCGTGCACGAGCTTGCGCTCGACCGTGAGCGGCGCCCGGTACGACGTGCCGATCTGGAATTCCGGACCGTCGTTGTCCGCGACCATCGTGTCGAGCAGGATACGCGATCCGATCTCGACCTGCGCCCCGCTCTGGTTGTCCACCTCGTAGCGGACGTTGACGTTGCCGGCGTTTTTCAGATCGTCGCCGTTGCTGTACAGCATCAGGATCTGCTTGATCGACACGCCCTTGATGCGCCACACCGTCTCGATCTGCCGGGTGCCGTTGCGATTGACGACGATGACCGGCTTCGTGATTTCCGAGAAGAAGTCCGCGCCGAACTTGTACGGATTGCCGAAGATATAGTCCGTGCCGTCGATCCGGAACGTCGTGAAGGACGTCTCCGGGTCGTCGCCGCCGTACAGCATGTTGACGTTGTCGTCGTTCTTGCGAATCGGCTGTCCGTCTACCGTACGGATGCCGAAGCGGCCACTGCCGTTGTCCACGGTCACCTTGATGTAATCATTGGAGATGACCGTCGTCTTGGGGGCGTTGGCCTGGGCGACCACGTAGGTGATCGCCCCGCCATGCATCGTCATGAATAAGATAAAGACAAGCAGTCCGATTGTTATTTTTTTTGCCAGCTTCACGCTTGCACCTCCAGCTCTATTCATTGCGCTACTCCACCCCGCCGACGAAGAACGTCGAGAATACGCGCTCCCGCTCCTGATTGCGGACAATGACCGTATACCAGCCCGCCTTCGGCAGCGTGACCTTGAAGTTTTGCGAGATCAGCTCGTCGTAGGTCAGCTTGGTCGCAATCGTCTTGAGCTGGCCTTCGCGGTACAGGCCGGATTGGACCAGCAGCTCGTAGGTACCCCACGCGTTGACCTTGTCCTCTTCTCCGACCTTCATCAGGTCGTAGCCCTGGACCTCGAAGGTCAGCTTGTTCGTATCGAAGAGCGCTGATTCGCCGATGGAAGCCGAGATGAGCAAGCCGTTGGCAAAAATCCGCATGCCGTCCTCGCTGACCACGTACACCTCCTGGGTCGCCGTAGCCGTATTGCCGACCTCGTCGACGGCCGTGTAGGTCACGAGCTGACGTCCCAGCTTGGACAGATCGAGTCCGGACACACTGACCGCGATATTGGACGCCGCCGAGACGTTGTCGCTGACGGTGTAGCCGCCCAGATCGAGCGCGGCGTCGAAGCCGGTCTTGTCCTGCAGGATCGCAGCCTTGGCCTGATGCAGCTCGATCTCCGGCGCGGTGTTGTCCAGCCCTTGCACGGTCACCGGCACCTTGGTCCGATTGCCGAGCAGATCGCTCAGGGCGATCACGGCCGATCCGTTGGCCTGGAAGATCCGGCTCGTCGTGTACGCGCCGCCGGCGTCGCTGATCCGATTCGTATACGCGCCGCCACCGTCCTTCGCGGGACGCGTGCCCAGGAAGATCGGATTGTACGCCGCGCCCTCGCCCTCGACCGTCACCTTGACGCTACCGCGGGCGTATTGCACGCCGCCGATCGTCTTGA
Source organism: Paenibacillus sabuli (assembly GCF_014705605.1). Taxonomy (GTDB): domain Bacteria; phylum Bacillota; class Bacilli; order Paenibacillales; family Paenibacillaceae; genus Paenibacillus_D; species Paenibacillus_D sabuli. The sequence goes on from NZ_JACXIZ010000036.1 coordinate 91,492, forward strand.
TCTGCTGCTGCGGCAGCGGGTTGCCCTGGTCGTCGACGAAGGTGTAGCGGATCGCGCTCGGCTGCGGCACGCCGGCCACGAGATGCTCGAGCGTCTCGGATACTTGCGTCGTATTGCCCGCGCTGTCGCTGACGGTGAAGGTATAGGTGCCGTTCGCAGTCACGGCGAGGCTGCGTTGCCCGCCGACGACAATGAATTCCTCGCCCTCCGGATCGGCCTTCTCCACCGTCAGCACGACGCCCGCGGCAGCGATGACATCGCCGTCGCCATCCTCGACCGTGCCGTACGCCTCGTCGACCCCCGGACCATAGGCATACGTCCGGACGATCCGCACCTCCGGCGCCGTCTTGTCGATCTTGTCGACCGTTGCGGTGGCCGTGCCGACATTGCCCGCCTCGTCTTCGAATTCGAAGGTGAATTCGCCGTTCTCCTCGAAGATATACGTATCGCGCCCGTTATTGTTCAGCACGCGCACCGGCTCGTCCGTCTCGAGCTTGACGATCATATTGCCGCTTGTCATCGCCGCGCCGCCGGCTCCCGCTTGCCCCTCGCTCACGTATACAATGCTGCCCTGCGGCGCCGTATCGTCCACATTGTTGACGACGACATACAGCTTGACCGCCGGCCGCGTCGGATCGGTCAGGTCGGTCAGGTCGAAGGCGTAGTAGCCGTTCTCCCGCACGGTGAAGGTCGTCCCGCTCTGCTCCATGCCCCCGGGCGGATTATCGGCGGCCTTGGCTACGCGGATGCCGAGCGGCGGCGTGATCTGAATCTGCACGCCGGTCTCCGGGCGCACCGGACTGAGTGTATTGAGCCGTGCGATCGCGTAGATCGGCTCGACATCGCTCAGCTCCTCCGTCGTCAGCCGGATCGGCGTCCCCGGCGAGCCTCCCGAGCTGCGGTATTTCACCTGCACATCCAGCTGTGCCGGGTCGCCGGTCGGGAGCGCCAGGTCGACGAAGTTCGTATAGGGCCGCCAGCGCGACCAGCTCGTGCCGCCATCGGGCGAGACTGAGAATTCGTAGCCTTGCTTGGCAGGCGTGTCCAGGTTCAACTGGACGATGCCAGTATAGCCTGCGGATGCGTCACCGTACATATAGATAAGGCTCGATTTTCCGGAGGCAGGAGGAGCATCCTTCTTTTTGTGCTGCAGCGTGAAGGTGCCCGTGGCGCTCACTGCGCCGTTGCCGGCCATGTCCTCCGCATAGACGTACAGGACGAAGTCCCCCGTCTCGCCGGGCTCCAGCACTTCGCTGCCCTGGATCGTCGCCGTACCGTCCTCCGGCAGCGCGAGCCATCCGTCCGAAGCGGCCTCCGGCGCAGGCGCATCCGCGCTGAGCCACTGATATTTGCTATTCTCCGTCACCGTCGCGGCGCGGCCGGCCTCGACAGCGATCGTCGCCGTCACCGTCTGCGACTCCTGCGGATAGGGCACGCCGGTCTTGCTGAAGCTCACGGTCGGCGCGGTGTTGTCGAAATAATAAAGCTTATAGGGATAATAACTCCTGCTGCCATCCTTTGGCTCGACAAGGATATGCACGTACTGCATCCCCTCGGCTGTCTCGCTCATCGGCAGCACATAGCCGTACTCGCCGCTGCCATATACCGTCTCGGTCACCGATCCCGGGTCGCCCGCCTCGCGATAGACCGACTCGGTCACCGTCGTATACGCGCTCCCGCTCGGGGTCGTCGAGCTCGGGCTGACGGCGTAGGCGACCCGTGCGGGATCGACGCCGCTGACGTAGAATTCGACGTCGTGGGTCCGGGTGTAATGCTCATCACTCTCCGGCAGGAACGCCGTGCGCACCACGCTGCTCGAGTCGACGACGAGCGTCTGACCGAGCGTGCTCGCGCCGGTGTTGCCCGCCGCATCGGCGGCGCGGATATGCAGCGTGTAGCCGCCGTCCTCGAATACATGGTCCTTCGTCGCGATCGTCGCCCGGCCGTCGGCATCGAGGTCCAGCGGCAGCCACTCTGCCTCGCTCGTCGCCGCGCCCTCGGCCGTCACTTGATAGGCCGCCTCGGACACCCCGCTATGCGGGTCCGTGACGAGGACGGTGACCTTCGGGTTCGCGGCCATGTTGTCCGCGATATGCTCGAAGACGACACCCGGCGCGCGATTGTCCAGCAGGAACGGCGTGCTGTTGTAGCTCCAGTTGGAATCCGGCTGCTTGTAGTCCTCCAGCGACCAGATCGTCAGGTCGTCGTAGGCGCCGACCGCCTTGAGCGCCTCCGCATTGGCGGCGATGATCTTGTCGGCCTCCGAGCCCTCCGCCTCTGCCTTCCACTGCTCGTATTGCTCCGGATGCTCGTCGATGAACCGGGTCATCTTCTCGTATTGCGCCAGCTCGCGCGCCGAGTCCCACGTCATGTCCGCGGTCCAGGCGTGCAGGTACCAGACACCGCTGTTCGAGGCCAGCAGCGCTTCGGCCGGCGGGGCGAGCATATTCGTCTTGTTGTTGACGACCTTGAGGTCGAAGTTCGGCAATTCGCCGGGGTACAGCTCCTGACGCGGCTGCTGGCCGGTGAGCGCGAAGCGCTTGAGCGCGGCGTGATGGTCCGCTTCCTTGTCCGCCAGCGGATTCGCCGGGCTCTGGCTCCAGTAATAGTAGACCAGACCGACCGAGGGCGACTGCGAGCCAGTCATATTCGACGGCCGGTAGATGCCGCGGCTCGGCAGCGAAGCGCCGGGGTTGGCCGGATCGAGCGGCGGCACGATCAGGTTCGGATCGTTGGCGTCGATCGTCGCTTTGCCGTTTTTCTGGTACGTGGTGCTCGAAGCGCCTCCGGATTCGAAGCGGAAGCTGATCTGCGGCTTCGTATTGTCGATCATCAGATTGGCCCAGTCGATCGTCGAGTCGAGCAGCGATTCATCGCCGTCGAGATGGACGCCCTTGTAATTGGCCGGCTGGAACAGCTGGTTGCCCGCATAATCCTGCAGCACGAAGCGGTCGAGCTCGCTGGCCGGATCGCTGCCCGGCTTCTCGTCATGCGAGAGCGCCACGACCTTGAGCAGCGGCGTCTCCAGCTCGACGGCCTCGGTCAGCGTCGTGCGGAACAGCCACTTGTCCGTGCTCGCGCCGGAGACGTAATAGGCCTTCATGCCGTTGTTGAACAGCAGATAGGCGCCCGCAGGGTCCCAGGAGGAGGTGTGATCGCGCCAGGCCGTCACTTCCTCCGAGAATTGCACGGTGAAGTCGATCGTGTCGTTGTCGTTGACGGTGACGCCGGTCAGGATCTCCGGCTGGATGCCGTTGCTGGTCTTGGAATACTTCGGCCGCACCGCATCCACGATGACGCGGAAGCCGCCCCGATCGTAATCGAACGGGTCGACCCGCTTGCCGATCAGATGCGGATCGCTGCCGCTGTCCGCCGTACCGGGGAAGGTGATCGAAGCGGCGTTGCCGGCCGCGTCGACGAAGCCGGCCTCCAGGAATTTCTCGTACAGCGACGGATTGTTGCTGTCTCCGGTCGTGCCGACGATCGCCGGCTCCAATGGCAGATTGCCGCTGTGATGATAGCGCACGCCCGTATAGCGGTAGGTCACTTGATCGTAGTACTTGGCCAGGCTGCTGGCCGTATTCGTATATTGCTGATTGACCAGGTATTGCGTCTGGCCGTTCGCGGGCAGGCCGGTGCCCTCCGGATTGACGAACAGCGGATGGCGCAGGAAGGCATCGCTGATCTGGGGCAGCACGTTGTTCGGACGCACTGCTTCGCTGAAGTTGTAGGATAGATCGATGTATTCGTTCTCCTTGACGTACAGCTCCTGCTGGCCGGTGTTCGGATTGGTGCGCTGCAGGCCGTCGCCGCCGAAGCTGTAGGCGTTCAGCGTCGGCGCCGTCGTATCCTTGAAGCGGATATACATGCCGCGGATGCCGACGGGAGAGTCGCGGTGGTGACGGACACCTGCGACGCGAATCGTAATGACCGTGTCTTCAGCAATTGTTGCCGAGTCGCTACGCCCTCCTACGCCGCCGTGCCATGCTTCTTCCTCGACCTCCGCCACCGTGCTGCCACCATTGCGGACTGTCATTCTGGCGTAAGTGCCCTGATAGCTCTTGCCAATGCCAATGAAGCCGCCGCCCTCGTTCCAGTCGAGCGAGGACCAGCCGATCTCGACTCGCGCATGGCCGCTCTTCGCCAATTGCCTTAGTTGTGGATTATCCTTCACTCTGATGGTCAGATCAACGACTTGGTCTTTATACAGAAAGATATCGCCGACATTCAACGCCGCAATATTTTCTATTTCACTATTTGCGGTGTAGCTGAATCCCGTAACATTATTTAAAAAATTGATAGACATGTTATCGGCACTGACGCTGCGATTGCCGATCTTGGCTTGGCCGACTAGTACTTCCACGTCCTCCGCCGCCGCCCGCACCGTCTGAGGCGGCGCAAAAACAGCCAGCTGCACTAGCAAGCTGGCGACGAGCAGGGCAGAGAGCCACGAACGATGAGGCCGCGTGAATCGAATGGTGGACATAAACATTTCCCCTTTATCAAAATCTTTCTTGCATCCAGAAATAAGGACAGAAATCGACAAATAAAGTGAATAAGGTCCCGAATTTTAGTATATTCTCGGGCTTATCTAGGTCCTTTGACGACGCAAGCTTCATACGTATGTATTGGATCACTACCCATAGTACCAAATTCGTCTGAACAAATTCTCAACAGATTTCGATTCCGAGTGAGAGGGCCAGGTTTAATTTGAGAGAGATGGAGAGCTGTTAGATTGGTTTGTCAACAGCAGAAGGGGAAGCCATCGAAATGGCTTCCCCTTCGGAACCGTTACTGCCGTCTTCGTTTCCCGGCAGTATTCGGACAACATTTATTCGGACATCATCCTGTTGATTTATTTATAATATATCGCAGCGTATATCACGGTGAGTTACACTCGTTGCGACGCGACAGCGCGGGGAAAGAATCGACGCTGGCTTACAATATGGTCCATGTTTTCCTCCGCAAGTTTGCCGTCGGTTGTTCGAAAACGATTACATTTAGTGCTCGTCACTCAACAACTTCGCGGGTAGTTTGTGCTGCTAGTAGGTACCTTTTCCATTGACGATTCTTCACCTTGCGCTGTCCCCGGTCTCAAAACTCTCTAACTGCTTCAGCATGACAAATCCACAGTGTAAATTTTCTTCTATAAATGAGCAAATTCGCTTCCAGTAAACTGTAAATCAAAAAAGAATAGAGACAAAGCGCGCTCCTTGTGGTAAAAAGTAGTCACCACAACAACATCTACACCAAGGAGAATTCGCTATGTCTCATACCGCCATCGTACCCGATCATGCCACACTTCGCAACTACTTGTTGCATCACCGGCTTCCACTCTATTATTCCAAGCCGGTCTTGGCTCATATCGAGACGTATATGGCGGCCGCGACCGCAAAAGGATTCCGTGGCAAAGTGGTGGATCTGGCAGAACATAGCGAGTGCCACCGGACGACGCTCGGCCATTTTCTGGCCGAAGGGAAGTGGGACGAAAGCGTATTGCAAACCAAAGTGAAGACCGAATCCCTTCGTCAGGTCATGCAAGCATCTGAACGGACGGCAGAGCCGCTTTTCGTCATCCATGATGATACGATCGCTCAGAAGAGTAAGCCTTCGTCACAGGCTGAGGCTCCGATCGAACGCACTGGTTTTCATCATTCGCATCTGCTGGGCAAGGTCGTGTGGGGCCACCAGGTTCAAGCTACCGTCGTAGGTTGTGCGGATTTTTCCCTCGTCCACTCCATCGATCTTTATGACAAAACGAAGACGCATCTCGACGGCACCGTGTATACGAAAATCGATCGTGTTTGCGATCTGGCGGCAACATTGCCGACTCCGTCTCATGGTGGATACGCGCTGGTCGATTCTTGGTTTACCTGCGCCCGGGTCATCGACAGCTATGCGGCGGCAGGCTACCATCTGATTGGGGCGCTTAAGACCAATCGCATTCTCTACCCGCAGGGCATTCGTATTTCGGTTCAGGACTTTGCTGCTCATATCCGGAAGGAAGACGTTCGCCTCGTGACCGTGAATGGTTCTTCGTACTGGACCTATCGGTACGAAGGTGCGCTCAACGAAATCGACAATGCCGTTGTCCTTCTATGTTGGCCAGAGCAAGCGTTTGGGGAGTCGAAAGCATTGCGCGCGTTCCTGTGTACCGATGTTTCCTTGGAGACGGAAACCATTTCGGCTTACTACGCAAAACGATGGCCGATTGAGATCTTTTTCCGTCAGTCCAAGAACAACCTCGGATTTGACACGTACCAAGTTCGTTCCGCCAAGGCCTTTATTCGTCTGTGGGCTTTGCTTGCGTTTACCCATTTGTATTGCACGACAGGCTTGGAACAACCTCATTCGTTTGGTAATGGCTTGCGTATCGTCCGAAAGCAAGTTCAACAGGACCGCTTTCGAGCCATTTATGAATGTGGACGAAGTGGCGTTCCCTTTCATGTCGTTTGTGAGCAGTTCAAGTTGGCCTAAGATGTATTTGTAATTTTCTGTATCCGATTTTGCTCATTTATAGTTTTCTTGTCGTTTTCAGAGTTGTGCGACGGAATCAGACTATTTTTTTCTTTTTTCAATTTCATAAAAAATTATACCTAAAGCAACTAAAGCAACCATTAATACTCCATAATAAAACTTTTGCGGGAATTCATCCATGACATAATACAAGATTAATCCCAAAATTATTACTGGGTTTGCTATTAATAGAGTGATTTTTATAACCAACTTGTTTGCGTTTGAAAATACAAATAATCTAAAAATTAAAGCACCATTTGCAACCAGTAGGATAAACAGCCCAAGAATTAATTTTTCCACAACCGTATTACCTCCCACATTCCGCACCCTGAGCATGCGGTAGGGAATTGAATTTGGAGATCAATAAGCCGTTAAACGGATGTAACGATGGTTTAAGGAGCCAAACCATAGCTGGATCAGATCGTTTCTTTAAGTCAAGATACACCGATTCATCCAAATCGAGATGGCTCAACACACACTTCTCCTCTTTGCTCAAGGGGCGGGCGAATTGCCGGGTTCGTGTACCGTCCGGCATACGAAACACGTCGACCTGTCAGTACTTGAAAATTTGGAAGATGGCGGCGTCCATCGGCTTGCGTACTTGTCAGCATGACGCGTAATAAGAAACGCGTCTCTATTTTTTTAAAATCAAATTGATTTGGGATATGATAATTTAGATTCGTCGCGATAATACCGTACCTATATTGCCACTTCCTCTTCTATCTCCTCTTTTTAATAACCCCCCTCAATTCGTTAATGAAAATGCGCAAAAACATTATCCCCAATACAACAAATGAGAATGAGACGTAGATTGAAGCTGGCGGAGAATATACTGCGTCACTTGATGCCCGCACAGCAAGTACAATTTTTCCGGAAAGCAAACCAACTACACCTTTTTGCAAAAAATAAATACCTATGATAGCACCTACTAAAGAGGTTAGGCAATTTTTCATAAAATCCAGATAGAATCCTCCAAATCGTTTATTCTAATCACGTAACATGACTATACTACCAGAAAACTTGTACAAATTCTCAACAACTCCCAAATCTTATTAAGAGACAATAAGACTCGCCAACACATGAAAGCCCTCGTCACAATGGACGAGGACTGCATACGGATTGCCGAAAGTGAACCTCTCTCTAAACCCCACACCTACTATTCCTCCACAAACCCGAGCTTCATCGAAATCGCGCGCGCCGTCGCCTTGACGTCGGCCGCAATCTCCGCGATCGCTTCGTCGGGGAAGCGATGCAGCGCGCCGGAGAGGCTGATCGCGCCCTCCACCCGGCCGAACATGTTCAGGATCGGCGCGGCCACGCAGCGCGCTCCGAGCGTGATCTCCTCATTGTCCACCGCGTATCCCCGGGCCCGGATCAGCGCCAGCTCCTGCCGCAGAGCCGGCATCGTCGTGATCGTATTCGGCGTGCGCGGTTCCATGCCCTTGCGCGTTACGAGGGCGCGCACCGTCTCTTCCGGCAGCATCGCCGCTATGGCCTTGCCCGTCGCGGTGGCATGCACCGGCGCCTTGGACCCGACCTGGTCGGTCATCCGCAGCGCGAACGTGCCCTCAATAATCTCGATGTAGATGATCTCCTCGTCCAGCAAGGCGCACAGATTCACCGTGTCGCCGTATTTGTCGACCAGCTTTTGCATTTCGCTCATTGCACTGGCGCGCAGCGTGCTGCGTTCCAGCAGCCGTTTGGTAATGACCAACGGCTTGTAGCCCAGACAATAGTAGCCGTCGTCGTCGCTGCGGCTGATGAAGCCGCGGTCCTCGAGCGTCAATACGATCCGGAAGAGCGAGGACTTGGGCTGGTTCACAATTTCCGACAGTTGGATCAGACTGAGCGAGCTGTGCTCCGACAGCGCCTCGATCACATCGAGCGCCTTTTCGACCGAATGAATGGCATAGCGGTTCGGCTTGGCGTCCGCCCCTTGGGCAGCCGCATCCGACGCTGTCTGTATCGCATCCGCTTTTCGTTTCATGAATCTCCTCACCCGCCCTGTCTCTGGTATTTAATTCCGGCATGACTCCAACAATGGACAGAGTCGCTCCAGACGGTCATTTGATCATATTCCCATTCGCCAACGAACCTAACGGTTGCCACAGCGGCTATTACGCCAAAAAATGCGCCGATTGCATTGTAAACATTCCTGTATACGCTAAGCTAGCGGCTTTGAAAAAAACAGGAGTGCCCCGTATGATGGAGGTGTGAAGGGTCAATCGCCCGAATAAT
>NZ_JACXIZ010000037.1 GCF_014705605.1 Paenibacillus sabuli
CCCGCGGCGGGCCATGGCCCGCGCCGGGGGCGCTGCCGGGCCGGCGGGGCGGCTGGCCCGGGCATGCCATCGGCGGAGCGCCGGGCGCCTATGGCAGCCACACGATCCGCATGGAGCCTTCGGGCTCGCGCGTGCGCGTCGTCCACGCCTCGCCCGACCTGTCAGCCGTGGATATCTGTGCCGGCGAGCTGGAGCTGGGCATGGAGCTGGTCTATCGCACGCACGGCGCTTACCGCAGCGTAGCGCCCGGTCAGCAGGTCATCACCGTGTATGCGGCCGGCGACCGCAGCCGCCCGCTGCTGTCGCAGACGCTCAATGTCCAGCCCGCCCAGTCCTATACGGTGGCGGCCGGCAACCATGCGGCAGAGCTGCGGCTGTACGCCTATATCGACGATCCCGCGCCCAGCGCCGGCCTGGCGCGCGTGAAGTTCATTCATCTCGCGTCGGGACTGCCCGAGGCGGACATTCGCACCGGCGGCGGCACGGAGCTGTTCCGACGTGTGCCCTATGGCATGTCAACCGCTTACACCGTCCTGCCCGCAGGCGCGGCGGACGTGAGGCTTTTTGACGGGCGGTCCGGCGCCGGCCTGCTCCCGCCGGGAGAGTCGGAGCTGGCTCCCGATTCGGTGACGACGTTTCTGGTCGTGCAGGGCGGAGACGACGCGCCGGCGGAGGCGCTGCTGCTGTCGGATCTATAGCCTGTTCCCTTCTTTGAGGGGCATGAATCGTTTGCAGGGATACGGAATTAGAGGTAATATAGAGATTATCGTTTTTATGCAGGAGGGATTCGGTAGTGGAGAAGCTGAAGGTCGACATTCTCGAATTGCTGAAGGAAGACGCCAGACGCAGTCCGGAGTTGATCTCGACGATGCTGGATGTGCCGGAGCCTGAGATCAAGCAGGCGATCGGCGAGCTGGAAGCGGAGCATGTCATTGTCAAGTATGCGGCCGTTGTGAATTGGAGCAAGGTGAGCGACGAGCAGGTGACGGCGCTGATCGAGGTGTCGATTACGCCTGAGCGCGGCCGCGGGTTCGAGGGCATTGCCGAGCGCATTTACCTTTACCCGGAGGTCAAGTCGGTCTATCTGATGTCGGGCGCGTATGATCTGCTGGTCGAGGTGCAAGGGGCGAGTCTCAAGGACGTGGCGTCGTTCGTCTCGAACAAGCTGTCCCCGATCGATGCCGTACTGTCCACCAAAACTTTCTTTGTCCTCAAAAAATACAAACAGGACGGAATCATTTACGAAGAGCACGAGGATGACCATCGGCTGATGATTTCGCCATGAGAATAGGGTGACTCGTCATGATGCAACGGAATGAGCTTCAGGTGGATACCGGACGCGATCGCAGCTCGATGTCGGATTATTTGGTGCCGCAGGTGCGGGCCATTCCGCCGTCGGGCATTCGCCGTTTTTTTGATCTGGTCAGCGCCAGCAAGGATGTCATCACGCTCGGCGTCGGCGAGCCCGACTTCGTGACGCCGTGGCATGTGCGCGAAGCGTGCGTGTATTCGCTCGAGACCGGCAAGACGCAATATACATCCAACGCCGGGATGCCTGAGCTGCGCGAGGCGATCGCCGACTATTTGAGCGGCCGCTTCGCAGTGGACTACGATCCCGGTAGCGAAATTCTGGTGACGGTAGGGGCGAGCGAGGCGATCGATCTGGCGCTGCGCGCGCTGGTATCTGCCGGCGACGAGATCCTGGTGCCCGAGCCGTGCTATATCTCTTACTCGCCGATCACCGCGCTCAGCGGAGGTACGCCGGTCGGCGTCGAGACGTATGCCAAGGATCAGTTCAAGCTGACCGCCGAGAGCCTGGAGGCCGCCATCACGCCCCGCTCGAAGGTGCTGATCCTCTGCTATCCGAGCAATCCGACGGGCGGCATCATGACGCGCGAGGACTGGCTGCCGATCGCGCAGCTGGTGGAGAAGCACGACCTGATCGTCATTGCCGACGAGATCTATGCCGAGCTGACGTACAGCGGCCGTCATGTCAGCTTCGCCTCCTTGCCCGGCATGAAGGATCGCACGATTACAGTGAACGGATTCTCCAAAGCGTTCGCGATGACGGGCTGGCGCATGGGTTACGCTTGCGGCCATCCGGAGCTGATCGCCGCGATGCTGAAAATTCACCAGTATACCATCATGTGCGCGCCGGTGATGGGGCAGGTGGCCGCGCTCGAGGCGCTGACGAGCGGGATCGGCGAGATGGAACGGATGGTCGAATCGTACAATCAGCGGCGCCGGCTGGTCGTACACGGCTTCAAGGAGATCGGGCTGGATTGCCATGAACCCCATGGCGCTTTCTATGCTTTTCCTTCCGTCGCGTCGACCGGTCTGACCTCGGAGGAGTTCGCAGAGCGGCTGCTGATGGAGGGGCGCGTCGCGGCGGTGCCGGGCGGCGTCTTCGGCAAAGGCGGCGAAAGCTTTATCCGCTGTTCCTACGCCACTTCGGTGGCGCAGCTCACCGAGGCGCTTGATCGAATCGGAAATTTTGTCCATCGTATAAAAATGTCATAATTTGAATTGTTTAAATCGTGTTTATTTGATATAATTTAACAAATGGAACCGGGATGGCGCGTTCAATCCCTTGGCAAATCGAGTGCGACAGCATGACGAATTAAAGGAGGGATGAAGATGGCTTATGCGGACCAGCGCTTGGCCTATGCGAGCGATCGGAGCATGTGCAATTCGGCCGCTTCCCCCCCTTACATGCGCAAGCTTGAGGATGAAATCTATCAATTGCGTACGGTTATGGAGCAGGTTTACCTTGAGGAGGCCTCCTTTAATTCCGAAGTCGTCATCGAAATCAGCCGCAAGCTCGACTTGAAAATCAACGAATACATGAAGCACAGATTCAAATAGAAGAGTCCCGCCTCGGCGGGGCTTGTTTTTTTATTGACTGGCGGAATCGGCATAAAGGGATGAATAAGCGTAAAATGTGAGGCTATTCAGCGGAAATTGCTCCAGCGGCGGAAATAAGCGTAAAATGTGAGGCTATTCGGTGGAAATTGCTCCAGCGGCGGAAATAAGCGTAAAATGCGATGCTACAGGAGCGAAATTGCTCGGGCGACGGAAATAAGCGTAAAATGCGATGCTACAGGGGCGAAATTGCTCGGGCGACGGAAATAAGCGTAAAATGCGATGCTACAGGGGCGAAATTGCTCGGGCGGCGGAAATAAGCGTAAAATGTGAGGCTATTCGGTGGAAATTGCTCGGGCGGCGGAAATAAGCGTAAAATGTGAGGCTACTCGGCCGAATCCACGCCGGAAGTGAAATGAAGCTACTGGCATCAGAATGGTTGCAGTCACCGTTTCTAAATATGACCTGCCGCCAAAGGATGGCGACAGCCGTTTCGCCTTGAAATCAAGCGTGTCCGGCGTTTCACGCGCCGAACCAAGCGCTCGATTTCGCGGAACGAAACTACTGTGCCGCCAAAGGATGGCGACAGCCGTTTCGCCTTGAGATGTGTTATAGTAGAAGGAATGAGCGACGAAGGAGCGAGGTACATGCAAATATATACGCGCGGCGGCGACCGGGGCGACACGTCGGTCATCGGCGGGAGGGTCCGCAAGGACGACATCCGCGTCGAGGCGTATGGCACAATTGACGAACTGAACGCCTGTACCGGGGCGGCCGCCGCCCAGGCGCGCGAGCTCGGTCAGGAGGCGCTGGCCGCGGAGCTGGAGGGCATCATGCAGGAGCTGTTCGATTGCGGGTCCGATCTGGCCTATGCCGACCCCAGGCAGCCGGTGTATAAGGTCGAAGAAGGGCTGGCAGCCCGTCTGGAACCGCTGATCGACAGCCTCAACGGCGAGGCGCCGGAGATCACCCGGTTCATTCTGCCGGGCGGGAGCAAGCTCGCGGCCGAGTTGCACGTCTGCCGTACGGTGTGTCGGCGAGCGGAGCGGCGCGTGGTGACGCTGGCGCAAGAGCATCCGATCAACGAGGCGGCCCTGATCTACCTGAACCGGCTATCGGACTTTTTCTTCGCGGCGGCGCGCGCGGCCAACGCCCGGCTCGGCGTGGAGGATGTGGCGTACGTGCGCAGTGCGGAGGTATTCCACAAGGCGAAAAAGCAGCCATGACCTCGGAACTCGAGACCCGCTATTACGCGCCGCTCGTCGTCGAGGTAACGTCCGAGGACGAGGGCAAGCAAATTCGCACCGTGCTCGAGCGGCGGCTCGGGGTGTCCCGCAAGCTGCTGTCCAGACTCAAGCTGACCGAGCACGGCATCACCTTGAACGGCCGGCGGGCCTATACAAGCGTGCCGGTGCGCGCCGGAGATCGGCTGGAGCTCTACATGGAGCGCGAGACCTCGGAGGATATCCTGGCCGAGCCGCAGGAGCTGGAGATCGTCTACGAGGACGACGAACTGCTGGTGGTGAACAAGCGGGCCGGCGTGATCGTGCACCCGACGCATGGTCATTACACCGGCACTCTGGCCAACGGCGTCGTGCACCACTGGGCTGCGCGCGGCGAGCGAGTGCGCTTCCGACCGGTTCACCGGCTCGACCAGGAGACCTCTGGGCTGGTCGCAATCGCCAAAAACCCGTACATTCATCAGCAGCTCTCGGAGCAATTGCAGCGCGACGAGATCGACAAGCGCTATTGCGCCTATGTATACGGCGTGCCTGAGCCGTCGACGGCGACGATCGACGCGCCGCAGGAACGCGACCCGGACGATCCGCATATGCGGATCGTCACGCCCGCCGGCTACCGGGCCGTGACGCATTACGAGACGGCAGCGGTATATGGCCGGGCAGCCGACGGCAGCGGCGCCGGCGAGGCGGCGCTGGTGCGATTGCGGCTGGAGACCGGCCGCACCCATCAGATCCGCGTCCATCTGCTGCATATCGGCTGTCCGCTCATCGGCGATGCGATGTACCGTCGCGCTGCGGACAGACTGCGGCCTTGGGCGGCTGCCGCGCATGCGGCAGCCGGGCGCCACGCGCTGCATGCGGAGCGGCTCACGCTCACGCATCCGGGCCGCCGGGAGCGCATGACCTTCGTCGCGCCGCTGCCGCGGGAGCTACGGGCGCTGGAGCGCGTATTGGAACACATGCCGTCCGAGGCGGGAAGCCATTCAATCTGAGCAAGGAGAGGACGACTGGACATGACAACACTCGATGTGTATTATTATCCGAAATGCGGCACCTGCCGCAAGGCGCTCAAGCATCTCCAGACGGCCGGCTACGAGCTGCGGCTGCACGATCTGTTCGAGCAGGCGCCCTCCGCGGGCGAGATCCGCGAGTGGCTCGAGCGCAGCGGGCTGGAGGCCAAGGCCTTCTTCAACACCTCCGGCGAGGTCTATCGCGAGCAGGGCTTGAAGGACAAGCTGCCGAAGATGGACGAAGCGGACAAAATCGCATCGCTGGCAGGCAACGGCCGTCTCGTCAAGCGACCGGTCGTCACCGACGGCACGAAGCTCACCGTGGGCTACAAAGAAGCGGAATATAACCGGGTATGGCCGGCTACCGGGATGTGAACGGCGATTCGTAACGATAGAGAGCAACCGAAGCAAGAAGGCCGGGGCTTGTGGTGGATGATCGGGGCGGCGCTGCTGTTCGTCGTCACGAAGGGCAAAACGCTGCTGCTCCTGCTGAGCAAATTCGCCGCGCCGCTGGTCAGCATGGCGATAACCGTCGGCGCTTATGCGCTGCTCAGTCCGCTGTGGTTCGCCGTAGGGCTCGTCCTGCTGATCTTCGTGCACGAGCTCGGGCATGTCTGGGCGGCCAAGCGCAAGGGCGTGCCGGTCAGCGCGCCGCTATTCATTCCGTTCATCGGCGCGCTCATTACGATGAAGCGGCACCCCAAGGACGCGGTGACCGAGGCGTATATCGCCATGGGCGGGCCGCTGCTCGGCACGCTGGGCGCACTGCTGGTGTACGCGGCGGGGCATGCCTGGGAGCTGCCGCTGCTGTTCGTGCTGGCGAATGTCGGCTTCATTCTCAATCTGTTCAACCTGGTGCCGATCCATCCGCTCGACGGCGGACGGATCGCTGCGGCAGTCGGGCGCTGGCTGTGGCTGCTGGGACTGGTGGGCGGACTGGGTCTCATCGTGTGGCTGCGCAGCTGGCTGCTGCTGCTGATCTGGGCCTTGTTCGCCTGGGAGCTGTACCAGCGCTATGTCAGCCGCCGCGGCAACAAGCCCTTGTCGATCGTCGGCGTCTACGAGCTCCCGCTGGACCGGGTGCAGATGCCGGACTGGTTCATGCCGTCCAGCACGCACACGCGAGAGCTGAGCTACACGACGTATTGCAGGCTCACGGGAGAGCAGCTGGTGCAATTCGATTGGACGGCGATGCGCTTTCGCGGCGAGCTGGAGCTGCCAGTGCCGGCGATTGTGCAGGGCGTCCAGCTCGTCGGAGCGGAGCAGGTGGACAAGGGCGGCGGCGCGCTGCTGCGGCTCAAGGTCCGCGTCGATTATGTCAAGCATGACAACGACCGGTATTATGTGGTGTCTGCCGCGACGCGCTGGACTTACGGGGCCGCTTATGCGGGCCTGGCCGTCTTCCTGATCGGGATGATCTGGCATATTCAGCAGGCGCAGTTGGCACCGCCGATCCGGTGACGGAAGGAAGTGACTTGGTGATCAATAACGACAATCGCTGGCGCTCGAGCCGGCTGCCCCGATTGGGCTCGGCGATCTTCGCCGAAGCGGCGGCGTGGAAGGAAGAGGCGCGGCGCGCAGGGATGGATCTGATCGATCTGGGCATCGGCAGTCCGGATCTCCCGCCGTCGCCCCGCATTCGTACGGCGCTGAGCGAGCAGGTGCAGCGCTCCGATCGCTATGCCTATCCGGCATCGCGCGGCAGCGCCGGCTTTCGCGGGCAGGCGGCGCGCTGGCTGCGCCATCGCTTCGGGGTGACTGTCGATCCGGATGAGGAAGTGCTCGCGCTGATGGGCTCCCAGGATGGCCTGGCTCATCTGGCGCTCGCGGTGACCGATCCGGGGGATGCGGTGCTCGTGCCCGACCCGGGCTATCCAATCTATGCAGCGGCGCTGGCCGTGGCCGACGTCGAAGCGATTCCTGTGCCGCTGCGGGCGACGAATGACTTTTTACCGGATCTGGAAGCCATTGCTGAGCAAGATTGGGAGCGTGCCCGCTTTATTTTGCTCAATTTTCCAAGCAACCCTGTATCTGCGGTGGCCGAGTTGCCTTTTTTTGAACGGCTGCTGGCCAAGGCGAGCCGATACGGCACGCTGGTCGTGCACGATCTGGCTTACTCGGAGATGGCGTATGACGGCTTTCGTCCGCCGAGCATCCTGCAGGTGCCGGGAGCGGCCGAGCAGGCCGTCGAGTTCCATTCGCTGTCCAAGAGCTTCAATATGGCAGGCTGCAGAATCGGCTTCGTTGCAGGAAATCGGGAGGCGATCGGCGCGTTGCGCGATCTGAAGGCCAACCTGGATTACGGGGTGTTCGAGGCGGTACAGGAGGCCGGGATCGTGGCGCTGCAGGAGGACATGGAGCGCGAGGGGCCGCCGGTCGGCGCGCTGTACGAGCGGCGGCGCGATGCCTTCGTAGAGACGCTGCGAACGGAGGGCTGGGACGTGCCCTTGCCGCGGGCGACGATGTTCGTGTGGGCGCCGCTTCCGGCTGCCGCCGTTGCACAGGGCTGGAGTGCCCGGGCCATTTCCCGGGAAATGGTGCAAAAGACAGGGGTCGTCGTCATTCCGGGCGACGCATTCGGGCGCGAGGGCGAGGGCTACGTGCGGATTGCCCTGGTAGAAAATGA
The DNA here is from genome assembly GCF_014705605.1 of Paenibacillus sabuli. Lineage (GTDB taxonomy): Bacteria > Bacillota > Bacilli > Paenibacillales > Paenibacillaceae > Paenibacillus_D > Paenibacillus_D sabuli. The sequence continues at coordinate 7,740 of NZ_JACXIZ010000037.1, forward strand.
AACGAGGCTTTGCGAAGCCGGGCAGCGGATCGGCGCATTCCTGCGCGATATTTTGAACGTATAGAACGTATAGCATTAGCAAGGGGGAGAGGGCAATCGGTGATTCACAAAAACGGTTGATGCTGGTAGACGGCATGGCTTTGTTATTCAGGGCGTTTTATGCCACTTCGTACTCCGGCTATATTCGCAAGACGAGTCAAGGATTGCCGACGAATGCGGTCTACGGCTTTATTCAATACTTTTTTGACGCACTGCAGCACTTTCGGCCTACGCATGTCATCTGCTGCTGGGATATGGGCAGCAGCACGTTCCGTACGGAAACGTATAGCGCCTACAAGCAAAATCGGGGCGAGCCGCCGCTGGAGCTGCTGCCGCAATTCGACCTGGTGAAGGAGGTCGTCGAGTCGATGGGCGTGCGCAACGTCGGTCTGGCCGGCTACGAGGCGGACGATTGTATCGGCACGCTGGCAGCGTGCCACCAGGCGGATGCCGAGGTGCTCGTATTGACCGGGGATCACGATATGCTCCAGCTCATCAATGAGCGGATCAACATCGTCATCATGAACAAGGGACGCTCCAACTATACGGTCTACGATCTGCAGACGCTGCACGAGCGCAAACGGCTGACGCCGTCGCAGATTGTGGACCTGAAGGCCTTCATGGGCGATACGAGCGACAACTACCCCGGGGTAAAAGGAATTGGCGAGAAGACGGCGCTGAAGCTGCTGGCCGATTACGAAACGGTCGAAGGTTGTCTGGCCTGCCTGGACGAGCTGCCCAAGGGCGTGCGTACCAAAATTGAGACAAATTTGGAGATGCTGCATCTGTCCCGCGATCTGGCGCGCATCCGGTTGAATGTGCCGATTGCCTGCGAACTGGGAGAATGCCTGTGGGCGCTGCAGCACGAAGCGGCAGTCAGCAAGTTCGAGCTGCTCGAGTTCGGCGGACTCGTCAAGCTGCTGCAGCAGGCGGTGGAATGGTACGAAGAACCGTTCGCCGCCGAGCGCGAGGTCGCGGCTGCCGATCCGAATGGGTGAATGGACAAGAGGGCATGAAGGTTAAAGACTCGAAGAGCCAAGAGCCGAAGATTTAAAGCAGCGAAAGCCTGACCTTAAGGCCGGTCAGGCTACAATAATGGACGCGAATCCTTATGAGGTTGCGCGTCCTTTTCTTATGTCCAAGCAGACCAATAGAGGTAGAAAATCACTCTACTGGGGGAAGGAAGCGAAATCGCGTGGGCAGTAGCGATAAAAAGTCACTCTTGTCTGTCAATCGAAAGTCCGTCTGCGAATCCACCTGCAATTCTGCCAGCGAATCCGCTTGCAAATCCACCTTTAAGTCCACAAGCGAAGCCGCCTCCAAGCTCGCCTATTGCCTGTTTTTGCCGTCGTCCATCATGTCCATCAGCGCGGAGGGCAGTGAGAATTGCTGGTTGCTCACCATGATGCGTTGCAGCGTCAATTCGTCGTCGCTTTGCTGCGCTTCCTTGATTTCTCCGATTTCCCGGTGCAGCCGTTCCATCTGTTGATCCAGGGCGGTTGCGGCGTCGGCAGCCGCCTTGAGCTCGCTCAGCATTTTGGCCGGCACAGACTGATTGTACTTATAGAAGATCTTGTGCTCGAGGCTGGCCCAGAAGTCCATGGCAATCGTGCGAATCTGAATTTCCACGTACACGTTTTCCTGACGATCGGACATATAGACCGGCACCTCTACGAGCAAGTGCAGGCTTTGATAGCCGTTAGGCTTGGGCTGCTTGATGTAGTCTTTGGTCTCGACGATGCGCAGGTCGGTCTGGCTGGCCAGCATCGCCTGAATCGTATAGATATCGGAAATGAACGAGCAGGTAATGCGCATGCCGGCGATGTCCCGGATGTTGTCTTGAATGCTCGGCAGCGAGACCGGCAAGTTTTTGCGGAACAGCTTTTTTAAAATGCTCTCCGGAGATTTCAGACGGGACTTGGTGTGTTCAATCGGATTGTATTCGTGCAGAAATTGAAATTCCTCCTGCAGCGTTTCAATTTTGGTCTCCATTGTGTCCAGTGCGAACTTGTACACCATCATAAATCGGGTAATGCGATGCTTGAATGCTTTGAACTGGTCGAGCTGAAGCTCGGTTGGCGTGGTCTCCATGGCGAGTGCCGCCCCTTCCTTTACCGTGTTGGTCTACTTAAAAGGATAGTACAACGGACGCTACAATTGCAAATGAACCGCTTTCAAACTGTTGCAGCAAAACGTGTATATCCTCGAAAATTGTTTATGGACAATGTTCGAGTCGGATGGCTATAGTGAGACAAAGGGCAGCGAGGCAGCAGCTAGAGTTCAAGAAAAAGGGGAGAGGCGAATGATGAAAAGATTCGGCGATGAGCGGGACTGGTTCTTCGAACGGCGTATCGGGATGTTCGTGCATTGGGGGCTGTACGCCATCAACGGCTGGCACGAGCAGGAGATGTGGCGCCGTCATGTGCCGCGCGCACACTATGTCAAGCTGGCGGAGCGCTTCAACCCCGAACGCTTCGATCCGGACCAGTGGATCGATCTGGCGGAATCGGCCGGCATGCGCTATATGTGCGTCACGGCCAAGCATCACGACGGCTTCTGCCTGTGGGATACGCGCGAGACTGCATTCCATGTCATGAACACGCCGTACGGCAAGGATATCATCGGCATGCTGGCCGAAGCGTGCGCGCGTCGCGGCATGCCGCTGCAGCTGTACTATTCCTGCGTCGACTGGCATCATCCGAATTATCCGAATCAGGGGCGGCATCACGAGCTGTCCGGCCCGCAGGAGGGAGATCGACCGGATATGGCGGCCTATATGGCATTCGTGCGCAATCAGCTGCGCGAGCTATGCACGAATTACGGCACGCTGCACGGCATCTTCTGGGACATGAATGTGCCGGGGCACCGCGATCCAGGCCTGCACGCCATGATTCGGCACTTGCAGCCGGCTGCCGTCATCAACGACCGCGGCTATGGCGAAGGTGATTACGGGACACCGGAGCGGGACTACGACGCGGCGCAGATCGCCGGGCATCGCGCCTTCGACAGACCGACGGAGGCCTGCCAGTCGCTCGGGATGACGAGCTGGGGCTACCGCAGCGAGGAAGACTACTACAGCGCCAAGTATATGATGCAAAGCATGGACCAGATTCTTGCCATGGGAGGCAACTACCTGCTCAATGTCGGCCCGTGCGCGGACGGCACGATTGCGCCGGAGTACGCCGCCGCCTTTGGCCGCATCGGGCAGTGGTCCGCCAAGGCGCGGGAGTCCTGGGAGGGGGCGGAGCCTGCATCGGAGCTCCTGCGCAGTCCGAACATGCTGCTCACGCGCAAAGGGACCAGCTTGTACGTCCACCTGTATCGCGATCCGCAAGGCGCGGCAATTGTCGTGGAAGGACTGGAAACGCTGCCGATCCGGGCTGTCCTGCTGAACGACGGGCGCGAGCTGCCCTGCGTGCGCAGCCAAGGGACCCGGCACTGGCGACAGCCGCTCGAGGATGTGCGGATCCGCGGGTTGCCGATCGACGAGCTCGCAGGGGAGGTGCCGGTCATCCGGCTCGAATTCGATCATGCGCCTGCCCTGCGTCCGCAGGAATCGGGGGAGCCTGCGCCGGAAGGCTTGTTTCGATAGCAAAGAGCGAAATAAAGCACCTCGAGTTCAGAATAAAGGGGGTGCAATTCTGGCCTCGTCCCCTTACACTAAGAAGGCGGGCGGCGATGCGCCGCCGGCCATCAAGCGTAAGCGGGAGGAGAACAGATGGAATACACGGTGCTGCGCAAAAGCGGCCTCAAGGTATCGCGGCTCGGGCTCGGAGGCGCGCCGTTCGGCTCGGGCTTCGGGCCGATGGACGACGAGGCGGCCGTGCGTACGATTCACGCAGCGATCGACGCGGGCGTGACCTTTTTGGATACGGCGCCTGCGTATGGCGACAGCGAGCTGCGCTACGGCAAGGCGCTGGCCGGCGGCAAGCGCAGCCAGATCGTGCTGGCAACCAAGGCGGTGCGTCGAGGGGAAGCCTACTCGCATGCCAACACCCTGGCCAGCGTGGAGCGCAGTCTGCAGCGATTGGGGACGGACTGGATCGATCTGATTCAACTGCACGAGGCCGAGACCACGACGTTCGAAGAAGGGCTGCACGGCACGCTCGAAGCGTTCGCGCGGCTCAAGGAGCAAGGCAAGGTACGCGCCATCGGCGTGAACGCGCGGCGGCTGTCAATTCTGAAGCCGTATATCGAGACCGGGCTGCTCGACACGGTACAGATCTATTGCAAGTACACGCTGATCGATTACGAAGCAGTGGACGAGCTGTTCCCGCTGGCAAGGGAGCACAATGTACAGGTGATCAACGGCAGTCCGCTCTGCATGGGCATTTTGGCCGATCACCCGGCTTCGTTTATGAACAAGGATCCGCAACTGCTGGCGGAAGCGGAAGGCCGTGTCCGCCAACTCGACTTCCTGCGCCACAGCGAGCCGTACGGTCTTGTCGAGCCCGCGATGCGTTTCAGCCTGAGCTGCGACGATATTGCCGTGTCGCTAAGCGGCTCGACCTCGCCGGAGATGATTCGCGGCAATGCCGCGTATTGCGACGGCCGCGGACTGCAGGAGGAGGATCAACGTCGGGTGCTGTCGCTATTTGCAGGCCAGCCGCTCTGGCGTTGAATTTTTACACCTTTTATCAAAATCCGGCACCTTTGCCGGCGAATCCGTTCATTCGCAGCGCCCGATCTGAATTTTTTGGGACTGAAAGCGATTGCGAAACCCCTTACAATGAAAGAAGCGGCAGGAGCGCGCGCCTGCCGCTATTTTTATGCAGAGGGGGACCGCTTCATGGGAAGGCATGTATTCAAAGATCATCTGATGCTGCTCGCGCTGGCGCTGCCTGCGATCCTTTATTTTTTCATCTTTCACTATGTGCCGATGTTCGGCATCATCATGGCATTCAAGGATTTTAAGTACCACCTCGGCGTACTCGGCAGCGAGTGGATCGGCTTTGCCAATTTCGAATTTTTTTTCTCCTCCAACGACGCCTGGCGCATCACGCGCAATACGGTCGGCTACAGCCTGCTGTTCATCGCGGTCGGTACGGCCGGAGCGGCGGCGATTGCGCTGCTGCTGTACGAGGTGCGCAGCCGGCTGGCGCTCAAGTTCTACCAGACGACGATGATTTTTCCGACCTTTCTCTCCTGGGTGCTCGTCGGCTACATCACGTACACGCTTTTTAATCCATCGCTCGGTCTGTTCAATCAACTGCGGGATTTCTTCGGGCAGGCTCCGGTCGACTGGTATGCGGACCCGGCATACTGGCCGTATATCCTGACCGCGGCCAATCTGTGGAAGGGGGTCGGCCTCAGCTCGATTATTTACTATGCGGCGCTGATGGGCGTCGATCCCGAGCTGTATGAGGCGGCACGCATTGACGGAGCGGGCAAATGGCAGCAGACCAAGGCGATCTCGATTCCGTCGCTCGTCCCGGTCATGACGATCCTGACGATTTTGGCAATCGGCGATGTCTTTCGCGGCGACTTTGGCCTCTTCTACCAGATTCCGCGCGATGTCGGCATGCTCTATTCGACGACGGACATCATCGACACGTATGTGTTTCGCGGTCTGCGGCAGGGCGATCTGGGCATTACGGCGGCGGTGGGTCTTTTCCAATCGGTCGTCGGACTCGCGCTCATCCTGCTCGTCAATGCGATTGTGCGGCGGCTGCGGCCCGAGAACGCCCTGTTTTAGACCACAATTTAGTGAGGAGTGAGTGCGTATGCCGGCGATTCGCAGGCGCTTGACGGCGTCGACACTAGGGGTGCATCTGTTTTTCGTGCTGTTCAGTTTGAGTTTCTTGATTCCTTTTATTCTGGTCATTTCCATATCGCTGACGAGCGAGGAGCGGGTGCTCGGCGGCGGCTACAGCTTGCTGCCGATCCCGTTCGACTTGACGGCGTACAAAGTCGTCTTTCAAAATCCATCGCAGATCATGAGCGCTTATGCGGTCACCGCGTTTCAGGCTGCGCTGGGCACATTTTTGAGCGTGTTCGTGATGTCGCTGTGCGCATACCCGCTGTCGCGGCAATCGTTTCGCTGGCGCGGGCCGATTACATTCTATATTTTCTTCACGATGCTGTTTGGCGGCGGTCTGATTCCGAGTTACATTTTGATCACGCAGTATCTCAAGCTCGGCGACACGGTATGGGTGTATATTTTGCCGACACTGGCCAATGCGTTTCACATCATCATCTTCCGCACCTTCTTTCAGGGACTGCCGCAAGCGATTATCGAGTCGGCCAAGATGGATGGCGCGAATGAGCTGCGGATCTACTTCCGCATGATTCTGCCGCTGTCCAAGCCGGTGCTCGCGACGCTGGCGCTGCTCGGCGTGCTGGGACGCTGGAACGAATGGTTCATCGCACTTATTTATATCCGCGATCAGCAACTGTACACGCTGCAATATTTGCTGCAAAAAATATTAATGGAGGCCGAATTCATTCGCCAGATGGCGACGGAGGCACCGGCAGGCATTGATCTTGGCGCGTTCACGGTGCCGACGGAGACGGTGCGCTTCGCGCTGGCGATTGTGGCGGCGGGGCCGCTGCTGGTCGTGTTTCCGTTTTTTCAGAAGTATTTTGCCCGCGGCTTGACGATCGGCAGCGTCAAGGGGTAGGGATTTTACCGCGGACGGCGCTGTGGTACACTGAATAACAAACAGACAGGAGCGCGCGCTTGCCCGTCGAAGAAAGGGAGCGCGTCATACGAAAGCTTGGAGACTCGGGAGGAGGGGCAGGCTTGTACAATCTCATTATCTGCGACGACGAAGCGGTCATCCTGAAGGGACTGTCGCGCTCGATCCCGTGGCAGCACTACCGGCTGCGGGTGGCGGGCTGCTTCGCCGACGGTCGCGAGGCGGCGGCGTACATGGCGCATCATCCGGTCGACGTGGTGCTGACCGATGTCGATATGGCCGAGATGACCGGCATCGAGCTGGCCCGCCATATTCAGCAGCATCATCCGGAGACCAGCGTCGTGATCCTGAGCGGCCACCAGAACTTCGAGTATGCCAAGACGGCAATGCAGTACAATGTAAGGCACTACCTGCTCAAGCCGATCAACTTCGAGGAGATCGAGCGCGTGTTCGTGGCACTGACGGAGCAGTTGGACGAGCAGGCGTCGCGCGCGCAGGCCCGCGAGCAGGAGCGGCGGCGTTACGCCGAGCTGCTGCCGCTCTTGCGGGCGCAATTTTTTACCGATCTGACGCTCGGCGCGCTGCGGCACAGCGTCGAGCGGCTCGGCGAGCGGCTGCGGCTGCTCGAGCTGGCGGAGGACCCTGGTCGGTACAGCCTGGACGTCGTGCGGCTGATTCTAGAGCCGGGCGAGCGCGGCGGCGAGCAGCGGAGCGGGTGGCCGCGCATTTGTGAAAGCGCTATCGAGTATGTGGAGGCAGCCTTGCAGGAGGAAAGCGGCCTGCCGTGCTGCGCGCTCATGCGCAGCGGCGAGCAGCTCCACCTGATGGCGCTGGGCGAGGTCGCCGGGAGGGACCAGGGCGATGCGGATCAACTGCAGGCCATGCTGGAGCGGCTGGAGGCGGAGCTACGCCAGCTCTACGGCCTGCGGCTGCGGCTCGACCGCGAGGCCAGCTACCATACCTTGCTGCAGGCGGCGCAGGAGCTGCGCCCCTTGCAGCTGGAGCCGGGCGGCGCGCCGGCGGAGGATGGCACGGCGCGCTTGCGTCCGCGGGAATACGAGCGGCTGCTGCAGCGCTGCAAGCTGCTCGTCTCCAAGCTGTACGACGGCCACTACGCGGCGGCGGCCGAGCTGCTGGAGACGCTGTTCGACGAGATGGAGGAGCTGCCCGTCTCGACGGTGCAGCGGCTGGCGATCGATCTGTTCGCGCTCATCTCCGGCCACATGGCCGAATGGGGCGAGCAGGCGGGCGCGCTGTCCGGCGGCATGCTCGATTACGGCCAGCTCCTGCGGCTGCCGGATCACGCCGCGGTGCGGGCCTGGAGCGCGCGCGTGCTGGAGGAGATCGCCGCGCGCCTGCGCAGCGGGCAGGAGACGCCGTATGCCAAGCTGTTCGCCAAGGTCAAGGCCTATCTGCACGAACATTACGCGGAGGACCTCAATCTGGACGGCGTGGCCGATCAGGTGTTTTTGAATCCGGTCTACTTCAGCCGCTTGTTCAAGCAGGAGATGGGGATCAACTTCATCGATTACTTGACGCGCGTGCGGGTCGAAAAAGCAAAGGAGCTGCTGCGCTCCGGCCGCTACAAGTCGTACGAGGTGAGCGAGATCGTCGGCTACCGAAGCAGCAAATATTTCACGAAGGTGTTCAAGCAGGCAACCGGCTACACGCCGGGCGCGTACAGCCGAATGACGAGTGAAAGCGGGTGAGGCCAATTGGACGATAAAGAGCGGGGACTGCGCCATGCGCTCCGTCGTTACAAGCTGAACAGCTTGTTCGTGCGCAATCTGCTGTTGATCCTGCTGCTCATGCTGCTGCCGTTCACCGGGCTGCTCGTGGCGATCAACAAGTACAACCGCCAGCTGCTGCAGGAGGAGATCGGCCAGATCAATCTGAACTCGCTGCAGCGCGTGCGCGAGCTGGCGGACAATATCGTGAATGAAGCGGAGCGCATGGCGACCAAGCTCACGCTTCTCCCCGAAGTACAGACCTTCTTCGAGGTCCCGGCCTATACGCGTTATTTTCAAGCCGGCACCAAGAGCATCTATCAATCCATCACGCTGCTCACCCACACCTACGAATACATCGATTCGATCTACATCTATTCGGAGCGCAACGATTATGTCATCTCCAATAGCAACAATGCCAGAGCTGGCGAATTCAACGACGCGAGCTGGCTGCAGAGTTACCGCGATCGTACAGGCGATACGCCGTGGACGCTGTATCGTACCAAATACGGCAGCTACCCGTACCTCATCTCGCTCGTACGGCCGGGGGGACCGGTCGGAGGGGACGTCTCCGGCGCCGTGATTATCAATATCGACGCGCAGCGGCTCGGCGAGCTGTTTGACGGGCTCGGTCAGACAATCGCCGAGAATCTGTTCGTCCTCGGCACGGACGGTCGCGTCCTGTACAACAACAATCCCGAGCTGCTGATGAGCGCCTATGCGGACCAGCCGGCGCTGGCGGACATCGATGCGGCCCAAGAGGGCTCCCGCGTCCGCGCGATCGACGGCAGCAAGCTGGTCATCTCCGCGGTGCCCTCGACGCGCTACCCCTGGACCTACGCCTCGGTGCTGCCGCTCACGCACTTCGCCGAGCGTACGGAGACGGTCGGCCGTTACTTCCTCGTGGTAGCGGCGATCACCGGCGCAGCGCTGCTGGCGGTCGTGCTGCTGATCTCGGTCCGCACCTACGCGCCGCTGCGCCGCATCCTGGCGATCCTCGAAGATCCGGAGCGCTGGCTGCGTCAGCGCGGCGGACCGGCGGGACGGGCGCGCGACGAGCTGCACGACATCGGCGACCGCGTCGCCGGCAGCATGCAGTCCCAGCGCGCGACCGAGCGGGAGCTGCAGGAGCGGATGCGGCTGCTCACCCGGGCGCAGACGGTCGCCCTGCAGGCTCAGATCTCGCCGCACTTCCTCAGCAACACGCTGGATAGCATCCAGTGGTCGGCGCTGGAGCTGACCGGCCGCCCCAATGCGGTGACGGATATGGTGCAGGCGCTGTCGGCGCTGATGCGCATCCGCATGCAAGCGGACGATCCGCTCGTCGACATCGGCACCGAATTGGAGCACGTCCGGCAGTACGTCGGGATCATGCGCCGGCGCTGCCCGGAGATTGAATTCGACATCGGCGCGGACGAGGGGCTGCTCGGCTACCAGACCGTGCAGCTCGTGCTGCAGCCGCTCGTCGAGAACGCCGTCGCGCACGGGCTGCGGCCGCGGCGCATGCGCGGCCGCATCACCGTGCGAGGATGGCTGAGGGAAGACATGATCCGCTTCGAGGTCAGCGATGACGGCGCGGGTCTGCCGCCGGAGCGGCTGGAGGCGCTGAATCGCCGTCTGCGCGCGGACGAGGGGCTGCTCAGCGCGCATATCGGGCTCGGCAATGTGAGCCAGAGGCTGCGGCTCGTATATGGCCCGGCGGCAGGCGTCTGCGTGCGGCAGCGGGACGGCGGCGGTCTCGTCGTGGAGCTGCGCTTCCCGGCGTTGCCGGTCGGCGAGCAGGTGCCCGGCCTGGAGCGGCCGGATCGCCCGGATCGTCCAGAGCCTGGGGACGCCTCGCGAATCGGTTAAATATGCGCACCGGATCTGCAAATTGTGCACGATCCCGGAAGCCCCAATTGCGCTACACTCTAGAAGCGCGGTGAAAAAGTGCCATGAAAAGGAGGAGAAGCGCAATGAGATGGATCGAGGAACCGGCGCGCCGCCACGAGGCGCGCGCCGACTATGAGGTGATCGTCTGCGGCGGCGGACCGGCGGGGATCGGCGCGGCGCTCGGGGCCGCCTGCCAGGGTGCGCGCACGCTGCTGATCGAGGCCGGCGGCTGCCTCGGCGGCGTCTGGACCGCCGGGCTGCTGTCGTACGTCATGGACAGTGCGGACAAGGGCGGCGTATTGGAGACAATTGTAGCCCGCCTGCAGGCGGCGGACGCCTACCGGCCCGAGCCCCACCCCTCGGCGGGCTCGGCCTATGACGGGACGGCCGACTATACGTACGACGCCGAGGCGATGAAGACCGTACTCGACGCGCTGTGCCGCGATTCCGGCGTCGACGTGCTGCTGCATGCGCGCGTCGTCGCGGCGGCGATGCAGGGGGGCGTCGCGACAGGCACGGCGCGGGGGGCGGACGAGCGAGACCTGCGCGATGAAGGAGGGCCGCGCACCGGCAGCCGCGCTCGGGCGGAGCGCGCCGCATCTGCGCGCGCCGCCGCCATCGAGGCGGTGCTGGTGGAGGGCTTCGGCGGACGAGCCGCCTATACCGGACGGCAATTCATCGATTGCACCGGCAGCGGCGATCTCGGCGCACTGGCGGGCGCGGCGTACGAGATGGGGCATCCGGAGAGCGGCCAAGTGCAGCCCTCGACGCTCCTGGCGATCGTCAGCGGCGTCCCGGACGAGCAGGAGAGCACGCTCGTGCGGCCGCACAAGGAGGCGCTGTATGCGCGGATCGCGGCCGGCGGCTATGCGCCGAGCTACAAGCGCCCGGTGCTCTTCCGCCTGCCGCAGCCGGGGATGGCGACGCTGATGCTCAATCATCAGTACGGCGTGCGCTGCGACGATCCGTGGGCGATCTCGCACGCGACGCGGGAAGCGCGCGCGGAGCTGCGCGACGCCGTGCAGGCGCTGGCGCGCACGGCGGGCTGGGAGCGGCTGCGGCTCGTCGCGACCGCGCAGCAGCTCGGCCTGCGCGAGGGCCGGCGGCTGCGGGGGCGCTACACGGTAACCAGGGACGACCTGATTGCGGGCAGCCGCTTCCCCGACGCGGTATGCCGGGCGACGCTGCCGGTCGATGTGCACGCGCTCGGCCCGGAGCGCGAGGGCGAGGATGCGCGGCAGCAGGTGCAGGCGCAGCCTTACGATATCCCGTACCGCAGCCTCGTCGCGGCCGATATCGCCAATCTGCTCATGGCCGGACGCTGCATCAGCGGCGACTTCCATGCGCACGCGTCGTACCGCGTCACCGGCAATGCGGTGCCGCTCGGCGAGGCCGCGGGCGTCGCAGCGGCGATGGCGGCGCAGCGGCAGGTCGAGCCGGCCTGCCTGGACGGCGCGGATGTCCGCGCCGCGATGCGCCAAGCGATGCGTCAATAAGTACAGATCGCGTACGCAATATCAATTCATTGGAATTGAAATGCACAAAAGAAAGCCCTTACAATACAATTAGAAGCGCTTCTGATGGACTGAGTCAATTGTAAAGAGGGGGATACGGGACCATGAACAAGAATCGACGGAGCTGGAATATCCTACTGCTGGCGCTGCTGTTGCTGCTTGCTGCCTGCAGCGGCAATGCCGGCACTGCAGGCAACGGCAGCAACGGCAGCGAGGCTGGGGAGACGGGTTCGGGGACAGCGGACGCGGAGCCGGTCACGCTGAAGTGGATTATGGGCGGCCCGGGCAAGCAGCGCGATTCCGACAAGGTGTGGGCGCTGTTCAACGAGCGCTTGCAGGAGTACTTGCCGAACACAAAGGTGGAATTCGAAGTCATCCCGTTCGGCGAATTCAAGGAGCGCTGGCAGTTAATCTCAGCCTCGCAGGAGCAAGCCGATCTCGTGTGGACGGGCTTCGTGTTGTCGCTGGCCGATGAGGTGCGCAAAGGCGCGTATCTGCCGCTCGACGAACTGGTGGAGGCTGAAGCGCCGGGCATCCTGGATGTCATACCGGACTGGGTGCTCGACATGACCCGCGTCGACGGCGAGCTGTACGCGATTCCGAACTATCAGCAGATGACGGAGACGCGCATCGGGATGCGCACGCCCACGGCCTTGGCCGACGCGTATCTCGACCGCGACAAGGCGGAGCAGGTGTTCCTGGCGCGGGAAGGGCGTCCGCTCGACCAGGCTTCCTACGATGTGCTGACCGAATACTTCAGCAAGATCAAGGAAGCGGGCAAGATTCAGAAGGGCATCAGCGACGCGATCTGGCCAAACATCAACGCCGGCGTCAAAATTGCCAGTCCTTTTGTCGTGCCGGTCGACGACAAGACCTACACGGTACAGCTGCTCGACGAACTGCCGGAGAAAATCCTCGAACAGCAGATGCAGCGGCAGTGGCAGGAGATGGGCTTTATCCGCGAGGATATTCTGAGCAATACCAACCGGCGTCAGGACGAGGGCAAGGAGGACGGCTATATCGCCTGGTTCCACGAGAATTTCAAGGGACAGAGCGAAAAGGAGACGGCGAACGCCGGATTCCCGATCGACGTCATCCCATTAGAGGAAAAATTCTATATCTCTCGCCTGGACAGCGCCACCAATACGGCTATCGCCCGGCAATCGGAGCATCCCGAGCGCGCGATGCAGTTCCTCGAGCTGATGCATACGGAGAAGGGCAAGGACCTGTATCGGTTGCTCGTGCACGGCATCGAAGGCGAGCATTACACGGTCGTGAATGACAATCGAATCGAGCTGACCGATTTTGGTCAAAAGCCCGATTCGGCGCAGCACCCCTACTCAATGCCGAAGTGGGCGGTGGGCAACACGTTCATGGCGTACGAGACGCAGCTCGATCCCGAGGGCTGGAACGACTATATTCTGGACGTGCACGATCAGGCGGTCGTGCATCCGCTCGTCGGCTTCAAGCCGGATCTGCAGGAGGTGCGGACGGAAATCGCCCAGATCAGCGCGATTAGCACAGAATACAAGCTATACGAATTCTCGCCGCGTCCACTAGAGGAAATGCGAACGGAGAAGCTGGAGCGCATCAAGCAGGCCGGCGGCGACAAGGTGAAGCGCGTGTTGCAGGAGCAGATTGACGCATATTTGCAAGAGAAAGGCGTGGAAAAGCAAGAATAGGACGAAACTGAGGATGCCTGTTAGGCTGTAAAGTGCGTTTCGTTTCGCGAAAGTTAGGAAGTATAGGCGATGGACCTATACTCCCTAACTTGTAAGGCGAAACAAGGCGAAACAAGGCGAAACAAGGCGAAACAAGGCGAAACAAGGCGAAACAAGGCGAAACGGTGGATGCCTCATTAGGCGCCCAACTCGGTTTCGTTAAACAAAGGAGGCACAATTATGAAACGATTTCGCTTAATTCCTTTGCTGCTGGCGGCAGCTGTGGCCGCCCCCGTACTCCCGGCCGGGCTCAATGCCCGGACCGCGGCTGCCGATCCGCCGGGCGCGGTGCTCTACGTCGCCCCGGACGGCGACGACAGCGGGTCCGGCACGATCGGCGATCCGCTGGCGACGCTGGACGGCGCGCGCGACGCGATCCGCGCGCTGAAGACCGGTTCCGGATTGCCAGCCGGAGGCGTCCGTGTCGAATTGCGAGAAGGCGCTTACAGCTTGGACGAGAGCTTCGCGCTCGCGGCCCAGGACTCAGGCGCGTCCGGCTCGCCGATCGTCTACGGCGCGTATGACGACGAAGCGGTCAGTCTCATCGGCGGCATCGAGCTCGATCCGGGTGACTTCGCAGCGGTGAGTGATCCGGCGATTGCGGCCCGGCTGCCGGACGGCGGCGCGCAGGTGCTGGAGCTCGATCTGGCGGCGCTCGGCGTCACCGATTATGGTAGCATCGAACGATACGGTTTCGGCATACCTACTGTCCCGCCGCCGCCGGAGCTATTCGTGGACGATGCGCCGCAGACGATTGCGCGCTGGCCCAACAGCGGCTACGAGTTGATCGGTACGGTCGACGACCCCGGCTCGAATCCGCGTGTGGGCGAAACGCCGGACCGCGGCGCGATCTTTGAGTATCTTGACGAGCGGCCAGAGAACTGGGCCGATCTGTCGGACGTGTGGATGTACGGCTATTGGGCGATCGACTGGGCGGACGGCAATCTGCGAATCGCTACGCTGGACGCGGCGACGAACCGGATCGAGACGGCGCAGCCGAGCCATTATACGGTCAAGAGCGGTCAGCGCTATTATTACTACAATGTGCTCGAGGAGCTGGATCGCGCGGGCGAATGGTACCTGGACCGCACGAGCGGCGTGCTCTACCTGCAACCGCCGACCGGCTTCGCCTCGAGCGCGGTGCGACTGTCGCTGCTGGATGATCCGCTGATCACGATGCAGGACGTATCGCATGTGACATTCGAAGGGCTGACGATCGAGGCCGGACGCGGCTCGGGCATCGAGATGAACGGCGGCGCGGACAATATCATTACAGGTTCCACCTTCCGCAATCTGGGCGGCTTCGCTGTAAAGATCGATGGCGGTCAGCGCCACAGCTTCGCTGCGAACCGGGTGTACAATACCGGCGTCGGCGGGGTGTCCCTGAAGGGCGGCGACCGCATCACGCTGACACCTGGCGAGCATGAGGTCATCGACAGCGAATTCTCGAATTACAGCCGTCTCAAGGCAACCTATAGCCCGGCTGTCGACATCGTCGGCGTCGGCAACCGCGTCGCGCACAATGAGATGTACGACGCCCCCCATATGGCGATTCGACTCAAGGGCAACGATCATATCGTGGAGTATAACGATATTCACGACGTGCTGCTGGAGACAAGCGACGCCGGCGCGATCTACATGGGTCGGGACTGGTCGGAGCAGGGCAACGTCATCCGCTACAACTATCTGCACGACCTGCAGGGCTATGCGCAGGGCGTGGGCCAGATCGGCATCTATCTCGACGACATGGCCAGCGGCACGACGGTGTACGGCAATATTATTCAGAATTCGGACCGCGGCATGCTGATCGGCGGCGGCCGCAGCAACCTGATCGTCAACAACATGATGCTGGACAGCAATCGCTCGATGACGCTCGACGCGCGCGGGCTCGGCGGCTGGAGCGACACCTGTCAGGCGGGCGGCGTCATGGTCACCCGACTCGAGGCGATGCCTTATCAAGATGAGCCGTGGGCGTCCCGCTATCCGCAGCTGACGACGACGCTGAGCGACAGTCCTTGTTCGCCGCTCTACAATACGGTGGCGAACAATGTGGTCTACAATACACAGGAGTTGTCAATCAACAGCGCGGCTGCGGCGGGCGGCACGATCGGCCCGAACTGGAGGACGACGAGCGATCCCGGCTTCGTCGATCTGGCGAACGGCGACTTGTCATTGGCGCCAAGCGCACAGGTGCTGAGCGAGCTACCAGACTTCGAGCCGATCCCGTTCGGCATGATCGGCATCGGCACGCCGGCCCAGCGGCTGGCGAATTTGGAACATGAGCTGGATGTGCACGAAGCGAGCGGCGCTGTCCGAGACCCGCTCGCCGGTCTGCTCGCTACGGCAGTACAGCAGATGGCGAGCGAGCTGGCGGACGGCGACGAGGCAGGGGTGCTGAGTGAGCTCGACAGCTTCGACCAGCATCTGACACAATCCAATATGCAGAGTCATATCGACGCCGCGGCCAAGGCTGCGTTGACCCGCTATGCAGACGCGCTGCGAGGCAAGCTGGCGGACGATCCGCTGGCGCGCCTGCTGCTGTTCGCGCCGACCACGCACACGACGCCGGGCGAATCGCTGCGCTTGTGGGCGGCGGGCGAGACGCGCTCAGGGCGCTATGCCGGGTTGTACGACAGCTTGCAATACAGCAGCTCCGACCCAGCGGTCGCAACGATCGATGCGAACGGGGCGGTCACCACGGTCGGGACAGGCGACGCAGTGCTGACGGCGAGCGGCGAGCTGGGCGGTGTGCAGCGCCAGGCGAGCGCAACGTTGTACGTCGCCAACGCCTTCCTCGCGTCGATCGAGCTGGGGCCGGCCGCGCCGCAGCCGATCGTGGGGAGCACGGTGCAGCTCAGTGTGTACGGCGAGTTGGCGGATGGCAGCCCCGCCGATCTGTCGGCGGCGCAGATTACCTACGGCACGTTGGATGCGTCGATTGCCACGGTGGATAGCACGGGACTCTTGACAGCGCTGAGCGAAGGCGTAGCGGGCTTGACAGCCAGCGTGACGCTGGATGGCGTCACAGCGAGCACGGTCAAGTACGTGATCGTGCGCCCGGACGGCGTCTCAGCGCCGCCTGCGCCCTGGGACGTATACCAATACGGCAATGCGGATGGCTTCGTCGCGGCGGACGGCGCGGAGTGGTCGATGGTGAGCAACGGCGCAGATATCTGGGGAATGGCGGATTCGTTCACCTATGCGGCCCAGACGATCGCGAATGTGCAGCCTGCGGAGACGCTGGAGCTGACCTTCACGGCGGAGTCGCTGATCGACACGCACAAGGACGCTTCGGTCGGGCTGATGTTCCGCGATACCGATGCTGCGGGCGCGCAGCATGTGAACTTCCGCGTGTTGCCCGGCGGGAAGACGCGATTCGTGTACCGCACGAGCGAAGATGGGGCGTCCAGCTATGCATCCGGACCGACTCTGTCCTATCCGGCCGAGCTCAAGCTGACGAAGCAGGGCGATCTGTTCACCGCCTATGTGCGCCAGGATGGCCAATGGCAGCAGGCGGCGCAGGTTGAGGTGGACATGGACAATAGCGAGCTGCTGGGCGGGTTGTCATTATTCTCTCACTCGTCGGAAGCGACTGGCGCCGTGCTGACGCAGCCGGTGCTCGTGCGCCAATAAGCGCTAAGCGCGACCTGTGCCTATGATCTGGGCCTATTATATGGCGCGCGAATGATACGATAATCATCCCGAAGTGACGCGGCCCCCGTCCTGCCATCCGGCAGGCGGGGGCCTGCACGTCGATCGGCCGCGGACGGCCGATCCGAAAGGAGCGCAAACAGGCTATGGAAATGCCGCTATACAACTTGACCTATCGCGAGCTGAAGGAGGCGCTGGAGCGCGGTGCGGAAGGAGGTCAGACGACCACATGCGAAGAAGAAGCGGGGGCGCAGTCCGGCCAGGATGGCCGAACGGCGGACGGCCGCTTGGCGACGGATTGGCTGCCCGGGCGGCTGCGCGCCGGCCTGGATGCCCAGCCGTCGCTGTGCGAAGCGCTGCGGCAGGAAGGCGAGGGGCTGCTCGGCGAGCCCGAAGAGCCGCTGCGCTTCGCCGATTTTCTCCGCTTCGGCCGCGACGGCGACCGGAGCGCCTACGAGCGCGCCTACTTCGCCCGCCGCCGCCGGCTGACGGTGCTGGCGCTGCTGGCGCTGTGCGACGCGCGGCCGCAGCGCTGGCTGCCCGCGCTGGAGGAGGTGATCTGGGCGATCTGCGACGAATACACCTGGGTTGTTCCCGCCCATGTCGGGCTATATGCCGCCAGCTACCCGGAGGGCATCTGGGATCAGCCCGCTCCGCCGCGCGAGACGGTCGACCTGTTCGCAGCGGAGACGGCGCTGGCCCTGGCAGAGATCGTCCGTCATCTGGAGGATGCGCTGCACCCGTGGGTGCGCGCGCGCGTGCGCGAGGAGACGGAGCGGCGCGTATTCGCCGTCTGGTGGGGCGATCCGCGTCCGCAGAATTGGGAGCTCAAGCACAATAATTGGCCGGCCGTCTGCGCCTCGTCGTCGGCGATTGCGGCGCTCTATTGGGTGGAGGACAGCGAGCGGCTGGCGGGCATGCTGTGGCGGGCGCTGGGCGCGCTGCGCAGCTACATCGGCGGCTTCGACGAGCAGGGCGGCACAGCCGAGGGGATCAGCTACTGGCAATTCGGCTTCGGCGCCTATACGAGCCTGGCGGAGCTGCTCGAGCGCCGCACCGGCGGGCGCATCCGGCTGCTGGAGGGCGCCAAGCTGGAGGCGATCGCCGCCTTCCCGCTGACCTGTCTGCTGAGCGAGGGGGCGACGGTCAATTTCTCAGACGCGGCGGAGCGGCCGCGTCTGCTGCTCGGCCTGCTGCAGCGGCTGCACGGTCCGGCGGTTGCTGGACTGGCTGCCGCGGGCTATGCCGGGGCGGTCGAATCCGGCGAAGCGGCGATCGTCCGCCGGGCCGCGACCGCCACAACCGCCACAACCGCCACAACCGCCACAACCGCCACAACCGCCACAACCGCCGAGACTGCTGCGACCGCCGCTCAGGCCGAAGCGCCGGCGCGGCTCAGCGGCAACTGGCCGCAGCTCGTCCGCGAGCTCGCCTGGGGCGCGCTCGCAGGCGCAGATCCCGCCGCGGATCGGCTTGAGCCGGACGACAGCCGCGCTTATTTTGCCGGCATCGGGTGGGTGATCGCTAAGCGGCGATCGGGCGGCGAGCTGGCGGCCTTCGCCGCCAAGGGCGGCACCAACGGCGAGCCGCACAATCACAATGACGTCGGCCACTTCATCCTGCACTGGCGCGGCCGCAGTCTGCTGGCCGACCTGGGGGCAGGAGCGTATACCCGGCAATACTTCGAGCCGAAGCACCGGTACGAATCGCTCACCGCCGGCTCGCACGGGCACTCGGTGCCGATTGTCGACGGCATCCGCCAAGGCTACGGCCCGCAATTCCGTGCCGAAGTGCTGAGGCACGAGTCGTCGCGCGCCCGCACCTTGTTTGCGCTCGACCTGACCCCCGCTTATCCATGCCCTTCCTTGGAGCGGCTGCAGCGCGCCTTTATCTGGGAGACCGGCGAAGCGCGCGAGGCCTTCTCGCTCCGGGTGACCGACGAGGCGAGCTTCACGGCCCCGCCCGGATGCTTCGAGGAGGTGCTGATCAGCGCCGCGGAGCCGGTCGAAGAAGCGCCGGGCCGGCTCATGCTGGACAAGTTGGCGATGCGCTACGACGCCTCTCTCTGGCAGTGGCGCGTCGAGCCGTGCGAGATTGCGAGCTCCGCAGGGGAGCGGATGTATTGGCGCATCGTGCTGCGCGCGCGTACGCCCCAGCGCTTCCTGCGCTGGGAAGTCTGCTTCGAGCCGACTTCCCGCTGACAGCCCTTGTTTTGAAGCAGTGACAAAAAAGCCGCGTCCCGACTGGGACCAGCGGCTTTTTGTTTAGTCCAAATTATTGTATATAGACGCTGCCCGCGCCGCCGTGGTTCCATAGGAGATGTCTCAGGGAGGCCTGACACACTTGAATCCTACAGTGGCGGAGTTGATGCACGATGTACCAGGCAAGAGGTGCGCAGAATGTGGTTCCGAAAGGCGGTCACGATGCTTCTCGATCTGCAATGATAACGGCGGCAACGACGGCATGCCTCATCCTTGCCTGCTTCATTCTGCCAGGTTCGTCGTTGCGGTACGTCTAGCTCTGCCGTCCCCGTCGCCAGGCTCCGCCAACATCGCCTTCTCCCGGATCAGCGCCGCCGCCCACGCCTCGTTGCGGCCCATGTCGTCGTTAGTTTTCAAAGATTGCCCCTCACACATTCAGGGTCTTGCTGGCGCTTGCAGGGGTGCCAGCCGGGGGAAGCGGAGCGTGTAGCCGCCAAAATGGCGGCTGCAGGAGCGCGGCCGGGAGAAGCGGAGCGTGTAACCGCCAAAATGGCGGTTGCAGGAGCGCGAACGGGGAAGCGGAGCATGTAGCCGCCAAATTGGCGGTTGCAGGGGTGCAGCCGAGGGAAGCGGAGCGTGTAGCCGCCAAAATGGCGGTTGCAGGAGCGCGAACGGGGGAAGTGGAGCATGTAGCCGCCAAATTGGCGGTTGCAGGGGTGCAGCCGAGGGAAGCGGAGCGTGTAGCCGCCAAAATGGCGGCTGCAGGAGCGCGAACGGGGGAAGTGGAGCATGTAGCCGCCAAAATGGCGGTTGCAGGAGCGCGAACGGGGGAAGTGGAGCATGTAGCCGCCAAAATGGCGCTTGCAGGGGTGCCAGCCGGGGGAAGCGGAGCATGTAGCCGCCAAAATGGCGGTTGCAGGAGCGCGAATGGGGGAAGTGGAGTGGGCGACCACGTTCTTGCACTTTACCGTGACGATGGCGGGCAATGTCCGCATGGGTATCGACAATTATGGCAGCGGGACCGATCCTGCTGCATACGGCCGGGTTGACTCCGCATCGATTGCGCCTTTCCAAGTGTGTACGGTGGGAGGGCGACGGCACACCGGCTTTCCGGTAAATGCCGACAGCACGGATTATAATCTGGGCACCGTGTTCTATACGACAGTGCCCGGAAGCATCACGGGATTGCGCGTCTATGCGGGCAGCAGCGAATCCGGGGATCATGCCTGTTATTTGTTCAACAATACGACCGGCGCTGTCGTGGACCTCGCACCTGGACCTATACCGGCAATGACGCCTGGATTACGAAGGAGATCACGCCAGTTGCGATCTCGCCGGGCTATGACTATACGATCGTTATTTCGACCGGCACGGATTCCGGCCGCAACTACGCGGTTGACCTGGGCGGATTCGGCGGCGGCGGGACGGTCAACAATTTCTTGTACTGGTACGCAGGCTCCGGGGTCTGGGGACCGAAGGACGGAACCCGGCCTGTGAATGTGTATCAGAATCATAATTACTTGCGGGACATCTTGTTCGTTCCCGATTGACCGTCACAATACTCAGAAGCATTAAGCCGCGGCCTTTGGCCGCGGCTTTCTTTTTTGAAAGGATAGAAAAGAGAAAAGATGTAAATCACGAATTCCCCGAAATTCATTGACGATGGGATTAGAACCTGATACAATCATTTCAACTTAGAAAAAACGATTTAGCACAACGATTTAGCACAACGATTTAGCATGGTGGTTCAGCAAAAAATTTAGCAAAGTAATTCATCAAAAGTTTTATCCTGGAAGGGGGAGAGTGCTTGGCGAGTATTAAAGAGATTGCCCAATTGGCCAAGGTATCGCAAAGTACGGTGTCGGTTGTGTTAAATGGAAAGGGCACGCATTATCGAATTTCAACTGACACGCAACAGCGCATCATGGATGCCGCGCAAAATCTCGGCTATCGCCCGAATATTTCCGCCCGTCGCTTGCGGACGAGGGGCGAGACCATTAAGCCGGTCATTGCCTTGTTTTGGACGGCTGACACGCGCTCCCAGTTAATTGCCCGTTATTTGAATGGCCTGCAGGTCGCGTTAAGCGGTTACAAAGACGACTATGAAATTTTGATTCAACCGTATGTCGGCGCTCAGATTCACAAGGAAACCAGTCTTCTGACCGGAACGCGCTTTAACGGGGCGATCATTGCCAATTCCACGATGGAAGACGAGCGTTATCTGGAAAGCGCGGAAATCAATGTCCCCACGGTGTTGTATCTTCGAAACTCCGAAAAATATTGTTCGGTAAATGTCGACGATTACAGGACCGGGCGAACGATTGCCGAATTGTTTGCTTCGCGCGGACATCGCAGCGTCGGTATCATGATGCCGATTGTGTCTTCGGCGGCTATTCAATCGAGGAGTCAAGGTTTTTTTGACGGATGCAAGGAATTGGGACTCGAAATTCGAGAGGCCTATAATGTTCAAGAAGAGTATTCCGAAGAGGGAGGATATCGCGGTGGGAAAAAAATAGCAGCCATGGGCGAGCGGCCTGACGCGATTTTCTTTTTGAGCGATCAAATGGCCATTGGAAGTTTGTACGCGTTCTATGAGGCTGGAGTCCGTATCCCGATTGATATGGAAATTGTCGGTCACGATGATGAAGTCGCTTCCAAGTTTTCCATCCCTCCGTTGACCACGGTCCACTTGCCGGTTGAAGAGATGGCGCTCGCATGCTTGGAATTAATGGACGGACTGATGACCAACCAAATTGAAGCGCCTGTCGCCAGAAAATTTGAATCCCATCTGGTTGTGCGTCAAACCTGTGGAGATATGAAACAGACTTGAGGTGGTAAACACGATGGTTAATCAATCAAGGATGGCCTACATCGCAAGAAACTTGAAACGATCGAAATACTTGTATGCCATGATGCTTTTGCCATTTGTCTACTTGATCGTTTTCAAGTACTTGCCGATGTATGGCTTAATCATTGCTTTTAAAGATTTCAAAATCTACGATGGGATGCTGGGAAGCGATTGGGTGGGATTCAAGCATTTTCAAAAGTTTTTTATGGACGAAAACTTTGTCATGCTTTTGAAAAACACGTTTTTGCTAGGTTTCTACCTGCTGTTGTTCGGCTTTCCAATCCCCATACTGTTTGCGCTTTTGATAAACGAAATTCGGAAAAAATGGTTTAAAAAAACCGTGCAAAGCTTGAGTTATTTGCCACATTTTATCTCCATGGTTGTTGTTGTTTCGATGGTCGTGACTTTCGTTAAAGTGGATGGGTTGATCAACGGTATTACCGGGATATTTGGCTTTGCGCCAATTTCTTATTTGTTGCAGGAAGAATGGTTCCGGACCATTTTTGTCACCAGTGAAATCTGGCAGACGCTCGGCTGGAGTTCGATTATCTATTTGGCGGCCATTTCGGGCGTAGACCCGGAACAAATTGAGGCTGCCGTCATCGACGGTGCGAATCGCTGGCACCAGGTCATTCATGTCACGCTGCCGGCCATTGCTTCGACGATTGTCATTATGTTTATTCTGAATATTGGGAATATTCTGGATTTATCATTTGAAAAGGTACTGCTGCTGCAAAACCCGCAAATTTACGAAACGGCAGACGTCATTTCAACTTATGTGTTTCGAAAAGGGCTGGAAGGATTTCAATACAGCTACGCTACGGCTGTCGGATTTTTCAACTCCATTATTAATCTCTGCTTTCTCGTGGCTGCCAATCAATTGTCCAAAAGGTTCGGCGGTTCAAGTATCTGGTAGAAAGGAGCCTGGCGATGGTCGCTCAAAAAAGCTTGCCCTCAAGATTATTTGACGGATTTAACATCCTGCTGATGATTCTGATTTCGTTGGCCATGGTGTATCCGTTCTATTACATGTTTATTGTATCGATCAGCGGCAATACGGCCGTAATGACTGGCAGTGTCAATCTGTTGCCGGTTGCGCCTTCATTTGCGGCCTACCAGTCCATTTTAAAGGATCCTATGATTTTGGTAGGCTTTGAAAATTCGTTTCTCTATATGGTCGTAGGTACGCTCATTAACATGGTGATGACTGCGCTCTGCGCGTATCCCTTGTCTCGTCCGGATTTTTTCGGAAGAGGAATATTTATCAAGTTGTTCGTATTTACGATGTTTTTTAACGGCGGGTTGATTCCGTTATTTCTGCTGGTCTCCAATCTGGGCATGATCAACAGCATCTGGGCGATCGTCTTGCCGACTGCCATCAATGTGTTCTACCTGGTCATCATGAAATCATTTTTTCAATCGCTGCCGTTTGCTTTGACCGAATCGGCCTATATCGACGGCGCCAATGATATCTATATTTTCTGGAAAATCATATTGCCGCTTTCCACGCCGATCCTCGCCACGCTCATTCTGTTTTATGCCGTGGCCCAATGGAATTCGTTTTTGCCGCCGCTCATCTTCTTGACGGAAAAGGAGAACTATCCGATTCAATTGTTTGTGCGCAATATCGTAATCGAGGGGCAGACGGCAGACATCAGCAACGCGATGAGTCAAAGTCAGGTGGAGAGCGCGGCAATGTCCGAGAAATCAATCAAATACGCGTTGATCATTAGCGCCGCGCTGCCGGTGATGGTCATTTATCCGTTCATCATCCGATACTTCGAGAAGGGGGTGATGATCGGCTCCATAAAAGGCTAAGCGATTCACTTTAGAATTGAAAGATTGCCAGGGGTAAACATCCGCAAAACAGCAGGAACAAAACAGAAACCGGATTTGTGGGAGGTTAAAACATTGAAAAAGAATGTGTACGTGTTCGCCGTCATTACACTCATAAGCATTGCCTTGCTGGCTGGCTGCAGCAACTCGGGAAATTCAGGGGGAAATACCGATGCCGAGCAATCAGGTGAAACGAACAACACTGCCGGAACGACAGGCGAAAGCAATTCGGCCGAAGGAAAGCTGACGGACGAAGAGGTAACCTACACCATCGCGCTGCCGGAAAATCCGCTGCAGCCCATTGATCCGAACGCGCCGGCGTTTCAGGCTATTACAGAAAAAACGGGAATCAAGCTTGACATTATGGTCATTCCCGGTGCGGACTATCCGACCAAAATGAATACGTTATTGGCATCAGGTCAACTGCCGGATTTCTTTAAATTGTGGGGCGCGGACCCGATGGAAATATACGAAACCGGCGCTTTGCTCCCGATGCGCGAGCTGATTGCGGAGCATGCGCCGATTATTCAGGAAGATTACGACACAATCGAAGATCTGAAACGCACCATGATTGACAACGACATCTACACGCTGCCGATGATTCGTCGCGACGTCAACTATGAAAAAGGCACGCTGCCGATCATTCGCATGGATCTGCTGGAAGAACAGCAACTGGACGTTCCGACAACGTGGGATGAGCTTTACGAAGTGCTGAAACAATTGAAAGAAGCTTACCCCAATGCGATTCCGTACGGCGCCAGAGGGGACAACCGCGTCCTGTTTGATATTCTTAGCCCGTTGCCCAGCATGGGCGCGTACTATAATTTGTATCAAACGGATGACAAGGAGTGGCAGTTAGGCCGCACCAAAGAATCGTACAAACGCGCACTTACGTTCTACAACAAGCTGTACGAAGAGCAATTGCTGGACAATGAGTTTTTGCTGGTGGACACGCAATCCTGGCTAGAGGGGTTGTCCAGCGGCAAATATCTATTCTTTTATGACAATCCGGTTTTCATGAATCAGGTCAACGGTCCCTTGCAACAAATTGACCCGGATGCACGCTTCGAGCCGATCCCGATTCTGGAAAACTGGGATGGTGAAAAGCAAAACTACAAACAACCTGACCATTATTTTCACCAATTCGGAATTAGTCGAAATGTAGAAAATCCCGAATTGGCCATTCAGTTCTGGAATTGGCTGTATAGCGAAGAAGGTACGCTGGCTACCAATTACGGCATTGAAGGCGAGCAATATACGATCGACGAAAATGGCGAACCGCAGTGGACGCAGGCTGTCATTGATGAGTACACGAAGAAGGACGATCCTTTTTATGCGCTGCAATCGGACTTTGGAGTGGGGAACTTGTCCTTATCGCCCTCCTGGCTGTCTGCGGCGGCTGACCGATTCCGCGCTTCTTCGCCCGATAGTCTGAGCCCGGAAGCGATTCATGAAATGTATGTCGACAGTCCCGCCATCAAAGATATTCCGGTTGAACCCCCGTACACGCCGGAGGAAGGCGAGCGGATCAAAGAAATCAATCAGGACATCAACGACTTCTCGAAAGTGGAGTTGAACAAGTTCCTCTCCGGCAGTCGTCCTTTGAGCGAATTCGATCAGTTCGTTACGTCCATCAACAGTCGCGGCGGCGAAGAGCTTGTGGAAATTGTCAATGAGGCCGAGCAGCGCTTTCAGGATAATCAATAACGAAAATGGGTGATGGAGAAGCCATGCAAATTCAAAATTCAGTCGGCATCGAGATGGTGCTTCTCGCGCCAGGCAGCTTTACGCAAGGCGCCGACAACGGGAACTATGAAACGCAGCCTTCGCATACGGTTCATCTTTCTTCGCCATTTTATATGTCGTCCCGGCTGGTGACATTTGGCCAATATGAGCGATTCAGACCAGGATTTCGGAAGAACTTGCAGACGATTCGGCGCTTGACCAATACCGATCCGCGTTGGGTGGCGGAATATGAACATGCGTATCAAGATGATGATCCGGTCGTCGGGGTCAATTGGCATGAGGCGGTGGCGTTCTGCAAGTGGCTGAGTGCGAAGGAAGGCCAATCTTACCGCTTGCCAAGCGAGTCGGAATGGGAATACGCTGCGCAGTCGGAGGCAGCGGCAAAGGAGCAACTGCATGCCTTTACCGGTCAGATCGAGCAGTGGTGCCTGGATTGGTACGGACCGTATCCGAACGGGGAGCAGACCGATCCGGCAGGGTATCGCGAAGGGACGACCAGAATTACGCGAGGCGGATCAAGCTGGACGCCCGAAGGCACGCATGCTGTAGCCGGCCGAATGAGCTTTCTACCGGCAGATCGCTACCCCGGACTTGGATTTCGTGTTGTCGTGGGGGCGATGCCATTCCGTTATATCGAGCATCAGCCGCGACCGCTCTGTCAGTCGGAGGTGCCGCAGGAGCGATATGACTGGCGGGCACAACAGGTGGAATCGGAGGAAGCTATCTTTCTGACGCCAATCGACTTTGTCAAGATTCCGGATAATTCGACGGGCCCGCTATACTCTGACCATAACCACTTTCCGTCTGTCACATGGTGTCCTAACGGGGATCTGCTAGTAACCTGGTTCACGGATTTGGGCAAACACGCAACCGGAGAAGAAGGCGTCAAGCTCAATATTGCCGCCTCGCGGCTGCGGAAAGGCAGCCAGTCCTGGGATGCGCCGTCGCTGTTCTGGTCGGCTGCCGACCGCAATGACCACTCAAGTGCGTTGTGGACGCATCCCGAGACCGGATTGCTGTATCACTTTCAAGGAACCGGCAGCTATCCGAACCAAGGGAACCAGACGTTGTTCATGCGGACAAGCGACGACAACGGTGCGAACTGGTCCGCGCCCCGCATCATGAGCGATGTGCGCTCCATGTGGAATCCGCATATCGTGACACGTACCCGCGAGGGGGTGCTGATCCTGAGCAGCGACCTGAATTTTGATCAACCGATGTGGGGGCGTATCATCATCAGTCATGACGACGGTCACACCTGGCACGCTCCGGCAGGGAAGATTCACGGCCAGCATCCGGGTATCGTCCAACTGGCGGACGGCGCGCTGATGGCCGTCGGGCGGGACAATTGGAACACGGAGCACGCCGCTGTTCCCGGGAGCGGAGTTCCTATCAGCACGAGCGTCGATCTGGGCGAAAGTTGGTCTTACCGTCGCGAGCCGGCGCTCGGCCACGGAATCGATTGGCGCCAACGGCCGGTCTTGCTTCGCTTGAAAGAGGGCCCGATCCTCTATATCGGGTTCACCGACAAATCCAATACAGCCAAAGCGCAGCGTCTTGGCATTGAAATTGTCGATCAAGCGGGTGAGCGCCGCCGCGTATATGGCATGTTTTCGGCTCTTTCGTTTGACGAAGGCCGGACCTGGTCGCATCACAAACTGGTGACACCAAGCTCGGACGACCGTGAATATGACGGAGGCGGCAATACCGATTTCTTTGTTGCCAACGCCGAGCAGAGCGAGCCGGCAGGTTATTTGCAGGCCCTCCAGACGGACGATCATATGATTCATCTGCTTTCGAGCAAGCTGCATTACCGATTCAATTATAAATGGCTGCAGGCTGCGACTTTAGCCGCACCCAAGTAAAGATAGGTGTTGTCCTGACGGAGGACGGGATGCTTGGCGTATTCCCGTCTTCTCGGCTTGGGCAATCCACCAATTATGGATAAGAGGGAGATTTTCCATCATGAAATTATTACATGGTGTCACGACAGCGATGGTGACTCCTTTTACTAAAGAAGGAGATATAGATTTTCAAGCAGTAGAGCAGTTGACAAATTTTTTGGTATCCAAAGGGGTACAAGCCTTGTTCCCGCTCGGGACAACCGGAGAAATGCTGCGCTTGTCGATTGAAGAACGCAAGGCCGTAGCGGAAACGGTGGTCCGGGCAGCAGCCGGGCGGGTCACCGTCTACATTCATGCCGGAGCGACAACGACAAAGGATACGATCGCGCTGGCCAGGCATGCCCATGCCGTCGGCGCAGATGGGATCGGCGTCGTTACGCCGATCTTTTCGGTTGTCAATGACCGGGAGATGGAGCAGTTTTATGTCGAGGTGGCTTCAAGTGTTCCTGCGGAATTTCCGGTGTATTTATACAATATCCCACAATGTTCGGCGAATGACTTGTCCGTCGAAGTCGTACAGCGTGTCGCAACGCAATGCCGCAATGTGGTTGGCCTGAAGTACAGCTATCCCGATTTTACACGTACTGGCGCTTACTTGGCGTTAAACGATTTTTCGGTCGTGCAAGGCGCGGACCACTTGTTCGTTCCTGCCCTGGCGATGGGCTGCAGCGGTACGGTTTCCGGTGTGTCGAGTGTATTCCCGGAGCCCTTCGTCGAGGTATACCGCCATATGCAGAGCGGAGACCTGGACGAAGCCCGGCGCTGGCAGCACATCGCCACGCGGTATTGCAACATTCTTCAAAATGGACGCAACATGGCGTATTTCAAAGCAGCGCTAAATTGGCGAGGCTTGACAGGAGGATCTGTCCGATCCCCCCAACTGGATCTGGCGCAAGCAGATGTGGAATTGCTTCATCAGAGCCTGCGTGAAATGGAACGCGAAACGTCGTTGGGCCTCTTGAATCCCGTTTCCAATTCTTGATCAACACGCTGACAACACGCTGAAAATACGCTGGCAATACGCTGAAAACACGAAGACAATACGATGGAAACACGATGGAAACACGAAGACAACACGAAGACAACACGAAGACAATACGCTAGAAACATGAAAACAACACGAAGACAATACGCTAGAAACATGAAAACAACACGAAGACAATACGCTAGAAACATGAAAACAACACGAAGACAATACGCTGACAAACACGCTGAAAAAATACTTCAAAGCCGCTTTCCGAAAAGGATCAGCGGCTTTTTGTTAAGCAATTATTGTATATAGACGCTGCCCTCGCCACCGTGGTTCCATAGGAGATGTCGCAGGGGGGCCTGACACACCTGAACCCTACAGTGGCCGAGTTGATGCACGAAGTACCAGGCAAGACGCAGATTCACACAAAATATATTTCCTGGCTGGTGATGTTCCTGCCCGTAGCGGTCTAGTTCACCTTGTGCGCCTGCGCACCCGTGCGGCCCGTGCACCCGTGCGCCCCTGCACCCGTGCACCCGTGCATCATGTGAAGCTGAACTGTACGTGAGGCTGAACTGCAAAAATACAGTTCATAGGCTTCGATCTGGGCGGAAATCCAAGATGAACTGCAAAAGTACAGTTATTTTTGGGGAAACGGCTGGAAATTCAAGTTTTTACCGAATTTGAAATGCATTTATGCAGTTCAGGACGTGGCAGGGCCCGTAAATCATCAAATGAACTGCACTTATACAGTTCGTAGCTAACGAAAGCGAAGGAACTGAGCGCGCTGCAATGGGTAGAAGGCGTCGAAGCGGAACGCTTCGCGCCCTGGACCACGCTGCTAAATTTGGAGCAAAACAATGCATCGGGAAAATTACAATTGACTGGTATACTAGTATATATCATAATGAAGGCAAGGCGTGATGGAGAGAGGCAAGGAGTGATGGAGATGCTGCAAACGACGCAGGCGGCGGGGCGCCGACCGCTGAGCGAGGTCGCGTACGAACTGGTCCGGGACCGGATCGTGTATCTGGAGCTGCTGCCCGGGCAAATGGTGTACGAATCGGAGCTGTCGAGCGCGCTCGGCATGAGCCGCACACCGCTGCGCGAGGCGGTGCGCGCCCTGCAGGCAGAGGGGCTGATCGAGGTGCTGCCGCAGCGCGGCGCGCGCATCGCGCGCATCTCCGCGTCGAAGGTGGGCGAGACCCGATTCGTCCGCGCCGCTCTGGAGGCGGCGGCGTTCCGCGAGCTGGCCGCGGGGTGGCGGGATCGGCCCGATCGTCTGCGGCTGGAGCAGTCGGCCCGGCTGCTGCTGGAGGAGCAGCGCGAGGCGGCGCGGCAGGGCGATGCGAAGCAGTTCCTGAAGACGGACGAGGCCTTCCACGGCCTGTTCCTGCGCGCCTACGGCAATGCGACGGCGCTCGGCGTCGTCGGTCAGATGCGCGGGCATCTGAACCGGATTCGCTATCTGATGCTGCAGCGGCTCGATCAGACCGACGCGCTGATCGCCGAGCACGAGCAACTGCTGGAGGCGCTGATCGGCGGGGAAGCTCCTCGCGCTGCGACGGTGCTGGAGCATCACCTGCATAAGGTGCTGGACGACCTGCCCGACATGGCGGCGGCGGAGCCGGAGTGGTTCGAGGCTTGATCGTCACCGCTACTAGCGGGGTAGCTTGACCTATAACAGAGCATGCAACAACAGAGGACGCAACAACAGAGCATGCAACAACAGAGCACGCAACAACAGAGCACGCAACAACAGAACATGCAACAACAGAGCATGCAACAACAGAGGATGTTGCAACAGGCAACGATCGGAGGAATGGGGGGCCAATGTTGGAAGATCTATCAGGCAAGACGGCAATCGTGATCGGCGGCGCGGCGGGCATCGGTCTCGGCGCGGCGCGGCGGCTCGCGGCGGGCGGCGCGAGCGTGCTGATTGGCGATCTGCAGCGCGAAGCGGGCGAGGCCGCGGCCGCCGAGCTCCGCGCGGCAGGCTGCAAGACGGAGTACCGCGAGACGGATGTACGCAGCGCATCCCAATTGGAAGCGCTTGCCGAAGCGGCGGAGCGCACTTGCGGCGGCATCGACATTCTCGTCAATAGCGCGGGTATCCAGCGCTACGGCGACGTGACGGAGACAGACGAGGCACTATGGGACGAAGTGATGGCGGTCAATGCAAAAGGCGTCTTCCTGGCCTCGAGAGCCGTCATACCGGCGATGCGCCGGCGCGGCGGCGGCTCGATCGTCAATGTCTCGTCGGTGCAAGCCTTAGCTTCTCAAACGCGGGTCGCCGCCTATAGCGCGAGCAAGGGCGCGATCAACGCGCTCACCCGCGCCATGGCGGTCGATCATGCGGCCGAGGGCATCCGCGTCAACGCAGTGTGCCCGGCCTCGATCGACACGCCGATGCTGCGCGAAGCGGCCGAGTTGCACGGCGGGGAAGCGGGCCGGGAAGCGCTGCTCGCGGCATGGGGGGCGATGCACCCGATCGGCCGGCTCGGGACGCCGGAGGACATCGCCGAGCTCATCGCCTTCTTGGCCGGCGACCGCAGCGGCTTCGTGACGGGCGCCGAGCTCCGAATCGACGGCGGCATGCTGGCCGCGCTGGGCGTACGCTTGCCAGAGAAGGGAGAGGGCCAGAGATGAAAATTACGGACCTGCGAGCCACTACGGTCATGATGCCGCTCGAAGCGCCCTTGCGTCACAGCAACGGCGCCCACTGGGGACGCTTCGTGCGCACGATCGTGGAGGTCGAGACGGACGAGGGCTTGATCGGTTACGGCGAGATGGGCGGGGGCGGCGAGAGCGCCGAGCTCGCGTTTGCCGGGCTGAAGGCGTATCTGCTCGGCCACGATCCGTTTCAATTGGAAGAGATGCGCTTCAAAATCTGTAACCCGACGGCCAGTCTGTACAATAACCGGACGCAACTGCATGCCGCGATTGAATTTGCCTGCCTGGATATTATGGGCAAAAAACTCGGCGTGCCGGTCCATCAGCTGCTGGGAGGAAAGGTGCGGGATCGGATCGATTTTGCAAGCTATCTGTTCTACCGGCTGCCGAATGAGCGGACCGGCGCGGGCGAGGTGCGAACGATCGAGCAACTGCTGGACAACTGCCGCGAGCTGAAGGCGCGCCACGGCTTCACCGTGCACAAGCTCAAGGGCGGCGTGTACCCTCCGGAATATGAGCTGGCATGCTACCGGGCGCTGGCGGATGCGTTCCCGCAGGATCGGCTGCGGTACGATCCCAACGGCGCGCTGACGGTGGAGGAGGCGATCCGCTTCGGTCAGGCGATCGAAGGGCTGAACAACGATTATTACGAGGACCCGACCTGGGGCATGAACGGGATGCGCCGGGTGCGCGAGATGGTTCGCATTCCGACGGCGACGAATACGGTGGTGATCAATTTCGAGCAGTTGGCGGCCAATGTGCGCGACCCGGCGATCGACGTCATTTTGCTCGATACGACCTTCTGGGGCGGCATTCGGCCATGCGTCAAGGCGGCGGGAGTATGCGAGACGTTCCAGCTCGGCGTGGCGGTGCACTCCTCCGGCGAGCTCGGCATCCAGCTGGCGACGATGCTGCATATGGGCGCGGTCGTGCCCAATCTGAGCCATGCCGCGGACGCGCATTACCATCACCTCACGGACGACATCCTCGTCGGCGGCAAGCTGGCGTACGAGGACGGCGCGATCCGGGTGCCGGACGGGCCGGGACTCGGAGTCGAGGTGGATCGCGACAAGCTGCGGCAATACGCGGAGCTGTATCGCGAGCACGGGGGGTATCCATACGATCGCGATCCGTCGCGGCCGGACTGGTATGCGCTCGTGCCCGGCGGCAAGTGGGCCGACCCGGCACAGCCGGGCAGACCGTGAGCGGGGCGGTGACAATCGGCGATCTGACACGGCGGCCCTAGGACCGCCGGATGTAGGGACAATTACGACAAGGAGGAACAGACCATGACTGACAATGGATTATTGGCCTATATCGAGCATGGCGGACAAGGCGGCATCGGCATCGCCCGAACCGCCGATCTGCTGCGGCGGTACGCGTATGTGGAGCAGAGCTGCGTGCGCGCGCTGGCAGGGTGGTTCGTCGCGCATCCGGATTGGGAGGTCAAGCTGCGGCTCGGCCATTACCTGTACGGGCATGCCGAATTCGTCCATGCGCTGCGCGAGCGGCTCGGCGATATGCGCGGCGGCAACCGCCACGCGGCGCTGGAGCCGGAGCTGAAGCGGCTGGGCGAAGCGCTCGCGCACGCGCCAGGCGGGGACGCTTTTGTCGCGGGAATGAAGCTGCTGACTGAGCTGTTGACGTCGATGTACCGCGAGCATATCGCGGCCGCTGATCCGGCGGCAAATGCGCCGGAGCTGAGGCTGCTGCGGCGCCGGCTGCCCGAGCTGGAAGAGCAGCTGGAGGAGCTCGGACGGCTCGGGCGGAGCCGATCCCGGCGGCCGGGGGATGCGGCGCAGGCCCGGTCTGAGGCTGAGGATGCAGCCAGGGGTGATGGATCGCAGGCGCAGTCCGAGGCTGTGGATACAGCGCGTGGGGAAGGATTACTGGCTCGGTCCGGGTCCACGGGTCAAGCGCCGGAGAGTGCGCTTGGGACGGGAGTGGAGCTGGCCAAGCCAGAGCAAGGCGGAGCTGAGGCTGCGCAGTGGTGCGCGTACCTGGACGGCATATGCGAGGCGGCGGGCGGCATCGGTGGCTTGCAAGTCCGCCGGTCGCAGACGGAGTCGCCGAAGGGCGCGGCTCGGTCCGCGGACAGCGGACCTGAAGGTACTCCGCTTGCGACTGCGCAATCTGCGACCTCTCAATCTGCGGTGACCCGGCCTGCGAATGCCCGGCTCGAATGGCCGCTGCCGATGCAATTTGACGAACGGCTGCAGCATGCAGACTTGGGCACGTACGAATCGAAGATGAATCTGCCGTTGCGAGAGCGTGCGATCGGGGAATTCGAGGTCTATTTCAACGAATTCTACGCCGCGGCGCTGCTGGCGACGGTCATCTACGATTCCTGGGAGATGAACATGCCGCGCGCCTATGATCTGGAGATCGCCCATCACTTCTGGGACGAGGTGCGCCATGCCGAATTCGGTGCGATCCGGCTGCGCGAGCTCGGGGTCGAGCCGTCCAGGATCAATATGTCGCTGTTCGAGCAGGCGCGCACGATGCCGATCGTGCACCGGCTCTGCTATCTGGCGCTAGGCCTGGAGGTGTTCTTCATGCCGCGCAAGAGCGAGCGGGCCCGCTATTACGAGCAGCAGGGGGACGGGCGCTCGCAGCTCTTCTCCGACGTGGACTGGTCCGAGGAAATCAACCATGTCAACTATGGCAAGCGGTGGGTCAACCACATGCTCGAGGACGATGCGCGCACGGTGCAGGATATTCAGGAGGAGGTCCAGGTCTACCTGAAAAAAGCGTCGGCAGCGGGCACGGACCAGACGCTTCAGACGGGACAGCATGCACAGACGGAGGACAGCGGCGGTCGGCTCGCACCTTGGTAAGAGGAGAGACGGTCCATCACGATTGGTCGGGGGACCGACAGCCAATCAGCGGCAGTCGATAGGCTCGCCCTGCGGCCTGGAGCCCGGCAGCCAGTGCAGCCATCCCAGCCAGACCAGAAAAATCAGTAACCTGGCCAAAGCAGCTAAACAGTCTCGAGTTGCTCGTGGTCGTCCGACCGCCGTCAAGCCGCAGGACCTCGCGCGCTGGAGCTGCGCACGGAAAGAACTCGAGCAGGGGCAGTCAATGTGCTGTCTGCCATTATGTAAAAATTCCAGCAAGGTCAGAAAAGCGCTTCTTACGAGGAGCGCTTTTTTTGGCATAGCGGTTATCAGCGCCAATTATTGCGAGGCTGGCCAGTGTGAATCGCTCGGATGGCGGAAATAAGCGCAAAATGTGAGGCTACAGGGGCGAAATCGGCTCG
>NZ_JACXIZ010000038.1 GCF_014705605.1 Paenibacillus sabuli
AGGAGGAAATAAGCATAAATTGGGAGGCGCTTCCAGAGGATGGTTTCGCCGTTTCGCCTTCCGCCTTGCACAATAACGGTATGATCGCAGAAGTTTGCTATTCCCTTGCGTCGGCAGGGCGGGCATAATGCGGGTAAGCCGCTGCAAGGCAGGGCATGCCGCCACGGCTCGAGTCGCGTCCAGTCGAAGGCGTGCTGAGTACCGGCACATACCGGCACAGCTCGAGTCGACAGCACGACGCCCACTGGACCACGGCGGCATAGTAGGTCGAGTCGATAGCGGATCGCGCGATAGACATGCCGACATGGGTCGAGTCGATACCGGATCGCGCATTAGACGTTCCGGGACTGGCGAGTCGGATGCGACGCGTACCGTGACCAGCCAGCAGTACGACTCGATGCCGCATGCCACGATTGAAGGCAAGGGGGAATGCAAGATGTACAGCAGACAAGAAATCTACGAGGCGTTGCCGATGACGCCGACACGACCGACAATGGTGGCGCGGCCGCCGGCCTTCCCGTACGGCGCGCCGCTGACGCGCGAGCGCCTGGCGGAGTTGAAGGACGCGGAGCATTTGCAGCCACTGCTGACGGAGATTCGCGTCGCCGCGCAGCAGGCGTCGCGCGCTGCGGTACCCGCGCTGCCGTATCGCCTGTTCCGCCTGTTCGAGCAGCAGGGGACACGGGCGGAATACGAGGCGCCGTACTTCGAGCGGCGCGGGCAGTTGCTGGTCTTGACGCTGCAGCTACTGCTTGAGCAAGACTGCGCGGCAGACAGTTACTCTCATGACGCCAACTTGGGCATGACCTATGCCGCTGCGCCAACGCCAGAGGCTCACACAAGTGCGGCAAGCTCTGATGCGCCATCGCCAGAGACGCACACAAGCGCGGCAAGCTCTGAGGCGCCAACGCCAGAGGCTCACACAAGTGCGGCAAGCTCTGATGCGCCATCGCCAGAGACGCACACAAGCGCGGCAAGCTCTGAGGCGCCATCGCCAGAGGCGCACACAAGCGCGGCAAGCTCTGAGGCGCCAACGCCAGAGACCGCAAGCGCGACGCCCCCGCCCACGTCTGCGTCGGCGGAGGCGCGCCAGCCATTGGAGGCGCTGGAGGATCTGCTCTGGGAGATCTGCAACGAATATACGTGGTGTCTGCCCGCCTGCCTGCCGGGCGATCTGGCGGCTTGCCTCGCCCACGAAGCGCCGCCGGAGCAAATGGTCGACCTTTTTGCAGCCGAGACGGCGCACGCGCTGGCCGAGACGCTGTGGCTGATCGGCGATCGCTTGTCTCCCTGGATCGTGCATCGGGTGCGCGGCGCGATCGAAGCGCGCGTCTTCCATCCGCTTTTCGAGCGGAAGGTGCGCTTCGCCTGGCGCACGCGCCGGGACAATTGGGCCGCCGTATGCGGCGGCGCCGTCGGCATGACGCTGCTGTTGCTGGAGCAGGACCGCGAACGGCTGGCCGACCGGATCGCCGATATGCTGGAGCCGCTGGCTTGCTTTTTGGAGGGCTACGGCGCAGACGGCGGCTGCGGCGAGGGCGTATCGTACTGGCAATACGGCTTTGGCTACTACGTCTACTTTGCCGATATGCTGGCCCAGCTCACCGCCGGCCGGCTCGATTTGCTGCGCCAAGGGGACCCGGCGCACCGCGACAAGATTCGGCGCATCGCAGCGTATCCGGCCGCGTCACAGTTCTCGGCGGGGCAATTCGTGCTGTACGCCGACGCCTGGCAGCTGTTGCTGCACCCCGGCTTGCTGTCGCGTCTCAAGGCCCGGCTCGGCACGGACGTCCCTTATCTGGCCGAAGTGCCGGACCTGCGGGCCGAGGATTGCTACCGCTGGCCGCATGTGACGCGCAATCTGCTGTGGACGGACCCTGGCTTGCTGGGCCGGCCGGTCCGGGACGGTCAATTTTATTTCGCGGACCTCGGCTATCTCGTGGCCAGGCGAGGCGGGCTCGCCTTCTCGGCCAAGGGCGGGCACAATGCGGAGCCGCATAATCACAACGACCTCGGCCAATTCATCCTGCACGTCGGCGGCGAGAGCCTGCTCGCCGATCCGGGCGGCGGCCCGTATACCCGCAACTACTTCGGTCCGGCGCGCTACACGCTGCTGCATCCCTCCTCCGAAGGACACTCGGTGCCGCTTGTCAACGGGCTGGCACAGCAGGACGGCCGCAGACACGCGGCTCGCGTGCTGCATCATATGCGACGAGCCGACGGCACACGATTCCAGCTCGAGCTTGCTTCAGCCTATGCAGACGATACACTGCGCAGCCTGGAGCGGGACTTCGTCTGGACATGGAGCGAGACCGGCGGCGCGACGCTCGTGCTGACCGACCGCTTCCGGTTCTCCAAGCATCCTCGCGAGCTCGAGGAACGCTTGATCAGTCTGCATGAGCCGCTCGGCGAGCCGGGCCATGTGACATGGCGGGGACGACGCGGCGAGGTCGCGTTGCATTATGACGCGCGGCAATTGGACCTGCAGACCGAAGCCGTGCAGACCGCCGACCATTCGGGCGCTCCGCTGACCGTCTACCGGACCCGATTGGCGGTCCGCCCCGAGGCGCTGGCGCGAGAGTTGACCTGCCGACTGTCGTTTCATTGCGCATTGCAGGCCCAAGGCGAAACGGCTGCCGCCGCCCTTTGACGGCGGCGCACGTATTCAAAAAACCAGTCGTAGCGCGGCTTTGCAAAATATCGGTACGTGTGCAGCATCGTGATATTTTGCAAAAAGCGGGCCTGATCAAAAAAATGGTACGTTCAGAAGTTTTTGCGGATTGTGGATTTGAAGCCGGCGCATTACGATAAGATCACTCGCCGGATTTGTAAACGCTATCAAGGGTGGCTGCGGTCGACAGGCCGGCGTGATACGGCTTGAAACAGAAAGGAGAGTGCGGCGTGAAGCATTCCATCTGGAAAGACTACGCCTCCCATAAGTACATGTTTTTGATGTTGCTTCCCGTCCTCGTCTATTTTGCGATTTTTCATTACGGACCGATGTACGGGGTCATCATCGCCTTCAAAGACTACAAAATTCTCGAAGGCACGCTCGGCAGTCCGTGGGCCGGACTGGACAATTTCAGAGAGCTGTTCGGCGGCTATGCGTTCGGCACGGTGCTGCGCAATACGCTGATTATCAACTTCTACAAGCTCGTATTCGGATTCTCGGCGCCGATCGTGCTGGCGCTGCTCATCAACGAGGTGTCGGTCGGCTGGTTCAAAAAGTCGGTGCAGACGATCAGCTATCTGCCCCATTTTTTGTCCTGGGTCGTGCTGGCGGGACTGGTCATCGAGTTCCTCTCGCCGAGCCGCGGCGCGGTCAACATGGCGCTGGCCTGGTTCGGCATCGATCCGATCTACTTCATCACCGAGCCGGGCTGGTTCCGCGCGATTCTCGTCAGTACGGATATCTGGCAGACCGTCGGCTTCTCGGCGATCATCTATCTGGCGGCGATCGCCGGCATCAACCCGGAGATGTACGAGGCGGCCGAGGTCGACGGCATCAGCCGGGTGCAGAAGATCTGGTATATCACGTTGCCGTC
This sequence comes from Paenibacillus sabuli, assembly GCF_014705605.1. Taxonomy (GTDB): domain Bacteria; phylum Bacillota; class Bacilli; order Paenibacillales; family Paenibacillaceae; genus Paenibacillus_D; species Paenibacillus_D sabuli. Next base: position 3,546 of record NZ_JACXIZ010000038.1, read on the forward strand.
GATGGCGCCGGTCATCGTCATCATGCTGATTCTCAATTCCGGCGCGATCATCAACGACGACTTCGAGCAGGTGTTCAATTTGCTCAACGCCAAGGTAATGGAGGTCGGCGACGTGCTGTCCACCTACACCTACACGGAAGGGCTGCTGAAGATGAACTACAGCTATGCCGCGGCGGTCGGTCTGTTCAAAAACGTGGTGGCGCTCATTCTCGTGCTGACGGCCAATTATTTGGCCAGCAAGTTCAGCGACGAGACGATTTTTTGACGAAGGGGGTGCGACAATGGCTACCAAAATGAACTTCGGGGACCGGCTGTTCCTGATCGGCGTCTACGCGGCGCTGCTCGTGCTCGTCCTCTCGATGATGCTGCCGCTGCTGCAGGTGGTAACGATCTCGCTCAGTCCGCCCAAGGTTGTCAACAGCTACGGCTTCCACCTCTTCCCGACGGTGCTGGACTTCAGCGGCTATGCCAAGGTGCTGCGCTATGACGCGATCTGGACGGCCTACGGCAATACGGTGCTACGTACGCTGCTCGGCACGGCCATCACGCTGCTGCTGACCTTCCTCGGCGCGTATCCGCTGTCCAAGAAGCGGCTGCCGCATCGCAAGTTCTGGACCGGATTCGTCGTGCTGACGATGTTCTTCTCCGGCGGGATGATCCCGACCTACCTGCTCGTCAAGGGGCTCGGGCTGATGAATACGATCTGGGCGCTCGTGCTGCCGAGCGCGATCAGCGTGTTCCTGCTGCTCATCGTCCGCAACTTCATGATCGCGCTGCCGGAGAGTCTGGAGGAATCGGCCAAGATCGACGGTGCCAACGATGTGTTCATCTTGTTCCGCATCGTGCTGCCGCTGTCGCTGCCGATCATCGCCACGGTCGGCCTCTATACGGCGGTCTGGCACTGGAACGCGTGGTTCGACAGCATGATCTACATTCAGGAGGAGAGCAAGCAGGTACTGCAGCTGATTTTGCGCCGCATCCTGCTGGAAGGCCAGGACGTGTCGGTGGAGACGAGCGCCAGCATGCAGGCGGCGGTCAGCACCGAGACGGTCAAGATGGCGGCGCTCGTCGTCTCCGTGCTGCCGATCATGTGCGTCTATCCGTTCCTGCAGAAGTATTTCGTCAAGGGTACGCTGATCGGCTCGGTCAAGGGCTGATTGCGGCAATGCGCTTTCCCTGGGCGGGTATCCCGCCGCAGGATCATATATAATAGTTGGACAACGATGGAGGGGTAAACAAGATGAAAACGACGACGAAACGAATGGCCGCGCTGCTGGCCTGCATCATGCTGGTGACGCTGCTGGCCGCTTGCGCCGGCAACAATAATGCGCCCGAGAGCGGCAATGCCGGGAACACGGACGGCGCCGCCGGACAGACGAATAATGGCGACAATGCAGCCGTAGAAGAGCCGGAGGAGCCGGTCGTGCTCGAGTGGCTCGGCTACGATTCCTACGCGGAGCCGGATGCGGATTCGGCGGTCGTGCAGATGGTCGAGGAGAAGTTCAACGCCGAATTCGACTTCTGGTACGTCGACGCGCAGAAGTGGGACGACAACCTGAACGTCAAGCTGGCAGCCGGCGAAATGCCCGACGTGCTCAAAATTCCGAACCGGCAAAACATTGCCAAATATGTCGATCAGGGCATTCTCGCCCCGATTCCGAAGGAGAAGTTCGAAGAGCTGGCGCCGACCTATACGGCCTTCATCGACGAGAACTACCCCGAGGCGTGGGACGGCGTCATGTTCAACGGCGAAATCTACGCCATCCCGACGACGAATCTGAACGGCAGCTACCCGACCGTCGTCATCTGGCGGCAGGATTGGCTGGACAACGTCGGCATCGCCAAGGTGCCGGAGACCCTGGAAGAGTATGAGGAAGCGCTATATAAATTCCGCAACGACGATCCGGACGGCAACGGCCAGAAGGATACGTACGGGCTGTCCGACTTCGCGCTGCCGAACATTCTCGGCGCCTTCGGCTATCCGGGCATCTCGGACTTCAAGCAGGCGGCCAAGGGCGACCCGAGCAAGTCGCTGCAATTCACGGAAAAGGACGGTCAGCTCGTATTCGCCGCGGTCCAGCCAGAGATGAAGGAAGCGCTCGCGGTGCTGCAGCAATGGTACGCCGACGGCATCATCGATCCGGAATTCCTGACCTCGGAGAACACGACCGGCTACTGGGCGGATTCGCAAGCGTTCTATAATGGCAAAATCGGCCTCACCGGGATGGGCATGTTCTACCATTGGCGCCACGAGCTCGATCCGAGTCTGCCGGACGATGTCGGCGGCGGCCAATACAAGGCGTTCATGGACGCGCAGCCGGACGGCGAGCTCGCATTCGGCGTGCCCGCGGTCGGACCGGAAGGCAAATCCGGCACCCCGCAATGGGACACGACAAGCCATCCGGTGGCGATCACGACCAAGGCGGCGGAGGACCCGCGCAAGCTCGACACGGTGCTGCAGATGGTCGAAGCGGCGGTCACGGATTATGAATACTACCTGAGCGTCACCTCCGGCGAAGAGGGTGTGGACTGGAAGCTCGACGGCGATACCTTCGTCAATCTGAGCGCGGCCGATTCCGTAGCGGATCAGAACAAGAAGGGCAAAAACGTGCTCAGCGTCAAGGTATCCTACGATGAGTACTTGAAAAAGAAAGACCCGTTCATCTACGCATTCGGCGACAAGTATGCCAACATCAACGGCTACACGTCGATGTTCGTGCCGACGGTCGAGGTATTCGAAAAGAACTCTTCGGCGCTCAATAAGCTGACCATCGAGACGTACCTGAAGATCATCACGGGCGAATCGCCGGTCGATGCCTTCGACGCGTATACCGAGCAATTCATGCGCATCGGCGGCACCGAGGTGGAGGAAGCGGTCAACGCGGCGTACGACGAGCTGATGGGACGTTAACAGTGGTATAATCAGGTCCGGAACATAAAAAGGGGGGGCCTCGATTGAACTGGACGGGCGAGACGGGAAACCGGATATTCCGGCGGCTGCTGATCTTCAACCTGATCACGGTAATCGTCATTACCACCGTGCCGCTGCTGGTCTCCTACCGATACTTCAAGACGGCGTATGAAAGCGAAATCAACGGGCTGAACATGCAGACGGTCCGTCAGTTCCGTCAGGCGATCGACGAGCAGGTGCTGAAGACGATCGTCAACGTGCCCAATGTGTATCTCTCCGAGCTGGAGAGCAACGAGGCGCTGACGGTGCCGCTGACGCGGGACATCAGCCGCCAGTCCGCGGCCATCCTGCGGGTCAGCCGACGCATCGACGATATCAAAAACAGCATGCCGTTCGTCCATTCGATCGACCTGTATTATACGCGCAGCAATCTGCTGTTCCGCGATACCAACGTCTGCATGCTGAGCGAATCGGCCTGCGATCTGGGCGCCAGCGGCGATTGGCTGGAGCGCTTCCGGACCTCGGATCTGAATATTGAATGGCTCGGCGCGCGCCGGGCCGGCACGTACGATGCGGCCATAGTCGCATCGTACGTTCGCAGCATTCCCTACTTCGTGCCGCGCGACAAGCGACAGGCCGTCGTCGCGGTCAATGTCGACGTCAGTGCGCTCGGCGAGCTGCTGCGCGCGGTCAAGACGCCGGAGGAAGGTACGCTGCTGATCGTCGACGCCCGCGGCCGCGTCATTGCCGACAATCGGCTTGGCAATGGCGAAGCGGCAGGACAGACGCCGTCCTTTGCGCCGCAGCTGCCGCAAGCGGAGCAGGGCGAGACGGGGATGATCTACGACAAGCTGGACGGCCGCTCGCATGTCATCTCCTACGCGGCCTCGCAGTACAATAGCTGGCGCTATGTGTCGGTGACGTCGGTGGAGCATTTCTATGAGAAATCGAGGCAGCTCACGAGCTGGCTGGCCGCCATCGGCGCCGCCTTCCTGGGCGTCAATCTGCTCATCACGCTGCTGCTGACGCGGCAAGCGCACAAGCCGATCTCGTCGCGCATGGCCACCCTGCAGCAAAGCCTGGCGCGCCACCAGCCGATCGTCCGGCACAATGCCATCCTGGGCATGCTCAGCGGGGCCGCGATGGAAGGGCAGACGCCGGAGGGCGGCGATTCGGCGCAGGCGATCCGCTTCACGCATGAGCGGGTGCGCGCCTTCGTCGTGCAGCTGCGGCCCAGCTCGGGCGAGCGTCTGACGGAGGAGGAGCTGGCGGCTTGCTTCCACCTCATCGAGCAGCTCGAGGCGGGGCTCCCGGAGGCGGCGATCCATGCGATCAAGGACGAGCGGCACCGGATCCTCGGTATCCTCCATTATGACCCGGGGACGCCGCTGGAGCGGCTCACCGCAGCGCTCGACCGGCTCGTGCAGTCCAATCTGCCGCCCGGCAGCGTGCTCAGCCTCGGCGGCAGTCAGGACGCGGCCGCGGCCGGGGTGGCCGCCTCGTACCGCGAGGCGCGCCAGGCGCGGAGCTATGCGTTCCTCTATCCGGAGGCGACGGTGCTCGTGCATGAGGCGCTGCACGTCGAGACGCGCAGCGACAGCGGCAGCGCGGTCAAGGTGCTGGACGACATCGCCGCCTCGCTGCGCTCCGGAGACGGCGCGCGGCTGCGCGGGCTGATCGGCAGCGTGCTGGACGAGGCGCGCAGCGGCGCATACACGGTGCAATATTGCCGCAACATGCTGATGGACGTCGTCTCGACGATCCGCCGCACCGTCAAGAGCCTCGGCTTCAGCTCGAGCGAGCTGTTCGGCGGCGACATTCGGGAGCAGTTCAAGAGCATCCCGCACATCGACGCCTTCGAGCAATGGATCGAGGCGCAGACGGACCGGGTGCTGGACAGTCTGGAGGCGCGCAAGCAGCAGCTCGACCAAGCGTTCGCGGAGCGAGTGCTGACGTTCATCGGGGACAATCTGTTCAACCAGCTGTCGCTGGATCTGGTCGCCGATTACGCCAATGTCAGCCCGACGTATCTGAGCAAGATGTTCAAGGTGATGACCGGCAGCAACTTCTCTGAATACGTCACCGCGCTCAAGCTGGAGCAGGCGGCGCTGCTGCTGCGCGAGAAGCGGCTGTCGGTCCAGGATATCTCGGCCAAGATCGGCTACAATTCGACGCATCACTTCATTCGGCTCTTCAAGGAAAAGTACGGCAGCACGCCCAAGCAATATCAGAAGGCGCTGCCCGACCCGGAGACGCCGGAGGGCGAGGAGGATGCGGAGTAAGCGGCTCTAGAATAAGAAAACGCAGATCTCCTGCGACCAGGGAGGAATGAGTATGAGCAAGCTGCGCATCGTGACGGGCACGCTGATGCACGAGACGAATACGTTCAACCGCACGCCGACCACCTACGCCGACTTCCGCGCGATCGAGGGCGAGCGGCTGCTGGAGGAGACCTTCTGGGCGGACGGCAGCGAGGCGACGGGCGGCATCATCCATACGCTGCAGGCGGAGGGCGCGGAGATCGTGCCGACGCTACACGCACGGCCGTTCATCTCCGGCATCATCGCAGACGAGGCCTACGCGCAGGCGCGCGCGATCATCCTGGAGGCGGTCCGCGCAGCGGGTCCGGTGGACGGGGTGTGCCTGTGTCTGCACGGCTCGATGTATACCGAGGCGGTCCCGGATCCGGAGGGCGATCTGATGCACGAGGTGCGCGCGATCGTCGGCCCCGGCGTGCCGATCGTCTGCGCGCTCGACATGCACGCGACGGTGACGGAGGCGCTGCTGGCGAGCGTCAACGCCTTCACGCTGTTCCGCACGGCGCCGCATACGGACAACTACGACACCGGCGTGCGGGCCGCCGATCTGCTGCTCAAGATCATCCGGCAGCGGCTCGACGTCGTCACGGTATCGGCCAAGCTGCCGATGCTGGTCGGCGGCGAGCATTCGATGACGACGGTCTCGCCGATGAAGGACATGATCGCCGGCGTCTACGCAGCCTGCCGCAAGCCCGAGGTGCTGAATGCGGACTACGCGCTCGGCTTCCCGTGGGCGGATACGCCGCACCACAGCATCCGCACGCTCGTCAGCGGGGAGCGGCGGCATCTGGAGACGCTGACCGAGACCGCGCTCGAGCTGGCGGAGGCGTGGTGGCTCCGGCGGGCCGAGTTCGTCTATTCCGTGGAGGCGTATCCGCTCGATGAGGCGCTGGACGTCGCCTATGCCGCCGAGTCCGCCGCAGCGTCCGGTCCGGTCGTCGTCTCCGACACCGGGGACAATCCGACCGCCGGTGCGGCCTGCGACGCGACGCTCGTGCTGGAGCGGCTGCTGGGGCGCGGCGCCGGCGCCGCCCTGGTAGCGGTCGTCGCCGACCGCCGCGCCTATGCCGCGTGTCTAGCCGCCGGCGCCGGCGCGTCGATCGAGCTGGAGCTGGGGCGCAGCGGATCGGAAGACGAGCGCGGACCGGGGACGGGGGCTAATCGCGGTGCGGATGCACGGGAGGCGGAGCCGGCTCGCAACGGTCGAGATCGCGAACGGAACGTAGCGCAAGTGAACCGTGACGCCGGAGACGGCGCGGAGGACGCTGCAGCGGGTCGTCCGCTGCGCGTGACGGGGACGGTGCTCGCCGTGCGGGACGATCTGCAGGCGGCCGGTCGCGCTAGATCCGGCAGCAATGCGGCCGTGCTGCGAATCGGCAGCGTCGACGTCGTCATAGCGCAGGAGCGTATGGCCGTGACCGACCCTGCGTATCTCGTCCGGCTCGGCCTGCAGCCCGCCGATTATCGCGTGATCGTCGTCAAGAGCGGCTACCAGAGCCCGGCCTATCAGGAGCTGGCCTCGCGCAGCCTGTTCGCGCTCACGCCCGGTCAGACGCGCATCACGCTGACGGACATCGCGTACCGTCGTGCGCCGCGGCCGATCTATCCGCTCGATGCCGACACGTCGTGGCGGCGCGAGGACGAGCGCGCGCGGCTGAGACAGGCGCACGGGATCGGGCATGCCTGATCGGGGATGCTAGATCGGGAATGTCTGATCGGGAATGCCTTAGCCTTATCGGGGATGCCAGATCGGAATGCCTGATCAGGAACGCCTTATCGGGGATGTCAGATCGGGAATGTCTGATCAGGAACGCCTTATCGGGGATGCCTGACGCTTGAAGTTCTCTAACGGTCATGAGCGACGCTTAGCGATGTAAATGCGACAAAGTGAGCGGCTAACGGTCATGAGCGCCTCTTAGCGCACCAAAAACGCGATGGGATCCGGGTTTACCCTCGCTAAACGCTCCTGGTGTCCGTTAGCGCGGCAGAGTGCACGAAAAATGGCTGTAAGCGCCTGTGGTGTCCGTTAGAGCGTCACTGCTGTTAGAGCGTCGCTGCTGTTAGAGCGTCGCTGCTGTTAGAGCGTCGCTGCTGTTAGAGTGTCACTGCCATTAGAGTGTCGCTGCTCTGGTTGGTGCTTGTCCGTTCCGTTCAGATGTACGATACTCCAATTTGCAAGAAAAGAGGGATCACGATGGACAAATGCTTTTCCATTCCGCTGAAGCCGGCGGATTACAAAAGCTATGGCGCGTTGGTGACGCGGCGTACGCTGTCGCAGCTCAAGGCGCTGTACGTGGATCAGGCAGCTGTGGAGCGACTGCTCGAGGACGGCGATCCGACGGTGTACGAGGTGTACGAGCTGCCGTATCCGAACGACGAGACCGACTTGCTCGCCAACATTACGGTATTGCACCCGGGCCAGGTCGGGGACGAATTTTTTATGACCAAGGGCCATTTTCACGGCGAGCCGGATACGGCGGAGGCGGTCATCGGCATCGCCGGACGCGGCGAAATGCTGATCCAGCATCGCGGCGGCGAGCTGCGCAGCCTGCTCGTGGCGGAAGGCTACATCAGCTATTCGCCCGGCGGCTGGGGGCATCGGGTCATCAATTCAGGCGACGAGGAGCTGGTCTTTTTCGCAGTGAGCGGGGCCAACATTCGGCATGATTACGAGACGGCCGCGCGGCTGAACTTCAAGGCGCCGGAGCAAGCATAGCATTTCCTGTTCTAATGAAACGACTGTGGTGAAACTGGGCTGAAATTGGGCTGGAACTGTGGGACGGTTAGCTCGCACAAGTGGTCCGGCTCCCCCTCCTAGGTGCTCCGGCTCCCCCTCATTGTGTTACACGAAAGCGGAAACCAAACAATGTGGCGTGTGGCTGGGTTTGATCATCTTGTACATTCTTTACGGACTGCTCGGACTGTTCGGACTAGAGGCACTGTGGCTAATCCTTTATACCGCGGTGCTTCTTTTTTATAGCTAGAATCCGCTCCAAAGGCACAATCTAAGAAGGATAGACCACTGCCTATTCGACCAAGGACGTTCACAAGATTTTCTACTAGACTTTCCAGCGTGGTTGCAGGTATTCTTATCCTCGAGCAGGGTTCCTTTTTGGTAAAGTTGCCATCCCGAGAGTCTTATCTTGTTGTCTTTTGGATACTTCCAAACTAGGGTACATCATCGTCCTGGCAAGCTGACCTGCAAAAGTACAGTTCATTGAGCCGTGTTGAGGTTGGAGATCGGGATGAAATGTAAAAGTACAGTTATTTTAGCGAAAATCGGGGGCGTTTTGGCCCGCAGGGCGTATTTTAACTGTATTTTTGCAGTTCGGAGGCGAAAAAGCGGGCTTTTACGTTTTTTTAACTGCACGTTTACAGTTGGGCTTATGTGGTTCAGGTAGTGTCAGTGGTTCACGCTCGAAGGCTCGTGCATGCGACGCACTTGGTCCGTTACTGTTTAGCAGCCAATGGCAGCTGCGATTCTAGCGAGTGGCAGCTGCGATTTTAAAGTACACTTGAAGGGGTAAAATAAGAGGAGGTGTCCCGCGCGCAGGGTCCGGCGACATGACGGCGGTCGGATGACCACAACCGCGGCTGCAATGAGCATAGGCGAACTGACAATGCATAAACCAGACCTTGCATAAACCTGACAATGCTTGAAGAGGGGACGACATGATGGATAACCAACGAAGGAACCGAATCTTGCCGATAACGGTTACGCTCCTGCTGCTGACCATTCTCCAGCTCCTGACCGGCTGCAGCGGCTCGAAAGCAAGCGGGCCGGGCAATGGAGGCGCCGGGCAATCGCAGGCTGTGCCGCAGCCGACGGAGATGAGCCGGGTGATCGATTCCGTATATACGACCGAGCGCGCGCTGGCGCTGACCTTCAATGGCATGGGCGACGAGGAGCGGATGGATCGGCTGCTGCAAAAGCTCGACGACTACGGCATCAAGGCGAGCTTCTTCTTGCCGGGGATGCGCGTGGCGGAGGAGCCGGATATTGCGCGGCGCATCGCCGCGCACGGCCACGAGCTGGAGGCCGGCACGCTCAATCGGGAGGCGATCGAAGGCCTGAATTACGAGCAACTGGAGCGCGAGGTGCGGCTCGATCTGCAGGTGCTGCGCGAGCATACGGAGGCCGATCCGCGCTACGTCCGTTCGAGCTGGGGCGAGGTGTCGGACGCGCTGCGCTACGCCGCCGAGGCTGGCGGGCTGCGGGCGGTCGTCGGCCAGACGCTATTCTTGCACAACTGGCAGGAGGAGACGGAGGAGGAGCGGCGGACGCTCATTCGCAATTACGTCCAGCGCGGCGCCATCCTGGCGCTGGATACGGAGGAGAACGAGGACCTGCTCGCCAATGTCAAGCGGATCGCGGAAGCGGCAGAGGCAGTCGGTTATGCCTTCGTCACGCTCGAGGAACTGGACGCGAAGGGCGGCGCGCGCCTGGCAGGAGACGAGGTGCCGGGATACGACGCGGCGTTGCTTGATTCGGACGCTGGCGCGGGAGCGGACTATCGGCTGTGGCGGGGCGCAGCGCAGTCAGGCGACGACGCGGCGGAAATGACAAGCAGACATGCGACGGGACAGGCAGACGAGCAGGCAGAGAAGCAGGCAATAGCGCAAGCAGATGAACAAGCAGGGGGACGCGCAACGGACAATGCCGGCGCGGGTTCGGCCGCAGACCGCAGCGAGAATGGCGGAGCAAGCCGCGCGGTTGCGCTGACCTTCGACGATTGGGGCAGCGACGCGGCCATTACGCCGATCCTCGACGTGCTGGCGGAGTATGAGGTGCGGGCCTCCTTCTTCCTGCGCGCGGACGGCGTAGTGCGCAATCCGAATCTGGCGCGCGCGATCGCCGAGGCCGGGCACGATGTCGGCAATCACACCTACAGCCACCCGGTCATCACGGAGCTGACGACCCAGCAGCTGCAGCAGGAGATCGTGCAGGCGCACCGGATCATCGCCGAGGCGATCCAGCAGCCGCCGGCGATGCTGTTCCGCCCGCCTACGGGCGCGTTCGAGCCGGAGGACCTGGCCGCGATTGCCGCGACGGGCTATCGGGACATCGTCCTGTTCGACGTCGACCCGGAGGACTACAAGCGCGAGCGCACGGCGCAGCAGATTGTCGACGCTACGCTTGCCCAGGCCCAAGGCGGCAGTCTCGTGCTGCTGCATCTGCTGGACGGCACGCATACGGCCGATGCGCTGCCCGGCATCATCGAAGGGCTGCGCGCCCGCGGGTATGCGATCGAGCCGGTGTCGGCGCTGCTGGAAGGATATACGGACTAGACGTCGCAGCAGGCGTTGCATGAGAAGTGCGGTGAAAAAGTGCCAGAGTGGCCGAAAATGGGTTGGAGAAAAGCGTTGCTCGGCGATAGTCGCCGGGCAGCGCCTGTTGGCGCGCTCAGCCGCTTGAAGCGGACAGCCTTTACAAGACCTTCACGATACGTTGACATTCGCTTAATGCTGGCCTTCTACACTGAGACAGGGACAAGTACTGTCATCTGTAGGAGGGGAATCGATTGGACAAGATGAAGAAGCTGACGGGGGTACTCGCGCTGTCGATGGGACTGACGGCCTTGACGCCGCTGGCCGGGACTGCGGTAGCCGAGCCTGGGGACAACGCGTATGCCGGTACGGAGGAGCTGACGGTCACGAAGATCGCCGGATACGACACGGGCGCCGGTCTGGAGGAGTCGGGGGCGGAGATCGTCACGTACGATGCGGCGACAGGCAAGGTGTATCTGATCAACGGCGCGACCGCTTCAATCGAGATCGTCGATCTGGCCGGGCTGCAGCATGCCGTGCAGGGACAAGAGCTGAGCGTAGCCGAGTCGAATAAAATATCGATTGCCGCGCACAGCCCGGAGGAGCGGCCGGAGCTGTTCGGCGATGTGACGAGCGTCGTCGTGCATCCGACCGCGGACCTGATGGCCGCCGCGGTGCCGAATTCGGAGAAAACGGACAATGGCAGCGTCGTCTTCTTTACGAAGTCGGGCGAATTCCTCGATTACGTCGAGGTGGGCGCGCTGCCGGACATGATCACGCTGACGCCGGACGGCCGCACGTTCCTCGTCGCCAACGAGGGCGAGCCGAATGCCGACTATACGGTCGATCCGGAAGGCTCGGTCTCGATGATTACGTGGAGCGAGGCGGCGGGCGCATACAGCTTCGCGGCCAGCACGGCGAGCTTCGACGATCCGTCGATCGTGATCGATGACAATGTCCGGTACGCCTCGCTGCTCACCGGTTATGTCGAAGAGCCGACACCCGCGCAGTGGGCGGCCGACTTCGAACCGGAATTCATCGTTGTCGCAGAGAACGGCGCCAAGGCGTATGTCGCGCTGCAGGAATCCAACGCGATCGCCGTGCTCGATGTGGCGGAGGGCAGGTTCACGAATGTCCACGGGCTCGGGTACAAAAACCATATGCTGCCGGGGAATGGCCTGGATCCCTCCGACCGCGATCCCGAGGACGATCCGCAGATCAACATCGCCAATTATCCGGTGCTCGGCATGTACATGCCGGACGGCATCGCGCTGAAGACGATCAACGGCCGCGCGTACCTGTTCACGGCCAACGAAGGCGACTCGCGCGCCTACGGCCCGGACGAGGAGATCGCAGACGAGCTGCGCTTCAAGGACATGATGAGCGACGAAGGACCGGAGGACGGCTTCGTGATCGCGCTGGATGCGGCCAACTACCCGGGTACGACGCAGGAAGAGCTGGACGCACTTGATCTGGCCGCACTGTCCGAGGACGAGTACCTCGGGCGGCTGACGATCACCAATTCCGTATCGGACAGCGTGTATACCGAGGGCGGCACGACCTATGTGAGCGGCTTGTACGCCTATGGCGCTCGGTCGTTCTCGATCTGGGACGTCGAGCAGCTCGGGACGGATCAGCAGCAGGTGTATGACAGCGGCGACGGCTTCGAGCAGATTGTCGCGCAAGTGATGCCGGACCTGTTCAACAGCGACCATGCCGAGAATGAAAAGGACAATCGCAGCGACAACAAAGGACCGGAGCCGGAATATGTCGAGCTGGGCGAAATCGACGGGGAGCTCTATGCATTCGTCGGGCTGGAGCGCCAGAGCGGCATCATGGTCTACAATGTCACGAATCCGGAGGCGCCGGCGTTCGTGACATACTACAATCTGCGTGACGTGAACGAAAGCGGCGCAGGCGATCTCGGCCCGGAAGGACTGGACTTCATCCCGGCCGAGCAGAGCCCGACCGGCGAAGCGCTGCTGCTGGCCGGCAATGAGGTGTCCGGCACACTGGCCGTGATGGAGATCGTCAAGGATGCGCCGTCCTTCGCGGTGACGGGCATCGCCGATGAAGCCCACTATGCCGTGACGCGCGAGCAGGGCAAGGTGCAGATGACGGTCAACGAAGACGTGAGCGGTCTGGTGACGTTCGGCGCATCGGTATCGGCGATCGCCGGACATGAAGGCAACGAGACGGTCGTCTTCACGCTGCGGCGCGGCGGCGAGCAGCTCGCATTGAGCGCGGTGCGCGGCGATCTGGACAGCGGCACGCTGACGCCGCAGGCGCAGTTCAACGTGCAAGCGGGCGATGTCGTCGAGGTGTATGTCGTGGACGAGCTGACGAATGATCCGGAGCGTCAGCCGGTCGTACTGCAATAATGGCGGACGGGGTGGTAACGATGAAAAAATGGATGGCAGGCATGACGGCAGCGGTCGTACTGGCCGCTGCCCCCGCCGCCGGAGCGGTATGGAGCGGTCCGGCAGGCACGCTGTCCGCGGCTGCAATGCACACGCTGGCGCTCGATCGCAGCGCGGTGGAGCACGGCGATGAGGTGACGGCAACCGGACAGTTCGCGGCGGGCGAGTGGGTCTCGCTGCGCGTCATTGACAGCGCGGGGGCGGTCGTCGTGTTCGACGGCGTGCGCGCGGACGCGGATGGTATGTACAGCTTCGCCTTCGTCGTGCCGGAAACGGCGGCGGACGGCGAGCTGACGGTGTATACCGGCTCGGGTGAGCAATCGGAGAGCGCGGCGCTGGAGCTGGAGGAGGATGCAGGCAGCGGCGGCGGTGATGACGATGAGGATGACGAAGGCAATGGCGGCAGTGGAAATGACGATGAAGACGACGAAGGCAGTGGCGGCAGTGGCGGATACGTGCCGCCTGCTACTGGCGGAAGCACAATCGGAGCCGGTGCGATTAGGGTGCGACCGATTGTAAGCGCGGATGCGGACGGACGACAACAGGCGACCGCGCGCATTACGACCGCCCAGATCCGACAAGCGCTGCGGGAACATCAAGGCACGCTGAAGATCACGGTCGACGCCGGAGATGCAGAGGCGGTCACAGTCGATCTGGAGCCGGCCGCGCTGCGCGAGCTGCTGGCAGCCGAAGGCGTCGAGCGGCTGGAGATCGTCACGGCGCTTGGCAGCTATCGGCTGCCGCTGGAGCTGGCCGGACAGCTGGAATCGGAGCAGGACGCCGCGCTCGTCATGACGATCGGGCTGACGGACGAAGAGACGGCCAAGGACGCACAGGCTGCGGCAGCAGCTCAGGAGCTGGAGCTGATTGGGCAGCCGGTTGAGTTCGAGGTATACGGCGAAGCCGGCGATGAGCGCATCATGCTGGACTATGGCAATACGTATGTCGAGCGTGCGTTGCCGACGACGGGTATCGACGGCGCTGCGTCGTCCGTGATGACGGGGGAACTGACGGGTGTGCTGTACGATCCGGCTACGGGCGAGCTTCGCTTCGTGCCGTCGCTGTTCGAGGCCGAGGAAGGGATGGCGCTGCTGAAGCGCAACGGCAACAGCGTCTACGCGGTGATCGGCCATGCGGAGTCGTTCGCCGATCTCGCTCCGGGCTACTGGGCCAAGGCGGATGTCGAACTGCTCGCTTCGAAGCTGGTCGTGAACGGTGTGGCCGAGCATCGCTTCGCGCCGGGGGCCGACGTGACGCGTGCGGAATTCGCCGCACTGGCGGTGCGCGCGCTCGCGCTGGCAGAAGAAGGTCCGGCAGCATTCGACGACGTCGCGGCTGACCGCTGGTACTCGGATGTCGTGAGTGCCGCAGCCGAGGCCGGTCTGGTCGAGGGCTACGGCGACGGCCTGTTCGGCCCCGAGCGGCCGGTGACGCGCCAGGAGCTGGCAGTCATGATGGACCGGGCGCTGGACTATGCGGGCGCTGGCGCGGATGAAGCGGAGATTCATGCCCATGCAGCCGAAGACGCAACCGACAACATTACGGATAAGGCAACCGAAGCAACTGCGGCCGCGAGCTTGGCGGCGCATTCGCTAGGCGGCTTCGCCGATGCCGGGACGATTCCGGGATGGGCGCAGGAGGCGGTCGCCGACATGGCGGCGCGCGGCATCATCGAAGGCCGTCCGGACGGCCGCTTCGACGGCGCGGCGCAAGCGACCCGCGCCGAGGCGGCGGTCATGCTGAAGCGTCTGCTGGAGGAAGCGGGGTTCATCGATCCGAGTTGACGACGGCCTTCGGCGCAGGCTCTCGGAACGATCGAAATATGAATAGGCAGCATCTAGGATAACGGTGCCGGGGATTCTTATCCCAGCACCGTTATTTGCGTGCAATACGTTTAACAAACGGCGAAGGGAATAGCAAGGTTCCATGCTTGCGAAAATATGAACCCTCCGCTGCTACGGTCTGCCGTGAGGCGAGAAATCGGAATGTCTATTATAATGACATTTAAAAGAACAGCGAGAGGGTTGGGGAGATGACGCAATCGGCGCCGCAAGCAAGCAAGCAACGTATTAATGTATTCGGGCAGTTTTTCGCCAGTTTCCTGGGGCTGATCATGCTGCCGTCCATATTGGCCAGCTCATTTACGTATTTTTACGTGGTGGGACTCGTGGAGCGGGAAATGGAGCAGGCCAGCGACACGGTCGTCGGACATTTTGCCGCTCGGACGGACGAATTGATGGAAGCGCTTCAAAATCATATGATTGCGCAGCTTGGAAAATCCGAGCTGCCCCGGTTGCTGCTCGATTTGGAGGGGCAAGGCGACCCCGAGAACCGCATTGACTTGCTCAAGTCGCTGACCGATCAGGTATCGGAGAGCGCGCCTTATCAGTCCTTGGCCAAGGACGCCTATCTTTATTTGGCCAACCACGACATAGTAATCAGCAGTGCCGGCCACTTTAGCAAAGCGGTATTTTTTAATTATTTCAATGATATTGAAGGCTATTCGGCGGAAACGATCGATGCCTTGTTCAACGGAAAAAAAATGATGGCGTTGTCGAATCCGCAAACGATTTCGCTGAGGGATTTATATACGGGCGCAGAACGGAGCGCGGGCCGCTACATCAGCGCCACAATCAGCTACCCGTTCAATTCACGGAAGCCCGAAGCGTACCTGGTCATGAATATCGACGCGGAGCAACTGCGTCAGCAGATTCATATCGATGCCAGCAATAACGCCTTCGAGGCGGCGCTGGTGAATTACGCCGGGCAAGTGCTGGCCTATACCGGTCAAGGGGAAATCGACGGACAAGTTTTGCTTCGGGCGACGAATTCGGAGGAGTCGGAGCAGCCGCGGATTGCAGCCGGTCATCGCAATTGGCGGATGCTCAGCTATTACTCGGGTCAGTTCGACTGGGTGTATGTCGGCTTGGCCGACGAGAGGGAATTGCTGCGTCCGGGAATCTTGATTCAGCGGGCCAGTGCGCTGCTGCTGGGCTTCTTGCTGCTAGTCGGCGTCGGCTTGTCCTATTTGCTCAGCAAAAAGCTGTATCGCCCGATTCGCGACATCAAGCGTCAACTGGAGCCGCGCGCCAAGCCAAGGCGGGAAGCCGCAGGCAATGAATTCGACCTGATCAAAGAATGGTCGCGGACGCTTGTAACGGAGCATCGGGAGATGGCCGAGCTGATTGAAGGCATCTCGCCGGTCATGCACGAGTATTTTCTAAGCAAGGTGCTGCTCGGCGAGTTTCGAGATGGACTGTCGGTCGAATATTACGCAAGGGAGGTTGGCTTCGATACGGCGTTTGCGGATACATTGGCTGTACTGTGCATCGAGCTCCGCTACCGGGGCGATCCCGAGCGTCCTTTGACGGAGACGGATAAAACCTTTTTGATGACCGAGCTCAAGCATCGTATCGAACGGCGACTCGAAGGGCAAGTGTGGTTATGCGAAATTCGCAAGGAGCTGCTCGCTTGCGTAATCGCCTTGCCGCAGGAGATGGAGACGGTGGCAGTCGATGTGAGGGTAGGCGCCGTGATGGATATTCTCTCGCAACAACGCGCCAATTATCGTGCTGCTGCCGCACTGGGCTGCTCCGTAGCGGCTGTCTCCGAACTGCACCGTTCCTATCGGCACGCGCTCAGCAAGTTAAAGTATCAGCGTTTTGACGAAGCGGTGCAGCTCTGCGAGGAACTGGACGAACCGCGCGGCATCGACGGTTTTTTGCCAGCCGGGCAAGTCAAGCAATTTTTGAACCTGTACAAATCGGGGAGCTTCCAGAGCATGGTCGACCATGTGAACGAATGGCTGGACGAGGCCAGGGCGGGCGGCGCTACGGCCGATATCGTGCGTCAACGAAGCACGGATATTCTGAACACCTGGTTGCGAGCGGTGTCCGCCGATGGCAACCACGAATTCAGCATCGAGCAGTACGCTTCCCTGTTCCGCCGTCTTCATGACAGTGCGACGTGGGACGAGCTGCGCCTTTTTTTCCGGGATGCGGCGGCAGAGCTGTTCAAGCGGGAGCATCTGGAGGACAAGCACGGCCGATTCGATCAAGTAGCCGACTACATTCGCACGCATTACGGATCGGATCTGACGATCGAACAATTGGCTGGACAGATGGGCATGTCGATCGGCCATTTCAGCCGCAGCTTCAAAGAAGAGATGGGGGAGAAATACATTGATTACGTGACCCGGTGCCGAATTGAGGCCGCTAAGCAACTATTACTGGAGACGGATATGAAGCTTGACGAGATTGCGGTGAGGATTGGGTATTGGGGACGGAATCCGTTTATCAAGATGTTTCGAAAATATGCGGGCGTCACGCCCGGCAAGTATCGGGAGGCGCATAAGTCGAGCTGAGCAAAAAAAAGCCCGCATCCCCCGCTGCTCACAGCTTTGCACGATCGCAAGCACCGATTCTTGTTGTTGTCCGTTCATCAAAATACGATGCTTTACCTCCGCCGAACCGCCGAGTACGATAGAACGGCAGCGCGGAACCGCAGGAGCGTAAAGCCCCGCGCCTGCAATACAAGAGAAAGGGGGAACCTGCTGTGCCTGTACAATTATTCGAGCGCCTGCGCAAGTTCAAGGTCTATTATCTGCTGCTGCTGCCCGGCATCGTTTACTACATTGTGTTTAAGTATGTGCCGATGTACGGCGTGCTCATCGGCTTTCAGAACTACTCGCCGGCCAGGGGCATTTGGGGCAGCGACTGGGTGGGACTCAAGCATTTTATCACGTTCTTCTACGAAACGCCGGATTCATGGAAGTTAATCCGAAATACGTTGTTGCTGAACGTTTACGAGATGCTGTTTTATTTTCCCGCGCCGATTGTGCTGGCCATTTTGCTCCATGAGCTGAAGCATGTCCTGTTCCGCAGGGTCGTTCAAACGATCAGCTATATGCCTCATTTTTTGTCTACGGTCGTCATCGTCGGCATGACGGTCACATTTTTGTCGCCGCAATCGGGCATCGTCAACCACTTGCTGGATGCGCTCGGCTTTGATCGGATCATGTTCCTGGGCGATCCCGGCTGGTTTCGAACCATTTATGTCGGCTCGGAAATTTGGCAAAAACTAGGATGGGGAACAATTCTTTATTTGGCGGCGATTGCCGGCGTCGACCCGACCTTGTACGAGGCGGCGCGGATCGATGGCGCCAACCGCTTCCAGCAGATTCGGCATGTGACCCTTGTCGGCATGGTGCCGGTCATCATCATTTTGTTTGTGCTGAACCTGGGCAGTATGATGGAAGTGGGTTACCAGAAAATTATTTTGCTGTACAATCCGTTTATTTATGAGACGGCTGACGTCATCAATACGTTCGTATACCGGCGAGGCATTCTTGGCGCGAATTTCAGCTTTGCTGCCGCCGTCGGGCTGTTTCAATCCTTGTTCGGCTTTGTGCTCGTCTTGTTGGCGAACCGGGCGGCGCGCAAATATTCGGACACCAGTCTGTGGTAGAAAGGAACCCGATTCTATGAAAACGAGCATGGGCTCCCGCCTGTTCGACATTGGCAACGTGCTGCTGATGCTTGTTCTAATCGCGGTCACGTTGTACCCGATGCTGTATGTATTCTCGGCCTCGGTCAGCAATCCCGGCCTCGTCTCCAGCGGCCAGGTCAAGCTGCTGCCGCAGGGCTGGACCTGGATCGCCTACGACCGTATTCTGAGCCGGTCCGATCTGTGGATCAGCTATTGGAATACAATCCGGTACACGGCGCTGCAGACGGCGTTGACGCTGACCGCGACTTGCATGATGGCTTATCCGCTGGCGAAGCGGGAGCTGCCGGGGCGACGCTTTATTTTAATGGCGACGGCCTTCACGCTGCTGTTCAGCGGCGGACTGATCCCGACCTTCCTGGTCGTGGAGCAGCTCGGCATGCTCAATACGGTCTGGTCGATGGTGCTGCCGTCGCTGATCAGTACCTGGTACCTGTTTATTATGCGCACCTTCTTCGAGGCGCTTCCCAGAGAGCTCGAGGATGCCGCTACGATGGACGGCTGCGGCCCGCTGGGCATATTATTCCGAATCGTGCTGCCGTTGTCGTTGCCGGTGATGATGACGATCGGCTTGTTTACGGCCGTCACCCAATGGAATTCGTTTTTTGACGCGGTGCTGTATTTGCGTGAGCGAGAGATGTATCCGCTTCAAATATTGCTTCGAACCATTGTCATTTCCGATTCGACGGCCGATACGTACGTCGAGGACGGGGGTACCTTTGTGGAGACGGTCAAATACGCCGTCATCGTGATTGCGACGCTGCCGATTTTATGCGTCTATCCGTTTATCCAGAAATATTTTGTCCAGGGCAGCATGATTGGCGGAATCAAAGGATAGACGCTGCCGAAGATATTCAAATCAGGGGGATGGATCACATGAAAAACGGAAAACGGCCGGCGCTCGCCGGCATCCTGGCATTGACAGGCCTGCTGGCGCTGGGCGCGTGCAGCGGCAACACGGAGAATCAGCCTAGTTCGGGCGCGGGCTCGTCAGAGACGAGTACCGCCGGAAGCGAAGCGCAGACAGGGCAAGGGCGGGTATCCGACGAGCCGCTTACCTTCAAGTGGCTGGCCTACGACCGCAGGGAGGCGCCGATCAAGGAGGACTGGCCTGTATTCGAGGCAATCCGCGACCAGACGAATGTGACGGTCGAGTTCGAACTGGCTCCGGGCGGACTTGCGGAAAAACGGCAAATCATGATTGCGACCAATTCCGTGACGGATTTCATTCCGGTTCCGCACAGCGACGCCCGCACCTACGGACCGGATGGCGTGTTTTTGAATCTGGCCGATTACATGGACGAGTACGCCCCGAATTTGAAGCAGTTCTTCGCGGAATACCCGGAAGCGGAGGCGCTGGTCACCGGGGAGGACGGGGGGATCTATGCAGTGCCTACGCTGGAAGGCGTCGGCTTCAATTACGCCTGGATCGTCAGAGCCGATCTGATGGACGAATACGGGCTGGACAATCCGACCTCGCCGGACGAGTTTTACACGCTTCTGAAAACGCTTAAGCAACACCATCCCGACACCTATCCGCTGGTGCCGGAGCGAGGCAATCATAATGGGCCGGCTACCTTGTTCACGCCGATATTGCGCGCGTTCAGCGGACTTGAGGGGTACATTCCGATGGATCCGGAGTCGGACGAGTATGTGTTCGCCGGCGATCATCCGGGCTTCCGCGAGGCGCTCGAATTCATGCACAAGCTGCATGAAGAGGAACTGCTCGACCCTGAATTCGCGATCCTGAAGCCGGCACAGTGGGAGGAGCGCATGCTCTCCGGCAAAGGTCTGGTGACATGGTTCTGGAAAACGCGGGTGGCCTCCTTCAATAGTGCTGCCGATGAGGCAGCGCTCATTCCCGGCTTCCAGATGAGCGCGATGCCGCAATTCGCTGCGGAAGGCGTAACCGACTATCAATATTCCCGGGATTACATCGGTGTCAACGGCATTGCGATCTCGGGACAGATCAAGGAGAAGGAAGCCGCGGTCCGGTTTTTGGACTACTTGGTAGGAGAAGAAGGGGCGAACTACTTGGCATACGGCATCGAGGGGACGACCTATGAATTCGTCGATGGCGAGGCGAAATTCCTGGAATCGCTCGGACCGGCGCCGTACGCACTGCTGCGCGGCGAATACGGCGTGTGGTATCCGGAGATTAATCTCAACAACGGCAAGTCGCGCGCAGCCGAGCGGCTGAGCGAGGAAGCGCAGGCGATCGAAGATATGTATAGCCCGATCGTGCGTCAGGCGCCGAAGCCGCTGGTGCTGACCGCCGAGGAGACAGAGCTTCAGATCGCCAAGCAGAGTAATCTGAACACGTATATGGATCAGAAAATATCGGAGTTCATCGCAGGGCGGATTGCCATTACGGACGAGAGCATCGCCGATTTCATCGCGCAATGCCGCAAGCTGGGCGCTTATGAGCTGCGCGATATGTATAATGCGGCCTACGAGCGGGTCTATGAGTGAGCAAAGCTAGGGTCCAGGGAGCTTGCGGCGGCGCCGCAGGCTTCCCGGATCGCGTTAAAAGCGAAGAGGGAGGCAATCATGCGATGGATGCAATGAGACGAGCGGTCTTGCGCGCAGCGGGAACGCTGCTCCTGACGGTCTGCGCAGGCTGCTTGCTGCCGACGTCCGGTGCGGCCGAGGAGGCGCCGGTCTATCTGGGGAGCAGTGGCGAGTTGGTGTATAACGATTATGCGAACGTGCTTTTTTCGGCGCTGTTCGACACCGAGGAGACCGGGTTGGCGCCCGGCGGCTGGACCGTGACAGAGACGGGCAGCGGCAGTATGGCTCGCGTAGCCGATTATCCGGATAATCGCAACAAGAGCTTGCAACTGTATGTCCCGACATCCTCCGACGCGGTCGAGGCGGTTCGCGGCTTTCGGGCGCAGGATGGAGCGGTCAGGGCAGTCTGGCGGTTATACGATGCGGGAGCCGGCGGAGCGAGCATCCGGCTCGGGGACGGCGCCGCCGATGCAGTGGCGCTCTCACTCTTGCCGGGCGGCGGGACGCCGAGCATCGCGTATGAGACGGACGCCGGCTGGCAGACGCTTCAGTCGTATAGCCGCGATGCCTGGCTGACGGTCGAGCTGGTGGCGGATACGGGATCGGGCACCTTCGACCTCGCGATTGACGGGGTGACGGCAGGGACGGGTCTTCCGATGCTGCATACGGTATCGGAGTTGACGCAGATTCAATTTGCGCTCGCGCAAACGAACGGCGGGGACGTGTACGTGGACGATCTGCGGGTCGACGAGGCCTACGCCGGGAATCGCCTCATCGACTATTCCCATGCCGGCTACGGCGGCGGCGGGACCGCGATCCCGGATATCGCCGTCATGCAGCAATTGGAGCCCGCTCCGGGCGACAATGCGGCGCGCATCCAGGAGGCGATCGACGACGTGTCCGCGCTCGCGCCGGATGGCAACGGCTTTCGCGGCGCGGTGCTGTTGAAGCGCGGGGTGTACGAGGTCAGCCGCTCGCTGCATCTGCATACGGACGGCGTGGTGTTGCGCGGCGAAGGACAAGGATCGGACGGCACAGTCCTCCGGTTCACATCGGAGCGGCAGCAAAATCTGATCGTGGCCGACGCAGAGGACGCGCCCGAGGTACAGGCCGCGGCGCTCCTGGATTCCTCCGGTGCGGAGCCGAGTCTGGACGAGACGCGTACCTACTACAGGATGCAGGACTTGCGCGACGGCGACTGGCTGCAGGTGTATGCGCACAACCGGCTCGACGATAAATCGTTCCTCCAATTGCGCTATGCCTCGGACACGGCGGCGACTGACGGCGTCATCGAGGTGCGGCGAGACAGTCCGACCGGCACGGTGATCGGCTCGGCGGATCTTGCGCCCACCGGCGCCTGGGATCGGTGGGTCAGTCTGAACATTCCATTGACGGCTGCGACCGGAAATGCGGATGTGTACGTCACTTTTGCGTCCGGCTCCAATGAGGAGCTGGCCAATGTTCGCTCGCTTCGGCTGCTTCGGGATACGATTCGGCGCGAGGCGGAGCAGTTCGACGCGCAGTCGGGTACCGCGATCAGTCAAGGGGGCAGCGGCTCGTATGTGTCCGGCATTGCCGACGGGAACTGGCTTGCCTATGAAGATGTGGATATGACAGGGCGGGTCAATGCGAATCTGACCTTTCAATCCACAGGCAGTCCGGATGAAGTCCGGGTGGAGATCCGCAAGGACAGTCCGACCGGGGAGGTGCTGGGACAGGGGCTGACGAGCGGCCAATCTGCGAACTGGCGGAACGTCATCATCCCGCTCAAGAGCACGGCGGGCGTCCATGATCTGTATCTGGTCTTTCACAGCGAAGCGACGGCGACCGATCTGCTCGGTCTGGATTATTTTTCGCTGGGAGGGAGTGTGTACGGAGAGCTGCCGGGGACGCGGCAGCCGCTGATCGAGTCGTACGTGCCAACAGGCGCCGTTGCATTTGACGTGCAGGACGGATCGGGCTATCAGGTTGGCGATGCCGTCGTGGTACTGCAGCAATTCAACGAGGCCTGGGCCGATGATCTGGGCATGGGGAGCGATGCGGAGGACACCTGGGACGGCAATTACTACGTGTACGAATTCGCGCGGAAGATCGTGGGCGTCTCGGGTAATCGCATTACCGTGGATTTGCCCTTGATTCACCCGATTCAGGCGGCGCATAGCGCGGGCTATCTGTACAAGCGCGACAGCACCGGGCTGGCTCGGGTCGGGGTGGAGCGGCTGCGGCTCGTATCGAGCTTTGAGGGCGCGACCGACGAGAATCACGGATTTTACGGCATTGCGTACAAGGGCGTGGTGCACGGATGGATTCGCAATGTAACCGCGAAGTATTTTGTCAAGGGGTTGGCGAGCCTGACCGATACGAGCTATGTCACCGTGCAGGACAGCGCCGATCTGGCGCCGCGCTCCATTGTGGTGGGCGGGCGCCGCTATCCGTTCTTCCTCTACGGCAAGTCTGCCTATAACCTGGTGCAGCGCGCCTATGCCGAGGACGGCCGACATTCCTTCGGCACCAGCGCAAGAGTAACGGGGCCCAATGTGTTCCTGGACAGCGTGGCGGTGCAGTCGAGAGAGGACAGCGGGCCGCACAACAACTATGCGATCGGCACCCTGTACGACAATGTGACGGGGGGCACGCTGCGCGTATGGAAGCGTCCGAGCGAGCACGGCTGGTCCGGCGCCCAGCACGTGCTGTGGAATGTGACAGGAGCAGGCGGCGTATCCTGGCTCGGACGGCCGGGGGAGATCAAGCTGGATAGCGCGCCGGGCAGCAAAAGCTTCGCCATCGGCGCCATCGGCGAGCTGAACGGACCTGGGCCTTGGGTCAGTCCTGGCCAGCCGGTGTTGCCCCGCAGCCTCTACCTGCAGCAGCTGAAGGAGCGGCTCGGGCAATCCGCCGTCGAGGCCGTGACCGCACACGGCCAAGCAGATGGCAGTATTCACGAATGGCTGATGGCATGGAGGGGCGGTCTGGACGCCGACTATCCGGAGATCGCGGATGGGGAAGTGGAAGAGCACTTCGAGGGGCTGCCTGTCGGCGCGCTGCCGCCGGACTGGGGCTGGGGCGGCACGGCGCCCGTCATCGAACAGGCGCCTTCGCCTGGCAGCCGTAGTCTGCGCATCGGCACCGGCGACCGGCAATTCTCGCTCTCGCGGCTATTCGCGCCGCAGGCCGGGCGCATGACGGCGGAGTGGCGAATGATGCTGCCGTCGGCCGATCGCTATATGTTCATTCATGTGGGCAATGCCAACTTCGAGCATGCGCTGACGTTGACGCTGGGCAGCAATTATCTCTCGTACACGACGCTCGAGGGCACGAGCCAGCGCCTCCAGAATATCGAGTCGAACCGTTGGTATTCAATCCGGCTGGAGATTGACGTATTGTCGCAGCTCTACCATATCTACGTGGACGATATGCTGCTGATTGCCGATATTCCGTTCCTCTCCCCGCTGCGGGAGCTGGACAGCATCGTGTACCAGGCATCGTCGGGATCGCCGGACGTCCTGTATCTGGACGATGTCCAGATCGCGGCTTCATCGCTTCGCTTTCGCAGCGCGATGGACGGGGAGACGATTGGCGCCCAGCCGCAGGGCTGGAGCATCGTCGAGCAGCCGGATACGTCCGGACGTATCGCGCCTGTGCCGTATGTCCATGATGCCAGTCTGCTGTTCGCAGATGACAACGACAATGGGGCCGTGAGCGCGGTAGTCGATCTGGCGCCGTTGACCGGCCGATTCGGGACGAAATGGCGATTCATGGATGCGGACGGCGGCAAGTGGTTTTACTTCCGGCTGCGCAGCGGCGTGACCGAGGCTGTGACGATCACGACCCAGCTGGTCGGCGGCGAGCCTGCTCTGATGGTGCAGGATGCGGCGGGCGCGTGGCAACTGATCGATGCGTATGAGCCCGGTCGCTGGTACGAGCTGCGGATTGTCGGCGACCCCGCCGTCGGGACGTTCGACGTGTATGTGGACGGCGAGCGCAAGATCGACGGCATGGCCTTCCGCAATCCGATCGCCTCATGGGATAATCTGTACTTCAAGTCCTCACATTCCTTTGCGGGGACGACGCTATACGTCGATTCGGTGCAAGTGGACGATGCTCCCCGCTCGGTGGTGACGACGCTGGTGAACAGCGATTTCGACGATGAAGCGCTCGATACTGTACCCAGAGGCTGGGCCGTCTCGGCCACTGGAGGGGCATCCGGTATGGTGAAGCCGGTCCCGGACGCTTCGGATCGCAGCGTCGCGTTATCCGATTATACGTCTTCCGGCGATGTCAGGCTCAGCCGGGCATTCGGTCCGCAGGAAGGCGACCTCACGGCAGAGTGGTCTTTCATGGACGCGGACACCGGAAAGTTCACCTATATGCAGCTGAACAGCGGCACGACAGCAGGCATTCGGCTGCACACGCGGACTAACGGGTCGACGTACGACCTGGTATATGTTGATTCGGACGGCGTGCAACAATGGGTTCAGAGCTATAATCTGAATACGTGGTATACGGTCAAGCTGGTCGTGCGGCCGTTCGCCCAAGCGTATGATTTGTATGTGGACGGGCAACTGAAGGCTGCCGATGTACCCTTTACGAACACAAGCGTGACTACGGTCGACAATGTGTATGTCAAAACGGCGACGACCGGCGGAAATACTACCGTGTATATCGACAATGTCCGTATCGAGCGAGGGAACTGACGACGGTTGCCTGGCGATTAGGAAGAGACTCGGCGACCTGGGAGCGCGGGGACCGATAGGCGACTTGCACTGCCCGCACAATTGTGCGGGCAGTTTTTGGTCGTCCGGACGTAGCCCGTCCAGACATTATGCGTCCGGGCATTGCGCGTGCGGACGATCGTGCTTATCCCGCTCCGAGGAGGTCTGTATGAAGCCGAGTGCCTCGCCGCCTGAACGGGCATCCGCCGTCCTGTTGTGGGGAAGGTGCCGGCCAAGGCTGATCTTGATCGTCGGCAGAAGTCGTCCCACCGGTAGGGCGCTTCAGGCGAGCGCGTCGGGCTGTCCTTTTGGTGTTGACCCGTCCTTGGGCAGGTGATAAGATAAAAACAGTTTTTGTTTAAACTACGTTCGCTATATTAAACCGATTCGCGAGGCAGGCATCCGGCCCGACATCCGGCCTGTCCCGGCAGAGGACTGCGGGAGGCGTCATGGAGAAGAAGTACTGGGTACCGGCACTGGAGAAGGCGACGCGCGTGATCGAATTGATCGCGGCCCATCCGAACCAGCTCAAGCTGATCGATCTGTCGCGGCGGCTCGAGATCAACAAGAGCTCGATGTTTTCGCTGCTGCACACGATGGAGGAGCTGCGCTGGGTCGTCAAGGACAAGGGCGACACCTATACGCTGAGCTCGTTTTTCGGCCAGATCGGCAGTACATACTTCCGTCAGTACGATCTGACGGCGCTGTTCCATCAGGAGGCCGGCGCGGCCAAGCTGCGGATCGGCGAGACGATCCAGCTCGCCAAGCTGGAGGGCGATCAGGTGCTGTATCTGGCCAAGGAGGAGGTGCCGTCGCCGGTGCGGCTGGCCTCCGATCCGGGTATGAAGCTGCCGGCGCACAGCACCGCGCTCGGCAAGGCGCTGCTCGCCGCATGCGCGGACGCGGAGCTGGAGGCGCTGTATCCGCAGGAGGAGCTGGCGCCGTGCGGCACGCCGTACACGATTGCCTCGCGGGCGGAGCTGCTGCGTCAGCTCATACGCATTCGCGAGGAAGGGGCCGCCTTCGATCTGCAGGAGGCGGTGGTCGGCTTCAGCTGCGTGGCGGCGCCGGTATTCGGCGTGCACGGCGAGACGCTGGCCGCGGTCAGTTGCTCGATGCCGCAGCATCACTGGGAGCGCAAGGCCGAGCTGGCGGAGCGCGAGATTCGGCTGCTGGCGCAGCAGCTCTCGCAGGGCGCGCAGCCGCAGAGCGGCGGGCGCGGCAGCGAGGCGCCGTAGCAGGGAGCGCGCGCTTGGCGGATGGTCGGGCCGGGTCCCAGGCCGGACAGCGAGCAAGCCGGAGCTTCGGCGACGGGCAGAAGCGGCGAGCACGACTTCGGTTGCGGCAAGCAGGATTTCGTATGTGGTAAGCAGGTCGAAGGTAGACAGGCTAGACGTATTAGTTAAGGAAAAGGGAGCGTGCACAGATGAGATTGCAAGGCAAAGTCGTGCTGATCACGGGCTCGGGCTCGGGCATCGGCAAAAGCACCGCGCTGCTGTTCGCGGCGGAGGGCGCGTCGGTGATCGTCAACGATCTCGACGAGGCGAAGGGCAATGAGACGGTCGGCGAGATTAAGGAAAAGGGCGGCGAGGCCTTCTTCATCCGCGCCGACGTGACCGATCCGGCGAGCGTGGAGGCGATGGTCAACGAGGCGCTGGGGCAATACGGGCAGATCGACGTGCTGTTCAACAACGCCGGCATCAGCGGCGTCGGCATGCTGCACGAGATCGAGCCGGACGCCTGGGACAAGGTGATGAGCATCAACATTCGCGGCGTCTACATGGCCAGCAAGTACGTGCTGCCGCATATGATGGAGCGCAAGGCGGGCAATATCATCAACATGTCCTCGTGCATCGCCGAGATCGGCCTGGCCCGCCGGGCCTCGTATTCGGCCACCAAGGGCGCGGTGCTGGCGCTGACCAAGTCGATGCAGGTCGACTATGCGCCGTACAACATTCGCGTCAACGCGCTCTTGCCGGGCACGATTCTGACGCCGTTCGTGGAGAAGTACCTCAAGGAATCGTATGACGATCCCGAGGCGGCGATCGCGGCGATCAAGACGCGTCAGCTGAGCGGCGAGCTCGGTCGGCCGGAGGATGTCGCGCAGGCGGCGCTGTTCCTGGCGTCCGACGAATCGAAGTTCATGATGGGCTCACCGCTATACATCGACGGCGGCGTGGTATTCGGCAAGAATGCGTAACGGCTGGCCGGACTAGCCGCAAGGTGCCGATCGATAATCGGGAATGCGTTAGTTAACTAACGTCGGCTGACCTTGTCCGGTGGCGCGGACGACGAACGGGCGGTGCCGGAGCGCGGGCGGAGCTGCTTGCCAGCCTTGACCACACACGGTTCCGACCGAATCGAATGTCTGAATCCGCCAATTGAATGTCTGACGATTCACTAATCGAATGTCTGGCGATCCGCAAATTGAATGTCTGGCAATCCACGATATGCAATTCTGGAATGACGCAATCCTACATCTGTGTAAAAGGAAGGGACGATAATTCATGAAATTGCTGACCTATTACGACAATGGACAAGAGCGATTGGGCATCAAAACGGAGCAGGGCATCGTCGCGGTAAGCGCGGCTGCGGCCAAGCTGGGTCTGACAGACGTACCGCAGGACGTGCACGCCGTCATCGCGGGAGGCAATGCGGCAGTTGCACAACTGCAGGCGCTGGCCGAGCAGGCCGTCCAGGCAGGCGGCGCCGAGCTGCTGCTGGACGAAGCGAGCCTGACGCTCGGTCCGTGCGTGACGCGCCCCGGCAAGATCATCTGCGTCGGACTCAATTATCGCAAGCACGCCGAGGAGACGAATGCGCCGATTCCGGAGTATCCGATCCTGTTCAACAAGTTCGACAACACGCTGACCGGCCACGGCCACGACGTGGCGCTGCCCAAGGCGTCGACCAAGGTCGACTACGAAGCCGAGCTCGTCATCGTCATCGGCAAGGAGACGAAGTATGTGGCGAAGGACGAGGCGCTCGCGCATGTATTCGGCTATTGCGCCGTCAACGATCTGTCCGCACGCGATCTGCAGCTGCGCACGCCGCAGTGGATGCTCGGCAAGATCTGCGACGACTTTTCCCCGCTCGGCCCGTATCTGGCGACGGCGGACGAGATCGGCGACCCGAACGCGCTCGGCATCAAGTGTCTCGTCAACGGCGAGGTGCGCCAGAATTCCAACACGTCGGACATGATCTTCAAATGCGACGAGATCGTCAGCTACATCTCGCAGCATCTGACGCTCTCGCCCGGCGACATCATCCTCACCGGCACGCCGGAGGGCGTCGTGCTCGGCTATCCCGAGGCGGAACAAGTATACCTCAAGGACGGCGATATCGTCACGATCGAGATCGAGAAGCTGGGCAGCCTGACGAACCGTATGGTGGCGGAGGCGTAAGGTAAGAAGGCATACGCGGACGTACGCAAACGAACGCAAACGAACGCAAAAGAACGCAGACGTGGGACATGCGCAGGCATACGCTGATACATCCGGACGTGCGAAGAGGTGCGAAGAGGTGGCTAGACGCGTGCAGATATGTCCACATACCCAGCCGTGCGAAGACGTGCGCAGATGTGCGCGGACATACGCGAACCTGCGAAGAGGTGCTTAGACGTGCGCAGACGTGGCTTAGACGCGCGCAGACGACGCAGACGAATGCAGGCGCTAGCTGGTTGGAGTCTGGCTGAAAGCGGGGCGCCAGTCAGACGCGGCCTGGATGTGGCTTGAAGGCTAGGCGGTGTGTTCAAAAGTGGAAGCCGGCGTGTTCAGAAGTGGAAGCGGTGTGGCCGGGTGGGCCTGAGTGAACTGCAATAGTGCAGTTCACTCAGGAGAATCCCGATCGAATGGCTTTCTCAACTGTAAAAGTGCAGTTTAATATGGTGAATTGACGTGAGTAAACGGCTTTTGCCTTGAAATAACTGCACTTTTGCAGTTGAGAGGCCTTTATGAGCCGATTTCGGCGAAAATAACTGCACTTTTACAGTTCGCCAAGCGGGCCGCCTCCCGGGGGGGCCTGTATCAGCGATAGCAGGCATCTATCAGGAGTCCTTGCATTTGCGACAACAGGCTCCTATCAGGGTTTCCTGCATCTGCGCAATTGGCGACCTTTTGGACGGCCCTTTCACCCGCGACAGCGGACCGCCTTGTCGAAGAGCTGTACAGTTCGCGGCACATGTTGTCGCATTCCCTGAGCGGGTGGCGCTTCGTCGCGCTCGTTATCAGGACGGGCTTGCGAATGGGATTATGAATGGGTGAATGGTGGCGCGGGGCGCTGGCGATTCTATTCGTGCGGTAGTGACGAAGGAGAAGGCAGACGGAAGAGACGAAGGAGAATCGAGGGACGTAGGATGGATACGAAATGGCTGGACCTGGATTACAAGCCGGCGCTGCCGGAGGACAAGAGCCGGGGGATCGCGATCGTCGGCGCGGGCGAGATCGTCGAGTCTTGCCATCTGCCGGCGTACCGGATGGCCGGCCTTCGCGTGGTCGGATTGTACGATCTGAATGCGGATCGGGCGCGCGAGCTGGCGGACAAGTTCGAGATCGGGCGCGTGTACGGGACGATGGAGGAACTGCTCGCCGATGAGGACGTCCAGGTCGTCGACCTGGCGGTGCCGGCGAAGGTGCAGCCCACGATCGTGGAGCAGGTGGCGGCGGCGGGCAAGCATATGCTGTGCCAAAAGCCGCTGGCCGAGAGCTACGAGGAAGCGCTGCGCATCGTGCGCACCTGTGAGGCGGCAGGTGTGAAGGCGGCGGTCAATCAGCAGATGCGCTGGTCGCCCGGCATTCGCGCCAGCCACACGATTATCCGGCGCGGCTGGCTCGGCGAGCTGCTGCAGGCGAACATCGCGGTCAACGTCAAGCAGGAATTCGCCAACTGGAAGTGGCTGCGCGAGATCGAGACGCTCGAATTCATGTATCATAGCATTCATTATATGGATACGATCCGCTACTTGTATGGCGAGCCGGAATACATCTATGCCGACGGCGCACGCTTCCCCGGGCAGCAGTGCAAGGGCGAGACGCGGACGCTGCTGCATATTCGCTTCCCTGGCGAGGCGCGCGGGCTGATCCATGACAATCACAATCACATCGGCAGCGAGGACGACTGGTACGCCACGTTCCGTTTCGAGGGCACAGAGGGCATCATCAAGGGCACGAACGGCTCACTGTACAACTACCCGGTCGGGCGTGAGGATACGCTCAGCTACTATTCCAAGCGCATCGACGCGAGCCAGTGGTTCACGCCGCAGTTGGAGGGCAAGTGGTTCCCGCATGCATTCATGGGCACGATGGGCGAGCTGATGCTGGCGATCGAGCAGGACCGCGAGCCGGCCAACAGCGTACGCGACAATCTCGGCACGATGAAGATGGTGTTCGGCGCCTACGCCTCGATGACAGACAATCGTCCGGTATACATGTCGGAGATGGAAGAGGCGTAGGCATTGTCGGGCAAGCCGCTATGGACCGTTATCTGATTCATTCTGGGAAGCGATTTTGAGAATTGCTTTTGAAAGAAAGACTTCGGGTCATCGTGAGATGGGCCGAAGTCTTTCGTTTTTGCCTGCCATTGCGTCTAATTGCAGAACTTTTTGTAAATACAGTGTTCGAAACCTTCCAACGACGAGGTATGAGGTATATGATTAAAAAAAGTGGTTAGCCGCGCGTAAGCACGGATTGTGTGTGCGCGCCGGTGCCATTTGGATCCAACAGAAAGTGGGGTGTTAAATATGGTTCCTGTATCGATTGAAAAGTTCGCAACGTTGCATATGAAGCACAATCCAAAAGAGAGCAAAAAGAATCTTATCGAAAGCCTTGAAGCAGCCGTTTCCGCTAAAGAAAACGGAGCTTGCTGCGGTCAATGCGGGCAACCGATTTGGGCGGTGGGCACCGCTATTGCAGGATGGAATTCCTGTTTTACTTGTTTGACGGGCGAGGCTGACCATTCTGATGATTATGAAATCGATCAGGTTTGTTGAAATAAATCCTGCGATTTGAACAACATTCGTTTTACGAAGGTGGTAACGCTTTTCGCGAAAGTATAGAAAGCATATGCTCTCGCGTATACTTGTCTAACTTTCTCGGAACGAAACACTCATGATTTCCAAATCGCAAACCGCCAGAAGGCGGCTTGCCCGTTTCGCCTTGGAAAAGGCGAAAAATCTGGCTTCGGTTCAGGAAGTGGTCCTGTGCGGGTCAATGGGTGCAGGCGATCCCGATCCCGGTGATATTGATCTGGTGGTCGTGCTGTCAAACCTGGACGAGCTTCCGCAGCTTGCACGCTACTGTCGGCAAATTTCATCTATTACGCATGCTTGGTCCAGCCATATGGAGGGCGGCTTTGAAGGAGATGCCGATGATGATGTCTAATCAGACTGATATGGATAATGCCCGCCCTTGTTCGACAAGACATGGGAATGCCTGAAAAAGGCCGAATATATGCGGTTGAGGACAACGAATAAAGAAATCAAAAAGGGAGGATGAAAGATGAGCATCGTCAGGGCAAAAGATGAGGCGCGGGAAGAGAAAATTATGATGGAGATTATCGTAGATGCCTATGACGGCGAGGAGCAAGCAATGGGCTGGTACAATTATTTGGGTGAACAGCTGCAGTTTCCCTTCTCCGCCCGTTGCAAGCATGTGGAAGCGAAATCGCCGTTGCAGGAGGGAGAAGAGGTGGTTGTGTTAGACATGTCTCCTGAGAGTGAATATAAGGACAGCATGTGGGTGCAAATCGAATGGCAAGGTCGCAAATTTGCAGTGCCGCTAGCCCAATTGCAATCGCTCCAGGCAGATGAGTCAACGCAATTGGCCGTGGAAGATTGGCATTATTGGGTTGAACGTGGGTATTTTTTTTAACGGGAGCAAGGTTGACGCTGCCGCGGCGGGCTGGATGTGATCTTATGATTCCCACCCAAGAAGCATACAGAAGATAATCCACATAACGGTCGCGCAAATGCTAAACCAGATCTCAATTTGGTTGAGCCACGAGCAGTGCCTCGGTGTATAACCAATCCGAATGCGGTGGGCGGGATCGGCCAAGAAGGCCGCTCGACTCGGTTGAGTCGCCAGCACGCCCGACTTTCCTTTTTGACCCAGGAATTTGTCCAACCGACAGTAGTCGGCGACCAGTCGAACCAGGCTTTCCGACTGATGCGTGTTTAATCCGTCCGCGACGGTAAATTCAATGGATTGAATAAACAGTTAGGCACATAGTGAGGGGAAGCATCAGACCTTGCGAGGTGCATTTTTTTCACAGACCGAGGACGGGAAGGACCAAAGATTGACGTAAAGCTGGAAAACGGAACCGTTTGGATGACTCAAAAAGCAATTGCGGACTTGTATCAAAAAGGTGTCAGCACTATTAACGAGCATGTCAAAAACATCTATGAAGAAGATGAATTACAAGAAGAAGCAACTATTCGGAAAAACCGAAAAGTTCAAACTGAGGGACAGCGGCAAGTGGAGCGAGAGATCTCGTTCTATAATCTTGAGTTAACGATTGCCGTTGGTTACCGAGTTCGTTCTCATCGAGGTACGCAATTCAGACGTCGCCTCATATTTCTTGAGGCGCAGCCGCTTGCGTAGCTCCGGCTGTCCGGCGAGCAGCGCCGGAAACAGCGAACGAGCATTCATCTGGTGACTCATCACAAAGCGCAGTTCCAGCAGCATCGCTTCGCTCATCTCGTGCGCTTCGTCAATGACGACGACCTCGCGTTTCGCCTGCGCTTCCCGGCGGACCATGACCTCGCTCCATTTCTAAGGCAAGAGGAGGTCGTGACGAATGGTCTGATCTTAAAGTAATGGTTCTCGTAGAGGACGAGAACAATTGGCATAATAGCGAATTGCTTTCCGATATTGTTTATGAAATAAATTAGCAGGGTGATATTCAGTTGACGTGCATTTTTGAGAACGCTTCTGAGTGGCAGTCAGAGAAAGATTCCGAATGGCTTCC
Organism: Paenibacillus sabuli; assembly: GCF_014705605.1. Lineage (GTDB taxonomy): Bacteria > Bacillota > Bacilli > Paenibacillales > Paenibacillaceae > Paenibacillus_D > Paenibacillus_D sabuli. Next base: position 37,153 of record NZ_JACXIZ010000038.1, read on the forward strand.
CTTAAAAGACAATATTGTTGAGGAGGGGATTGTTATTGCGATATCTTAGAGCGGTGGAAGTAATGGTAAGTAAGGCAGAGCAGAAATTCAAGCTTGCCGAGTTTTCATTATCTTCTGAGCTGTAGCGGACGGCGGATGCTCCAGCATGTGACGAGAGCGTGCGCGCCATTCGCCCGGGCGGCAGCCTCGATGGACTTGGGCGACAGCTTGAGCAGACGCTCTCGCCCTTCGATAAACGGCCGCTCGGCAGCGCTGCTCATCACTTGCACTACTGCGCCTCTTCCTCGATCGCGACGACCTCTCTGGCCGATTCGATGAAGGCTGACAGGATGGGCGACAGCCACTTGTCTTTATGCCACAGCATTTGCGTATACACACGCAAATCCGGAATTCGCCACGGAAGCGCAACAAGCTCGCCTCGCTCCACTTCGGCATTCGTCGTGATTTCAGGCAAAAAGGCAATTCCAATTCCCGCAATGGCACATTGTTTAATTGCTTCGGCATTTTGAAACTCCAAATGCGTGATGCTGTCGATCCCTTCCATTTCAAAGGCACGATCAAACATCGTGCGATACGTGCAGCCCTTCTCATTTGTCAAAAACACTTCCCCGTGGAAATCATCCAGTTGCAGCATGGATCGTCCTGCAAGGGGATGATCCGGCGCAGCGAAAAAACGAAACGTTTCTTCCAGCAGCGGTTCCACAGAAAGGCCGGTCGAGCGAACCGGTTCGTCCAGCAGAAAGACGACGTCCGCGGTTCCGTCAAACAGCGCTTGCTTGAGCTGCTGATTGGGAACGGAACGGAAGATGAGACGCACTCCCGGATGACGCGTGCGAAAGCGCTGAAAGAGGGCCGGAAGCCGGTATGCGCAAAGCACCTCGTTGGCGCTGATGGTGACGGTTCCGCTCAGCTTATCATTGTCATGCACGATGCTGCGCGCTTCGTCCAGTTTGTCTAGCGCGGATTGGATATGTGTTAAAAAGCGTTTCCCCGCGGCAGTGAGTACGAGCTGTTTGCCCAGACGGTCAAAAAGACGAGCGCCAAGCTCGTCCTCCAATGCTTTTATTTGCATCGTAACGTTGGAGGGCACATAGTTCAGCGCTTCGGCTGCCCGAGTGAAATTTAATGTGCTGGCCACGATGCGGAAGGTATGAAGCTGGCGCAATTCCATGCAATACGCCTCCTTCGAATAGTCAAAATTATTGAATGCTATATTGAATTATATTCACTTTTGTTGATCGTAACACAGTTTTATACTGGCAACAAGCAGTACAATTCACATGCAAGTGCTGCTTTCGAAGGGAGCACGATGACAATGAGCGAGAAGATGGATGTTGACGTTTTTGAACTGGGCGACGTCGCCTTGCAATCGGGAGTTACGCTGCCGGGCGCATTTCTGGCGTACAAGACTTACGGCACTTTGAATGCAAAAAAGACAACGTAATTGTCTATCCCACCGCTTTAGGCGATTGGCACGTCCAGAATGAATGGCTGATCGGCGACGGGAAGGCGCTCGATCCACAGCGTTATTTTATTATTGCCCCCAATCTGATGGGAAACGGCTTGTCGTCTTCTCCGAGCAACACGCCTGCCCCGTTCGACCGGGCAAATTTTCCGCAGGTTACCGTCCACGACAACGTCAGATTCCAGCATCGGCTGGTGACCGAACAGTTTGGCATCTCCAAAGTTGCGCTTGTACTCGGATGGTCCCTGGGCGGCATCCAAGCCTATGAGTGGGGAGCCAGCTATCCCGCTATGGTGGAGCGCATTGCGCCATTTGCGGGGATGGCCAAGCCGTGGCCCCACACCTTTGTTGTTCTGGATAGTTTGAAAGCCGCATTGTTGTCGGCAGTTGGCATGGACGCAAGCAGGCAAAACGAGCTGACGTCTGCAGATATGCGTGCCGTGGCACGCGTCTACGCAGGATGGGGCGTGTCGCAGGCATTCTATAGAGAGGAGCTTTACCAAGAGCTTGGATTTAACGGCTTGGCGGAGTTTGTGGCGGGCTTCTGGGAGAACAGCTTTATGCAGATGGATCCGCATAATATGCTGGCCATGCTGTGGACAGGCCAGCATGCGGACATCAGCGCCAATACGACGTACAACGGCGATTTCGAGCTGGCGCTCAAAAGCATCCGGGCGCGAGCCTGCATCATGCCGGGGAGTACCGATCTTTTCTGCTCGGCGGAGGATAACTTATATGAGTCAGAGCATCTGCCGAATGCGGAATATCACCCGATTCCGTCGAAGTGGGGCCATTTTGCCGGACGCGGCATTCACGAGACGGATAATCAATTCATCGATGAGCATCTGAAACGCTTGCTGGCGCTGGAAGCAATCGAAGAAGTGTGAGCGGACGAGAGGAATGGAAACGAAAAGCCGCGTGCCAACTGGGAGCACGCGGCTTTTTTTTGGAGGTGAATCGCTGGATCAGGCCATCTCGACCACAACCATCTGATGGCAATCAAGGCGCGGCACCGTGTAGCGGATGCCGCGTTAGGGTCTTAGACGAAACAACGTAGTACAGGAATAAAAAAATGGATAAGCATGCTCTTTAGCCCCCAAATGAACTTGGACAGTACACCCCTTATTCCGATACACTGAAATCAGTCGGAGGGGAACGCAAATGGAGAGAAAACGGTATGATCTGAATTTCAAAAAGATGGTGGTAACCAAGGGCAGAGAGATCGGGAACATGACGGCCGTAGCGCGGCAGCATGAATTGGATCCGAAGATGGTGTTGCGTTGGGCCAAGGAACTGAAGTGTACAGATTTGGAACAGTTGGACAGAACCGCCTTGAAGCTCGTTCAGGTCGATTCACATGTGCATAAAATAGGTTGAGCGCTCTACGTCCAGGATGCGCAGCACCAGACGGATCGGATGGCCCAACTGGATGTACTTCTGAGCGATGGCTATTTGATCCGCAAGTGTGGAGCTTAAACGGAAAGAAGCCGCGCTCGCCGAAACGGCCGCCTTGTTGGTCCTGCGAATAAAGGCCCAAGCGATTTGGGGGGACCAAGAGGACGAATGATCAGTGCCCCAGATCGCGAGCAAGCCATTACACTGATCGGAGAAGCCGTAGAGGCCGGTGCAAGAGAAAGCATGGCTTGTAAAGAGCTTAAAGCTGACACAGCGAACCCTGCAACGCTGGCGGAAGCAAGGCGGCGCCGAGGACGGACGTCCTAACGCCACGCGGCCAGCCCCTGCCAACAAGCTGAGCGAGGTGGAAGAGCAGCAGGTGCTGGAGGTGCTACAGCAGCCGCACAACAGGAGCCTGCCGCCCAGTCAGATCGTGCCTGCCCTGGCCGATGAGGGCCTCTATATTGCCTCTGAATCCAACTTCTATCGTGTCATGCATAAGCACGACCAACAGCACCATCGCGGACGCAGTAAGAAGCGTACAGCCCGGCCGCTTACCAGTCATGCCGCAAGCGGACCGAATGAAGTCTGGATGTGGGATATTACCTGGTTGCCGGGGCCTGTAAAGGGACTATTCTTCTACCTGTACCTCATACTGGATTTGTACAGCCGTAAAATCGTAGGCTGGGAGATTTGAGAGGAGGAGTCGGCCGAGCACGCGAGTCAGTTGATACGTCGCACCGTCATCAGGGAGCAATGCGTGATCCGTCAGCAGCCGCTCGTGCTTCATTCGGATAACGGAAGCCCCATGAAGGGAGCCACGGTACTCGAGACGCTGTACAGCTTGGGCACGTCCCGAAGCCGACCGCGCGTGAGCAACGACAACCCTTACGCAGAATCCATTTTCCGCACGTGCAAGTACCGCCCCGATTATCCGGCGAAAGGATTCAAAGGTCTAACCCAGGCACGGGTTTGGGTCAACCAATTTGCTAGCTGGTACAACACACCGAGCCAGCGGCATAAAGGGCTGGCAGGCGAAGTGTTTGAGAAACGAAGAGGCGTTTACGAATCCGCAAAAGTCAAGAACCCGAGTCGCTGGTCTGGCGAAATGCGTGACTGGAGCTTGAAAGATGAAGTCTGGCTCAATCCTGAAAAAGTGACGGGTCTTCAAGCTGCACAAAATTCGCTATCCGGACAGCAAACTACTTTTTGAGAAATCGCGACAACTATCTTGACAAACACCGGACGTCAGTTATTGGATCTGGGTAACTTAAAAGCAGTACAGCGTGTGCGTTTCAATTCGACAAGCTCCTGAAACAGTCAGAGATCCCTCTGGCTGTTTTATTTGTGGAAGCTACCGGCGTTTTCATCGCCGGCGCAATGTGCAAATTCGTCGTATCTTTGCCGGAATATTATGCTTCAAAATGGCCCCGATTTCTGCTGGCCGAATCTGCAAAACCACTGCCGATTTATTTTGCAAATTCACAAGCTTTTCAAGGCTATTTGTAGGGGCGCATCGGCTTGTCTGTGCTTAACCTGTTGACATTGGTTAAATATCTAATATTACAGAATTCGTTGAAAAAAAATACTAGATATATGAGAATAAAAAATATATACAAGTACGTTTCTTATTTTGTTCCGTTTATGTTCCGAGATATTACTTAATTTAAATTATCGAAAAACCTTATTCGCAATTTATTTTTATATATTTCCATCTTGTTCTCATAAAAAAATAAAATAGTATAAAAATATACATTAATTAAATTTAATGAAAAAAATAAATAAATATGGTATATTCATATTTGAGGGAGAGATAAGTAAGAAGGGGGGGGGAGGGAAATTGAATCAAATACTTAAACTTCAAAAATTGCAAACTAATTCAACTTATGATCTTCAAATGATGTTTAGTGCTACTTCTTGTGTAACTTTTAGTTGTGGATCGTAATTATAAATAATGAATTATTTTAAACTGGATATTTAATAGTAAACTTGTCTTTCCCTAGGTATTTTATGTATATTTTTAATATTTATTTTATTCCAAAGTGGTGATTTTAGGGATGTTGATGAGTATTGTAATTCCAACATGTAATCAGTCGTTTGCGTTAGATCTCACATTATTCTGGTTAACAAATACTTTGCCGGAACACACTGAAATTATTGTTATTGATGATGGGTCAGTAGAAGATATACAGAGTGTTGTGAAAAACTATCAGACTGAATTTCCAATATTATATAATAGAATTGCACATATGGGCCGAGCCGCTGCACGTAACATGGGGGTCAGCTTGTCAAAAGGGAAAAGGATTTTATTTAATGACTCAGATCGTTTTCCGGCGAATTCGAACCTGAAATTGCATCGTGATGGTAAAGACATATTAATTGGAGGCATTAAAGAATTTTATTTTAGCCAACCAGAAAAGGAGAAGAATGCAATTAAAAATAATTTTGAGGGATTAGAGAGCAAGTCAAGAATTCCTTATTATTCCAAAATAATAAAAAATAATTTATTTGACATTAATGGGTCATGTATTTCAAATGTACCATGGATTTCATTTTTGTCTGGGAATGTATCTGTCCCCCGTGAAAATTTTTTTCAAGTAGGTGGATTTGATGAAAATTTTATTGACTGGGGGGTCGAACATTTTGAATTAGGCTATCGTTTTTTTTTAGCAGGAGCGAAATTTAAACAAATTGATACCACAAATTATCATATCGCGCATTCTAGATCTCGTCATTTTTATCGTTCACATTTGAGTAGCAGTTTTCGTTATTTTAAAAACAAGCATCGAGACCAAACCGTCGTTATGTTTGAAAAATTCATGTTTGGGATAGCAAGTCTACAAGAAGTTGAATTATCAACGTTATCTAATAATAATAATAATAAAAATAAAAATTTATGGGTTATGGGAAAAGAATCCGAACCAATTATGATGCCTCGTATATAGGTGTCTGGACAGTCATAAGTTCTAACGCTTAAGAAACCAGAGAATCCGCGTCAGAATCGGATATTTCTTGCTTGGAACGAATAATTTGCGTTAGGGATATATGCCGGTTTTGCGCAAACAGGCGAAAAATAGACGCATGCAAATAGGCGGCAACGGTGGCCTCGGATACAACGGATCGGGACGGCGTACGCAAATAGCGAAAGGACAGAAGGGGAGCCCGTCCGGAGTAGCGTAAAGCGATGAGTTGGAGCATTCCCATCGCGATGCATTGGCACATCACGAACCCTTCGATGGCCTGGAGGGTCAAGCGAATCCGGTGCCTGGCTTGTTCGTCTTTCACCGCTTCCAGCGGATGCGCGGCCTCCTTTCGCAAGTACCGGTTCAACTTAGGCATGGACTTGCTCCAGAAGCGATAGCGCACCGATCACTTGTTTCATCTCTCGGAAGGTGCACTCGATCTTGAAACGGTAGCTATACAACTGAACGATGTCGGTCGCTCCCAGCGTCAGATCGGTGCTGACGAGAATGGAGCATTGATCGCCGCGCTTTATGAGGACAAAGCGCAGTTCCTGATAGAGCCCCTGTCCCCAGAGTAGATCTAAACACAGAAAATGGATCGTCTCTTCTTTTCCATAGAGCGTGACCGTCGCGGTTTCGAAGTCGTCAGCACGTGCTGCAAATAGGTCTTTCAGCTTGATCGACTTGCCTTTCTTCGGCGGCCGACCACGCCCGAACTTCTTGGTCGGACGTTCGTAGGCCACGACATTTGCTTTGGCCTTTGTCACGACATGCATACGGACATCGGAGACGTGATGAAGGGCCTGAAGTCGCTCCAGCGCGGGCGCCGACAAAAAGTAACGGTCCAGCAAAAGCAACGCATCGCCAAACACTTGTGCTGTCGTGAATCCTTGCTCGATCATTTGCACCACGTGGGAGGGAGGCTCCGGCGTATCTGGGGTCTTACACCACCCCCAAATGGTTTTGACCCCGTCTTGCAGATTGATGAACAACGGCAGGCAAAACCATTTCTGCGGTGTGCCCGCCAGAATTCCAATGGCGCCAAACAAATGACCGAAGATGTATTCGCCCTTGGACGAGTTTTCTGATTCCTGATGGAGCTTCTTGACTCCTGGCATGCGGCGGCCTTCCTTGGCTTGCTTCATTCCATCGCCAATGAGTACGAAGCGACCGTCTACCCGTAAGAGAGGTGCCGCCTTGCGAACTACCTGCATCCATGTGGTTCGCAGCGACGCCAGGGACCAGGCGTCGCTGCGAAAAAAGTGAATCAGTGACTCGTAGCAGCGATCATTCAGAGCAAGATCGCGAATCACCGAAGTCACGCCCAGGTGATTCGAGCGTAGCATAAAACCGATAATGAGTACGACAAACCACTCATAAGGGGCTTGTCTGGTAAAGCAAGAACGGAAGGGAAGTAAAAGTTCATTTATGTATTTAATCATTGGTTATGGTCAATCGCTTGGAAATGGGGTAAACTACATGCTGTAACCCATTCAGCGGTCCTTCCTTTTTGTGTGAGAACTTAAGGATACCAGACCACCGGCTGATTGGGTTATTTTTCTATGTGACGATTTTTCGACAAGAACTTCTCACTGTCCAGTAGGTGTGAATTGAAGACCATTGTCTTGTTTTAATCTGACTGCTTTATAAACTATAAGAAAGTTGCAGAAAAAAATAAGGGGAAAGGCGGTGAAGTGGTGAGAGATAGAATTAAAAACAGAGTTATAGCTTTAGTTAGAAAAATATCAGATCGTTCAATTGAAATTTCCTCGCAGAGTCATTTATTTGATGATGCGGGCCTTGATTCCATTAGTTCAATTCAACTTGTTGTAGAGATTGAGCAAATTTATGGAATCGATATAATGGAGCAGGTCATGAGAGGCGAAGTTCAATACGTAGACGAGCTAATTCAGTGTATTTACATTCATAAAATTTAACGATTTAATGATGTGTGGATTAGAGGTGCTAACCAATGTTGCTCAGTATCACTACCAGCCAGGGGAATATTCAAGCCATAATTGACAATATGGATTCGTTTAATGATATAAAAGACACAATACTTGTATATTGTTATGGTTTTAATGGAGAAAGAAGCGACCGCCATAGAATGGCGGTGAAATTATCCAGGCAGTTAAAAGTTACAAGCATTGCAGTATTGCGCTTTGATTATTTGGGACTGGGTATAAGCGATGGCGATTTTGTTAATGTGACCTTGAAAACCAAACTGAAAGATACACTCGCAGTTATTCGGTTTATAGAACGAAGAATTCCTCAAATCAGCAATATTATTTTTCTTGGATTTAGTGACGGTGCATCAATTGCAATGGCTTCACTTACTGAATACGCGGGTAGGCTGAACATACTAGGCTTATTGTTGTGGAGTCCCGTTCTACAGCAAGACATACCTATCATAAAAACTAATATGCATTTAAAAGGGGAAAACACAAAATCAAATGATTCTGAACTATTCTCGTATAATTGGGATAAAGAAATTCGATCTCGGCCGGTCGTTAATAATAAAGAAATTGCATTTCCTGTTTATGGACTTTGGAAAAACATTAAATATAGTAATTTAAATGATACTCGAAGTATCAGGACTTTCATTAAGCGGAAAGTCCCCACTTGTATAATTTGTCCAGAAGGAGATGATCTTGTTGTTCCGACTGCCAGGCGGCTATTGAGAGATTTAAGAGGGAATGCAACGATACATCATATCTTGAATTCTGATCATACGTTTAATCATTCTGATTGGGAAGCAGAGGTTAGAAATCATTCTTACTTTTGGATAAGGGGTTTGCTCGATGATTCAACAATATTGGATAAATAATCATTATGGACTGCGGATTTTTATGACGACAAACTGTGCAACGCTTGAACCTCAAGGGGTGGTCCTCACACTCTCCGGTTTAGGTTTTTCGAAAAATGAAAGAGCTTATTTTTATTCTAAGCTATCACGGAGATTGAGTCAAAACTACATTGTCGTTCAATTTGATTATACTGGGCATGGTGATTCAGATGGGGATTTCTCAGACGCTACTGTTCCAGTCCTAATTGAAGATGTGCTTACCATAGTCAAACATATTGAAACAAAATATCAGGATTATCCAATAAATATAATTTCACGGGGAATTGGAACCTGGCTGGTTTCTTACTTGTCTTGTAAAATTAATCAATGGGTAGTTTGGAACCCGGCGTTAACAATGCCACATCAATTTATTGAAAAAGTTTTAACAAGTAACGTTAACGGAGAACCAATTGAAATTTCTGATTTACCATGTTCAAATATGCCGGCTGAGGCCAGGCTGTTTTTTGAGGCACTTGGTTCCGATTGGTGGAATGTGTTGCGAGGCGAAAGGTTTTCAGTGTTACAACTGCAGTCTTTGCGTACATTAGTTTCTCAAAAATTACATGCGTATATGGATGACATCGAGCACTTACATTTCCTTTGTGGGTCAAAATGGAAATACCTAAATCGAAGAAAAGAGAATTTGATTACTTGTCCCGGAGAAGATGATTTTAGTTTCTCACCAATGCAGCAGGAATGGGCAATCGAAAAAATAAAACAGCTATTTGGTACTTGAGCGCTGTCATTTAAGCAATGTAACGAGGCAGAGAATTAATTAAATTAATGATCTTTACTATCCTCGACTGGAGGGATTGTCGTGCATGATAAAGGATATCAGCAATTTTATCGTTATACAGATATGAATTGGTTTGATGGGTTTCAATCTTATATACCTAACCCTGAATTGATTGATATTGCGACTTATGATTTACCCGCCGATTGGAAGCATGAAAGAAAATCTAACTGGTATATGGTTAATTCGCCTGATCATAAAACAACAAATCAGGGTTGGAAAATTCATCTATCCGCTACACCTTTAAACGGAGAAAGATTGTTGGGAATTGTTACAAAAATATGTGTGCAGCAGAGCATTAGTTTTAAATTTCAAGTCGATAAGCATCTATTGTTAATGTGTTCAAGCAAGGGGTGGTCGAGAGAGGCAAGCGGGAAGTTTGTAACCGTTTACCCGAATTGTGAACAAAAATTTAAAGAAGTAATCGAACAGTTTTATGAGCAATTAAGGGGGTTTGCCGGGCCGTATATTCTAACTGATCTCCGGTATAAAGATTCAATGTGCATTTATTATCGATACGGGGGGATTGATGGAATCCGTCAACTGGACATCACTGGTGATGCAAAGTACTATCTAAAAGCTCCGGATGGCCAATTGGTACCGGACATTAGGACACCATATTATAACACTCCTTATTGGGTGAAAGACCCTTTTGGAAAGGAGGAAAATCCAGACGATGTCTCAGAAATTTCGTTAAAAGAAGGGCGATATCTTATTAACCATGCGGTTAATTTCTCAGTAGTTGGCGGCGTTTATAATGCTCTAGATTTAGATACAGGAAATGTTGTGATTATTAAAGAGGCTAGACCCTATACCGGAGGCGACGAAAATGGAGTGGATGGGGTACAGAGGCTTAGACAGGAATATGAAATATTAAATATTTTTAATAATACTGGAATTGTCCCTCAAGTTATTGATTTGTTTGAAGACTGGGAGCATACATTCTTAGTCCAAGAATTAATTGAAGGAGTGGATTTGGGAGCGTTTTGCGTCAAAGAAAATCCACTACTTAGAATTTACAGAAATAAAAATTCAAACCGCCATTACGTAAGTAAGTTGGTTTCCATATGGAATTCGTTGGGGCAAGCTTTGCGAATTTTCCATACGGCTGGTGTTGTGCTTGGTGATTTTTCTATTAAAAATGTATTGGCCAATACGCGAACAAATAACGTGAAAATAATTGATTTTGAGGCTGCAATTACAAATGAAATGTCAATTCAATCTAATCGTATTTTTACGCCGGGATTTACAAGCCCGCAAAGAATATATGAGGGCTCTCAGTGTAAAGAAGATGATTATTATTCTTTAGGCTCGATTATGCTAAGCATGTTATTTCCTATCAGCGGTATCTTGGATTTGGAGCCTGGATCCGCGGCTACTTTTTCAGAATCATATGGTAAAGAATTGGGCGTTCCTTCTGAAATTATAAATTTCATTACACTCAGTTTAAGTACATGCCCAGAGAAAAGACCTGCGCCGGACAACCTTATTGAAATGATTAAAATTCATCTTGATGATGCTATTTAAATGTAAATGTAAAAATTAAGTTTTCATTATGAATGGAGTGGTGCTATGAGTGCTCAATTATTCAGAGAAACAGTGACTGCAATGAACCGCTATACATTATCTAATCTTCAATTACATAGAAGAGACTGGTTGTTTCCAACTGATCCATCTGTATTTAATACAAATCCGTTAAATGTGGCTGTTGGAGCAATGGGAGTGTTATATTCAATGCACAAGACTGGAGCAAAGATACCGACCTCAGCCTACGCATGGGTTTTTTCTCAAAACATCAATAATGATAATTATCCTCCTGGTTTGTACATGGGCATTTCAGGTATATCATGGGTTTTCTGGGATCTCGGATTTAAAGAAAGAGCAATGCGGCTTATGGATCAGGCAGCCGAACATCCTCTGTTATATAGATCAGCAAATCTTTTTTATGGAGCTTCCGGTTATGGTGTCACATGCTTGTATTTTTACATGGAAACATTGGATGAAAAGTGGCTTGAGCGTGCCCGAATAATTGGAGACTGGTTGTTAACAATAGGCCCGGAACATGCGTTAGCAAAAAATTATTGCATGGAACATAACGGGGATACATTTTTGGGGTATGCACGTGGAAACAGTGGGGTAGCCTTGTTCCTTCTTTACTTATATCAATTAACGAAGGATTTGAAATTTTATAAAGCTGGAGAAGCGGCATTGCAATTTGATATTTCGTACTTACAAGAAACAGAAGAGCAAAACTTAAGTGTACCACGAGGTAAAATTTCGGAACTAGAAAATGTTTTTACGCATTATTGGCTGGATGGGTCGGCTGGAATCGTCTCTGTATTATGGCGGTATTGGGCGATTAGTGGGAAAAAAGAATACTTTCAAAAGGCCTCATCTTTAATTCTTGATACATTTCGGACCTTTACGGTTTTTCCAGGCCTTTTCAGGGGAGCCGCGGGTCTTGGCAACAGTCTTCTAGAGGCTCATTATTTCACTGGAGAGCAAAAATATCTTGACCAGGCAATAAAGATTGGGCATAGTATTTTACTCTTTCAAATTAAGCGGGAAGAGGGGATTGCCTTTCCAGGTGAACAACTGTTTAGAATCTCCACTGATTTCGGAACTGGTATGGCTGGGATTTCGTTATTTATAAATAGCCTTTCCACACAACAGGCCGAGTCCTGTTTTCATTTTCTTTTAAGTCCGGTGGCTCTCGATAATCTATGTAAGAAAGATTAGTGGATGAAGTTGTTTTTTCTTCGTAGACGATGATTTTGTGGTTAGGAGTAGATGACGATTCCAATAATTAATGAAAATATTCAAAACAAAAAGACTATCGTTACGTTATTAAAATGGGGAAGGCCGTATTGGATACATTACATCCTACTCGGCATTATCATTTTTGTTGCGGCGCTTATGCCGGTTGGTCAGGCAGAAGGTATCAGAAAGTTAATTGACGCAATAATTAATCAATCTTACAACAGCATTTGGATCTCGTTTGCGCTGTTTGCCTCGGCCACTTTATGCAGTTTACTAATGGATTTTCTTAGGAAATGGCTTGTTCAACATTTAGAAATCATCTCTCTCACGGATTTACAAAATAAAGTTTTGAAGCAGTTAATACAGTCTCCGCTCACACATTCTGAGACATTTCATTCCGGAGATAAGATGGAGCGTTTATTCAAATCTACGGAAAGCGTAGTGCAGGGAATGAATCAAAAAGTCCCTGAAATTTTTCAACAAGTTTTAACGATCATTTTCTTGAGTGTTTATTTATCTTATCTGTCCTGGGAAATATTTTTGGGAGCATTAATCATTGGCTCCATTTCACCGTTGGCAAGCAATTTATTTGCCTCTAAAATTCGAAATTTTCAACATCGAGTAAGCGAAAGCGAAGCCATGCAACAAAAGGAGTTGCAGGTGCAGTTTCAGGGTTTTGAAGTTATTCGAGGGTATGGCATGTGGGAGACTCTTAATAAAAAATGGTTGGAGACTCTGAAAAGAAGTCGTGTAAATAAAATTAGACTTCATTTGTGGCAAATCATTTCAGGATTAAGTGTTTTTTTAGGGTTTTGGTTAGGACATCTTTATATACTGGCGATTGGCGCGTGGATGGTACAACGCACCGCAGTAGAGATTGGAGCAATCGCTGCTTTTCTGGTTTCTTACGAGCGCTTAATCTATCCGATATCGCATTTACTCAAGGCATGGATAAATATTCAAGAAGTCTTGGTACAAGCTGGGCGAATTTTTGCGATGGTTGATCCTACTCAAAATCGAAGTGAACAACATGAGCATAAGGGAAACACAATGTTTCAAAATAGCCAAATTCAGTTTGAAAATGTGACGTTTGGTTATGATAAAGCGCGACCGATAATAAAGCGCGTTTCTTTTTCGGCCGAGCCAGGACAAATCACTGCGCTGATTGGTTCATCCGGCGGGGGGAAAAGTACAATTCTTAAGTTGATGCTAGGCTTGTATAAGCCTGACCAGGGCGAGATACGAATCGGAGGGAATTCCAGTGCACATGCAGGAGAACAATGGTTGAACGATGTAGCCTATGTTCCGCAAGACTGTCTTCTATTACATGCAAACGTAATAGATAATATTCGAGTTGGCATGCTTGATGCTACCTTGGATGAGGTCATTCAAGCAGCTCGACTCGCGGGAGCAGATGAATTTATTCGGAGCTTGCCAAAGCAATATCATACTATGTTAGGAGAAAAGGGAGCAGGGCTCTCAGGGGGGGAGCGTCAACGACTGGCACTAGCCAGAGCCTTTTTGCGAAATCCTCGGTTTTTAATTTTGGATGAGCCTTCGTCAGCATTGGATGCTCGAAACGAGCAATTGTTTATGGAGGCGTTAAATCGAGTGCGTGATAAATGTACAATCTTGATTGCAACACATCGATTTTCTGCTGTTCGTTACGCCGATATAATTTTTGTGGTGGAAGATGGCGTGCTTATCGAGTCGGGCACTGCGCAAGCCTTACTAAAAATAAAAGGTAGGTATGCTGAGATGGCGGCAATTGCGGATCTAGCCAAAGGATAGAGGGGGTTGAATTAATGGCCAAGGCTTGGAAACATACAGGCATGCAAGGGTTTAAGGATGCTTGGACATTTTCTTTGGCGCACACAGAGCGCAAAAAAATATATGCACTGGCTTTGTTCCTTGGTTTGGGGCAAAGCTTTATTTTAATGCTGTTCCCTCTTATAGATAATCTATACTTTAATATGCTTGAGGATCAACGATTTAATAACCTCCGGATACTATTACTTTTATCTACATCAGTGGTTATTCTCTTTCTTTTTTTAATTTTAATTGGAGAATATTTAAAGAAGCTTATTTTGACTCGGACTGACCTTAATGTTTCGTGGGAACTCAAGTATCAGACTCAAAGAATGCCTACGGAACAAATTCAAGCTCTTCATTCATCGGATTTTGTTCAACGTATAATCGTCGACTCGCAAAGAGCCTCAAATTTCATCTCACTTATTGCGGATCAACTTATGAACCAAATGGTTATGTTTGGGTTGGCCCTTGTCTACATTCTTTGGCTCAATTGGCAGATTGGCGCGGTGTTGCTTGTCATTTCACCGCTTTTATTGGGGGCTACCCATGTATTGCGAAAAAAAGTAAACGAAATTGGCATGCAGATTGCAGAGCAAGAATCGGTTGTGCGCACTCGTCAACAGGATGCATTGCAGAATGTCGAGATGATCAAAGTATACTGCATCGAAGATTGGATTGTGAACCGATGTACAGAGGAGCGGAAAAAGTTAAATGAATTGTACAGATCAAGATTTTGGTGGCAACAACTCATGGTGTTGTCGTCCTCAACGCTTATTGATTTTATCGTCATCGGCACCATGGTTATGGTAGGTTGGATGGCTCTGCATGGCTCGATGACCATTGGCTCACTAGTAGCTTTTTCGACACTTGTTTGGCGTTTGAACCAACCCTTAAAAACAACCGCCATGTTGTGGGCAAAGATGCACGGTGATCTTGGTGGATTTGCTCGAATATTTGCATTACTGAATGCTGAGAAAGAGCCTTCCTGCATCGTAAATGATTGCCGACCAAATTTCGAATGGTCTCTTGTCATGCAACAAGTCGATTACATCTATCAGGACTCTCCAAAGCTATTGAGAAATTTTACATTACATATTGCACCAGGTACTTTTATGGCAATTGTAGGGCCGAGCGGGTCGGGAAAATCAACGATTGCACGAATTGCAGCCGGATTGTTGCGGCCTTCATCAGGAGAGGTAATGATTTGTGGGAATCGAGTTCATGAAAATATGGAACATGCCCGTCAGCTAGTCTCCTACGTACCGCAAGAACCGGTTCTGTTTGGAGGGAGCGTTCGAGAACAATTTCAAATGGTAAATCATGGGGCGAATCAAGAAGAAATTGAAGCAGCGGCTAAATTGGCTCTGGCGCATGATTTCATTATAAAGCTGCCAAATCAATATGACACCGATCTTAAGGAGGCCGGCTCATTATTATCCGGTGGGCAAAAGCAGCGGTTGTCCATTGCACAGGCGCTTATTGCCGATCGTCCCATATTCATACTGGATGAATTAACCTCTGCGCTAGATGTTCAGACAGAGGAGGAGGTCATGAAGAATGTTATTCACCATGCCCGATCCAAGCATCTGACAGTTATCGTTATTGCCCATAACTTGTCTACAATCCGGAATGCTGATGAAATTGTCGTAGTGGATCAAGGTTGCATTGTGCAAAAAGGGAAGCATGGAGAACTGAAAGCACAGAAAGAAGAATTATATGCCCGCATGTGGCATGGTAATCATTAAGTTTATCATTTTTATAAACTCAGCATATCGAACTGTGCCGAGCAACCTCTTGTATCGCAGATCATTGAGCGTGTGGGGATTGAATTAAATCTCGTCTTTTGGTAATTTAAGGAGGGGAGGTGGAGGGGCTTGCGTTGTAAGGTTAAGATAACAGCAGTCAAAGGAATGATAAGTTTATTTCCTGAAGAATCGCTTTCATTACAAGTGGGTGGAAATCAATTCATTTATTTGGAAATGCCAAAAGGTTTAGAGATACATTTTTCGAATTCCAAAACAGTACTAGATTTTTCAACCGCAGTTATAGCCAAGAAAATCATAATAAAGAATATAAACCACGATGCAAATGTATTTCAAGGCATTTATTTTCGACACCATTCAGACTACTTTCGTCGTTATCTTTACAAAAGAATTTCGAAAAATAGATTGAATCGAAATGCTTTTTCTGAATTGTTTAGGTCTTATATTGCAGACCCAACTTGTCCAATCAAATTGCGAAAGCTAGAAAAAGAGTTCCAGTTGCATCTAAATCGTCTCACCAGCCTTTCAGATCAAATAAGTTTCAGTTCTTCAGGTTTGAATGGAAAAATCGATTTAAGACTGATTTATATTAACCGCTACATTCGTAAATATTATTACCGACCTATCACGCTTCAGTTGCTTGCCGATATAATTCAATGTAATCCTGTCTATCTAAGCAATACGTATTCCAAAGTTTTTGGAGTGTCACCAATCAAATATTTGCAGCAAATTAGAATGAGGCAGGCACAGACTTTATTATTAAATAAAATTCCTATTCATGAAATCGCCTCCCATCTAGGCTACGTATCGAATTCTCAATTTACAGATATATTTAAGCGCTATCATGATTTGACCCCTAGTCAGTTCAGACGAAATCATTTAAAAAGTAATACGTAACCGTTCTCAAATGCCTAGCAAGATATCAAATGTTTGAAAAAGAGAATGAGAGGGATGAACATGCAAAAAGATAACGTCATTGAACGGGTTACAGAGAGTGTCACGCATGTGTTGGAAAGGGAGCAAGGTCAAGTTGATTGCCTACTTGACCTGAGCACAATTGGGATGGACTCGATGAGGTCTGTAGCTTTAATTGTTGAGTTGGAGGAGGCTTTTGATATCGTTTTTGATGACGAAGAACTGATGTTTGAGAATTTCTCGACGATTGACAAAATTGCGGGTCGCGTATTAACGAAGCTGGTGAGCGCAGCTTCATGACGCACACATCACGAATCTTCAATTATGAGCATGCAAATATCTGGTATTACAATGTGAATAAAGAGCAAGAATGGAACATCAATAAAGAGTTTCCGACTATGACAGATGCCCAGCAGTTAGCCCTTGTAAAGCAGCAGGAGCAACAATCGCTTTTCCTTGCACGCCCTCAGGATACGGTCTTGATGCATCATCATCCCGACCCCCAATTTTTATGTTATCTCGTTGAACAAGGGCACAAGTTACCAGAAATCCAGTTAATAAAAAATATCCATTCGCACCATATCAATTCCAATCTAACATACTCGTTGGTCCCATACATGGTTACGGAAGATTTGGAACAGTGGTGTTTGCGAGAAAAATGTGATCTTTTTGGCGCTGACAGTCTTCTTGTCAAGCGTTTAAACAGCAAGCTGTATACACGTGAATTGGCCACCAAGTATCAGTTCCTGGTTACTTCCGGCTCTCTTTGTCGTTCGGTTGAAGAACTAATCGAAACTTATGTGAAATTAACGGAGAGCGGATTTGAAAAGTGTGTCTTGAAAACGGCATTTGGTTCTTCTGGCAAGGGGCTTCGACTCATAAATAATAGCCGTGAGTTTCAGTCCCTGTTAAAGTTTATTTCTAGACGCAGTTCCAATTTTGAGTTGTTGCTGGAGGGATGGCACCCGGTTCAACAAAATATCAATTGTCAACTGCTCATCAGAGATGGCCGTCCTTTTATCTTATCCGTTACGGAGCAGTACATTGATGCGAATGGCGTTTATTTAGGTACGAATTATTCACCCGAGTATTCCCCCCAGACTGACGAACACTACCGGCATGAAATGATGCGGCTTGGAAACGTTCTTGTTGATCTTGGCTTTGACGGCATTTGTGGCATCGACTCAATCATTGATCAACAAAATCGTATTTTCCCGATTATCGAACTGAACGCCAGATTTACGCAGGTCACCTATTTGCTTGATCTGGTACAACGCCTAAATCGTGACTTTCAATACATTGAAAGTCGATACGTCCGAATTGAATTTTCAGACCCCTTATCGTTTTATGAAGTGAATGAAATATTAAAGCGCATCCTTGCTCCAGACCGCGACCATCGATATTTGGTCTACACGTTTGCTAAATATACACCGGAAGGAACAAGCCGGACCAAATATCGCATTTACGTTTTGTTTTACGGAAAGCAACAAAATAAATTGCGTGCTATGATTCAAAATTTTTTGACTTTTGAGGCGCGACAACACCAAGACCGGGCTCCGATTAATATGTGAAAATGAGGTGGAACGTGGCTTGAGCAAAATACTCCCCATTACATATCCAATCATTACAAGCTACAGTCACCACACCGCCATTTTGTCTATTTTAGGTGTGGACGAGTCTTTCATGCCGTGGTTTTGTGAAAACTACATTGAACTGAGTATTATCAAAGATCCCGACTGTCAGGCAGTACTGGATTTTTTAAATTTGGACGTGTACACCTTTCATGTGCCAAGGCCTCCTCTTTTGGAGTTCGTTTCTTTTAAGCCGGAACAATTGAAATTAAGTGGCTCTGATTTCGAAAATTTTGTAATCACGGGTTTGGAAAACGATTACTACATCTATGCGGTGTTAAGATGTGCGGAAATTCCGTTGTATCGTTCCCAGAGAACCCAAAGACATCATCCGCTTCTGATCTATGGCTATGATCAGCAACAATTTTATTGCGGCGACTTTTTTGAAAATGGCAAGTTTCGTTTTGAAAAAATCCATCGTTCTTTTGTTGCATCGGCGTTTGAGCAAATCATTCCGGGAAACTATTGGTGGAGCGGATTGAAACTATTGAAGAAAAAGAAAGCGCTGCATTCCTTAAATGCGGAGAAGATCAAAACGTCATTCCGGAACTACATTGCTCCATCGTACTCCACGGTTTTCTCCCATCCTAAACTCGGGCAGTTACGGGTTGGGATAGACGATGTATACAACCGATTACTTCTCGACCTTGAAAATCTGGAGTTGGGGAAAAGGGTGGACCGCAGGGCAATCCCGATTTTTGCAGAGCATAAAAAGGCAGTTCTTCGTATTCTAAGTTACTTGCAGCAACTCAATCGCTGCAATGTGGAGCTGGTAGAGCGGTTCACAGTTGTCACTGAAAGAATGGAAATGATAAGGAACGGTTTGTTAAAGTATCATTTCACCAAAAACTCAAGCTTGCTTCAGCGTGTGCGGGAGCAGCTCATGCATCTTCGTGTTACTGAAAAACAGATTTTAAATGAGGTCGTAAACGTCTTGTCCTAATCTTTGCAAAAGTAGAACTGGGCGTATGACGAGAGGGGATTGAAGTGATGATACTTCCCATTCAAATTCCGGAGTTAAGATGCTATCAAAATTACGCATATCCACTCGCAATAATAATGCATCAACCGGCATTCCTTCCATGGTTTCATGGTCAATTCGTACAGCTTTATTGCAGAAAACAGTTTAATCAACCTTCGTGGTACGGTCGTCCCGAGTTACGTTTGAATTTTTATAAATATGATGGACCTTCTTTTTTTCCGCAGTTACAGGTCATAAGCTTAAATCAAACCTTTCTGGATCAACAAGGCATTTCGTTGAATCGGTTGCTTAGCAAAAGTATTGCGGAAGGATTTTATGTTGTGGCGCATGTGAATGAGTATTACATTCCTAATCGTCGTGCGTATCAAGACTATCATAGACCGCATGATTTTTTTATTTATGGATTTGATGATACCAGTCAAGAATTCCATACCCTTGGCTATAATCATCATGGTTTATTTGAAACGTTACCGGTTCCCATGAAGCTAGTTGACGAAGGGATTACGAGTTATGTTCGTTTTGGACGTCCGGCTTCGATCTATTTGATAAAACCGAATGTAATCGATGCGTTTCCGTTTCAATTATCCGTCCTTGTTTCACAATTGATGGACTATCTTCAAGGAACCAATGTTTCTCGAAACTTCGCGCAATTGCATCCGGTACTGGATGCGGCGTATGGAATTGAGGTTTATCCTTACATCGAAGCTTTTCTTGATTGTGTCATGCAGAACGAAATGAGGGTTGACCATCGAAATTTTCGATTATTATGGGAGCACAAGTATGCGTTATTGTTGAAGGTGGCTTATCTGAGTATTTCGGTGCCAGAGAGCCATTGAGTTAATGAGTGAGAGCCACCGTGTTAACGAATTAGAGCCACGATGTTAATCGTGAGAGCCACCCCCGACCTTTTCCGTTAAAATGGATGGATGCGTGTCCGAAATCGGAGCGCAAATATCCAGCGGGAGGTCCCCAAATGACCAAGTATCGAGACATTCTAAGGCTGAGCAGCATGGGGCTCAGCCAGCGGAGCATTGCATCAAGCTGCCAGTGCTCGCGAAACACCGTCTCCGAGGTGTTGTTGCCGCTCAGTTAATATGACGGCGTGAGTCTCACCGACAATGACGGTAGAATGGTGATGCCAATCCGTCTGGTAGGTGAGATGCATAC
>NZ_JACXIZ010000039.1 GCF_014705605.1 Paenibacillus sabuli
GCAGCTGACGAATACTAATCGGTCGAGGGCTTATCCTAATGCAACACTTCGCTAAAGTAACATGCTTCATTTCGCATCCGGTTTTCAGGCGTGTAAGCTTCGTTTCGCAAGAAACGAACACAAGCTGCGCTTGGCAGTATAAGCGCACCAAGCTTCGTTTCGTAAGAAACGAGTAGAAGCGCTGTGTTTCGTGGCGGCATAGCTCAGCTGGCTAGAGCGTACGGTTCATACCCGTGAGGTCGGGGGTTCGATCCCCTCTGCCGCTACCACTTACATACGGACGCTTAGCTCAGCTGGGAGAGCATCTGCCTTACAAGCAGAGGGTCGGGGGTTCGATCCCCTCAGCGTCCACCATTTTTGCACTTGTTTCATCTCATATGGAGCTGTGGTGTAGAGGCCTAACATGCCTGCCTGTCACGCAGGAGACCGCGGGTTCGAATCCCGTCAGCTCCGCCATTCTTTTAAGTGTGGCTCGGTAGCTCAGTTGGTAGAGCAGAGGACTGAAAATCCTCGTGTCGGCGGTTCGATTCCGTCCCGAGCCACCATTTTTATGCTTGCATTTGGCTATGCAAGCATGCTTGATTCACGTGGAGGGCTAGCGAAGTGGCCAAACGCAGCAGACTGTAAATCTGTTCTCTTACGAGTTCGGTGGTTCGAATCCATCGCCCTCCACCAGTTTACCCGAGCCATTAGCTCAGTTGGTAGAGCACCTGACTTTTAATCAGGGTGTCGAAGGTTCGAGTCCTTCATGGCTCATCCTTGTCGAACCCGTTAAGCCTTGCGTTATGCGCAGGGCTTTTTTTGTTGTCCTGCTGTGCTATGAACGAGCGGTGCTGTTTGTGTTACAATGGACAAAAAGCTTCAAACCTAACGGATGGGAGTTAGCCTTAATGCTTAGTATGCCGTGGAAGGAACAACTGGAGCAAGTGCTGAACTGCCCGCTTCGTACGGCTCGCATCAGTGTAGTCGCTTGGCACGAAGCTGCCCGGGAGGAGCAAGCGGCTCAGGTGCGCCCCACTGGACGAATCGAATTGGCGGACGGCCGGACATGGTACGCGATTGCTGCGGACAGCAGGAGTGTAGACGTGCTGGAAGTGCCGGCGGAGCGCTTGACGATGAAGGAACAGCGTCTTTTGGAATGGACGATTCAACAGCTGTCGGTGGAACGAGAGGCCGTGCCAGAGGCGGAGCCGCATCTTGAAGAGCTCGGCCAATGGGTTCAGGAACAGCTCGACGCCGGCATTCATCAGCCCGACATGCCCGAGCGGCTGACTGCCGGCGGCCGCCTTTTTTCGGACATGATTCCCTTCTTGCTGATGAGCGAGCAGGCGACCTCGTTGAGCCTGTATGGGGAACTGGAGAAGCTGCTGTCCTCTTTTTTCGAGGAAGAGGTCATGCTGATTCCGCTCAAGGAGCAGGAATGGCTGATTCTCGGGCCGACGGCGCTTCTTAGCGACGCCGATCAAGAAGAGCGTACAGACGGACCGGAGGAGACGCAGGAGGAGCTCTTGGCATCGATGTGCTCGGGTCTGCATGGCATGCTGGCGAGCGAGTGGGTGGGCGAATGCCATCTGGCAGTTGCAGAGCCGATGACGCCGGCCAAGTCCATAGTCGAGACTGTCGGCTTGCTGCGCGAGACGATTTACTTAGGGCGGCGATTTTATGTCGGGGACAATATTCACTTGCCGTGGCGTCTGCATCTGGAGCGCTTGCTCGGCAGTGTGCCGGAGGCGCAGCGCGCTCGATTCATGAACCAGATTCTCAGCCAGTCCGACGTGCTGTTGGAGCAGGAATTTTTGACTACGCTGGAGACGTTCTTTAGCCTTGACTGCAATGTGAGCGAGACGGCGAAAAAGCTGTACATTCATCGCAACACACTGCTGTACCGATTGGACAAGCTGAAGCAGGAGACCGGTCTGGACGTGCGCGTGTTCAGCGATGCGGTATTGGTCAAAATCCTACTGCTATTGTATAAAGTGACGAAAAGGATGTAGTTTTTTTGTAAAGTATGTGCATAGTCACAGGCGGAGCAAGTAGGCTAAGATAGATGTATAGTCAGAACCGAATAAATTCAACTGTTTAGGGGGATGCACAAAATGGCAGGCGTACGTTTAGAGCATATCTTCAAAAAATATCCCGGTGCCGAGAATCCTTCCGTTACCGATGTAAACTTGGACATCAAAGACAAGGAATTCCTCGTATTGGTCGGCCCTTCGGGCTGCGGGAAATCGACGACCCTGCGTATGATTGCAGGCCTCGAGGAAATTACGGAAGGCAAGCTGTTCATCGGCGAGCGTCTTGTCAACGACGTAGCCCCGAAAGACCGCGATATCGCGATGGTGTTCCAATCCTACGCGCTTTATCCGCACATGAACGTATATCAAAATATGGCCTTTGGCCTCAAGCTTCGTAAATTCAAAAAGGCGGACATCGACAAGCGCGTGCGCGAAGCCGCCAAAATTCTCGATATCGAGCATCTGCTCGACCGCAAGCCGAAGGCGCTCTCCGGCGGTCAGCGTCAGCGTGTCGCCCTGGGCCGCGCAATCGTCCGCGAGCCGCAGGTCTTCCTGATGGATGAGCCGCTCTCCAACTTGGACGCCAAGCTGCGCGGTCAAATGCGCGCCGAAATCAGCAAGCTGACGAAACGTCTGGAAACGACAACGATCTACGTAACCCATGACCAGATCGAGGCCATGACGATGGGCGATCGCATCGTCGTCATGAAAGACGGCTTCATCCAACAAACGGACTCGCCGGAGCAGCTTTATAACCATCCGGTGAATATGTTCGTAGCAGGCTTCATCGGTGCGCCATCGATGAACTTCATCCGCGGTACACTAAGCGATGAGGGCGGCCAAGTGAAATTCAAGGCATCCGGCGTAGACGTGCTGCTGACGGAAAGCAGAGCCCAGATCGTTCGCGAAAAAGGCTACATCGGCAAAGAGGTCGTCATCGGCATTCGCCCCGAGGACTTCCACGACGAGCCGGTCTTCATCGAAGCATCGCCGGGCAGCGTCATCAACGCCAACGTCGACGTCGCGGAGAACCTGGGTCACGAGAAGTACCTGTACCTCTCCGGCTTGGGCTCGGATATGGTCATCGCCCGTGTCGACGGCCGCTCGACTGTCAAAGAAGCTCAAAACGTCAAGCTGGCGATCGACATGAACAAGATTCATATGTTCGATGCCGAGACCGAGCTGAACATTTTTGAGAGCTAGTCATCCCCAGGATGCCAAACGTCCGAGCCTAACGGCTCGGACGTTTTTTGTTGAAAGAATAGCAAGTATAGGATTTCATCTATACTTGTCTATCTTTATGGAACGAAACGGACTCGGCCATAAAAAGACGGCCGCGCCCTTTTGCCTTGCGTCGTCGTTGCGACCAACGTTGCGTTCAGCGCGCAATTCATTTACGATGAAGACATGGTTGGTTTTGCAGAACAATGCTCCCGGCTGTAAGCATGGGCGTGAGGAGGCAATAATGTGCCCAAACGAGTAAAAGTATCGGCGCTGGTCAAGCAATTCAATCTGGAAATTCTGGCTGGCGAGGATGGACTGAAGCGGGGCATCACCGTGGACGATCTGTATCGCCCGGGTCTGGAAATGGCCGGGTACTTTCATTACCACCCAAGCGAGCGCGTTCAGATTCTGGGCAAGACGGAGCTGGAGTTCCTGCAGACGCTGGACAGCTCGGAGCGGGTGGACCGTCTGTCCCGGCTGTGCGACGGCGAGACGCCGTGCATCATCATCACGCGTGGTCAGGAAGCGCCGCACGAGCTGCTGGATCACTCGAACGAGCGGCAAATCCCGGTCCTGCGGAGTCCGAACCCGACCACGAGCCTGATTAGCCGCATCACCAACTTCCTGGAGAATCGGCTCGCGCCGACCGCGACCATTCACGGCGTCCTGGTCGACATCTACGGGATCGGCATCCTGATCACCGGCAGCAGCGGCATCGGCAAAAGCGAGACCGCGCTGGAGCTGGTCAAGCGTAATCATCGTCTGGTCGCTGACGATGCGGTCGAAATTCGTCAGATGTCGGACGGCCAACTGGTGGGGGCCGCACCGGAGCTCATTCGCCACCTGCTCGAAATTCGCGGGCTGGGCATCATCAATGTGATGACCTTGTTCGGCGCTGGCGCGATTCGGACGAGCAAGCGCATCACGCTGGTCATTCGCCTGGAGAACTGGCAGCAGGAGAAGCAGTACGACCGGCTCGGACTGGACGAAGAGACGACACGCATCATTGATACCGACGTGCCGCTGGTCACGGTGCCGGTGCGCCCCGGCCGTAACCTGGCCGTCATTATCGAGGTAGCCGCGATGAACTTCCGCCTCAAGCGGATGGGCTATAATGCCGCGCTGCAATTCACGAACAAGCTCACCGAGACGATCGCAGACGAGATGGACGATTACGAATAAAGGAGCCAACGATTCATGACGCTGTTCAAACTTAATCCGATTGCGTTCGAGCTCGGTCCGATCCCCGTACACTGGTATGGCATTATCCTCGGCACCGGCGCGCTGGTCGGGTTGCTGCTGGCGATTCGCGAGGGCAAGCGCTTCGGGCTGCCTTCCGAATTTTTTATGGATCTGCTGCTGATCGGCGTGCCTTCGGCGATTATTGCGGCTCGTATCTACTATGTGGCGTTCAAGTGGGAGGATTATCAGGATAACTTCTGGGGCATCTTTCAGATTTGGAACGGGGGCATCGCCATTTATGGCGCGCTGATCGGCGCGTTTTTGGCGGGCTACTTTTATTTCCGTGCCAAGGGCTACAGCTTCCTGCGCATTGCCGACATCTGCGCGCCGTCTCTGCTGGCCGGACAGATGATTGGCCGCTGGGGCAACTTTGTCAACCAAGAGGCATACGGCGGTCCGACGACGGAGGCATTCCTGCGGGACAGCTTGCATCTGCCGGGATGGATCGTCGATCAGATGTACATACAGTCCGAAGGGGTCTACCATCATCCGACCTTCCTCTACGAATCGTTCTGGAGCCTGGTCGGGCTGCTGCTGCTCTTCGTGCTGCGGCGTCAGGCCTTCCTGCGTGTAGGCGAGCTGCTAATGGCCTATCTAATCTGGTATTCGATCGGCCGCTTCTATATTGAAGGGCTGCGTACGGACAGCCTGGCCTTCCAGGGCCCGGACTGGATCGTGTCGATTGTCGATGCGCTATGGTCGCCGATGACGGCGGTATTCGAGCCCGGTTATCTCGACCCGAGCTATGGCGATGTCCGCATCTCCCAAGCGCTGGCGCTGCTGCTGGTGTTATTCGGCATTGCGTTCATCGTCATTCGCAGGGCGACCGGCTCCGCGCGCGTGCGCTATAATGATCCGATCGTCTCGACGAAGACGTCGGCCCACGAGGCGCTGGATGAACAGGAGACAGAGGGAGAGCGCGTCGAGTCTATTGCTCCCGCATCCTCGGCGAATCGTGATCCGCTCGTGCGCCCCGAGCAGAGCGAGGCCGTGACCGTGCTCGAGGACGCAGAGCCAGAGCGGCAAGGCGAGCAGCAAAATGATTCGCCATCGACACCTGAGAAAAAGGAGAACCGCGATGACTAAGATTCAAACGGTCCTGTTCGATCTGGACGGGACAATTCTCGATACGAACGAGCTTATCATTCGCTCCTTCCTGCACGTGCTCAAGGATGTGGCTGCGCCGGGCTTCGGCCGCGAGCACATCATCCCGGGCATGGGCAATCCGCTGGAAATGCAATTCCGCAAAATGTCGGGGCTGGAGGACGTCTCGGAGCTCGTGGCGGCGTATCGCACCGTTAACCTGGAGCTGCACGACGAGTACGTGCGCCTCTTCCCGTATGTGACAGAGGTGGTGCAGCGGCTGCACGACGCGGGCATCCGCCTCGGCGTCGTGACGACGAAGGCGAGACTGACGACCGACCGCGGGCTCGCCTTCGTCGGCCTGTCGGAGTGGCTCAAGGTGACGGTCACGATGGACGACGTCACCCATGCCAAGCCGCATCCCGAGCCGATCCTCAAGGCGCTGGAAGCGCTCAAGGCCGATCCGGCGCGGACCTTGATGATCGGCGACAACGCGGTCGACGTGGAGGCGGCCCATGCGGCGGGCGTCACGCCGATCGGCGTCGCATGGACGCTAAAGGGCGAGCAGGTGCTGCGGGAGGCGGGCGCGCAGCATATTCTACAGGACATGCGGGACCTTTACGCGCTGGTCGGACTGGAGCGGGAGCCGCTTGAGAAGGGTTGAGCGGCATCCCGTCGAGGGACCGAATGCGCTGTGGCAAATGTACCGTACCGTCAGCCCGTGGCGGGCGGTACGCAACTTCGTCTTCATTCAGCTGGCCCGCTATTGTCCAATCCTGTCGCTCAAAAACACGATTTATCGGCGCGTCTTGCGTATGCAGGTCGGCCGGCACACGGCGTTTGCGCTGATGGTGATGGTGGACGTGTTTTTTCCGGAACGGATCTCCGTGGGGGAGAATACGATTATCGGCTACAACACGACCATTCTGACGCATGAGTATCTAATCAAGGAATATCGGCTCGGACCGGTCGAAATTGGGAGCGGCGTCATGATCGGCGCGAATACGACGATCCTGCCGGGCGTGCGGATTGGCGACCATGCCGTCGTCGCGGCTGGCTCGGTCGTGCACCGGGATGTGGCGCCGCACAGCTTTGTCGGAGGCAACCCGCTGCGCGAACTGAAACGCGGCGATTCCGAAGCGGACGAGGACTGATCGGCTACTTTGACGAGGTAGCCGTTTTTTGACGTTTTGAGACGCAAAAGCCGGCCGCGCCATTTCGCCTTGAAATCGAGCGGATTCTACGTTTCACATGTAGAACCAAGCGCTCAATTTCGTGGAACGAAACTTGCCGCGCCGCCGAGGGCTGGCGACAGCCGGTTCGCCTTGACGCCGTCCAGTTTCCGTGCTACTATAACGACTAAACTCTTTATTTTGGCAGTATGGTAATTTGGTGTCGCGTTAACAGACTAAAGTGAATGCAGGAGGACTACGATGTCCAAACCCAAAGGATTCGAAAAGCCGATCGGCGTCAAGGATTATCTGCCCCATGCCGTGGCGAAGCTGCGTCAGGTCGAGCATCGCGTGCTCGCCTGTATGGACCGCTGGGGCTACGAGCAAATTGTCACGCCGACGATGGAATATTACGATACGGTCGGGGTGGCGAGCGCGACCTCGGATCAAAAGCTGTTCAAGCTGCTGAACAATCGCGGCACGCCGCTCGTGCTGCGCTCGGATATGACGGCGCCGATCGCACGCGTGGCGTCGTCGCTGCTGAAGGACCGCGCGTTGCCGCTGCGGCTGTCCTATCACGCCAATGTGTTTCGGGCGATTGAAGAGGAGGCCGGCCGCGAGGCGGAATTTTTCCAGACCGGCCTGGAATTAATCGGCGACGCCGGCGCGGAAGCCGATGCGGAGGTCGTCGCGCTGGCGATCGCTTCGCTGCAGGCGGCCGGCGTCGGCCGCTTCAAAATCGCACTCGGTCACGTCGGCTTCCTGAACGGGCTGCTGGAAGAAGCGCTGCCCGGCCAGACCGACGTGCAGGAGGAGCTCAAGGCCTGTCTGCTGAGCCGCGACTACGTCGGGTACCGCGAGCGGCTGCGCACACTGGCGCCGGACGTGCCGCTGCGGCGCGAGCTGGAGGATATCCTGCGGCTGCGCGGCGGCAGCGAGGTGTGCGAGCAGGCGCTGCGGCTCAGCGCGGGCGAGACGGCGCGGGCGGCGATCACGCATCTGTGCGGCATCTGGGAGGTGCTGGAGGCCTACGGCGTCTGCGAGCATGTGCTGATCGATCTGACGATGATCGGCGACTTCTCCTATTATACGGGCATGACGTTCGAGGGCTATGCCGCCGATCTGGGCTTCCCGGTCGTGAGCGGCGGCCGCTACGACAATCTGCTCCGTCAGCTCGGCCGCCCCGCGCCGGCGACGGGCTTCGCCCTCAAGACGACGCGCATCCTGGAGCTGCTCGGCGATGCGCAGGGCGAGGAACCGCGCCGCATCTTGATCGGCTATGACGAGGCCGGCCGCGCGGACGCGCTCGCCGCGGCGCAGCGCGTACGCGCCCGGGGCGAGATTGCCGTCACTGAGCGCGTCGCGCATTGGACGGACTGGGAGCCGGGCCGCGCGGAGGCCGCCTTCCCGCTGACGTACAAGGGCAGCGTCTATGCAGAGGCGCTGACGTTCTCGAGCGGCGCCGCCGCGAAAGGAGTGCAGGCATGAGTGCAGCACAGTCAGAAACGCTAAAGGTCGCGATGCCGAAGGGACGCATCTACAAGCAGGCCTCGAAGCTGTTCCGCGAGGCGGGATTGCCGATTCCGGCGGACTTCGACGATACGCGCAAGCTCGTCATTGCCGTGCCGGAGGCGAACATGGAATTCATCATGGCCAAGCCGGTCGATGTGCCGACCTATGTCGAGTATGGCGTCGCCGATATCGGCATCGTCGGCAAGGACGTGCTGCTGGAGGAGCGCAGGGATGTGTACGAGCTGCTGGATCTGGGGATTGCCAAGTGCCGGATGTCGGTGATCGGGCTGCCGGACTGGAAGCCGGCGATCCATCCGCGGGTGGCGACGAAGTATCCGAACGTGGCCTCGCAGTACTTCCGCGAGCAAGGCCAGCAGGTGGAGGTCATCAAGCTCAACGGCTCGATTGAGCTCGCGCCGCTGATCGGCCTGGCGGATCGGATCGTCGATATGGTCGAGACGGGACAGACGCTGCGCGACAACGGACTGGTGGAGATGGAGCAGATCTTCGGCATCACGAGCCGGCTGGTGGCCAATCGGGTCAGCTACCGGATGAACAATCAGGCGATTCAGAATCTGTGCGACTTGCTGCAGGCGACGCTTGCGGCGAAGGCGTGACGAAGGGGGACGTGCGGCATGCGTATGGTAACGGCGGATGAATTCAACCTGGCGCGCGAGGTCGAGTACGGCAGCGCGGAGCAGAATGAGACGGTGCGGCGCGTCGTCGAAGCAGTGCGCACGCAGGGCGACGATGCGCTGCTGCGCTATACGGCCGAATTCGACAAGGTGCAGCTCACGACCGAGACGCTGCGCGTGACGGATGACGAGATTCAGGCGGCCTATGACCGGGTGGAGCCGGACTTCCTGGAGGCGATCCGGGCGGCGGCGGCCAACATCCGCAGCTTCCACGAGAAGCAGAAGCGGGGCTCGTGGATGGACCTGCAGCCGGACGGCACGATGCTCGGTCAGATCCTGCGTCCGCTGCGGCGGGTCGGGGTGTATGTGCCGGGCGGCAAGGCGGCCTATCCGTCTTCTGTGCTGATGAATGTCATCCCCGCCCAGGTGGCGGGCGTGCCCGAGATTGTCATGGCGACGCCGCCGGCGACCGGCGGGCGCGAAGGTATCGATCCGTACATTCTCGTCGCGGCGGCGGAGGCCGGAGTGCGCGAGATGTACCGGATCGGAGGCGCGCAGGCGGTGGCTGCGCTCGCCTACGGCACGGCGACGATTGCCCCGGTGGACAAAATCTGCGGGCCCGGCAATATCTATGTCGCGCTCGCCAAGCGTGCGGTATTCGGCGCGGTCGACATCGACAGCATCGCCGGTCCGAGCGAGATCGCCGTGCTGGCAGACGACAGCGCCGAGCCGGCCTACGTCGCGGCCGATCTGCTGTCGCAGGCGGAGCACGACGAGATGGCCTCGGCGATCCTGATCACGCCGTCGGCGGCGCTGGCCGAGGCGGTGGCGGCCGAGGTGGAGCGTCAGCTCGCATCGCTGCCGCGCGAGCCGATCGCCCGCGCCTCGATCGAGCGCTACGGCGCGATTGTGCGCGTGGCATCGCTGGAGGAAGGCGTGGCGCTCGTCAACCGGCTCGCGCCCGAGCATCTCGAGATTATGACCGCCGCGCCGACCGAGCTGCTCGGCAGCATCGAGAATGCCGGCGCGATCTTCCTCGGACCGTACAGCTCCGAGCCGGTCGGCGATTATTTCGCGGGGCCGAATCATATCCTGCCGACCAACGGCACGGCGCGCTTCTCTTCGCCGGTCAACGTCGACGATTACATGAAGAAGTCGAGCCTGATTCAATATAGCAAGGAAGCGCTGCTGCGCGACGGCGCGCACATCATGGCGCTGGCGCGGCACGAGGGCCTGGAGGGCCACGCGCGCGCGATCGAGCTGCGGCTCGAGGCCGAGCGCGGCAACTAATGAATCCAAAGGTGGGGAAACAGATGGCTGATCAAGCAAGCCGCACGGCGTCGATCGCACGCAAAACGAATGAAACGGATATCCAGCTCAGCT
The DNA here is from genome assembly GCF_014705605.1 of Paenibacillus sabuli. Taxonomy (GTDB): domain Bacteria; phylum Bacillota; class Bacilli; order Paenibacillales; family Paenibacillaceae; genus Paenibacillus_D; species Paenibacillus_D sabuli. The sequence goes on from NZ_JACXIZ010000039.1 coordinate 10,267, forward strand.
TCGGGGTGGACGGCAGCGGCAAGGTCAAGATCGAGACGGACGTGCCGTTCATGAACCATATGCTCGATCTGATGGCGAAGCACGGGCAATTCGACCTGGAGGTGGAGGCGCGCGGCGACGTCGACATCGACGACCATCACACGGTGGAGGACATCGGCATCTGCCTCGGCGCCGCGCTGCGCGAGGCGCTCGGCGACAAGGCGGGCATCAAGCGTTACGCCAGCTTCTTCGTGCCGATGGACGAGGCGCTCGCCCAGGTCGTGATCGACCTGAGCAACCGGCCGCATCTCGAATACCGGGCAGCGTATCCGTCGCAGCAGGTGGGCAGCTTCTCCACGGAGCTGGTGCACGAGTTCCTGTGGAAGCTGGCGCTCGAGGCGCGGATGACGCTGCATGTCATCGTCCACTACGGGCACAATACGCACCACATGATCGAAGCGGTGTTCAAGGCGCTCGGCCGGGCGCTGGACGAAGCGACCAGTCTCGATCCGCGCGTTCAGGGCGTGCCCTCGACGAAGGGAGTGCTGTAGCGTGATCGCCATTATCGACTACGGCATGGGCAACCTGCACAGTGTGGCCAAGGCCGTCCAGCGGCTCGGCCACGAGGTGACGGTGAGCGCCGACGAAGCGGCCATTCTGGCGGCCGACGGCGCGATCCTGCCCGGGGTCGGGGCGTTCGGCGATGCGATGGACAATCTGCGTGCGAGCGGGCTCGACGCGGTGACGCGGCGCTACGCCGAGAGCGGCAAGCCGCTGCTGGGCATCTGCCTCGGCATGCAGCTGTTGTTCGAGACGAGCGAGGAGTACGGCAGCCACCAGGGCCTGGGCTTGCTGCCCGGCCGCGTCGTGCGCTTCGAAGGCGACTACAAGGTGCCGCATATGGGCTGGAACCAGCTGCAGTTTGCCCAGCCGGACCATCCGCTGCTGGCCGGTCTTGAGGAGGGGCACGTCTACTTCGTGCATTCCTACCACGCGCTGCCGGCGCGGGCGAAGCATCTGCTGGCGACGACCGATTACTATCAGCCGGTGACGGCGGTGGTCGGCAGCGGCAACGTCTACGGCATGCAGTTTCATCCGGAGAAGAGCGGAGAGCTGGGCATGCGGCTGCTGGCTCATTTTTTGAGCCTGGCACGCGCATAAGGGAAGGAGCGACTCGTTATGTTGGCCAAACGAATTATCCCTTGCCTGGACGTCAAGGAAGGGCGCGTCGTCAAGGGCGTGAATTTTGTCAATCTGCGCGATGCGGGAGATCCGGTCGAGCTGGCTGCGACGTACGATCGGGAAGGCGCGGACGAACTGGTCTTCCTCGATATCTCGGCCTCGCATGAAGGCCGGGAGACGATGGTCGACGTGGTGCGCCGCACGGCGGGCGAGATTACGATTCCGTTCACGGTGGGCGGCGGCATCAAGCATGTCGACGACATGAAACGGCTGCTGCGGGCCGGCGCAGACAAGATCGGCATCAATACGGCGGCGGTGCTCAATCCGGAGCTGATCAGCGGCGGCGCGCGCAAGTTCGGCGCGCAATGCATCGTCGTGGCCGTCGACGCCCGGTTCAATGCCGAGTGGGGCGAGTGGGAGGTCTATACCCACGGCGGCCGCCGGCCTGCCGGCATTCGCGCGCTGGAGTGGGTGCGCGAGGCGGAGCGGCTCGGCGCGGGCGAGCTGCTGCTGACGAGCATGGACGCCGACGGCACCAAGGACGGTTTTGACCTGCCGCTGACGCGGGCGGTCTCGGAGGCGGCGGGCATTCCGGTGATCGCCTCGGGCGGCGCCGGGCGAGTGGAGCATTTCTACGACGTGTTCGACGCAGGCGGAGCGGATGCCGGACTGGCGGCGACGATTTTTCATTATAAGGAAATGACGATCCGCGACGTCAAGGACGATCTGCGGAGCAAAGGAGTGAACGTGCGATGAGCGAGGCGAGCTGGCAGGATGCCATCAAATGGGACGAAAACGGCCTGGTGCCGGCAGTAGTGCAGGATGTGCTCAGCAAGGAGGTGCTGATGCTCGCCTACATGAACCGCGAGTCGCTGGCGCAGTCGCTGGCCAGCGGACAGACGTGGTTCTGGAGCCGCTCGCGCGGCGAGCTGTGGCATAAGGGTGCGACCTCCGGACACACGCAGACGATCCGCTCGCTGCGCTATGACTGCGACGGCGACACGCTGCTCGTCCAGGTTGAGCAGCGCGGCGCGGCCTGCCACACCGGCAGCTACAGCTGCTTTTATCGCAGCATCGACCTGCCGGGCACGGACAAGGCCGAGGCGGCTGCGGGAGAGCCGCAGGAGCGGCCGGAGGAGCGCTTCGCCGTGCTCGGCGAGCTGGAGACCGCGATCGCTCAGCGCGACGCGGAGCGGCCCGAGGGCACGTACACGAGCTATCTGTTCGACAAGGGCGTCGACAAGATCCTCAAGAAGATCGGTGAAGAGTCGGCGGAGGTCATCATTGCGGCCAAAAACGAAGATCCGGACGAGCTGCGCAGCGAGTCGGCGGATCTGATCTATCATCTGCTGGTGCTGCTGCGCGAGCGCAAGCTACCGCTGGACGACGTGCTGCGCGAGCTCGGTACGCGCCGCAACAAACCCACAACGAACAAAATGCGCTAGAAGTGAGGTGAAAAGTGCCAGAGTGGCCGAATTTGCGTTGGAGAAGCGAAGCGTTCGCCATTTTACTCCTCGATTTTTTTACTCTAAATAAGTCAAATTCAAAAAAAATCGGGGAGGAACGGCGGTCGGAAACGCAATTCGGGCACGTCGGCGTTACTTTTTCGCTCACTTCTTGGCCGCCAAGGAGGACATGCCCATGCACATCGACTATCACACCCACCACGCCCGCTGCGGCCACGCGGTCGGCGAGCTGGAGGATTACGTGCGGCGCGGCATCGCGCTCGGCCTGGATCAGCTCGGCCTGTCCGATCATATGCCGCTCGTGCATGTCGATCCGGCGGCGTACTATCCAGAGATGGCCATGCCGCTGGAGGAGCTGCCGCGCTATGTCGAGGAATGCCTGGCGCTGAAGGAGAAATACCGCGGCCAGATCGACATTCGAGTCGGACTCGAGGGCGACTATATCGAAGGATGGGAGGCGCCGATCCGCGAGATGATCGAGGCGTACCCCTGGGATTATGTCATCGGGTCGGTGCATTTCCTGGGCGAATGGGACGTCACGGACTATCGCCAGACGGCGCAGTGGGAAGGCCGGGACCGGTTGGAGGTCTACACCCGCTACTATGACGCCGTCGCCAAGGCGGCGCGCTCTGGCCTGTACGATTATATCGGCCACATCGACGTCATCAAGCGCTTCGGCTATGTGCCGGATGCCGATGTATGGCCGCTGGAGCGAGCCGCGCTGGACGTGGTGCGCGAGGCGGGAATGGCCATCGAGCTCAACGCCTCCGGCCTGCGGACGCCGGCCGAGGAGATGTTCCCCAGCCGCCGCATGCTGGAATACGCCCATCGCATCGGCATTCCGGTGACGCTAGGCTCCGATGCGCATCAGCCGGAGCGGCTCGGCCAATACCTGCCGGAGGCGCGGGCGCTGCTCAAGGAGATCGGGTTCGCGGAGCTCGCCACCTTCGCGCGCAGAAATTGTCATCGAATCGCTTTTTGAAAATTCGTTGATCCGATGTATAATGAAGAAGTCGAATTGATCTTCGGTCGTTTTACGAATGACGGTCTATTGCTCAGGAGGGTACCATGTTCAGCGACAAATTGCGTATTTTTTCCGGGTCCTCGAACCCGAAGCTGGCCGAGAGCATTTGCGCGGAGCTCGGTCACACGCTCGGAAGCATCAAGGTGTCGCGCTTCAAAAGCGGCGAAATCTATATTCACTATGAAGAAACGATTCGCAATTGCGACGTTTTTCTCGTGCAGTCGTTCTCTCATCCGATCAACGAGAATTTTGTCGAATTGCTGGTCATGATCGATGCGGCCAAGCGGGCTTCCGCGCGCACGATCAACATTATTGTGCCGTATTACGGCTATGCGCGCCAGGAGCGCAAGGCGGCGCCGCGCGAGCCGATCTCGGCCAAAATGGTGGCGGACGTGCTGACTACCGTCGGCGCCGACCGCGTCATCACGATCGATCTGCATGCACCCGCGATCCAGGGCTTTTTCAATATTCCGGTCGACCATCTGACCGCATTGGATCTGCTTAGCGAGCATCTCAAGGCGAAAAATATCAAAAACCCGGTCGTCGTGTCGCCGGATGCGGGGCGGGCTTCAACGGCCGAGAAGCTGGCCAACTACCTGGATTCCCCATTTGCCATCATGATCAAAAAACGGCCGGCCCACAACGAGTCGGTCATTACGCATGTCATCGGCGACGTCGAAGGGCAGACGCCGATTATCATCGAGGATCTGATCGATACCGGCACGACGATCGTCAACGTCGTCGAAAGTCTGAAGGAGCGCGGAGCCGAGGACATCTATGTGTGCGCGACGCATCCGCTCTTCTCCGGGCCGGCGCTGCAGCGGCTCGATCACCCGTATATTCGCGAGGTCGTCGTGACCGACTCGATCGCGCTGCCGGATACGCATCCGGAGCGCTTCAAGGTGCTGTCGGTAGCGCCGATGCTCGCGGAGGCGACTCGCATCATCATGCAGGGCGGCTCGATCAGCACCTTGTTCAAAAATGCCGGGGTTTAGCCGGTCAATTGACGGCTGCCTGGCCTCGCGCTATGCTATAATCGTAGCAAATTCGTCGGATTTGGAGGTGCTCTGCCCATGAAAGAGAAGAAGCTGGCTGCCCGTAATCGGACCAACGTCATTCCGATTCGGCTCGACGCCACGTTTTTTTTCGAGCGCGCCGTCCAGTCGCTGGACCGCTGCCATTATGACAAGGCCCTGAAGTACTTTCGGCGCGCGGTGGATTACGAGCCCGACAATCCCGTGAATCACTGCAACATGGCCGGAATTTTGTCCGAAATGGGCAACTATGAGGAATCGAACCGGATTTTGCAGCATATTTTGCAGCATCTGGAGCCGGAGATGGCGGAGTGCCATTTTTATATGGCCAACAATTACGCCAATCTGGAGATGTACGAAGCGGCCGAGGATGCGGTCGTGAAGTACCTGGAGCAGGACGAGGAAGGGCAATTTCTCGGCGAGGCCGAGGAGATGATGGAGCTGCTGCATTACGAGCTGGAGCGTCCGCTTCGTCAGCCCTTGATCAAGTCGCGCGAAGGCTTGGAGGAGCATGATCGGGCGCGCACACTGCTGGAGGACGGCCGCTTCTCCGAGGCGGTACGGCTGCTGGAGGCGCTGGTGGAGAAGCAGGAAGACTTCCTCGCCGCGCGCAACAATCTGGCGCTGGCTTACTACTACATGGGCTTGTTCGACAAAGGCATGGCGAGCGTGGCCGGCGTGCTGGAGCGGGAGCCGGGCAACCTGCATGCGCTCTGCAACCTCGCCATCTTCTATCAGCATGCGGGCAAGCAAGCGGCGCTGGCCGAGCTGCTCGTCGCGCTGGGCAAGACGTACCCGATGCAGCAGGAGCATGTCTTCAAGCTGGGGACGACGCTGGGCATCCTCGGCCAGCACGAAGCGGCGCAGCGCCAGTTCGCCCGGCTGCTGCACGGCAGCGACATGATGGACGACCCGTGTCTGTATCATTATGCCGCGGTCGCAGCGCTCAATATCGGCCGCGCGGACGAGGCGGAGCGGCTCTGGCGCCAGGCCGCCAGACTCGATCCGCAGTCGGATGTGCCCAAGTACTATCTGGATCATCTCTTCCGGGTACGCCGGGGCGAGGAGCGCGCGACCACGAGCTATCACTATCATCTCCCGTTCACGGAGCAATTCAAGCTCTGGGAGCGTTCCGGCAGCGGGCTGCCCGAGCAGCTGCGCCGCGATCCGCTCGTGCGCTCCTCGTTCTTCTGGGCGCTGCGCCACGGCGATCGGCAGACGAAGTTGCAGGTCATTCAGGCGCTGGGCATGATCGGAGACCAGGAGGTCGAGCTGGCGCTGCGCGACTTTCTACTGGAGCCGGGCGAGGACGATTATCTCAAGCAGATTGCGATCTTCGTGCTGCGGACGATCGGCGTGCACGGCGGATTGCGCGCCGTGCTCGAGGGCAAGACGCAGACCATCGATCCGAATCGCATGCCCTCGCGGCTGCCCGTCTGGGAAGACAAGTGGCAGGCGGTGCAAGAAGCGGCGCTGCGCCGCATGAGCCGCCATTACGATCTGGTGCAGCAGCATGATCTGCTGACGCTGTGGGTGGACTATCTCTCGCGGATGTATCCGCAGGTCCCGCGCATCGGCAAGGTCGAGGGCTGGGCGGCGGCGCTCGAGTACCTGACCGCCAAGATGCACCGCCGCTCGATCAGCTATCATCAAGTCTCGACGCGTTACGGTGTGTCGATTTCGACCGTGAGCAAGGCCGTCAAGCTGATTGACGAAGCCTGCGGCATTCGCAAAAAAATGGAATCCATCTACGGCAAATAGAATGGGAAGTCTAACGACAAGGAGGGATTGCGATGTACAAAGCAATTATTATCGGCACCGGCCCTGCCGGCCTGACGGCTGCGATCTATCTGGCGCGCGCCAACATGAACCCGCTCGTCATCGAGGGCCCGGAGCCGGGCGGTCAGCTGACGACGACCACGGACGTGGAGAATTTCCCGGGCTTTCCCGACGGCATCATGGGTCCGGAGCTGATGTCCAATATGCGCAAGCAGGCGGAGCGCTTCGGCGCTGAATTCCGCACAGGCTGGGTGAACGCGGTCGAGACGGGCAAGCGGCCGTTCTCGCTTCAGCTCGAGGGCGGCGAGGAGCTGCAGGGCGAGACGTTGATTATCTCGACCGGCGCCTCGGCCAAGTACCTCGGCATTCCGAATGAGCGCGACAATGTCGGCAAGGGCGTAAGTACCTGTGCGACATGCGACGGCTTCTTCTTCCGCGGCAAAAAAATCATCGTGGTCGGCGGCGGCGATTCGGCGATGGAGGAGGCCAACTTCCTCACGCGCTTCGCGTCGGAGGTCGTACTCGTGCATCGCCGCGAGGAGCTGCGCGCCTCCAAGATCATGCAGGATCGCGCTAGAGAAAACCCCAAAATCTCGTGGGCGCTCAACCGCACGCCGCTCGAGGTCGAGGCCGGCGGACTCGGCGTAACGGGACTGAAGGTGCGCAATAACGAGACCGGCGAGGATGAAACGATCCAGACGGACGGTCTGTTCGTGGCAATCGGCCATACGCCGAACACGAAGTTCCTCGGCGGACAGCTCGAGACCGACGAGACCGGATATCTGCTTGTCAAGCCGGGCACGACGGAGACGAACATTCCGGGGATTTTCGCTTGCGGGGACGTACAGGATCACAAATACCGGCAAGCCATTACGGCGGCCGGCAGCGGCTGTATGGCCGCAATGGATTGCGAAAAATTCCTCGAGGGAAGCATGGTGCACGACTGGAGCGAATCGCTGTAACAACCGGCGAGCAGCTAGGCCCATTGCATGCCCACGCCGGCAGCGGCGCATTCGATGCAGCGATCGAATGCGCCGCTTTTTTCGATTGTTCAACCATTCTTGACCGATGACCCGGCATCGCGTATAGTGGGTAAAGCGGTAATATACTATTGAATTTGAGGTGGCCATGAGCATGTCTGAAAAAATCTACGTCGGCGTAGATATCGGAGGCACCACAATTAAGGTTGGCATATGCAACGAAGAGGGTGTCCTCGTGCAGACGTATGAAGGACCGACCGATACGGATAAAGGAACGGAAGCAATACTTAATAATATTGCCACGTATGCGCGGCTCATCGTGACGGAGTCGACGTACGACTGGGAGCAGGTCGAGGGCGTAGGCGTCGGCATTGCCGGATTTTTGGATATCCCGAACGGCATCATCAAGCACTCGGTCAATCTGGGGCTGCGAAATGTGAACCTGCCGGAGTATCTCGAGCCCCGTCTGGGCAAGACGGTGCGCATCAATAACGATGCCAATGTGGCCGCGCTCGGCGAAGCGTGGGCGGGAGCCGGCAAGGGCGTGCCCAACTGCGTGTGCTATACGCTCGGCACGGGCGTCGGCGGAGGCATCATCATCAACGGACGCATCATCGAAGGCTCCAGCGGCATGGCAGGCGAGCTCGGACATATCCAGATCGTCCCCGATCTGGAGGCGATCCAGTGCGGCTGCGGCAAAATGGGCTGCCTCGAAACCGTGTCGTCCGCGACCGGCATCATTCGGATGGCCAAGGACGCGGTGGCGCGCGGCGACCGTACCTCGTTGGCGATGGTCGACCATATCATGGCCAAGGATGTGTTTGACGCCGCCAAAGCCGGAGACGAGGTGGCGATCCGGATCGTCAGCCGGGCGGCGTATTACCTCGGCAAGTCGATGTCGGTCGTCGCGGTCATTCTGAATCCGCAGCGCTTCATCGTCGGCGGCGGCGTCGCCAAGGCGGGCGAATTTTTGTTCGAACAGATTCGCGAGGTATTCGCGAAGCTGACGCCGGAGGTGGCGCAGGAGGGCGTGGAGATTGTCCCTGCTGTGTTGGGCAACAACGCCGGCGTCGTCGGAGCGGCGGGTCTGCTCTTGCGATAAGTTTGGAAGGACGGCGTGCCAGGGGAAGCCCCGCGCGCCGTTTGGACTGCACGCGGAAGGAGGGGAGCAAGGATGAGCAAGGATGCGACGATGGCCAAGCTGCTGATCATTACGGGCATGTCGGGCGCGGGCAAGACGATTGCCGTCCAGAGTCTGGAGGACCTGGGCTTTTTCTGTGTGGACAATTTGCCCCCGGTACTCATTCCCAAGTTTGCCGATCTGATCGATTCTTCGAAGGGCAAGATCGGCAAGGTTGCGCTTGTCATTGACTTGCGAGGGCGCGAGTTTTTCACGGCATTGTCCGAATCGCTCAACTATATTCGCGATCACTATACGATCGATTACGAGATTCTGTTCCTGGATGCGACCAACAGTGTGCTGGTGCAGCGATACAAGGAAAGCCGCCGCCGCCATCCGCTCAAGCCGGAGGGCCTCCCGCTGGAGGGCATCGAATTGGAGCGGAAGCTGCTCGAGGACCTCAAGGGCTGGGCTACGCAGATTATCGATACGAGCAATCTCCGGCCGGCCCAGCTCAAGGAGCGCATCGCTTCGCGGTTCACCAATCTGGAGCCCAATCGCATTTCGCTTAATGTTACCTCCTTCGGGTACAAGTACGGCATTCCCATCGATGCCGATCTGATTTACGACGTCCGGTTTTTGCCGAATCCTCATTATATCGACCATCTGCGTCCCAATACCGGTCAGGATCCCGAAGTGTACGAATACGTCATGAAATGGCCGGAGACACAGCAATTCCTGACCAAGCTGCTCGATATGCTCAACTTCCTGATTCCGCTCTACCACAAAGAAGGCAAGAGCCAGGTCGTCATCGGCATCGGCTGCACAGGCGGCAAACACCGATCCGTCGCGGTCGCCGAATACCTTGGTCGCATGCTGGGCAACAGCGACACGGAAAGGGTCAGGGTGAGCCATCGCGATGCCGACAAGGACCGGCACTAAAGGCGCGGCGTCGCGCAAGGGCGCCAACAACAAGAGCCGGTCCAAAATTACGGTCATCGGAGGCGGGACCGGGCTCTCGGTCATGCTGCGCGGCCTCAAGCAAAAGCCGCTCGACATCACTGCGATCGTAACCGTTGCCGACGATGGCGGCAGCTCCGGCGTGCTGCGCAACGAGCTCCATATCCCGCCTCCGGGGGATATCCGCAACGTCCTGACCGCGCTGGCCGACGTGGAGCCGACGATGGCCGAGCTGCTCCGTCACCGCTTCAACGGCGGCACCGGATTGGCCGGGCACAGTCTGGGCAATCTAATGCTGGCGGCAATGACGGATATTACCGGCGACTTCGTCACTGCGATCCGCGAGCTGAGCCGCGTGCTGGCCGTACGCGGACAGGTGCTGCCCGCCGCGGACCAGGCCATCGTGCTCAAGGCGGAGATGATGGACGGCTCGCTCGTCACAGGCGAGTCGATGATTCCCCAGGCCGGCTCGGCGATCAAGCGCGTCATGATCGAGCCGCCCGACGTCGAGCCCTTGGAGGAGGCTGTACAAGCGCTGCGTCAGGCGGATGCCATCCTGATCGGACCGGGCAGCCTGTATACCAGCATCATTCCCAACCTGCTCGTGCCGAAGCTGGCGCAGACGATCATGGAATCCGAAGCGGTCAAAATTTTCGTATGCAACGTCATGACCCAGCCCGGCGAGACGGACGGCTATTCGGTCAGCGATCATCTGGAAGCGGTACACCAGCATGTCGGCCATCATCTCTTTGACTATGTCATCGTGAATGACGGCGAGATACCGCCGCAGGTCCAGAGCGCTTACGCCGAGCAAGGCGCTCAGGCCGTCCATCTGGACCTCGACGAGGTGAGGCGGCGCGGCTACCAGGTCATTGCGGATCGGCTGGTGTTGTTTCAGACGTTCCTGCGGCATGATGCCGCGCGACTCAGCGACCATATCTATCAGCTTGTGGAGCGCTGGAAGCTACGAAAGAGGTGAATTGCCCGTGTCTTTTGCGGCGCAGACCAAAAAAGAACTGACGATGATCGAGGCGGAGCCGTGTTGCGAGCTTGCGGAGCTGTCCGCGCTCATTCGGATGAGCGGCTCCGTCACCGTATCCGGGCGCAAGATTATTCTGGATATCGCCACCGAGAACGCCGCGATCGCCAGGCGCATCTACTCGTTGGTCAAGAAGCAGTTCGAGGTCCATACCGAGCTGCTCGTCCGCAAAAAAATGCGGCTGAAAAAGAACAATGTGTATATGGTGAGGATCCCGTCCAAAGTGCAGGAAATCCTGAGCGCGCTGCACATCGTCTCGGAGGGCTTCATGTTCTACCAGGGCATCGACAAGCGAATTGTGCGCAAAAACTGCTGCAAACGTTCATACCTGCGGGGGGCGTTCCTGGCGGGAGGCTCGGTCAACAATCCCGAGGGCGCTTCGTACCATCTTGAAATCGCGTCGATGTACGAGGAGCACTGCCAGGCCCTGGTCGATCTGGCCAATCGCTTTCATCTGAACGCCCGCTGCATCGAGCGCAAAAAAGGCTTTATCCTCTACATCAAGGAAGGGGAGAAGATCATCGAGTTGCTCAACATCATCGGTGCGCACCAAGCGCTTTTTAAATTCGAGGATGTGCGCATCATGCGCGACATGCGCAACTCGGTGAATCGCATCGTCAATTGCGAGACGGCCAATCTGAACAAGACGATTGGGGCCGCGGTGCGCCAAATCGACAACATCAAGCTCATTCAAAAGGAAGTCGGCCTGGAAAGTCTGCCGGACAAGCTGCGCGAGGTGGCCGAGATCCGGCTGCAGCATCCGGATATGAACCTGAAGGAAGTCGGGGATCTGCTCAAGGGCAAGGTGAGCAAGTCGGGGGTGAATCACAGACTCCGAAAGATCGACGAATTGGCGGACAAAATACGGAACGGCTAAACTTTTCCTCCTAGTGCTGCATGGGGAATGATGCTATAATAATGTATAAAAAGGTCAATGGATCAATACAATTTCATTACCTTAACTTTGCAAATGATCGATTCAAACTGGTATAGGGGGTATGGTTTCCATGACAAGGCATCCTGTAGTCGTTCGTTTAAAAACGGGTCTTCACGCTAGACCGGCAGCCCTGTTCGTGCAGGAAGCGAACAAATTCTCTTCCGAGGTCTTCGTGGAGAAGGACGACAAAAAGGTGAATGCCAAATCCATAATGGGGATTATGAGCTTGGCGATCAGCTCGGGCACAGAGGTTCACATCAGCGCGGACGGCTCGGACTCAGAGCAGGCTGTAACCGCTTTAGTCAATTTGGTAAGCAAGGAAGAGCTTGAGAATCAATAAGCCGATATGCGGCAAAAGCAAGCAGCCTGCCAGTATGGAACTGGCGGGTTTTTGCATGTTATCGGGGATGGAGGCGAAACGGCCGGCCTCGTCGATCGGACGAAAAAGCGCCCCCGCAGGACGGGGGCGCTCATGGCTGAAACATGGTGGTTAGCTCGTTTTCCAATGTTGCTCGGGCAGATTGCGTTGCTCCAGCGCATGCTCGATCAATTGAATGAAATCGTCCGACAGTCGCATGGCCTTGGCCTCGCGGTACACCTCAATCAGATGCTCGTCGTTAAGCGGCTTGAGGAGCAGCGTCTTATCATCGCCTACGATCGGCTCTGCCTCCGCCGGACGGGGGGGCGAGAAACTGACCGGGCGGTGGAGACGCAGGCTCGCCGGGTGCGCAGCGGGCTCGTTGGCCGTAATAAAGTTTCGCATGGTGAGAAAAGGATTCGTTAGTTTCATAATATCTGCACTCCATTTGGTGGTTTCAAGAATGACCCTAGAGTTGTATGAATATGGGAAGGTGATCTTAATTTCATCTTAACACGGAAGAGGAGGAAAGTCTTTTCCATTTCATGCTCATGAAAAATGATTGACATTGGTAGGTGTTTATGATAAAAAAATCCCCCCTTTCGCCTGATGCGAAAGGGGGAGGGAAATGCGTCTTACAGCTTTTCGATAACCTTGTCGACGATGCCGTATTCCTTGGATTCCTGCGCGCCCATGAAGTAGTCGCGGTCGGTATCTTTTTCAATCCGGCTGAGCGGCTGCCCGGTGCGCTCCGAGAGGATGGCATTGAGCTTGTCGCGCATTTTCAGAATGCGGCGCGCGCGAATCTCGATGTCGCTGGCCTGGCCCTCGGCTCCGCCAAGCGGCTGATGAATCATGATCTCGCTATTCGGAAGCGCAAACCGCTTGCCCTTGGCGCCGGCTGCCATCAGAAAGGCGCCCATCGAGGCGGCCATGCCAACACAGATCGTGGAGACGTCGGGCTTGATGAATTGCATCGTGTCGTAGATGGCCATGCCGGCCGTGATGGAGCCGCCGGGACTGTTGATGTACAAGCTGATATCTTTGTCGGGATCGTCCGCCGCCAAAAACAGCATCTGCGCAATGATGGAATTGGCCACGACATCGTTGACGCCGCTGCCTAGGAAGATGATGCGATCCTTCAGCAGGCGGGAATAAATGTCATAGGCGCGTTCGCCGCGATTGCTCTGTTCGATAACCATAGGTACAAAATTCATATCCATCCGTAGCTCCCTCCATATCTTAAGTAGGTTCAAACTACATTCATCATACCGGATCATCACGCAAAAGTCAAAGAAAGTCAAACCGTGTAAAAAACAAAATCCTGACCCAAGTCAGGATACGGATTTTTGCATTATAGATGGCGCGCCCGCGAGGGATCGAACCTCGATCTCAGGCTCCGGAGGCCTACGTCATATCCATTGGACCACGGGCGCAAAAGCGTAGCGAGCTTTATTATATGAGATGTTCGGCAAAAAAGCAAGGGGGATGGGCGAAATAAATTTGCCGATCTCGTGCATGTAATCGATATCAAAGAAGCGCGCACTCTTGCGCAGGTCGGAAATATTCGTTACAATGTTAGTGGGACCCAAAAAGAAGTACCGGGACATATTTAGTCCCGATTATGGCGCCGACAAATTTATGCCGGCTTACAGGGGTGAACACCCGTAATGATGCGCACGATTGTAGAGCTGCAGCAGCAGTTGGCGCCCGATCTGTTGGAGGTGCTCAAGCGGCGCTACCGCATCCTGCAGCAGGTGGGTCAGACGGAATACATCGGACGACGTGCGCTGGCCGGCGTGCTGGCAATGACCGAGCGCGTGCTGCGGGCCGAGACCGACTTTTTGAAGGCCCAGGGCCTATTGGACATTCGCCAGTCGGGCATGCAGCTCAGCGACAGCGGGCGGCAATTGCTCGATCAGTTGGCGCCGACCATGAAGGAGCTGGCCGGCCTGACGGAGCTGGAGGAGCGGATCCGCAGCCGCTACGGGCTGCGCAAGGTCGTGATCGTCTCCGGCGATTCCGAGGCGTCGGAGCATGTGAAGCGCGAGCTCGGACGCGCCGGCGCTCAAGTGCTGCGCGGGTACATGGCGCCGGGGGATGTCGTCGCCGTCACGGGCGGCACGACGATGGCGCATGTCGCAGGACAGCTGTCGTCGCAGCGGCCGCTCGCGGACATCCGGTTCGTGCCGGCCCGCGGCGGGCTCGGCGAGAGCGTGGATTACCAGGCCAATACGATTGTCTCCACGATGGCCAAGCGTACCGGCGCCCAGTACCGGCTGCTGCATGTGCCGGACCATCTGGGCGAGGAAGCGTATCAGTCGCTGATGCAGGAGCCGAACATTCGCGAGATCGTCGAGGTCATCCGCAGCGCGCGCATCGTGCTGCACGGCATCGGCGACGCGATGGTGATGGCGCGGCGCCGCAAGGAGGCCGAGCCGGCGGTGGCGGCGATGCGCAGCGAGGGCGCGCTGGCGGAGGCGTTCGGTTTTTACTTCGACCGCAGCGGCAATGTGGTCCATCGCATGCCGACGGCGGGCCTGCGCCTGGAGGAGATTCAGACGGCCGAGGTGGTCATCGCGATCGCCGGCGGCCGCGGCAAGGGCGAGGCAATCGCGGCGGTGATGCGGTTCGGGCACGACGATGTGCTGATTACCGACGAGGCCGCCGCGCTGGAGATGCTCCGCACGTTTGAAGCGGACGCGGATGAGGTATGATGAAGATATCATGGCGACGCCTGACATACATGATATAAATTACATTTTGGGAGGAATTTCACGATGGTTAAAGTAGGAATCAACGGATTTGGCCGCATTGGCCGCAATGTGTTTCGCGCTGCGCTGAACAACCCGGATGTCGAAATCGTGGCAGTCAACGATCTGACGAACACCGATACGCTCGCACATCTGCTCAAATACGATACGACGCACGGCACGCTGGACGCGGACGTCCAAGCCAAGGAAGGCGCGCTCGTCGTAGACGGCGTGGAAATCAAAGTATTCGCCGAGCGTGACCCGGGCGCCCTGCCTTGGGGCGAATACGGCGTGGAGATCGTCGTCGAATCGACCGGCATCTTCACGGCCAAGGAAAAGGCCGAGCTGCATCTGAAGGGCGGCGCGAAGAAGGTCATCATCTCCGCTCCGGCTTCGAACGAAGACATCACGGTCGTCATGGGCGTCAACGAGGACAAGTACGACCCGGCTGCGCACACGGTCATCTCCAATGCCTCGTGTACGACGAACTGCCTGGCGCCGTTCGCCAAGGTGCTCAACGACAAGTTCGGCATCGTCAAAGGCATGATGACGACGGTCCATTCCTACACGAACGATCAGTCCGTGCTGGACGTGCCGCACAAGGACCTGCGCCGCGCGCGCGCCGCTGCCGAGAACATCATCCCGTCGACTACCGGCGCCGCCAAAGCCGTCGCACTCGTCCTGCCCGAGCTGAAAGGCAAGCTCAACGGCATGGCAATGCGCGTACCGACGCCGAACGTCTCGGTAACGGATCTCGTGGCCGAGCTCAAAGGCAGCGTCACGGTTGAAGACGTCAACGGCGCGCTGAAGGAAGCTGCCAATGGCCCGCTCAAAGGCATCCTGAACTTCTCCGAAGAGCCGCTCGTCTCGAGCGACTACAACGGCGACCCGGCTTCCTCCACGATCGACGGACTGTCGACGATGGTCGTCGAAGGCAACATGGTGAAGGTCGTATCCTGGTATGACAACGAGTGGGGCTACTCGAACCGCGTTGTCGACCTGGCTGCTTACATCGCCTCCAAAGGCCTGTAAATCGTCGCTGCATGACTTCTGCTCTTCTTCTGCGTCCCGGATTTGCATGCGAATCCGGGACGCGCTATGCTTAGATGAAATGAATGCGTACAGGAGGTCGGGACGATGAACAAAAAAAGTGTTCGCAACGTCGACGTGAGCGGCAAGCGCGTCTTTGTCCGCGTCGATTACAACGTACCGGTGCAAGACGGAATGATTACGGATGATACGCGTATTCGCGAGACGCTGCCGACGATTCGCTTCTTGCTGGAGCAGGGCGCGAAGGTGATCCTCGCCAGCCACATGGGACGGCCCAAAGGTCAGGTCGTGGAAGAGCTGCGTCTGACTACCGCCGCGGAACGGCTGTCCGAGCTGCTCGGACAGCCGGTGGCGAAGGCCGACGAGGCGATCGGCGACGCGGTCAAAGCGCAGGTCGCCCAGCTCGAGAGCGGCGACGTGCTCCTGCTGGAGAACGTGCGCTTCTACCCCGGCGAGGAGAACAACGATCCCGAGTTCGCGAAGGCGCTGGCCGAGCTGGCGGACGTCTACGTCAATGACGCGTTCGGCGCGGCGCATCGCGCGCACGCCTCGACGGAGGGCATCGCCCACCATCTGCCGGCCGTATCCGGTCTGCTGATGGAGAAGGAGCTCGACGTGCTCGGCAAGGCGCTGTCCGATCCGGAGCGCCCGTTCACGGCGATCGTCGGCGGCTCCAAGGTGAAGGACAAGATCGACGTCATCAACAAGATGATCGAGATCGCGGACAACGTCCTGATCGGCGGCGGCCTGTCGTATACCTTCTTCAAGGCGCAGGGCCATGAGATCGGCAAATCGCTGCTCGACGAGAGCAAGCTGGACCAATCGCTCGGCTTCATCGAGAAGGCGAAGGCGATGGGCAAGCAGTTCCTGCTGCCGGTCGATCTGATCGTCGCTGACGACTTCAGCGCGGAAGCCAATACGCGCGAGGTCGACGTGGACGGCATCCCTGCGGACTGGGAGGGCATCGACATCGGGCCGAAGACGCGTGCGATGTACGCCGACGTCATCAAAAATTCGAAGCTCGTCGTCTGGAACGGACCGATGGGCGTATTCGAAATTGACCAATTCGCGCAAGGCACGAAGGCTGTGGCGCAGGCGTGCGCCGAAACCGAAGGCTATACGATCATCGGCGGTGGCGACTCGGCAGCTGCCGCGGAGAAATTCGGCCTGGCCGGCGAGATGGACCATATCTCGACCGGCGGCGGCGCTTCCCTCGAGTTCATGGAAGGGAAAAAGCTGCCCGGCGTCGAAGCGCTTAACGACAAGTAAATCGATCGGCGCTCGTCCGCCCTCCCGGCGGCCGGGCGCTTCGGCGCGCCCGGATCTCTACGCTGAATCGGTTCGTACCCGAGCGGGAATGCCGGGCCGATCCAGGCTGGTCCATGCCGGTCGCGCCGTCACTTCTACTCGACGAAAGGACGTGTGTACCTGTGAGAACGCCAATTATTGCAGGCAACTGGAAAATGTTCAAGACCGCCGCGGAAGCGAACGCTTTCTTCGC
Source organism: Paenibacillus sabuli (assembly GCF_014705605.1). Classification (GTDB taxonomy): domain Bacteria; phylum Bacillota; class Bacilli; order Paenibacillales; family Paenibacillaceae; genus Paenibacillus_D; species Paenibacillus_D sabuli. The sequence goes on from NZ_JACXIZ010000039.1 coordinate 27,429, forward strand.
GGAAGTGAAAGGCAAGGCCGAGGTGGAGGGCGTCGAGAGCGTCATCTGCGGGCCGTTCACCACGCTGCCGGCGCTGACGGAAGCGGCCAAGGGCACCGCAATTGCCATCGGCGCGCAAAATGTGCACTTCGCCGACAACGGCGCTTACACCGGCGAAATCAGCGGCGGCATGCTGCAGGAGCTGGGCGTGAGCTATGTCATCATCGGCCATTCCGAGCGCCGCGCCTACTTCGCGGAGACGGACGAGATCGTGAATCAGAAAGTCCACGCAGCCTTCCGCCATGAGCTGAAGCCGATCGTCTGCGTCGGCGAGCAGCTCGAGGAGCGCGAGGCAGGCAAGACGAAGGACATTTGCACGACCCAAACAACGGCGGCCTTCGCGGGCTTGTCGGCCGAGCAGGCGGCGCAGGTCGTCATCGCCTATGAGCCGATCTGGGCGATCGGCACCGGCAAGTCGTCGACCGCCGCCGATGCCGAGGACGTCATTGCTGCGATCCGCGAAGTCGTCGCCGGCCTGTACGACCAGGCGACGGCAGATGCGGTCCGCATCCAGTACGGCGGCAGCGTGAAGCCGGCGAATATCGCCGAGTACATGAGCCAGCCGAACATCGACGGCGCGCTCGTCGGCGGCGCCAGCCTGGAGCCGGCCTCGTACATCGCGCTGATCGAAGGGGCGAAGTAAGATGACTGCGCCGGTTGCGTTGATCATCATGGACGGCTTTGGCCTGCGCGGCGAGTCGCAGGGCAACGCCGTCGCTCAAGCCAATAAGCCGAATTACGACCGCTACATGGCCCAGTATCCGAACACGACGCTCACCGCTTGCGGCGAGGCGGTCGGTCTGCCGGAAGGCCAGATGGGCAACTCCGAGGTCGGCCATCTTAACATCGGCGCGGGGCGGATCGTCTATCAGGACCTGACGCGGATCTCCAAGTCGATTCGCGACGGCGAATTCTACGACAACGAAACGCTCATGGGCGCGATTCGCCACGTGCAGATGGTGCCCGGCCGCAAGCTGCATCTGTACGGTCTGCTCTCCGACGGCGGCGTGCACAGCCACATCGATCACCTGATGGCGCTGCTCGAGCTGGCCAAGAAGGAGAATGTGGCCGAAGTCTATATCCATGCCTTCCTCGACGGCCGCGACGTGGCGCCGGACAGCGCGCGTACGTATCTCAAGGCCGTGCAGGCCAAGATGGATCTGCTCGGCCTCGGCAAGTTCGCCACCGTCCAGGGCCGCTACTACGCCATGGACCGCGACAAGCGCTGGGAGCGTACGGAGAAGTCGTACCGCGCGATGGTGTACGGCGAAGGCCCGGCCTTCCAGGACCCGATCGAGGCGGTCACCGATTCCTACGAGAAGTCGGTGATGGACGAATTCGTGCTGCCGACGGTCATCGTCGGCGCGGATGGCCAGCCGGTCGGGCTGGTCGAGTCGGAGGATGCGGTCGTCTTCTTCAACTTCCGTCCGGATCGCGCGATTCAGCTGTCGCAGGTGTTCACGAGCGACGACTTCCACGGCTTCGAGCTGGGCGAGCGTCGGCCGAGGGACCTGTACTTCGTCTGCCTCACGCTGTTCAGCGAGACGGTCGGCGGCTTCGTCGCCTACAAGCCGAAGAATCTGGACAACACGCTCGGCGAGGTGCTCGTGCAGCAGGGCAAAAAGCAGCTGCGGATCGCCGAGACGGAGAAGTATCCGCATGTGACCTTCTTCTTCAGCGGCGGCCGCGACGTCGAGCTGCCGGGCGAGACGCGTGTCCTGATCAATTCGCCGAAGGTCGCCACCTACGATCTGCAGCCGGAGATGAGCGCCTATGAGGTCGCGGAGGCCGCCGTCAAGGAGATCGAGGCGGACAAGCATGACGCCATTATCCTCAACTTCGCCAACCCGGATATGGTCGGCCACTCCGGCATGCTGGAGCCGACGATCAAGGCGGTCGAGGTCACGGACGAATGCATGGGCCGCGTCGTCGAGGCGGTGCTGGCCAAGGGCGGCGTCTGCCTCATCACGGCCGATCACGGCAATGCGGACCTGGTGACGGACGAGCTCAATCGGCCGTTCACCGCCCACACGACGAATCCGGTCCCGCTCATCGTGACGGCGCCGAATGCGCAGCTGCGCGAGGGCGGCATCCTGGCCGATATCGCGCCGACGATCCTCGATCTGATGCAGCTGCCGCAGCCGGAGCAGATGACGGGCCAGACGCTGCTTCAGAAGTAACGAGCAAGCGAGCGCCATACATCGCAACGCTTCGCATATTTTACGATCTATATCTAACCCATACAAAAGGAGTGTTCCCATCCATGTCCATCATTACCGATGTCTACGCACGTGAAGTCCTCGACTCCCGCGGCAATCCGACGGTCGAGGTCGAAGTCAGCCTGGAATCCGGCGGCAAAGGCCGCGCCATCGTCCCGTCCGGCGCCTCGACCGGCGCTTATGAAGCAGTCGAGCTGCGCGACGGCGACAAAAGCCGCTACCTCGGCAAAGGCGTGTTGAAGGCTGTCGAGAACGTCAACACCATTATTGCCCCGGAAATTATCGGCCTCGACGCTGTCGATCAAGTGCAGATCGACAATAAAATGCTCGCGCTCGACGGCACGTCGAATAAAGGCAAGCTCGGCGCCAACGCCATCCTGGCGGTGTCGATGGCTGTCGCACGCGCAGCTGCGGACGCTCTGAGCATGCCGCTGTACACGTACCTGGGCGGATTCAATGCGAAGACGCTGCCTGTGCCGATGATGAATATCGTCAACGGCGGCGAGCATGCGGACAATAACATCGATGTGCAAGAGTTCATGGTGCTGCCGGTCGGTGCCGAGAGCTTCAAGGAAGCGCTGCGCATCGGCGCGGAGATCTTCCACAATCTGAAGGCGGTACTGAAGGAGAAGGGCCTGAACACCGCAGTCGGCGACGAAGGCGGCTTCGCGCCGAACCTGGGCTCCAACGAAGAAGCGATCACGACGATCATCGCCGCCATCGAGCGTGCGGGCTTCAAGCCGGGCGAGGATGTCTATCTCGGCATGGATGTCGCTTCGACGGAATTCTTCAAGGACGGCAAGTACCATCTGGAAGGAGAAGGGCGCTCGTTCACGTCCGCAGAATTCGTCGACTACCTGGCTTCGCTGGTCGACAAGTACCCGATCCTCACGATCGAGGACGGCTGCTCCGAGGACGACTGGGAAGGCTGGAAGCTGCTCACCGACAAGCTCGGCGGCAAAGTGCAGCTCGTCGGCGACGACCTGTTCGTCACCAACACGGCGCGTCTGTCGGACGGCATCAAGCAAGGTGTGGGCAACTCGATCCTCGTCAAGGTCAATCAGATCGGCAGCCTGACCGAGACGTTCGACGCGATCGAAATGGCGAAGCGAGCTGGCTACACCGCTGTCATCTCGCACCGCTCCGGCGAGAGCGAGGACAGCACGATTGCGGACATCGCAGTGGCAACTAATGCCGGTCAGATCAAAACCGGCGCGCCGTCGCGTACGGACCGCGTCGCGAAATACAACCAATTGCTGCGCATTGAGGACGAGCTCGGTTCGACGGCCATTTACGCCGGTCGCTCCGCGTTTTACAACCTGAGCGGCTTCAATAAGTAAGGCAGGCCGGTCGGCCATTTGCGCTCCACGGACGGCCCTGCGTACCACTCGGTGCGCGGGGCTTTTCTTATAAACGGTCTCTATATTCTCGGACTGTTCATGTGTCGCCACCAAAGGATGGCATTAGTTGTTTCGCCTTGTACATCGCCACGTACGCGCATTGAAGACTTCTCTTGTTGTTCACGTTGCTTTAGACAATAATGTTTGTCACTGACCAGAAGTTATGGTACACTACTCGTAGTGTGCATTCTATATGTGCGACGGAGATTACCGGCACTTTTGGTGCGGGAGGTGGAACGATTGGAAACGACGTTGAAGATCATTTTGGTCATTTTTTCACTGGGTCTGATTGCGGTGGTTTTGCTGCAGAAGGGCAAGAGCGCGGGATTGTCCGGGGCCATTTCGGGCGGTGCGGAGCATCTGTTCGGCAAGCAAAAGGCGCGCGGGCTGGATCTGTTTTTGCAGCGCCTGACGGTTGTGCTGGCGGTCGGCTTTTTCTTGCTTGCCTTGGCCGTGGCTTATTTCGTCGGCAACTGACGCGCAGCATCCGAAGCGGGGAGAGGTCCCCGCTTTTTTTATTGCCTGCAAATCGCTGCGCGCTGCCGTGGCCTTGGAAAAAGCGGACAAGCAGGCAGGCTGGCGCGGAATCTGTGCCAGGATTGCCGGTTCGCGGATTGAGATTCGCGATTTCGTGTATACTATAGTATATGTGTATCTATGAAACTACGATTTTGAACAGCAGGGGTGGGGAGCGCTATGGCAACGGAAGAGCAGGTGCTGGCTTTTATGCGGGAGACCGCCTACAAGCCGATGACGTACCAGGAGCTGGAGCAGCAATGGCAGATTGACGACGCGTCGAGGTTCAAGGCCTTCTTGCAATTGCTCAACGAGCTGGAGGAAGCGGGAAAGATCATCCGGACGCGCAATCAGCGCTACGGCGTACCGGAGCGGATGAACCTGCTGCGCGGCAGGCTGCAGGCCCATGCCAAAGGCTTCGCGTTCCTCATCCCCGACGATACGGATCATCCGGATGTCTACATTCATGCGAACGATCTGAAGACGGCCATGAACGGCGACACGGTGCTGGTACGGGTGACCTCGGAGTCCGGAGGCGGACGTCTCGAGGGCGAGGTGGCGCGCGTGGTGAATCGCGCGATCACGCAGGTCGTCGGTACGTTTGAGAATCATAATGTGTACGGCTTCGTCATTCCCGACGACAAGCGGATCAACCGCGACATCTTCATCCCCGAGGGCGACTACAAGGGCGCGGTGAGCGGACAGAAGGTCGTCGCCCGCATCGTCTCCTATCCGGAGGGCCGCGCTGCGGCGGAAGGGCAGATCGTCGAGGTGCTCGGGCACAAAAACGACCCTGGCGTCGACATTCTCTCGATCATCCGCAAGCATCAGCTGCCCGAGGGCTTCCCGGATGAGGTGATGGCCGAGGCGGAGGCGGTGCCGGACACGATCACCGAGGAGGAGATCGTGCGCCAGGGCCGCCGCGACCTGCGCGACAAGACGATCGTCACGATCGACGGCGCGGATGCCAAGGATCTCGATGACGCCGTCCATGTCGAGCGGCTGGACAACGGCAACTACGTGCTCGGCGTGCATATCGCCGATGTGAGCTACTATGTACGGGATCGCAGCGAGCTGGACCAGGAGGCGTACCGCCGCGGCTGCAGCGTCTATCTGGTGGACCGCGTCATTCCGATGCTGCCGCACCGGCTCTCCAACGGCATCTGCTCGCTCAATCCGCAGGTAGACCGGCTGACGATGTCCTGCGAGATGGAATTCGACGCCAAAACGCTCAAGCGCGTGCGGCACGACGTGTTCACGAGCGTCATTCGCACCAAGGAGCGGATGACCTATGCCGATGTGCGGACGCTGCTGACCGAGCGGGACGAGGAGCTGGAGGCACGCTATGCCGACCTGCTCGATCTGTTCAAGCTGATGGAGCAGCTGGCGATGAAGCTGCGGCGCAAGCGGATGAAGCGCGGCGCGATCGACTTCGACTTCCAGGAATCGAAGATTCTGGTGGACGAGGAAGGCAAGCCGTACGATATCGTCAAGCGCGAGCGCTCGGTGGCCGAGCAGATCATCGAGGAATTCATGCTGGCCGCCAACGAGACGGTGGCTGAGCATTTCCACTGGCTGCGTGTGCCGTTCCTGTACCGGGTGCATGAGAATCCGGATTCGGAGAAGCTGCTGCACTTCGTGCAGTTCGCCTCCAACTTCGGCTACAGCGTCAAGGGCAAGGGCAACGAGATCCATCCGCGCGCGCTGCAGACGCTGCTCGAGGACATCCGCGGCACCAAGGAGGAGACGGTGATCTCCACGGTCATGCTGCGCTCGATGAAGCAGGCCAAGTACGACGCGCAGAGTCTGGGCCACTTCGGCCTGGCGGCCGAATTCTACTCGCACTTCACCTCGCCGATCCGGCGCTATCCCGATCTGGTCATCCATCGCGTCATGCGCGAGGTGCTGGAGAGCGGCGGCGCGCTGCCGGCGGCGCGACAGGAGGCGCTGGAGGCGCGGATGCCGGATATTGCGCAGCATTCGTCCGAGCGCGAGCGCGTCGCGGTCGATGCCGAGCGCGATACCGACAAGCTCAAGAAGTGCGAGTACATGCTGGACAAGATCGGCGAGGAATTCGACGGCATCATCAGCAGTGTGACGAGCTTCGGCATCTTCATCGAGCTGGACAACACGGTCGAGGGCTTGATTCGATTGAGCGAGCTGTCGGACGATTATTACCACTTCCACGAGGATCAGATGATGCTGGTCGGCGAGCGCACGTCTAAGATGTTCCGCATTGGGGACGAGGCGAAGGTGCGCGTGGCGAATGTCAACATGGACGAGTACACCATCGACTTCGAGATGGTGGACATGAGGTCGCGCGGCAAGGGCTACTGGACGCCCGGCGGCGGCGCGGCAGGCCGCAAAGGTCGCGGCGCAGGCGGGCGGGGCCTGGCGGCGAGCCGCAAGCCCGGCCGTGCGGCACGTAAGGCGGATGCAGCAGAGCCCGGCGCGAGCGGCGAGGCAAGCGGCGCGGAGCAGGCTGCTGCAATTCCTGGCAGCGACAAGGCAGCGGCAGCCAAGAGCAAGAAGAAGTCGCGTCCCGGCAGGCGCGAACGCGAGCTGAAGAAGCAGCGGCGCGAGGACGGCGGAGCGGCGGCGGAGAATAGCAGGGCTGCTCGGTCCGACGCAGGCGCTTCGGAGCCGGCCGATCCTTGGGTGGGCAATGAGAGCGGCGACAAGGCCGCGTCGCGCCCTGCGGGCAAGAAGCGGACGCGCCGCAGCGAGGCCTCATCCGCTGAGCAAGATCAGCGGCAGCCAGAGCGACCGCAGGAACGTGCGGATGCCGACGACAAGGGGCCGGCCGCCGCGGCGCGTCGCGCAGCCGATGCACTGGAGGCTGCGCGTGCACGCGGCGAGAGCGGATCTGGCGCGGACAGTGCGGGCGGAAGCGGCAAGCGGACGCGGGTTCGCCGCGACATGTGGGGCCTGCCGGTCAGCGGCGCGTTCCGCTTCGACGGCGGCGAGGACGAGGAGGATCGTCCTCGCAATGCGCGACGCGGTTCGCCGCGCGGCGGCGGCGAGCGTGGCGGCTCGGCGCGGTCTGGTGCGGTGCGAGGGCCGCGCAGCTCCGGCGGCGGGCGTACCCGGCCGGGTAGCGGAGGCAGCAGCGCATCCGCCCGGTCGAAGACGGGCCCGTCGCGCAGTACTGCGGCGCGCGGCAAGAAGCGCAAGTAGCGCAAGCAGTTTGAGCGTGGATGGCGTGGGAGCCTCACGCAGCCGCACTTGGTATCCCGGAGTGCGGCTGTTTTGTTTGCAAGGGCTTTGCAGGCGCTAGACCAGCGTTTTGTCGCAGTTTGTTGCGCAGTACAGGCTCGATTTGCTACAATATAGGTCTAGCCTGCCGCTGTGCGGGGGAAGTAACGGCTGCTGCGAAGGAGTGAAGGTCGTGGCCAAAAAACAGACGCATGATCGTCCGCTCGCCCAGAACAAAAAGGCGTCGCATGATTATTTTATCGAAGATACGTACGAGGCGGGGCTCGTGCTGAGTGGGACGGAGATCAAGTCGATCCGGCAGGGACGGGCCAACATCAACGACGCCTTCGCCACCATTCGCAACGGCGAGATGTTCATTCACAATATGCACGTCAGTCCGTTCGAGCAGGGCAACCGGCACAATCCGTCCGATCCGACGCGGGCGCGCAAGCTGCTCTTGCACCGCTCGCAGATCCACAAGCTGCTCGGCCAGTCCAAGCAGGAGGGCTACGCGCTGGTGCCTCTCAAGATCTACGCGCGCAACGGCTATGCCAAGCTGCTAATCGGTCTGGGCAAAGGCAAAAAGCAATACGACAAGCGCGAGACCGCCGCCAAGCGCGACGCCCAGCGGGACATTCAGCGCGCGCTGCGCGAGAAGCAGAAGGTGTAGCGGGTAGCTGGGAAAAAAGCTATGGATAATAACGAGCTTCCAAGCTTCACGGAGTGACTGGCTTGCGGCGCGTGACCTCGCTCGGTATCGGACATTGGCATACGTGGCTGACACATCCATCGGTGCCAGCAATCCGGGGTGGAGACGCGGCGTGGATCGTGGTATACTAATTAGGCGGTAAGGAAAGCAAGGCAAGACTTATCGCAGCTGGGCAGCACGGCTCGAGCGTCGCAAGACGCGGTGACCGTCATATACCGGCGCCTTATGCGCGTATCGGCCATGGCCGGTATGACGCGATTACGGGGGCGTTTATGGATTCGACGGGGGTAGTTCGAGCATGGGTTGCGGGTAGTGGGGACGCGTCCGCTTCATCAACGCTAAAGCCAATTAACTGGCAAACAACAAACAAACTACGCAGTAGCAGCTTAATAACCTGCTCGCGTGCTCTCGCTCTGTATCGCCCATGTACCGGGATGAGGGCCCAACTTTAGTGGGATACGCTGTCTAGTCTCCGCCTGGGGCTAGCTGAAGAAGACAATCAGGCTGACCTGTAGAATAGCCGGTTACGGGGCGCTTCAGTATCGCTTTCGATGCTAGCATTGCTTCGCAATGCTTTCAGGTGACATCAAAACCGTGACTACACCCGTAGAAGCACATGTGCCGTTATCTTCGGACAGGGGTTCGACTCCCCTCGCCTCCATCTAAGACGAAAGCCATCAACCATCAGCATTTGGTTGGTGGCTTTTCCATAACTACTACTATAAGGTTGGAGAGTGGTATACCATGGTAGTTGATCGAATAAAACTTCAAGAAATCTTGAACAAAGCAAACTTGCATGTAAGGAAGCAAGCCAAAGCATCAGGTGCTTCTATTTATTATGTGGAGAATAATAAGCGTATCCGCGAGGACGCGGACGGTAATAAATATGAGATCATCTTTGATGCGCACGGTAAACGCCAGGAAGTAAAAATACCGTGAAGACTGCTTCTCCTACAATGACGGTTTTTGCTGGTACGAATGGGGCTGGAAAAAGTACCCTCAGTATGCAAATGAGAGAATGGATTGGTGAGTTAATAGATCCAGACCAAATTGCACGAGAGTTAAAGCCCGATAACCCAAGAGGGGCAGATCTTTCTGCAGGGCGGGAAGCTGTGAAACGAATCCGATCTCTGATAAAAGAAAAGCGACAATTTGCAATTGAGACTACATTATCGGGGACGTTTGTTTTGAAGCATATGCAAATTGCTAAAGAGGAAGGATATCAAATTGTTATCTATTATATCGGGCTATTAGATGTTCAAATGCATATAGACCGAGTCGCTTCTCGCGTTGAGCAAGGTGGACATTGGATTGCAGAGAGTGACATTCGTTATCGGTACGGGCAGTCTTTGCAAAACCTCAAGCCAGCACTAGCAATTGCAGATCGAGTTGTTCTTATTGATAATACGTATGAACCAATCATTATTGCGGAGATTATGCAAGATGAGATGGTGTATTGTGTAAAGTCGATTCCTACATGGTCAGAGATTATTCTTAGTGTTTATAGATAATTGAACTGACTCCAGAATACATGTAGCAATATTTGGACAGGGGTTCGACTCCCCTCGCCTCCACCATCATTAACCCGACCGCACGAGGTCGGGTTTTTGCTTTATCTACTATACGTAATATGATAAAATGTACGTACGTTATAAATGTTATAACTGTAATAAGGTATAACCATGCTGGCAGTAATCATACTATAGGAGGAGAATACAAATGGACGGTGTGATCAAAATGGAGAATGACAAACAAAAGGTGACTCGGCATTCCCGTAAAGTTGGCCGGATGGGCAACAGCTTGGGGGTCAGCTTGCCTAAGAGCCTTGCTGCCAAGCTAGGTGTGTCGCAAGGGGACGAGATTGAATTCATCGAAAATGAGCGAGGGGAGATTGTGATGCAAAAGGTTCGACACCATAAGCTGCCTGATCATGTTCGTCCCGAAGTTCTTGAAGCTTTTTTTGATGTATTTCAAGAAGATCAGGGGATTCTTGAGGATCTAAGGGATCGATAAGATGCCGATCTTTATCACCAGAGAAGAAGTTATAGCAGCGCACTACTACATGATGAAGACAATGAATGACGCAGATCAAGCGGGTGTCAAGGAGCATGGTCTGCTGGATTCTGCGATACATAGACCTCAGCAAAGTATATTTGGAGAGGATGCGTACCCCACTTTATTTGATAAAGCAGCTGCATTATTAGATTCACTAGTAAAAAACCATTGCTTTCACAATGGGAATAAACGGACCGCTTATCTTGCTACGAAGTCATTCTTGTTGCTGAATGGATTCCATCTCCAAATGGAGCGTAAATATGCCGTCGAGTTTATTGTCGATATTGCAAAAGGGTCACATCCCGTGGAGTCGATTGCCATAATCTTGAAAGAATATTCGAAAGAGAGGTGATGTTACGGGGAAAAGGCCCGGGCAGTGACCGGGAATACGTGGTGAGCAGGGAGATTGATCGGAGATGACGGTCGAGCAGATAAAAGTTGAGCTTATCTTACCCGCCTTCGGATCGCTCGTTGAGCTTCCGCCGGCGGAGCAGCATTTTTTTCAAACCCTGGTGGAAAGTCGAACCGTATCGACACCCAGCGGCATTTCGTACGCGCCGGGGAACCAACGGCCGACATCGGCTTCTGTGTGCAAGGCCTGTTCCGCCTGTACTATACGACGCCGGACGGCACCGAATACAACAAAAACTTTTGCGGGCAAAACGAATATGTGGCATCGTACAGCACGTTGTTGATGAAAAAGCCGGCGTACTTTTCCATTCAAGCGCTAATGGACAGCGAACTGCTCGTCGTTCGGTTCCAGGATTTCGAGGCTTTGTTCGACCGGCACCCTTGCTGGGAGAAGCTGGGACGCAAAATCTTCGAGCGGATGTTCATCAGCAAGGAAAAGCGCGAACGTGAGCTGCTCATGCTCTCCGCAGAAGAACGATACCGTCAATTCCTTGGGCAATATAAGCACTTGGAGAATCGGATTCCGCAGTATCATATTGCTGCTTCCTGGGCATTACCCTTGTCGCGTTGAGCCGAATTCGCCGCGGATTAACCTAGGTTAATGAGAATCTCCGTCCGTCCTTCTAGAATTAAGAGAGGAAGAGGGGAGATGGGGGAATGAAAGCGTCGGGACACACGGTGCTCATTACAGGAGGTGGATCGGTTACACTAAGTTGGACAGAAAAAATAAGGGCTTGTAGAATAGACCTGGAATGCTAAGGAGCGGATCTCTACAATGCCGAAACAAAAACGACGTACCTTTACCGCAGAATTTAAAAAGCAAATGGCGCAGCTTTATGAGAACGGGAAATCCCGAGCAGCGATTGTCGAGGAGTACGACCTCACAGCTTCTGCCTTAGTGTCCATTACAGAATAACCTGGTGCGATTGAAACCGTCTTTATCTCCTCACCATCCGCCAACGAACCTAACGGTTGCCACAGCGGCTATTGCACCCAAAAAAGCGCCGATTGAATTGTAACGGTTGCCACAGGTCTTATTTTCTTGAAATCCATCGAAAAAACGCAATTGAGGCCAAATAAGCGCTGTGG
>NZ_JACXIZ010000004.1 GCF_014705605.1 Paenibacillus sabuli
TGATGGCGGAAATAAGCGCAAAATATGAGGCTACAGGAGCGAATTGGCTTCGACACTGGAAATAAGCGCAAAATGCGAGGCTATATTAATAGTAGGTCCGCTTTTTTAATAAATCTGGCAAGCCAAAAAGACCGCGCGCTGCGGTCTTTTCATGATAGCATTCGCGCAAATGAGTGTTTTTGAAAATGCGTAATTTCTTCAGGCGTATAGGCGGTGGCTCAACGATGCGTTAGACATCCGTTTCCGGTTTCATCATGCGCCAGGCGACCGGTGCTCGCGATTAAGCTTGCCCGTCCGGCTGTTCCTCGAACGCGCCCATATCCATATAGGCAATCTCCCAGATGTGACCGTCCAGGTCCTGGAAGCCCCATTGGTACATGAAGCCGTGGTCCACCGCATCGGCATAGACCGTTGCGCCCGCAGCCACCGCCTGATTGACGATTTCGTCCACCTTTGCCCGGCTTTCGGCGGAGATGGCGACGGTCAGCTGCGCGTATTTGGAGGTATCGACGATTTCTTTTTTCGTAAACGACTTGAAAAATTCCTCGACCAGCAGCATGACGAAGATGTTCTCTCCGACTACCAGACAGGCGGCTTTTTCATCTGTGAATTGCAGGTTGAACGCAAAGCCCAGCTCCGTAAAAAACGCTTTCGATTTTTCCAGATCGTTCACATGCAGATTCACAAATATTTGAGAAGATGTCAATGCCATTTCCAATCACCTCAACCCCTGGATTTTGTAAAGCTGTTCGCACAGAATCAGTATTTATTGCAATTTTATTTGCCCCAATAAATATACCATAACAGGAATATTCCCGTAAAGACATTTTCCTAAAATGATCCGAACGCCTCTATCTTGCTCGTATTCCCGACGATGATCTGATTTTCACCTGACGCCTTATTATCGCACGACTAATTATCGCGCGCCTGTCTCTCGCTCATTCGCATATAGGAGATCACCGGTCGGAGCGCGGACGGTTCATCCCGGCATCTTCATGGTCAGGACGTGGTCGTGAAACAGCTTGTCCGCGGCAGTCAGCTTGGCCTTGTTGTAGACGAGAAAGGTCTGCCGCATCGGGAACGGACGGCCCTGGATCGGGATCGCGACGAGCTGGCCGCCGGCCAGCTCATTGCCCATGTACGACGGCGCGAACAGGGTAGCGACGTGGCTGCCGCCGACCATCTGCTTGATGAGCTCGAGATTGTGCATCTCGTACTTGACCTGGTAGACCAGGTTGCGCTGGTTGAAGACGAATTCGATCGTCTCGCGGTATTGCTTGCCCTCCTGATAGACGATGAGCGGATGCTGCGCCACCTCTTCCAGCGTTACCGAACGCTTGCCTGCCCACGGATGCTTGCGCGAGACGATGAAGGTGACGTGCTCGCTGTCCAGCATGCGGAAGGAGAGCTCGGTGTCGTCGATCGCATAGCGGCTCAGGCCGATATTGAAGGTGCCCATGCGGATGGCGTGAATGATCTCCGTCGTGGAGAACGAATGCACCTTGATGTGCATATGCGGAAAATGGGAGGTGAAGCCTTGCAGGATGTCGTACAGGAATGGATTGCTCAGCGAATTGGTGCAGCCGATTTCCAGTCGGACCTCCTCGTGCTTGGCCGCCTTGTCAATGGCGATCTGACCCTGCTCCAGCACCTCCAGCAGCTGCAGCGCGTACGGGTAGAATGCCTTGCCCTCCGTGGTCAGCAGATTGCCGCTTTTACGCCGGATGATGAGCGGCTTGCCGACCTGCTTCTCCAACTGATGGATGCGGTGCGAGACGGTCGGCTGCGGAATGAACAGCAGCTCAGCCGCTTTCTGAAAGCTGCCCGAACGATAAACGGTCAAAAACGTCTTGATCTGCTCCAGATTCATAGAGTCCGCCTCCGTTCACAATGATGATCGGTATAAGAACATTATAAGTCAGATAGAAAGCGAATCCATAACTTTTTTGAATGGTAATATTCAGAACTGGTCATTTACGAGTAAGATTAACTAACATAAAATTAAAAAAAATCGACAAGGAGGCCAGGGGAATCATGAAATGGAGAACAGAGAGACGGCGGGGGTGGAGCGGCCTGATCATGGCTGCTATGCTGCTGCTGGCGGCTTGCAGCGGGGGCAACGAGGACGGGAACGGAGCAGCAGGGAACAGCGGAACCGACGGAACGGGCAATGCGACAGCCGGCGAGGCGGAGGCTGCGGCCGCTGCGGAGAAGGTGCTGCGCATTCGGTATTACGACGATCCGGCCGGCTTTGACCCGGCGACCATCTTCCGCGTGGAGAATGAGAACATCGCCTTCAACCTATTCAGCGGCCTCACCTCCTACAGCCCGAGCGGCGAGATCATCCCGGATCTGGCGGAGAGCTGGGAAACGGACGATAACATGACCTGGACCTTCCATCTGCGCGAAGGGGTGCAATGGCAGAAAGGCTATGGCGAATTCACCGCGGCGGACGTGCTGTACTCGTACGACCGCATTCTCGATCCGGCCACCGCTTCGCCGTATGCCAGCGAATTCGCCAACGTGGCGTCCTACGAGGCAACGGACGACTATACGGTCGTGATCAAGCTGAAGTCGCCGGACGCGAACTTCCTTCACGTCGTAGCGAATTATCATCAGGGCCAGATCGTGAAGCAGGAGGCGGTCGAGGAGCTCGGCGACCAATTCATGTGGAATCCGGTCGGGACGGGCCCGTACATGATCGAGAGTATGAAGACCAACTCCGAGATCGTCATGGTGCGCCACGAGGATTATTACCGCGGTCCGGCACCGATCGAGCGGCTCGTCTTCAGCATCATCAAGGACGACGACACGGCGGCGATCGCCCTGCAGAACGGCGAGGTCGACCTGGCGATGCGGATCGAGCGCACCGAGCTGCTGGAGCGCCTCGAGGCCGACGGCTTCAGTCTCAATCCGCTGTACGACCGGGCGGTGAACCTGCGCATCTTCAATACCGACGTCGAGCCGCTCGGCGAGGTGAAGGTCCGTCAGGCCTGGGCGCATGCCGTCGACTGGGCGAGCAACATCGCCGCGACCAATCCGATGGGCGACTCGCCGACGATCAACCTGCTGCCCAAGTGGATGGAGGTCTATACCGACGACGTCCCGGTGTACGACTACGATCCGGAGAAGGCGAAGCAGCTGCTCGCCGAGGCAGGCTATCCGGACGGCTTCAGCGTGACGATGCATGTGCGCAGCGTCGAGGAGATCGATCAGCTCGAGCAGGAGAATCTGCGCGCGGTCGGCATCGACATGCAGTTCGAGATCGTCGAGGCGGCGATGTACAATCAGATTCGCAATGACGGCAGCTTCGAGGTATCCGGCCGGCAGCTGCCGGCGATCAATCCGGACATGATCCTCTTCAGCTACCTGCACCCAGACAATATCGCGCCCAACGGGCTCAACGGCGCCCGCTACGACAATCCGGAGCTGACCGAGCTGCTGGAGGCGGCGCGCGCCGAAATCGACGCCGACAAGCGCAAGAGCTTGTATGCGCAGGTGCAGCGCATCGCGCTTACCGATCTGCCGTACATTCCGCGGCTCTCGGCCAACGGCTTCTGGCCCGGCTTCGACTATGTCGAGAATGTCGTCATCAATCCGTTGTCGCAGGTCAACTTCTATGAAGTGGACATGACGAATTAACCGGTGGGGCGGACCGGCTCTGTCCCAGCGGCGATCGGCCGTACCAGGCAGGCGCGGGCTCTGAACAATTCGGGCGGCGGTCCGCTCGCCCAATCGCATAATCAGGAGGGATCGGGATGAAGGAGTATTTGGTCAAAAAAGCATGGCAGCTCATTCCGACCGTGCTCGGCGTCGTCACGCTCGTCTTCATCGTCATGCGCCTCATCCCCGGCGACGCCACCTCGCATATGGCCGGCGACAATCTGTCTGGCGATGCGCTCAACGCGATGCGCGAGCGCATGGGGCTGGACGTGCCGATCTGGCAGCAGTATTTCAATTACTTGCTGCAGCTCGTGCGCCTCGATCTGGGCACCACGATGGTCACCGGCCAGCCGGTCGCCAAGCTGATCCTGGAGGCGCTGCCGGTCACCTTTCTCATCTCGGTGCTGACCGTCGGCATCTCCTGCCTGGTGGCGATCACGCTCGGCACGCTGGCGGCGTTCACCGCGCACAAGGGCAAGAAGCTGGTCGATTCGGTGCTGACGTGGATCACGATGCTCGTCGATCTGATGCCGTCGTTCTGGATGGCGCTGCTGCTGATGCTGCTGTTCACGCTCACGCTCGGCTGGCTCCCGGCGACGGGCTCGATCGATTACGGCGATCCGCTCGGCCTGCTCCGGCGCATCGCGCTGCCGCTGATCGTGCTGTGCATGGGACAGATCTCGACGATTGCCCGGATCACCCGCACCTCGGTGCTGGAGGTGCTGAACGAGGACTACATTCGTACCGCCCGCGCATTTGGGGCGCCGCAGCTGCTGGTCGTCTTTCGCCACGCGCTCAAGAATGCGGCGATGCCGATCATCACCGTAGCCGGGCTGGCCTTCGGCAGTCTGATGAACGGGACGGTCATCACCGAATTCATCTTCTCGATTCCGGGTATCGGCTCGCTCCTGATCGGCGGTATCAAGATGCGCGACTACACGCTCGTGCAGAGCGTCATCCTCGTCTACTCGATGCTGTTCATCGTCGTGAACATGATGACGGACTTGATCTACCGGTATATGGACCCGCGGGTGAAGTATTAGATCTTAGATCGTAGTAGGTCAGACTGGCGCCGGGCCACGGACGGCGCGAAGGGAGATGCATGACAGATGGAAAAAAGTGCCGAAGGCACCCTTGGACGCTCGGCCTCGCTGCCGCTGACATGGCCGAGGCTGGGCAACGTGATCCGACTGTGCAAAAACAAGCAAGGGATGATCGGCCTGCTGATCCTGCTGCCGCTGGTGGCCGTGGCGCTGCTGGCGCCGGTGCTGCCGCTCGCCGATCCGCTCGCGTCCAATGTGAAGGCGGGGCTGCACGCCCCGGCCCTCGATTATCCGATGGGCACGGACAAGATCGGCCGCGATATCATGAGCCGCACGATCTCGGGCATGCAGACCTCGCTCGTCGTCGGCTTCGTCGTAGCGGCGATCACGCTTGCCGGCGGTCTGCTCGTCGGCACGATCTCGGCCTACTTCGGCGGGCGGCTCGACCGCATCATCATGGCGATCGTGGATGTCTTCCTGTCCTTCCCGTCGCTGCTGCTGGCGATCGCGCTCGTCGCGATCTTCGGCGCCGGCATCCTGCCGGTCATCGTCGCGATCGCGATCGCCGACCTGCCACGCTCGATCCGGCTGCAGCGCTCGCTCGTGCTGAGCGTCAAGTCGCGCCCCTACATCGACGCGGCCCGCATGGTATCGGCGCCGACGCACTGGCTGATGGCGCGCCATATCGTGCCCAATACGCTGGCGCCGATGCTCGTCTCGGCCAGCATCGTCGCCGCCAGCGCGATCCTGACCGAGGCCAGCCTCAGCTTCCTCGGGCTCGGCATCACGCCGCCGGCGCCGTCGCTGGGCAATATCATCAAGGAGGGCCAGCCGTATCTGCAGGAAGCCTGGTGGATCTCGACCTTTCCCGGGCTGGTCATCTTCGCCATCGCGGTCAGTCTGCACCTGATCGCCGACGGCATCCGCGAGGTGATGGACCCGCGCTCGCGGCAGTAGGGGCGGGCGTGTCGGGAGGGCTGGCGTCTGCTGAGACGAAGCGTGATGAGGATGGAAGGCTATAAGGATTAAGAGGAAATAAAGAGGAAGGTGGGGAGGCCCATGGCACAATGGATCGAACCGGGCAAGGCGGTACGGGCTGCGGCCGGAGCTGCGACCGGAGCTGCGACGGCAAGCGCCGAAGCGGTGGACAGAGCCGAAGCGGCTGCCGGAGCAACGGGAAGCGCGGACGTCGTGAGCGGAGCTGTCAGTAGATCCGAGGCAGTCGCCGGTACTGCCGGTACTGCCGGTGCTGTCGAAGCTGTGCAGAGCGCCGAAGCAGTCACCGGCGCCGCCGGAGAGCCGCTGCTGGAAGTGGAGGACCTGCACACGCACTTCCACACCGATCAGGGCGCGGTGCGGGCGGTGAACGGCGTCTCGTTCGCGCTGCGCGCGGGCGAGCGGCTCGCCGTCGTCGGCGAGAGCGGCTCGGGCAAGAGCGCGATGGCAATGTCGCTGCTGCAGCTGGTCGCGCATCCGGGCAAGATCGTCTCCGGGGAGGTGCGGCTGCAGGGCCGCGATCTGCTGCGCATGTCCGAGCGCGAGCTCGGCGCGGTGCGGGGCGGGGCGATCGGCACGGTGTTCCAGGATCCGATGTCGTCGCTCGATCCGGTCATGACGGTGGAGGATCAGCTCGTGCACACGATTCGCCGCCACCTCCAGCTGACTCGCGGCCAGGCTGCCGCCCGGGCAGTGGAGCTGCTGCGCCAGGTCGGCATCCCCGATCCCGAGGCGCGGGTGCGCTGCTACCCGTTCGAGCTGAGCGGCGGCATGCGCCAGCGCGTGCTGATCGCGATGGCGCTCTCCTGCAATCCGCAGCTCATCCTGGCCGACGAGCCGACGACAGCACTTGACGTGACGATTCAGGCGCAGATCATCGAGCTGCTCAAGCGGCTGTCGGAGGAGACGGGCTGCGCGATGCTGTTCATCACGCACGATCTGGGCCTGGTGGCGCGCTTCGCACAGAAGGTCGCGGTCATGTACGCCGGCAAAATCGTGGAATACGGCCGCGTCCACGAGATCTTCGCCAATCCGCAGCATCCGTATACGCAGAGCCTCTTGCAGACGATTCCGAGCGCGGGAGGCGAGCGCGCGCACCGGCTACTGCAGATCGAGGGCTTCCCGCCGGATATGCGGCAGCCGCTCCCGGGCTGCTCGTTCGCGGCGCGCTGCCCGGCGGTGCAGCCGGGCTGCCGCGCGGCCGCGCCGCTGCTCAGCGAGCGCTCGCCCACGCATCAGGCCGCCTGCTTCGTGGAGGGCGGGATCCGCAGGGAGGCGCTCCAGGCGGCGGCGGACGCGCATCGCCAGGCGAGCCGGCCCGCCGGGAGTGCGGCATCGGCCGACCGTACGGCATCGGCGGTGACGGGCGACGGGCCGCGCGTGACGATTGGAGGCGCGGCCGTCCACGGCGCCGCTGCGCCGGTCGCAGCCCGCGCCGCGGCAGCGATGGAGGCGGCTGAAGGGGTGTCGGCAGGCGCGACGCTGCAGGGCCTGGCCCCCGACGCGTCTGTCGCAGCGCCGCCGGTGCAGCCGGTGCTGGAGCTGCGGTCGCTGGCCAAGCACTTCGCCACGACGCAGCCGGCCGGTCTGCTACGCAAGCGCAAGCGGCTCGTGCGCGCCGTCGACGGCATCGATCTGACGCTCATGCCGGGACAGACGCTCGGCATCGTCGGCGAGTCCGGCTGCGGCAAGAGCACGATGGCGCGCCTGCTGCTGCGCTTCGAGGAGCCGACCGCGGGCAGCATCCTCGTGGAGGGCGTGGACATCGCCCATATGAAGGGAGATGAGCTCAGAGGCTTCCGCAGCAAGGTGCAGATGGTGTTCCAGGACCCGTATTCCTCCTTCAATCCGAAGATGACGATCCGTCAGGTGATCGGCGAGCCGCTGCAAGTGATGAAGGTCGGTACGGCGGCGGAGCGCGAGCGCCGCATCCGCGAGCTCATCCAGACGGTCGGGCTGGACGTCTCGTACCTCGACCGCCATCCGAATCAGCTAAGCGGCGGACAGCGGCAGCGGATCGCGATCGCGCGGGCGCTGGCGCTCTCGCCGTCGATCATCGTCGCCGACGAGCCGACCTCGGCGCTCGACGTGTCGGTGCGGGCGCAGGTCATCAATCTGCTGGCGGAGCTGCGGGAGCGGCTCGGGATCAGCCTCGTCTTCATCTCGCATGATCTGTCGGTGGTGCGGCATATCTCGGACCATATCGCGGTCATGTATCTCGGCCAGGTGGTCGAATCGGGACCGGCCGAGCAGGTATTCGCAGCGCCCAAGCATCCGTACACCCGGGCGCTGCTGTACGCCGCGCCGGTGCCCGATCCGCAGCTCGAGGACCGGCGCGAGCTGGAGCTGCTGAAGGGCGAGCTGCCGAGTCCGGCCAATCCGCCGCAGGGCTGCCGCTTCAGCACGCGCTGCCCGCTCGTGCAGGACGCCTGCAAGCAGGAGATGCCGCCGCTCGAATCCGCGGCCGAGCCGGATCGCAAGGTGGCCTGCTTTTACGCTTCGTAACGGCAATTCACGTAAGGGGATTGGCACATTGAAAAAGACAAGCATCGTGGGCGGGGGCCTGCACTTCGGCATCAATACGCTCACCCAACCGTTCTTCGCGCTGTACGCGGCGCAGCTCGGCGCCTCGACTGCCAGCATCGGCGGGATGCTCACGCTCAAGGCGGTGCTGCCGCTCCTCATCGCGCTGCCTGCCGGGCAGCTCATCGACCGGCTCGGCGCGCCGCAGCTGATGCGCTGGGGCAATCGGATCACGATCCTGTCGCTGGCGCTGATGGTGTGGAGTCCCAATCTGCTGCTGCTGACGCTGTCGCAGCTGCTGATCGGGGCCGGCACGATGATCGTCGCTTCGTCGCTGCAGGTCATCGTCTCCGAGGGCGACAAGGCCGAGCGCGAGCGCAATATTACGCGCTACTCCGCCTGGTGCTCGGGCGGCAGCATGGTCGGACCGCTCGTCGGCGGCGCGGCGGTGTCCGCCGTGTCGGCCCTGCGGCTCGAGGGCTGGCTGGGCGCACTGACTGACGGCTATCGCACGGCGTTCCTGATCGCGCTATTCGCAGCGCTATTGTTCGGCGCCCTCTTCCGCTGGGCGAGCCGGCACGTGCGTCCCGATCCAGGCTTCGGCGCCCAACTGCGCACGGTCTTCCAGCCGCGCGAGATTGCGGACAGCTATCTGAAGGGCATTCATCTCGTGCGAAGTCCGGGTATTCAGTTCGGATTGCTCGGCACATTCCTGATTCATTTTATCCAGTCGATCTGGATCGGCTTTTTCCCGCTGTATCTGGATATGCTCGGCTACAGCGCCTTCGTCATCTCGGTGCTCGTCTCGCTGCGCGGACTGGCGGGCATGGTCTCGCGCATGTTCATCGGCCGGCTGACGCGGCGCTGGTCGCATCAGGCGCTCTTGATCGGCGCGGGCTGCGCCGCCGCTGTCTGTCTCCTGCTGCTGCCCGGCATGGGGTGGCATGCCGCGGCAGTCGGCGCCGTGTCCTTGTTGATCGGCGCGGCGGTCGGCATCAATATGCCGGTCAGCACGATGATCATGGTCGAGGACGCGATGGGCGATCGCGGCAAGATCATGGGTCTGCGCCTGCTCGCCAACCGTTCCTCCCAAGTCGCGGCGCCGATGCTGTTTGGCCTGGTGGGCCAACTGCTCGGGCTGGCCGCGGCCTTCTATGCCGGAGGAGCGATGCTGCTCGCCGCCATGCTCGGCTTCAGCGTGTATCACCGGACGCGCGGCGCTGCCGTCGCGATCAAACAACGTGTGGAGGTAGAAAAATGAAGACCTACGGATTCGAGGATCACTGCTGGAAGGACATCGTGTCGCAAGAGCTGCTGGACATCTACAAGGCGTACGAGCGCGCCACGTACATCGGCAAACGCCCGGCGCTGCTCGCCATCGATCTGTACAATGCCAGCTATAAGGGCGGACGCAAGCCGGTCATCGAGCTGCAGGGCGAATATCCGAGCTCCTGCGGTATCCACGCGTGGGACGCGATCGAGCCGACCGAGCGGCTCTTCGCCAAGGTGCGCGAGCTCGGCATCCCCATCATCTACACGACGCGCGACACGCATACGGTCGCGCCGAAGCGGATCGGCTCGACCAACCGGCGGCTCAAGAACATCACCGACGACGCATACGACATCTTCGAGGCGTTCGCCCCGGAGCCGGGCGATCTGGTGATCTACAAGAGCCGGGCGAGCGCCTTCTTCGGCACGCCGTTGTCCGCCTATCTCAACATTATGGATGTCGACAGCCTGATCGTCTGCGGCGAATCGACGAGCGGCTGCGTGCGGGCGAGCGTGGTCGAGGCGTATTCGCACGGCTACCACGTGACGATGGTCGAGGAGTGCTGCTACGACCGCAGCCCGCTCTCGCACAAGGTCAACCTGTTCGACCTGCATCACAAGTACGCCGACGTCATGCATATTGACGAGGCGCTCGGCCACCTCGAGGCGCGGGCAGTCCCTGCGACGAGCGTGACGAGCAGCTAAGGCAATACGGTTGGCCTTGGACGAAAAAAAAACTAAGGGAGTGGTAACGTATGGCAGGATGGGATCAATTCATGACGGAGCGCGACAGGGAACACAATGAGGCGCGCGGCAAAAAGGAACCGTTCGGCTTCGGCACGAAGCCGGCGCTGATCATGATCGACTTCTACTACGGGGCGCTCGGTCTGACGCGGCAGCCGCTGATGGAGCAGATCAAGACGCATCCCGGGGGCATGGGCCTGGAGGGGTGGGCCGCGGTCGATCAGGCAGCGATCCTGCTCGAGGCGGCGCGCAAAAACGGCATCCCGGTCGTGCACGTCACCAAGCTCGACCGCGACAATGCGGTCGGCTGGGCAAAGCGCGTCGCCCGCAAGCGCCAATCCGACGCGTCGGACGCGAAGCTCTCCGACGAGCTGAAGGCGCGCTCGGCCGAAATTGTCGCCGAGGTGGCGCCGCTGGAGCACGAGCTGATCCTTCGCAAGGCTGCGCCGAGCGCCTTCAACGGCACGATCCTGCCGCACATGCTGCAGAGCTGGGGCATCGACACGCTGATCGCCTGCGGCGAATCGACGAGCGGCTGCGTGCGGGCGACCGTCGTAGACGGCACGACGCACAGCTTCAAGATGGGCGTCGTCGAGGAATGCACGTTCGACCGCACCGAGATGAGCCACTGGGTGAATCTGTTCGACCTCGACGCCAAGTACGCCGACGTCGTCAAGCTGGCCGGCGCAATCGCCTACTTCGAGCAGGTCGGCAGCGCCGCCGCAGCGGCGGCTGCCAGCGTCTAGCGGCGCTAAGCAGTGGAAGTCGGGTAGTCGCGGGCCGGATAAAGGGAGCGGCATGAACGTCCGAGGGAGGGAGCAGTCTTATGGCGCGTAGCGCGGCGGTGACGATTTTATTCGTCTCGGCCACCTTGTATTGGATCGGCTTCAGCATGCTGCGGCCGATGGTGGCCCTATATTTCAACGATGCGGGCTACGCCATGGCGTGGATCGGCCTGCTGATGGCGCTGCATGCCTTCGTGCCCGTGCTGCTGGCGATGCCGGCCGGGCAGGTAATCGACCGCATCGGCACCCGCCGCGCGATCGGCCTCGGCTCGGCGGTCATGCTGCTGAGCGGACTCTGCTACGTCTGGGGCGCGAGCGCCGGGCTGCTGCTGCCGATCCTGATCGCGCAGCTGTGCAACGGCGTCGGCAGTCTGCTCGGCTGGGGCGCCATGCAGGCCGCGATCGGCCAGAGCGCCAAGGGGCGGGCGTCCCGGCAAGGCAATCGCCTGTTGGCCAATTTTGCATTTGCCAATGCCCTGGCGCAATTCGCCGGCCCGATCCTCGGCGGTATCCTGGCTGACGCAGGCAGCTTCAATTGGGTGTTTCTCACGTTTTGCGGTTGTGCGGTGTTGTGCGGGGCGAGCGCGTTGTTCGTGCCGCGCATGCAGCGGCGTACAAGCAGCGCGGAGGTGGACTTTCAATTCTGGCGCAGCTACGGCAGCGGCGTGGACCTGCTGCGGCACAACCGGGCGTTCAGTATCGCGATGCTGTTCAACGGCGTGCTGTTCATTCTCGTCGATGTGAAGAGCACGTTCCTGCCCATCTATCTGGCGAATCTCGCCTACTCCAACACGCAGATCGGCACGCTGCTCTCGATCGGCGGCGTCGCGTCGATCGTCATCCGTCCGCTCGTGGGCACGCTGATGGATCGGCTCGGACCGCGCTGGATTCTGCATGGCAGTCTGTGGGCGGGGTGTGCCTGTCTGGCGGCGCTGATGCTGGAGCCCGGCTATGCGGGCATCGCCGCCATCGTCTTCGTATGGGGACTGTGCACCGGCGTGAATCAGCCGATCGCGCTCATCCTGGTCGCCCGCACGGTGGCGAGCGAGCGCCAGGGCATGGGCATGAGCCTGCGCACGATGGCCAATCGGATCATCCAGGTCGTCAATCCGGTGGCGATCGGCGGCATCTCGGCGCTGATCGGCCTCACCTGGAGCTTCGGCCTCATCGCGGCGTCGCTGCTCGGCTTCAGCCTGGCGATGCGAGGCGCGATGACCGAGCCGGAGCGCGAGCGTTACAGTTGATCGTTGTTGCATAGGTGGTCCAGCCCCGGCCGGTCGGTCGGGGTGATTTTGTATGTATGGCATGAATGCAAGCAGGACCCACACATTCGAATCGGAATCGACATGATGCCAAGGTGGAGCGGTCTCCGCTGTGTGGACGAGTCGGTCAAGTCTCGGCGTCATGGCGGGCGCGCAGAAGTAAAGGTGGTGGAGACCGGTAGGATATTTTTCTTATCGAAGGGAACGGTGCGCAATTACATCTCGAAGGAGATGTGGTTTGAAACACACCCATTCAATAAAGGCTAAAACCCTTATTTTGCGCAGCTCCGGCTGCCCGGCCAGCAAGACGGGGAAGAGTGACCGCGCATGCCGCACCGCCATGGCTATTTCACCCGCTTGCACACGCCCAATGTGCGTGTCCTCCACCACAGCTTGCCCTTCCGGCAAATGAAAGAGCACTTGGCCTGGCGGTCGTGGCTGCATGCGAAGAAGGGGAGCCGATCGCCAAGCTTGCCGCGGTTATGTGAAGCTTCACATAACCGCGGGAAGGTTGAGCGCCTGTTCCAATTTGTGGACTCGAGCTTCCGCCCCGAGGTGCAGACGCTCATCCATAGCGGGGAAGTGAGTACGCTAGAGCAGCTCAATGCCTCCCTGCGCAGTTGGCTGGATGGCTACTACCATGTGCGCGAGCACGGCAGCACGAAGCAGCCGCCCAAGGAACGATTCGAAGCGAGTCAGAAGCCGCGCAAGCGGCGGGAAGCCCAGGCAGAGCGAAGCATCCTGGTCGTCAAGGAGAAGGCGGTATTCGGGGGCGAAAATGAATAACAGGGAGACTTCAAGGTTTCGTTGATTGATATTACGACGCAACCGCTCCGCTCTATTGAAGTACAAAGGACAATAGAGGTACCACAAAAACTGAAAGAGATTTTGTTCGAAGCATGGGGAAATGCGATGAGCGAAGATGATTTCACGAATAATTACACACTTTGGTACCATAAGCTCCAGAGGTTTACGACAAATCAGTTGTTTGATCGAGCGATTTATGTCGGCAAGAGTGAATAAGCCCTCACATAAAAGGGCTATGCTTTAATAAGCAAAAACAAACCAAGCGAATGCTGTCCATTGCTGGATGTCATCGCTTGGTCTAATTTTCAAGTTCGATATTCATGGTTTCGAAATTCACCTTGCATTTTGCTTTCATCATAAAATCAATGCCAACGATTCCATCAAATCCATAAGGTTCTCGAATCGAGCCAAGCTGAATCGAAAAATCATTTAAAGCAACCTGTTCAATATGAAGTTCGGAAATTTGCTGTTCATAGCAAATCTCGCTGGTTCCCCCTACCCCATACATTCGCTTGGCTCGTCCATTGATGAAATCAATGTGGATGCCTATTGCATCTAATGCATCGGTATCAAACACTGTTGCCGCACAGCCCGTGTCAAACAGCACATTGTGCAGAACGACAGATTGGTCATTTCGAGTTAATGTCAAGGAAACGATAGGCAAGCCGCTCTGAAGTCTTATCTTCATATTTGCTGCCGCACTCCTGAAAAAAACTCTTCTACAACCTCAACATCACTTCTACTCGTATGGAATACATACAGCTCACGAGTCGGATGTAACTTATGCAGTTCTTTATAACCGCTCCATGCTTCCTGCGGATTAACATAATCCTGAATGACTGCCATTTCCTCTAATTGACGTACACGATTGCTGGAGCTTGCCTTGATTGCCTCAACTAGCACAAAACGACTTGGATGTAGTTCGGTAATTTCTCCCCATTTCATCGGCTTCACCTCGCGTGAAATTGTAGTATTCCTATTATAGCATAGTTATCTTCGGATAAAGGATGTGAGTGCGGAGTTTGTAATTATATGGTACGATTTAGTTACTAAGACCTAGCTTTGAATGGAGGGAGAGAAATGCCATCCCCTTTAACTGAAAAGGAAGTTAATCGATTATTTCAATTGTTGGATGACAATCAATTAATCTTTTTGCAGAGCTATTTGAAGCAAAGTAAAAAAAGTAAATGGTTAGAGAAACTCGCTCATAAAAAGGGAATTGTGCTGCATTCCAACGTTTCAATAGATGAGGTTTGGGAAAAATTAAACGACTGGGAGCTGAAAGAGATACTAGATGGTGGTTATGGTAACCGCCCGTATAAATGTGAATGCGGAATAACGCTTAGATACTGCTATATCGTTCATCATCGCAAGGAGAATAAGACATACCAGCTTGGAGAAACTTGCTTGGGGAACTATACGATGATGTCTGCTGAACTGATTAAAGATATTACGAATGGTTTTCATAAAATTGATCTTGAACGTGACGAGATACTCATTCGATATGAGCAGGGCTGGGATTTGCCGACTGATTATAACGAACTGCCTTTGACGGAAGATTTGAGAACACAAATTGATATTGGTCTTCCTTTCTCATCTATTCAAGTTAATAAGATTGAGAAAATGTTTCAGCATGAATTATTGCAAGTAAGACGACAAAGAGAACTGGACAGAATAGCACAATTACGCATGCGCCAATCAGCTTTCGTTAGTTCTTCTGACGTTTCTTTATACTCCCCTTCAAGAATTCAATCCGTGACTTATGAAGATGTAATATCTCAACACTTAGCTAACTTAAAGCTAATAAGGGAGCATGAGCATAGAATTACGTATCCAGTGATGCTTGATAAGTGGAATGATTTACAAGAAATGATGAAAAATTTGAGGCGAGGAGAAAATTTTGATTATTCAAAGTTTTTATCTCGAATGTTCGAACTCTTATATTATTTGAAATTGTATTAAATGAGATGAGTAATAGCTGAGAGGAGAGTAATAGTGGCTTCATATCATGTAGAGAAAATGAGCGGTCTGACTATTGGAGGCTATAAAATAATTGAGCATTTAGGTTCTGGAGGGAATGCTGATGTCTTCAAAGTAATGAATAGACAACGACAGTACGTTGCAATGAAATTACTTATTGTATCTAAAAGCAGATTTGAAAAAAATATGCTCGTTTCAAGGATGAAATAAAAGTTGTCAAACAGAACCAAGATGAAATTCAGGGTATCATTCCTGTGCTGGATATTTATCTTCCAATAAACCGGATTCAAATAACCGACCTTGGTATACAATGCCAATCGCTGATCCTTTAAGTCAATATTCAAAGAGGCTCGAAAATGTTGTTGAAGTTGTTACGTGTATTCATTCTTTAAGCAAAGTGCTAGTTATGCTTCATGAGAAAGGAATTGTTCATAGAGATATTAAGCCAAGCAACATTTACTATTATAATGATGTATGGGTATTTGGTGATTTTGGGTTGGTGGATTACCCCGAGAAGACTGATTTAACTGAAAAGGGGGAGTCGGTGGGACCTAAAAATACTATTGCACCCGAGATGAAGCGAGATGCAATTAACGCGAATGGTAAGCCAGCAGATGTTTATTCTTTGGCAAAAACATTTTACTTTATAGTGGGAGGTGGCTTTATGATAAAGAGAAGCATTTCATTTTTATTCATTTTTATGTTGTTTTTAACCGGTTGTACGACCTATAAAAATGTCAAAACAGAACAATTGACCGATTTTAAAAAGAGTGTTCGCACGGAATATAAAGAAATAGCTGATCTGAAAATCCAAATGGCACCGACCCGGGTAGCGTTTAATTATTATCTCAAAGAAAATACAGATAAAGAGGTCAGCGAGAAAATTTTTATAGAGACAAGAGAACTGATCCTTACAGAGGAGTTTAAGGAAACTACAATAGAAAAGAGCTATTTTAAACATTATGCTGAAGGTGATGACCAGCCCTACCCACACATTATTATTCGATTTCACAGCAATCAAAAAGACAAGGCGGATTACGAATATATGTCCTCCTATTATGGTACTGGGGTCGAGGGAGTGAATGCTACAGATCGATCAATAGATAATTATCAAACATGGTACTTTGATGATTATGAAAAAACACCTGTAATTGTTACCCCGTAAAATGTAGCAAACCTGAATTAGGTAAATCTCCATTTATCTCTTCCGGCGTACTTCAAACCACATCTCCAAGGTCATGCAAAAGCTGGAGGCCAAAAATCGCATTGACGCTGTAAGGATCGCGCGGCGTCGGGGCTAGCCGGAGCTATCCCAGGAAATCCATCCGCCGCAATCAAACAGGGCGCCCGCGCGTCAGATGACGCAGGGGAGCCCGCAAAGCGAGCTGGATCATTGTCGCGCTTCCCATCCTCCAAGGGCCACAAGCCCTGACCTGAACTGCCCTGCTCAGGACTTGGTGGACAGGAACGCCAGCAGCTCTTCGTTGAACTTGTCCGGCTCGTCGAACAGCATGCCGTGGCCGCTGCGCTCGAAGGTGACGAGGCGCGCGCCCGGGATGGCCTGCTGCTGCGACACCGCCAGCTCCGGCACACAGATCTTGTCCAGCGCGCCGTGGAAGATGACGGTGTCGACGCTGCCGATGCGGGTCAGATCCTCGCGCAGATCCTCGTCCCGCAGCGTCTCGAGCGTGCCGACGGTGCCCCATGCCGAGGCCTGCAGTCCGAGCTGGTGCAGCCATTGCTGGAAGGGCTCGCTGATGCTGCCGTCCGCGTTCTCCAGGAAGAGGCTTCCGAACTCCTTGAGGAAAGCGGGCCGGTCGCTCTGCAGCGCCTGAAGCTGCTCATTTACCTCATCCTTGGTCATGCCATGCGGGTAGCCGTCGCGCTGCGTGAACAGCGGCGCCGCCGCGCCGAGCAGCGCCAACCGGGCGATGCCGTGTCCGGCATGACGGGCCATGTAGCGCGTCGCGATCGCCCCGCCGACCGAGAAGCCGACAAGCGCAGCGTTGTCCAACTGCAGACGGTCGATCACCGCCCGCACATCGTCGGCGAGGCGGTCATAGCCGTAGCCCGCAGCCGGCGCGTCCGAGCGGCCAAAGCCGCGCTGGTCAAGCGCGACAACGCGGAAGCCGCGGCGCGTCAGCGCGGTGATCTGATATTCGAACATGGCGTGATTAAGCGGCCAGCCGTGCAGCAGCAGCACGGCCGGTCCTTCGCCCGTATCCCGCACATAGACATTCACATTCGGTTCAACCTCGATATAGTGACCCATTATATAGACTCCTTTCGGTAGAGCGGAATGGATGATCTCCTACTCTCCTTACCCCCAGCGGGGCGGAGCCAATCGGCCAATCAGGAAACGGCAGCGGGCCGGATGCCGGCGGCCTCCGCGGCGATGGCGTACGAACGCAGGCGCGCCTCATGGTCGTAGATCGGGCCCGAGACGATGAGCTCGTCGGCGCCGGTCTCCTCGACGATCCGCGCCAGGCCGTCACGTACCCGGGCACGGTCGCCGATCAGCGAATAGCGCAGCTGCTTGTGCACCAGCGCGGCCTCGTGCGGCGACCAGATGCCCTCCATGCTGTCCACCGGCGGCTGCATTCGCACCGGTCTGCCGCGAATTAGGCTAAGGAATTGCAGCTGATGCGAGGTGGCGAGCCGCTCGGCCTCGGCCTGCCCGTCGGCGGCGACGATGTTGAGGCCGACCATCACATGCGGCTGCTGCAGCGTCTCCGAAGGCCGGAAGTTGCTGCGATACAGATCGAGCGCTTCGAGCAGGTAGTCCGGTGCGAAATGGCTCGCGAACGAGAACGGCAGGCCGAGCTGACCCGCCAGCGTCGCGCTGAAGCCGCTCGAGCCGAGCAGCCAGATCGGCACGTTCAGCCCTTCCCCGGGATAGGCTCGGACGAGCGGCCTGGCGCCGCTCTCGGTCTCGCCGCGGAAGTAGCCGCGCAGCTCCTCCAACTGATCGGGGAAGTCGTTGCCCCCGATCGGCAGGCCGCGGCGCAGTGCGCGCGCCGCGGGCTGGTCCGATCCGGGCGCGCGGCCGAGTCCGAGGTCGATGCGGCCGGGGTAGAGCGATTCCAGCGTGCCGAATTGCTCGGCGATGGCGAGCGAGGCGTGATTGGGCAGCATGACGCCGCCGGAGCCGACGCGGATCGTGCGCGTGCCGCCCGCCACGTAGCCGATGAGCACGGAGGTGGCGGAGCTGGCAATGCCGGGCATGCCGTGATGCTCGGCGAGCCAGAAGCGGCGGTAGCCCAGCCGCTCGGCGTGCCGCGCCAGATCGAGCGTATGGTCCAGCGCCTCGGTTACGGTGCCGCCCTCGGTGACGGGTGCGAGGTCGAGTACGGACAGGTCGACGTCCAGCGCGTCGTGCGTGCGGACGGTGGGTTGAGACGATTCAGTCATAGTAGCGTTCATGCTCCTTTCAGGGGCTTGGGGTGGTGTGCGTCGTCAGATTGGCGGCGATGCGCCTGAGGTCCTCGTGCAGCCGGGCGCGCTCCTCGGCCGTGAAGCCCTTCAGAGCGGCTTCGTGGCTCGCAGCGCCCTGGCTGGCGATGTGCTCCAGCGCGGCCAGGCCTTGCGGCGTGATAGAGACGAGCCGCTTGCGCCGGTCGGCGCCGCAGTCGCGGCAAGCGACGAAGCCTGCTTGGCGCAGCCGCTCGATCATGCTGCTCATATTTTGCTTGGTCACCTGGGTATGAGCACCCAGTTCCTTGAGCGGTCTGGCGCGTCCGTCGGCGAGCTCCTCCAGGATATACCATTGATGCACACTGGAAAGTCCTGCCGCGCTCGTGATTGCGCGTCCGCTGCGATCGAGCAGATTCGACACGCGGAACAGCTCGACGAGCAGCTCCGGACAGCAGCGCCGTTCGTTGTTCATTCGAATCCCCCTCGCATCGTATAAGTAGGAAGTAGCTTGAAAGTAATAGCTTGAAAAAAGTAGCCTAAAATAGGAAGAAGCTCGAACTCGAAATAGAAAATAGCTTGAAATAAAGCAGCTCGAAAAAAATCAGCGGCTCGACTTGAATAATAGGCAGCAGCTCAATGGCTCCGGCGGCATGACGGCGCTCGAATAGCCAGTATTTCGGTTGGCCAGTATTGTAATTAACGCTTAATAGTCAAGACATTGACTAACAAGAAGTTGACTAATAGTATACGCATGCAGCGCCCGAATGTCAAAGTCCGCCTCTTTACAGGCGCCGCCCATTTGCGTTACAATCAGATTAGAATAATTCTAAACATGCGGGTGAGGGATGAGCGACCGGAGCGCTCGGTCTACCTGCCGATACACCGACTGCAAATCTGCAAATGGAGGTGTTGGGGAAGATGTTGACCGTCACCAAAGAAATGGAAAAAATCAACCGGCAGCTGACGATGAAGGGCTATAAAATTACGCCTCAGCGCGAAGCGACCCTGCGTGTGCTGCTGGAAAACGAGAACGATCATCTCAGCGCGGAAGACGTATACATGCTGGTAAAGGCGAAGTCCCCGGATATCGGGCTCGCAACCGTGTACCGGACGCTGGAAATGCTGAGCGACTTGGGCGTGGTGGAGAAGATGAATTTCGGCGATGGTGTCGTTCGCTTCGATCTGCGGGACGACGATCACGAGCACATGCACCACCACATGATCTGCCGCGATTGCGGCGCAGTGCGCGAGATTAAGGAAGATTGGCTAACCGCACTTGAACAGCGTCTCGAGCAGGAGTATGGCTTCAAGGTAACCGATCATCGGCTCGACTTCACCGGCACCTACCAAGCGTGCACGAGCACGAATTGCAAAAAACGAAAGAAAGCCGTTTGAGCATGCTTCAACCGTCTGTACCGGGTCTCGCCCCGGAGGCAGGCGGTTTTTTGCAATGGCAAGCGCCGCGTGAATACGGGTATAGGCCGTGGACATAGGCCGCAGACAAGCGCTGGGGGTAAGCGCCACGGGCATAGGCCCGCCCCGCTGGTGTGTCCCCTCGCTAACTGCCCTACCCGGGCTTTTATCCCCGAGCCCTCCCCCGTCTATCCTCATCTTCGTCTGTCTAACCAGGCCCACGCTCGTCTATCCGAGCTCCTGCCTGTCTAGCCATGCTGCCTTTCTACTTGAACTTCCATGCCGCGACTTTCCGCTTGTGCCGCCTGTAATTGCGGTGCGATTTGACGAGCCGGTTTACTTTGTGGCGGGGGCGGGGATCTGGCCAATGGGTCTTGGTCTGGCATCGGACAGGGATCTGTAACGATCTGGCATCGGACAAGCGATGCCTTGGTTTCGGAAGAAGGCAAAATGGTAAGTATAAGGGAGACCAGGATCAGCGAAGGAGGATGCAAGCGATGAAAGTAGCGGTATTCGGAGCAAACGGTCAAATCGGACGATTGTTCACGGAGCAGTGGCTCCAGGAGCCGAGCGGCAAGGTACGGGCCGTGATTCGGGATGCCGGGCAAGCGGCGCGATTCGAGGAAATGGGGGCCGAGACGGCGGTGGCCGATCTGGAAGGCCCGGTGCGCAAGCTGACCGAGGCGATTACCGGCTGCGACGCGGTCGTCTTCGCGGCGGGCTCGGGAGGTCATACCGGCCCGGACAAGACGCTGTTGATTGACCTAGATGGAGCGGTCAAAGCGGTAGAGGCGGCGGAAGCGGCCGGCATCGGCCGTTTCTTGCTCGTCAGCGCGCTCGGCGCAGGCGACCGGGAGCGCTGGAACGAGAGCATTCGCCATTATTATGTCGCCAAGCACTACGCCGATCGCGCCGTGCAGAGCAGCAAGCTGGCGTATACGATCGTACGGCCGGGCGGACTGGAAAACGGGCCCGGGACCGGCCGCGTCCAAGCCGCGGGACGGCTTGACAGAGGCAGCATCCCGCGAGCGGATGTCGCAGCAGTTCTGGCCGCCGCACTGCGCGAGCCGCGCACCGTCGGACAAGCCTTCGACCTTGTATCGGGCGAGACCCCGATCGACGAAGCGCTGGGCGCTGCGCTCGATTAACGACGATTAATTGAGTCGCCAACCGAGACGTCTAACGAGACGTCTACCGAGTCGCCTACCGAGTCGCCTACCGAGTCGCCTAACGAGACTGACGAGTCCCCTAATAAGTCGCCGCTGTCGCAGTTGCGCGATCTAACGCACAAAACCCCGCCGGGCGACGGCATGCGTCCGGCGGGCATTTTGTCTACATTGCGTCTTCAACGCTTTTTCTATGGCTGCTGTTTCTACATTTTTTGCTCCTGCGTGAGAAGGGGCGTCAGGGTTTGGAAGCGGAGTTAACTTCGACCTCGATATTGCCGCGCGTCGCTTTGGAATAAGGGCAAGCCTGATGCGCCGCCTCGGCGAGCTTGGCTGCCTGGTCTTGCTCCAGTCCGGGCAAATAGACGTCGATCTTGACCGCCAGCTTGAAGCCGTCATCGGCCTCGTCCTTGCCCAGCGACACATGGACGGACACCGACACCTCCTGCAGCGATACATCCTGCTGACGCGCCACCAGATTCAGCGCGCTTTCGAAGCAAGCGGCGTAACCCGCTGCGAACATCTGCTCCGGATTTGTTCCATCGCCGCCGCTGCCGCCTAGCTCCTTAGGCATGGATAGCTCGTGCTTGAGCGTCCCGTCTGCCGTCTCGACTTTACCGTTTCGACCGCCAATTGCGGTTGCTGTTGTGGTGTAGAGTGCTTCCATTGTTTCCGCCTCGCTTTCTTGCTATTGTTTGGGTGAGGATGGCCTGTTCGGACCCAGCCTCCTCATGGCTCGTCTTCATTGCAGCTCATCCTGACTCTTCCTTACGTGCCGACACTACATTTTACCCGTTCCATCTCATGGATAAACGGCGTTCGCACAGGTTGCCTGGCTTTTCGATTCAAACGTGCCGGACCGGTGTAATGAGTATTGTTTATCTCCTGCTTTACGATTGTTGTTTCCAGCTTTTATGATGACGCGAATAACGGAGCGAAGCCGATGAAATTGTTCTCACTTGCAAAGTTGAAGTTGCCTTCCCTTTCAAAATGGATAGGGATTCACTATCGCCGACTGTTTCCGTATTTGGCGGGCGGCATGGTCGTCGCCCTGCTGCTGCTCGTTTTTGCCGAGCTCACCGAGGAGCTGCTGGAGGACGAGCTCTCGGGCTTTGACAGTGCGGTCGAATCGATCGTGCGGAGCTGGACGGGAGGTCGGTGGGACCCGGTGATGGTTGGAATTACCCATGTCGGCTCGGGCTGGGTCCAGGTCGGGCTGCTGCTTGGGAGCGTCGCCTTGCTGCTTCGCACGGGGCACAAGGCTCGGGCGCTGGTATTGACCGTGTGCCTGGGGGGCGGCTGGCTGCTCAATTATGCGCTCAAGGCGCTGTTTCAGCGTTCGCGCCCTGCGCTTGAGAGGTTGGTCGAAGCGGGCGGCTACAGCTTTCCGAGCGGCCACGCGATGGTATCGATGTGCTTCTACGGCATGCTGGGCTATCTTGCCTGGGGGGCGTGGCGCAGTCGCGATCGCGCGTACGGCGCGCTGTTCTTTGCCGCGGGCCTGCTGCTGGCGGGATTGATCGGCTTCAGTCGCATTTACCTCGGCGTCCATTACGCGAGCGATGTGGTCGCCGGCTTTGCCGCGGGCGGCACCTGGCTGCTCTCCTGCATCGGCGGTCTGGCGGCGATTCGCCGCTGGGGCGGGACGGAGATCCGGCG
This sequence comes from Paenibacillus sabuli, assembly GCF_014705605.1. GTDB lineage: Bacteria > Bacillota > Bacilli > Paenibacillales > Paenibacillaceae > Paenibacillus_D > Paenibacillus_D sabuli. The sequence continues at coordinate 22,725 of NZ_JACXIZ010000004.1, forward strand.
CTGACTGACGCACCAGAGCGAATGCCTCCTGCGAACGAGTGCCGAGCCCAAGTCGAAAAGATGCGCGCCATTCCCGGGCGGAAGGCGCGCATCTTTTCGTTTGCTTATTGCTTCGTTGACAATTGTCGGCTAGTTCACTTCCACCACGAACCGGGCCCATACCTCGGACACCGGACCGCCGGGCGATGCCTGATTGCGCGGGCTGCGCAGCTGGACCAAGTACGTGCCGCTTTCCTCGATGGCGAGCTGCTCGTCGAATTGCCCGTCATCCAGTCGCAGCTCCCGTGTCTCATAATCGCTGTATCCCTCCGGCGCATAGCGGTATACATTGACGTGCAGCGGGCCCTGGCGATCGGCCTCGAGCAGCGCCTCGCCGCGCAGCGGCAGCGCCTCCCCGGCGGCCAGCCGCACATAGCCGGCCGCCGGGGCCGCGAGGTCCAGCCGCTTGTCGGCTCCCGGGGTGAAGGCCACCTCCACATCGGCCGCCTCTTCGACGCTGCGGATCGCTTGGAGCTGGGCGGTGCGATGAATCGACGACGCGTGTATTTCCAGCGTATTGCCGCCCGGCAGCACCGGCACTCGGTATTCGATCCGCTCGTAGACGACGCCGGCGCGTTCGATACCTGTCTCCACGACAGAGCGGGTGTAGTCGCCTACCCAGAATCCGGGCGCGGTGTTGCGCAGCACATCCGGCGCATGGATGCGCTCGGGCACGAGCAAGGTAAAGACGGCTTCTTCGCCTTCCGTGTTCAGCGGGCCCCCTGTCAGTGCGAGGCGCTTGTCCGACCAGGTCAGCGACAATGTCCCCTTGGCATAGCTGGGGCTGATGCCTGCCGCCGCCAGGCCGCGTATCGGCACGTACAGGCGGCCCTCCTCGATAAAAGCGGCCGGCAGCTCGGGAACGCGCACCTCCGAGCCGTCTGCCGTATACATCATGGCCATGCCATCGCGGAAGGCGAGCGCGTCATAGGCGCCGCCGCTCTGCGCATTGAAGTGAATCTCTGCCTGGCGCAGCTCCTTGTTCCAGCGCACGTCGCCGAGTCCCATCTGCTCGAGTACGACGATGGGGAAGTAGACGCGGCCTTCGCGCAGGAGGGCCGGTGCGACAGGCTGCAGCGCCGCGTCGTCCAGACGGGCGCTGTCTGCGTTCATTCGGATCGTCATCGTATGCGGCAACAGCTCGATGCTGCCCGCTTCCTGGACCTTGGCTTGCTCGGACGCGAGCGCAGCGTCAACTGCTGCAGCGGAGCGCTGGAGCTCTGGGGAGGCTCCAGCCAGAGCGGCTCCTGAGCTCGACAGCACCGTGGCCAATGTCAGCGCCGTGATCATTTTATGGACAGACCGGGGCTTCCGTACGGCGTGGGCGGGCGGATCGACGCGCAGCGCCGAAGCGATCGTGTGTGAATCGTATTGGTTCATGTCTTCGTCCTCCTTGAAGCCGGTATAATCGGGCAAGCGTTCCCGTACCTACATACGCATTTCGAGACCGAATTGTTGCGGTTTGTATGCAGAGCTATCGTTCATTAACCGTGCCTTGGCACTTTAAATCGAGAAGAGCCGTCCTCTCTCGCGTTCCTCCAATCGCATCGGCCCGACTGCAAAAAGCCCGAAAGGCCCCGGCATAAGGGCCTTTCGAGCACTGATTTTTGAGCCGCCGTCAAAGGACGGCTCCCTCCGTTTCGCCTCGCCTTGTGGGGCCTACTTGACGCGGTGAAGCTGCTGTCCGGCGCTTTCCTTGAGCGCTGCATCCCAGCGCATCTTCCACCCGTCGTAATCGCGCTCGACCGTCTCCGGACGGCTGGCGCTGCGGACCGGGAATGCCGGGTGGAACGGGCGGCCGGTAGGCTCGCCCGTGCGCTGGTAGCGCAGGTCGATGCTCCAGCGTACGATCCCGGATACGTTGGGCGTGCCCCGGTGGGGGGTGTACTTGTTCATCACGATCAGACCGCCCTTCGGGCATTCGGCCAGTACGGGCTGGCGGTCCGGCAGCTGCTCCGGCACGATGGTGGTGCCGCCGGCGGCCTGATGCTCCAGTTGCCCCTGCCGGAACACATCCGGCATGATTTCCATGCAGCCCGTCTCCGCCATCGCATCGACCAGAGGCAGCCAGAAGGTGATAATCTCCGAATCGTCCGCTTCCTCGAGCGTGACGCCCGCATCCTGATGCCAGGGCACATTCTGGAAGGTGTCTGCGGTGCCTGCATAGCCTGCGGGGACCTTGGCCCGCAGATGCTGGATCGGGTTGCACGTCAGCTCTTCGCCGAGCAGGCTCCCGGCCACATCCAGCAAGCGTTCGTTGCGCAGGAAGTCAAAAAGCGCCTGGAGCTTGGACTTCATAATATCAAGGTTGCTCCCGATCTCCCTGGACTGCGCGTAGAGCAGCGCATAACGCCGCTCGAACGGCTCACTGGCATGCAGCTCGCTGAGCTTGCCCTCAGCGTGGAGCTGACGCGCGCGTTCGTCGAGGTGAGCCTCGACGGCTTCTGTCACCGGGCGCAGGTCCTCCTCGCGAAATACGTCCTTCAGAATCAGGTAGCCGTGCTGGCGGTAAAAGTCGATTTGCGCTTCGGTCAATCGCATGTTTTTCACGTTCCCTTCGCATTATTTTTGCTGCTAGCTGCATTATAACAGCGACATAATCGGGGAATGATCGTGAAAATGCGAAGAAATGTTGCTATACTGTGGTTAATTGAGGGCGCTCGGAAGCGCTCCGAATTCATGCGCTGCAATGCGTACATACGGGAGGGATGGGGATGAAGCGACAACTGCAGCCTCAGTACGGTTATCATTACCGCCGCAGAACGAGCGACCGCCATCTGGAGACGTTTCACGCGCATCCAGGGCTGGAGCTGTGTTACGTGCACGCCGGCCGCGGCCGGCTCTGGCTTGACGAGCGGCACTACAGCGTCGGTCCGGACATGCTGCTGATCTTCCAGCCGTTTCAGCTGCATCGGGTGCAGATGGAGGTGTCGGCGGAGACACCGTTTGTGCGCACGGTCCTGCAATTCGATCCGGCGCTGCTGGCCGATCACTTGCCGCTGTTTCCGGAGCTGCAGCGTTTTTTTCGCCATCTGCACGACGATCGATTGGAGACGCCGGTGCTGACAGGCTGGACGGAGGACAGCGTCTATACGGCGCTGCTGGCGGAATATGCCCACGTGCTGCCGCAATTGTCCGAGGCGGACAATCGGGAGCAGTACGTGCAGCTGTTGCTGATGCTGCTGCGCCTGGTGCAGCATCGTTGGCGCGCCGATAAGGAGCGGGGGGCCGCCCAGCCGCGGCCGCAGCACCGGGCGGAGGAGGTGATGGCGTGGATCGATCGGCATTATGCCGAGGTCTTCCGCATGGAGCGTCTGGCCAGTGCGCTGTATCTGTCGTCGAGCCATTTGTCGCATCTGTTCCGCGAAGCGACGGGCAGCACGATCGGCGACTACATCGCCGCTCGCCGGATGCGCGAAGCCGGGCGCCTGCTCACCTCGACCGCACTGGCGATTCCGGAGATCGCTGTTCGGGTGGGACTGGGCAGCCCCTCGTACTTTTGCCAGGTGTTCAAAAAAAGAATGGGCACCAGTCCGCACCGGTATCGCCTGATCAATCGGAATGAAGCGCAAAAATAAAGCCCGGCAGCGGCCACAGTGCGCGACTGCGACCCGCTGACAGGCTTGGCGTGAGGTGACTTGCAAGATGAAAATAGCAACGCTGCCTCGACTTGCTTAATTCTGCGTCATACTGCCTGGATACTGCCAGATGCTGACGAATGCTGCCTCATGCTGATGCATGCCGCATAATCTGTCGCTTGGTTGTTGGATGCTGCCCCATGCTGCTCAAGATGCCGACGTCTCAACCTTGACGAGCTGCTTGCCGATGTTGTCCCCGCTGAACAGGCCGAGGAAGGCGTCCACGGTATGCGCGAAGCCGTCGACGACATGCTCCTCGTACCGCAGCCGACCCTCGCGGATGTAGCGGGTCAGCGCCTCGCGCGCCTCGGGAAACCGCGAGGCGTGATCGCCGATGAGGAAGCCTTGCATCAGCGCGCGTTTGACGAGCAGCAGGCTCTGCACGCGGTATCACAACGGGACAATTGCTGGACCGTTACGATTCAATCGGCCCTTTTTTCAGCTAAATAGCTTCCGTGGCAACCGTTAGGTTCGGAGGCAAAAAAACCTTTCCTGGTCGGTATCCATTACCGAAGGAAAGGTTTTTTCTCGATCATACCGCCGTCAGCGCGGGCTGGCCGCATCGCTCACGGAGCCGCAGCATCGCTCACGGAGCGACAGCACCATCGGTCACAGCGTCTTCAGCACCGGCGCCGCCGGTCATGTCGCCACCAGCGCCGACCCCGTCGGTCATACTGGCGTCAGCGCCCGTCCCGCTGCCGTCGCTGCTACCGCCGTCACTGCCGTCGCCCGTCCCGCTGCCGTCGCTGCTACCGCCGTCAATGCCGTCGCCCGTCCCGCCGACGTCGCTGCCACCGGCGTCAATGCCGTCGCCGGTGCTGCCCGCACTGGCTCCTTCCGACGTCCCGGCTGCGCCTTGGAGCAGCCGTTCCAGCTCCTGCAGCGCCCGCCCGGCGGCCTCGTAGTCGCCCTCGCGATTGGCTGCGCGATAGGCCTCGAAGGCCGATTCCGCCTGCTGCAGCACATCGGCCGCTGCGCCGGTGTCCGTGCCGGGCGTGCCGTCTCCGGTACCGCCGACCGGCGTGCCGGTATCCGGCGTCTGGGTCTGGCCGTCGTCCTCCGGTTCGTCCGCGTCGCCATACGGCTCGCCCATCCGCTCGAACAGGCGCTGCAGCGACTGCTCCAGCGTCGGCTCCATGACGATGTAGTCCTCGTAGGCGACGATGATGCGCTTGACCTCGGGCAGCGAGGTCTCGTTGCTCGATTCGATGTACAGCGGCTCGATGTAGAGCAGCGTATCCTCGATCGGGATGACGAGCAGGTTGCCGCGGATGACGTTCGATCCGCCTTGCGACCACAGATTGAGCTGCTGCGAGATCTCGGCGTTCTGATTGACGCGGTTCTCGATCTGCTGCGGCCCGTAGATGTTGCGCTGGCGGCTATATTCGTAGACCAGCATCTCGCCGTAGCGGTCGCCGTCGTTGCGCACGCCCATCCAGGCGATCAGATTCTGCTTGCGGTTCGGCGTGAACGGCGTCATGAGCACGAGCTCCTCCTGATCGGCTTCGTTCAGCTTCAGCGTCACGTAATACGGGTCCATCTCGATGTCGTCGCCGAAGTACTTCTCCGTCGGGAACTGCCAGTAGTCCTCTCGATTGTAGAACAATTGCAGATCCGTCATATGGTACGCCCGGTACAGGCTCGCGCGCTGCTTGAACAGCGTCTCCGGGTAGCGGAAGTGGCTGCGAATGTCCTCCGGCACCTCGGTCGTCAGCAGACCGGGGAACATCTTGTTGTACGTCTGCGCCAGCGGGTCGTCCGGATCGACGAGGTAGAAGGTCACCTCCCCGGTATAAGCCTCCACTGCGATCTTGATCGAATTGCGAATATAGTTGTCGCCGTAGCCGTCGTCGTCGGAGAACGGATAGCGGTCGGTGCTGGTGAAGGCGTCGATCAGCCAGACCAGCGTGCCGTCCTCGCGGATGACCGGATAGGCGTCCGGCTCCAGATCCAGGAACGGGGCGATGCGATGCACGCGGTCGTAAATGTTGCGCGTCTGCAGCAGCTGGCTGTCGCCGGTAATCTGTCCGGATATCAGATAGCGGTACGCGCCTTCGTTCCAGGCGAACAGCAGCCGATTGATCCCGTTCATGCGAATGCCCGCCTCGCCTTCGTAGACGTACGGCTCATCCTCGATGGCGTCGGGATAATCGAACTCGGTGACCTTGGAATTGACGATGACCGAGTCGTAGCGATTCTCGCCGAAGTAAATCTGCGGCCGCGAGATCGGAATCGAGCCCTCCGGCGGCAGGTTCTCCACCAGGTACTCCGGCTGTCCCTCGGCGGTAATCTCGTTGACCGCGCTTACCGCGACGCCGTAGCCGTGGGTGTAGCGCAGATTCTGGTTCACCCACGTCTGCGCCTGCTCCGGCAGATTGGCCTGGGTCAGCTCGCGGGCGGCGATGAACACCTGCTGGTACTCGCCGTCGATCATGTAACGGTCGATGTCGACGTCGGCGAAGTTGTAGTACGGCCGGATCGTCTGCAATTGGTTGTACACCTCGCCGAGCGGGCGGGCGTCGTTGATGCGGATATTGCGCATCGTCGTCTCGTTGCGGTCGAGCATCCCCTGGTCGAGCGAGGCGTTCACTTGCTTGTCGATCACCTCGATGCCGTCCAGCTCGTGCGCCTGGCGCGTCATGGCCACGCTGTCGGCGATGAACGGCTCCTCGCGCGCGAATTCATTGGGCGAGACGAGCATGCCCTGCACGCCGAGCGAGGCTGCCTGGCCGAGCACGAGCACGCCGATGTACAGCGCGGCCGCTCCCTTGAGCAAGCCGGCACGCTTGCGGATCAGGGCCAGCACGAGCATCGCGGTCACGATCAGCGAGACCGCGGCCATGGCGTAGTCGGCCGGGATGTTGACGTACTTGTCGGTGAAGCTGACGCCGTGCACGACCGACTGCTGGAAGGCGTTGACCTGCGCCGTCAGCGCCGTCTCATACGGGCTGAGCGCGAAGTGCGCCGTGACGAGCAGGCCGAGCCAGACGACGCCGCCGATGAAGTGCACCCGCGCGCCGCGCGATTCGCCGATCATGCCGCCCGAGCCGTAGATGATCAGCTTGGCCGCGACGTTGAGGACGGCGAGGAAGAGCAGCACGCCGAGCGCGAACTTCCACATCGGCAGCGTATAGACGAAGAACGAGACGTCCAGGCCGAAGTGCGGATCGGCCGTGCCGAAGTCGGTCTGGTACAGATAGCCGAGCAGCCGCTGCCAGCCCAGCCCCTGCACCCAGGAGTAGCCGATCCAGCCGAGCAGCAGCGAGACTGCGGCGTTGGACCAGGCATACAGCTTGCCGTTCTTGAGGAAGGCATGCAGATTGTTCAGCCCGCGCTGCTTGACGAAGGTGGCTCGTATGTTGCGCAGCAGCCAGAACGTCGTCGCGAAGAACAGCACGAAGCCCAGCGCGCCGAGCCCGATGCGCGAGGCGAAGATCGTCAGGAACGTCCCCTTGAAGCCGAGCGAGGACGCCCACACGTAGTCCGCCCACCAGCCGGCGGTGGCGACGGCGGCGAGCAGCAGCACGAGCAGCACGGCCGCCAGCTTGAGCAGACCCGAAGCCCGCTTCGACAGACGCGGCATGCGCATGTTGTTCATTTGCTTTTTCCATTGTTCGAATTCGTTGTTAGCCAAGTGCCGTATCACTCCCCTGTTGCAGTTTCCTTTGCGTACCTTTACGCAATTGGCGGGTTATTGGTTTCACACCGGGCTCAGGGACTGGCGGACCTGCAGCGTCGCCGCCACGGGTCACGCGGGCGATTGGGAGCCGAGCAGCTCCAGGTAGCGTACGATCGTCTGCAGCCCCTTGTCGTAATTGTCCAGGTGAAAATGCTCGTCGGGCGCGTGCAGATTCTCCGTCGGCAGCCCGAAGCCCATCAGCACGACGGGCGCTCGCAGCTCCTGCGCAAATGCGGCGACGATCGGAATCGAGCCCCCGTCCTTGGTGAAAATCGCGCGCGTCCCATAGGCGGCCTCGTAGGCGTCGGCGGCGAGCTGCAGCACCGGGTGGCCCGGGTCGATGGAGAAGGCGGGCGCCTGTTCGCCGGGCGCAATCGCGAGCTCGGCTCCGGGCCCGGCATGCGCGCGCAGGTGACGGGCGACGCGCTCCAGCACCTGCGCCGGATCCTGCTGCCCGACGAGGCGGCAGGTGATCTTGGCGTGCGCTTCCTTCGGAATGACCGTCTTGGTCCCCTCGCCCTGGAAGCCGCCCCACACGCCATTGAGCTCGAGCGTCGGCCGGGCGCCGGTGCGCTCCACGAACGTATAGCCCGCTTCGCCGACGAGCGCTTGCAGGCCGAGCTCGCCCTGCAGCATGGTCTCGTCGACGTCCTGCTTGGCCAGCTCGGCGCGCAGGTCCGCCGTCAGCTCCGGGACGCCCTCGTAGAAGCCGTCGACGGCAATGCGGCCCTGTTCGTCGCGCAGCGTGGCGAGCAGGGCGACGAGCGCGTGCAGCGCATTGGGCACGCCGCCGCCGTACAGGCCCGAGTGCAGATCGGTAGCGGCGGTGCGCAGCGTGAGCTCGAGCGAGCAGAGGCCGCGCAGTCCGGTGCAGATCGACGGCCGGCCGGGCTCGAGCAGCGACGAGTCGGAGATGAGGATGGCGTCGCAGGCGAGCCGCTCCCGCTCCTGCGCCAGGTACGGCGGCAGATTGGGGCTGGCGACCTCTTCCTCGCCTTCGATGCAGAATTTCAGGTTGACCGGCAGCTCGCCCGCCGCGAGCAGCGCCTCGGCCGCCTTGATGTGCAGGAACAATTGGCCCTTGTCGTCGGTTGCGCCGCGGGCGTACAGCTTGCCGCCCCGCACCTGCGGCTCGAACGGCGGCGTCGTCCACAGGTGCAGCGGATCGACCGGCTGCACGTCGTAATGGCCGTACACGAGCACGGTCGGCTTGCCCGGCGCATGCAGATGGTCGGCGTAGACGATCGGATGACCGGCCGTCTGGCGCACCTCCACATGCTCCAGACCGGCGCGCTCCAGCGCCTCCGCCAGCCACTCGGCGGCGCGGGCGGTGTCCGCCTTGTGCGCGCTGAGCGCGGAGACGCTCGGGATCGACAGCCATTCGCTCAGCTCCTGCAGATGGCGCTCGCGGTGATGGTTCAGATAGGTATGGGGACTTGTCAAGGTGAAGCCTCCTTTGCTTATTTTTTGAAGCCTTTCGCCGAGCCGGTGCGTAGTACTGGAATGTCCGGCAATCGAGAATCGGTGGATGTGGCCTAATTGTACCGAATCGCGCGCCAAATTCAAAGCCGCCGGCCGCGCCGTGCGGCCGGGGGCGAGCCAGCGGGGATGAACGGAAGCATGGCTGCGATTCACACGCGTTCGCGATTCACACCCGTTCGGAACGGGTAAGGATCACTGTTTTCGGCGCTTGTCGGACGAAAAAATGAATGACGGGAGAATGGAGTGAGATTGACATTGCCGAATGAAATGCATGAAAAACCGCGCCGGCGCGTAAGGCCCCTGCTGGCAGGGGTATTGACGCTCTCGCTGACGGTCGCGGGCGCGCCGCTCGCGATGGCCCAGGATGTGCCGGATGAGGCGCCGCTGTCGGAGTCGACCCAGGCGTCGGTGGCGCAGGCAGCGCCGGGGCTCGCGGAGGCCCGGGAGCTTACGGCAGAATCCGCGAAAGCTTTTCTGGATGAGTTTTTCGCCGATCCGACGACGGATCCGTATTATACCGGAGCTTCGGTCGCCATCATCAAGGACGGCGAGGTGCTCGCCGAATCGGGATACGGCCTGGCCGACGCGGAGCAAGAGGCCGCGGTGGACCCGCAGGAGACGCTCTTTCGGGTGGCGTCCGTATCCAAGACCTTCACGGCTGTGGCGATCATGCAGCTCGTCGAGCAGGGACTCATCGAGCTGGGCGGGGATATCCGCGATTACCTGCCGGAGCTGGAGTTCGACAATACGACCGGCATGCCGGTGACGGTGGCGGACCTGCTGCTGCATCTGTCCGGCCTCGAGGTGCGGGATCCGAAGCCAACCGATCTGCATCCCGATCTGGATCGGGTCGTCGAGATCGAGGATGTGGTCATGTCGCGGATGCCCGATGTCGTGCGCGAGCCGGGTTCGGCCTACATGTACGACAATTTCGGCTACCAAATGCTCGGTCTGATCGTGCAGGAGGTCAGCGGAGAGCGGTTCGAGGATTACGTTCAGACGCATATTTTCGAGCCGCTGGGCATGGACAGCAGCACCTTCGTGCTGACCGACCAAGCGCTGGAGCAGCTCGCGACCGGCTACGATCCGGCGGGCAATCCGCTCGAGCCCTATGCCGTCACGCCGACGGTCATGCCCGAGGGCGGCATGCTGTCCACGGCCGGGGATATGACCCGGTTCATGCTGGCCTTCCTGGGCGAGGGCGAGCTGGACGGGCAGCGCGTGCTGAGCGAGGCTTCGGTGCGCGAGATGGAGCAATACCGTGCGTATGTGCACGAGCTGCTGCCGGATACGACCTACGGCTTCGAAGCGCCGATGCAGCTTCCCGGCGCGGGCAGCAGCGATGCGATCGTGACCAAGGCGGGCGACCTGATCGGCTTCAGCTCGTATCTCGTGCTGCTGCCGGAGGAGGAGACGGGCTTCTTCCTGACGTACAATCAACAGGGCGTGCTGCGGAATTTGTTTTACCCGGCCTTTATGGCGGCGTTTTTTCCGGAATACGCCGCGCCGGCGGCGCTTGACGACTTCACGCCGCAGGCTGCCGGGGAGCTGGACAAGTTCACGGGCTACTACGCGGACCTGCGCCTGCGTCCCTTCGTGACGCAGCTGACGCCAGGCGAAGGCGACGGGACACTGACGATTGCCGACGCGTTCCTCGGCGCGCGCCAGCTGCAGCAGGTGGACGACAATCTGTTCGTAGACGAGCTGACCGGCCAGTTCACCGGCTTCCGCCTCGACGAGATGGGCGAGCCGACGTATATGAAGGAGCCGTATCTCAACCCGCTCGGCTACGCGGTCAAGGGCGAGGCCGCCGCGGGCTTCGCGGATGTGTCGGCTGACGATCCGTATGCCGCATTCATTCACGCGCTGCAGTCGCTCGGCTATTATCCGAATGACAACGAGGCCATGTTCGGCCCTGAGGTCGCGGTGAGCCGTGCCGAGTACGTGCAGCGTCTGCTGGCGGTCAGCATGGTGCAGCCGAGCGCCTCGAGCGAGCTGGCCTTCGCGGACCTGGAGGGCCATCCGCTGGCAGGCTATGTGCAGGCGGCGTATGAGCTGGGCATGGTTCAGGGCAGCGGGGACGCGCGCTTCGAGCCGGATCGTCCGGTGCAGCGCCAGGAGGCGGCCGTCATGGTATGGCGCCTGCTGCAGGCGCAGTACCCGAATGAGTTGTTCGCGGATGTGGCGCTCGCCGGAGAGACCGCCGCTTGGGCGGAGCCGGCGGTGCGCATGATGGTCGCGCTCGGTCTGTACGGGCCGGAGGTCGAGCTGGACGGCCAGGGGGCGGCGGACTATAGGAGCCGCGTCGCGATGAATCGCGAGCAGCTCGCCGCCTTGCTGTATCGCATCCTGACCCAGCCGACCGATCAGATTGTAGCGGCGCAGCAGAGCGCGCAGCAGGCAGCGCCTGAGGCGGATCCGGGCGAAGCCGCGCCCGGTGAGGATGCGCCCGGCGAGGCCGCAACGAGCCAGGACGCGCCTCGCGAGGCGCAAGAGCCGGCTACAGACGGTGCGCCTGCGGAGGAACAGTTGCAGACGCCCGCCGAAGCGAGCCCTGCCGCGCCCGCATCAGCGGGGCAAGGGCCAGACGAGCAGGCGCCTGACGCCCAAGACGCTGCGTAGGGACGGTCCGCAGCGCCAGGGCTCCTTTCGAGGATGGAGTTCCTGCCGCCGATGGCGTGTCTCCGGTTTTTCCGGCACCGGCGGCCTGCTCTTCTGGAGGGTAGCAGGATTGTAACACGATTTGAGCAGGGAGCACGAGGTGTTATCGGGAAGCGCTTTTCTCAAAATTTTTGTTGACGTTCGTCGGTGATTGACATATTATTAATGTAGCGCTTAATTTCCGGACTTCTGTCTTGTTCCGGAAAGCGGGGGACCCAATGTAGTGGGGCGAATCGATCGTATGCCGATCGTAGGGAACCATCTTTCCCGAGTCCGTCAGCTAACCTCGTCAGCGGAAGATGGGTCATAGCGATTGTGCGATTGTTCACATCGGACCCTTCGGGGTCTTTTTTTCGTCTACGCCAGAGGACTAGGCGATCTGTCCGGCTCGCGAAAAAGTAAAGCTATTGCGCCTGTGGCGCCAAGTCGACTGAGACAACTAGAGGCCCCCAATGAGAGGGCCCCAATGGCGATAGAAATTGGCGATGGAAAGTAACACTTTTTGCTCGTGTGCGGCGATACGTATGCGACGATGCGCATGCGACGAAGCATAAGCGACAATAGGAGGGCGAGGTGACGACAGATGCTGCAATCGAGACCGCGGATGCCGGGCAAGCGCGGACGCGCCAAACCGGTCAAGCCGCTGCCGCCGAGCATGTCCCCGGGGAATGCGAATGCCGGCGGGGTCGGAGAGGATGTCCCGCGCGCCTGGGATGTCCTGCGGGCGCCGCCCAGCGCGGAGCAGGAGCCGAGCGCGGCCCGGCATTATGGCAATACCGCGCTGCTCACGCTGCCCGCCGGCGAGCCCGGCCGAGAGGGCCTCGGACCCGAGGCCAAGGCCTGGGCCGCCCGGCTGGAGCCTGGCCTGGCTTACATTGCCGCGCACCCGGAGATCCGCAGCGTTCGCCTGCTTGGCGCGGATGCGCTGGCACTGCCGGCACCGTTGCTGCGCCACGTGCTGGGCCGATTGCGCCGCCTCGGCCACGTACGGGCCGTTCGCCTGCATTCCGAGATGCCTGCCTCCCGGCCGCGCACGCTCTGCTGTGATGCAGGCCGTCTCGGCGCGATCCGTGCTTGCGCAGCGCCCGGCTTCCGCATCTTCGTACTGGCGCAGCTCGCGCATCCGGATCAGCTGACGACCGATGCGATCCGTTCCATTGCAGCCCTGCAGCGCTCAGGGGCGGCGGTCGCCTCGCTCATCCCGCTGCTGCCCGGTGTCAACGACGACGCGGCGCTGCTGGAGCGGCTGATGCTGGAGGGCATGGAGCACAATGTTGTGCCCTATGGCCTCTACCTGCGCCATCCGAACCTGGAGAAGGTGGCAGCAGCCCTGCCGCTGCATGCGGTGTATCGGCTGGCGGAAGAGGCGCGGGCGCGCATGATTGGCCCCGGCAAGCAGATTCGCTTGCTGCTGGGGGGCAAGGAAGGAGAGATTGAATTGCTGGCAATTGCTGACGGACACGCTTATCTGAATTACATGGCGCCATTGCCCGGCACCGAGACGCGCTTCGCGATCCGGCGCTGTCCGGAGGGGGCGTTCTGGTTCGAGGATCTGCCCGAGTCTCCATCCGGAGACAAGGAAGAGCGGCAGCCAGCTCAGGACCTGCCGCTGGATACCGATTGGCCGACCCGCGGCCCGGTGCGCATCATCGGCGACTGACGCCGTGTCTGCGCGCGGCCGCTGACGGCTGCCCCTTACTATCTTCGTAAATTGCGCGCGGCCACCAAGGCTGCCCATTACTATCTTCGTAAGTTGCATGCGGCCCTCAACGGCTGCCCTTCGTTAGTATCCATTACAGAATAACCTGGTGCGATTGAAACCGTCCTTATCCCTTCACCATCGGCCAACGAACCTAACGGTTGCCACAGCGGCTATTTCGCCCAAAAAAGCGCCGATTGAATTGTAACGGTTGCCACAGGTCTTATTTTCTTGAAATCCATCGAAAAAACGCGATTGAGGCCAAATAAGCGCTGTGGCAACCGCTAGCCTGGAAATCGCCTGAAATCAATCGAAATAAGCGCGCTGGCAACCGTTAGCTGAGGTGAGTCCCTTTGCCTGCGTGATGGATTACGTGATGGATGAGCTGTCTTTGGTTATTTCGTGAAGCATCCTTAGTGTAGTTAGTGTAGTTAGTGTAGTTAGTGTTGTAAGTTGCAAATGTCGTGTCGTTGCCTTCGCTCACGTATGCTCCGCAGCCGCTCTGGGCTTGCGGATGAACCAGGCCAGCGCGAAGCCTAGCACGGCGATCCACGCCGCTACGCCAAACGCGACGTTCACCCCATGTATACTCCCGGATATTCCTGCTCCGGCTGCCGATCCGGCCCGGCTCATGACTGTAATGAGCAGCGCGGTGCCGATCGAGCCGGCAACCTGCCGCATTGTGTTGTTCATGGCTGTGCCGTGAGGCAGCAGCTCCCGACTCAACTGATTCAGCCCGGCCGTGGTAAGCGGCATCAGCACCATCGACACGCCGAGCATACGAACCGCATAGAGCGCGGCGATTACCGTAAGCGACGTATGCTCGTCCAGCATCATGAACGGGAACGTCCCGCCGCTGAGCAAGGCGAGCCCGACCACCGCCAGCCCTTTGCCTCCGACCTTGTCGAAGATCCGTCCGGTAATAGGCGACATGATCCCCATGACGATCGCGCCCGGCAGCAGCAAGAGCCCCGACTCCAGCGCGCTGAAGCCGCGCATATCTTGGACATACAGCGGCAGCAGCAGCTGCGCGCCGATCATGGACGTGAAGACGATCATGCCGATGCCGGTCGTGAGCCGGAAGGTCGGATTTTTGAAGACGCGGAATTCGAGCATCGGGTGCGACATGCGCAGCTGACGCCGGATGAACAGCACGAGCGTGACGGCCCCGACTGCCAGCGAGCCCCAGACCTCGACGTGCGTCCAGCTGAGATGACCGGCGCTGCTGAAGCCATACAGCAGTCCGCCGAAGCCGAGCGAGGAGAGCAGGATCGACGGCACGTCGACCTTCGGATTCGAGAGCTTGGTCACGTTGCTCATATACCGCGCAGCCAGGACGATGTCGATCAGCGCGATCGGAATGACGACATAGAATAGCAGCCGCCATGAATGGCTGTCCACGATCCACCCGGAGAGCGAGGGCCCGATCGCCGGCGCGAACGAGATGACCAGCCCGACCATGCCCATGGCCGTGCCGCGCCGTTCGGGCGGGAAGATCAGGAACATCGTCGTCTGCATCAGCGGCATCATGATGCCGGCGGCTGTCGCTTGGACGATCCTGCCGACCATGAGCAGACCGAAGGTGTGGGAGACGGCTGCGATCAGCGAGCCGATGGCAAAGAGCGTCATCGCGGTCAGGAAGAGCCGGCGCGTCGTGAATTTTTCGATCAAAAAGGCGGTGATCGGAATCATAATGCCGTTCATCAGCATGAAGACGGTGGTCAGCCATTGCCCCTGGGAGGGACCGATGCCCAGATCCGCCATAATCGGCGGGAGTGCCGTCGCCAGCAGCGTCTGATTGAGGATGGCGATGAAGGCCCCGATCAAGAGCACGGCGACGATCCACCGTTTCTGCGTGGAGCTAATTGCTACGTTCTCGGCCATATGGTTCCAGATCCCTTCGCATAGGTTGTCCCTTTATATTAACGCAACTGCGGTCGAATACAAACGCGTCTGTGAGGCGATTCACAAAACCGCTGGATGCGTTAATATAGAGTCAGGGTCAAACTGCAAGGAAAGGTGGATGATGGCGATGCACACATGGCGCAATCTATATAATGGCGAGTGGAAGGACGCGCTGTCCGGCGACACGTCGAAGGTGATTAATCCGGCAACCGGCGAGCAGGTCGCAGTCGCGGCCTACGGCGGCGCGGAGGATGCCAAGGCGGCGGCCGAAGCTGCGGCGGCGGCCTTCCCGAAGTGGGCTGCGACGCCGGCCAAGGAGCGGGCGGCGCTGCTGCACCGGCTCGCCGACCTGCTCGAGCGGGACAAGGACGAGCTGGCCCGCCTGATTACGCGGGAGATGGGCAAGCCGCTGAAGGAAGCGACGGGCGAGGTGGCGATCTCGGCCGATTATTTGCGCTGGAATGCGGAGGAGGCGGTGCGCGTATACGGCAAGCTGATCCCGTCGCCGTCGCCGGACAAGCGACTGTTGACGCTGCACCAGCCGGTGGGGCCGGTGGCGGCGATCACGCCGTGGAACTTCCCGCTGTCGATGGGCGCGCGCAAGCTCGCGCCGGCGCTCGCGGCAGGCTGCACGGTCGTACACAAGCCGGCGGGCAAGACGCCCGGCGCGGCGGTGCGCTTCGTGGAGCTGGCCGGGGAGGCGGGCTTCTCCGAAGGGGTCGTCAATCTCGTCATGGGCCGCTCGAGCGAGATCGGCGAAGCGCTGCTCACGCATCCGGCGATCCGCAAGGTCGCCTTCACCGGCTCGACGGCCGTCGGCAAAAAGCTGATGGAACTGGCAGCCGGGCAAGTGAAAAAGATCTCGATGGAGCTGGGTGGACATGCGCCGTTCCTCGTGTTCGACGATGCCGATCTGGACGCCGCGGCCCTCGGCGCGATCGGCAGCAAATTCCGCAATGCCGGCCAGACGTGCATCTGCGCCAACCGCATCTACGTCCAGGCTTCGATCCGAGATGCCTTCCTGGAGCGATTCGAAAAGGCGGCGCGCGAACTGATCGTCGGCGACGGGATGAAGGACGGCACCACGGTAGGGCCGCTTATCGACGAGGATGCGCTGGCGAAGGTGGACGAGCAGGTCAAGGATGCGGTGGACAAGGGCGCGACCGTCGTGCTCGGCGGCAAGCGGAGCGAATCGCATCCGGAGGGCTGCTTCTACGAGCCGACGATCCTCGCGGGCGTGAACGAGCGCATGACGATTACGCACGAGGAGACGTTCGGACCGGTGGCGCCGGTGTATACGTTCGAGACGGAAGAAGAGGCGCTGTGCAAAGCCAACGACACCGAATACGGCCTCGCCGCCTACTATTACACCCGCGATCTCGGTCGGGCGGTGCGGGTCTACGAGGGCTTGCAGTATGGCATCATCGGCTGCAATGATGCGGTGCCGACGACCGTCGAAGGTCCGTTCGGAGGCTGGAAGGAGAGCGGCATCGGCCGCGAAGGCGGACCGGGCAGCTTGAGCGACTTTTTGGAGACCAAGTTCGTGTCGATGCGGCTGGGGTAATTTGCTCATACTTGTTCGAAAGCGCTTGACAGCAAAATTGGGAAATTCTATACTGTATGTTATTCGACTATATCATTTCCATGGATCAGGAAGAGGCAAGGAGGGAAAGTATGAATCATGTCCAGGACCTTGCCGAGCGGAAAAAAATGGGAACCCGAGACCGAATGCTGCATGCGGCCATTGATCTGATCTCGGCCAAAGGCTATAAAAACGTAACCATCGAAGAAATTGCAAAGGAAGCGGACGTCAGTGCGATGACGGTGTTTCGTCACTTCGGCAATAAGATGAATATGCTGGAGGAAGCGGTCGACCGGTTCTACTATCCGATTCCGGTGCAAAAAATTTTCGAGGAGCGTATGACGTATGAGCTCAGGAGCGATTTGCGTCTGATTTGCGAAATTTATTATGAACTGATGCGTCAGAATGTAAAGCTTGTCCACATTGCCTACAAGGAAGGCCAAGCGATTCCCGGACTATTGGAATGGGTGAGCAGGCATCCCCGGCAGCTGAAGGAGCTGATGATGGAATACATTCAGCGCATGCAGGAGTTGGGGAAGGTCAAGGCCATTAATACCTTCAAGGTGGAGAGCCACGCCCTGATGTTTATTGCCCTGCACTACGGCTCGATTTTGGCAAGAACCTTTGTCGAAGGCAATCGGGTTTCCTTTTTGACCGATCAGGAGATCATTGACGAAAGCGTCGAACTTTTTTATAACGCGTTAACCGTATGAACGAGCTGCGAGGGCCGATGCCCTTTCTCGAAAAGCCGGACCTGAAAAGGTCCGGTTTTTCGTTTTATAATTTGATGAATATATGAAAAGTTGACGAGCAGTCCAACCGATCGGCGCATTAAATATGTTGTATATACGTTAGGTAATATTACATAATAATAAAAAGTGTTTGACAATTGCTTGGTGAATTGTTTAAAATGGCTTCAAATGATAGTGAAAACTAACATTGGAGCGGTGAATGATGTAAAGATGTGCTTGAACGTGTTGAATAACGGATAAGCTCTCTTTTTTTGATGAATATGTTAGCCTTTAATAACATTTTGAGAACGGAGATGTGACATGAGGCTATTCATTCACTCGACGCATGGCCCCGAGGCTCCGAGCCAGGCCGACCGCGCGCTGCTCATCGCCGAGACGGCGCTGAGGGAAGGCCACGAGGTAGCGATGTTCCTGGCCGGAGACGCTGTGCGGATGTGGAAGGAGCCGGTGTGGTCGAGCAAGCTCGGCCTCGGACCGGATGCGGTGCCGGTAGCGGATCGTGCCGCGCGCATCGCACAGCTGGGCGGGCGGATCGTGCTCTCCCGGTTGTCGTGCGAGACGCGCGGAATCGAGCCGGATGCACAGACCAACGGGCAATGGCAGCTCGGCGAGCCGCTGGATCTGGTACGGATGACGGAAGCTTGTGACAAGATGATTACCTACGGATGAGGGGTGCGGCATGGGACAGGGATGGGAGAGCTACATTGACGCGGCGGATCGTACGATCTATGCCCGCTCGGGACTTGGCGGCCAGACGGGATTCGGCGCCCGGGCGGCGCTGCTGATCATCGACGTGCAGTACGGCTTCACCGGAGAGCCGGACGGACAGGAGGCCAGCGCAGGCGAGCAGCCGAATCCGAAGATTGCCGTAGACGCAGGCGGCATCGACCACCCGATTCAGTGCGGGCAGGAGAGCTGGCAGGCTGTGCGCGAGATCGGCAGGCTGCTGGCGAGCTGCCGACAGCTCGGGCTTCCTGTGATGTACACGTACATGGAAGGCGAGGCTCCGGGCATGAATCGCAATGTCGGCGTCAAGGGCGCGCTCTACGATCATCCTACGCTGCAGCGCGGCGCGCGGGGCACGCAGATCGTGGAGCCGCTCGCGCCGCTTCCAGGGGAACGGCTGCTGTCGAAGAAAAAGCCGAGCGCATTTTTTGGCACCCCGCTCATCGCCTATCTGACCGAGACCGGGGTCGACACCGTCGTCGTCGTTGGCTGCACGACGAGCGGCTGCGTGAGGGCGACCGTGGTGGACGCCTTCTCGCACAATCTGCGTGTCATCGTCCCGGAGGAGGCGGTCTTCGACCGCGGCAAGGCGTCGCATGCGGTCAATCTGTTCGACATGCAGCAGAAGTACGCCGAAGTGCTGCCGGTAGCGGATGTGCTGGAGACGCTCGATCGAATGCTGACGACAAGGGAGGGACAGGCATGATTATCTCGGCGCAAGAAGGCGGGCTCGCACTGGTGCGGCAAGATGATCACATGGGCCAGTGCGGCGAGCTGGCCGATCGCTGGGGCGGCAGCTTCGAGGCTCCGCCGCAGGCCGGGGAGGTGCGGCTGGCGGTCGCGCACCACGACTGGGGATGGACGCCGGTGGACGATGCGCTGCCCTATCACGAGGCGACCGGGCGGCCGCGCAATTTTCACGAGTTCGACCTGGAGGAGCATGCGCGCTTCTACGAGCAAGGATACCGCAAGGTGCTCGAGCGCAGCCGCTATGCCGGTCTGCTGGTCGGGATGCACTGGATCGGACTGTACCGGAGCCGCTACGGCTACGATCCGACGCTGACGTTGCCGGTGCCGGAGCGGCTGCGGGCGAGCATGGATGCGCGTATACTGCGGCTGGAGCACGAGCTGCTCGAGTTGCGTCTGGCATGCTGGGACAGCTCGCAGTCCAGAGGCGCGTTCGAGGCCGGACTGTGGATGGGCTACGAATGGCTGCAAGTGCTGGACCGGATGTCGCTGTACATGTCGCTCGGCCATCCCGGGCGGGCAGCGGTGGAGACGGCCGTCGGTACGATCCGTCCGGCACTCGCGGCGCCGGCGGTGGAGATTCGGGTCGCGGCTCCCGGAGACGGCAGGCTGCTGGTCGATCCGTTCCCATTCGCAGAGCCCTTCGTCAGCACGGTGCGGCGCAGACACATCCCCGACCTCGACTACGCCGGGCCAGCGCAGCTGGAGGCCGCGCTGGCGGAGGCACAGCCTGAGCCGCTCGAATGGATGATTGCGCCGAAGCGGCGATAGCGCCAGAGAAAGGCCGGTGAAGCGAAGGTGGACCATGCAATTGTACTGCGCAGCGAATTCGGATATGTGCGGGTGGAGAGGGATACGGCGGGCGGCGGAGACCGGCTCAAGATCACCGATCTGCGTACCGGAAAATCAAGCTCCCTCGATCCGCTCGAGCTGGAATGCCTGGCCTGGAGCCGGCACGAGGACCTGCGTGATCTGCTCGACCCGTCGCTGACGAGATGGCGGCCGGAATGAACGACGGCTAGAAGAACGCCGGATTACAAAGCGCGAATCGCGTCATATCTTTGCACTCGAGAGGAGCATGCCAACATGCAGCAATATTCTACTGCGGCCGTCCTGACCGCGAAGGAAAAAGTCGAGATCATGAAATTCCCGATTCCGGAGATCGGCGAGCGCGAGGGCTTGATGAAGATCGAATCCTGCGGCGTATGCGGCTTCGACAGCGAAGCCTACCGCTACGGCGGCAACGGCATGTATCAGCTGCCGAACGTGCTCGGTCACGAGATCATCGGCCGGGTCGAGGCGCTCGGCGACGAGGCGGCTCGCATCTGGGGGCTGAAGCCGGGCGACCGGATCGCGGTCGAGGAGTATATCCCGTGCCGCCAATGCGACAACTGCCTGACCGGCAACTACCGGCAGTGCTTCGAGACGCGCTACGGCGCGATGTCGATCCACGATCCGCGCACCGCGCTGTACGGCGGCTTCTCCGAATACATGTACCTGCACCCGCACTCGATCATTCACAAGATCGATTCGGAGGCCTCGGCGGAGCTGCTGCAGCTGTTCATCCCGATCTCCAACGGCATCGACTGGGTGCATGTCGGCCGCGTGCAGGTCGGCGACACGGTCGTGATTCAGGGGCCGGGGCCGATGGGACTGGCCTCGGTCGTGGCGGCCAAGGAGGCCGGCGCGGGCAACATCATCATCACCGGCCTGTCCAAGGACGAGCGGCGCCTGGAGATCGCGCGGGAGCTGGGTGCGGACCACACCTTCTATGCCGACACGCAGGATCTCGTCAAGGAGATCAAGGAGGTCACGAATGGCAAGCTGGCCAACGCGGTCATCAACGCCTCGACCTCGCCGCAGCAGCTGGCGACCGCCGTCGAGCTCGCGGGCGAGCGCGCCACGGTCGTCCACTCCGGCTCGGACCATCGTCCGACGCAGGACATGATCGCGACCAATATTACGTATAAGCTGCTGACGATCAAGGGCGTGCTCGGTCGGCCCAAAAAAGCGGTCGGCGCGGCGCTGAAACTGATCGAATCGGGCAAGTATCCGCTGGATAAGATGATCTCGCACGCCTTCTCTGTCGACGAGGCGGCGCGCGCCATGGATATTCACGCCTTCGGCAAGGATGGCTGCATCCATGTCGCAATTGTCAACGAATAGGAGGTGCTGACGATGGAGGCGGCAAGAGCGGACGGGCTGTTCGACGGCGAGGCCGTCAACGGCCGGATGTATACCGACGAGGCGGTGTTCGAGGAAGAGATGGAGCGGATCTTCAATCGCACGTGGGTCTATGTGGCGCACGAGAGCGAGCTGGAGAGCCCCGGCGATTACAAGACGACCCGTCTCGGGCTACAGTCAGTCATCGTTGCCCGCGGCGCGGACGACGGCGTCATTCGGGTGATGCTCAACCGGTGCCGCCACCGGGCTGCCAGTGTGTGCCAGACGCCGTGCGGGAGCGCGAATTTCTTCCGCTGCGCCTATCACGGCTGGACGTACAACAACAAGGGCGAGCTGATCGGCATGCCCTTCCAGGACGGCTATGGCCCGGATCTGGACAAGCGCGAGCTCGGTCTGGCGCAGGCGCCGCGCGTAGCGGCTTACCGCGGCTTCGTATTCGCCAGCATGAACGAGGCGGCGCCACCGCTGGAGGAGCATCTGCGGCATGTGCTGCCGTACCTGGATCAGACCGCCGATTCGGCGCCGGGCGGCATCGCGCTCCGGGCAGGCGCGCAGCGCTACGCCTACCCGAACAATTGGAAGCTGCAGCTGGAGAATACGATCGATCCGTATCATGCGAGCATTACGCACCAGAGCTTCTTCGACATGCTGGGCAAAAAAATGGGCAAGCGCATCAACTTCAAAAAGCAGTACGAGGTCGAGCGGGTGAACGATCTGGGCGGTGGCAGCTCGATCTACCATATGGACGCGGACTTCGGCATCGGCGAGCTGCCGTTCATTCTCCTTGTCTTCCCCAATCTGGGCATCCTCGGCTCGCAGATTCGCGTCATCGAGCCGGTGTCGGCAGGGGCGACGAAGGTAACGCTGTACCCGATGCTGGGCAAGGCGAGCAGCGACGCGGACAACGCAGCCCGTCTGCGCAAGCACGAGATCTTCTACGGTCCGGCCGGACAAGGCACCGCCGACGATCTGGAGGTGGCGTTCGATCGCGTGGCGGAAGGCCTCGCCGGAGCAGGGGACGGGGCGCGGCTGACGATGCGGCGCGGCTTGCATCGCGAGCAGCCGGATGCGAACGGGCTGGCCTGCTCGCATCCGAGCGATGAGGTGCCGTTCCGCTCTTTGTATCGGGAGTGGCGGCGGTTGATGACAGCAGGGGGATAGTCGGCAGAGCCGACGCGCGCCCGCTATAGCGCGGGCAGGACGGTATAACGGGGGGACAACCGAAGGAAGGGGAGGGCCATCACGACGACTACAACTGCAACGATGTCGGCGGAGCGATTCCTGTATTACGAAGCCGAGCTGCTCGATCGCGGCGACTGGGCGGCCTGGCTCGAGCTCTTCACGCCGGACGCGATCTACTGGATGCCTTGCGGCGACGGTCGGGAGGACCCCGAGCTGCGTGTCAACATCATCTATGACGATTATGAGCGATTGCGCGACCGGGTATCGCGGCTGCTGGGCTCGATGGCCTATGCGCAAATGCCCGCCTCCAAGACCATCCATCTCATCACCAACCTGGTGATCGAGGAGGAGATCGAGGGGGAGGGGGCGGTGACGAGAGCGGCCTCGAATTTCCTCGTGACGGAGCTGCGTCGCGAACAGACGACGCTATATGCCGGACGCTGCGAGCACGTGCTCGTGCCCGTGCCCGGCGAGGAAGGGTGGCGCATTCGCGCCAAAAAAATCATGCTGCTGTCGGGCGAGGCGTACTTGGGCAATTTGAGCTTCATGATGTAAACAGGAACGAAATGGAGGATGGGGTTCATGAAACAGGTCAAAGGACTATTGCTGGTGCTGGGTCTGATGTTCGTATTGGCGGCTTGCGGTTCTTCTGAGGGCGAGGGTTCCTCCAATGGCGGACAGGGAGGAGTCTCCGACATGAATGGCGGGAACAGCGCGAATGCGGGAAATGCCGCCGATAACGGACCAGACACAGCCAATGCCGCGCCAACCGGCGAGACGGTCACGGTCAAATTCGGCGAGCCGCTGGCGGAGGATCATCCGCTGACCCAGGGCTCCTACCGCTTCAAGGAGCTGGTGGAGGCGAAATCGGGCGGCGAAATCGTGATCGAGATCTACCCGAATTCGCAGCTGGGCTCCCTGCGGGAGCTGGTCGAATCGACCCAGATGGGCGCCATCCAGATGACGCGCAGCATCGACTCGGTCTACAGCGGCTTCGTGCCCGAGCTGGAGGTGCTCCAATATCCGTATGTCATGCCGACGAGCGAGGATGAGATCCAGGCGCTGCTGGGAGGCGAGGTCGGGGATGCCGTGCTGGCTTCCTTTGAAAATTATAGCCTCAAAGCGCTCGGCTTCTGGCCGCAAGGCTATAAAATGCTGACCTCCAATAAGCCGCTGCTGACGCCGGAGGATATGCGCGGGGTGAAAATGCGGGTCGTGCCGTCCAACATCCTGGTCAAGCAATATGAAGCCTGGGGGGCGACGCCGGTGGCGATCGACTTCGCCGAGCTGTATACCGCGCTCCAGCAAGGAACGGCCGATGCGCAGGAGAATCCGGTCGATTCCATCTATTCGACCAAAATGTACGAGGTGCAGGAGCATCTGTCGATGCTGAATCATGCGTATCAGCTCAATATCATTACGGTGAACAAAGCGTGGTTCGACGGTCTCTCCGCAGAGCATCAGGCGATCATCCAGGAGGCGCACGACGAGGTGACGGCGGATTACCGCGAGCAATACGAGCAGCAAAAGGCCGATCTGCTGGCGCAGTTGGAGGAAGAGGGCATGGAGCTCCACACGCTGAGCGAGGAGCAGATCGACGCATTCCGCGAACTGTCCTTGCCGCTTCACGATGCGTTGGTGCAGAGCGGCGAGCAGCAGGCGCTGCTTGATCTGATTCGGGCGCAGTAACCGGGCAGCGCCGAAGCAGGGAAGGGGGAGCGTCCTGTGAAGCTATTGCGTTATACCGAGGAAGGCATACTGGCGGCGGCGATGCTGACCGCAACGCTGCTGGTCTGCGTCAATGTCGCGCTGCGGGCTGCCGGCGGCGGCATCACCTGGTCGGAAGAGGCGGTTCGCTATCTCTTCATTCTGATTACGTTCCTGGGCGTGGGCATCGGCATCCGCGAAGGCGCGCATTTCAGCATTGACCTCATTCCGCAGGTACTGAAGGGGCGCTCCGCCCAGGCGCTGGCCACGTTCATCTGCCTGGTGGCGCTACTGTTCAGCGTGCTGCTCGCGTATTACGGCTGGCGTACGAGTCAGTTCAGCATGGAGACGGGGCAGCGGACGCCTTCGCTGCGTATCCCGATCTACGTGATCTACGGCATCATTCCGGTGTCCGGCATATTGATGGCACTGCGTTACGCGTATCGTCTGATTCGCATTTGGCGTCCGCAGGGACGGTGAAAGACTCGGCTGCCCTTCGCGGCAAGTAAGGGGGAGAAGACGTGATTGGCTTTTTGTTCGTGCTGTTGCTTGCGCTGCTGGTCATCGGCGTGCCGATCTTCGTGGCGCTCATTCTGTCGACGATGCTGGCGCTGCTTTTCTTCACTGATATCTCCCCGATGATGGCCGTGCAGCGGGCATTCGGCGGCATCGACAAGTTCGTGCTGATGTCGCTGCCGCTGTTCATCCTCAGCGCCAACGCGATGGATGCTGGCGGCTTGTCCGGTCGGATCATCGCCTGGGCCAAGGCGCTCGTCGGCCATCTCAGCGGCGGTCTGGCAATGGCGACCCAGACTGCGTCGATGATGTTCGGCGCGCTGTCGGGCTCGAGCCCGGCGACGGTCGTGGCGATCGGCCGGATCCTGTATCCCGAGCTGATCCGGCAGGGCTACTCGCGCAACTTCGCCAGCGGATTGATCATCCAGTCCGGCTCGGTGTCGCTGTTGATCCCGCCCAGCATTACGCTGATTCTATATGCGACGGCCACCAATACGTCGGTCGGGGATCTGTTCATGGCCGGATTGGGCGCGGGCGTCGTGTTCGGCTGCGGCGTGCTGCTCTACGTGTATCTGTATGCCCGAATGCAGAAGCTGCCGACCGCGCAGCGCGCCACTGCGCGCGAGCTCGGCCGCGCGACCCGCTCGGCGTGGTGGGCGCTGCTCGTGCCGGTGATCATCATCGGCGGCATATTTTCGGGTACGTTCACGCCGACCGAAGCGGCGGGCGTTGCGGCGCTGTATTCCATCCTGATCGGCATGTTCGTCTACAAGGAAATCTCGCTCAAGGGGCTGTACAAGCTCTGTCTGCGTTCGGCCGTCACTTCGGCGCAGGTGATGATCCTGATAGCCGGGGCCTCTTCGCTCAGCTGGATTCTCACGATCGGTCAAGTGCCGCAGACGCTGTCCGCCTTTCTTACGGACAATTTCTCGACTGCGCTCACCTTCCTGCTCTTCCTCAACCTGGTGCTGCTCGTCGTGGGCATGTTCCTGGACGCGTCGATCGCGCTGATCGTCGTGGCGCCGCTCGTGCTGCCGGCCGCGCTCAATCTTGGCATCGACCCGATTCACCTCGGCATCGTCATGGTGCTCAATCTCGCGATCGGCACCTTCACGCCGCCGTTCGGGCTCAATATCTTCGTCAGCAACAGTGTGACCGGACTTACGCTGCGCGAGCTGCTGCCCGGCCTGATGCGGTTCATCGCGGTCTCGCTGGTGATTCTCGTCCTGATCACCTATGTGCCGTCCATCTCGCTCTTCCTGCCCGGCCTCGGATGATGGGCAGGCAGGATGGACACCGTTTGCCCGACACCATCGGCAGGCTGGCGGCGACGGCGGGCATCGGCCTTTGCGGCGGCGCGCTCTTCCAGCTCCTGCATCTGCCGCTTGCCTGGATGCTGGGACCGGCGCTGGCGCTCATGGTGCTCAATGCCGTGCGGCCGGGTCTGGCGCTCTGGCCGCGCCTGTGCGGCGACTTTGGCATTCTCGTGATCGCGTATTCGCTCGGCCGCCGGATGGACGGCGAGACGGGCCGGCTCATGCTGGAGCAGCTGCCGTGGATGGTGCTGGCCGCGGTGTTCTGGTTCGTGCTCTGTCTGCTGGCCGGGCTCGCGATTGCACGGCGCGCGCAGGTCGATCGGACGAGCGCGCTGCTCGGCAGCGTACCGGGCGGGCTCGCGCAGATGGTCTACATGGCCGAACAGTTCAAGGGGGCCGACGTCGGTACGGTGGCGCTCATCCAGACGGCGCGGCTCATTGTGGTACTGTACGCCGTGCCGCTGCTGGCGGCGCATGCGCTGCTGGGGCATCGCGCGGTAGTCGACTCTGATGGCGCGGCGGGCGTGACAGCCGCCGCGTCAGGTGTCGCCAGTATTGCGGACGGCGCGGCTGGGAGCGCCGCATTCGGCTGGGGGACGTGGGCGCTGCTCGCGCTCGTGCCTGTCTCCTCCTGGCTGGCCCGCCGGCTCCGCCTGCCCGCCGGGGAGCTGCTCGGCCCGCTGCTGTTCGTCGGCGGATTGGCGATCGCGGGCTGGGGCTGGCCGCAGGCGCCCGAGCCGCTGGTCGGCGCCGGCCAGTGGCTGTTCGGCAGCTACCTGGGCAATCGGGTCCGGCTGCGGCTCTTGCTGGAGAACAAGCGGCTCGGCCCGCTGGCGGTGCTGACCTCGCTGCTGCTCATGGCTGTGACGGTGCTGCTCGCGTGGGGGCTTGCGCAGCTGACGCCGATCTCGATGCTCACCTGGTTCCTGTCGCTGGCGCCGGGCGGACTCGGCGAAGTCTCCGTCACTGCGCTGGCGCTGGATGCCGATCTGTCGCATGTGACGGCCTACCAGATGGCGCGTCTGCTGGTCGTGCTGCTGCTCGCCAAGGCGGTCGCCGCCCGGCTCGCGGCGCGCGAGCGGTCGGCGGATGGGGGATGACCGGCCCGAGACCTCTCTCGGCCAGCATCGGCTTCGTCTTGCCGATCGTCGGCACCGAATGGGCAATGCGATGCCGATCTTTCTCCACATGGGTAAACGTCCGGTCCATCCTCGCCATCTCTTCGTAGGTCACCTTCATTCGCACCTGCGGTGCGCACCCAGATGCTGCTCGTAAAACGCGACTGCCTCGGCGGCCTTCCCGTTCATCGACAAAAAAATCGCCGCTTCCAGGGTCTCGCTTGCTCCGCAATCGGCTGCTCTCCCCCGCACGACTCGATCGCATTCTGGCGAGCATCCTGAGCCAGAGCGCGTTGACCATTCAATCTACCAAGGCAAACGCGAGCGGAACCGAGACGGACCAAGGAGCACTATCCTACCCGATCCGCTCCAGCACAACACCTGCCAGCAGCAATCACATCTACCAATTGATAAACATAACGTTCGAATGGCTAAAGCAACGCCGCTCCGGCATCGCTACAATGAGGTTATCCGTGCATGGACAAATAAGAGAGCGACGAAAGGGGGAGCGCGCCATGATGAACGTATTGGCGGTTGGCTGCCATCCGGACGATCTGGAGATCGGCTGCGGCGGTACGCTCGCCAAGCTGGCAGCTGCAGGACATCGGGTCACGATGGCGCATGTGGCGAGCGGAGACAAGGGCCATCGCGTCATCGCGCCCGATGAGCTGCGGCGTATTCGCGGCGAGGAAGCGCAGATGGCGGGGCGGCTGATCGGCGCGGAGGTGATCAGCCTGGACGAGCCGGATCTGGGCGTCAAGCAGGACACGGATGCGCTGATTCGCAAGCTGACGGCGCTCATTCGCCGGGTCCGGCCGGCTTATATCATCACCCACCCGCCGGAGGATTACATGAAGGACCATATGGAGGTGTCCCGCGCCGTATTCGACGCCAGCTTTGCGGCGACCGTGCCGCACTACGAGACGGAGGGCGGATCGGCGGCGCAGGACGGCGTGGTGCCGATCTATTACATGGACACGCTCGCCGGCGTAGGCTCGCTGCCGACGGAGTACGTGGACATCACCGATTACATGGAGCTGAAGATTCAAATGAACGACTGTCACCAAAGTCAGATTAAATGGTTGCGCGAGCACGACGGCATCGACTTTCTCGATTTTGTCCGCACCGTATCCAAGTTCCGCGGTCTGCAGTGCGGCAAAGCGTATGCCGAAGGCTTCACGCAATGCCGCGCCTGGCCGCGGTTGACGACGGAGCGCTTGCTGCCGTAGAAGCAGAGCGTTACAGAAAGTGGCTGATCGCGGTATCGGTCGTATGCTGCATATCGCGTTTTGGAAGCCGCTCGACGCCGAGATTCATTAATTTCACAGCTTCGCCTTGACTGTATGCGCATATTCCGAGGGCGACATGCCGGTGACGGACTTGAATTGTCGGGAAAAGGCGTGGATGCTGCTGTAGCCCAGGTACCCGGCAATCTCCGTGTAGGTGTGCCGCTCCTCGCGGATCAGCTGCTTGGCCCGCTCGATCTTCAGAGCGCGATAGTGCTTCATGATGCTCTGGCCGGTCTCGGCCTTGAACAGCGTAAGCGCGTGCGTCTTGCTCAGGTTGACGCTGCGGTAGATCTGCTCGAGCTGCAGGTCCTCGTGCAGATGGCGCTCCATATAGGTGCGCATGCGCTGTACCAGATCGGCTTCGCTGCGCTTCCTGACCGTCCGCGACCGCCGCTGCTCGCGGCGGGCCAGCCCTTCCGCGTGCAGCAGCCGGAGCAGCAGCAGCTCGAGATGGATTTTGATGAGCTGGACCGCTCCGATCGGAGCATCTGCGCGCTCCACCAGCGTGTGATTGCGCGGATCGTCGTAGGGCGGCTCGTACGCCGCGAAGCCATTGCGGACGATCTCGGCCAGCAGCTCCCGGTGCGCGGGCGCGAGCGTCATGATCTTGTGCGCAAAAAAAGCCATCGCTGGCGAGCGGCAGACGAAGGACAAGATAATCACGTTCGGCGCGGTGATACGGTTGGCCCACACGCCGTGGAATTCGTTCGGCTGGTGAAAGATCATGTCGCCTTGCCTGAGCACATACCCCTCCGTATCGGCAAACACCGCAAGCTCACCCTTGTCGACGTACACAAACTCCCAAAAGTCGTGCTTCTCGCCTTCAAACGAAAAATCCTTGGAAAACTCAAAGTAGTGCAGCGACACGAGCTGATTCACGGCAATGGTTTCATGAAGCGGAGTACGGGGATAGCGTGGTTGGTTCATTGCGACGCCTCCAGCATGCCAATCGACTTGTTCGGTTTTAGTTTACCATAGACTTGGCGGTGCCCGCATGGCGCCAAAGGATGGCGTCAGCCGTTTCGTCTTGTGAAAACGATATCAAAATGGAAGATGGAAGAGGAATATGACGAACGCTGCCGAAAGAGTACGTTGCAACTCGGATAAAGGGGGGACGCGGCATGACGTATCGCCTGCTGCTTGTAGACGACGAGGAAGAGGTGCGCGAGGTGTTGCCCGAAATCGTGGACTGGTCCGGGCTCGGGTTCGAGGTAATCGGCACGCTGGAGGACGGGCAGGAGGCGATTGCGTATTTGCAAAAGTTCGAAGTCGACGTCATCTTGAGCGATATCAAGATGACCTTCCAATCGGGCCTGGACATCGCTGCGTACATCCATCGCCGGAAATTGCGGACCCGTGTCGTGCTGCTCAGCGGCTACCAGGAATTCGAGCTCGCCAAGGAAGCGATCCGCTACAATGTAAAGGACTACCTGCTGAAGCCGACCGATCTGGACGAGCTGTACAAGGTGTTCCGGACGATGAAGGAGGAGCTCGATCAGGCCGGGGAGGCCGCGCGGCGCAAGGAAGAGCGCAACCAGGACCGCGATCGCGGATATATCGCCTATCTGCTGTTCCATACGGAGATGGGGCCGGAGGAAGTGGTCCGGCAGATGCAGCGGCAGGGCTGGAGCGCGAGCGCGGGGCATGGGCCATGCCTCTTGCTGCACGCGGGCTTCTCCAAAAAAAGCGGCGCCCCGCTCTCGGAGCATGATCGCGCTAGCTGCAAGATGGCGTTGGAAAAAGCGCTCGGCACGCCCAATCCGGCCCGGCCCGTCTTCGTCGAACGGTCCGGTCCGGAGGCGTTCCAGGCGGTCGTGTTCTCCGCCGGCGGAGCCGATGGCGGCCCGGAGGAGTCGCGGCATACAGCCGAGACGGACGCCTGGCTGCGTGCGATCGAACCGGCGATGCGGCGGTTCGCCTCAATTGCCGGCATCCGCGCGGCAGTCGAGCAGCCGCAGCGATTCGACATGCTCGCGCCGCTGCTGGACGCCTGCCGCAAGCCGCATGCGGCGGCGCCGAACACCGGTGTGACGCCTCCCCCGCAAGCCGTGCCGAAAAAGAGCGACGGCAAATATGCCATTCGTCATGCCAAGGCGTATATTCACGATCACTACATGGACAATCTTTCGCTGGAGGTCGTGGCGGCCCAAATTTACCTGAATCCGGTCTATTTCGGCCATCTATTCAAGCAGGAAACGCAAAAAAACTTCTCCGACTACCTCCTGGAGGTGCGTCTGGGCCATGCCAAGGAACTGCTCCGGACTTCCGCTCTCAAAATCTACGAGGTCTGCGAGCGCGTCGGCTACAAGGATATCAAGCACTTCTACAAGCTGTTCAAGCGGCACGTCGGCGTCACGCCGAGCGAATATCGCGATGGGCAGCAGCCTATGGAATAAGGAGAGGGAAATCCATGTTCGAACAATACGAGGACAACATTCGTCTCAAAGCGCGTACCGAAATGGCGGAATTCGTCTCGCCCTACCAGGACTTCCGCAAGCATGCTTCATCGGTGACTCCGGGTATCCGGCTCGGGGTCAACGTGATCAAGCCGCAGCGGCCCGGTCCCGTCCTGATGCAGCTGCATGGCTGGCACATGAGCATGCCCGCGCCGGCGCGCAGGGACAGTCCGCTGCCCGGCAACGGCTACTTGATGGTCCAGGTGGATATGCGGGGACGGGCATTCTCGGACGGGCGGCCGGACTGCAACGGTCTGGAATTGATGGATCTCTACGACGCGGTGCAGTTCGTCCGAGCGGAATATGCGCAGTGGATCAGCGCCCCCGAGCTCGTCTATCTCGAAGGCGGCAGCGGCGGCGGAGGCAATGTGATGGCCGCCGTGGGCAAGTTCCCCGATCTGTTCGCGGCGGCGACCGCGTATTACGGTATGTCCGACTACGCGGCATGGTACGAGCAGGATCAGACGGGCGAATTCCGCGACGAGCTGGACGTATGGGTGGGCGGTCCCCCGGCCGAGGACACGGAGCGGTATCGCGCCAGGAGCGGCTGCGCGCTCGCACCAAATCTGCTGACGCCGCTCTATATGGCGCATGGCGAGCACGATATCCGGGTGCCGGTGTCGCATAGCCGTGCGTACATGGAGACGCTGCGCGCCTGCGGCAAGCAGCGGCTCGCCAAGCTAGACGTCTTGCACGGTGTAGGCGGCAAAGGGCATCAGGATGGGATGAGTGAGCAGCAGCGGACGATGATGCTGCAGGCCTCGGAGGACAATCGCCGGCGGCACGCGGCGCCGCCTGTCCTGCCGTCCAGCGGGCGACTGGCCGTCGGCGGCTATGTGGTGACGCAGCCGCTGCGCGTGCGGCTGGAGCATATGGGCCAGTTCGCCTGGCTGGACTACGATCTGGCGCAGTCGCGCTTCCGGATGACTGCGCGCGGACCGTATCGCTATACGATCACGCTGGCCGACGGGGCGACTGTCGCCGGAACCTGCACACCGGACCCGACCGTTTAGAAGCCAGGTCAGCGATTCTTCGGGATTCCACAAGCGAAATGGGGCAGCGCCGTGGCAAGATGGAGCGTATGGAACGATATTCGCACGTACAAGTTCAACAGTGTGCTGGTGCGCTATTTTGTCATGACGGTGCTGCTGCTAATGGTGCCGATCGGACTGGTGCAATTGGCGGTCTACAAGTACAACGACGAAATGCTGAAGGATGAAATCACGCGCTCAAATCTGACGGAGCTGGTTCGTGTGCTGGACGCCATCGACAACACCTTGCTCGGCCTGGCGAATGTCTCGTTTCAAATGGCGAGCTATTCCGATTATGCCTCGGTCATGGGCGAGGACTTCCGCTACCCGTTGTCTCCGGCGCTGATCGACAAGATTCACAGCATTCAGGCGTCAATGAATATGGTGCAGCTGACGAACGCAAATTTCAGCGCCATCTCGCTCTATGTCGAGAACAGCGATTTTGTCATTACCGGGGCGAGCGGAGGACAACGCGGCAAGTTTGACAATGCGTGGTGGATCGACGCCTACCGGAAGAAGCAAACGCAGGAACGCGCATGGATCGAATTTTTGCAGAGCGTATCGGGTACCGCTGGCGCGGCGCCCGATACGCTGGCGCATTTCCGGCAATTGCCGGTGTACAGCGCCGACCGGAGGGGCGTATTGTTCATCTCGATCGACATGTCCCGGCTGCAGGAGCTGCTGGGCGTGGACGACCGGACGCAGCAATTGTTCATTCTCGACGCCGATGGCCGGATCGTCTACGGCCCGGACAGCGGGCAGTTGAGTCGGCGCTTCGCCGATCTGTATCCGGAGGCGGCCGCCGATATCGGCGACGGCTCGCTGTCCAGGCTTGTCCGGCTCGGGGAGACTGATCTGGTGTTGTCGGCGGCGCCCTCCGCTTATCAAGACTGGCGGTACGTGTCCTTGGTGCCGCTGCAGCACTATTATCCCAAGCAGGTGAAATTCAAGCAGTTCATGACGTATCTTGTCCTCCTGGCCGTCGTCTCCAGCCTGCTGTTCGCCATGATCTTGTCGCTGCAGAGCTACCGGCCGATCAGCGGCATCCTCTCGATGCTGCATCCGGGCGACAAGGCGGAGTTGCGACGTCGTCCGGCCAAATTTAACGAAGTGAACGTCATATCCGCTGCGCTCGCCAACTCGAACGAAAAGCGAAAGGCGATGGAACTGGAGCTCCAGCGGCGCTACGAATTGCTGCAAAAATCGCAGTCGATTGCGCTGCAGGCGCAGATCAAGCCCCATTTCCTCTACAACACGCTGGAATCCATTAATTTGCGGGCGATGCGTCTGACGAAGGGGAAAAACGAGGTGTCCGAGATGATCCAGACGCTGTCGCGCTTGCTGCGTCTGAGCCTGATGACGGAGGATGATATGATTCCGCTGCGGACGGAGCTGGAGCATGCGCGGCTGTACGTGCAGATGCAGCAGATGCGCAGACAGGGCCGGCTGGAGGTGACGTGGCTCGTCAACGAGAGCATCCTGGATTGCGCGGTCATCAAGCTCACGCTCCAGCCAATCCTGGAGAACGCCATCGTGCACGGCATTCAGCCCTCGCGCAGACCCGGCGCGATCAGCGTGATCGGCTATGCGGAGCGGGAGTCCATTGTATTGAAAATCAAGGATAACGGCGTCGGCATGGCGCGGGCCGTCGCCGACCGTCTCAATCAGAGCTTTTTGCAATCGCCGATCAAAGAAAACGAGCACATCGGCCTGCGCAACGTCAATCAACGGATCAAGCTCGTATTCGGCAGCGCGTACGGACTGCGAATCGCCAGCAAGGAAGGCGAGGGAGCGCTGGTCGAGCTGCGTATTCCGAAGCGCCCCGGCCGTTGAAGCTGCGCGAGGTGGTGCACAGACAAGGTCGAAGCGCCACCTATTCCTTCCCCTACCAAACGCCGCGATGTAAACCTTCTCACAGCCCCCTAAAACATAGGGTGCGCCGGATTTTTCGCCTGCCTTGGCTTCTTTATAATAGAGAGACAAACCAGAAGAAAAAAGGTGTGATCCGGTGCAATACCTCAAACGGCATTACTGGCTCTACATATTTCTGATTCCCGGTTTCTCGTATTTGCTTCTCTTTAAGTACGTGCCCATGGCCGGCATTGTCATCGCGTTCAAGGACCTTAGCTTGACCAAGGGCATTCTGAACAGCGATTGGGTAGGGTGGTATCACTTCGAAACGCTGCTGACTTCGAGCAACTTTTACCGCGTGCTTCGGAATTCCTTGCTGCTCAGCTTTTACCAGATTGTCTGGGGCTTCCCGGCCCCGATTCTGCTCGCGCTCATGCTCAACGAGGTGCGCCATCTGGCGTTCAAGCGGGTGACCCAGACGATCATTTATTTCCCGCATTTTATTTCGTGGGTCGTCATGGCGGGCATCGTGATGAGCTTCCTTTCCCCTTCGACCGGGATCGTCAATTACGTGTTGCATACGCTGGGCTTCGATTCGGTGGCGTTTTTGCTGAAGCCGGAATACTTTCGCTCGATCATTGTCAGCTCGGAGGTGTGGAAGGAGGTCGGCTGGGGGACGATCATCTATTTCGCCGCGATATCCGGGATCGACCCGACGCTCTACGAATCGGCTACCATCGACGGCGCCAACCGCTTCCAGAAAATGTGGCATATTACGCTGCCCGGCATCGCCGCCACGATCGTCATCCTGTTGCTGCTCAAGCTGGGCAATATTTTGGACAATGGCTTCGAGCAGATCTATCTGCTCTACAATCCGATGACGTATGCGACGGGCGATGTGTTCGAGACCTATACCTTCCGGATCGGCCTGCAGCAGGGGCGCATTTCGTACGGCACGGCCGTCGGCTTGTTCAAAGCGGTGGTCGGCTTCGCACTCATCATGAGCGCCAACTCGCTGGCGCGCAAAATCAGCAAAAAATCGATCTGGTAGGAAAGGGGGGGCGTGCTATGCGCAGCCTAAAACGGTTGACCGGATTCGACGTCATCAATTACGGCTTAATCGTGCTTGTCTCGATGGCCATGCTTTATCCGTTCGCCAACGTGCTGGCGGTGTCCTTGAGCTCATACAGCGCCTATATCGAAAATCCGACACGCATCTGGCCGGACGAATTCAGCTTCGCGGCTTATCGGGAGATGCTGTCCAAGCCGATCCTTTGGTCGAGCTACCTGAACACGATCATCGTCACGGTGTGCGGCGTCTTTTTCGGCATCTTGCTCTATATTGTGACTGCTTACCCGCTCTCCAAGGGGTATCTGAAGGGACGCAAGCTCCTGATGGTGGCCGTGGTGTTTTCCATGCTGTTCAACGGCGGCATCATTCCGAACTTCTACCTGATGCGCGAGCTGGGTCTGCTGGACACATTGACCGCGCTGGTGATGCCGATGCTTTTTACCGGGTTCAACCTGATTTTGATGAAGACGTTCATGGAGCATATTCCGGAGGAGCTGGAGGAAGCGGCCCGGATCGACGGCGCCTCGGAGCCGTACGTGCTGTTCCGCATCGTCGTGCCGCTCTCCAAGCCGATCATCGCGACCTTGTGTCTGTTCACCGCAGTCACGTACTGGAACAACTTTTTCAACGCCGTGCTGTACATCCGCTCGGTGGACAAGTGGCCGCTCATGCTGTATTTGAACGAAATTATCCGCAGCGCCAACCTGGCGAGTACGAGCGCGGACGGCAATCTGGCCGAGCAGGGCGCATTCGACGTCATGCCGGAGACGTTGCAGTATGCTGCAATTATGGTCGTAATGATCCCGATTTTATGCGTGTACCCGTTTTTGCAGAAGTACTTTGTCAAGGGCATCATGCTCGGTTCGGTCAAAGGGTAAGGTCAATGGTTAATAAGAGGCTTCGCCTTTTATTATAAAAAACAGATGGGGAAGGGGCAGGTGCATGAGAACGGTTCAGCGAAAGACGGCAATCGTCCTGCTCGCGGCGCTGCTGCTCGTCGTCACGGCGTGCTCGGGCAATGCGAATGATCCAGACAACGCGGCGGGAGAAGACAATGGAAGTGCGAACCAGCAAGGCACGAACACTGTGGTTAACGACGATGAGGGCGAGCCCGTTACGATTCGAATCATGAGTACGCTGGGCAGCGCGGAGGTGCCGGAGGACGATCCGCAGCGCGCCTTTGTCGACGTCGTCGAGGAAGCGCTTAACGTCAATCTGGAGTTTATCGCGCCGCCGGCGTCGGGCTACGAGTCGCAGCTGCAATTGACGCTGATCTCGGGCGATCTGCCGGACGTCGTGTTTTTCCCCAGCGAAGACAACGAGATGTACATCAATGCGGTCAACGACGGCGTCATTGTGCCGATCAATGACTATCTGGAGGATGCCGACAATCTGATGGCGCACTCGTACGAGCATTCCTGGTCAGCCTTGAAGACGATGGGCGACGACAACATCTACGCCATTCCCCGCACTTCGATTACACGCAATGACGGCTTCACGGTGCGCAAGGACTGGATGGACAATCTCGGCATCCCGGTGCCGGAAAATTCGGAAATGTCGGTCGAGGAGTTCACCGATATGCTGCATCGGTTCACGTTCGACGATCCGGACGGCAACGGCAAGGATGATACGTACGGCTTCGGCTCGTTCGTCGATGCCAATAAGATTCTTCAACCGGTGCTGACCTCGGAGCTGGGCCATTACGGCTGGCAGGCCTACGGAGGCGGCGAATACGACTATACGCTGCCGGAATACGATCGCAACAGCGACGTGTATGCGAACGTGCTGGGCTACACGCGCGATCTGTACGCCTCGGGCGTGCTGGACCCGGATTCGCCGATCAATGACAACAAGACGGCGTCGGAACGCTTCGAACGCGGCATCACGGGCGTCGTCCGCGACTTCGCCGGTTACGTGAAGCGCAAGGAAGACGCGCTGCACAAGCTCAACCCGGAAGCGGAGCTAACCTATCTGTTCGTCCAAGGTCCGGAGGGAGAAGTGAAGGGCGGGGTATACGGCACCGGCATCTGGGGCGTATGGGCGATTACCTCGGCCGCCGAGCATCCGGAGAAGGCGGTGGAGGTGTTCGATTACCTGCTCTCCGACGAGGGCTGGGATCTGGTGTCCTACGGCATGGAGGGCACGCACTACACGATGGAGAACGGAGAGCGCGTCTACAGTCCGGAGGCAGGCACCATGTATATGCAGCGCAATATCGTGCGGCGCCACGACGACCCGGACTTCTTCCTTCATCCGACGAGCTATACGGAGGCGGACAAGGAATTGGTGCGGCCGTGGATTCAAAAAGCGGTGGATACCGCTGTCGTGTCCCTGGATCAGGGGCATACGCCGGCGGCGGCCAGGGAGCCGAAATTCATGGATTACAAGCTCACCTGGGACGAACTCACGACTCGGATCATGCTCGGCGACCTGCCGATGGAGCAGCTCGGGCCGATTCGCGACGATTGGTATAAGCATGGCGGAGAGGCGTATATGGAGCAAATGAACGATTATATTCGCTCGACCCAGTAAATGTACCTCGGGTACAGGAAGCACGTGCAAAGCCCGGCTGTCCGCCGCTTCGCGCAAGCGACAGCGGCGGATCGCCGCCGTACGGATTCACCAGATTCACCATACTCGCAATGATGGGGGAGAAGGATGATGAAGAAAGTATGGGCTGCTGTACTGACTGTATGTTTGTTCGTCTCGTTGTGCGCCGTTGCGCCTTCTGTACGCGCATCCGGCGATCAACACACGTATTTGCCTGCCAAGCTGTTTAAGACGTTCGGTTCCTGGCGGCTGACCGGCACTTACTTGACCGGATTGGCCAGTGAGGAGGCCGGCGATCCGTCGCCGGCGATTGCCGAGCTCGATATCGCCATCGCGGGCGATTATAAAGTATGGGTGCGCGATCGCGACTTCGCCACCAATCAACCGGGGACGCGGACCTTCGGCGTCGCCGTGGACGGTGTGCCTGTCAGCGAGCTGTTCGGCGATCACGGGCAGGAGGGCTTTCGCTGGTCCGAGGTCGGTGTGTTTACGCTGAGCGCAGGTGTGCACGAATTGTCGCTGCTCGACACTTCTGGCTTTTACGCGCGCAGTGCGGGCTTCTTCGTCAGCGATGATCTCAACCTCGTTCCGCCGGAGGACGAAGGGGACCTGCTGGAGATAGTGGAGCCGGCCGACCCGCTCTCGGGGCTGCCCTCGGCGGAATTTCCGGCCTGGGCGACTGACGATGTGACGCCGTCCAAAAGCGACAGCATCGAGAACGATTCCGTGAAGGTAGTATTCCACCAAGGCACGGGCACGGAGGGCGCATTGGTGCAAAATGAAATATTCATCAAGTCGAGCGGGCAATGGGTCGCGGTCAAGGACAAAACCGACGCTCTGGGCTTCCTGATGATGTCCGCCTTGCATACCGAGCTGGGAGGGATGGATACCCATTTTGCCCGCGTGCTGCAGCGCGTGGCGGTCGGCGGCGGCGAAGCGAGCGCGATTGCGGACGATTACTTCCACTCGGGCGTGCCCGTCTGGTTCATTCCGTCCGATTACACGAAGCTTGGGTCGGACAAGGTGGAGCTGACTTTCCCGAATACGGAGGCGGACCTCACGGTCACGTTCGAGCTGGATGCGCTCACCGATGATCCGAAGGTGACGCTGAATGCCGAGTTCGCCGAGGATGGCGCGTATTCCTTCCTGCTGTACAGCGGCGAAGGCGTGGACGAGGCGGACTACGATACCGTGACCGCTCCGATGCTCTACGTCAAGCATGCCGTCCCGGACCATGCGGGAATGATTCCGGAGAGCTACCTGTTCACGCCGATGGCGAGCTTGCATTTCTCCCCCGGCGAATCGCCGATCCCCGGCCAGGAGCTGACGAGCGGCATCGTCATGGACCCGGAGAGCGTGCCTCAGGGTTATACGTATCCGGACACGTCGCATTTCGGACTGGTGCTGCGGGATGAAACCGGCCATGTTCGACCGCAATTCGCAGCACCGCTGTTTGGCACGACGGACAGCCTGTTCGAGGACGGCGACGACTACGAGGTGTCGTACCGGATCGTTAACCGCACGGCGTCATGGTTCGATACGCTCAAGCATGTCACCGAGGAGATGTACAATTTCGCCGATCTGCGCTCGAATGTTTACCATTCGGTCAATGAAGCGATCTACAACGCCACCGATCTGATGCTGGACGATCAATACGGAGGCTGGGATCCGGAGCAGATGGCGCACTACAATATGGAAGCGCAGGACGTGAC
Organism: Paenibacillus sabuli; assembly: GCF_014705605.1. Taxonomy (GTDB): domain Bacteria; phylum Bacillota; class Bacilli; order Paenibacillales; family Paenibacillaceae; genus Paenibacillus_D; species Paenibacillus_D sabuli. The sequence continues at coordinate 61,619 of NZ_JACXIZ010000004.1, forward strand.
GACGATGTCCAATGCGATGGCGGCCGTGCAGCGCTATCTGCTGACCGAGGACGAGGACATCCTCGATACACGCGCCGTGCCGACGCTGGCCTTCCTGCTGAGCAGGCTGAACTATCACTTCAAAAACACCGACAGTACGGGCGGTGCGAACTCTTATGTCTCCGATCCGCCGTCGGCCATCGGCGGACCGGTCACCCGGTACACGACGAGTGTCTACGGGGGATTGTACGAGATGACGCAGGGGCGGATGCCCTTCCTGCTGGACACCGGGCTACATGCGGCGTCGGGCTCGGCCAATCTGAGCGGGGTCGCCGACCAGGCGGCGATGTACAAGTATGTCGGCGATCCAATCTACCTGAACAAGGCCAAGCAACTGGCCGATCAGTACCTGGCGAACAATCCGAATACCGGGGCGAATCGCGACACGCCGTTCATCAGCAGCTTCGTCTACGGCGATACGATTCCGATGGTGACAGCGTTCCTGGCGGCCTACGAGCTGACGGGCGACACCAAGTATCTGGAGGCGGCCGAGGAAAGCGGCGAATTGCTGGCCACCAGCGTGTGGACGACCGGCTACCACAATGGGTACGATACATCCAGTTATACCGTCGATCCCGTGGACACGGCGGCGCGTAAGCGCAGCGTGGATTGGTCCTCCTTCTTCTGGCACGGCAGCGAGCGCTGGCGGCTGGGCAATATCGACGGCGAGGCCAAGCCGCCGAGCGAGGTCGGGCCCCCGCTGCAGGAGGAGACGGCGCCGGGCTGGGTGGTCGCCAAGGCCGGCATGGGCACCGAGCATACCAGCAGCCCGACCAGCGGCAATATTATCTCGATGAACAACTGGGCGGGCAACCTCGTCAAGCTGTCCGAGTACACCGGAGATCCGTACTTCGAGACGATGGCGCGCAACGCGATGATCGGTCGCTTCGGCAATTATCCGGGCTACTACCAGGATCGCAGCCTGCTTCATCATATGAAGGACGATTATCCATACGTCGGACCGGAGTATACGTCGATCTATTACCATCACATTCCGGTGTTCATCTCCATGCTGGAGGACTTCCTGATCAATAGCGCATGGGCGAAGTCGGAGCGCCATATCTCCTTCCCGTCGATCGTCCAGTCGGGGTACGCCTACTTCGCCTCGAATCAATTCGGCCATGCGCCAGGCACATTCTACGGCGATGACGACATGTGGCTGTGGCTGGATCGGGGCATCATCGAGCCGGATACGCCAGATATCGACTACCTCGCCGCCCGCAAGGACGGCAAGCTCGGACTGGCGCTGATGAACGAAAGCGGCCAAACCGTCACCTCGGCCGTCTATCTGGGCGACAAGGTCGCCGGTGGCTCGGTCTATACGGGTACGGCGACGGTGTATGAGGCCGATGGCACGGCGGCGACGCTGCCGGTCGTGGATGGCGTGTTCACGGTAGAGATTCCGGCCAAGGGCATTCGCTCCGTCCTGCTGGAGCTGCCGGGCGTAGAGGCGCCGGCCTACGCAGATGCGAATTTTGCCTTCTCCAACGTGCTCCGCGATACGGTGAGCGAGCATACGCGAGGCAAGGGGCATGTCATTCAGATCTCCCCGGAATCGTATCACGCCTACGTGTACGTCTCGGATATGGAGGAGACGACGACCAAGCTGACGATGCACTATGACACGGGCGGTGGGACGCAGACGGTGGAGAAGACCGGCTATCCGTTCGAATTCCTGATCAAGGTGGACGATCCGGAGGACAGCTTCACCTATACGCTTGAGGCGACCAAGACGGATGCCCAGGTGGAGCAGCTCGGCGGAGGGACGTTACAGGCCTATGACGGTGAAGGGGCGGGCATCGTCATCCCCGAGGCGGGCAGGTTCGATCCGATCGAGCTGGATGTGATCAGCTCGGGCAAGGGCGGGGGCAAGATTCGGCTGGTCGTCTCCACCGACGATTTCCCGTTCGCGCTCACAGATAACCTGCTGAGCGGGCTGCGCATCACCGGCACGCTGACCAGCACGATAGACAGCACGGAGCTTGAGCTGGACAGCATCCTCGCGGCCAATGAAGTGCGGACGAACGGGACGACGGTACTGGTCGTCGATCCGACCGCTGAGGTGCCGTTCGGGGATTACGGCGACTACGAGATCGCGGTGACGATTCACCCGCGCGAGCAGATGGGCTATTTCGAGCCGCTCGAGCCGGAGGTCCTCAGCTCGGGCTCGGGCGGGGGCAAGATTCGGATGGTCGTCTCCGCGGCGGAATTCCCGTTCACCGTCTACGACAACGTGCTGAGCGGGCTGCGCATCGCCGGTACGCTAACCAGCACGGTGGACAGTACGGAGCTTGAGCTGGACAGCGTCATCAGCAGCAATGAGCTACGCACCAACGGCACGACGGTGCTGCTCGTCGATCCGACCGATGAGGTGCCGTACACGAGCTATACGGATTATACCTTCGACGTCACGATCTATCCGATTCCGGATACTGAGCCGCCGGTGACGACGGCGACTATCCTGCCTGGCGCGAGTGCGGAGTCGGGCGGTGTGTACGATGGACCGGTCACGGTGACGATGGTGGCGACGGACGATTGGTCTGGCGTAGCAGATACCGTCTATCGGCTAGGCGGCGGCGCGTGGAGCTCCTATAATGCGCCGCTGATCATTGACGCGGACGGCAGCCACACGGTGGAGTATTACAGCACGGATGTGGCGGGCAATGCGGAGTCCGCGAAAGGGCTCGCGGTCCAAATCGAATCGGAATAGGTGAGGCAATTGGATAAAGAAGTAAAAGCAGACCTATGCATTTACGGCGCGAGCTCGGCAGGGGTGGCCGCCGCGCTCCAGGCCCGCAGGATGGGGCTGCGCGTCGTGCTCGTCGACAGCGGCAGTCATCTCGGGGGGCTGACGAGCGGGGGGTTGGGCGCCACCGACATTGGCAACAAGGCGGCGATCGGCGGAATCGCCCGCGAGTTTTATACGGCCGTTGGGCGGCATTACGGAAGCGGAGAGCCGGACGGGACGCAATGGACATTCGAGCCGAGCGTCGCCAAGCGCATCTTCGAGGAATGGCTGCAAGCAGCCGAGGCACCCGTTCATTTCGAGCAGCGGCTCGAATCGGTCGAGCTGCAGAGCGGCAAGCTGTCCGGCCTGATTATGCACGGCGGGGCACGGTTCTCCGCCAGGATGTTTATCGACGCGACGTACGAAGGGGATTTGCTGGCGCAAGCCGGCGTCTCCTTTCATGTCGGGCGGGAAGCGAACGCGGTGTACCGCGAAACGCTGAACGGCGTGCATTACGGCCACCCGAATCATAACTTCAAGACTTGGGTCGATCCGTACGTGGTGCCGGGCAAGCCGGACAGCGGTCTGCTCGCGGGCGTTAGCGACGTGCCGGTCCTATGGCAGGGGGCGGGGGATGCGAGCGTGCAAGCGTACAATTTTCGCATCTGTCTGACCAACAATCCCGCCAATCGCTTGCCCTTCCCGCAGCCGCCGGACTACGATCCGCAGCAATTCGAGCTGCTGGCCCGCTACCTCGAGTCCGGCGTGTGGGACGCGATGCGCCTGCACAAAATGATGCCGGGCGGCAAGAGTGATCTTAACAACTTCGGCGCGGTCTCGACGGATTATGTCGGCGGTTGCGACGACTGGCCGGAGGGTGACGCTGCGACGCGCGGGCGTCTCTTCCGCGATATGTATCGCTACAATGCGGGCATGCTCTACTTCCTCGCCAACGACGAACGGGTCCCGGAGCCGATCCGCCGGGAGGCCGGACAGTGGGGGATTCCGGCGGATGAGTATCCGGATACGGCGCATTGGACACCGCAGCTGTATATCCGCGAAGGTCGCCGAATGGTATCGGACCTCGTCATGACGGAGCACCACTGCCGCGGACGCGCAGTCGTCGACGACGCGGTCGGACTGGCGGCATACAAGATGGACTCGCACAATTGCCGTCGGCTGGTGCTGGATGGTCGCTGCGTCAACGAAGGCAATGTCGAAGTATCACCGAGCGCGCCATACCCGATCTCGTACCGGGCGATCGTACCGCGCGGCGAAGAATGCACGAATTTACTTGTGCCCGTTTGCTTATCTGCCTCCCATATCGCCTTCGGATCGATTCGTATGGAGCCGGTATTCATGATTTTGGGGCAGTCGGCGGCTGTGGCTGCGGCGCTCGCACTGGATTCGGACTGCACAGTGCAGGAAGTGGAATATGCGAGACTGAGGCAGAGACTGTTGGCAGATAATCAGGTTCTGGATTGGCAGGCTGCGCCCTAGTGTGTGTATGCAAACGTCTGCTTCCTTCGGGGTAGGCATACACACCCCAGTGTGCGTCAACTGCACGTCAGAGCGAGACAAAAGTGGAGGGAATCAACATGAGCAAGATCGGAATCGGTGTATTGGGCTTGGGCAAGCGCGGCATCTATTTTGCCGGCGATTACTTCGGCAAGCATCCGGACTGCGTCATCGCCGGACTATGCGATCTCGATCCGCAGCGGATCGCCGAGGCGCGTCATGTGCTCGGCGATGTGCCGGCGACAGATCGGCTGGATGAATTCCTGGCGCTGCCCGGGGTCGATGTGGTCGTCATCTGTACGCCCGACCCGGTGCATGCCGCGCATACGCTGGCTGCGCTGCAGGCGCGCAAGCACATCTACCTGGAGAAGCCGATGGCCCAGACGATCGAGGACTGCGATCGGATGATCGAGGCGGCGCAGGAGGCGGGCGTCGTATTCATGGTCGGCTTGGAGCTGCGTTATTGCACCCTGTTCCAGGACATGAAGCAGTTGATCGACGACGGCGCGATCGGCACGATCAAGACCGGTCATGTCGTCGACAACGTCTCGGTGGGCGGCAATTATTATTATCACGGCTTGCGCCGCAAAAAAGACTACGTGAAAAGTCTGATGCTGGAGAAGGGCACGCATTCGCTCGATCTGATTAACTGGATGGTCGGCGGCGCGCCGGTCAACGTGTTCAGCGCGGGCGGGCTCGACGTATTCGGCGGCGACGCCTCCAATGAGAAGCGCTGCCGCGACTGCGACGAGGCGGATACATGCGCGTACTACGTGGACTACTTCAAGGGCCAGGCGATGGACTACGGGCGCGCTCGCGTCAAGGACGATCTGTGCGTCTATGCCGAGGAGATCGACACGCACGACAACAGCCTGGCGATCATCGAATACGACAACGGCGCGCGCATCTCGTTCATGGAATGCATGTTCACGCCGGAGTATTCGCGGGAATTCACCTTCGTCGGCACGGAGGGTAAAATGTACGGCTTTTACAACAACGAACAGCACTTCAAGATCGTCGTGCAGCGGCGGCACTCGCGCAAGCAGGAGGTCTATTACCCGAAGCAGGTGCAGGGCGGTCACGGCGGCGGCGACACGAACATCGTCCGCCAATTCGTGCGTTACATCCAGGCGGGCGCGGCGGAGATGCCGGGTGTCGAAGGCGCGCGCGACAGCGCGGCGATCGCGATCGCGGCAGCGCAGTCCTGCGAGACCGGGCTGCCGGTGCCGATCCCGCTCAGGCGGGAAGCGGTGAAGAAGGCGTAGCCGGCACGGGGACAGCAGCGGCGGAGGGGCACGGGGGCGAAGACGAGAACAACAGAGACGGCAAGCGCGTCGGAGAGGTGGGTACGGGCGCAGCCACCAAGGGGATCCCCGAGATCGTCAGAGTTGTTAGCAAACTACGGGAAGGTGACAAGCGCTAAACAAGCGCAATCCCGGCCGACTGCGGCCGGGATTTTTTTGCATAACAAGTACCCGGCTCGTCAGATCGTTAGTTGTGCAACGGATTGAAGCGGAGGCCTCCAGCACTGTGACAACGCAAGTTGCCTTACCCTTACCTCAAAAACGGGACGTCGCATGCTCCGGAGGCGGCTGCAGCCGATGCCGATGCTCAATATCACCGCAGCGCCATCTACTCTATCACGCCGCTCTACGGCACTGCTCCACTGTAGCTGCCGTTCACTCTAGCCCGTCGTTTACACCACTCGCTCTTGCGGCACAATCCCTGGGGGGCGCTCGTTGGACGTTTGCTCACGCCTCACGGGAATTCCCCGCTTTCTTTTCAAATGCAGTCCCTGGGCTTGAAGCCTTTGGTATAATGGAAGATAAGCATGCCGCCCGAGGCCCTCGAAGGGACGGACGGCGCCGGTCGACCAAGGCAAAGCAGAAAAGGGTGAGAAGATGCAAAAAATCGCCAGAACCGCTTATGAAGGCCTCATGATCGTACTGGTCATGGTGACAATTGTCACCCTCTGGACCGACAGTGCGTACAACAACGCCATCAACTGGGCGGTGTGGTTTATTTTCGTCGTCGATTTTATCGTGCGGCTGGTGAAGGCGGACAGCAGGTGGGCGTTTGTCCGGCGCCATCCGTTCCTGGTGATCGCGATTATCCCGTTCGACCAATTCTTCCAGGTGGCGCGGATCGTCCGGCTGATCTACCTGTTCCGCATCAAGACGATTACGAAGTATTACATCTCGCCGTACGTCGACAAGCTGACCGATCGCTCGCGCACGCTGATCGTGCTGGGTCTGCTCGGCATCCTGCTGACGGAGGCCTTGCTCATCTGGCAGGTCGAGCCTTCGATGACGAGCTATGCTGACGCACTGGAGGCGGTGGCCGGGTATCTGCTGTTCTTCGGCCATCAGCTCTATGCCATCGAAAGCGCGACGGCGATGTGGGCGCTGACCTGCACGTCGGTGCTCGGCATCGTCGTCCAGGGCCTGGCCCTGCAGTGGCTGTTCGCACAGGCGGAACGGCTGCGTCAGCGCTGGCGCGGCGACGGGACGAGCGCAGCGGCGGAGGCGAGCGCGACGACCGAGGAGAAGGCGAGCCGTTGAAGGGCAGGAGAGGACGCTGGCATCAGTCACCGCGGCATGCGGCGTCCGGATCATACAGATGAACGATCGTTACGCGTTCGTTTGTTTTGTTGCGCCGTTTTTATTATAATGCATTTATTATAAAGTATAATTTATTGAGGAAGGGGCTTGTATAATGGCAAGTTTACGCGTGCGCACGGTGACCAATGAGGTGTACCGTCAGATCAAAAGCGATATTTTGTCTGGTGTGTACCGTCCGGGGGAGCGCTTGATGGAGATGGAAATTGCAGACAAGCTTGAAGTGAGCCGTACGCCGGTGCGCGATGCCATGATCCGGCTGGAGCAGGAGGGGCTGGCGACGATTGAACCGCGGAGGGGGATCTACGTCCGCAAGCTGTCCAAAAAGGACATTCAAAATTATTATGAACTCCAGTCGGCTCTGGAAGGCCTGGCCGCCCAATTAACCGCTCAGAAGAGAACGGAGCGGGACATCGCCCGCTTTCAGGATCTGCTTCTTCAAATGAAGGCGTGCATTTCCGATCCCACAGTCGATAACCTCCAAGCGATGATTAAACTGAACCGTGATTTTCACGACCTGCTTTATACGATTGCCGACAATCCGCTGTTGACGAAGACCCAGTCGACGCTCGAGAATCCGATCACCTTGATTCGGTCGATTTTTCCATTGAACACCGTGCGTATCCACGCCGTGTACGACGAACATGAACGGCTCGTGCAGAGCATTGCGGCCGGGGACGCCGCTGAGGCCAAACGATATGCGGAGTACCATGTGCTGCGTTCCTGGAAGTCCGCTGAGGCCGATTTGGAAGAAACGCTGGATTAATTTTTCCTGTCTAATAGGGGTATTCAGCCAAGCATCTGATTTCTGAAACCGGAATCAGATGCTTGTTTTTGTCCTTGGAGTAAACTAATCTGACATAAAAATAAAAATGATTGACAAACAAGAAAAGGTTATCTTAATATAAATTATACATTATACAAAATAATATATTTGGATGGAGGCTTGGCAAACCATGAGACGTTACACTTGGGTTCTGCTGTTGGCGATGATGCTTGTAGGGGTGACCGCTTGCGGCAACGCCGAGGAAAACGAAGGGACTGGAAACGACACTGAGGCAGCCGGCGGGGGACAATCGACAGTTGCAAACGAAGCGGATGCCGAGGGAGAAGAGGAGCCGCAAACGCAGGCGGAACCGCTCCAACTTCGCTCCATTTCAGGCAACGTCGGGGGAAATGTGCATGTCATAACCGGGGCGTTGGGCAGTATGATCGAGGAAAACCTGGCAGGCAGCGTTGTCAATGTGAATCCGGGAGAAAGCGGGGCAAATCCAATCCTGTTAGGCAAGGGAGAAGCGGAAATCGGAACGACCTTGTACTTTAATGCGGCGACCTCGGCCAAAGGCATTGCGCCATATGAGGAACCGGTGAATCACGTGGCGGCGCTTGCCAATCTGAATATTAACCAATGGATTACGTTTATCACCTCGAAGGCGGAGTACGAGACGTTGGGCGACATGATCGATGCCCAGTATCCGATGAAGCTGGTGCTGGCCAGAGCCGGGTCGACCAGCGAGACCTTGATTCGATTGATTCTGGAAGGCTACGGTGTGACCTACGACGATATCAAGGCTTGGGGCGGCAGTGTCACGCATGTTTCCCATACGGATGCTGTGGATCTGGTCAAGGACAATCATGCCGACGTTTACGCCACCATCCCGTCCTTGCGGTTCCCGGCGGTTGTGGACCTGGTCACCTCGCGCGAGGTTGTTTTTCTACAGCTCGATCCCGCTGTTGTGGATGCCATAGCGGAAGAATACGGGCTGCTGACAGGCAACTTGCCGGCCGGTACCTACGACGGACAGGACGAGGATTATTACTCGCTCATGGAGACACAGCTCCTGCTGGCCAACGCTGACGCACTCTCCGAACAGGGCGCCTATGAAGTCGTGAAGCTGCTTGTTGAAAATGTGGACAGGCTCCGGGATGCGCACTCGGATATGGATACCTTCAGTCCGGAGGCAGCGCCCCAAAACACAGTGTTTCCACTGCATCCGGGAGCAGAAAAATATTATCGTGAAATCGGCGTTTTGGATTAAATCGGAGTCCCGGACTCCTGTACGCCGCGTCAATTTAAGGGAAGGGGAGTAGCGATTTGGAGAACCGGGTCATCGGGCGGGGAATTGCCATCCTCGCCGCAGGTATGTCAATTTTCCATTTATACACCGGTATATTCGGGTCGCTCGAAGCTTTTTTGCAGCGCTCGATTCACTTGACCTTAGCGCTGCCGTTGGCTTTCCTGCTTTATCCGCTGCGCAAGGGGCGGCAGGAACGCACATGGCTGGATTACGGGCTCGCTTTGCTTGCCTTCGCACCGGGGATTTACATTTATTTGCAGCAGGAGCGGCTTGTGACACGCTGGATTTTTGTCGATACGGTCGCCGCTCCGGACATGATCATGGGAGGTCTCCTGATCGTGCTGTTGCTGGAAGCGGCCAGGCGCATCATCGGCCTGACGATGACGGTACTGTGCGGCGTATTTCTGCTCTACGCATATCTCGGCAAGTATATTCCGGGCAAAATGGGGCATAGCGGCTACGATCCGTCTCGCATCGTGGAGTATCTGTACATGACGACCGACGGTATCTTCGGCACTCCGCTCGGCGCTTCTGCTACCTATGTCGTGTTATTCGTAATCTTCGGCGCGTTCCTGGCAGCCTCGGGCAGCGGCGCCTGGTTTATGAACCTCGCCGTCATGCTGGCCGGACGGGCGCGTGGAGGCCCGGCCAAGATCGGCGTCATCTCCAGCGCCTTGTTCGGCACCATCTCCGGGGCGGCCGTAGCCAATGTGTACTCTACGGGGACGTTTACGATCCCGTTGATGAAGCGGATCGGATATCATCCGCGCTTTGCCGCAGCGGTCGAGGCAGTCGCCTCGACCGGCGGTCAGCTCATGCCGCCGGTTATGGGTTCGGCCGCTTTTATTATGGCGGATATGCTCGGCGTCGCGTATGTCGATGTGATGAAAGCGGCTTTGATACCAGCGGTGCTCTATTTTCTGGCTGTCTATATCATTATCGATCTGGAGGCGGTCAAGCGCGGATTGACGGGAATGCAGCGGGAGGAAATTCCGCGGCGGCGGGAGGTGCTGGGCAGGTCGTTCCTGATTCTGCCGTTGCTTGCCATTCTGGCGACCATGATGATGGGCTTCTCGGCGTCGTTTTCTGCAATGTCCGGGATTGGGACGGCTTTTGTCGTCAGTTTTTTGAACAAAGAAACCCGCTTTGGTCCGCGCACGTTGTTTCATGCTCTGGTTCAGGGGGCTAAGGGTTCGATTATGGTGGCAGTCGCGACAGCCAGCGCCGGCATTATCATCGGCGTTTCGACCCAGACGGGAATCGGCTTTAAGTTCACTTCCTTTGTCACCGGGATGTCTGCGGGCAACATCTGGCTGGCTGCCGTACTGGTCATGCTGGCTTGCATTATTTTGGGAATGGGTCTGCCTACGGTGGCTGCTTTTATTATGGTTGCCGCGTTGACCACCCCGGCTTTGATTCAGATGGGGATCGAGCCGATGCAGGCCTCGATGTTTGTTTTTTATTTCTGTGCCATTTCGAGCATTACCCCGCCGGTCGCGTTATCTGCTTATGCCGGGGCGTCAATTTCTGGTTCGGACCCGTTCAAGACGGGCTTTACTGCGCTGCGGCTTGGCTTGATTGCCTTTATTATCCCGTTCATGTTTCTGAATAACGGGGAGTTGATTATGGAGGGGCAGGCTATTGCGGTCATTCTCTCGTTTTTGACGGCCTGTATTGGCACGTACGCTCTCGGTTGCGCATTGCAAGGCTGGATGATTACGCAGTGCAATTGGCCGGTTCGCATTCTTTTGTTCGCCGCGGCGATCATGACCATTCACCCGCATTCCGTCACGGATCTGGTCGGCATTTTGCTGTTGGCGGGGATCTACGGCGTCAAGCGCAAGCACGCGATGAAGTCCCCCGGCCTTCAGCCCGGCAACTAACATCTTGATAGAGAAGGGAAGCGTTCGTATGTACAAAGCATTTTTCGCGAAGAAGGTTTTTACAGGTCGGGAGGTCATCCCCAAGGGCGTGGTGCTGATCGAGAATGATCGGATCGCGGGCGTGGGCACGGCCGAGGAGGTGGCGGTGCCGGACGGGGCCGAGATCGTCGATTGCCAGGATCGGGTGATTACTCCCGGCCTGATCGACTCTCACACGCATCTGACATTAAGCGCCCAGATTCCTAATTATGCCAAAGCCATGCAAGACAGCAACAATGTGCTGCTGCTGCGCGGAGCCAACAATATGCAGACCGACCTGGCTTCGGGCGTCACCACGATGCGCATCCTCGGTGAGAAGGCGTTCATCGATGTATCGCTCAAGGAGGCGACAGAGAAGGGGATATTTCCCGGACCAAGATTGTTGATCAGCGGCAAGGGCATCCGTTCAAGCTTTGGACACGGTATCATGGCCTCGCCTTATGACGGCGTGGATGAGGTCACCAAGGCGGTGCGCATCAACATCCACGACGCAGGGGCCGATCAGATCAAGCTCTTTATTACAGGAAGTCAAGGCGAGTTCAAGAATTTTACCTTCTCAGCCGGTCGAATCGTCGAGCGCAACGGTATGCATTCCTTGTTCACGAGAGCGGAAATCCAGGCAGCGGTCGATACGGCGCACAGCGTAGGCAAAAAGGTGGCAGCCCATTGCTATGGCGGCACCGGGCTGCGCCAGGGGGTCGAGGCGGGCATCGATACGATCGAGCACGGCATCTACATGGACGACGAGGAACTGGAATTGATGATCAAGCATGGCACTTGGCTGACACTAACTTCGTACGCTTATCTGAATGACCAGCGCTTCATCAATCGGGGGACGCCGGAGCTGACGAAGGGATTTTTCCAGCATCGGGATTATATCCGGGAGGCCTACCGCAAGGCAGTGCACTCCAGTCTGCAGTATGGCGTCGGAACAGACGGCCAGCACGGCGAGATCGCATTCGAATTGGAAACGCTGGTGGAGCTGGGCGTCAAGCCGGTGATCGCCCTGCGGGCGGCCACCTCGCAAGCGGCCAAGCTGTGCGGCGTGGACGACAAGGTTGGTGCACTGCAGCCGGGTATGCTCGCGGATCTCGCGGTTGTGAACGGCGACCCGACGGAGCGGATCTCGGATATCCGCCGGATTCAAGCCGTATACAAGGGTGGTCAGGTCGCATATGAAGCGGCAGCCGACAGACATGCGGTCGAACTTGTCTAATCCAGATCGGACCAGCCATCCCATGATCGTCCGAAGGGTCGCCTATGTAGCGGCCGCCTTGTCAGTTGGCGCCCTGCTCGCCGGCCTGCGCGTCCCTGCGGGATGGCTGATCGGTGCCATCGTGACGGGGCTTGTCTGCAGTGTGCTCGTCAAAAAAATGCAGCTGCCGGATTGGCTGTTTAAAGTCAGCCTTGGCGTGATCGGCGCCAACATCGGCTTCATCCTGAAGCCGACTCAATTCGTCGAATACCATCAACTGCTGCTCCCATTTTTGCTTACGCTGTGCCTGACGCTGGCTGGAGGCGTACTGTTGGGCCGTTTTATGCATCGATTTTCCGGTTTGGACGCCAATACCGCCTTTTTTTGCTGTCTGCCGGGAGGAGCCTCCGAGGCAATTGCGTTAAGCAAGGAGTATGGCGCCAATCAATCCATCGTGGCGGCGTATCACACGACGCGTATTTTGTTTTTTGTGTTGACTATTCCGGTCGTGGCCGGAATCAGCCGCAGCGGGAGCGGCTCATTTGGAATTAACGGCTCTTGGGGAACGGCTGTCGTCTCAACAGGTTTGCTTGCACTTAGCGTGCTGGCGGCGGTATTGCTGGCGAGGCGGCTGAAATTTCCGGGTTCTTTGCTGCTGTTTTCGATTTTGATCGGTTTTGTCGCAAGCAGCCTTGTGCCGGAAGCGGAGATTCCCAGATTTGTCCCTGGCATCGGCCAAGGTCTGCTCGGTGCGGTGATCGGGCTCCGATTTGATAATCAGACGATGACGCAGCTCAAAAAAATAGGCGCTACGGCGTTGATTTCTTTGCTGCTGTATTTTGTGCTCAGCGTGCTGCTTGCGACCATTTTTTATGGGCTGACGCCACTTGATTGGTTCACCAGTCTGCTATCGGTCGTCCCGGCTGGAGCGGCTGAGATGTCGTCGACGGCAATGGCGCTGGATATTGAACCGGCGCTGGTCGCGACCTTGCAGATGGCTCGTTTGCTGGCGGTTTTCTTCGCGATGCCGCTGCTGATTCATCGCTTCGTCCGGCGAGTCGAGGCGCCCAAGTAGCCGGCCGCTTCAGCAGACGGCGCATGGCGCGACGATTCCGGAAGTCATGGTAATGCGCTTCAACTGTAACCTTTTCGGGCATAGGCGCGTCTATGGGGGTGCAACGATGATATGCAAAGGAGAGGACACCTATGAAAAAAACAAAATGGCTAATTACGGCAACAGTGGGCGGACTGCTGCTCACGACGGCCGCAGCGGGTGCCGACAGCATCGCCGAGCGCGTCGACGGCTGGCTGCGCGGCGATGTCAACATCACCATCGACGGCGAGACGACCGGCCTGCATCCGGTCTATATTGACGGCAAGGCATATCTGCCGGTGCGCGAGGCGGCGGGCGCGATGGGCTACAATGTGAACTGGAGCAAAGAACGGATCGCGCTCGAGCAGGAGGAGGGACAGCCGGTGGACGAGGAAGAGGAAGCGCTGCTCCAACTGTCCGGCGTCATCAGCAGCCTCTCGAAGACGGATGACGGCTACCGTCTGGAGGTGCTCGGGCACGGCACGAACCAATGGATGGTGCTGCATGTCGACGAGGAGACGGTCGTGTCTGATTCCGATGGCAATGCCGCGCAAGGCGCAGCGCTGGAGGAGGGCATGCGCATCAATGCGCAGTACGGCCCGATCATCGCGATGAGCTATCCCGGCCAGTCGCATGCGGCTTCGATCGAGATCGTCGGCGAGACGCTCGTGCGCGAGGACGCGGCCTTCACCGTCGAGCAAGGGGATGACGGCTGGCAGCTGCAATTCGCGGAGCTGCAGGATAGCGAATTCAAGCCGGTGCTGACGCTGAACGGCGGCAAGGAAACGCTGCTCATCACCGCGCAAGGCACGCCTGTGGACTGGCATCAGATCGTACCCGGCACCAAGGTCAAGGCTTACTACGGTCCGATGATGACGAAGAGCCTGCCGCCGCAAAGCCCGGCTCATGTCATCGTCGTTCAGGACGAGGCATTGAATATCGATCAGGACACGGTGGACAAGTTCCGCGACATCGCCTGGGAGCTGGTGCCGGAGCAGGAACTGGAGCATCTCCAGACGACCAAGGAAGAAGCGCAGATCAGCTGGGTCAGTCCGGAGCTGACCTCGATCATGCCGGCCGATGACGACGCCAAGCAAGTGATCGAGGACGTCACGGAGCAGGGCGGTCAGCTGATCAGCGCGCTGTATGCGACCGATCAGGACGCACTGCTCGGACCGCTGCAGATTGTGATGCATCCGGACACGGGCGAATTGCTCGGTTTCTTCATTCGGATGTAGGAGAAGAGACAAGCGGCGACACCCGGATGTAGGAGCCCGGATCAGCGGTCACGCCCGTAGGAATCCGCTGAATCGGCTGGTCTTCCGACCGCCGTGATGTCGCCGGCCCCCGCGTGTTGGGGGCTGCGCGAGGATTCGGCTGCCGTTCCCGGCAGCTCCAGATGATGGCGAATCATGCCAAGACAACAGCCCCGCCAGGCGCACGGCGAGATCACTGGAAATTATTCAGTGGCTTCGCACCAAGCCGGCGGGGCTGCTTTTGTTATTTTCAAAAGTCTAGAAAGTGTATGGATCCCGCCTGTAATCTAGCGGACAAAAATGACCGTAAGAATGAAGGGTTCGCTTGAAATCTCGTGCTAACGATCAAAAGTGTCCGTTAGGTCCGCACTGGGGGAGTGAGGAAGAGCTTCGAGGCAGCAGTAGGGCGAGCCCGAGCATTCAGAGGCGCTCGATTTCGCGGAACGAAACTTGTATCGCCGCCAAAGGAGGGCGATACAGGTTTCGCCTTGAAATCGAGCAGATTCTACGTTTCACATGTAGAAAGAGGCGCTCGATTTCGCGGAACGAAACTTGTATCGCCACCAAAGGAGGGCGATACAAGTTTCGCCTTGAAATCGAGCAGATTCTACGTTTCACATGTAGAAAGAGGCGCTCGATTTCGCGGAACGAAACTTGTATCGCCACCAAAGGAGGGCGATACAAGTTTCGCCTTGAAAGTATAGAAAGTATATGATCTTGCCTATACTTGTCTAACTTTCTCGGAATGAAACTCGCTGCGCGGTAAATGACGGCTTGCGCGTTTCACCTTGCCGGTGCAAAAAAGTCCAATTGCGCGTCCAAGCCGGTGTCGGTCACAATGGAAGCAAACTACGGTCAGTCCGTGCCCCGTAAAGCGTATGGAAGGAAGGATGAAACCATTTGATAAAGCGCTTACAAAAAAGGTCGCCGTTTTGGCGCAGCTGGCGAAGGAAGGGCAGCTTTTATCGGAAAAGCCTCGTGCTGATTCTGCTGACGGCAAGTATTCCGGGCTTCATCACCGGCGCAAGCATCTACGGGGTCTCGGTACGCGGCATGGAGCACGACCTGCGCGAGATGCACCAAAAGCAGATCGGCGAGCGCGTCGCCAACATCGACGATCAGCTCGGCTATCTGGAAGTCGATCTGTCGCACTGGGCGTTCAGCCCGCGCTTTGGCTATCCGCTGCAGGAGCTGGACTTCGTCTATCACTTCCAGGAGACCTGGGATATCAGCAAGTCGCTGGTCATTCTGGAGGGCTCGCATCCGCTCATTCGCGGCGTGAATCTGTATATTCGCCCGCTGCAGGTAGGCGAACCGCCGGTGCTGTTCAATACCGGTTATTACGAGCTGAAGGATGCGGAGCGAATCGCGGATTACGAGCAAATGCTCGGTGACCGCCGCAGCATATACTGGCGAACAGGCCGTGCAGCCGAAGAGAGCGCTTCGCAAACCGGGCTGGCGGAGGGGCCGGGCGGCTCAACAACTGGATCGCCGGCTACAGAGACCGGCTCACTCATCGGATCACCGACGACAGAGGTCGACGTCCCCATCGAATCACCGTCAGTAGCGAATCGACCGCACAGCGAACCGTCCTCTGCACGTAACCGCTCGGCCCCCGACTCGTCGGCGTCAATGGATTCGCCAGCTCCACCGGACATGCCTGCACCACCGGACACGCCGGCGCCAACCGCCGCGCAGGACGCGCCGCTCATGCTCATCCATCAAATTCCAGGCGGCAGCACCGAGCCGTTCGGCGTACTGCTGCTGACCGTCGATCGGGCCAAGATGGTCAATCTGCTCAAGACGATGACGCCCTACAACGCGGGCGCGACCTTCCTGATGGACAGCAGCGGCCGCCGGATCGTCTCCGATGACCGCGCCGCCGAGGACCTCTACGACCGGCTGCAGGAGGAGGTCCGGACGCGTCAACAGATGCGTGGCGAGGATACGTTCCTCTGGGAGCAAGGCGGCAAGACGTTCGCCGTCTCCTACGGCAGCTTCATGCGGGTCGGACAGGGCTGGTCGTATGTATCCGCAGCACCGGTCACGGCGATCACCGCGCCGGTGGTGGCCATGTCCCGCACGATCCTGACGATCAGCGGCGTCGGACTGGCACTAGCCTTGCTGCTGTCCTGGCTGACCTCGATGCGCGTCTATTCGCCGGTTGCTCGTCTGCTGAGCCGACTCGGCGCGACGGAGCAGGGGCCGGGCAGAGAGGACGAATTCGGCTTCATCGAGCGGCAGTGGCAATCGGCGCAGCGCGAGAGTCTGCATCTGCGGGCACGGCTTGACGATCAGCTGCCGCATCTGCGCTCAGGCTTCCTGCTGCAGCTCCTGCAGGGACATCTGTACGCCTACAGCGAGCACGATCTGCGCAAGCAGCTTGAGCGCTACGGCTGGGAGACAGAGGGGCACCAATACCATCTGATGCACCTGCGGCTGACCGGCTACAGCCGGCTGTCGGGGCGATTCCCGCACGGCGACGAGAATCTGGTCACCTTCGCCGCAGCCAATATTGTCGAGGAGCTGACGGCTGAAGCTTTTGCGCAGCATAATGTCATGAACTTCCACGATCTGTCGCTCTGCCTGATCGTCGCCTCGGAGCCGGGCAGCGATGTGATCGAGCCGCTGGATCGACTGGCGGCGCGGATCGTGGAGATGGTGAACCGCATGCTACAGCTCCAGGTTATCCTGGCGATCAGCCGACCGCTCGAGGAGATGCGGCGAGTCGCCGAGACCTTCATGGAGGTGGAGCGAGCCTCTGCACTCAGTCCGGCGCTCGATCAGAATCAGGTCATCCGTCTCGGCGCGCACCCGCCGTCCTGCGAGGAACGAGCCGGCCGCTACCCGTTCGCGGTAGAGGCGGAGCTCGTGCAGGCGATGCGCAGCGGGCGCCTGCGCACCGCCGAGCGGCTGGCGGAGGGCTTCCTCGACGAGCTGCTGTCCTATCCGGCCTCTCACGTCCAGATCGAGCAGAGCGTGCTGCAATTGCTGGGCAGTCTGCTGCACATGATGCTGCAGACCGGCAGCGTGCCGCTGCGCCTCTACGGCGGAGCGAATCTGTATGAGGAGCTCTCGCAGCTGCGCGAGCCCGACAAGATGATTGCCTGGCTCAAGGCGCGCGTTATCGCGCCGTTTATGACGGAGCGCGAGCAGCGTGCCGGCGAGCAGCTTCGGGGCATGGTCGAGCAGACGGTATCTTACATGAAGGCGCATTTTGCGACGGCTATTTCCCTGGAAATATGCGCGGATCTCGCGGGCGTAAGTCCCTACACACTGAGCAAAGTATTCAAGCAGCTGATGGGCATCAACTTTATCGACTACCTCACCGAGCTGCGCCTGGCCAAGGCCAAGGAGCTGCTGCGCGAGTCGGAGCTGCAGATCGCGCAGGTCGCGGAATCGGTCGGCTACCAGCAGCGTTATTTTAATCGCATCTTCAAGAAGCATGTCGGCGTGACTCCAAGCGAATACCGCAGTGCATAAGAGGCCCAGCTCGGCAAAATCGTGCACGTCGGCGTCGGAAAGCCGCATCGCAGCTAGCAATTCCCCATAGGCGGTCGACAGAAAATAGTGGCAAAAAAATGGAATTGTAAGCGGTTCAAATATTCGCGATACTGAGGCCAGATTCCTCGACACAGAAAGGAACGAGCCGATGGATACGACTGCGCAAAAAGCAAAGCCGCTTGCGGTTCAAGCCCGGCAGCGTGGAGGCAGACGCCGCTCCTGGCGGGCGCGGCTGGCGAAGGATCGCTGGCTATACGTGCTGCTGCTGCCTGGATTGCTGTATTTTCTGGTTTTTAAGTATTGGCCGATGTGGGGCGTGTTGATCGCTTTTAAGAATTACCAGCCGTTTCTAGGGTTTTGGCAGAGCGAATGGATCGGCCTGGATCATTTCCGGACGTTTTTCTCCAATCCTGATTTTGCCCGCCTGTTGCGCAACACCTTTATTCTGGCCGTGTACGACCTTGTGTTTTTCTTCCCGGCGCCGATTCTTGTCGCGCTGCTGCTCAACGAGATTCGCGTCGGCGTCTTCAAGCGGCTCGTGCAGACGATGGTGTACGTGCCGCACTTCATCTCGATGGTCATCGTGGCGAGCATGACGTATGTCTTCCTGACGACCCAGGGGGGCGTGCTGCACGCGCTCGTGGAGCAACTGACCGGCCGCAGCTTCAACTTCCTGGCCGATCCCGACTGGTTCCGCCCGCTGATCATCTTGCAGATCATGTGGAAGGAGACGGGATGGGGCACGATCATCTTCCTCGCCGCGCTCGCCTCCGTCGACGTCGAGCAGTACGAGGCGGCGGTGGTCGACGGGGCGACCCGCTTTCAGCGCATGTGGCATATCACCCTGCCGGCGATCAGCGGCGTGATCTCGATCCTGCTAATTTTGCGTCTGGGCAACTTTCTCGACAACGGCTTCGAGCAGATCTTCCTCATGACCAATTCGCTCAATCGCACAGTGGCAGACGTATTCGATACCTACGTCTACTTCGTCGGCATCACGCAGGGCGCATTCAGCTACAGCACCGCGATCGGGCTGTTCAAGTCGGTCGTCGGCATCGTGCTGATCTTCGGCAGCAATTATCTGGCCAAGCGGCTCGGCAAGGAGGGACTGTACTGATGCATAGCCGTCACGATTCACCGTACGAACGGGTGTTTGACATCTTCAACTATATATTCCTGGCGATCTTCGCCTGCGTCACGGTGCTGCCGTTCGTGTATATCATCGCCGGCTCGTTCGCGACCGAGGCGGAGCTGACCGAGCGCGACTTCTTCATCTTCCCGCGCGAATTCGCGCTCGGCGCGTATCAATACATCTTCTCCTCGGACACGATCTTCCGCAGCATTGGCGTGTCCATCTTCATCACGGTCGTCGGTACGCTGACGAATCTGCTCTTCACGCTGACGATGGCGTATTCGCTGTCGCGGCGCGATCTGATGGGACGCAACGCGCTGATGAACCTGATCATCTTCTCGATGCTGTTCAGCGGAGGGATGATTCCGACCTACCTGGTCGTGCGCGACCTGGGCCTGATCGACAATTATGCCGCAGTCATCCTGCCGGGGGCGATCAGCGCCTTCAATCTGATCATCATCAAGAACTTCTTCCAGCAGCTGCCGCCCGGTCTCGAAGAGTCGGCGCGCATCGACGGCTGCACCGAGCTCGGCGTGCTGTGGCGGATCGTGCTTCCGCTGTCGAAGCCGGTGATTGCGACCTTCGGGCTGTTCTACGCCGTGGGCCACTGGAACAACTTCTTCGCGGCGCTGCTGTATCTCAACGATCACGAGAAATGGCCGTTGCAGGTCGTGCTGCGGGAGATGGTCATGCTCTCCCAGCTCGCGGTTGGGGACCTGTCCAACATGGATCCGAACTTCGTCAAGCCGCCGGATCAGGCGGTCAAGATGGCGGTCATCGTCGTCGGCACCGTGCCGATTCTCCTCTTGTACCCGTTCTTGCAGAAGCACTTCGCCAAAGGCGTGCTGCTCGGCTCGATCAAGGGGTAATAGAGGCGCATCGATAGATAGGGACAAAAAAGGGAGGAAAAACGAGATGAAGCAAACGAAACGCAAGGCAACGGGAAGGCTGGCGCTGCTAGGTGCGGTGCTGGCGGCGCTGGTGGCGCTGGCGGCCTGCTCGGGCGGCAACGCCGGCAACGACAACAACGGCGGCAATGTGGGCAATGGCGGCAACAGCGGAGGCGGGCAGACGGCGGGCGGCAACGGCGGCGGGTCCGGCGACAACGGCGGTGAGGCGCAGGAGGAGGCGCTGAAGCTGAGCTTCATGATTCCGGCCTTTCAGACCGAGCTGCCGGACAAGGATTCGCCTGTGCTCCAGGCGCTGCAGGAAGCGACGAATACCGAGATCACGATGCAATATGTGCCCAACAGCTCGTATCCCGATAAGATGAACATCACGCTCGCCTCGGGCCAGCTTCCGACCCTGATGGTCGTAGACCGCAATGCGGCCAGCTTCATCAACGCGGCGCGCTCCGGCGCCTTCTGGGAGCTGGGTCCGTATCTGGACGACTATCCGAACCTGAGTCAGGCTAATCCGATCGTGCTGAACAACTCCTCGATCGACGGCAAGACGTACGGCATCTACCGCGGCCGTATCCTCGGCCGGATGGGCGTCACGCTCAACCGTCAGTGGATGGAGAATCTGGGGCTGGAGGCGCCGCAGACGCTGGACGAATTCTACAACGTGCTCAAAGCATTCAAGGAAGACGATCCGGACGGCAACGGCAAGGACGACACCTACGGCATCGTCGTCTCCAAGTATGCCGGTCCCTGGGACATCATGCAGGTCTGGTTCGGCGCGCCGAACAAATGGGGCGAAGCCGAGGACGGTACGCTCGCGCCGGCGCATACGACGCCGGAATACCTGGAGGCGCTGCAGTTCTTCCGTACATTGTACGTGGAAGGTCTGGTCAACGAGGACTTCGCAGTCATGGACCCGGCCGTATGGACCGATCCGATGGTCAACCAGGAGGCCGGGGTGTTCGTCGATGTCGCGGATGCGGCCAGACGGATGGACAACAGCATGCAGGACAAAGCGCCGCGCGACACGCCGTATGTCGACGTGTTCCAGGCGCCGGTCGGGCCGAAGGGCCACCGCGATATGCCGACCTCGGGCTATGCCAATGTCATCGCCGTCTCGAAGTCGGCGGTCAAGACCGAGGATGAGCTGAAGCGCGTGCTGACCTTCCTTGATCGGCTCAACGACGAGGATATGCAGATGCTGCTCGGCTATGGCATCGAGGGGCGGCATTACGAGATGGTGGACGGGTACATCCATCCGCTGACGACGCCAGAGGACGTGGCGCTCAGCAGCGAGCTGAACTCGTTGAATCAGATGCTCATGTTCATCGGACCGACGACGCCGACGCTGGAGTCGACGGAGATCAACGACAAGGTCGAAGAGGTGCAGGCCGCCAATGAAGCGATCGTCGTCGGCAATCCGGCCGAGCCGCTCATCTCCGACATCTATGCCCAAAAAGGGCAGCAGCTTGACAATATCATCGCCGATGCGCGCATCAAGTACATCGTCGGCCAGATCGACGAGCAAGGGCTGGAGGAAGCGTTCGACCTGTGGATGAGCAGCGGCGGAGCGGATTATATCGCTGAGATTAACACGCTGTATGAGGAGGCCCAGGCGGCGAATTAGTTCATGCCAGCGGCGGAAATAAGCGCAAAATGCGAATACAGACAGTAGCGGGCCGCCCGCCGCTGGTGGGTGAGAGCGGAAAAAACGGAAAGGGCGCTGCAGACGAGTGGGACGCGGGCTGCGAGGCAGTGAGGCGCGCAGCTCGCGTACGCGTGGCGTACTTCGGAGCCAGAGCGCGAGGGCAGTTGGGGCGCTTGGCATCAGCAGAGCCGAGGCGGCAGGATGACACCTTGCACCGCTGCTGTGAAATAAGCGTAAAATGTGAGGCTATAGAGTGGGAAAGGCGGGGCTTGGCGGAAATAAGCGCAAAATGCGAGGCTACTGAGTCGAGATGCGGTAGATGGCGGAAATAAGCGCAAAATGCGAGGCTACTGAGCCGAAAT
>NZ_JACXIZ010000040.1 GCF_014705605.1 Paenibacillus sabuli
GCCTGAAATCGATCGAAATAAGCGCGCTGGCAACCGTTCCTCGTATTTAAGAGATTTTCTCACGAATGCTCACGCATTCGCAGGATTTCGAGATTTTGCACAAGTTGCATCTTGGCGGCGTACGACGAGATGGACGGGAATGGACGCGTCGTGGATGGATTCGGGCATGCGGGAACAGAAGGGGCGAGTGGTCGCCACTTACGTAGAACGCTTCTTCTGTCGCACATGCTCCACCTGAATCTTGGAGGCTCACCCTCCCATGCATCAACGGGTCTATGCCCTGCCATTCCTTCGTTTCACCTGTCCAAGCGGTGGAGTCCGATTTCGTTTAGCTGACGGGTCGTAGCCCTTGACGGTTGCCATACTCGGTTCCTTGTGCGTTTTGGGATCGGGCCTCCTGCGAATGCCTGAGCATTCGTAAGCGGATCAAGCTGGGTGGTTCGTTTGACTGGCGACGACACGACGGCGGCCGTGAATCAAGCGGCGGCGGCGATCCCCGGACTTCGGTAGTCCTCCCCGCGCTGCACCATCCCGACCAGGATACGACAGAGCTTGCCCACCAGCTTCAGGATCGGTCATCCCGCGCGCCACATGGTGAGCGTGCCAGCGCTTGAAGTCGGGGTGCTGGCGCACCAGGCTGAGGACCGCCAGGAACAAATGCTTGCGCAAGGTACTGTCCCCGCGCTTGGACAGCTTGATCTGTCCCTTGTAGCGTCCGGAGGTGCGTTCGGCCAGGTTAAGGCCGGCGCGGCACAGCAACTGGTCGCCGTGGGCATAGTGACGCAGGTCGCCAGCGTAGCTGAAGAGACTGGCGATGGCCACGCTGCCCAGGCCCTGAATGCTGCGGAGCTGCTCGACCAGCGGCAGATCGCCGAAGAGCGCCTCGACCTCCTCCATCACCTCCTGGAGCACCTGCGTGGTCGAATCGTACTGGTCCACCAGCCGCTTCAGGTCGCGCTGGGCCTCAGACTCTGTCCCGCGTTTGCCGACGCTTTGGGCGGCGCACTGTAGCAACTGCTCGGCCTTGGCTTGGCCCAAGGCGCCGGCGGCGCGCTTCATGCCCTGCTCCTGCCCCCCCCCCTGATGACCTCCTCCGCCGTGAGCTTGCGAAGCGTTCGGGGTGAGGGGAAGGCGCGCAGGGCCGCCAGCGCCCGAACCCCGTCCCATGCCTTGAACACCTGCTGGAACTCCGGGAAGTATACATCGATCCAGCGCACGATGCGGTTGCCCAGACTGCCCTGTTGACTGACCCAGTACTCGCGGTCACTCATGAGCGTCTTCAACCGGTCATAGGTGGGGGAGAGCGGCTCGTACTCGCTGTAGAACCCACGGCTGACCGACTCCGCGATGACCAGCGCATCTTTGGCGTCATTCTTGGACGGGCTGTTGTTCCGATTTTTCCTTGTTGCGGTGCGTGGTCATCGGGTTGACCAACATGACAGCCACGCCTTGCTCCACCAGCGCATTGGCCAGGTTGAACCAATAGTGGCCGGTCGGCTCCATGCCCACGAGGTACGCCACCTTCCCGTGCCGGGCGCAGGCCGCCTCGATCCAGTCCCGCAGCTTCTGGAACCCGGCTTGCGTATTGGGAAAGGGGAGCGCACGCCGCGCCAAGGTCATCCCTCGAAAATCGACGATTTGGGCGACGTGCATCTCCTTGGCGATGTCGATGCCGACGATGGCGTGTTCGGCTGTAATGCGGGCGATTGACCCTTCACACCTCCATCATACGGGGCACTCCTGTTTTTTCCAAAGCCGCTAGCTTAGCGTATACAGGAATGTTTAGCTGAGGTGCGTGCGTTTGCCCGCCTGATGGATGAGCTGTCTTGGTTATTTCGTGAAGGATCCTTAGACCGATGGATCAGCCAATCACAGCGCACAGGTTCCTTTAAAGAGAAGGACAACCGCTCATCAGAAGAGCAGGAATTACTGGAGCTGCGGACGAAGAGGGGGGAGATTTAAAGCAAGCCGCGCTATCCAGGGGATGAAGGTAACTATCATTCGAAATAATTATGATCAATACTCGGTATCAGCATTGTGTAGCGTCCTGCAAATTGCAAGAAGTACGGTTTATTATTTTCAAGCGGCTTTTCATGCAGATCCAAAGCAGGATAGTGCCGAAGCAATCTAATTGCTTTATTTCATGGATGTTTTTTGAAGGCAGTTGTATAATTAAGTTATACACACAACATTCAACAGCATTGAAGTGTGAAACGAAACGGTTGATTCACTAACGGCAACAGTTGATCAAAGAGGGAGATGTAGGGGTGCGCTGGAGACATGGAGAGTCTTATTTTGCTAAATTTATATTCGTGTTCTCTATTTTTGTACTTCTTCTCACGGGGGTCAGCGCAAGTCTGCTGTTGACCAAGTCAAGAAGTGTAATGATCGAGGAAATTTCCAAGGACAGTCAACATCGGTTGGACAATATTCGCGATTACTTGCAGCATACGTTATTGCCTAAATATGAGGCCCTATTGATGGAGATGGTGCTCTCGACGCTTTCTCCTTACAGCGAGGAAGCGGTTCCCTTTTTTCTGACCGGCAACGCCAGTGACAGCGGATTTAGAATCGCGAAGTTCAACGCGGATTTGGACATCATTCGGCATTCGAATGAAGGCGTTTTCAACATCACGCTCTACGTTCCCTCTTCCGAGACTATAATCGGGTCTGATTACTATTATGAAAATTTGCATCACTCGGCCGACGCGATTTTTATTTCTTCATTGTCCGAGCAGGTCGGGCAATCACATAAGTGGTTGTATCGGGAGCGAAATGAGACGTCCCTGCTCACATACGTTTATACCTTGCCGTATTTGTCGGAAGGTCAGGCGGTCAAAGGCTATTTGTATATCGATTTGGATGTTGGCGATATTACGGACATGCTGAATCTAATACTGAGCACATCTTCTGAACAATTATATGTGTATGATGATAACAATCAATTGCTTTTTTCTACAGCAGCGGATGGACAATCCGACCGGCAATTATTTGAACAAACCCTCAATCCAAGCCATGCATCAGGGTTTGATATCGTGGACACAGCGAATGAAAGCTTGGTGGTGGCATACTCTGCTGATCTATCTGTGAATGATTGGCGTTTTGTTGTGACCCGGCCGCTTCATTCATTTTTATTGTCATCCCAATCGATGCAGCGGACGATCGTGATTGTGTGCGCGTGTGTGGCCTTTTTTGGTCTCATTGTAGCCTTTCTGCTATCGCGCTTTTTTTATAAGCCTTGGAAGAGACTGATTTTTAATATACAACATGTGTATACGTTTCCTTGGCTGCCCGATCAAAAAAATGAATATCAAGTAGTCGATACCCTTTTACACCATTTGGATCAGCAGTTTGCGTCGTTCCATCATAAACTGAAGGACACGCAATTGTTTCACTTGCTTAGGGGGAATATGAGGGAAATTGATGACACTCCTGTACCGCTAGATGCCTACCATGTCGCCGCGTATATACAAGTGAAGAATCAATCAGGCCTGATGTTTATAGAGAAGTACAGGGCTTCCGGTCACTCGATTTCCCATGAGATTGTCTGCTTGAGCCAGAATGAAGTGGCCATCATTTATAGCTTTGAAGAGCAAATAACGGACTATACGGATGGCATTCAGCGCGAGTTGGAGAAGTTCAAGCTTGTCACCGGATATCATTTTATCATCGGTATAGGCAGCATGGTTCCGACCGTCGAGGAGATCTCCAGCTCATTCCAGCAGGCGACCTATGCCATTACTTATATTTTTTTAGACCACGAGGCGTCAAGCTTTTCCTACACAGACGTGTCGGAACTGAGTCAAGTATCCAGTGATTTGCAGTTGGACCAGTTTAAAAACGCATTGCACGCCGGGGAACTAAACAACGTAAGTTCCTACTTGCAAGATTTTAAGGAAAGACTAAGTGAGAGCAATGTCACGGTAGAAGCTGCCACGTTTGCGTTCAAAGAGCTGGTTATGCGGTTGTTTCAAGTGATGCTGGAGCACCGAATACAGGACCCCCAAAAGACGGCAAACGATTTATATACGGAGTGCAAACAGGAAACCTTGGAGCGTAGTTTGCAAGTATTGTACAGGCATTGCAAAGTGGCCGTAGCGTTCATTCAAAACGCCATGAATCCGTCTCATGCTGAAACCATACAAGAGATGCAAAGATACATACGCGATCATTTGAAGGAGGATATTTCACTTGACGTGTTGTCTGAACGCTTCTCCTACTCCCCGTCGTACATCTCAACCTTATTCAGAGAAGTGCTGCACCAGTCCTTTACGGGGTACGTCACGCAAGTGCGATTAGACAAGGCGGCGGAGCTGCTGCTTGAAAGAACGTTGACCATACAGAAAATCGCGGAGCATGCTGGGTTTAAGAACTCGCAATATTTCGCCACCCGATTTAAAAGCAGGTATGGTGTGACGCCTTCCCAATATCGCGATAGTTCCACCCCCAAAACGAGTCTTTCTTGAGAAAACATACCCGATTCGCGAAAAACGGTTTGCATTTTGCAAAATCGTTTTTTTGTGGTGTGGCGATTGAAACCGGCATATAGACGAACTTTTCCTTCCTATAGCCGTTTGCCACAACGTTTAAAAAACTTCAATGGTGTTTGCTTTTTTTTGAAATGGACTTTTTATCATTCAAAGTTATACAGACCCTTCGATTTTAAACTTTACGCCGCAATTGTAATCGGCTAATGTGTAGCATGTCAGAACGAAAGCGTTATCAAAATTTGCGGAAAGGTGGCACAACAGAAGGTGGCAACAGACAGAATAGCGACGAAAGGTCGTCAATTGATTCAAACGCACTTCCGGAATCGGATAGCCGCATACGTGAAGTACAAGTATATGATCCTGCTACTGCTCCCCGGCCTGATCTGGTACGGTGTGTTTTTTTACGCGCCGCTTTATGGCATTCAATTGGCGTTTAAGGATTTTAGAATTATGGACGGCATTACCGGAAGTCCATGGATTGGTCTGGACAATTTCAGAACGATATTTCGAGCCTCCAGCGACTTTTCCACCATATTAAAAAACACCGTGCTGATTAGCTTCTATCATATTTTATTTGGCTTCCCGGCGCCCATTATTCTTGCATTGCTTTTCAACGAAATACGATTTAAGGTCTTCAAGCGCATTACGCAGACGATTTCTTACTTGCCGCATTTTTTGTCATGGGTGGTGCTGTCCGGCTTATTAATTACAATCCTTTCGCCCTCTTCGGGAATCGTGAATGAACTGATCAAGGCGCTTGGTTTCGAGCCGATCTACTTTTTGGGAGACCAGCGGTATTTCCGGTTTACATTGGTCATTTCGGCCATATGGAAGGAAGTCGGGTGGGGAACCATTATTTATTTGGCCGCACTCGCTTCCGTCAATCCCCATTTATATGAGGCGGCTGTTGTGGACGGTGCGGGGCGCTGGAAGCAGACCTGGCATATTACGCTTCCTATGATTATGCCGACGATTGCCATCATGTTCATCTTGAGGATTGGCGGCATTCTTGATGCCGGCTTTGATCAAATCCTGAATTTGTATAATCCGGTTGTGTACGAGGTCGCCGACATTATTGATACTTATATTTACCGGGTTGGAATCGGGCAGTTGCAATATGGGATTACAACAGCAATCGGGCTTTTCAAAAACGCCATTGCAATTACGCTTGTACTGGGTACAAATTATATCGTGAAGAAATTAGGACAAGAAGGATTGATTTAGAAGGAGGTTCTATATGCATGGCAATGACAACTGGAGAGAAATGGTTTCAAGGATTTGCGGTGGTGCTCAGTGCAAGCCTATCCTTGGCGATGATCTATCCGTTTATTCATATGATTTCCATTTCGTTGAGCACACCGGCTGAGGCTCTTAGACCCGGCATCCACTTATACCCTCGGGAGTTGACATTGGATGCGTACCAGAAGGCTTTGACTTCCAACGGGATGTGGTATGGATTCCAGAATACGATTTTTCGTACTGTGGTGGGCACATTTCTAAGTCTGGTGTTCATGTCGATGGCGGCGTATCCGTTATCCAAAAAGGACCTGCCGGATCGAAATTTCTTCATGATGTTCATTATTATGACGATGTTTTTTAGCGGAGGGCTCATCCCTACCTATTTGTTGGTCAAAAACCTCGGATTATTTGACTCTAGGTGGGTGTACGTCATTCCCGTGTTATTCAATACGTTTTCACTCATTATACTCCGCAACTTTTTTATGGAAATTCCAAGTGAACTGGAGGATTCGGCCAAAATCGACGGGGCGAATGACATTCGAACTTTATTTTCCATTGTCATTCCATTATCCAAGCCCATTCTGGCGACTGTCGGGCTCTGGTCGGCTGTGATGCATTGGAACGCGTGGTTTGACGCCTTGATTTATGTGCAAGATCAATCCAAGGTGGTCTTGCAAGTGTTCATACGCAGGCTCATTGTCGAAAACCAGGATCTTGAAATCATGAAGATGATGGATGACCAAAAAAGTCTTAATGCCGAGACGGTCAAGGCTGCGGTGTTGATGGTTGCTACGTTGCCGATTTTGTTGCTATACCCGTTTTTGCAAAAATATTTTATTCAGGGAATATTAGTGGGTTCTTTAAAGGGATAGTTCAAGCAGGATATTTTCAGAACAATGGTTCTGCAAATATAAATTTATAACCTAGACGAGGAGGCAGCAACATGAGCAAGCCCAAAACGCTGGTGGCTAAGCTGGCCCTAGTGCTGGCAATCCTGATGCTGGCGGCGGCGTGTGCCAATGCGGAAAAAAACACGAATGAAACGAATGAGGGAAATCCACCTGCAGATGAATCGTCCAACCCTTCGGGGGGATCCTCGCAAGACGAAGAGCCGATTCAAATCTCTTGGTTAAGCTGGAATGGACCGGAAGGGGACGACTCCCCGGTACAACAGTATTTGGAAGAAAGGTTCAATGTGAAAATCAAAAATGTTCGCTTGGAAAGGGCACAGTGGCAGCAACAACTGAATATCAAACTGGCTGCCAAGGAAATACCCGATGTATTCTGGCTGTGGAGCAGCGAAGAAATTGATATGTATGCCAAGCAGGGTGTTCTGGCCGAGCTGCCGGTCGATCTGATTAAGGAAAAGATGCCGAGATATTCCGAGGATGTGGATCAAGGCGATCCAAACTTGTGGAAGTATGCGCTTGTTGAAGGGGAAAGCTACGCCATACCTTTGTATTGGCCTGACGGTCAAACCCCGTTCCTGCCGGGATATAACGAAAGCTGGTTAAAGGCGATCGGGTACGACCATCCGCCGACGACTTTGGAGGAGTTTGAAGATGTGCTCTATAAGTTTCGAAATGATGATCCTGACGGGAACGGTGTAAAAGATACGTATGGCATGACCGCCCGCGCAAAGGATGCATTGCCTCAGGCGTTTAATGTCGTGTTTAATGCATTTGGCATCGTGCCTCCCTACGACAATATGTTTTTTTATGATCAGGAGGACAACATTACATTTTCAATGATAACGGAAGAGGCAAGACAAGCGTTTAAATTGTTGCATAAATGGTATGAGGATGGCGTCATCGACCCCGAGTTCATCACGACCGATTATACGAAGATGAGACAAGATTTTGCCAACGGGCGTGTAGGTGTGATTGACCCGGGACTCTGGTATCATCATCAAAATGTATTCGAGCCGGAGTTTAAAGCGGTTAATCCGGAACAAGATTATGTGGTCGGTCAGCCGCTGAACGGCCCGAACGGGGAACCTGGGAAGGGCCTGTCTTATGGATTGAAAAACAACTATATTGGGATGGGTATTCAAGTCGAAGGCGACACAAAGAAACGAGATAAAATATTTGAAATTCTGGAGGCGCTTGCCACTGATGAAGAAACGTACTTAATGGCTTCCTATGGCAGAGAAGGGATCGATTATACAATGGAGGATGGGGGCGTTGTTCCGATTCCGGAATACGTCGATAGTCAGGTGCGTGGGGCCGAAATTGGCGCAGGACCCTACTACGGCCTCTTTATGACAAAGTCATTCCCCATGCTCAAGCATGACTTGCCGAAAGTAAAATCGGACTATAAATCAAATGTAACGGAAGGCGTTCCGACGTTCTCCAATGCAGTCATGGGCAATGTTCCCGAACTGGCTGCCTATCCGGATCTGAAAAAGCTGTCGGACAGCTATTTCATGAAGTTTATTTTGGGGGAAGTTGATTTGGATAAAGGATTCGATGATTTTGTCGAGCTATGGAAAAAATCAGGTGGACAGGAAGTATTGGAGGCAGCGGGCGAAGTGGCCCAAAGCCTGAACTAAAAGGAGCGCTTGTATCCTGGCTGCATGGCCGGGATACGCGTTTTCCCGTTGAAAAGACGATTTAGTGAACCGAAAAAGGAGGCACGTTTCGATGAAGAAGCTGCTGTTTCGTTTTGGATGGGGTGTCTTTTCACTTGCGGTGCTGCTGGTCCTTCCACTTATGGCCAATCAAGGGAACCAAGCATCGGCCGCCACGACGCCATACTTTTTCGATGGCTTTGAATCCGGATGGAACAATTGGATCAGTTCTCCGGGAAATGGGACCCCTGTGACGAGCACGAATCAGGCGCATGAGGGAAGCCGGAGTTACATGGTGGATGAGGACAAGGATGCCATCACATATGTAAGCGCAACCAATTTGAACCAAGTTGTCTCGATCTGGTTCTATGACAATGCATCGCAGGCCAATATGACGGTACTGGCGTTCGTTGATCCCAATCAAAGCATGAAGGATGTTGGAATCGGGGTAAACACAAGCGTGAGTACGACCAAGTACGTCACTCGGATTGCGGGGACGACCGTCGCGACGAGCGTCGACAGAACGACAGGCTGGCATGAGTTGGTTTTTGATTATCGTTCGAGTGCGAAAGCGGATCTATATATTGACGGGACATTTGTCCGCACGACCGATACGGTATCGTTCTTCAAGCGTATTGCTTTGGGAGATTACTGGATGGACGGGCAAGTGAGCGGTGTCTATTATGACGAAGTTACAATCTTGAACACATTTCCCTGGGTGACGGTTGAAGATGCCATGGGCTTCGAAGTGGAAGGCGCTTGGCAAAGTGAAGCGTATTTGTTGGAGGATAATCCCACCTTCAGTGAAGAGGATTTATTGGCCACCTCGACAACCACCTATGCTGCGCTGGCTTCAGGTCTTTCGATTTCCGACGAGCGAGTCCAAGCGGGCGGGGCCTCCGGTCGATGGGCGGACCATCCGTACTACCCGACGATTTCGACAAGAGTCCTCAATGAAGATTGGTCCGACGGCAACACCGTCACATTCTGGGTATATTCAGAGGAGCCGACCAAGGAAGAGGTAACATTGATCCTCTATAGCGATAATGCGACAACCGAATGGAAGGAATTTTATTATCGCGGCTTCGAGATTGATTGGACGGGCTGGAAGCAGTTACGTATACCTTTCCAGGCGTTCCAAACCTATGGAACGCCTGGTGGTTGGGACCAAATGGAAGAAATTAAATTTTCATCTAAATCCTTTCATCATCAGCCGAGTCCCTACACCGTATTGCATCTGGATGATTTTCGTGTGACGGAAGAGTCCCCCGCGGATATTGCGAATTTGCTGGATGAATGGACGGATCCCGAGGTCGATCAGACATTTATCACGAAGTACCCTGCCGCGTTTGAAGATGTGTCTTTAATGGATGTGGTTTTATTCGTCAATCATTTGACGGAATATGAAACGGCTTCGCCTTCCCGGCAGGCGGTCCTTGCCAGTCAGAATGCGGCTATCCTGGCCAGAAACGGGCTGACAGGTCAATCCTTTACACGCGATCAGTTCGTTGACGCTGCTGCGGCTCCATTAACAGGCGTTCATCATGATATTGTGGAGATGGATCCGGATGTGCTCAATCATTCGTACCCCGAACTGCGAGATACGCCTACGGGTGCAATCCAATATGAAGCCTATTGGAAGAGTGAACGAGCCGTTTACGGATACAACCCGGCCTTTTACCCCGGACCGGTCAGTCTGTCGCCAGATGGACAGCCCTACATTAAGTATGGCAATAGCATCATTCAAGTCTATCACACCGAGGAGGAGCAGTGGCTGATTCATGATATCGAGCCCGTATATCACAGCTATATCACAGGTACGCTCGGATGGGACGAATACATTCATCGGGACGATCAATTTTATCAGGATGTAAAAATTCGCTTCGATAATGACGGGGATGCGTACATTCTGGCCACTGTACAGAAATTGAATCCGGATGGGAGCAAGGCGCCAGCCATTGCGGGCTTGCTTTTACACTCCACGGACGGGTTAAAGTCTTGGGAGATTTATGAGCTGCCCAAAGCGTTCGGGAAATTCGAAAATCGCGAAACGTACAACGTGGACGCGATGAATGCTCCGCCGGTCATTACGCTTAGCGACCAATGGGCAAACGGCGCTGTAGATAAAGGGGGATACTTGTTGCTCCCGGAAAAACAACCGAACGGCACATTGGTGTTGCCCAGCGCGATTCAATTCTGTGATGGCTGTATATCAGTGGCGCCGTATCATTCCGGCGATGCGAACATTGCGATCACTTCAGGGAGCAAGGTCTATCTCGTATTTGGCATGACGGATGTCACACAATCGCCTTCCATTCCGTCGAACCATCCGGCCAACAGCTTGTCCTGGGTCAAAAATGGCGTCACATATTGGAGTCATGACGGGGTGCCGACTTATATCGTGAGCTATGATAAGACGACGCAGACCGTTTCCGATCCCGTGTTTGTAGGCTATGGCGGCAGATCGATAGATGCACATAACTGGCCGGCCTTGTCGATCGATAGCACGGCTCGCTTGCATCTGGCCATAAGTGGACATCACGACCCCCTTTATTATGTGAGAGCAGTCAATCCGAATGATAATACGGCTTGGGGGACGCCGGAGCTTGTCGGCTCGGCGATCACGTACCCGGCCATGGTGATGGATGCGGACGACACGTTGTATATCATTCCGCGAGACTCCCAGCGTGGCTATCGCTTTGATCTTACCTTGTACCGGAAAGAAATAGGGGCAAGTTGGGCGGGGCCTGTGCAACTGGTCAATCGTTTCAAACCCTATTATGAGGTATGGAATCAAAAGCTGACGATTGATCCGGCGACAGGCACCCTTTATTTGTCGTACTATTCCGCGGCCAGGCAGGTTCAATTTTTCAAGGATGAATATGATGCGATGATGTACATTTGGCCGGATCGAGAGAGGCTAGTGAATCCGGATGGGCTAAAAACACCGGTGGGGACGTATCAGACGCCAGGGAGAATGTACGTGGAGGCTGGGGGCATGGTGCCCTCTGAAATGACAACATTGATCTCAACTGACGGTGGCGATAGCTGGCATCTGGCCGAGACCTCCGACTACGCGTATACCCCATAGCAGCGTCACACGGGCGAATTGCAGACTTGCAAAAAATGCGGCAATTCAGTCAAAGAGCCATCGACCAGTCATCTGGTGGATGGCTCTTTAAAATAAGCTCATAATTAGGACGGGGGGAATTTAGGATGTTTTCTGATCGGGAACAGCTCCAAGAAGTCTTAAAAAAGGCAAATCAGTATGCACGCAAGCGCGCTAATGAATGGGGTGCCTCTCGGCTTTTTGGGGATCCATTGTAAAATGGAGGCCAATAAAACGCAGGAATATCACCAATGCGGTGAATGCTGTTCGTTTGTTGGCGTTGTGAAAAGGATGGTTTTGCCCGAGCGATTCAAATCAATCGGCAGCCTTCTAAAAAATAGTCGGATACGCATCTTCGCCAGAGACGGTCGATGAATGGCGGACTCAAGCAGTCAGGGGCGCACGAAATATGTTACTGGCGCTGGAATGCGTCAGGCTTTACGCTTGAATGGTTTCTTGAATCGGAACCTACAAGCGAAAGGATGGATCTGATGAACAAATTATTCAGGGTAGCTGCGATTCTCTTCTTGTGCGTTTCACTGCTTCCGGCGGTAAGACCGGGTGGAGAGGCCAAGGCCTCGTCGCCGTCGCCGCAGTATGTGTCCATGGAGACCGAAACGCAAGGCGATTGGGTCGGGGTGTACGGGGCGGACGGCTATGTGCTTCCGTTTTTTTCGACGACGCTGACGGATGGGCGCGACACCCCGCCGGCCGCCGATGTCACAGATTTACCTGATTATGTAAACGGTTACTCGAAAGCGGGGACAAGCTATTGGGCCTTGTCGCCCAACGATCCGCGCGCGCTGCAGACGCCGGATGGAACCGCCAGGAAGAAGATCAGCGTCTACGTCGGCACGACCGGGACGTACAGCTTTGATCTTGACGATGCCGAGCCGCATTTGTTTACCGTCTATACCACCGATTTTGGGTCGCAAGAGACCGTCGAACAGCGGTTCCAACTGCTGGACGACCAGGATCAGGTGGTCGATGAGCGGATGATCGATACCATTAATCAAGGCAAATATGTTACGTATATGGTGAGCGGCGATTTTAAGCTGAAGGTGACCAATGTCATCGGGAGCTACGCCTATGCCCAAGGCTTTTTCTTCGACGAGCCGGTGCCGATTAGCGTCGCCGATCTGACGCTCCAGAATTTGGGCGACCGCAAGGTACAGCTGGATTGGACGGATACGGCATCGACCGATGTGGATGTCTTGCGGAAAAAACAAGGCGAGAGCGCCTTCCAAAAGATCGGGGAGGCCGCCTCGGGTGTCACGACGTACACGGATGAAGACCTGGAGGCCGGAGCCGAGTATCAATACGCGCTGCAGAACGTAGACGGCGAGCTGCGTTCCTTGCCTTCAGGCGCGGCCTCGATTGTCGTGCCGGCGTATACGCAGACCCGATTGACGTTCGACTCGGCGGAGATCGAGGCGGATGCGGGGCAGACCCTGAACATCGGACTGACGCTTGAGACGGTCAGCGGAGCGGTGTACACGCCGCTGGAAGGTCAGGCGATCACGCTCCATCTGGAGGGGCCTTATGTCGGCAGTACGATCGAGGAGCAGCTCGGCACCGTCACCACGGATGCCTACGGGGAAGCGCAGCTCGCGTGGACGGCCGATTATGCCGGGGCCTACGAGGTGGTAGCCGCGATGCCGCCGGATGATGACGAGCAGTTGGCCGCAGCCGAGGCGCGACTGCCGGTCGACGTGCGCATCGAGGCGTGGGAGCAGGCTCCGGTCATCCTGCGGACGTCGGAGGCGGTCCAGGCGGGAGAGGTGCTGTCAATCTATGGCGGCGGGATGGACGAGGCGGGGACGTCGGTATGGATCGAAGAGTGGACCGGATCGTCGATGCCGGCCGCGCCTTCCCCCGCCGCGCTTGAGCTGACGACGGCCCAGCGGGAAGCGGAAGGCGGGCGATTCGCCCGGATCATCGTGCCGACGGCATTGGATAACGGCGTGTACGCCGTATGGGTCGAGAATACGTACGGGTTGAGCGATCCGGTGCTCGTCAATGGCGCCGATCCGCACTGGCTGGCTGATGATGAGGCCTATGCAGGGTTGGACGTGCGGCTGATCGGGCGCAATCTGGATGCGGCGGAATTCGGTGCGACGACGAACACGCAGGTGCGACTGGTCGACACCGTGAGTCAGCAGGTCGAGCCGGTCAGTGTAACGGATGTGTCGCCTTACGCGCTGGACTTTCAGGTGGGCAGCGCGCCTGCCGGCGAATACGCGGTCGAGGTGCGGAACGGCTCGAATGTGCCGTGGACCCGCTTGGCGGGCGAGACGCTGACGGTAGTGAGCGCAGGCGCGAATCCCGATCCGCTCGGCCTGAACGTATCCTGGGCCAAGGATTTTAACTGGGCAGAGGTCCGCGACATTCAACTGGACTACGGGGCGGCGGGCGACGGCGTCACGGACGATACCGCGGCGATTCAGGACGCCATCGACGATGTCGCGGACGACGGCGGCGGGGTGCTCTATTTCCCGGCGGGCACTTACCCGCATACCGGGCTCGACATGCGGGCCGGCGTCGTGCTCCAGGGCGAGGATCACGATACCGCGATTCTGCATTTCGTCGGCAGCGGCGGCGCGATGTTCGGCAGCAAGGGCGACGGCGTCACCGTAGGCCTGACCGGATTCGCGAGCTTGAAGTTGACGGTGGATGCCTCCGGGCTGTCGGGTACGGTGAGCTTGTTTGGATTGGGACATTCGTGGAACACGGCGAATCAGACGGCCAGCCGCTTCTTCGTGTACGACACGGTCGCCGACTTGCCGCTCGATGACCAGCAGGTCGGCCTGGCGGCGGTCATTGGCGCGAAGGAAGACGTGTTGTTTTTGGACAATGCCTTTACCGGCTATGAGATGGGCATCTATTCGCCCTTCATCGAGCGCAAGCTCACGATTCGCAACAACCAATTCGATATTGCGGAGGGCAATATCATCAATACCGGCGCCAAGCGGATGATCATCGAAGGCAACCACGGCACCGGGCATCTGATCCCCGGCGTGACCGAGGGCGGTAATTTCCGCGGCATCAAGTTCGGCATCGGCTCGCGCGGCTGGAATGCCGAAGAGATCTACATGGCGTCCAATACGGTAGAAGGCGTCGGCTCGGAATTTAACGACGGCGAGACGCTGCTGATGGAGAATCCGCAATCGAATTTTGCGGACGGCGAGATTCTGGGTGCCACGTCCGATACAGCCACTCTTGGCATCGATTTCGAAGCGGCCGGGAAGAGCTGGAGCGAGCAGTGGAATATCGTGATCGTCGCAGGCAAGGGACTCGGCCAGATGCGGAACATTACCGACTATGACGACCATGTGGTGACGGTGGATGAGCCGTGGACGATCGTCCCCGACCGCACGAGCAAGTTCAGCGTGCTGCGCATGGCGCGCGACGTCGTGGTGGCGGACAATGAGACCCTGGACAGCCGCGGCGGGATCCAGGTGTATCACAATACGTACGACGTCGTCATTGCCGATAATGCCACGGATGACACCGAGGGCATCTCGATCTGGGGACGCGAATCGGACGTCAATTCGCCGGAGCCGGTATACTTCGCGCAGGTCAAGCGCAACACGCTGGTCGGCGCATCGCCGCATTTCGAGACGACCTGGGCCGGGGTCCACGCCGCACTGGGCGGCGCGCACAACGGACATATCGACGTAGTCATCGTCTATGGGGCGGAATTCAAGGGCAACACGGTCAACCGTCAGGGCTCGGAGGATGTCGCCACGCTGCGGGGCGTCGCGGCCGCGATGCCGATCGCTTTCCGCACGCCGCTCGAATTGACGGGCAAGGGCGTGCTGGCGACGCTGCTGGAGGGCAACGCCATTGCGCATTCGGATGTCGGCTTCCTCGTGTCGCCCGGCGTCGACGCGACGTTCCTGAAGGACAATACGTTCACTTCCGTGGACGAACCGCTTCAAGACGAAGGGACGAATACGATCGACTGGTAAGGCTTTGGCGCCGGGCGGCTGCTAAATGGTGTTGCCCGAGCGCCGGTTTTGTGCCACGATGAGCGTATGCATGCCAGCGTGCGGCAATGAAGCAACTGATGACAGACAGGAGCGGGGAAGTCATGCGAAAATTACGATGGATGCCATTCGGGGGCTCGAAGTGGATTACGAATACGTTGCTCATCTCGATTATTCCCGTGATTTTGTTCGGCACCGTCATCTATCATCTGGGCTCTTGGATTGTGCAGCAGGAAGTGCAGCGCTCCTCTCAGGAAAGCTTGACGCAGGTGCTGGTCCAGGTGGAAAGCCAGATCAGCAATATTGAACAGATGACCAATCAGTTGGCGCTGCAGTCGACGACCGGCGACCTGATGAACATCGGGGCCTCGCCGAGCTTGGCGACGAGCTTTCAGACCAATGACATGCGGGATCATCTCAATGTGATGCGCAGTTCAACCGACGCGATTCATTCGCTCTACTTCTATCACATTTCGCAGCAGATGCTGATCACGGCCGACGATGTGACGCCCGTTCGGGCAGACCGGTCGGGTCTGGATACCTCATGGATGGAACAGATGGATGCGCTGATCGCGGATCATCGGCAGCGCATGTGGGTCACGCAGCGCGAAGCGATCGACGATCGCGGGCAGGCTTTTTCGACGATCACGCATATCGTCATGCTGCCGCTGCTGTACAATGCGCCCAAGGCCGCCATTGTCGTGAACTTGAAGCCGGATTACATCAAGGAAGCGATCTCCAGCTTTCCGCTCGGCGCGCAGGGGCGCCTGCTCGTGCTGAATGCCGAGGGCGAGAGGATTGCCCACGTGCGCAGCGAGGGCCTGGAAGGAGAGCCGTCGGAGACGGTGTTAGCGGCGATGCGGGGGTATGAGGGGCGCGACGGGGTGCTTACCGAGCACGTAGGCGGCGCTTATGTCACCTTGGCGGGCTCTTCCCGCAACGGCTGGACCTATGCCATGATCATCCCGGACCATGTGCCGCTGCAAAATGTCGAGTTTTTCAAATGGACGATCATTCTGATTACACTCGTATTATGCGTGCTGGTGCTCTACTCCGCGTACTTCAGTCATAGCCGCTTTCAGCATGCAATCAAAAAATTGATGGAGAAGCTGGCAATCACGAGGCCTGCGGAGGAGCTGACTCCGGACCGGGATCACTTGGCCCGCATGGAGGTGCTGATTAACAAGCTGGTGAGCGAGGTGAAGCACGGGCGTAATCTGGAGAAGGAAAATTTCCCGCTCCTGAAGACGCACTTTTTGTACGCCACCCTGCACGGCAATTCTGTGGAGCTCTCCCGCTTGTCCAGCCGCGAATCGGAATGGAACCTGTTCCCGCATCCCCACTATTGTGTGCTGGCTGCGGAGCTTGACCCTGTATCTTCTGAAAACAATGCGAAGGACCGTGCCTTGTTTTTGTTCGCCGTAACCAATATTGCCTCGGAGCTGACGGATACGCTGGACCGCGAACGCACGCGGCTGGAGACGCTGATGACCCATCACCATGCGGTGATTGTGCTCAACTTCGCGGACGACCGACAGCTGGAATCGGCCGTATTGCCCTTCGCAGAGAATCTTCGCGCCGTGGTGGCGAAGGTGCTGAAGCGGACCGTGACGATTGGCGTCGGAGGCAGCGTGAGCGACATCGCGCAGCTGACGCGTTCCTATCATGAGGCGGTACAGGCGCTGCGGATGAATTGGGCCAATGCCCATGATCGGGTGCTCCGGTACGACGATGTCGCGCGGGTGGCGGACAAGCTGATGCAATACCCGTATGACGAGGAGCAGGATCTGCTGCTGGCGCTGCGTTCGCGGGACCGGGAGGGCGCGGAAGAGAGCCTGCGCAGCTTTCGGCGCAAGATCGACGTGGAGCCGGCCTCGGAAAATATGGCGAAGACCTTTTACCTGCAACTGCTCGTTTCCGTCGTGAAGCAGGTGCAGGAGTACGACGATGACATGAGCCGCGTCTTTGGCGAGGACAATCCGTACGAGGCGTTCTTTCGACAGACGTCCATCGAGCAGATCAACGGCTGGTTCGCGGCCGAGATTGTGAAGCGGATCATCGACTTCATGGAATCCGTCAAGCGCAGCCGCACAGAGGTGGTCATCCGCAAGACGATCGATCTGATTCACGCGCGTTTTTGCGACGATCTATCGCTGCAGATGGCGGCGGACGAGGTCGGGATCAGCGCGAAATACTTGAGCCAACTGTTCAAGGACGAGGTCGGAGAGACCTTCATCGAATACGTAACTCGCGTCCGGCTGAACGAGGCGATCGAGCTGTTGACCAAGACGGAGCTGACGTTGGCGCAGATCGCGGAAGAGATCGGGTACACCAGCGTGCAGCAGCTATTCCGCATGTTCAAGAAAAAGATGCATATGACGCCGGGCGAGTATCGCGAGCAGCATGCCGCGAAAGAATAAGAGTCTGTGTCCGCTTGTCGGATACGGACTCTTGTCTTTCGCGAGAGAATAGAAAGGATCTCGGAGCGTAGCTTGTGTCGCCGCCAGAGGACGGCGTCAGCCGATTCGCCTTGAATAGATGGATCATCGATCAAATTCCGGCCGATTACGCGCAGCATCGCCTTTTTCGCGGGATCAAGGCGCGTGCGGGCGCGCGGATCATGCGCCATGGAAATGTGTGAGTAGCCTCGGAATCCCTTCTTCGTGTAGCTTGGGTAACAGAGGCACAGCGCGACACCGCGACTGGCCATCTGTCCGAGACGATCAAGACGAAGGAGGGGCCACCCATGAAAAGCGAGGCCGCCGTTGCCGCCGCGAGGCCCGGGCGATTTCGGGAACGCTTGCAGACCTACCGGCACAACAGATTTCTGATTTATATGTTTCTTCCCGGATTTCTGATTTTCTTTATTTTTTCCTATGTCCCCATGTACGGCATTATGATTGCATTCAAAGACTACCGCATCCTGGACGGGATTGCCGGCAGCCCGTGGGCCGGCTTGGAGCATTTCCGCTATTTATTTGCGGGGCAAGGCTTCACCAACGCGCTGCGCAATACGGTCGTGATCGCGCTGCTAAAATATTTGTTCGTCTTTCCTGCGCCGATTATTCTGGCCTTGCTGCTGAATGAAATTCGGCTGTCCTGGTTCCGGCGCACGATCCAGACGATCTCGTATCTCCCCCACTTCTTCTCCTGGGTCATCCTGGGCGGGATCCTGTTCACGTTCCTGGGCCGGGAAGGGGGCTTCAATCAGATTCTGGGGTACTTCGGACTGCCGCCCGTGAACTGGCTGATCGAGCCGTCATCCTTCTACGGCATGGTCGTGATCACGGATATCTGGCAGAGCATCGGCTGGGGGTCGATTGTGTACTTCGCAGCGCTCGCGGGCATCGATCCGACACTCTACGAAGCGGCTATTGCCGACGGCGCGAGCCGCTGGCGGCGCATCTGGCATATTACACTGCCGTCGCTCGTCCCCGTCATTACCATTATGCTGCTGTTGTCGTTGGGCAATTTCCTGCAGGTCGGCTTTGATCAGATCTACAACCTGATGACGCCGACGACCTCGGACGTCGGGGATATCCTGGACACCTACGTCCTGCGCCGCTTGCTGACGATGGATTACGAGGTGGGCGCGGCGGCCGGCATTTTCAGCTCCGTCTTCGGTCTGCTGCTGGTCATCGTCGCCAATTATCTCGTGAAGCTGTATGACAAAGATCAGGGCATCTGGTAAGGAGGATCGCGACATGTACAAAACAACCTGGAACGAAAAATTATTCGATACGCTGAATGTGATCGTGCTGATCCTCCTGGCCTGCGCGACCCTGTATCCCTTCATCTACACGCTGACGGTGTCGCTCAGTCTGCCGTCCGAGTTCAAGCTTCCGGGGCTAAAGCTCTTTCCCCGCGACCCGACGCTGGCATCGTATGCCCACGTCCTGGATCAGACCGGCATAGGCCGCGCGTTTTTTAATTCGCTGCAGCGGACGGTGATTGGCGTCGCCGTACTGCTGGCCGCCACGGCGATGACAGCCTATCCGCTGTCCCGCAAAGGCTTTCCGCATCGCGGCCTGGTCATG
Organism: Paenibacillus sabuli; assembly: GCF_014705605.1. GTDB lineage: Bacteria > Bacillota > Bacilli > Paenibacillales > Paenibacillaceae > Paenibacillus_D > Paenibacillus_D sabuli. The sequence continues at coordinate 19,434 of NZ_JACXIZ010000040.1, forward strand.
AAATTGTTCGTGTTCAGCATGCTGTTCAGCGGCGGTCTGATTCCGATGTACTTGCTGATTCGCAATCTGGGACTGCTCGACAGCGTGTGGGCGCTTGTGCTGCCCGGGGCCGTGTCCGCCTTTAATTTGATCATCATGCGCAACTTCTTTCAGGCGATCCCGGAGGAAATCATCGACTCCGCCAAGATCGACGGCGCCGGCGAGTGGCGGGTGCTGTTTCGGATCGTGCTGCCGCTATCGACCCCCGTGCTGGCGGTCGTGGCGCTGTGGGCCGGGGTCCATCACTGGAACGCCTGGTTCGATGCGATGATTTACATTCAGGATCTCGACAAGCAGGTCTTGCAGCTGTTTGTGCGCCGCGCCGTCATCGAGGAGTCGGATGAGCTGGCCTCGCAAGTGGAACTGCTGCAGGCGGGCAACTACTCCAGCGAGACGCTCAAGGCGGCGACGGTCATGGTAGCGACGATTCCCATCTTGTGCATCTATCCGTTTATCCAACGTTTCTTTGTCAAAGGCATCATGCTCGGCTCTGTGAAAGGCTAAGAAAGGCTAAATATGGGGTCAAGTCGAAGGACTTTATACGATAGATCCGATCACATCATCTCACATCATCGAAAGCGAGGGATTCATGTGTCAAAGCACAAAAAGTGGACTCAAACCGCGATGTGGAGCCTGGCTGCCGTATTGCTCTTGTCGATCGTGCTTGCAGGCTGCTCTGGGGGGAGCAACAACGATACACCGCCGTCGGAAAACGATCAGGTCGGTGAATCGACCGACAATAACGCATCCGGCGAGGCCGGGAATAACGGGGCAGGGGACGAGCCGGTCGCGCTGTCGTGGATGGTGCGCGGCGTTGTGCTGGAGGACTCGTTTGGCGAGCAATTCGTGGAAGAGAACTTCGGCGTCGATCTGGACATCATCTCGGTGCCCGGCGCCGATTATGTCCAGCGCCAGCAGATCATGATGACCACCGGCGAGGTGCCGGACGTGATGTTCATCCTGGATCCGAACGAGATGAAGAAGTATGCCAATCAAGGCTTGCTCGCCGAGGTGCCGATGGACTTGATCGAGCAGTATGCGCCGGGCATCCGGGCGGAGATCGACGAGCATGCGCCGCAAGGCTGGTACTACACGGAGTACAACGGCGCCAATTACGGCGTGCCTACGCTCTATCCGTCGGGGCGGTTCACGACGCCGGTGACGTGGCGGACGGACTTGCTGCGGCAGGCCGGCATCGACGAGATTCCGGAGACGATCGACGAGATGACAGCAGCATTCGAAGCGTTGAAGCAAATTGACGTGTACGGCATGTCGACCAACGGCAATTCCTACTATCAGGCCTTCCAGAAGATTTTCGGCGCTTACGGCGTCATGCCGATGCAGTGGACCGTGCGGGACGGCGAGGTGGTCAACGGGGCAGTCTTGCCCGAAGCCAAGGAAGCGCTGGCTCAGCTTGCCGAGTGGTACCAGAACGGCTACATCGACCCTGAGTTTGTAACGGGCGCGAATATGGATACCAAGTATACGGACGGCGTGTTTGCTTTTAGTCAGAACAGCAGCATTTATTCCACCGATGAATCGAACCCGAACTCGGCGATTTCCGTGTTGCGAGCGGTCAATCCGGACGGCGAGATCGCATTCGGTCCCCTGCCGAAAGGACCGCGCGGCGAAAGCGGCGGCTGGGCCTGGGGCGGCGCGGGCAACATTTTTGCCTTCGGCAAGCAGCTGGAGGATCACCCCGAAAAAATGCAAAAAGCGCTTGAAATCATGAACGAAGCGGTAACCGATCAGGAGATGTTCTTCACGCTGGCCTTCGGGGAAGAAGGCACGCATTGGGAATATGTCAACGGCACCGATTTCAAGGAAGGCATCACGGCGATTCCGCCGTACGATGATCCCTCCGTCTTGCAGGAAGAGGGCATCGGCATGAGCCGCGGCGCTTCGTTCTTCGGCCATTCCGGCATATATGATTTTTACGAGATGTACACCGGCGCAAGCATCATGGAGCTCAACAACATGTACCTGGATGGATCCATGTACGATATTTTCGGCAAGCCGGATATTTTGCCCTCGGCCGGCCAGTACTGGGGCGATCTGCAAAAGCTGAAAACCGAAACGTACGCCAAAATCATCCGCGGCGATCAGCCAGTCGATTATTTCGATAGCTTCGTTCAGCAGTGGAACGAGATGGGCGGCGAGCAGCTGCGCGAAGAAGGGCAAGCCCTTTACGACAGCCTGCAGTAGCCTTTAGAAGCGTCAAAACAGTGAGTGCGGCATCCTGTTCGTCCTGCGTATGGGGCGCACGGGATGCTGTTCTCCATTCCAGATGTAAGAGGAGGCACTATGGGGACGTTGACGTTTGTCATCAAGGATCACGTGAAGCATGCCAATTACAGCTGGCCTTCCTCCATGGTACGGTACGAGATCGCGCTCGGACCGGGCGAAGCGCATCGGGACGCCTTGCGGTTGACCGATCAGGAGGAGCGGGCGGTGCCGTTTCAACTGGAGGCCGTCCAATTGGAGGGGGCGTTCGTGCGGCAAGCGGCGGTCTGCTGGATCACGAGTCTGCCGCCCGGCGCGGCGTATCGCTATACCTTGCACTATACGGCCAGTCCGGCCGAGGACAATCCGGGACGCGGGGATGGACTGGCGCAGGAGGATGGACGGGTGCACGATGAGGACGGGTCTCTGGCTCGGAACGAGACGGCTCCGGGCTTGCAAGACGGCCTCGTCGCTTCGCCGCTGGAGGATGGCGCAGCCGCTGCGCCTGCGGAGGTCTTGACCAACGGCAAGCTGTGTCTGCGGTGGCTGGAAGGGGACGGGCTGTCCGTCTTCGAGCTCGGCACACCGGCCGGCCGCAGCCTGGCTGCCGCCCGCTTGGTCGTGAATGCCCGACTCCTGGACGTGGAGCGGGTGTGCATCGCCGCGGGTCCGATCTATCAGGAGCATGTGCTGCACTACCGCTTCGAGGGCGAGCGCACCTATCGCCTGACGCTTCGTTTGACGACAGGCATGGATTTTGTGGAGATGGACGAGGCGATGGCTGGTTTTGCGCCGAAGGAGGAGGCCCGGCTGGAGCTGGACTGGTCGGGATGGGCGCCGCACCGGCGCTTCACGAGATACCGCGGCGAGGAGCGCATCGACCGATACGCGGAAGCGGACGGACGTCTGCCCTTCTCGGTGCTGCCCTTCGACAGCTGGATCTCCTGGCACGGCGCCAAGACGGCCTCGTTCGTCGACCCGGAGCTGCGGCTCGGAGCAGGTGTATTTGCCCTGGACACGCTGCGCTGGGACGATGGGGCATACGCCTTGTGGCGCTCGCCGGAAGCGATGGCGCTGCGCTTCTATTACCGGCGGGAGCCGGGGGACGATGCCGGGCGCCGTCTGGTCTGGACCTACCCGCTCGTGCAGGGATCGCGGGCGACCGCGCTCGCGCTGTACGATTGGGACCCGGAGGCAGAGCGCGCGCGCCAGACCGTGGGCGGCGTCTCGGACAAGGAGGTGCGCATCCCCTCCTATGTGGATGAGCTCTGGCTCTGGCATACACTGCTTCCCTTGAATAAGGTCAAGGACTGGGTGTTCGAGTGGGAGGAGGATCGCGCAGCCTATCCGCGCGCGCTGGCAGTAGGCGCGCTGCCGCCCTCGCTGGACTGGTGGTACTTCCACCGCGACGGCCCTCCGCAACCGTCCGATGTGGGGGAGATGATCGGGAAGCTGTCGTACGGCTTCCATCACATCTTCCATACCGCGCCCGTATCGAGCCGGGAATTCTCGTCCTGGGCGGCGCTGTTCGATCTGGCGGCCGGGGCGATGACGGCGGCGGAGTTCGACCGCTGGAAGGCGGCGAGCGTGCTGATGGCGTATGTGCGGGAGGACGAGAATGTGATGCCGACCCGCACACTGCTCGGAGGACATCCGAACTTCCTGATGGATATCAAGGCCGTGCCGGGCTTCATGGCGGCGCTGTTCCCCCATCATCCGCATGCGCGGCGCTGGCGGGAGGACTTCGAGCGAGCGGTGGCGCTGAATCTGAAGTACCACACGCGCCCGGCGGTGGCCCGTTGGGAGGCGCAAGGCGGGCGGTGGACGGAAAATCTCGGCTGCTACGTATGGGCGGCGCTGAAGCCGATGCTGCGCGCCGCCTGGATGCTCCGCACGTCCGGCGCGGACAATGTGCTGCTGTATCCGAATCTGCTCGCCCTGGCGCGCTGGCTCAGAGACAGTCTGAGCGCGCCGGTGGACGGCGCCCGCACCTATCCGCCGCAGGGGGCGCATTCGGGTGTGCTCTACGATCCGATCGCCGCGCCCTATGAGCTGCGCGTGCTGGGCGAGCTGATCATGCGCTACGAGCCGCTGCTCGGCGAAGAGCTGCTGGCGTTGAGTCCGGAGGATGCGCCGGGCTTCGAGTCGCACGGGAAGCAAGGCGTCTGGCGGCAAATGCTGGAGCCGGCCTATGCCGGCAATCGCGGCACCAGGCCGGAGCTGCGCTCCGCCAAATATACCGGCTATGGCTACATCCTGCGAGCAGCGGTGCATACGCCGAGTGAGATGTCGGTCCATCTGCAGCAGCTCGACGAGGGGCCGAATTACCGCTGGGGGCGAGCCGCAGAAGGAGGCTGCGGCACGATCTATTATTATGCGGACGGCAAGCGGTATAGCTACAATCGCCCCGAGGATGTCGGCGACGCCAATATGGGCGATGTCGCGGGGAGCTGCAACTTCGGCGTGCTGGACGGGCATGCGTTCCGCAGCGTCGGCCGACATGAGCTGACCGAGCCGCTTCACGATTTTGGATTTGCCCAATTCGCGCAAGTGAACGCCGGGCCCTATGCACAGCCGATGTACCGTTCGCGCAGCGTGCTGATGTCGGGCAATGACTATATCGTCATCTACGACGAAGTGGCGGATATGCGGGTATTCGGGCGCTTCGCCTGGTTCGGACACCAGAGCGGGCCGCTCCCCGATATTTATCAATTGAAGCCGGGCGCGGCCGGCGTAGCTGCGACACCGGGCTTGCCGATCGACAAGCCGCCGGGAGGGCCGGCAGAGGGGCAGAGCCATGGGCATCGCGATCCCGGCGGGGCGCGGGGCAAGGTATACGACGGCTACGGCGACTTCCTGACGGTCGTCACCCACCGCACGACATGGCAGCCGCAACTGACGGAGGTCCAGGAGACGCCTTACGGGGCGCGGATCGTGCTCAGCGGCAGGACGGACTACGTGTTCCGCGACAGCGCGGAGATCGTCATGGGGGAGGAGAGCGTGCGCTTCCGGGGCTATGCCGGGATCGTGCGCGAGCACGCGTCGGGCCTCGTGGAGGCGGCCCTGTTCCGAGGGACGCGCATCGGCGCGGGCGGCGTGGAGCTGACGCTCGCGGACGCGTCCGGCAATGGCGCAGGTGCAGGGGGCGTCTCCTTCGTGATCCGCGATAGCGACCTGACCGGGGCCTCGCACTTGGCCGGGCCTTGTCAGGCGGAGCTGAGCTGGACCGGCGCCCAACGTCCGGCGCCCGGCGCCTGCTTGACGATCGGCGGGGAACCGGCGAGCTGGGAGACGACGGGCGAAGCGGCCATTCGCTTCCTGCTGCCTGCGGGCGCGTGCGCCTGGCAATGGAGCGAGCGCCCGCCCGCTCCGGCAAGGACGATCATCACGGGCACAGAGGTATCCGCGGGGGCAGTGAAGGTGTGCTGGGCGGTGGTGCCAGGTGCTACCGGGTATGACGTAGCGATCAGCCGGGACGAGGAGGCGAGCTGGGAGAGCCGGGATGATGCGGCGCATGAGGCGATCCAGGAGAGCGCGGCATCCCTTCAGGGGATTGTGACCACGCTTCAAGGACTAGAAGATGGCACCAAGCTGCATGTTCGTGTCAGGGCTCTGTGCGCGGAGCAAGCGGGCGCCTGGAGCGCCTCGTACCCGGTGTACGTGACCGCGCATGTACCCGAGGCGCCGGAGGGGCTGCGGCTATCCCGCGAAGGCGCGGGCATTCGCGCGACCTGGGGCATGCTGCTGGGGGTCGAGCGGTATTGCTTGTACCGCAGACCGGCTGGCGCAGCGCGCTGGGAGCCGATCTACCGGGGCGGCGAGCGAACATACACGGATGCGGCGGCCGGGGACGACGCATCGGCCAGGGGCGACGTCGTGTATGAATACTGCGTATCCGCCGTCAACGGCAACGGCGAAGGCCCGCTTTCGCTCCCGCGCGATACCGCGCCGGGCGGACTCATCGACTGGGACCCGCGACCGGATGAGACGTTCCGAAGAGATACCCGTAGCAACGAATACGGCTTCAGCGGCTTCGACTATTGGGCCAATCGGGAGCGGGGGAGCCTCGATCCTTACCCAGACTGAGCCGGGATTCAAGCTGCACTGCTGCGGTGAAAGCGAGCCAGACCAAGAGCCAAAAGGCCTTCAAGCCCCCATAACCGGGGGCTTGAAGGCTTTTTGGGACTGTAATGGACACCAGCGGCGCTTAGCGCCGAAATTGGATGCGCGCGCGGTTCTAACGGACACTACGGTCGCTTAGCGGTCTTTTTCGCCACGTAAACGGGCCGCGCCCCCCGCTAAGCGTTCCCCATGTCCGTTACACGGGGAAGGAGGCTAAAAAAAGGCGCTAAGCGGCGCCCATGCCCGTTACAGTCGATTTGCTCTCGCAACGCGGCGCTTGTGTACGCACACCAAGGACGCTGGCACCGGTTCTCCTTGTTGGCCCGTTGTGCACCTCGTCCCAGCTAGTCCACGATACAAACGATGTATTCTCCCCGAGCGTCGCCGGGCTGAATGACCCCCAGCTCCTTAAGTTTCGCCATATTCTTGGCAATGCTTGAAGAAGAGGCATCGAGGGTATCGTCAAACAATTGTCTGTGGAAGCGCTCTCCGTCCTCCATCCTGCTGATCAATTCAAACATCGTCTTTGCATGTCCTTTCCCCAGCAATTCACGAATATGCTTGATTCGATCGTAACGTTGCAGCTCCTTAAGAACCTTAGTCAGCGATGCGTTGACGCATTCCAAATAAAAAACGACAAATGGCTTTAAGTCGCCTTTCGTGGCAGCCATTAGCGTATCATAATAGTCTTCTATTCGTTTATCAAAAAATTCTTCTACACTAAAGGCATCCTTAATTGTAGCAAGATCACTGTGTATTAAACCAACCAAAGTGGAAAATGCGCGTGCCGTTCTTCCATTGCCATCTGGAAAGGGATGGATGTAGCCTATAACATGATGCGTTATGCCGGAAATAAGAAGCGGATGGAGCTTTTTATCATGATTTGCATGTGAAGTCTCGTATGGATTTTGATACCCGGTTACACTTGTGTAAAGCCAAGTGAAGTAGGCCTGCATGAGTTGTGGAACTTCATGAAAAGCAGGAGGCTGGTAGCTGACATGCCCATCGTGATCCTGGAGCGCTACTGGAATCGTGCGATAGCCTTCCGGGTAACCGGTCAAGTCGTTCATGAGTATGGACTGTATATTTTTTAAAACGGGTTCATCCATATCTGAAATATCTCGGTTTGGATATAAGCTATAAATATACTCATACGCTTCAAAGACGTTTTTAACTTCGATTTGTGCTTTTTGTTTAATAGTCAGCGGATTCCTTTTATAATGTTGATAAAGTTGTACGACCTCTTTTAATTCCAGTTTATTTTGCTCAATTTTAGTCGTGAAATGTGCGGTTCTCACCAATGAGTTGCGTAAAATCGTTGGGGTCAGGGGATGGTTTTTTAAGCCTAGTCTTGCCAATGCCCCGATATTTCGTTCGGCCTCCAGAATGAGCTGGTTGATGTCATAGTCAAATGGGTTTAGATTGGGGTGAAAGACCAGCCTGCCTTCTGAATAATCAAAGTGCTTATTTGCAAAAGTGTACGTCATTTTTACACCGCCTTTTACACGTGAAAAACCAATTTAAACAAGGGTTTCATCTCCTTTTATTATATTCAATTACATCTAGTATGTACACCTTTCCGTGCGGCTAAACCAGCCCGACATCGGCCCTCTGGGAGGAATCGTGCAGCCGTTGTCGAATAGAGCTGTCGAATAGAAGTGTCGAATAGAAGATGGGAGTCGGCAAAGGGATCGTTCGGGCTCCTTGGATCCGTCCATCATCCGCTGGGCTCCGTCCATGGGCAAGAGCCGCCTCAACGTCTATACTGATTGAACGCAAGGGGGAGAGAAACATGAGGAGAGGCGGCAGCCTGCAAACGCGTTTGATCGTGGTCTATTCCCTGATCATCATTCTTATTGTAACCGCTTCCTTTTCGTTCTTTTATTTATTTCAGCGCGCCAAGCATGAGAGCTGGATGCTGGATGCGCATCGGCGCGAGATGAACAGCATGTCCCAGAATATCGACAGCATGCTGTATTCGGTGGATCGCCTGGCGATGCAGCTCAAGTATAATGATGAAATTGAAAATACGTTTTATTACCTGCGCTTCGAGCCGGAGCCGGAGCTGTACTTTGAGCGGCATCGCGATCAGGCCGAGCGGCTGAAGCGGGAGATCAACAATATTATCGGCGTCGACACGATGACGTTCAACCGGGTATCGGTGATCAGCAAGACGGGCGCCTTCATCGGAGTCGGGGCATACTACGAGAATCAACAGGTCCGCGAACGGATCCGGACGCTCCCCTGGTTCGAGCATCTGAGAGATCCGAATGTCTACAGCGACATCTGGCCGGTGCACGAGGACCCTTGGGGCGATCACGGACAGCGCGTCATTTCGGTCATTCGGGAGATCGGCACCGATCCGTACGCGATTGTCGAGATCCAGATCCCGTACAGCTATATCGAACGGAAGATCACCACCATCTGGCCGACGGACGGGGCCTTCCAATGGGTGATCGTCGATAAGACCGGAAGCCTTGTTTACGCCCCGGGCGGGGCATTGCCCGAGGAAGCGCTCGGACAATTTTTAAGCCTGTCGGCAGAAGGGCAAGCCCCGCGCAGCGGCCATACCTGGATCGGCGGAGACGGGGTGCCGCGCGCCATCATGCTCTACAACACCGCGATGTATTCGGGGTGGCATTTTTTGTTGGTGCAGACGGAAGCTTCGTTCTGGGCGAATGTCGAACCGATGAAGCAGGTATTCCTCACGCTGGCCCTGCTGCTCGTCGTGCTGTCGGTCGTGCATGTCTACGTCTTCTCCAAGAAGCTGCTGAGGCCGCTGCGCCATCTCCGGGATACGATGAACGAGGTGACGCTGGATTCGATTCAGAAGGACGAGGTGTACCGCCTGCTGCAAGGATACACGATGACAAAGACGCACGACGAAGTGCATCACTTGTACTATTCCTTCCGAAAAATGCTGGCGCGGCTGGAGGAGTCGAAGACGCAGGTCGTCGAAGCGAACGCCAGGGAGATCAAGGCGCATTATGCCGCCTTGCAGGCTCAGATCAATCCTCACTTTCTCCATAATACGCTGTCGCTGATCGGGGTGATCGGCTACCAGAGCGGCAACGGCAGCGTGATGAACCTGACCTCGATGCTGGCCGACATGTTCCGCTATGCCACGTATTCGGGGGGCGAGCAGGCGCAGCTCAAGGACGAGCTCGAGCACAATCGCAATTATTTGGAAATCATGAAAATACGCTACGAGACGCATCTGCAGTACTCTATTGAAGCGGAGCCGGGGACGGAGACGCTGCGCTTGCCGAAAATTACGCTGCAGCCGTTCATCGAGAACTGCTTCAAGCACGGCTTCCAGCATAACTGCTATCCGTTCATCGTCCGCATTCGCGCCTACTATGCAGACCGCGATCTCTTCCTGGAGATCGAGGACAACGGCGTCGGATTCTCCGCGTCCGCGCTCGAGCAATGGCAGGCCGCGCTGCTGTTCGACGAGGACCGGCCGCCCTTGGATTCGCCCGATGGCGGAGCGGGATTGCGCAATACTTGGAATCGGCTGCGCATGGCGTACGGCATGCAGTTCCACTGTGTCCTGGAGAACGGGGCATCGGGCGGCGCGCGGGTGAGGCTGATTTTTAGACAAGTGAATCTGAATCAGATCGGAGGGGATACGGTTGCCTAGTGTACTTGTAGTGGATGACGAACTGCCGTTTTGCCGCGCCTTGCGCAGCTTGGTGGAGACGGTGGACAGCCGGTTCACCGTCGTGGGCGAAGCGTACGACGGGGCCGAGGCCCTGGTCCAATTGCAGGCGAAGAAGCCGGATGTGCTCATGACCGATATTCGGATGCCGATGATGGACGGACTGCAGTTGATTGAGGAGGCGAAGCGTCTTCAACCGGGGTTAATTACGATCATCTTAAGCTCCTACCCGGATTTTGCGTACACGCAATCGGCCATTCGTCTGCGCACCGACGACTATCTGCTCAAGCCGGTTCGCATCCCCGATCTGGAGCGGACCTTGCATCGGGTCGAGCAGCGCTGGCGGGAGCGCGAGCGCGATCAGGTGAAGCGGCGTTTCGAGGAATGGTGCTGCGGCGAGTCGAGCGATGCGCAAGCAAGGCAGGGCTCGGCCCATACGAAAAACGTGGTCAACCAAATGGAGGCTTATCTCCAAGCCAATTACAAGCAGCCGATCACACTCGAGGAGCTGGCGGCGCAGTTCGGCTTCGTGCCGAATTATGCGAGCGCGATGTTCAAGCGCGAGAAAGGCATGACCCCGGGCGAATATTTGACGCACTGGCGCATCCGCCAGGCGATCGAAACGATGAGCCGGCAGCCGGAGCTGCTGCTCAAGCAAGTGTCCGAGTCGGTCGGCTATGCCGATCCGTACTATTTCAGCCGGGTGTTCAAAAAGGTGACCGGGGTGTCGCCGACGGAGCACCAGAGCCGAATGGCCGCACGGTAGCGGCCTGGCTAGGGCCGGGGCAGAGGAGTGATCGGTCCATCTCCTTCTTCGATTGATCCATTCTCTTGCGCAGAAGCGGATTGCTATACTAATCGTGCTTCAGACATGTAAGGGCTTACATCAAATCAATCGAGGAGGAATTGAAAAATGGTCGCAGTTCATTTCAGAGGGGCGGTTGTCATGATCCTGCTGATGCTGGTGGGGGTGGGGATGACGAACCCGGATCGCGCCGGCGCGGCGCCGGTCGAGCTGGTCCGGGACGAATTCGAGGCGTATGCGCCGGGTAGCTCGCCGGCCGCATGGCCGCACAACGCCACGGGAGACTCGTATGTCCAGGTGAAGGAGGCGCTCTCCGGCAATCGCTACCTGCAGATCTACGATGCCAGCAAGCAATCGACGCAGGGAATCCAAAAAAGCTTCGCGCCCGAGACCGGGAAGCTCGGCCTCCACGCGAGGCTGCAGCTCCCGTCCGGCGCCACGGCGGGCAAGGCGAACATCCTGCTCTATGTCGCGGACGGGTCCAATCAGCCCGGCATCTCGCTCATCCTCTCGCCGACGCGCATCGTGTCGCATCGGACGGTGAGCGGCGTGACCACGTCGCAGACCCTTGTCCAGGGCATGACGGCCGGCGAGTGGTTCGAGCTGGCCATCGCGGCCGATGTCGCTGCGCAGACCTTCGCGCTCTATGTCGACGGGGCGGCGGTTGCGGCCGATATACCCTTTCGGCATGACAGCGTGACGAGCCTGTCGAATCTTCGGATCATGGGGGCGTATTACGGAGACGACGCGAACTGGGTTCGCATCGCGAATATGGACGACATCGCCTTGTACAGCGGCGGGCTGCCGCAATCCGTCGTGCCTGCTCCGATCGTGACGCCGCCGCCCGCAGGAAGCGAGTCGCGCTCGTTCGACCGCTATTCGAGCGTCTTCCTGTCCTCGCGCTGGTTCCGTCAGGATGGCCAGGACGGCCAGCTCGGCACCCTCGATGTGCTCAAGCGCTTCATGGCCACCGGCAACAAGTGGGCGTACATTACGGATGAAGCGAGCATTCACAAAATCTTCAGCCTGGGCGTCGGCATGCAAGGCGGGCTCAATATGAATCATGGTACCGGCGGACGGGCCCTCGACTTCGACGGGACCGCGGTCGCGGCGCCGTGGATGACGTGGGGCGCCACCTGGGGCAGCATGAACGACCCCGTCTACTTCAATCTCGTGCTGGAAGCGGGCAAGGCTGCCGTCGATGCGGGCGTGCGGTCGTTTCAGTTCGACGATTGGCGCGGCTCGGTTCAGGCGTACGCCTGGGGCGGCGATTTCAATCCGAGCACGCTGCTTCAATTCAAGGATTATCTGGAGCAGCACTATACCGCGACGGAGCTGAACAGCGCCTTCGGGATCGCCGACATTGAGACCTTTGCCTATAAGACGTATCTGGAAGACGCGTACGACATCGAGACGAACAGCGATTATGTGAGCTTGCGCGGCGGGATCGCGCTGGATGCGGTATTCAAGCAGTTCCTTGATGCGAGCACGCGAGCTTTTCACGTCAATCTGCAAGCGGCCTTGGAGGACTATGCGGAGGAGGCGCTTGAATTTTCCAACAACGCCTCGTTTATCCGCAACGCGGTCGCGTCGACTCATTTCCTGCATGATCTGTTCGACTACGGGATGGGCGAGCACCATGAAGGCACGTTGATCCTGGACAATATCGTGGCGAACGGCGCGCTGGCGACCGGGCTCGGCAAGCCGCATATCCTCTCGCCGTACCCGGTGCATACGGAGACGATCCGGCAGGCGATCGCCGCGGCGTATGCGATGGGGCAATATTTCCTCGTGCCGTGGGATATCTGGATGGAGGGCACGACCCGATACTTCGGGACGGTCGACCAATACGGCGATCTGTTCCACTTCATTCGGCAATACCCGTTCCTGTTCGACGGCAAGGAGGTGCCGGCGAGCACCGGAATCCTGCTGAACTGGTCGGATATGAATACATCGGCCTACAGCGCGCTGGCCATGCGCCTGTTCGAGGAGGGCGTGCCGTTCCGCGTGGTGGTGGCCAATGACGAGCACCCTGTGTACGCGCTGGATGCGGGGCAGCTGGACGGCTTGACGTCGCTCATCGAGCTGACACCGCTCTCCGCCTTCGCCACCGCGGACCAGCAGGCGGTCACGGCCAGCGGCGTGCCGCTCGTCTCGCCGCTGGCCGTGGATGCGACCTGGCTGGCGGCGCGCAGCGAGGTGGCGGTCGACGGCCCCGAGCACGTCTATGCCGCACTGCGTGCCGACGAGGCGTCCGGGGGCGACGCGGTCATTCATGTGCTCAATCGCTCGCCGCTGCAGCAGGCAGACGGTGCGGTCAGCCTGCTCGTGGACAGCGCCTGGGCGACCGGCAGGCATGTCGCCTTGTACCGGCCCGGTCATGATCCGCTGCGGCTCGTGCCGCAGGCCGCGGGCAGCGGGCAGGTGGAGCTGATCCTCCCGGCTGTGGAGGAATGGGCGATCGTCTACATCGGCGAGGAGCAGCCGTCCGCGGCCACCGGCTTCGAGCTGGATCTGCCGTGGTCGGGCGTCCGGCTCGGCAACCCCGCGGCGGCCGGCCTGGCGGAGATGAGCGGCGATGCGATCCGGGTATCCGCCGCGGGGGCGGGCTTTGGACTGCGCACCTATGGCGACGGCGGGGAGATGGATCAGGTCAGCTACGTCTACCGCACTGTCCCCGCGACGCCGCTGCAGGCCTTCTCCTTCTCGGCGGAGGTGTCACCGGATGCGCTCGCGGCCTCGACAGGCGCGAGCGGACTCATGCTGCGCGCGACGCCGGCCTCGAATGCCGCCTTTGTCGCGGCGGCGGTCGGCGATGACGGGCTGTCGCTCATCTGGCGGGAGGCGGACAACGAAGCGGTGCAGCGCATGCCGCTCGACGCCCTGTGGACGGGCGATTATCTGCGCCTGGAGCGGACCTCGGCCGGGATCGCTGTCCGGGTGTCGGAGGACGGGGAGAACTGGGGCAGCCCGTTGGCGACGGTCCCGCAGGCCTTCGAACCGGCTCTGGCCGGCTTGTTCGTCCGCTCCGATGACCCGGAGGCGCTGCATGCGTCGGTGTTCGCCGATGCCGCGCTCGTGCTCGGGGACGTGCAGTGGGGCGGCGCGGTGACGGGCATCGAGCTGGAAGCGCCCATCTCCAGCCTGAAGGTGGGCGACACGGCGGCGCTGCGGGTGACCGCCTCCGTCTACGGCGCGCAAGGGGCGGTGCAGCGCGACATCTCGCGCGAGGCGATCATGTGGTCGAGCAGCGACACGTCGATTGCGGCCGTCGACGGGCAGGGTCGCTTGCTCGGGGTCGGTCCGGGCGTCGCGACCGTGACGGCGAGCGTATATGAAGGCGCGACGGCCTGGACCGATTCGGTGACGCTTAGCGTGATCCCGCCGCCCGCTTCGCTGCTGGAAGAGAGCTTCGACAGCTACGGCGAGCTGGACACGCCGCCCGGCTGGACGATCCAGCGACTGACGGGGGGCGGCTCCTATGTCCGGATCGCGCCGATTCCGACCGAGACCGATCAGAGTCTGGAGATTTACGACAACATATTGGGCGGCTTCCCGTCGGCGACTGCCGAGTTCGAGGCGGTCAGCGAGGCGGTGCGCATCGCCTTCGATTTTCGCGTCGACCTCGGGGACGACCCGGCGAGCGGCGGCGCGATCGTCATGTATGTGCAGAATGCCTCCGGCCAGAACGCGGTCTCCTTGCTGGTCGACGACGACGGATTCTGGTACCTGGACGGCAACCAGCGAGTCACCGTCGCCCCGGCTGTCAGCGGCCAGTGGGTGGAGGTCGAGATGGTGGTCGATCCGGTGACGCGCAAGCTGGATCTGTGGCTGGACGGGCAGCAGGTCGTCACCCAGGGCAATTTCCGCGAGACCGTCTCCCAGCTCAAGAAGGTGCATATGGGCGGCAGCACATCCGGGGTGGATACGCTGGCGCAATGGAACAACCTGAGCATCCGGCTTGACGCTGCCGACGGCGAGCCGCAAGCGTAGCAGCTTTGCATTGTCCATCCGCGGCTTTGATTTGTCGATTCCGAATGAAGCGCTTTCTTGATACAGTAGGTTGTAGCAAGCTTGCGACATAGGGGAGGAGAGCTCATGCGCCGCGGATGGCCACACAGTCTGACGAAGGAGTACCGGCTGAACAAGCATTTGTATCTGATGATTCTTCCGGCCTTCATCGGGTTTATCACGTTTCATTATGTACCGCTGTACGGCATTGTGATGGCGTTCAAGCAGTACGATCTGATTCTCGGATTTCAGGATAGCCCGTGGGTCGGATTCAAGCATTTCGCTTCGTTTTTCAATGATCCGTATTCGGTGCGGATCATACGCAACACGCTGCTGCTTGGCTTTTATTCGCTGCTGTTCGGCACCTTGCCGCCGATTATTTTGGCGCTGATGCTCAATGAATTTACCAATCAGCGCTGGAAGCGGATTTTCCAGTCGATCAGCTACCTGCCGCATTTCATCGCGATCGTCGTCATCGTCGGGATGATGGTGCAGCTGCTCGGACCGGACGGGATCGTCAACACGATGCTGGTGTCGCTTGGCCTGGAGCAGATTTATTTCTTTAATCAGGCGGAGTATTTCCGGACGCTGTATGTGACGAGCGGAGTGTGGCAGGGCGTGGGATGGGGCTCGATCCTCTATCTGGCCGCGCTTACGGGGATCGACCCCGAGCTGTACGAGGCGAGCTACATGGACGGGGCGAACCGCTTTCAGCGCATCTGGCACATCAGCATCCCCGGCATCATGCCGACGATTGTCATCCTGCTCATCCTCAATGCGAGCGATGTCATCAATGTCGGGTTCGAGAAGGTGTACCTGATGGCCAATCCGGCGATCTACGAGACGGGCGATGTGATCCAGACCTTCGTCTATCGGCGCGGCATCGTCGATCGCAACTTCGGCTTCGCTACGGCGGTCGGCCTGCTCAACAGCGTCACGTCGTTCATGATCTTGTACGCAGCGAACCGGATTGCCCGGATGACGAAGCAGAACTCGTTATGGTAGGTGACAGACAATGAAAACAACGGGCTTTGGCAATAAAGTGTTCGACACGGTTAATTTTACCCTCGTGCTGCTCCTGTGCCTGATGATCGTGCTGCCGTTCTGGTACATGTTCGTGCTGTCGGTCAGCGATCCGTTCAAGGTCGGGATGAAGGAAGTCGCGCTCATTCCGCAGGGCGTCAACTTCAAATCGTACATGGCGGTGCTTCAGGAAAACCAAATTGTCAACGCCTACTGGAACAGCATTCGCTACACCGTGGTCGGCACGTTCATGGTGATCGTCGTCGCCTGTCTGACCGCCTATCCGCTCGCGCTGCAGCGCTTCGGCTCGCGCAAGGCGATTACGATCCTGTTCACGATCACGATGTTTTTCAGCGGGGGCATGATCCCGACCTTCATGCTCATTCGGGGGTTGGGGATGCTGGATACGATCTGGGCGGTGACGCTGCCGGCGGTGTTCGGGTTTTGGAACATCATCATTTTGCGGACGAACTTCCAGTCGCTGCCCAGAGAGCTGTTCGAATCGGCCTACATGGACGGGGCCAACGACTGGCGCATCTTGTTCCAGATCGTGATCCCGCTGTCGGGTCCGATCCTGGCGACGCTCACCTTGTTCGCCTCCGTCGGATTCTGGAACGCGTTTTTCGCCCCGCTGCTGTATCTGACCTCGCCGGAGATGCATCCGCTCACGATTATTTTGCGCAGGGTGCTCGTCGCCAACGAGGTGCTGTCGTCCGAGGCGATCAATTCGGCCAACAGTCTGGTGATGGACCCGATCGCGGACGCGGGCCGCACGACGAGCATCCGGATGGCGACGGTATTCGTGACCATCGGTCCGATTGTCCTGATCTACCCGTTCGTCCAGCGCTACTTCGTCAAGGGCATCCTGGTCGGCTCGGTGAAAGGATAGCGCTTCAACTAAATATGGGAGGGTTAACAAAATGAAATTCAAGCTATTCGCCCCTGCAATCCGCAGCGGGCTCAGTGTCATCCTGTGCGCGGCGCTCCTGCTCGTGGTCGCCTGCTCCTCCGAGAGCGGCGGCAACGGGAATAACGCGACAGGCAAAAACGGCTCGGACGCTGCTGCGACGGGCGGGAATCAGACAGAGACCGCCAAGGAAGTGCCGACCGTCGACTTCTTGCTGGGCTGGGACCCCGGCCTGCCGATCAGCTCCGAGCTGCCGGTGTTCGTGGAGTGGGGGGAGAAGACCGGCGTCAAGTTCAATGTCAACAGCCCGCCGCGCGATGCGTTCAAGGAACGCATGAACGTCGTGCTGTTCTCCAACGACTTGCCGGATATGATGAAGTTCTTCCAGGATGCGACGACCTTCAAGGATTACGGGCCGCAGCTGTTCGTCGCGCTGGATGAGTACCTCGAGGCCGGCAAGCTGCCGAACCTCCAGCGCTGGCTGGACAAATACCCGGAGATCGAAGAGGTGATGAGAAGTCCGGTAGACGGCAAAATGTACGGCTTTCCGCTCGTTCAGGACTTCGACTATGCGCCGACGCTGTGGCTCGTCCGCAACGATCTGCTCAAGAAGGAAGGGCTTGATGCCAAGGACATCAAGAGCTTCGACGATCTGAAGGAGGCGATGCTGGCGCTTCAGCGGCAGACCGGCGACTACATTACGTCCTCCCGGCTCGGCTTCAGCTACTACGCCTCCAGGATGCTGCCGTATTTCGGCGTAGGGCAGGGCACGCTCTATGATTCGGAGCAAGGCCGGTACGTCTTCTCGCCGACGGAGCACGAGGAGCGCTACAAGACATGGGTCGAATTCGAGCGCTGGATGTACGAGAACAAGCTGCTGCATCCGAACTTCCTGACGATGAACGATCAGGAGCTGTTCGCGAGCTACGCCAGCGGCGACTTCCCGTTGATGCGCGAGCAGACGGGGATGTTCGAGCTCAACCCGCAGAGCGATCCGAATATCGAGGTGGCGGCGATCTACCCGTTCGAGGTCGACGGCGTCATGTACCAGCAGGCCAGGGACCCGCATTACAACATCGGCTACCGCGGGCCGGTCGTCATCAATAAAAACTCCGAGCACATCGAGGACATCATCCGGGCGATGGACTACGTGTACAGCGACGAAGGAATCGAGCACATGATGCTGGGCGTCGAAGGCGTGACGTTCACCCGTGACGCGGGCACGCCGTCGGGCTACAAGCTGGATCAGGTGCAGAGCGTCTGGACGATGAAGGCGGACGGCTCCTTCCCCGACGGCATGAAGCGGCTGCAGGACTACGGCTACGGCACGTGGTGGCTCACCGGCGTCGTGCCGGCGTACGACCGGTTTGGCTTGCTCAAGTACAAGGCGGGCGAGGAAGCCCAGGCCAAGGTCGTGCCGGATCGGGTCGACCGGCTGAGCGAGCTCGGCACCCTTCGGGATCCGGATCCGCTGCTGAACTTCACGAAGGAGGAACAGACGCTTCGTTCGGAGATTACGACTGCCCTCGATACGTATATTAGCGAGAATGTGTCGAAGTTCATTCTCGGCCAGAAGCCGATGTCGGCATGGGACGCCTTCATTCAAGGCTTCGACGCCCTGCGCGTGGACGAATTGCTCGAACTAATGAACGGCAAGTTATAAAAGTGTGCTGAAAATGGGCCAGAATGGCCGAAAATGCGTTGGAGAAAAGCGTATGCTTTCGAAGTACGTTCTTGCAGAACGTTTGAGCGCCCGCCATCTTGCTCCTCGATTCCTTCCTCTGAGAGGGTTAAATTCAAGGAATCGTGGAGGAACGGCGGTCGGAAATGCATTTCGGGCATGGCGGGCCCCTTTTTTGCCACACTTCTAAGGAGAGAAGGTGGAAACGTGAAAGACTGGCGGAATATCAAATATGGGTATGCGCTGCCGAGCGAGCATTATTGCGACCAGCCCTATATCGTGGTCACGAAGGACGGCCACTGGCTGTGCGTCATGACCACCGGCCAAGGCGTCGAGGGCCAGAGCGGGCAGCATACCGTCTCCACGATCAGCAAGGACCAGGGACGGACCTGGTCCGAACTGGTCGACATCGAGCCGGCAGACGGCCCGGAGGCGTCGTGGGTGACGCCGTTCCTGGCGCCAAGCGGGCGAGTCTACGCCTTCTATACGTACAACAGTGCGAATCTGCGCAGCGTCCGACATGCCGACGGCACGCAGGGGCGGCGAGTCGATACGCTCGGGGACTTTGCTTTTAAATATTCGGATGATGGCGGACTGAGCTGGTCGGAGCAGCGCTACCGCATCCCGGTGCGCGCCTTCGAGATCGATCTGGCCAATCCGTACGACGGGCGGGTGCGCTTCTTCTGGAGCGTGTGCAAGCCGATCGTGCACAAGCATTCCGTGTACATCGGGCTGGCGAAGGTCGGGCGATTCGGCGCAGGCTTCATGGAGACGTCGGAGGGCTGCTTCGTCTGCAGCGACAATCTGCTGACGGAGGACGACCCGGCGCAGCTTCGCTGGGAGACGCTGCCCGAGGGCACGACCGGCCTGCGCGCGCCGCACAGCCTGGTGGCCGACGAGCACAATCTGGTAAGTCTGGACAGCGGCGACTTGTATTGCACCTACCGCACGGTGGAGGGCTACAATTGCCACGCCTACAGCCGCGACGACGGCCGCACGTGGACGCCGCCCCGGCACGCCGAGTACGCGCCGGGCGGCCGCCGGATCAAGCATCCGCGCGCCGCCAACTTCGTGCGCAAGCTCGCCAGTGGCAAGTACGTGCTGTGGTTCCACAATCATGGCACGGATCGCACCGCGGACCCGGCCTCTGCGTACCGGGACCGCAATCCCGTCTGGCTGGCCGGAGGCGTGGAGCGCGACGGCGCTCTCTACTGGTCGCAGCCCGAGATCGTGCTGTATGACGACGACCCGGATACCCGCATGAGCTACCCGGACTTCATCGAGGATCGGGGCCGGCTGTTCCTGTCCGAGACGCAGAAGACGATCGCCCGCGTGCACCCGGTCGAGTGGACCCTCCTGGAGCGGATGTGGGAGCAGGTCGAGCAGGCGCACGGCACCCGTGCTGCTGAGGGCCTCGTCCTGGATTGGAGCGATGCGTCCGGCGGCGCGGCGGCGACGATGCCGCGTCTGCCCACGCTGCGAGAGGGCGGCGGCTTCACGCTCGAGATGTGGGTGCGCGCCGATGACGCAGCGCCGCAGGGGGAACAGATGCTGCTCGGAGGCCTCGCGCCGGACGGACGGGGCATCCGTCTGGCGCTGACGAAGCAAGGCACGGTGCGAATCGAGCTCTCGGACGGCAAGACGCTTGCCGCATGGGCGTCCGATCGGCTCGATCCGCGCGAAGACGGCATCCACCATATCGCGGTCGTGGTGGACGGCGGGCCCGCCATCATTGCTTTCGTGGTGAACGGCGTCCTGCATGACGGCGGCGCAGCGCGTCAGTTCGGCTGGGGGCGCTTCTCCCCTTACCTGAGCGATGTGAACGGCGCCGAGCAGGCGCAGCTGGCATTGATCGCGCAGCTCCGCATCTACGACCGGCCGCTGGCCATCGCCGAGTGCGTGGGCAACTACCGGGCGGAGCGTGCGCTCCATCAAGGCGCGGTGCAGCGATGAAGTGGATGATACGCGTGGACATGGAGGGCGTCACCGGCGTCGTCAAGATGAGCCAGGTCGTGCCGGGCGCGGCGGATTACGCATTCGGGCGGTCGATGATGATGCACGACCTGCTCGCCGTGCTTGAGGGCTTGTTGCAAGCGGAGGAAGACGAGGTCTGGCTGTACGACATTCATTTCGACGGCACCAATATCGAGCTGCAGGCGCTGGACCCGCGCGTGACGGCGATCTGCGGCAAGCCGCACTACGGCGCGGCGAACAAGACCTTCCTCGACGACAGCTTCGACGGCATGATCTTGCTCGGTCTGCATGCCAGAGCGGGCATGCCGGGCGCGCTGCTCCACCACAACTATGAGCATGACATCCAGTCGATTATCGTACGTGGCGCAGATGCATCGGTGCATGTCGGCGAGATCGGTCTGGAAGCGCTGATGGCCGGGGAGGCCGGCGTGCCGCTCGTGCTGGTCACCGGCGATTCCGAAGGCTGCGCGGAAGCGGAGGCGCTCTTGCCCGGCACTGTCACCGCCAGTGTCAAGATGTCGCTAGGCGATACGGCCGCGGCATGCCTGCCCCCGGCCCGTACGCGTGCGCTACTCGCCGATGCGGCGCGCCGCAGCCGCTCGGCAGCCGCGCGGCTCGAGCCGTACCGCTTGCCGGGCCCGATCGAGCTGGAGCTGACCTTTGCCGCCGGCGAGCTGCTGACCCGGCTGCAGGGGCGTCTCGGTGCTTCGTTCCGCGGGCCCGATCGGCTCTTGCTGACCGGCGAGACGGTGACGGAGGCGTGGGCCAAGTATTTGCACGCCAAAGCGTAAACCTGAGGTGAAAAAATGCCAGAGTGGCCGAAAAGGCGTTGGGAGAGGGGGAGAAGGCATGAAGGCCCATTGGCGAAATTATATGAAGCTGGGCATCAACCATCATCTGCTGTATCCGGCATCCTTCGAATCGAGTCAGGCGCATCGGGACAGCTTCCCCGGATTGGTGCGGCAAGAAGCGTTCGAAGTGGTTGACCTGTTCATCATGGAAGGCGGCGCGGCGGAGCAATTCATCGTCGACGAGCTGCGGGCAAGCGGCAAGGAAGCGGTGTACAATTGTCCGCTCATGCTCGGGGACGAGCTGAATCCGCACAGCGAGGAAGAGGCGGTCCGCCGGCATACGCTGGCCGAGCTGAAGGTTCACCTGGATCGGGCCCGCCGGTTGAAGGCGCGCAAGGCGGTCGTCGCCAGCGGCATCGATCCCGGACCCGCGCATCGAGAGCGCCAGGCGGCATATTTTGTCGAGTACCTGGCGCAGGCGTGCCGGTATGCGGGCGAGGAGCTGGAGCTATTGATCGAGCCCTTCGACCGGGGCATCGGGAAAAATCTGCTCATCGGTCCGAGCGAGGAGGCCAGGCGGGTGGTGGAGCAAGTTCGCGCCAGCGGCTGCGGCAATATCGGGATTTTGCTGGACATGGGCCATGTGCCGCTGATGGGCGAATCGTTCGAGCACGCCGCCGCGACGCTTGCCCCGTATATTCGCCACATCCATCTGGGTAGCTGCGTCCAATCCGACCCGGACGACCCGCTGTACGGGGATATGCACCCGCCATGGGGCTACCCCGGCGGTGCGCACGATGTCCGGGAAGCGGCCGATTTTCTGCAAGCGTTGTTTACGATCGGCTATTTGGCCGAAGGCAAACGCGAGACTGTCACGCTGGAGATGCGGCCGTATCCGGGCAAGAGCGAGGACGAGAGCATCGCGATCTTCCTGGCGAAGCTGGATCAGGCTTGGACCCTGCTCTAGCCAAGTAATCATCCCCCCAGAATCTGGGTTGCGCCCCTGCATACGGGTTACTAAGAAGGGAGGACAATCGCGCACCCGAGGAGGAATGGATCATGAAAAAAGTGCTCTACGTACCGCTCGACGACCGCCCCGTCAACCTGGACGACGTCGTGGCCCTCGGCCGCACGGCAGGTCTTGAGGTGTACGTCCCGCTGGCTGACGATATCGCCAATCAGCTGGATACGCGGGTGTACGCCGAGGGTACGCTGGTCACCGGCACCAGCGATCCGGTCTACGGCAAGCCGGAGCGGATCCGGCGATTTCTCCAGCAGCACGCCGCCCGCGCGGACGGCTATGTGCTCGCCGTCGATATGCTCGTCTACGGCGGGCTCATCGGCAGCCGTCGCCTGCGGCCGGCGCCGGGCGAGCATGCTACGCGAATGAACGAGCTTGACGGGGAGCCGGACCATCACGCTGCCGGGTGGCATCCGCTGCCGGAGGAGGGCGAGCCCGGTGCCATCGATATCGTCGCGATCACGGCACCCGAGCCGATCGCCGCCGCGATGGATCGGCTGGCGACCAACGGTGCGGCGCAGCAGGCGAGCATCGTCCTCGACTTCACCGGCCCGACCGCCCATCCCGACATCACGGCGGCTCTGCTCGCCAGTCCCTGGACCGGGCGATTGCTTGGCTACAGCGCCTGGAATACCGCCGGCAACAAGATCGGGATTGCCCTGGGCATGGGAGAGGCGCGGTATGCCGGACTGACAGTGCTGCATAAGCCGAAGGAACTGGACGCCGCCATGGATGCGCACGGCTCGCTGCTGTTCAAGCGGTTCCTGGAGGACTATTATTACAAGGCTGTCGCCATCGCCGACATTCGCGAATTTTCCCGCAGCCGCACACCGTATACCAACGTAACGGCCGATCAGCAAATGCGGCTGTTCAATACGCCGGCCGATTACGATGCGGCGGTAGCTTTACTGCGCGAGCGGATGCAGGCGCATACAGAGACGCTGCGCAATCAGCCGGCCTTCCTGGGCGGCGAGCGTCCGGCATGCGCCATCCGCCGCATTCGCGGCGTTTGCTGGTCCTTGTCCGTCTACGACAGCGCGATTCTCCCGGCGGCGAACCCGGGGTTCCCGTGGGGACGGGCCTTCGAGATCGACCTTGCCCCCAGGGTCGCGCTAAGCCCATGCCCGACCGAATGATGGCATTGGCCAATCCTGCGCAGCCGAATCCTGCACGAACGTAAAAATGTATCCCTTGAGAGTGGGCCCGCCCCACTCTTTTTTGCGTGGACAAGCGGTATAATGCAGGGGAACCGCGAATGAATCGCGGGAAGGAAAGGGGAGGGGGAATCCACGACGACTGGTCTTTATTCATGTTAGCGCTTTCCGGAATTTTAGTAGAAGTCACGCTGCCGTATCCGAATTGCGTTTCCGATTTCTATTTAAGAAGGAGGTATTTATGCGTATTTTTGCGAAAAAAACAAGTGCTGTGTCGGTCATGCTGGCTCTGATACTCGCCGTGTGTATGCCGGCTGCCTGGGCCGAGGAGAGCGAGCCGGGCGGCGCCGACGCGGCGCCGGCGGCGCAGATCGCCGCTGCGCCGGCCACGATTCAGAATTACCCGATGCCCTCCATCTACACCGCATCCGACGCCTATACGCTGAAGGCCGACGATGAAACGATTCCCGTCATTGCGTACAAGGACGATTACGACTATGCGCAATTCTCATTCGACGGCACGGTCCAGATCGAAGTGACGGCGGACGAGCCGATCACCTCGTTCTCGATCAGCCCGATGGCCAAAAACATCGAGGGCACGGTGAGCGGCAACAAGCTGACGTTCAAGCTGGCCGAATCCACCTATGTCATCGTCAAAATCAACGATCAGCGCAAAAAGCTCGTCATCGCCGCCGATCCGCTGGAAACCGATATTCCCGCCTCCTCTGGAGCGGGGATCTATAACGTGAGCGCCTCGCCGTACAATGCCGACAGCACGGGGGCTACACTGGCCTCCGGCGCGATTCAGCAGGCGATCGACGACGCGCATCAAGCCGGCGGCGGCACCGTCTTCGTACCGGCCGGCGTGTACAAAAGCAGCAACCTGACGCTGAAAAGCAACGTGACGTTCTACCTGGCCGGCGGCGCGGTCATTGTCGGCACCGGTAAAGGGGAGGATTACGTCATCGACTTCCGCAAAGACTCGCGCAATGCCGACGGCACGTATTTCATCCGGACGGCGATCGACTCCAGCAACATCACGATCCGGGGCCGGGGGACGATCGACGGCAAAGGCATCGCGATGCGCGAGCGCAAAATGCCGGCCCCGAATAAAAACGAGGGCTTCCTGAACAACCTGCTCGTCCCGCTCGCTACCTCGAACTTCACGTTCGACGGCTTGATCCTGCGGGATGCCGGATTCTGGTCGTTCATGGTCGTACGCTCCGACAATGTGACGATCCGCAACCTCAAGGGCTTCCAGGACCTGTACAAGATCGAGAATGACGTCATCGACATCAACGAAAGCCAGGACGTCCTGGTCCAGCACTCGATTGCGATCTCGGACGACGATACGTATTCGACCAAAACCTGGCTGCAGACGGGGATGTCCAAGGACTGGCCGGGCGAGCTGGAGCATCTGGAGAACGTCGTCTTCGACGACGCGTTCGCCTGGACGAGATGCGCGGCCTTCAAGATCGGCATGGGCGTCGCCCAGCCGCAGCTCGGCGTCACCATCAAAAATTCGTACGTGTACCAGAGCGCCCGCGCGCTGCTGGTGGACCACGGTTACCAGTACAACACATTGCCAGAGGAAGGCTACGCCCAGGGCGTCACGTTCGAGAACATCGATATCGAACGCGTCGGCATCAACCAATTCGGCAACTACTGGCTGCGGGTGTCGTCAAGCACCTCCGGCGACGTGAGCGACGTCCTGATCAAGGATATCAATATTCGCGAGCTGGGCGCTCAGAACTCCAGGCTCGGCGGGAATGAAGTCAAGGGGAGCATGGTGCGCAATGTCGTATTCTCCGATGTGTATGTGAAGGGCGAGCTGGCGACGAGCCTGAGCGACATGAAGATTACGACCAACAATAATGTGAGCGGCATCGTCTTCGCCAATTCCGCGCCGCCGCTCTTCAGCGACGACTTCGAAGACGGCAACACGTCGGGATGGACGACGGTATCGGGCGGCTGGTATGTGCCGACGGTCGGGACGAACAAGCTGCTCTCCAGCGGCAGCCAGACGACCACGTCCTTGATCACCGCGAATAGCGGGGGCGCCTGGACGGACTACGCCTACCAAGCAAGCGTGCGCATGCCGTACACCAATGCCAATGCAGGTATTGTCTTCCGGGTGCAGGACGCCAATCATTATTACATGTACCGCATCAATGCGGCCAATCAAAAGCTGGAGCTGTTCAAAGCCGTGAACGGCCAGCTCACGATGGTGGCGGACACGCCGTTCACCGCCATTGAGAAGCAGCATTATACCCTGAAGGCGGTCGTCCGGGGCAACACGATTCAAGGGTATGTGAACGGCGATCTGAAAACGGAATGGACCAACCCGGTCACGGAACTGACAGCGGGCGGCGTCGGCTTGCGCACGACCTCGGCGGGCGTGCATTTCGACGATGCGAAGGTGGCTACGCTGAATCCGCCGCCTGTGGACACGACGCTCTCGCACACCAGCGTAGCTGAGAACACGACGGCAGGCGGTGTGGTCGGCACCTTCTCCGCCGTCGACCCCGACACGGGCGCGCCCTTTGCCTATATGCTCATCCCGGGAGCGGGAGGCACGGACAACGGCAGCTTCACGATCGACGGCGATCGTCTGGTGCTGACGACCACGCCGGATTACGAGACCAAGAGCAGCTACACCATCCGGGTCAGGAGCATCGATTCGGGCGGGGCGTATGCATACAAGACGTTCACGATCCAGGTCACGGACGTGGACGAGCCGTCCACGAGCCCGGACCCGACGGTCGTGCAGTTCAGCGACGACTTCGAGGATGGGAATACGGCGGGATGGACCTCGCTCTCCGGCTCCTGGAGTGTGGCGACAGACGGCTCCAAGGTGCTGAAGCAGACGGCGTCGACGACCGGCCTCATCACCGCAGGCAGCGCCTGGACCGATTACGCCTACGAGGCCAGGGTCAAATTGCCGATCACCAATGCCAATGCGGGCCTGACCTTCCGGATGCAGGATGCGACACACTACTACATGTTCCGCGTCAACGGCTCGAATCAAAAGCTGGAGCTGTACAAGGCGGCGGGCAGCGAATTCACACTGGTATCCAGCACGCCGTTCACCGTGAACGCGAGCCAGTGGTATACGCTCAAGGCGCAGGTCGAGGGCGACACGATCAAGGGCTATGTCGACGGCGGGCTGCAGCTGCAATGGACCAACCCGGTATCGGAACTGACGAGCGGCAAGATCGGCTTCCGTACCACTTCGGCAAACGTTGCGTTCGATGATGCGAAGGTGCTCGTACCGTAACAGGTGAATGCAAGGCGTCGCCCCGACAGCCATGTCCCATGGCTGTCGGGGGCGGCATCGTTTTTGAACACCCTGCGTTCCACAGGCGGCTGGCGCTAACGGTTGTGAGCGAGCCTAAAAGAGAGAAAATCAGGTAATTTGAATTCTAATGGTTGCAGGAGTGCTTATTTGACGGAATATACCTGTTTTTGGCCGAATTTAATGAAATAGGCGCTGTGGCAACCGTTAAAATGAAAATGTTGCTTATTCGGGCACAATAGCCGCTGTGGCAACCGCTAGGCGCTCGATGTCGCGGAACGAAACACGCTGTGCTGCCAAAGGCCGGCTTGCTCGTTTCGCCTTGAAATCGAGCGCGTTCAACGTTTCCCATGTAGAACAGGAGGCGCTCGATGTCGCGGAACGAAACACGCTGTGCTGCCAAAGGCCGGCTTGCTCGTTTCGCCTTGATTGTCAACCAGCGATCGGGCGTGCCATAATCGAAGCACGAGATTCTAACGGAAGGCGTGAAGCGCTTGCAATCTTTTAGCAGACAATCATTTGGCAATAAGCTCAAAATCGCCTTTTTGTCCGTCATCGTGCTCTCGATCCTGATGACCGGCGGGTTGTCGTATACCATATCGGCCGTGACGCTGGAGCAAAATGCGCTGAAGCTGACGCGCGATACGGTGGCCCGCTCTGCCCAGATTGTCGACGAGAAGCTGAACAAGCTGATGCTGATCATGATGACGTTCATGATCAGCCAGCCGTTCTACGATATGCTTCGCGACGTCGTCGCCTCGGAGGACAGCCGGTACTACAAGCATCTCAACGACCTCGACAATGTTTTTTCGCAGGCGCGCATTGCCGAACCGCTGATCCACTCGATCTACGTATCGACGCCGATCGGCGAATTCTATCCCTCGTCGATGAATCGCAATCGCGGCATCGCCTTCGCGGATACCGACCTGTACGCGCGCATCGAGCGGGAGAAGAAGAACATGTGGGTCGGCGGACACGAGGACCAGCTCTTCTCCGGCGGGGAGCGTGTCATCTCGCTCATTCTGCAGCCGATTTTCGATACGCCGGTGAGCGGGGTGTACATCGTGGTCAATATTCGCGAGGCCGGCTTTCGCCAGCTGGTACAGGGCAACTCCGGCGACGATGCATTTAGCTTCTTGCTGAATGCGGACGGCGAGACAGTCTATCCCGTGCAGCAGCCGCTCGTCCGCAAGGCGGTGGAGGACGGAAATCTGCCGCGCATGATGCGCCTGGAGGAGGGCAGTCAATCCTTCGAGCTATCCGGCGAAACCTACCTGCTCAATTATGCGCGCCTGAACATCGCGGACTGGACGATGACGACGATTCGTTCCCGGGCCGACGTGCTGCGGGATCTGGTCGTGGTCAAATGGCTGATCGCCGGCGTGGCGGTGGCGGCCTTGCTCGTCACGCTGCTCGTCTCGGGCGCCTTCGCGCGGTATCTGCTGAAACCGCTGCAAGGGCTGATGAAGGTGATGAAGCGCGTGGAGCAGAACGATCTGACCGCCCGCTTCGCGAGCGGCAGCGGCGACGAGCTGGGGCAGGTGGGCCTGCGCCTCAATCGGATGCTGGAGCAGATCGTCGTGCTGATCGACGAGGTGACGGATGCGCAGACGCATAAGCGCACTGCCGAGATCAAGGCGCTCTCGGCCCAGATGGACCCGCACTTCCTCTACAATACCCTGAACACGATCTACTGGAAGCTGAAGCTGAAGCAGATCGAGCCGTCGCAGCAGATGGTGCTGTCGCTGTCGCGTCTGTTCCAGCTGGGGCTCAACAACGGCCGGGAGATCACGACGCTGGCCAGGGAGCTGGAGCATGTGCGCCAGTATCTGGAGCTGCAGTCGAGCTGCTACGAGGGCCTGTTCACGTATACGATCGAGGTGCGCGAGCCGGAGCTGACAGCCTGCTCGATGCCGCGCATTCTGCTGCAGCCGCTGGTGGAGAACAGCATCCTGCACGGCTTCCGCGATCTCAAGGAAGGCGGCCGCATATCGATCGAGATTGCCGAGGCCGGGGAGAGCCGCTGGGCGATCGTTGTACGGGACAACGGCAACGGCATGGACGAGGCGCAGGTGCGCGCGCTTGTCGCCGCAGCCGGGGCGGCGCCCGGCGATTCGCCCGCCTCCGGCCTGGAGTCGGGCAAGGGCTACGCGGTGTCCAATCTGATGCGCCGGCTCCAGCTCTACTATGGGGATGAGGCGGACCTGCAGATCGACAGCGCGCCGGAGCGCGGCACGGAGATTCGGATTGCTTTGCCGAGGAAAGGGGAAAAGTGGGATGAGCATGCCTAGGGCGATCAGCCTCTGCATCATCGACGATATCAAGAGCGTGGTCGACGGACTGACCGCGCTGGACTGGGAGGCGCACGGGGTTCGGGTCGCGGGCGTGTCCAGCAACGGCGAGGAAGGATTGGCGCTGATTCGCGAGCTGCGTCCGGACGTGGTCATCACCGACATCCGGATGCCGCGAATGGACGGGCTGCGCATGCTGCGCACGGTGCTGGAGGAGAACCAGGGCTGCAAGTTCATCCTGATCAGCGGCTACGCCGATTTTGACTACGCGCAGCAGGCGGTGCAACTCGGCGCGTTCGACTTCGTGGTGAAGCCGTTCTCGGAGGAGGAGATCCGCGCGGTGGTGCTGCGGGCCCAGGCGGAGGTGGCCCGGGAGCGATCACAGCGGCTCGATCTGCGCGAGATGGAGCACAAGCTCCGCGAGAGCATGCCTGTACTGCGACAAGAGTATGTGGCGCTGCTCGTCAATCATCGCACCTCGTGGGAGGAGGCCCGGGCGCGCTGGACGTTCCTGAATATCCCGCTGCAGCCGCGCGGCTTCGTGGTGATGCGCATCGAGATCGACCGCTTCCCGCAGCAGGCGGCCGAGCCCTC
This sequence comes from Paenibacillus sabuli, assembly GCF_014705605.1. Classification (GTDB taxonomy): domain Bacteria; phylum Bacillota; class Bacilli; order Paenibacillales; family Paenibacillaceae; genus Paenibacillus_D; species Paenibacillus_D sabuli. The sequence continues at coordinate 49,026 of NZ_JACXIZ010000040.1, forward strand.
CATGCGGGAGACGGAGCTGATTCGCTTCTCGCTGTTGAATATCATGGAGGAGACGCTGGCCGCATGCGGGCCGAGCATCGTCTTCCGTACCCAGGGCGATCAATACCTGGCGGTCATGAATGACAGCCCCGACTCCAGTCCGATTGCGATCGCCGAGCAGTGCTGCCGCAACATCGCGCGCTATACCAAGTTCACGGTGTCGATCGGGGTCGGCGGCAGGGTGAAGGCGATTGGCGAGCTGCCGGATTCCCATCGTCAGGCGCAGCGGGCGCTCTCCCATCATCTGTTCACCGAAGGCAACGCCGCCATCGCGTATGAGGCGATCCACCAGAGCGGCAGCCAGGAGCCGCTGGCGCTGGAGTACAAGGACGATCTGCTGCTCGCCCTGCGCTCGGGCAACGTCGAGCGAACCGAGGCGATCCTGACGGCGATCGCCGGTGCGCTGCAGACCGGAAGTGCGCCGCACAATCCGGATTATCTGCTGAATCTGTACGACGAGCTGGCCGCGTCGGCGATTCGCACCTTTTACGAAATGGTGCCGTATGCGGATATTCAGCCGCTCATTCAGACGTTCCGCACGGTGCAGGGGACCGCAGGTCAGCCGCTGGCGGCCCTCCAGGGCCGGCTGCTGGACTTGTGCAAGGGAGGGGCCGACCTGGTACGCCGCAACAGCCTGTCCGAAGGGCAGAAGGTGATCTATCGCGCAATCGATTACATCAAGGGCCGCCTGTCCGAGGATGTGGCAGTCGGCGAATGCGCCGCGCACGTGCATCTGAGCACGAGCTACTTCTCCAGTCTGTTCAAGCAGGTGACCGGGATGACCGTCACGCAGTATGTGACGTCGGCCCGTATTCAGAAGGCGAAGCTGCTGCTGGTGGAGGGCGCCCAGGTCCAGGAGGTGGCGGCGGCGGTCGGCTACGAGGAGCGCCGGTACTTCAGCGAGATGTTCAAAAAGGTCACCGGTCAGACGCCGTCGGAGTTCAGAGAGAGCTATCATGCGGAGCAGCCGGAGTCTTGAGTCGCATGACCTGCAGACTATAGAATTCTATCCCTCGAGAGTGGATTTGCCGCACTCCCTTTTCGTGCCGGAGGGGCTATACTGAATTCGAGCTCATCAATCCAACATCAATTAAAGGGGTAAACGGGATGCAAAAAAAATGGGTAGGTCTCAGTCTCGCGCTCGTACTGGCTCTTGTCATCGCAGGCTGCAGCGGGAATTCCGGCACGAACGGGACAAGCAACACGGGCACCGGCAATGGCGGCGATACGAACAACGCGGCCACTAACACAGGGAATAACAACGCAACGCCTGATACGCCGGCCGGCGAGCCGGTGCAGCTGAAGTATTGGACGGACGACCGTCACGATCAGGAGTACATCAAAGAACTGGTCGACGAATTCAACGCAACGAACGAAGACAACATTCAGGTCGAGCTGACCGTCATGTCCGAAAATTATACGCAAAGCGTGGACATTGCGTTCTCAAGCAATCAGGCGCCGGATGTGCTGCGTCTCAAGAGCGGCAACACGCCCGACTTTTTCAAAAAAGGGTACCTTGCGCCGATTGACGCGTACATGACCGATGCGCTGAACGAGAAGTTCGGCAACCTGCTGCTGGACGGCGTCAACCGTTTTGGCGGCAAGGTGTACAGCCTGCCCAACACCGGTCTCACCTTGCGACTCGTCTACAACAAGGACCTCTTCGCCAAAGCGGGAATCGAGAGCCCGCCCGCGTCGCTGCAAGAGATGGTGGACGATGCCAAAGCGATCACCGAGATGGGCAAGTCGAAAGGTATCTACGGCTTTGCACTGAACTATAAGAGCCCAAAATCGGCCTTCGACCGCTCCGTCCGGGAGATTCTCTCCCTGAGCGGACATCAGGGACTGGGCTTCGATCTGAAGACGGGACAGTTCGATTTCGCGCCTTACGGACAGATCATCGAATATTTCAAGCAAATGTACGAGGACGGCAGCTTTTTGCCGGGCGCGGAATCGCTCGACATCGACCCGCTGCGCGCGCAATTTGCCGCCGGCAAGATCGGCATGTACCTCTCCTTCTCGACGGAGCCGGGCGTCTACACGGATCAATTCCCGACCGACATCAACTGGGGCGGCGCCCTGGCTCCGAGTCTGGATGGAGAGATCAAGGGAACGTCCGAGATCGTCTCGGCCGGCACGTGGCTCGGCATCAGCGCGCAATCGGCCAATCCGGAAGCGGCCTTCAAATTCATGCAGTACATGTACGGCGACGAGATCCTGACGACGTATCATGAGAAGGGCTTTGGCATCGCGATTGTGCCGAGCATCGTCGAGCAAGCCGGCGACCCGGACATCGCGGGCATGGAAGGCTTCCTCGTCGGCGAGCATGATTCGCTCTGGCCTGTGTCGCCGACGGTGACGCCGGAGGGACCGGGCTACGCGGATGCGTACTTCAAGTATATGATTGAAGGCGGAGACGTGGGCGCCATCGCGGAGGACCTGAATACCCGGTACAATGCGGCCCTGGCAAGCGCGATCGAAAAAGGCGAGGTGTCCGTGACGCCGATGCCTGACTTCGACCCGGCCAACCCGCAAGGCGAATAACCGGTAAGGGATGGGGCTGCCGCACGAGCTTGGGCGGGGGCCCCTTTTCTTTCCCCCGAGGAGGAAAGGGATCATGAGCATGAAATGGAAGCGGCTGGGGGAAAATGTGTGGTTCCTGTCCCCGAGCATCGTGTTGACGGCAGCGCTGGGCGTGTACCCGCTGATCTGGATGCTGCGGTATATGTTCTACGACTATGCTGGCTACGGCGAGCCGCTGTTTATCGGCTTGGACAATTTTCAGCGCTTGATGCGCGACGGGCAATTCTGGGAATCGGTCGGGCAGACCTTCGTCTACGCCGGCGGCAAGCTGGTGCTGACGCTGCCGGTCTCGCTGCTGCTGGCCGTCTTCCTGAACGGCAAGCTGCGGGGCGCGGGTCTGTTGCGCGGCATTTATTTCGTGCCGACCATCATCAGTACCGCCGTCATCTCGGTGGTATTCTATACGATCTTCAATGCGTACAACGGCATGGTCAATACCGTGCTGATGAAGCTCCACCTGATCGGACAGCCGATCGACTGGCTCGGTCCGAAGTATGCGATGCTGACGGTCATCCTGGTGGCGGTCTGGGGAGCGGTCGGCAACTATATGCTGCTGTTCCTGGCGGGGCTGCAGGGCATTCCGCAGGATCTGTACGAGAGCGCGTCCATCGACGGCGCCAGCGCCAGCAGGCGGTTGTGGAGCATTACGCTGCCGATGCTGGCACCGGTCGCCCAACTGGTCATCATGCTGGCGATCATTGCTTCCCTCAAGGGCTACGAGAGCATCATGCTGATCACGGAGGGCGGGCCGATCGGCAAGACCGAGGTCATGTACCTCTATCTCTACAAGCTGTTGTTCCCGGTATCGACCGGCTCGCCCGTCGAGCAGCAGCTCGGCTACGGCAGCGCCGTCGGCTTCGCCACTGCGGTGATTGTCGGCGCCATTACAGGCTTGTATTTCTTATTGAGTCGCAAGATGAACAAAATGTACTAGCATGATGGAGCACGAAAGGCTACAGGCGTGCAGGAGGTTCAGCCGATGAACAAATTAACCAAAGTGGCAGGCCGTACGATCATGTGGGCATTTTTGTTGCTCACGGCGGTCCTGACCTTATTCCCGATCCTGATGACCTTGACCGGCTCGCTCAAGACCGGCGCCGAAATGATGACCGGCGGCACCCTGTGGCCGTCCAAGCTGCAATTTGCCAATTACGCGGAAGCCTGGAAGCAGGCCAATTTTGCCCGCTACACCTGGAACAGCGCCTTCGTCAGCGTGATGGTGACGATCGGCACGCTGCTGGTTGCCGCGATGGCGGCCTATGTCGTGGACCGGCGCACCTTCCCCGGCAAGTCGCTGTATGTGATGGTCCAGGCGTCGATGATGTTCATCTCCGTCGGCGCGATCGTGCTGCGGCCGCAATTCGAGATGATGGTCGCGCTGCATCTGAACACGACGCTGTGGGGCGTGATCCTGATTCTGATCAGCGCCCATTCCAGCACGTTCTTCATGCTGCTGGGCTTCTTCAAGGCCATCCCCCGCGAGCTCGACGAAGCGGCGATGGTGGACGGCTCCGGATTCGCCCGGACCTTCTTCCGCATCATCCTGCCGCTCCTGGCGCCGGGGCTCGGCGTAGCGGGATTGTTCGCCTTCCGGCATGCCTGGAACGAATACATCCTGCCGCTCGTATTCACGATGACCAATCCGCAGCTGCAGACGCTCACCGTCGGGCTGGCCAATCTGCGCTACGGCGCATCCGCGGCGATGCAGATCCATCTCATGATGGCGGGGGCCTGCCTGTCGATCCTGCCGATGCTGATCGTCTATATGGTGGCTAACAAGTCGTTCATTCAGGTGACGGCCGGATCGGTCAAAGGCTAATCAAGTGGAGGCTAACATGAACGAACAGATGACATTGCCGTCCGCCCGCATCCCGGTCGCTCCCGAGGCGGAGGTGCTGGTGATCGGCGGCGGCGCCGCCGGCGTGGCGGCAGCGATCGCCGCGGCGAAGGGCGGCGCGAAGACGATGCTGGTGGAGCAACGCGGCTTCCTCGGCGGCATGGGCACGGTTGCGCTCGTGCCCGCCTTTTGCCCGTTCACGGACAAGCGCAAGCCGATCATCCGCGGCATCGGCATGGAGCTGATGGAGCGCATGAAGCAGGCCTGCGAGCCGGCCTATCAAGCGGAGTACCGCGAGACGCTGGACTGGGTGCCGATCGACCCCGAGGTGCTCAAGCGGGTGTACGACGATGCGATCCTGGAAGCGGGCGTGACGCCGCTGTACCACAGCTTTGTATACGAGGTCGTGCTGTCAGAGGATCGCAAGACGATCAAGGGAGTCGTGCTCGTCAACAAGAGCGGGCGCTCCTTCGTCCCCTGCCGCTACGTCATCGATTGCTCGGGCGACGGCGACGTGGCCGCGCTGGCGGGCGTGCCGTTCCACAAGGGCGGCGATTCGGGCGAGCTCCAGCCCGGCAGCATGTGCTATCTGCTGGCCCATGTGGACCGCCCGCGGTTCAAGCGCTTCCTGGAGGAGAGCGGGGACACGGGGCAGCTGCACCAGACGGTGGAGCGGGCGATGGCGGAGGGCGCGCTGCCCGAGGGCCGCAAGTCGATCTCCGGCTTGGCCTGGGTCAGCGATTACCTGGTCGGGGTCAACTTTGGCCATGTGTTCGGCGTCGACGGCACCCGGGCCGAGGACCTGACGCGGGGGGCGATCGAGGGGCGCCGGACGGCGCAGCGCCAGCTGGAGTTTTTCCGGCGGTATGTGCCCGGCTTCGAGCACGCGCATCTGGTGGCCAGCGGCGAGCAGCTCGGCATCCGCGAGACGCGGCGGATCGAGGGAGACTATACACTGACGGTCGACGACTTTCTCGAGGCGCGTTCGTTCCCCGACGATATCGCCCGCAATGCGTATTACATCGACATTCATCTGGCGACGAGCAAGAGCGAGATGACCTTCAACCATCTGCCCCCGGGCGTGTCGCACGGCGTGCCGTACCGGGTAATGCTGCCGAGGGGCATCGACAACCTGTGGGTGGCCGGGCGCAGCGCCTCCTCGGACCGGGCTGTGCAGGGCTCGCTGCGGGTCATGCCGAACTGCTTCTCCATGGGGCAGGCCTCGGGGACGGCGGCGGCATTGGCGCTCCGTGGCGGGACGGGCTCGCGCGGCATCTCCGTGCCCGAGCTGCAGCAGCGGCTCCTGGAGCAGGATGTGTGGCTGGGCGAGGCGTTCGTTCCGGCGGGCATGCAGCAGGAAGGGGACGCGCCGTAGGGTGCAGCAGGCTGTATAGGCAGGCGGGATTCGCTCCACCGGCGAAAATAAGCGTAAAATGTGAGGCTATACGGCGAAATGTGCTTCGGCGAGGGAAAGGTTCGCTTTGCATTCCGCATCAGGCGGGTCCTCCTGTCGAGAACCCGCCTGGCCTGGTCTAAAAACAGGTAAAAGACACAACGCTCCGTAGCTCGACGCCCGTAAATACCCACATACGGCCGGTCCATCGAAAGCCCGCGACAGAGGTGCGCCCGACAAAGGTCGGGAAAAACCAGAACGCATTCCCGTTCCTCAGCCACACAAAGGTGTTGCGAAATAAACAGCCCGAAATCGCGCCAGGGTCGACGGCAAACGAGGTCACGGCGGGCTGCGGCGGTGTAAATTGGGGAGGAGGGGAAGAAGGGGCCTGCTGGACGCCTTGCGGCCCTTGCGGCGGCATAAATGCCATTTCACTTCACTCCGTTCGTTAGAGAATCAGTACAATTCAGTACAATAAGGAAATGACAAGTAAATTGTACAGCACCAGCGGCAAGACGACATTGTTTTGAAAACCGGGAACAAAGGCGCGATTCGTGCCGTTACTCGGCATTTGCAAATACAAAATCCCCTTCTCGCAATGGACGGGCGACCCCTCAAAAACATCGCCGTCGACCGTTTCCACGCGAACATACGCATGCGCATGGTTTTGACATAGCGTCTCCATATGCTCTTGAATCCTTTTCAAGTTTCGCTGCGTCGTTGGATCCATCCGATACAGCGCCTGATTTTGCCCCGCCTGCTGTTGCACATTCATGGCAATCCCTCCGATTTAAATAATTTCCTTTTCTCCATCCTATGCAGTAGCCTATGGGGGAGTGCGGACACGAATCTACCGTCGGTTTGATTCGGACAAAAACCCGTCCTCGCCGTTTCGCCTTGAAATTATAGAAAGTACAAGAAAACGTGTGTACTTGTCTAAATTTCGCGGAACGAAACT
>NZ_JACXIZ010000041.1 GCF_014705605.1 Paenibacillus sabuli
GCCGCTCGCCAGCGCGGGCAGGTCGACGAACATGCGGCGCGCCCGCGTGAGCTCCCAGCCGAGCATCGCGCCGCGCTCCACCAGCGCGACGCGGCCGCCCCCACGCGCCAGCGCCGCAGCGGCCGCGCACCCCGTCACTCCGCCGCCCACGACGATGGTGTCGTAGTGGGCCAGGCAAGGCGCTCCGTCCGGCGCGGCGGCATGATTCGCATCATGGCGCTCCGCTGCATGGCGCTCTGCTTCGCCAACGACGTGCCGCTGCATCCGGGCAAGGCTGAGGCTCGCCGCCCTGCGCGCATGCCGTCTCGGGTCGCGTACATACCGTGCAGCGATTGCCTCGCCGTCGACGCCTAGCACCTGCAGCAGCTCGCCGGCCGTCAGCTCGAGACTCCAGCGCAGCGAGCTCGCCGCCGTCGAGGTATGCTCACCCCACAGCCGGTAGTCCTCGCCGAGCTCCGGTCGCGCCAGCATCGCGCCGAGCGCGCTTCGCAGCGACGCCTGCGCCTCGGAATCGAGCTGTGTTGCAATGGCGAGGCCGTAGCGCAGCACATACAACAGATCCGTGCTGACGACCGTCTCCGCCAATAGGGTCGGCAGCTCGGATGCGGCGGCCGCAGAGCGGACGCGCGTCATAGCGATCAGCGCAGCCACCCAATAAGGCGCCCCTTTGTTGTAGCGGCGATCTGCGGTCAGCTCGTCGTCGCGACGGCGCACGAGGTCCGCGCAGACGGCGAGGCCGTCGGCATGACCGTGCAAGGCAAGCGCCAGACCGAGCGCCCGACGGCGGCGACTCCCTGGCTCGGCTGCTGCGCATTCGGCCGCTGTTGCGCCACACACTGGCTCGGCAGGAGCATGTGCGAGCCACCACAGAGCCGCGCCGCTGTCCGGACCGCCCAGCGCCTCGATCAGCTCGGCGATGCGCTCCGGATCGCCGAGCGTCGGTTCGGTGAGCGGCTGGTCACGCTTCCTGCCGCCTGGGACCGCACGCGGTCGGGATGCTCGCGTCAGATTGTCCGTAGCGAGCACGCCGCGCGCCACCAAGCGCTCCTGCAGACGCGTGACATTGAGGGTGCGCGGCATCACTCCGAGTCGGACGCTCAACGCAGCGGCTACACCGGCGACCTCTCCGACTTTGTACATATCGCGTTGCATGCGCAGTGCAATTCCCGCATCATGATCGACCGACAGCGCGCGGCAGCCGACGAGCAGCCCGTCCACGCTGCGCGGCAAAAAACAGCGATACGGCACATCTCCGCCGATCGGCTGCTTGAACAGACCGCAGATCGATACCCAGAGCTGGGCCGAATCACTCTCGTTGGCATAATCGAAAGCATGATTGTCATAGTGAGATAAACAGGTCAGCACGACATCCGGGAAGCGCCGGTCAAAGGCAAAATCGGCATGCGTCAGCCGATAATCCCCCTCGATAAGCCGGCCTTCGCGTATGCCGATCATCGGACTGAGGTCGAGGTAATGGCGGGAGCGCGCATCCTCATCCGGCAGCCACGCGTATCGGCGCCCGTCGCGATGCGCCCGCGAGAATTCGCGCACATCGGTCGGATCGGTCCATCCCGCATCGAAATTAACATAGCGCAGCACGCCGTGCTCATCCACATAGCGCGGAATATACGAGTACGTATGGAGGGCGCCGTCCCGCTCGCGGCCGAGCGTATAGGCAGCGCCCGCCAGCGCGGCGACATCCCCGTCGCCGGTGGCGTCGATGACGACCCGGGCTTCGATCTCGAGCGGACCTTCTTCCGTCTCGGCCACGACGCCTGTCACGCGCCCGTCCACCACACGCACCTCGGCGACGATCGCGCCGCCCCGGACGACGACGCCCGCTTCCTCCGCCAGCTCGGTCAGCGCCGCTCTGCGGCCTTCCGGGTGGAAGCCGCGCACCTTGCCGCCCAGCCGCGCTTGCCGCTCCCTTACGAAGCGGTCCACCTGCTCTTGCATGCCGCCGCCGGAGCCGTGGTAATAGTGATGGATGCCCGCTCGCGTTCCCGTCCCGCCAAGCGCGTGGTCTTGCTCCAGCAGAATGACGCCCGCGCCTTCCTCCGCAGCCGCCAATGCCGCGATCATGCCTGCGGTCCCGCCCCCGGCGACCAGGACCTCCGTATGCATGCGTTCCATTGCCTGCTCCTCCTTTTTAGACTATCTTCTTACTATACTTAGCCTAGCGCGGAGAAAGCTCCAGCTCAAGCTGTCAAAGCAGGTCATTTTTTAACCATTTTCGGAAAATCTCCATCAACAACTATGGTATACTGCATAAAAAGGTTAATAAAGACAAAAGGCGTTGGAGGGAAGGGAGAGAGACGAGCTTATGACGGAAGTGCGTTATACCTTTGACAAGCTGAACCACACCCTGCTGTTGCACAGCTGCGTCTTTGGCAGCCGCCCGGCGGGCGTCGGCTACAAGCGTCACCGCAATCGGATGTTCGAGCTCTTTGCCTGCCGCGAAGGCGAGGTTGTCGCTCGCGTCGGCAGACGCTCCCGCCTTATGAGAGCTGGCGACTGGGCCTGCATTCGGCCCGGCGTCGGGCACGAATTTTTTCACTCGGGCGATGGGGCGTACACGTTCTTTCACTTGCACTTCGATATCGACGATCAGGAGCTGCGCGCCAGGCTCTACACTCCAGGGCGTATCTATATCGAGGCCACTGAGCCGGCCGCCGGCCGACTGGACGAATGCGCGGCGCAGATCGAGCGTCTGCTGCCCCCCGGCTGGAACATTGCGGGGGGTGACTCGGCAGCTAAGCCGGACGACAGAAGAAAGACAGTCCCCAGCGCGAAGGAGGAAGATGCTGCGACGAATGGAGCGCACGCACAGACCGAGGAAAGCGCCCAAGCTCTCAAGTTCGAAATAACGGCCCGGGGCATTCACACGCGGCTGTCGGTCACGGGGCGGCTGGCGCTGCAGGCGCATGTCTTGCTGCTCATCCGCGAGCTGACGGAGGCGCTCGGATCGGAGTCGTCCACGCAGCCGGCGCTAGCGCGGGAGGGAGCGAGCCCCTACCGGACCGAGCTAGCGCAGCAGATCGAGGAGCAGCTCGGACAGTTGGTTCAGCGGAGCGGAACCATCAAGGACGTCGCCAGTGGGCTCGGCATCAGCGAAGACCGGATGGCGAAGGTGTTTCGAAGCGTGTACGGCATTTCCCCTCGGCAATACGTGAGCGAGCACAAGCTTGCGAAGGCCAGGGAGCTGCTAATCAGCACGACCCTGCCCGTAGGCGCAATCGCGACGCGTCTCGGCTTCGGCTCGCCGCAGCACTTCTCGCGACAGTTCCGCCGCTGGACAGGCGCCGCGCCGGGCAGCCTGCGTCCGTCCACCCCTTCGGAGGAGCGGGTGACAGCCGAGCCCGTGGACGCGGCCGCCGCGGGGACATCGCCATCCGATGGACCTCCTGCGACGGACGGGTAGGCGACGGCGGACGATTGAGCGGCAGACGAGCGTCGAGATGGACTATGGACTGCGAAACGCCCCTCCTTTGGAGAAACGATCCTCCCCTCTCATACCTTCTACGGCTAACGGTTGCGGCAGCCGCTAGCGCCATCATCTCCTACCATCACCCCGCCAGTCCGACTACCATCACCTCACTAGACCGCCCACCGTCATCCCCTCACCAGTCCGTCTACCTTCACGCAGGCACAGGCAGTATTCTAAGCGGCGTGAAATTGGCTGGAGGCGCAATCTTCCTAGCTGCAGCTCTCCTCCCGATTGAGTCACAGTGACGCAATCGAGCAGGCCAGGCGTTTGCCTGGCCTGCTCGATTAAAAAGAGCCAACCTGTTCATACAAAGGGGCGCGCTTATGCCAATGGGCCATCCACTCAGGTGCTCGTGAAGATGCGCACCGCATCGCGCAGGAAGACCGCCGTCCCCGGCTGCTTGGCGTCGTAGTGCGCCGTGAAGCGCGGATCGTCGACGTACATTTGCGCCACGCCCGCATGGGCTTCCTTCGTATACGTCGGCCAATAGAAGCTCAGCCACTGCTTGTGCAGCTCGGCCGCGCGCTGCGCCTGCTCGCTGGCCGGGTCGCCCGTCCGGACGGCCTCCGCCAGCGTAGTATACAGCTCCTCCGTCAAGCGTTCCTGCTCCTCGTGTTGCGCCTTCGTCATGCCGAGCAGCTTGGCGTTAGCTTGCTCCACGACCTCGTCGCCATAGCGGGAACGCGTCTCGCCCCCGTATTGCGCCTCATTGTCCTCTACCATCTTTTTCTTGAAGCCTTCGAATTTCTGATCGTCGGTCATGCTCCCTCTTCCTTCCTTGACGGCCAGCGTCCGTTCGAGATTGCGAATCAGCGCGTCCAGCTGTCTGCGTTCGTTCAGGAGATGCTCGCGGTGCGACCGCAGCGCGCCCAGCGCGTCATGCTCCGGCGAAGCGAGGATCGCCCTCACATCCTCCAGCTTCACCCCGAGCTCGCAGTAGAACCGAATCTGCTGCAGCAGATCGACCTCCTCGGGCCCATAGATCCGGTAGCCCGACGAATTGACCCTGGCCGGCTTCAGCAAGCCAATTTCGTCGTAGTACCGCAGGGTGCGGGCGCTGACACCTGCAAGCCGCGCGAGCTTTTGCACGGTGTATTCCATCGTGTATCCCTCCTGACAATTCACAGTATACCGGGTTGACGCAGCGTCAAGGTCAAGGGGTAGGACAAAAAAAGAGCCGATCCCGATAACCTTGAGACGGCTCTTGCTCGTTAGACCCATTACATGTGCCTGGAATACCCGCTACTCCTGGAGAATTCGCTCAATCACCGCTTCCGCCGCGTTCAGGCTGTTCACCTTGAAGATTTCGTCGACGATCTGCTCCAAATGTTCCAGCCGTCTGACCGCCATCACCTTCTGTTGAAGGCCCTTCGATGGCTCGCCATATTGCGCCGCAAGAAACCGGCAGATAAATTCGGCTTTGCCTTCTGCTTTACCTTCTGCTTTACCTTCTGCTTTACCTTCTGCTTTCCATTTCAGCTTGCCTTTCTCTTCCGCCTCTTTTGCCCAATACGTTTTCAATTCCATGATTCGGGCCTCCTCTCGGGGATGCAGCTCGTGCATATGTGCTTGAAGTTGCTTCTCTTCCGTCTCGTCCCAGCCAAAGTAGGTTTCAAAAAAGCCGGCGATCAGCGCTTGTCGGGCAGGGTCCAGTTCAAGTCTCACCATCATGCGCAAAAATTCGAACTTGACCTGAACTCTTTCTTCCGGCCGATACCCCATTTTGCTCAAAAGCGCACAAGCGACCGGATTATCTTGTTGTACATATTCTTTCCAGTTTTTCTGGTTTAACTCCAGCTTGAAGAAGCGAAATCGCAGCACGTCCAGGAACGGAAAGCCAAGCCGGAATTCGTCCGACTCCTCCCGCTTTGGCTCGTAGCTGAAGATGGCGATCGGCACAATCCGGCGGCGGTACTTCTCGTATAATCGGCTGAAATAGACAAACATCCGCTCTTCAAAGCTGGCCTGGACATACGCTTGCGGCTCGATGTGGACGATGATAAGCCCGTCCTCGCCTTTCAGCTTCGTTTGAACCAAGAGGTCGACCCGCCGCTTATCCCCGGAGGTCACATCCGTAAATACTTCCTCGGATAAAAAAACAGATTCCGTGAAATCAATAGACGCATGCGCTTCGGGAAAAAACAAAAGCATGAACTCTTCAAAAAACGTCTGGATCAGTTCCTTGAACAAACGATCATGGTCGATTGGCATGCTGCAAGCCTCCCGCACTTCTTGACCTTATTATAGCAAAAAAAGACGGAGTTGGCTGAATATTATGATAAATTCTCCGCTCAGCCCGCAAGCTGCTCCACCAGCTCGCGTCCCGCCTCCAACTCCGCCTCGAACTCGTCGCGGAACGCATCGAGGATCGCCGCGCTGTGGCCGATCGCTTCGAGCTCGTCTGCGGCACTGGCCATGATGCGTTCGAAGTCGGCCGTGCACGCCGCCACCTCGTCCTGGCCCTCGGCCAGCAAGCGCTCGCGCTCGGCGCTGTCGGCGCTCAAATATTGCACCCCGAGCGCCAAGGCCGCCGACTTGCAGGCGGAGCGCAGCGCGTCCAGCTCGTCGTAGGCCGCTTGCTTGATCCGCTGCGCTTCATCGTCGTCTGTGTCGTCATCCCCGCCGCCGGGAGCAGGACCGGGAAGGATCGGATTGCCGCCCGGCCCGCCAGGCGTCGGCGCAGGCACGGACTGAGGCGCTTCGCCGTCAGGCGCCTCCCCGTCAGTGCCCGACTCGTCCGGCTGCACCGACGGGTCAGGCTGCTCCAGCCGTGCGAGATAGGCCGGCGACTCGGCCGTGAGCGCCTTGGCCTGATTATCCCAGCCGATGCGGGCGCCGACCGCCTCCGAGAGGAAGCGCAGCGGCACATAGGTGAAGCCGTCCACATTGTAGATCGGCGTGCTCGCCGGCAGCGTCACCGATTCGCCGAGCACGACCAGGTTCACGGACGACGGCGCCGCGGTCAACGTCTCCACCGGGTACGGTTGCGGCTCCGTCTGCGCAGCGTGTCCCAGCCACTCGCGCAGCTCCTCGCGCTGCGCAGGCGTCGGCTCCGAGAGCGTGACCGTGCGGGTCGACGACGTCCAGGTGACCTGCTTTTGCAGCGCATTGGCCGCCAGGCGCAGCGGAATATACGTCGTGCCTTTGTGAATGAAGGCATATTGTCCATTGGGCAGCGACACGCGCGCCCCGTCGAAGTGCATGCTGACGTAGCGCGACTGCACCTGAATCGCCTCGCGGCCTTCGCCCGCGGCACCAGCAGTAGGAGCCACCGCCCCGCTCAGCAGGGCTGTGCCAAGCACAAGACCGAGCCATTTCTTCCTCATCTGTCCTCCACCCTTTCGCGATCTGATCTTCGTCAACTACTAGCCTTCGCCGCCGGCCGACAGCTCCGAGAGAATGCGTCCGAGCGCTTCGGCCTGCGCGGCCGCCTTGGCCGATTCGTAGCTGGCGCTCCAGTCGGGCATGCTGCCTGCGGACAGTCCCGCGTCGCGGTAGTCCGCGCGGGCGTCCTGGAGGATCCCCTGGAACGAAGCGTCGCATTCCGCTTCCGCCTCGGCCACCTTGCCGAGATAAGCTTGCTGAATCTGCTGCAGCTCGCCGCCGCTCCCGAGCTCGCCCAGGATCTGATTGACCAGCGCATCGGACTGGCTGGCGCAAGCGCGCTGCAGCTCCTGCAGACGCCCGGTATAGCGCGCGTCCAGCTCCGCCTTGGCGGCAGCGTCCCCGTCGTCCGTCTCGGTCTGCCCACCGACAGCGGGAGGCGTGTCCGATGGCGCGTCCGACGGATCGGCAGACGGGTCCGACGGCGCAGACGGGGTGTCGCCTGCTCCTCCTCCTGCGGACGATTCGCCAGTAGCAGGCGATTCGCCCGCCGCATCGTCATCGGCAGAGCCGCCCGCATCCGCAGGGGATTGCGTCTCGTCCGGATGACCGTCGATGCGCCCTTCGCCGCTCGCCCCATCCGACGAGACTGGAGAATTCGGCGCCCCATCCCCGGCATCGTCCGTAGACGCGGCGCGATCCGGCGGAGGCACGGAGCCGCCCCCGTCTTCGCCGTCAGTACCGTCTCCCCCAGCTGTGCCGCCCTCGCCCGTTCCTTCCGGACTCGATTGCTCATCGCCAGACTGCTGCGCCACCGCGGGCGCCTCTTCATCCAGGCCCAGCCTGTCCCGCGCCTGCTCCGGCGTGAGCGAGCTCGCGTACCAATAGCTGCCTCCGACGACCAGCCCGGCGAACAGCACCAGCCCGATGGCCCCCCACAGGATACGCTTGCGCCATGGCTGCGGTTGTCGGGTAGTGGAATGCTTCATGGCATTCAGCTCCTTCCTGTTCCTCTCGCTTGCTCACACTGGTCACGCTCCGCGTCATCGATTACCCGAATCGGGCGCGTCCTTGGGTCCCCTGCGCCTGCGGAGCCGACTGCCCAAGGCGTACAAGCCGACGCCGAGCGATGCGCCGGCGCTGTCGATCAGCACGTCCCGCACCTGTGCGCCCCGCCCGGGCACGAACATCTGATGCACCTCGTCCGCCACCGCGTACAGCACGCATAGCAGCAGCGCCAAGCCTGCCGAGCGCCAGAGCCGGATACGGAGACTGCGCAGCGCCAGCATCGCGACGAAGCCCATGCCCAGATAGATGAAGAAGTGCGCATTCTTGCGCACGATATGGTTCAGACTGCGCGTATCCCAGCTTGCATCCGGCGCCACCCAGCCCAGCACGGACGCGATGGCCCGGGAGAAGCCGTCGCTCAGCTCGCGGGAGGTCGACGCCGGCTGATGCGACAGCATGAAGATCAGCCCCATCGCCAGCACGACCAGCAGCCATTTCAAGCTTGTGCGCATAGGCGGTCGTCCTTTCTTGCAGCCTCCAACGGGCCGCGTTCGTCCGCGCGTATTCGATTGCCACGCCGGCCTTTATGCAGATTACGACTTGCGGCCGTAATAGGCCACATACCAATCCGCGAAATGCTGGAGCCCGACCTCGATCGGCGTCTCCGGCTTAAAGCCGATCGCCTCCTGCAAGTGCGCAGTCGAGGCATAGGTGGCCGGAACGTCGCCGGGCTTGAGCGGCTCGAATATTTTCTCGAACGTTACACCTTGCCCCATCGCCTTGGACAAGGCGCGTTCCAAGGCTTCGATGAAGGTCATCAGCTTCTCGGGTCGGTTGTTGCCAATATTGTACACCTTGTGCCGCGGCTGCTCGGCCGGAGGGCGCCCGATCAGGCGCTCGATACCGGTCACGATGTCTTCGATGTATGTAAAATCGCGATACAGATCGTGTTCAAAATCGCCGTTGTTGAAAATCCGAATCGGCTTGCCCGCAAAATAACTGTCGGCGAACCCGAAATACGCCATGTCCGGACGGCCCATCGGGCCATATACCGTAAAAAAACGCAGCCCCGTCGCAGGGATGTTGTACAAATGGCTATACGTATGGGCCATCAGCTCGTTCGATTTTTTGGTGGCGGCATAGAGGGAGACCGGATGATCGACAAAATCCGTCTCCTCAAACGGCACCTTCTTGTTCGCTCCGTATACCGAGCTGGAGGAAGCATACAGCAAGTGCTCGACCGGGTAATGCCGACACGCTTCCAGCAGATTAAAAAATCCGATCAGGTTGGTCTGAATGTAGACATCGGGATTCTCAATCGAATACCGCACACCGGCTTGCGCCGCCAGGTGGATCACCACCCGGGGGCGATGGGCAGCGAACACGTCCGTCAACGACGCCTTGTCCGCAACATCCACATGGGCGAACGCGAAGTTGTCATAAGGATGGAGCATGTCCAGCCGTGCTTGCTTCAAGCCGACATCGTAGTAATCGTTCAGATTGTCTACACCGATGACACGGCAGCCCTGCTCCAATAATCGCTTGGACAAGAAGGAGCCGATAAATCCGGCTGCACCGGTAATGAGATAAACGCCGTCTTCGGATACGCTCGGATTAGCCAAGGATCTTCGACTCCTTTACGCGGCTTCGCAGGGAGGGCTCCCGGCCAATCGAATGGTACTCCACGTTCGCATCTCGCATCTGCGCCACCTCATACAGATTGCGGCCGTCGTAGACCAGCGGCGTCCGCATCAGCCGGTGATAGGCTTCCGGAGCCAGCTGCCGGATCTCTCCCCACTCCGTCAGAATGAAGCAGACATTCGCCTCCGTGAGCGCTTCCTCGGGGTCGGACACATAACGAATGCTGCCCTTGCCATGCGCGCCTTCCGGATACAGCCGCGCAAAGTTGGCTGCGCCGACGGGATCATACGCATGCACCTCCGCGCCTTGCTCCAGCAGGAGCGGCACATTTTCCAGCGAAGCCGCCTCGCGCAGATCGTCGGTGCCGGGCTTGAAGGTCAGACCGAGCACCGCCACCTTGAGGCCGTTGAACGTAATCAGGCGCTTGCTCGCCTTCTTGTAAAGCATCGTCTTCTGATCCGCGTTGACGCGGATCGCCGATTGCACCGTGCGCAGCTCGTAGCCGTGCTGACTGGCCAGATTGGCCAAGGCCTTCGTATCCTTGGGAAAGCAGGAGCCGCCGAAGCCGATTCCCGCGTTCAAGAACTGATTGCCGATGCGGGGATCGTAGCCCATGCCCTGCGCCACATCCTGAATGTCCGCGCCGACCAGCTCGCACAGATTGGCGATATCGTTCATGTAGGAGATCTTCAGCGCGAGGAAATCATTCGACGCATACTTGATCATCTCTGCGGAACGGCGGTTCACCGCGACAATCGGCAGCTGAAACGGCGCGTAGATGCGTCGCAGCAGCTCCTCGGCCCATGCGCTTTCCGTTCCGATAATGATGCGCTCGGCATGGAGCGTATCATGGACGGCCGAGCCTTGCGCCAGGAACTCGGGATTCGAGGCTACCTCCACCTTCACATCGTGTACGAGGAAGTCGCGAATGAATTGCTCGACCTTGTCGTTCGTGCCGACCGGCACCGTCGACTTCACGACGACCAGACAATCCTGCTCGATGGACTCGGCGATCTGCCGGGCGACAGTGGCGATATAGGACAGATTGGCCGAGCCATCCGGCTGCTCCGGGGTGCCGACGCCAATGAAGATCGCATCAGCCGCGCGATAAGCAGCTTGATAGTCGGTCGTATACTGGATCCGGCCCGCAGCGTAATTTTTGCGCATCAGCTCTTCGAGACCGGTCTCGTATATGGGAGATATGCCGTCGCGTAGTAGATTCACTTTATCTTCATCAATGTCAACGCAGGTGACGTGGTGCCCCATCTCGGCAAAACACACGCCTGCCACAAGGCCGACATAGCCGGTTCCGGCTACTGCTAGATTTGTCATTCTTCATCCCTCTTTTTAAAGTCTCCAGTATGTAAAGCCCTCATCAGTATATTTTTCCTTGTCATATATACTCTTAACATCAATAATAATTTTTTCACTTTTATCATTTTCTTCTTTAAAAAACGACTTGAAATCACTGCATTTCAAGTTTTTATAATCATAATGCCCTACAGCTATAACAATACAATCTACGTTTTTAATTTCTCGAAGTTCAACTAAATCAATCTTTAATTTCTCTTTTACTTCTTCTTTATTTGCTCTAGGGTCTGATACCATAATTTTAATTCCGTACTCTTCTAACGTTGATATAATATCAATAACTCGAGTATTTCGTATATCCGGACAATTCTCTTTAAATGTAATACCTAATATAGCTACTCTGGTTTTATTAACAATCTTTCCAGCTAAAATTAATTGTTTTAAAATTGAGTCTGCTATGAATTTACTCATCCCATCATTTATTTTTCTTCCAGATAAAATTATTTGACTATGATAACCTAAACGCTCAGCTTGATATATAAAATAGTATGGGTCAACACCAATACAGTGTCCCCCTACTAATCCCGGGTAATATCTGAGTGCGTTCCACTTTGTGTTCATGGCATCTATAACTTCTTTAGTATCAATCCCCATCTTATCGAACACCATTGCTAATTCATTCATAAATGCAATATTAATGTCTCTCTGACTATTTTCAACTACTTTGGCAGCTTCAGCCACCTTTATTGAACTTGCTATGTAAACACCTGCTCTAATAATCAAACCGTAAATTTTACTTATAGTTTCAGTGCACAGTTCATCAGTACTTGACACGATTTTAATAATATTCTCTAGAGTATGAACAGTGTCACCTGGATTTATTCTCTCAGGAGAGTAGCCTACTTGAAAATCTACTCCGCATTTCAATCCTGATTCACGCTCTAATATAGGAATACAAATATCCTCCGTGACTCCTGGGTAAACTGTTGATTCATAAACAACAATCGAATTTTTCACCAAGTTTTTCCCAACAATAGAACTAGCTTTTTCAACAGGTGTTAGGTTGGGTGTTTTATCTATATTAATTGGAGTAGGAACAGCAACAATATGAAACTTAGCTTCTCGCAAAAGAGAAGCATCTGAAGTGAATGATATTTTCGAACTCATAAGTTTAGTATTTCCAACTTCCTTTGTTGGATCTACTCCTTTTTTATAAGAATTGATTTTTTTTTCATCTAAGTCAAATCCAATTACATTAACTTTTTTTGAAAAGGCATATGCAAGAGGTAGTCCCACGTATCCTAGGCCAATAACTGAGATTCGTTCTCTTTTTTCTAATATTTCCTTAAACAAATCCATTTTTATAGTTCCCCATCTCTATTAATTTCCTTTATTTTCTCACCCAATATTTTTTGTGCAAAGAAATACAAAGTAAGTTGATATATAGACATTAATATAGAATACATAAATATAGTTAAATACTCATCAAACTGCATTAACCAAGCAGCCAAAAATAAAATGGCAATAGCAATGCTTTTTAAAATGTCAATTAGAATTTTTAATTTTTGCTTCTCAAAAATTTCATATATTCTACTCAAAGGAGCAAAAATTAATGTAAAAAATATCATTATTGCGCATATACTAGCAAATACCCCTGCTTTACTCCACTGGCTACCAAAGACGAGACTAAAGAGTTCTGGAGCAAAAAATATTAATACAAGTACAGGAATAGAACCAGCAAATATTAATTTTCTCATTAGTAATTGGGATAAATTTTTTAGTTTTGATGGGTCTGATCTTCCAATACTTGCAGCCTCAGAATAAAAAACATCTCCAACCGAAGTACCAATTAATCTTAATGGTATTCTAACAACTGTACTTGCTAGCCCAAAGTAACCGACAACTTGAGGGCCATATATTATTGACAAGAAAAGAATTGGAACCTTGATTGATAGACTATTAAGAATATGTGCAGGAAAATTATAAAGTGGAAAATCCTTGAATCTAATGAAGGAAGATAAAATCTCCGTCCATTTAATATATTTTAATTTGAAGAAATAACTTGAAAAATATTTTTTTGCAATGTTATATGCACCTAAACTTTCTTTTAGAATATTTCCAAATATTAATCCTGCTACACCTAATCCAGATAGCCCCAAAATAATATTTGATATACTCCCTACTACGCTTTGTTTAATGGTAGTTTTAGCGATAATTTTGAAATCTTTATTTCTATATGCCCACTGTTTAAATATCTGATATAGGCCTAATAAAGCAACGCCCAAAGGGAGTAAATAAATATAATGATCTAGAGGTTCTATCTTAAAAAACACTAATAATTCATCATGCCATAAGATAAATAGAATTAATAGCAATATTGCATGTGTAAATAATGCAAACATACTTAAAAAAGTAACATTTGCTGCGTTTTTGTCAGAATTAGAAATGGGAATTCCCATTTCTAATTTATAACCTCCAAAGGCTAATAAACCTAGCACTGTTGTGAATATTGTCAAAACACCGTATTCTTCTGGAGTATAGATTCTTGTAACTATTGGGGTAGCTAGAGTATTAATTATTTGAGCAAACGCAGTTCCACCTGCAACGAAGATTACACCTCGCAAAAAAGTATTATTTATCTTCATTCTTTCTAAAGGCTCCTCATCTATATTCTAAAACTATTTATAAGAGCATACCATTTTTCGATTTCTAATTCTTTCGAAAAATTTTTTTCCACAACTTCACGTCCATATAGACCGCATTGTATTCTTAATTCATTATCTGCAATATAAGTATTTATTGCTTCTCCCAAACTTTTTGGGGACTTTTTCTTAGCTATTAACCCACTATAATTCTGAGTTACAATCTCAGTGAAGGGAGAGATATCTGAACATATAACAGGACAACCGCATGACATCGCTTCAATTAAAGCCTTTCCTAATCCCTCAGAATGGGAAGGGAAGACGAAAAAATCACAATTCTTAAATTGAGTTATTAGTTGTTCTTGTTTTAACGGACCAGTAAACTCTAACTCGTGTCCCTTATTATATCTAGCAACCTTTGATGCTAGTTTATTAATGTATCTAATGTTTCCATTTCCACAAAGAACTATTTTTACAGATTTATCAATGAATTTCAAAGAATTAACCAGATCGTTTATACCTTTAGTCGGTTGAATATTTCCTGCATAAAGCACAATGAATTTTTCATTTTGTGCTTTCCTACCTTCGAAACTGTACTTATTCGTATCAACGCCCCTTGGAATGATTTCACATTTACTCAAGTCGAGTTTATAAGTCTCTATGCATGAGGACTGAACCGCACTTGAAATAGATATAATTTTATCTAATTTTGAAGCATAATTATGTACCAATAGTAATAACTTGATTGCGTCCAATACTGGAATTTTTCTCAATAAAATTTTTTTCAAAAAATTTACATAAAGTATTTTAGGTGCTATTTGTCCTTGATTTGAAATAAAAACAATATTCTGTCTACTCGCAATTGAAATTAAAGGAGAAATATTAATTATCCATCCAATAACCACTTTAAATTTATTTTTATCAATTATTTCTGAAAATAAACCCATGAAATTGATTGGATTCTCTCCATTTTTACCAGAAAAATAATAATATACATTTTTAGGTACTGTATAATTGCATTTTTTCGGTAGAACTCCTCCACTTAATATATGAACTTCTATGCCGCGTTCAGACAAGCCCCAAGCCAAATTTTCTAACCCAGTATTCATCCCTCTAGTTAACATGGAATTTTTTATAACAAACAAAACTTTTTCCATATATTCAAACTCCCAATACAATAGTGTAAATCTAATCTTTTTTTGTTACTTCAGCAAATAAATTTTCATATTCTAAAACAATTTTTTTTGCTTCAAAATGTTCTGCTCTTCTCAGTCCCTTTACCACAAAATCTTCTCTTTTTTTCTTACTCTTCAATAAAAAAATTATCTTTTCAGCTAAAATATCGGGTGATTGTACAGGTACAAGCAGTCCGAATTCATTATTTCCGATGATTTCTGACGGACCAGATTTACAATTGGTTGATATAACCGGTACTCCTACAGCCATTGCTTCTACTATTACATGACCAAAACCTTCCCATTTTGAGCTTAAAATAAAAATATCGGCTCTTTTCAAATATTTATACGGATTTCTTTTAAAACCCAAAAAAACAACATGATTATTCACGCCTAGACTAACTGTTAGATCTATTAATTGTTTTTCCATAGGTCCTTTTCCTAATATAAGCAATATTGCTCGTTCTGACTCCAAAACTTGACTGAATGACTTCAGTAATGTGTAATAGTCTTTTTGTTCTACTAACCTTCCTATTGCGATAATCACCTTGAAGTCTCCAGTAATATCAAATTCTGTTAAAACTTCTTTGCTCAACTCTTTAATTTTTAAAACTTCAACGGGATTATAAATAACATTAATTTTATTTTCTAAAATACAGAAATTATTAATCAGATCATCTTTTACTCCATTTGACAAAGCCACAACTTTCGAAGCACATAAATTATACAACATGTATGTAAGCAGCCTATTTACAATACTAACTTGTTTTGACTCAGTTCTATTGTTTGCTTCTCTCACAATAGCTGGAGCCTTAATGCGACCCAATAGTTTTGTTGTTAAAAGCATTATATTGTTATCAACTAAAGTTGAAAACATAATGTCAGGTTTCTCAAGATGAATTGTCTTCATTAATTTAAAAAAGCAGTTTCTAAGCTTAGTAGCATTGAGTTTCTTAATTTTAATATCATCACTAATTAAGTGCATATATTCATTATTATTATTTGATCCGAGTATTAATGTAATTTCAAATTTAGTTTTGTCAAGATTGTTAATGATATTAACAACTGTTCTCTCAGCTCCTCCGCCTTTTAAAGAAAAAATAAAAAAAACACATTTTACCTTCATTTAATCCTCCAAGTAACTTAATTGAGTTCTTTACGTTTGTTTTTCATTTGAATCTACATCATTTTTTTTGAGAACGTAATAAGTAAGTGCAGTGAGCCAAGCAAAAAGACCTGTTTGGAAATTCCCAATTCCATTTAAATATTGATCTTCAACTAACTGAGAAACAAAGAACGAAAAGAGTGCCCCACTATACAAAATAAGTTTTTTCCTTTGGGTTTTCTCAAGATTTGATTTAAACAAAGCCTTTTTCAATGAAAGGATTATTAAAGCAGCTGGCAGTATACATATAGCCAATAAGCCTAATAAACCAACCTCGGATAGCACCCTTAAATAGTGATTGTGAGAAGAATTAGCAATACTAAAATCGTAAAAAGAATACTCTTTTATTACCTCATTAGCATTCCACCATCCATACGAGCCTAACCATATATTAGATTTAAAACCTTCAATTAATATTTCCCAAGCTCGCTCTCTTTCACCAATTGAAGTTAATAATCTGCTAATAATTTGATCATTATCTGCTAAATAATACACCACTACTAAAAGTGATAATATAAAAAAACAAGTGGAAAAACTGTAAAATAATGATTTTTTTCTGTTAAAAGTATATTTTAATTTTGGGTTAAGCATAACTATTAAATAACATATAGCAATATAAAATATAAGTATAAGAAAACTAATAATTCTTCCTCGGGACATAGTCCAAAAAAGGATTACTACTGATAGTAATACTCCTACCACACTATACTTAATAAATAACCGATCAATTCTTAAATCCATAAACCAAACAAAACAGAACATGGATAACAAAGCCATCATTGTAGGCCCTATTCCTCCAGACATTCTCCATGTACTATCCCAATTCCAATGTGGAATAATTAAATTACCTACTAGCGATACAACTAATATGAACAATAAATGTACAGTGATTTGTTTTTTGTATTGTAAATTTTGATCCGCACGAGATATAAATGAACCAACTATATGAAACATGGCACCAAAGAGCAATATTACAAATAGTCCACTAAAGATTGAATATAGAGGATCTAAAGAAACAATATTTGTAATTACCATGATAATTAGAAGAATTAATATGTAGATATTAAAAATCTTTGTTTGTTTTGACCACAATGTTGCCCTTCGTTTGTCGATTTCCCATGTGCTGATCAAACAAACCATCCAAAAAATAAATGGAATTATCCATATTATAAAAATGAAATTATCCAAAATAGATAAAGTTCTCGTCGATAGAACAGTTGTTATGTAGGTTATCAGAAAATAATATATTGGTAACTTTTCTTTGTTTATTTTCATTAAAAGATTCCTTTTTGTGATTCCTGTATTTTTATCATATTTTCCCATTCAGGGATTATAATATCTTTCGAAAATTCACTTCCTCTTTTTAAACAATTTCCTTTAAAATCCGAATTCTTCCTTTCACTGTCGATTAATTTCACCATGTTATTCAGGCAAGTATTAAGAAAATTCACTTCTTTATTATAATCACCTTTACTGTCTGAAAGTCTAGGAAACAGATACCCATATTTAGTAAGCAAAATGTCTGAGTTATCGTAATCACAAACCTCCAACAGTTCCTTAGGTCCCGATTTACAATTTTTTGATATTATTGGAATTCCGACTGCTAGTGATTCTAATAGTACATTTGGGAAGCCTTCGTAATTAGAATTTAGTACAAATATTCGAGAAAATTTTAAATATTTAAAGGGATTATCCACATTCCCAATTAATATCACATTTTTCTCGAGCCGTAGCTTTGAAATATAATTGGATAGGCGCTCTCTTTGAGGACCTTCTCCAATTATTACAAGCTTATATTCGGAGTTGCGCTCTTTAAACTTGCTATAAGCCTCAATCAATTGTAATTGAGCTTTTTGGGTAGTTAAAGAACCAATATTTAAAATAATTGGGCTTTGAAATAATTCCTGATGTTCTAAGGGTAATTTTTCATTTTTCAAAAAATTAATCTTTTCTAGGTCAATTATGTTATAAATTACTTTTATTTTATGTTCCGGAATAGAGAAATTTTGAATTAAATCAAGCTTGGACTGGTGTGAATTTGTAATAATTAAATCAGCTTTGGGATAATATTTTTTAATCAAAATCTTTCTAAATGTATATTTGGGGTGTCGATACCTTTCGGACATAAAATTCCTTATAGAAATAATTGCTCTATGACCAGTCTTAAATGAAGATCTTATATTAATAATGTTGCTTCGTTCAAGAAAAGAAACAACAAGGTCCTGGGAATTGAATTTCGATTCAAGTTTTTTTGCAAACTGTATATCTCCATAAGGTCGTTTATAGATCTTCAACATATTTTCACTAAATTCATTAATTGGTTTACTTGTTGTTAGCTTATATTTCTTAACTCCTTCTAGAAGGAAAATTTCGTCAAATATATCTTGATTATTAATTAGATAAGTTGCTTGTCTTTCCGCTCCACCAAAGACTAAATTATCAATAATAAAAGCTCTCAAACCATGCACCTCCGTCAACTTCGCCTTGGATCCACTCTATTTATTAGTTTAGAAACTGGCCGCCGAATATAACTGGGTAATATCCCCTTAATGAAGGCTAAAGTTATACCAAAGTAGGCTAAGGGAGAAGCCTTGACTAATCTAGCCCCTTTAAAACCCATTTTAGCTTGCCCCAATTGCACTTTAAAATTATTTTTTTTATAATATTCCTCAGTAAATCTATAATATATTAATGGAACATCAAGGTTTGCAAATTTCAAACCTGCAGCACAACTTCTAAACCACAAATCGTAGTCTTGGCGCCTGTTCAGTTTAGCGTCATAGGAGCCAGCCCTTATAATCGAAGACCGTTTGAATAAAACTGTCGGATGGATTATTGGACATGTCCAAATTAACTTTACAATTTTACTGTGATCAGTAGGTACTTTTCTTAGTTCATTTTTCTCTCCAAATTCGTTTATATCAATTGCGTATCCTCCGAAAACATCCACATCTGGGTTTAATTCTACAAAACCCATTTGTTTCTCGAGCCTTCTTTTGAAAGCTATATCATCCGAGTCCATTCTTGCAATCCATGTCGAACCAATAAGTTCAACGCCCTTGGCAAGGTTTGCACTCAGTCCCTGTCTCATTGGATTGATAATTAGTTGTATTCTTTTATCTTTTTTGGCATAATATTTTAATATATCAGTGCTACCATCATTTGATGCATCATCAAAAATTAAAAAATCGAAATCACCATAACTTTGACTTAGAATGCTTTCAATGCTATCTTTTAAATACTTAGAATCATTATAAACGCTCATTAAAACCGTTAAATTAGGTTTCATGAATTCTCCTCTTTAATTTTTCTTTTTAAAAATAATGTATTGTTTACTTTATTGACCTCGCTCGGTCAGCCATATTGACTCTTTGAAACTGTAAACCCAGTAATTCTTCCTATAGGCCGACATTTCTTTTGAATATTTATAGGTTCCAAACAATTTGTTTAGCCGGTCCATTCTTTTTGAAAAAAGCTTTACAAGTGGATTAAACGCCTTTATAAAAATCATTTTTTTATTCTGAACGCGAGCAATCAAGCCCACGAGTTCTGTCGTGTTTACGTACTCCTCATTTTGAGGATGAAAGATTCCATGCTCCTGATGATCGATCAAGCACTGTATGAATGCACACAAATTCTCGATGTAGAGCATACTTCGTTGATTCTCAATCTTAGGAAAGATCGGCAATTTAGTTGCAAGCGCCGCCAGTTTGGGGAAATTCCCTTTGGAATTTCTACCATAGACCATGGGAGGACGGATAATAGCTACTTTGAAATGCTCACTGTGCAATGGCAGTATGCCTTGCTCAGCTTGCAACTTGCTATCCCCATAAAAACCGCTCGGACTAGGTTGTGTGTTTCTCGTGATAACAATGTTACCATTCTTTCGATTGCTTTCGCCAAAAACAATCATGCTGCTCAAAAAAATGAATTGCTTAACGCCTTCTCGCTTTGCTTTTTGCGCCAGTTGTATCGTCAAATCGCGATTAACCTTGTAATACAAAGACTCCTGATTCGCTTTGGCTTCAATGTGTGCAATACCAGCAACATGCAGAATCACATCGTACTTTGAAAAATCAGTTTCCACCCACTTCTCATCGCGGCATGAAAAATAAGCTGTTTCGAACTGTGGTTTATCCTTTACCCAATTCGAAAAATTATTGCCGATGTAACTGTTTTGAGCTGTTATTAAAATCTTAACTGGCTCGTTCGTTGTAGGTGTCATTTGGCAATAGACTCCTCGCCAGGCTTCGTTTGGTGGTTCCCGCCCTCGACGATTCCATCCCGTTTTAGCACGCTCACAATGGTTCCAGTGAAGCACTTCATATCCATTACAATACCAATGCTTTTCACATACTCACCATCCAATCGGGCTTTTTCCTCAATCTCCAGCTCATCCCGCCCATTAATTTGCGCCCATCCGGTAAGGCCGGGTAAAATCGCATTTGCCCCATATCGGTCGCGGGCCTCAAGCAAATCATTTTGATTCCAGAGTGCCGGTCTCGGTCCAACAACACTCATATGTCCGACGAAGATATTCCAGATCTGTGGCAGCTCGTCTAAACTAGACTTGCGTAGCCATTTTCCTGCCCTAGTGATGTATTGCTCCGGATTGGCTAGCAGATGCGTCGGCATATCCCGAGGCGTATCGATTTTCATTGTTCGAAACTTCAACATTTCAAAATGTGTTTTATGGATTCCGATACGTTTCTGCCTGAACAATACCGGGCCCTTGGAATCGACTTTTATTGCGATAATTAGAAATAAAAATACTGGCGATAACAAAAGCAAACCCAGTAATGAAAGCACCACATCTCCACATCGTTTGAGTATTAAATACATGCTGCAACAATCACTCCCATTTGAGTTGCATTCCAGTCTCACTCTTTGGAGGCCTGCTCCTCATAGGTTTTCCCCGTACTAAGCCCATGCTTCTCGGCGACGGCGATGATCTCGTCGTATTGCTCCGGGGTCAGCTTCTCCAGGAAGAGCGCTCGCGCTTCCTTCTTCTCCTCAATCGTCAAGCCCCCGCTCGCCAGCTCCTGCAGGCGCTTCATGTCCTCGAGGCTGAGCTGGCTCAGGACGATGGATGCGACCTTCGTCTTGTCGCCGACGGTTACGCTGTTCTGCACATGCTCGGCCTTGTCGGTGCTGATCTCGGCGGCGTAGCCGTCCAGATCCTCCTGCGGCGGCTGTGCATCTGCCGCCCCGTCAGTGCTCGGGGTGTCGCCGCCGGTGCCGGAGGATGGCCCATTCGCGCCGCCGGTCGTACCGTCCGCATCGCCTGCGCCTTCCGCGCCGCTGTCGCCTTCTTGCCCGGCTGCATCCGCGTCGCCGTCCGCAGCATCCACGCCCCCGCCATCCTCGCCGGCTCCGACTTCGGCCCCGTCGCCGGGGGTCGTCGTCTCGTCTTGCGCGCCGGCAGTCTCTACGACGGCGATATCGGCGACCATACTCTCAAGGAAGCGGTTGATGACATAATTTGCAGCAAAAAGGCCACCGATCCCCAGCACGAGCAGGATGGACAGTGACCACAGCATGATTTTTTTCCAGCGCTTCATCTTGCGGCGCGGCCGCGCTTCGATGACGTATTCGCTCATGAGACTCCCACGTCCCTTCTTGTTAGCCCTGCCCGCTGCTTGCCCGCATCCGCCACCTTGGCGGCACCCTTCGCCGCAGTCTCCGGAGCGGCCGCCATCACCGGCTCCACTTGCTCCATCAGCGGCACGATTGCCGCCACTGCGGCGCGCACGCGCTCCTCGCCTTCCGGCAGGATCAGCTTGAGCCGCGCCAGCTCCAGGTCGAGCGCGTCGTGATCGATGCGCTCCAGCCTTCCGATATAGATGCGCTCGTGCTGGGTCGAGCTCACCGCCTCGTCGCGGGTCAGCAGCTCCTCATACAGCTTCTCGCCCTCCCGGATGCCGGTGAAGTGGATCGGGATGTCGAGGTACGGATCATAGCCGGAGAGCCGGATCAGATCCTCGGCCAGCTTGAGAATGTTGACCGGCTCGCCCATGTCGAGCACGAAGATCTCGCCGCCTCGGGCGAGCGAGCCCGCCTGGATGACGAGCTGCACCGCCTCGGGGATGGTCATGAAGTAGCGCACCATCTCCGGATGGGTGACCGTGACCGGTCCGCCGCGGGCGATCTGCTGCTTGAACATCGGGATGACGCTGCCGCGGCTGCCGAGCACGTTGCCGAAGCGCACGGCGACGAACTTGGTGCCGCTCATCTGGCTCAGCCCCTGCACGTACATCTCGGCGATGCGCTTGGTGGCGCCCATCAGACTGGTCGGATTGACCGCCTTGTCCGAGGAGATCATGACGAATCGCTCCGCGCCGTACTTGTCCGCGCCGTCGGCGACGTTCTTGGTGCCGAGCACATTGTTTTTGACCGCTTCGCCGGGGTTGCGCTCCATCAGCGGGACGTGCTTGTGCGCCGCCGCGTGGAACACGACCTCCGGCCGGTGCTGCCGGAATACCGTGTCAATCCGCTCCCGATCCTGGATATCCGCGATGATCGTCTCCAGCTCCAGCCACGCGAAGCGGCTGCGCAGCTCCATCTCGATCGTATAGATGCTGTTCTCCCCGTGCCCGAGCAGGAGCAGCCGATCCGGACGGAAGGCGCCGATCTGCCGGCACAGCTCCGAGCCGATCGAGCCGCCCGCGCCGGTGACGAGCACGGTCTTGCCCGCGACATAGCTGGCGATGCCCGCCATATCGGTCTGCACCGGATCGCGGCCGAGCAGGTCCTCGACGCTGACGTCGCGGATCGCCTTGACCGACACCTTGCCCGAGATGAGATCGCTCAGCGCGGGGATCATCTTGACCTTGGCCCCGGTGCTGAGGCCGAGCTCGATCAGCTCGGAGATCGCCTTCTTGGGCGCGGACGGCATCGCGATAATGAGCTCCTCGACGGCATGCTTGGCGACAAGCGCAGACAATGCGGTCCGGTCGCCGACCACCGGCAGGCCGTACACCTGCATCCGCTGCTTGGCCGGATCGTCGTCGACGAAGCCGACGAGTCTCCAGTTTGCAAAGGACGGGCTAAGCAGCTCCTTGGCGATCAGCGCGCCGCAGTCGCCGGCGCCGATAATGAGCACCGGCGACTTCTTGGCATTGGCGCGGCCGCGCGTATGCATGCGCACGAGACGCCAGAGGAAGCGTATGCCGCCGGAGAGCAGCAGCGTCGTCTCCAGCGTCCGCACCGCTATCCCGAGCGGCACCGAGACGCCGAGCAGGACCGAGGCGACGAAGTAGGAGCCGAGCCAGCCGATGCCGACGGCCTTGGCGATCGCCAGCATCTCGCTGATGCTGGCATACTGCCACATCCGATGATAGAGCCGATAATAGATCATGGCGGCGCCGCACAGGACCATCGAAACTGCCGAATACACCAGGAACGGCTGCAGCTCCGACCGGAACGTCGCTTCCCCGTAACGCAGCCAGTAGGAGGTTCCGATACTGAACCAGATGATGGCAATATCCAGTATGAATAACCCGAGCAGTTTCGATTTGGTCCCCATGACAGCCCCCAGTTAATCGATGGATCGACCGCCCCGGCGTCTATCGCGGTATGTCGCCCGATCCATAATAATAGTAATAATTGTCCTTGGCATTGCGCTTGACGTTGTTCATGACGACCCCGAGAATGCGAGCCCGCACCTTGTCCAGACTCGCCTTGGCCTGCAGTGCGATCTCCCGCTTCACCTTGCCGTAGTCGATCACCAGCAGTACGCCGTCGCTCTTGGTCGCCAGGATCTGCGCGTCCGTCACGGCCAGCAGCGGCGGCGTATCGAGCAGCACCATATCGAAGCGGCCGCGCAGCTCCTGCAGCAGCGCGTCCATGCGCCTCGAGCCGAGCATCTCCGACGGATTGGGCGGGACCGGACCGGACGTGAGCACGGTCAGATTCGGCACGCTCGTAGGCTGCAGCACTTGATCGAGCTCCGCCTGCTGGGCGATGACCGACGAGAGGCCGACGATGTTGCTGAGTCCGAAGGTATAGTGCTCGGTCGGCTTGCGCATATCGGCGTCGACCAGTACGACGCGGCGATCCATCTGCGCATACGTCACGGCGAGGTTGGCGATGGTGGTCGACTTGCCTTCTCCGACGCCCGCCGAGGTGACCATGACGAGCTGCATGTCGTCGTCGATGGCCGAATAGTCCACATTCGTGCGGAGCGCGCGATACGACTCGGCGATCGGCGACTTGGGATTGGCGACAGTGACCAGATGACGCTTATTTGACCGAGACACGTTCGAGCTCCCCCGCTTTCGTATAGGATGTCGGGACTTCCTGGGCCGCTTCCTGCTTGTCCGCATCGTCCACGCGCGTGATCATGCCCATGATCGGCAGACCGAGCAGTTGCTCCACGTCCTGCTCAGTCTTGAGCGTGTCGTCCATATACTCCAGCAAGAAGGCGAGGCCGACCGCGATCATCAGCGAGACGACGAAGCCGATCGCCACATTGAGCGGCACATTCGGCGACACTGGCTCGGGCGTCAGCTCCAGCTTGGCCTGATTGAGGATGGACACATTCTCGATGTTGAACAGCTTCGGGATCTCCTGCTGGAAGATGACCGAGACGGCATTGACCATCTCGGCCGCCCTGCGATAGTCGGCGTCCTGGATGCTGAGCGTCATCACCTGCGTGTCATTGACCGCACTGACGCCGATGCGTGCGATCAATTCTTCGGCGGTCAGGGCGAATTCCGGATGCTCGGCGACGACCAGATCCATGATCGCCGGCGTCTTGATGATTTCCTTGTACGTCTCGATCATGCGGATGTTCGTGTTGATTTGGTTCAGGTCCAATGGCTGGGCAATCACGTCGGCTGCCGAGCGATTGACGATGATTTTGGTCGAGGCTTGGTATACCGGCTCCTGCAAGAACATGCTGTAGATCGTGGCGGCAAGTGTGGACAGCAGCACAATAACGAGTATGAGCCTCATCCGCTTGCGCAGTATGCGAACGTAATCGCGCAAGTCTAGTTCATTGGACAACGTTAGTTCCCTCCGTGACTGTAAAAGCGGGCCTGCGGCCGCTTCGTAATCGTAACCGGCATCGCATCTGGCCCTCGCCGGGGCGGCGAAGGACAGATGCGAGCGGCAAAGCAAGAATGTGGACTGAGCGTCTACTCGACCAGCTTGAACGCGCGATAGGCCATGACCGCCGCTTCGGCGCGCGTAGCGTAATCATTGGGATGGAAGCTGCCGCCGTACCCGGTCACCAGTCCCTGATCCGTAGCAAAGGCGACGCCTTCGCGCAGCGTCGGATGAATCGCGTCGGCATCGGCGTAGGCCGCCAGCGCCTTCTCGGCGCCGGTGATCGTCGTGATGCCCATGAAGTCCTGC
The DNA here is from genome assembly GCF_014705605.1 of Paenibacillus sabuli. Lineage (GTDB taxonomy): Bacteria > Bacillota > Bacilli > Paenibacillales > Paenibacillaceae > Paenibacillus_D > Paenibacillus_D sabuli. Next base: position 25,111 of record NZ_JACXIZ010000041.1, read on the forward strand.
ACGGCCCGGGCGAGCATCGTCGCCAGCTCGGCGCGGGTAATGTTCGCATGCGGTGCGAATGTATCCGCAGAGCGGCCGTTGATAATGCCCAGCTCCGATGCAGCCGCGACGTACTGGCCGTACCAGTCGCTCGCCGCCACGTCGCCGAAGCTCTCGCTCGCCGAGCGATTCTCCAGATTGAGCGCGCGTACGAGGATCTTGGCGAATTCGGCGCGCGTGACGTGATCGCCCGGCGCGTACACGCCCTCGGCGCGGCCGTCGATCGCGCCCTTGGCCGCCATCACCTGGATCGCACGGCCGGCCCATTCGTCGACGGGCGCCGTATCGTCGAATGCGACATGACCCTCTACGACAGCGTAGGAAGAGAAGCTGTCGCGCGACTCGACCATCTGCTGGCCGCGCACGAAGCCGCCGTGCGATTCGAGGGTGCCGTCCGGCAGCAGCTTGACCGTCGTCAGCAGCTCGTTATCCGTACCTGGACCCAGATCGAGAGGCATCTTGATCTGCACCGGCGTCACGAACGACATGACAGGCCCGCCGCCAGTAGTCAGACCGAAGTCATATACCTGCGAAACAGCCGTCATCGCCGTCAACGCAGGCTCCTCGGCCGCGTCCCGCGTGCCGATCGAGAGCCGCACTTCGCCACCCGTGAAGTCGGAGCTCGCCGGTACGGTCACCTCCGCGCCGCCAGCCGCGAACACGATGCCCGGCAGTCCGGCTGCGGCAGCCGCTGCGAACAGGCCGTCCGGCACCTCGACCGCCAGCTCGGCGGCGTCGACCTCGCCCAGCTCGATGCGGATCGGGCTCGCCAGGCCGCTCGATGCGCCTGCGACGAGCGAGTCGAGCTCGTCCAGCACGTCGCGGATCGCGTCGATCGCTTCCTTGACCGCCAGCGCGGACAGCTTCACGGTCGCCTTGCCGTCCGCGATGCTGACATCGCCGGATACGTCGAGCTGCGCCAGCTGGTCCACTGCAGTCTTGACCCCGTCGATCGCCTGCCGGACCAGCTCGGCGAGCGCGTCGGCATCGGCTGCGCTATCCAGAGCGCCGACCAGATTCGCCAGCTCGCCCTTGATCGCGCTCACGACCTGCGTCACATCCGTGCCCGGCGTCGTCGGCACCGGCACATACGGCGCGCCGCCGCCCGACCCGGAGCCGCTCAGCGTGATCGTCTCCCGGTACACATCCTGACCGGCAATCGTGGCGACGAGCTCGGTCGTCTGGCGCGACGAGCTGGACAGGACGAGCTTGCCATTCGTGACGCCGCCGTTGATGTTGGCCGTGTTGGACCACGTCCAGGTGATGCCGTTCATGCCCGCAGGCAAGGCGATATCGAACAGGTGCAGCGTCTCGTATGCGCGCGTCAGCCCGCCGTTCGAGCTTGTGTACGTGGCCGTCGACTCGCTGCGCACATAGGCGGCGATCATCGCCTTGGTCGCCGTGTTATAGTGCGCCTCGATCCCCTCGGTCTCTACGAATGCCGTGTAGGCGTCAGCGATGTCGTCCGCCGTCACATTGCCGGACGGGTCGCCGTTGTCGTCGAGGCCCGCCAGGATGCGGCTGATCGCGTTGTCCGCGCCGCGTACGTCGAGGATGATGTCCTTGACGAGCTGCAGGCGGCCTTCGCCGCTCACCAGCGCGAGCACGTTGGCCAGCGAGCTGATCTCGTCGATCGTCGTCGCCTCGATCGCTTCGAGGAAGGCATTGACGTCCGCCGTGCCGACGACCGGCTCGTCGCCTGCCGCGTCCAGAGCGGCCGCCGCGGCGAGAATGTCGAGTCCTTCTTGAATGTCTTCTTCATGAATCGCATCGAGGCTGCTCAGATCCTCGTCGTACAAGGCGCCGAATATGAGCGGCAGCAGCTCGCGCAGCGCTGCCTGAGCCTTGTCGCGATCGGCCGGATCGTCGATCTTGCCTTGCACCTTGTTCCAGACCGGGTCGATGATGGCGTCGCGTTCGGCTGTCGTCAGCGTGTCGATCGCGCCGCGCAGGTCCGCGACCGCCGCCGCGGCGTCCGCGTACGCCGCATGATCCAGCTCCGCGTAGACCCGCTCCAGCTTGGCGGAGAAGCTCGTGTCCGCGAATGGCGTCTCCGCAGCGGCTGCGATGCCGGCGGCTAGCCCCGCCTTTTCGGCCAGACCCTTCGTGCTGAGCGGCAGTCCCGCGAAAGCGGTAGCCGCCAGCGATGCCGCCAGCGTGGAGGCCGCAATTTTGCTCTTCCAATTCATTTCTTCATTCACCTCATTCAATGATTTCATCGCCAAGATCCGGCAAATTTCGCCACAAAAGAAAACAATTGCCATTCTAGCAATTGAAAGACGAAAGGTCAACTGGATGCAATGCATATAATTAGGAAAAACTATGGTCCAACTACAAATCCATTTCTTGTTCGTTCTCTATTCGAGAACATAATAAATGATTCTTTATTCATGGAGAACAAGTCCCAGTGACAGTTTGTATCACTTTCTTAATTGTCACATAATATTCACAACTTCCCGACTATGTAGGCAACCATTTCCATTCTAGCACCGAGAAGTTGAGAGCGTCAATCATTTCCGGAAAAACTTTGAAAACAAATTCCATGATTCGCCACGAATTTTCACATTTTCCGGAGGGGGGCCGATTGGACTATTATGCAGCACGGCTGCGGCATTGGCTTGATAATAGCGACTTAAGTCCTCCCCCGCTTTGCGGGCAATTGTCGCATAGACTTCTTCCATATAAAAGCCCCTGCGCTCGTGATGATGCGCGTCCGAGGACACCAGATGAATGAGGCCTTGGCCGCACAGCTCCCAGCCCGCCTGCATGCAGCGCTTGCCGAATGCGCCCAGCAGCGAGCCGGACGTGACCTGCGCGCAGGCTCCCAGCTCGATCAGCTCGGCCAGCCGACGGGGATGCTTGACGACCTCGGCATTGCGCTCCGGATGCGCAATAATCGGGTGTACGCCGAGCACGCGCAGCTCGTGTATCCATTCGCCCATGCGCCTTGGTATTGATGTGAACGGCATCTCCAACAGGAGGTAGTCCGAGCCCGCCAGAGTGAGCAGCTCGCCGCTCGTCCACGCCTCCAGCATGCCCTCGTGCGCCCGGATCTCCTGTCCGGCGGCGATCGTCAGCGGCACGCCCTCCCGCTGCAGCAGCGCATTGGCCTGTTCGACCAGCGGCGCGACAACCCCCGCGGGATTGGTATACGCGCCGTTGGCATGGTGGGGGGTGGCGATCACCGTCGCGATACCGTCCTTCGCCGCCGCTCTGGCCAGTTCGAGCGTGTCCTCCCAGTTTTGGGCGCCGTCGTCGATGCCCGGCAGGATATGCGTATGGATGTCGATCATCGTCCATTCCGCCTTTCTCAATAATAAGGTTGCGCAAGCTATCAGGACCGCGCTTCTCTCTTATCCTACCATTGCCGCCGCATTTCGACCATTTTGTTCCGATTTCTTCGTATGCTGTTGATGCGCGAGGTGCTATAATTGTAGAAAAACAAATAATATGAAATAGAATCGGTAGAAAGAGGAACAGGAGAATGGACATGACCCACACCCGCCAGCCTCGGGCCGCTCGTCATATCGCCGCATCGGACCGCCCCCCTGCCGCGACGCATTCGAGCACTGCCGCGCACCCTCTGCTGCACCTGCAGCAAGCAGCCGGCAATCAGGCGCTGACGCGCATGCTGGGCGAACAAGCCGCAGCCGATCCGCCGCTGCAACGCGCAAGAATCAGCTACGATAGCGACGATAGCAGCGACGAGGCCGAGGGCAAGGACGACGATCCCGATTTCATCGTAAAAGAACCGTCCAGCAAAAAAAGAGCCAATCCGGATGCGAATATTAAAAAAAACACCTACGTAAAAAGCGTCGGCTCGCTCTCCTACGAAACGATGGGCGGCGCCAAGCATGAGGAAAGCTTCGATGAAAAAAGCTTGAAGCGCACGACCCATACGACCGGCTTGAAATTCCAGGCGCCGGAATTCCGCAACAACGCCGTGCGGGACAAGGACGACTTCAAGGTGCATAACCCCTACGGTCTGAGCAAGGGACAGAACAGTCTGAACCAGATGGTCATCAGCCACAGCACGCCCAGCTATCTGGGCATGAAGGCCGGCAAGCAATTCGGCAACGGCTCGCTCACCTCTCCCAAGTTCAACAGCATGATCGAGGCCAAGGAGAAGGATGCCCGCGACGCCATGATGGATTATACCTCCACATACGACTACTTGACCGAGACGCAATACGAATCGCTGGCGGAAAACCCGCGCGTCGACGAAATCGCAAAAAAAATGACCAATCCCAAATGGGACAAGGACCGGATCAAAACACGCCTGGACAACGTGCTGAAGCGGGACAAGAAAGCGATGCGGGTGAAGTCCGAAAAGCGCAAAATGAAATCGCTGACGAACAAAAAAGAGCGGACCATCTCGATGAAGGATCCCGACCTGCTCGCCTTCATCCCCAGACGGGCTTACGACCCGGAGGCGCTGCGCAAGTACATCGAGGCCCGCGGTCAGGACTCGGAGGGCAGCGACGCGGAATTGGAGGAAACGAAAAAAAAGGTCAAGAAAAAACGGAAGATGCAGTAAACGCGTCTTCCGATGCTTTTATTTCAGCGACAAGGTCTCTTTGATCTTGAATGGATGGCGGCGCAAATCGTAGTAGACCCCGTCCGAGGCGACGAGCGGATTGGTCAGATCGTCGGGGTGAAGCAGCACGATGCGGGCCAAGCGCCCGTCTTCCAGGACGACCTGCTCGCCGATCAGCCCTGTCATGACCTGATGGACGAGCGCATGCACCGCAGCGGGTTCGAAGCTACCGTACGCGCCCCGCTCCAGCCGCTGCAGCACCTGATAGAGAGGCAGCGGCTGCTTGTACGCGCGGGCCGAGATCATCGCGTGGAACACGTCGGCGACCGCCACGATCTTGCTCGTCTCGAGGATCGCGTCCCCCGTCAGGCCGGACGGATAGCCGCTGCCGTCCTCGCGCTCGTGATGCTGCAGCGCCGCCAGCGCCAGCCGCTCGCCGGCCTCCGGCATCGCGCGGATCATCTCGTATCCCAGCCGGGCGTGACGCTGCATCTCGAGGTATTCCTCGGGTGTCAGCCGCCCCGCCTTTTGCAGGATCTCGTCCGAGATGCGCGTCTTGCCCAGATCGTGGAGCAATCCGGCGACCAGCAGCTCCTGCTGCTGCGCGCGCGAATGCCCGAGCCAGCGGCCGATCAGGCAGGAGAGCAGCGCGACGCCGACGCTGTGCCGGTACGTGTCCCGGTCTTTGCGGCATAGCAGCTGCAGCAGCGCGGGCAGGCGCAAATGATCGTAAAGCCGCTGCACGCGGGGTACGATGCGGCGGCGAATCGCGCCGATCGTATAACCTTCCGACGCCGCTGCCAGCCGTGCGAAGAGATTCTCGACTTCGCCGACCAGTTCGTCCATGCAGGCGGCCGCTGCCAGCTCCACGTCCTCTTCCCACAGATCAATCCCGTGCCGCCGCAACGCCGCCATCTCCTCCGCGCCGATACTGCGCCCCCACGGCAGCAGCAGGCCGCCTTGCCGCGTGTAAATGCTGCGCGTGAGCGTGCGGCCGAGCAGGCTTGTCTCATTCACCTCGCGCACCCGCCTTTTGACCGGCGCGTCTGAGCGTGCGCCGATCAAAGACGGTCTCGCCGATCGGTTCGAGGACTTCGAGCGTGCTGCGATCGATCGCGATTTTGCCGGCGTACATTTTTTTGACGCTAATCTTGGTCCCCGCCTTCAGCGTCGACGGCGCGCCGCCCTCGCCGCCGACGACGCCGGCCGCGATGCGCTCGCCCGCCTCGAGCCGGGAGCCCCGACAGAGGGCGTCCTCCATCGTGAACCCGATGCTCCCCGCCGAATACAGATCGCATTGAATGATGCCCTCGCGCCGAATCAGTATATCGCCGTTGGACTTGAAGACCGCCTGCTGGCCTTGGCCGACGCTGATCCGCACTTGCGATTCCTGACTGAGCGCTACGCGCAGGTGGGCTTCATTCAGCAGCTCGATCAGACGCTCCAGCTTGGGCTCCGTCATATGCGTGACGACGTGGGCCTGGGACAAGAACATCTCCATGTACTGCTTCAGCAGCTCCATTGCGTTGCGATCGTGCAGCTGAATGCTCGTGATGACGCCGAGCAGATCGCTGACGATCTGGCGGGTTTGCCCGTATTTGCTCTCCATCATCAGGATCAGCACCTGGCCATAGCGTACCTGCAGATTCTTTTTCGCCACCTCTTGCAGCAGTTGGGAGGCTCCGCCCTTCATTTTCGTCAGAATGTCCAGCAGGTCCTTGGAGCCTGTATAGAATCGATTGTACAAAATGCCGAAGTATCCCGAATACAGCCGGGCACCGATGACGTTGCCCTTTACCGCGATGCTGCCTGTCGCCGTCAGCGTCGCGTTGAACACGCTGCCGCTGACATAGATGTTGCCCAGCGACTCTATGATCATATTGTCCTGGACATCGCCGTATACGATGACATCGCCGGCGAATACGATGTTGCCGGTCTGCATGTCGACGTCGCCCGGTACGATGAAGGCGGTATTGATGTCAAAATATTTGATCTGGCCGCCCGTGACCCGCGGTCGGCCCGGCTGCCGGGCAATGACGATCGATTCCGGCGTAATCTCGACATTTTTGCGGGCGAGGATGCGAATGTCCTTTGCAGGCCTCGGCAGCAGCGTCTGGCCGAACACGTCGTAGCCCGGTTCGCCCTCCACGGCCGGCTCCTTCTTGGCGATGACGTCCCCGCTTTTGACAGACGGAATATTCATGTGATTTTTGAAGTCGACCTGTCCCTTCACCTCGGTGAACAGACTCTCGATCTTCTCGGAGAAAAACAGATCCAGCCGCGCGTCCTGCCCCGGAACCGGCGGCTTGCCCCGGGCAATGAGCAGCGGCTTGAACGCAGGGCGCAGCAGCTCGCTATGAATCGTCGCCATGTCCAGGTTCATCCGGATGCCCTGCCGGTCCAGCTCGGCCAGCACGTCCTCCGGCCCGATCGTTTTGACAATATTCTCCTGATTCTCCTCGGCGCGCACGACCAGATGCTCGCCCATCGGCTGATCGGTCAGCATCCAGGCGTGGCGACGCAACTCGTGTACCGTCAGCATCGCTTCCATGCCGTCCTTGGAGACGCTGATCTCGAACATCGGCATTTGTTCGAGCGCCCATTCGATTCGGCTCCCCGATGTGACGCGGACCGGTTCCTTGACGATCTTGCCGCCCACCGTCAATCGAATCGGCCAGGTCGCCTCGACAGTGGCGGCGCGCTCGCCGATACCGGGGTCCTCTACGAGAATGACGCCGTCCCTCACGCCCGCCAGCCCGGGCGAATGACGGGCGTCCACGCTGCCCTCGTGGCCGGCTTCCTGCGTGAACGGATCCGGGTAGCTGCCTATCGGACGCTCCATCCGATGCAACAGCTGAAGAATTTCGTGCTCGCTGATCGTTTCAGCCATCGTTTCGCACCTCGCTTTTCGATACCAACGCAAAAAGCATCCCTCCAAAAGAAGGATGCGTTGGATGATCCATCCCGCTTTCGGCAGCCTGGCGACCGTAGAAACCCCTTCTTTAGGCCCATAGCTTTGCGTCCCTGCTTTTCAGCAGGTTTGCCATTTCGTGCATTCGAATCTATTTAGTTCAAAATATCTAGAAGAACAGTATGGATTTCGACGTTATTAGCGACTAAATCTATTATATTTGTCTATCCTTGGTCTTTTCAATCGATTCCTGTCGTCTCGTTTTTACAATTCACAACTTTGAATTTTCAGGCCTTAATTTACATTAATGCCCAATATTATCAGTATTCTCGGTTGATGCGAAATGCGACCGAATTGAGTATTATCGTAAAACGGCATACCCCTGCAAGGAGAGCTTGTGTTGGAGGAGAATACGTCATTTTCAAAAATATTGCGCGCGTTTCGTCTCAAAAAAGCGCTTAGTCAGGAAGAACTAGCCTTTCGCAGCAACCTGGATCGCACCTACATTTCCATGCTCGAAAGAGGTCGACACCAGCCCACGCTGCCTACCTTGTTCGCCTTGGCCAAAGCGCTCGATATAAAGCCGTCCGCCATCGTGCAGCTCATGGAAATCGAAGAAGCCAGGCAAGCCGAGCTCTCCGAAGACGGCTGAGTCCGCATGCCTTCCAAGCGTGCTCAGATTATAATCCTGTTCCGATGGCCCCAAGGCGAAACGGCTGCCGCCGTCCGCTGGCGACGACACAAGGCGCGTTCCGAAAAATCGAGCGTTGCGTTGCGAGTAAGATAAGACCGTGTATGCGCGATCAGCTCATCCTTTTTTTATCAAAAAAACCGACCTCTCCCAAGCGGGAAGACCGTTTTTTTACGCGCTCTTCGGCTTATAACTTCTGCTCTACTCGGCTTACAACTCCAGCACCCAGGCGGGATTCCAGACAATCTCCCACAGGTGGCCGTCCGGGTCCTGAAAATGACCGGAATAGCCGCCCCAGAACGTCTCATGGGCCGGGTCCGTGACGTTGGCGCCCGCTCTGACGGCTTGGGCCATCACCTCGTCGACCTCTTCCCTGCCGGCGACATTGTGGCCGATCGTGAACTCGGTGGCGCTGGGCCGCTGAAGCGGCACCTTCGCTTCGTGCGCCAGGTCGGTGCGCTTCCAGAGCGCCAGCTTGACCCCGGCCTGCAGCTCAAAAAACACCGCCGCACCGTGCTCGAATTCCGTGCCGATGACGCCTTCCGTCGCCAGCCCGAGCCCGTCCCGATAAAACGCGAGCGCCCGTTCCAGATCCTCCACGGCCAGTGTAAGTACTGTGATGCGCGGTTTCATTTCGCGCCCTCCTTTCGTTGTCACTATAAGTATGCCACAAGACCCGGCGACCGGTATTGTAAAATTCGGACAACCCCCGCCATCGCAGACGAGTCGGCCGGGGCGCGGGCTGTCATGCACGCGGCAGACAAGCGCGAGACGGACAAACGCACGGCTGGGCGGAACGGGACGAGCGCATACAGCAGACGGTCGCATCGGATTTCCTGCCGAGCTGCCAGCATGGAGCCTTGGCTGAGTAGATGCAACAGCAAGCCACATGGAGCCGTGGCTCGCCGGATGCAGCGGCAATTCACATGGAGCAGCAACTGGGCAGATGGAGCAGCGAGCCACATGGAGCACCTCAGCGACTTCTCCCGTGGCGCACCTAGGGCTGCTGCTCCTACAACTGCGCTACTCCTGCTGGCGGCTCCCGCGACTGCGCTCCGACTGCTCCCGCGACTGTACTACTCTGCTCCTGCGCTGCGGCGGCGGGCTCCTGCGCATTCAGGCTCAGAGCGTCGTCAGGACGACCGGGCCGTCCTCGGTAATCGCAACCGTGTGCTCGTACTGCACGCAGATCGAACCGTCGAGTGTGCGGGCCGTCCAGCCGTCCTCGTCGACAAACGCCTCGTCGCCGCCGAGCGTCAGCATCGGCTCGATCGCCAGCACCATTCCGCTCTTCAACCGCGGGCCGGAGCCCGGCCGCCCGTAGTGCGGAACGGAGGGCTCCTCCCACAGCTCGCGTCCGACGCCGTGCCCGGTGAACTGCCGTACATTCCCGTGGCCGTGCGCGCGGGCGAAGGCGTCAATCGCATGCCCGATATCGCCGACCCGGCGGCCCGCCTCCGCCTGCGCAATGCCGAGCCGCAGGCTTTCCTCGCCGTGCGCCATCAGCGCGGCCAGGGCCGGCTGCGGCCGGCCGACTGCGTATGTCCAGGCGGAGTCGCCGTGATAGCCCTTATAGAGCGCCCCGAGATCAATCGAGACGACGTCTCCCTCGCGCAGCGGATTGCTGCCCGGGAAGCCGTGGCAAATAACGTCGTTGGGCGCCGAGCAGATCGAAGCCGGAAAGCCTTGATGCCCCTTGAAACTCGGCACTGCCCCCCGCGCGCGGATATGCGCTTCGACCAGCGCGTCCAGCTCCAGCGTCGTCACGCCCGGTGCGATCCGCTCCGCGATCCGTGCATGGCATTCCGCGACGATACGACCCGCTTCCCGCATGATGCCGAGCTCATCCTTGGACTTCAATACGATCATTTCCCGCTTCCTCCTGCTTCCAGTGTCTTGTTCTTAGCAGATTCATGCCCAGCGGCATTTGTGACAGCAGATACGGCTGACTTGTCGGTCATTCCGTCTCTTGTCGTGATCGCTCATGTCGTTCATCGCATGTGATCCCGCTCGACGACTCACACGCCTAATCGTGCCACAGGATATCGGTGTAGCTGTAGTACGGCCCCGGCTGCAGCGTCTGACGCGGCGCCACCGCCAGCACCCGCACGCGCAGCGGCGCGCCGGCGCGCTCGGCGCTCACCTCCAGCTCGTGGCTGCCCGCCGTCAGCTCCAGCTCGGCCGCCTGTGCATCCGGAGCCCGGTGGTAGGCGGGCATGAACGGTCCGGACGCCGCGCAGGCGATGATGCGCGCGCCGTCCAGCGTCACCGTCACCGGCGCGTCGCAGGCGGCGATCAGCCGCACGGTGCGGGCGCTCGGACAGTGCAGGCGGGTGCGGGCGCGGTAGCGGCCGTCCGCCGTCGTACCGAGCGCCTGCTCCCACGCCAGCGCGCTCCCGCCGAAGGCCGCGGCCCGGCCCGCGCCGCCCTCCGGCCCCCAGATCGTCCATTCCGCAGCCGGCACGAGCGCGAAGCGTTCCCGCAGCTCGCTCCACACCTGTCCGTCATGGCTGCGGACGATCGCCGCCGTCAGCTCGTACGCGGACGCGACTGCTTCCCCGGCCCGGACCGTATACGCCAGCGAAGCGCCGGCGCCCGGCTCCAGCTCGAACGGACGCGGCTCGCCGCCCGTCCAGCCGTCCGGCAGCTCCAGCCCCAGCCGCCCGATCCAGCGCTCCGCGCTGTGATTCGTCACGGTCAGCGTCAGCGTCTTGGTCGCGCGGCGTGCGATCGCCGGCCCGTCCGCGCCATAGTCGATCGTCAGCTCCAGGCCGAGCGGCGCTATCGTGCCTTCCGGCAGCAGCCGGCGGTCGGTCCGCACGTCTGCCGCCCATAGCCGCTTCACAGCCTCCCCCGGCGCGGCCCCCAGCTCGGTCGCGCTCGTCGGCAGCTCCGGATGCACCAGGATGCCCGTGTCCCAGGCGGCCAGCACCTGACGGCCGACGCGGATCGTACGCCGCGTCAGCTCGTCCAGATTGGCCGGAGCGGGGAAGCCCTTGATCGGAGCGCTGACGACGATCCGGTCGCCGACCGGCGCTACCCAGCGCTCCGGCAGCGCGTCCGGCCCCGCCAGCATGCCGAGGATCGCGCCCAGCGTCGCCGCCGTGCAGTCGGTGTCGTAGCCGCAGTTGACCGCCTTGAGGATCGCATCCTCAAAGTCCGTGCCGTACAGCCAGCCGAGCAGGGTAAAGGCAATGTTTTGGGGCGCGTCGGTGAAGTTGTCGCGGCCGTGATGCGCGAGGATGAGATCGCGCGCCTCGAGCCAATCCTTGCCCTCGCGGTGCCAGCGCAGCAGGTCGTTCACCGCCTTCGCGGTGCGGCAGTCGTCGGGAATATAGGCCATGCCGATCGCGATCAGGCGATCCCGGTCCTTCTCCACGAAGCAAGCGCTCTCGATCGCGGCGAACAGCATCTCGCCATACACGCCTTCCCCGCCGGCATGGTCCACGACGGCATCCTGATACGCATAGTAGGCGGCCACCTGCGGCGCGCCCGGCGCGGCCATCGCCCAGATCTCGGAGCGGATCGGCGAGCCCATGCAGTCGGCGAACGGATTGTCCCAGCTCCCCGTCAGCGGCGCCCGCAGGCCGCGCCGCAGATTGGTGAGCGCGTAGCCGTATTCGTCGAACGGGAAGAAGACATGCTCCGTCCACTCCTGCCCCAGCTCGCGGCTCGTCAGCCGCGGCCCGTATTGCTCCAGCGCATGCAGCCAGACGAGCTGCAGGTCGAGGTCGTCGTTCTCCAACGGACCGTCCTGCAGCACCGGATAGAAGGTCAGATCCAGCCGCTCCATCCTGCCCTCCACCGGCGCGCCCAGCGTGCCGCCGATGTTTTTGCCGAGCCAGCCGCCATAGACCGTGCGGTAATAATCCTGTTCGTTCAGTATGCGAGTGGTTGTCATCATACGAAGCCTCCCGTTTGCTAGTTTGCTATAATGATGATGCATGCAAGCGCCGCCGCTCTCTCATTATAGGAGGGCGGGTCCGGGCAAGACCATGCACGATCTTCATTTCTCACAGCGCTTCGAAAAGGGGAGGCCGTCAACTATGCACTACTCGTTCTCGCGCCTGGCCGCGCTCGATATCCGCTGGGCCGACCAGTTCCATGCCGCGGACGCGTCATTTCGCTGGAATCACGCGAATCCGCACTATCAGCTCATCGTCGCCAGCGACGGCCCGGTCTGGATCGAGGCGGAGGGCCGGCGCTACACCCTGCGCACCGGGGAGTCGCTGCTGCTGCTGCCATGGGAGTCGCACACCGGCTGGAACCACGCCGAGCAGCAGGGCAGCTTCTTTTGGGCGCAGTTCGCATGCGAGCCGGCGCTGCGTCCGTTCGACGCTGACGCAGCGCCCGACCTGACGATTATCCATGCCGACCGGAGCGAGCTGCGCACCGCCGGGGACCGCCACGAGGATCGGATCGTCGTGCCGAAGCTGCATCTGTCCAGCCGGCGCTACCGGCTGCTGCAGCTGTTCGAGCAGCTCGTGGAGCAGTCACGCGCGGCCCAGGGGTATTTTCGCTTCCGGCAGACGCTGCTGCTCGGCGAGATCCTGGGGCTGATCGCCGCCGACGTGCTGGAGCAGAGCGAGCGCGATACGTCGCTGCCGCAGTCCTACTTCACCTACCGCCGACTCGTCAATCTGCTCAATAACGGCTTCGCCCGTCCGATCGGCAAGGCGCTGCTGGAGCGCGAGCTCGACCGCAAGTACGCGTACCTGTGCCAGGTGTTCAAAAAATACGCCGATCTGACGATCGTCCAGTATGTGCAACGGCTGCGCGTGCAGCGCGCCTGCCACCTGCTCACCAGCACTGGCAAAAGCGTCGGCGACATCGCCGCCGAGGTCGGCTTCGAGGACGCCTTCTACTTCAGCCGCGTCTTCAAGCGGCTGGAGGGCGTCTCGCCGGCGCGCTACCGGGACGCCAAAACGACGCAGTCCGGGAAATCCCGTTGACTGCGCCTGCTTGCTCTGGCGGCAATTAAATTAAGACACCCTGTCCTCGCACGCCGCCGGCTCGTCCAGCACGGCGAGCTGCTGCGCGCGCAGCTCCCGCTTGAGCGCAGCGACGGTGTCCGCATAAGCCGGATCGGCGTACACATTGCGCAGCTCGTGCGGATCGCGCTCGAGGTCGAACAGCTCCCACTCCGGCGCGCGATCCTCGTCCACCGAGCCCGAGGTGCCGAGCGCCTGGGCGTAGTAGTAGATCAGCTTGTAGCGATGCGTGCGGATGCCATAGTGCGAGTACACATTGTGAATGTGGTCCAGATGCATCCAGTAGCGATAGTACATCGACGTGCGCCAGCCCTCCGGCGTCTCGCCGCGCAGCACGCCGCGCAGGCTCGCGCCCTGCATCTCCTCAGGCACGGCGATGCCGGCGTACTCGAGGAAGGTGACCGGGAAGTCGACGTTGAGCGCCATCGCTTCGCTCACGCTGCCGGCCCGGATCTCGCGCGGATAGCGGATGACCATCGGCATGCGCAGCGACTCCTCGTACATGAAGCGCTTGTCGAACCATCCGTGATCGCCGAGGAAGAAGCCCTGGTCGGACGTATACACGATGATCGTGTCGTCGGCGATGCCCTCCGCGTCGAGGTAGTCGAGCAGCCGCCCGACGCTCTCGTCGATGGACGCGACGCAGCGCAGATAGTCCTTGATGTAGCGCTGATACTTCCAGCGCTTGGCCTCCAGCTCGCTCAGCTCCGCCGGCGCCGTGCCCTTGAGATCGACCTCGTCGTGCATGTCGCGCTCGATCCGCATCTTGGCCACCCGGGCGGCCTCGGCGCGGGTCGCATAGTCGTCGTAGAAGGTCTCCGGCTCGGGCAAGTCGACGCCCTCGTACAGGTCCTTGTACTTCTCGTGCGGCTGCCACGGCCGATGCGGCGCCTTGTGATGGCACATCAGCATGAAGGGGCGCGTCTTGTCCCGGGCGTCCATCCAGTCGATCGAATAGTCGGTGATCAGGTCCGTGGCGTAGCCCTTGACCCGCTTGCGCTCGCCCATCTCGATGAATTCGGGATCGTGATACTCCCCTTGTCCGGGCACGACATTCCAATAATCGAAGCCCGTCGGGTCGGCGTCGCCGCCGTGCCCGAGATGCCATTTGCCGACGATGGCCGTCTGGTAGCCCTCCTGCTGCATCAGCTTCGGATAGGTCATCTGGCGGCCGTCGAGCGCATCGTGAATCGACTTGACGCCGTTGAGATGGTTGTACTTGCCGGTGAGGATCGCCGCCCGGCTCGGCGAGCAGATCGAATTGGTGCAAAAGCAGTTGTCCAGCCGCATCCCTTCGCTTGCAATCCGGTCGATGTTCGGCGTTTCATTAATCCGGCTGCCGTAGCAGCTCATGGCGTGCGACGCATGGTCGTCCGACATGATGAATACGATATTTGGCCTTTTGGTCATGGGAATCACCTCAGGCTCATTATACCGCTTACACTCGCAACGATGGAGGTAGTATGTTACGATTCCGGTATAGACTCACATTGAATGAGGGAGGCGTAGAGGGTGCTCGAAATCTACAGCAGCCACTTGGACGACCATATCCCGGATTGGTATAATCTTGCGCGTCAGGTGGACACGCATATCATCGCTCTGGTCACCGAAGGCAAGGTCCATTATCGGCTGGACGGCAAGGCGGTGCCGGCGAACAAGGGCGATCTGCTGTTCATTCCGCGGGGCACGCGGCGCGAGGCGCGCAACGATGCGGACGGCACGCACCAGAAGTACACCGTGCTATTTGGCGGCTCGCTGGACGAACTGCCCTTTTTTGGCGCGGCTGCGCCGATCGTGCGACGTACCCGGAGCTTCGATTATTTCAAGGAAAAAATGCAGCTGCTGCACCGCCATTCCATCGAACGCCGTCCCTACTACGAGACGATCCGGAGCGGCATCCTGACGGAGCTGCTCGCCACGCTCGGCCGCGAGCTGCTGACGCCGCCCGTACCGCTGCGCAAGCTCAGCGCCGTCCGCAAGCTCGAGCAGCATATCCTGACCCACTTCCGGCGGGCGGTAACGCTGGGCGAGCTCGCCCGATTGATTGACCGCTCCCCCAATTATACCCTTACCGTGTTCAAGGAGGTCACTGGTCAGACGCCGCAGGCGTATATGCAGTCGCTGCGCATCTCGACCGCGATGGAGCTGCTGCAGCACACCGACCTGCCGGTCAAGGCGATCAGCGAACACCTGGGGTATTACGACACCTCGTACTTCTACAAGATGTTCCGCCGCGCCACCGGCATGTCGCCGTCCGCCTACGCAAAGGCGCGGCGCCGGGAACCGCGCTGAGCCGGCAACCGGCAACGGGGGCATGCCCGTCGCCGCTCGTGCAGATGCTGCTGGCTGTCCGCCATGCTCCATGGAACGGCAGCCGGGCGGCGGCTCGCAATACTCATGAGCGCCGCCGCCCGGCAAAATAGGACTTGCAGTTATTGCGCGCCCGTGAGCGCCCGTACCACATCGTCGATCTTCATCGCATCGGCAGTCGGACCGTTGAGCATCCAGTGGCGTGCCGACACCATGTATACCTGCTCTTGCTTCACCGCCGGGTGCCGCTTCCAGATCTCCAGTTCCTCCACCTCGGCCATCCCGCGCAGTTCCTCCTCGTACTGCTCGGCCGTCGAGTAGGAGGAGCCGACCACGACGAACAGATGGTCCGCAGTCAGTTCGGGGAATGTCTCCAGTGCCGCGATCTCGCCCCATGTCCCTTCCTCGGCGTCCTCCATCCGCGCCGCGATAGCAGGCGATACCTCCAGTCCGAGCTCGCTGTAGAGCAGCTCTGTGTATACGAACCAGGGATAGAAGACCTGCACCTCCTTGATCGACGGGCGAATCGCGGCGACCGTGCTCCCGCTATTACCGGCTTGTTTGATCGCCGCGCTCGCCTGCCCCAGCTTGTCCGCATACTGCTGCACGACCCGCTGCGCCTGCTCCTGGCGGCCAAGCGCTTCTCCCAGCTCGACAATTGAGCTCCGCCAATCGCCGCGTGCATAGACGATCGTCGGCGCGATCTTGCTGAGCTGATCGTAGATATCCTGCTCGTATACCGCCAGATCGGACGCAATGATCAGTTCGGGGCTGCCCTGCAGGATCGCCTCGTAATTGAGCGTATCGCCGACATCCGCGATGATCTCCACGCCCTGTCCCTCCAGCGTCTCATACAAGTAGTGACCCGTCGGCACGCTTGCCTGCGCCAGCGGCACCTCCAGCGCGAGCGCGATATCCTCCAGCCCTGCCACCATGATTCGCTGAGGCTGCGCCGGAATGTCCGTCGTGCCCATCAGATGCTGAACCTGGCGCGTCTGCGGCTGCTCCGCATGCGCTCCCCCGTTGCTCGGCTGCTGTCCTTGCCGCGACGCAGCGTTGCCGCTGGTCGCCCCCTCATTGCCCGTTGCGGCGCTGTTGCCGCTCGGCGTCTCGTTCGCCGGCGCGGCCGTGTTGCCGGCCGGTGCGCCGCACGCCGCGAACAGCAGCGACATGCCCAGCAGCATCGCCGCCATGGTGGACGGCTTGTACATTCGTCCCACTTCCCATTCCCCTTCCTCTGCTTGACGATTCTCATTCTCATGTAAATGATAATGATTATCACCTCGGGGTACAATGGATCGATCCGAACCAACCGATGGATATATCTGAACCTTGCCGCTCGGAAGGGTCTCGCCCTGCCTGAATTGCAGCGGCGATACCAGCGCATGCTTCTTGAACACGCGGCTGAAATAATATTCGTCGCGGTAGCCCACCTCGGCGGCGATCTCGCGCAGCGAGGCGTCCGTACTGCGCAGGAGCCGAGTGGCGTGAGACATCCGCACATGAGTCACATAATCGAGCGTGCTCATCCCGAGCCGCTTGCGGAAGGCGCGGCTCAGATAGCTCGTGCTGCAGCCGAGCGCCTCCGCCAGCGCCTCGACGCTCAGCTCGTCGGCGTAGCGCAGCTGGATCCACTGCATCGCCTGGGCGACCACATCTCCCCCGGCCGCCGCGGACGCGGCATCGAGCTGCCGGATCAGCTCGCCGACGAACTGGTACAGCGCCCCCTTCGCCTGCAGCCGGCCGAGCCGGCTCTCCAACTGCCAGCAGCGGTGCATCTGCAGGGCGGTCGCATGCAGGGTCAGCGGCTCCGGCGGCGACAGGCCGTACGCCAGCTTGAACGGATCCCCGCCCTCCAGCAAGCGATCCAGGCCGCGGCCGTATGGCGGCACCAGCGCTGCTTTGTACAAGATCAAGTAATACTCGAGCCGCTGCTCGGCGTGTGTGATCTCAACCAGAGCACCCTTGCCGCCGTGCAGCACGTGGAAGCGGCGCACCGCATGCTCGATGCCGTCCAGAGCCAGCCTGCCGGAGCCCCGCACGAGCAGAATAAATGCGCTTGCCGGCAGGCGATAGCGCTGCAGCGGGACGTCCGCCGCATCCGCATGGCCATGCCGGACGTCGAGCAGACGCACGTCCGCCTCCGACCAGATGAATACATGCTCCTTCCACTCCACCTTGCTTCACCTCGCATCCGCATACGTCTATCGTCTCAGTATACGGTCCGGCGGAGCAATATGCCAAGTGCCTGGCCACGTCAATCGTACGTCAGCACCACCTGAATGACCGCGTCCGGACGCGTATCGATCTGCGCATACGCATCGGCGATCTCGCCATACGGCACCCGATGCGTGATCAGCGCCTCGAGCGGCAGCTCGCCGAGCAGCTCGAGGCAAGCCTGCGTCTTGCGCGCCTGTGTCCACATGCCCGCGATCGCCGGATCGGTGCCCCCCGTATGCGAGGAACGAAGGGCGACCCGATTGTGATGGTACTCCTCCGACAGATTCAGCGCCTCGCATTGGCCGGGGTACCAGCCGACCGTCGTCACCGTCGTATCGTAGCCCGCGATCCGGATGGCCTGCTGCAGCGCGCGCTGGCTGCCCGACGCCTCCAGCACCAGATCGGCGCCGCGGTTGTCCGTCAGTCCGCGCACCTCCAGGGCGACATCTCCCTCTCCGGCCGCATTGAAGACATGGTCGGCCCCGCCGGCCTTGGCCGCTTCCAGCCGGGCGGGAATGACATCGACGCCGATCGTCTGCCCGGCGCCCGAGCGCTTGACGAGCCGCAGGATGAGCTGGCCCATCACCCCGAGTCCGGAGACGACGACCGTATCGCCCAGCTTGATCCGGGAATCGAGCACGCTGTTGAAGGCGGTCAGCAGATTCGTCAGCAGCACCGCACGCTCCGGATTCACAGCTTCTGGCAGCTTGATTGCCGCGGAGGCCGCACACACGACCTCGCTCTGATGCGGCGCGTTCACGTAGACGAGATCGCCCCTGCGCAGCGCATTCGCGTCCGCGCCCGTTTCGACGACCTCGCCGACGCACGCGTAGCCCATGTACCAGACCCCCGGCTCGCTGCTGCGGATCGGGTAGGTCCAGATCGCTGCCTCCCCGCCTTCCTCGAACAGGCCGGTTCGAGGATTTTTGCGGCGCCTGAAGAATGGCGCCTGACCGCGGTATACCTGCATTTCCGTGCCGTGGCTGATGCCGCTGTACAGCGTCCGCACCCGCACTTCCTCCGGGCCGACGGCCCGGCTCGGCTCGTTTGCGATTTTGATGCGCTTCGGTCCCTCATAGACCATAATTTTCATGTTCATCACCCTGACTTTTGTGGTTTCGGCATTCCGGGAAGCTTCCGCGTGTCTTTTATTATACGGAGCGTGTCTGATCTTCGGAATGCAACTTTGGGTGATGAACTTGCATTTTTGTGTGGTGAACTCTACACTAGGCCTGTATTGCAAGTGAATGTCCGAGAGGGGGGGAGGGATTGCGAATTGAATGCAATCACGCACCGGATGCCGCAGCAGAGGCGGATCTGTTCTACTGCGGCTATGAGGACTGCGCGCCCGATTTTTCACTCGGGCCGAATGTCCGGGACTGCTACCTGCTGCACTATGTGGAGAAAGGCAGGGGACATTACAAGATTGGCGATGCCGAATACCCGCTGGAGGCGGGCGAGCTGTTTGTCATTTACCCCGGCGAGGTCGTCTATTACTGGACGGAGCGTGACGATCCCTGGTCTTTTTGCTGGTTCGCGTTCGATGGCAGCGGCGCTGCCGGGCTGCTGGAGCGAGCCGGACTTGGCCGGGATCGCCCGACACTGCGGCTGCGGGACGGCCGGATGCTCTCGTCCTGCGTCACCGGCATGATCGCCGCCGTCTCGGAACGGCCGTACGGCTATGAGACCGAGGTGCGGGGCCGGCTATACCTGGCGCTGGCGGAGCTGGAGCGCGCCTACCGGGACGCGCAGCCGGGCACCGCGGCGACCGCCAAGCCGGCCGAGACCTATGCGCGCGAGGCGCTGCGCTACATGGCGTTCCATTATTCCGAGCCGGTGTCGGTGCGCGAGGTCGCAGCCTACGTCGGCTTGGAACGCACCTATTTCGCCAAGCTGTTCAAGACGGTCTGCGGGCGCTCGCCCAAAGCGCATCTGATCGCACTGCGGATCGACAAGGCCTGCACGCTGCTGCGCACGACCGCCCTCCCGGTGAGCGAGATCGGACGGTGCGTCGGGATCGACGACGATTACTACTTCTCCCGCCTCTTCAAGCGCGTAACGGGCCAGTCCCCCTCCGCGTACCGGCGCATCGCAGCAAAAAACCTTCCCTCCACCTCAGGTGGAAGGAAGGAATAAAAATCAGATGATGTGCGGTTTGCCGTCTTGCCAACGCAGCTTGACGTGCGAGAGGTACCACGTTTTGCCCTTATCGTTGTTGCCCTGGTAGAACAGACACGTCTGCCCGTCGTCGTCCGTGAACACGAACGGATGGCCCGACTCCGCTTCGTTCCAGCTGCCCGCACCCCATTGGGCAGGAACGGCTCCTGGAACAGCCGCGACCAGCGGATGCCGTCGTCGCTGACCGCGCAGCCGATCTGCTGCGGCCGTTGTTCCATGCGCCGGTCGGTCGAAATACCGGATTGGTCGGATTTTTGCGGAAGGTCACGCCGCAAGGAGAGCGGCAGCACGATTTTCGCGACCAGCCGCCATTCCTTGCAGCCGTCGATCCGCGCCGATTCGACCACTTCCTCGGGGATGTTCTGAAAGAAGGTGCGCATCACCAGCATGTTGAACACGCTGACCAGATTGAGCAGCCAGACTGCCCCGAACGTATTGATGACGTGAAAAAACTTGAACGCGAGAAAGGTCCGCCGGCCAGACTGTATTGCTTGAAACCAGCCCGAACATCGCGCCGTACTTGAACAAAAGAAACTACAGCAGGAAGGGGGCGAACATCACCATCAGCGGAATGTTTTGGCGCAGCTTTTTTTTCCATTTCATGTTGTGCGGCTCCTCTCTCATTCCAAACCATTGATTAAACCATTCGGTGCTTTGCGGCAGCGGCTAGCATACCCGGCAGCGCGGTTAAAATTCGCCGCATCAGCGAATGGGAATTGCAGCCGCTGTCCGCACATGGGAATCGCGCCGTCCGCGCATGCAGACGACGGTCGCACTCAGCTCACGCGAATGACGACTGCGCTCAGCGCATCGAGCGTGACGGCACGCGGCGTCAGCACCAATCCGGATGGCCGGACAATCGCGTCCGTGCCCGCCGTCCCCGCGTCGACGAGCACCTCGCCGCGCGTCAAGTCCGTCTCCAGCGAGACCGTGCGCGTGCGGGTATCGGCATTGACGAAGACATAATAGCAGGCAGGCAGCACCGGCGATTCGGTGTGATTCGGCACGGCGGACCCAGGCGGCGCCTCGCAGCGATAGGCGATCAGCAGGTCCTCCTCGCCGATCTCCGGGGCGACGAGCCGCGTCACGCACCGGTCGACCTCGGCTCGGCTGCGCAGGCGGAAGACCGGCGAAGCGCGGCGCAGCCGGATCAGGCCGCGCGTGTAAGCGAGGGTGCGCGCGCATTCCGGATAGGCGCTCGCATCCGTCGCCCGGTCCCACTCGAAGCGGTTGACCGCGTCGGAGGCATTGTAGGAATTGTGCACGAAGTACCCGAGCGTGCGGCCCTGCCGATTGTGCAGCCGGTGCGTGTGCGCAGGCGGCCGCCCGGCCCCGCGCCAGCGCTTGGTCCGGCCGTACTCCTGACCCGCATGCAGGAATGCCGTGCCCTGGCTCGTGAAGAGCAGCACCTGACCGAGCCGGATGCGGCGCTGGATCTCGCGCGCGCCGGCCGGGTCGTCCGGGTCCAGGTGCAGCGTCAGGGCGATCACGTCGTGCAGCGTCAGATTGTCATGCGCCTCGATGTAATGCACCATGTCGCCCGGCGCATCGGCGGGCGTATTGTACGGCTGCGCCTTCAGATTGCGCAGCAGCGTGTCGACGCTGCGCGGTCCGCCGGTCAGGAAGCGCGGCTCGCCCTCGCTGCCGAAGCCGGCCTTGAGCTCGTCGCGCAGCTCGTCGGCGAATACGCCGACCGCGTCCGTCTTGTCCATCCAATCCTGATCCGCTGCCAGCCCGGCGAGCTCGGGCTCGGCCAGATCGCCGGAGAACGTCCGCCAGCCCTCGCCGATGAACAGCGGCTGCGGGTGCAGGCTCGCCGCGACGTCATAGGCGCGCTGCAGCGCCGGGTATGTAGCATCGCCCATCATGTCCCAGCGCATGCCGTCGATCTTGTATTCGCGGAACCAGTACGCGACCGAGTCGAGCATCAGCTTCTCGGCCATCCGGTGATTGGTCGCCAGGTTGTTGCCGAAGCCGCCGAGCAGCTTGCCCTGCTCGGTCTGATAGAAGTAATAGTCCGGCACGATGTCGCTCAGCAGCTGATGCCGCGCCATATGCGTATAGACGACATCGAGGATGACGCCCATGCCCGCCTCGTGGATCGCGGCGATCAGCGCCTTGAGCTCGCGGATGCGCAGCTCGGGGTCGCCGGGATCTGCGCTGTAAGCGCCGTCGGGCGCGAAGTAGCCGTGCGGGTCGTAGCCCCAATTGTATCGGTTGCCCGCGACCGCGTATTCGAGCTCGCGCTCGCCCATCTCCGTCTCGTCGCCATAGTACCAGGCCATCACCGGCAGCAGTTGGACGTGGGTGACGCCGAGGCTGCGGATGTAGTCCAGCCGCTCCGCGAATGCGCCGAAGGTGCCCCATCTGGCGCCGAGCTCGCCCTCGATCGCCGGATCGGACGTGAAGTCGCGCACATGCACCTCATAGATCACCGCGTCCTCCCGGCTCTCATAGCCGTCAATCTGCGACCAGCCCAGTCCCCCCTCCGGGTCGGTGCCGGCCAGCTCGACGATCGCCGCCTTGCCGGCCGCGTCCTTGTCCCGGCCGAGCGGCACGCCCGACGGACTGGTGCGAAACGGCGCCATCGACTTCGCATACGGATCGAGCACGCGGCGCATCTGCCGCCCGTGCAACACCTCGTATTGGTAATAGTAGCCGCGCAGGTCTTCCGTTCCGAGCGCTTCCGGCGCCGCCTCTGCCGTCCATACCCCGCGATCGACTCGTCGCATCGGCAGCGCGCCGATGCGGCGCTCCGGGTTCGCCCGGTCGTAAAAGACCGCCGTCGCCGCCGTCGCCGTCGGCGCCCACAGCTTGAGCGTCGCGGAGCCGCCCGCATACACCGCGCCCAGATCGTCGCCATCGTAGGCAAAAAGCGCGTCGAGCACCGCCCAGCCCGCACCCTCCAGCGCCGCCGGCGACTCGCCGGCGTGCCAGGCGATCAGCTGCTTGCGCCGCATCGCGTCTACGAAGACAAACGCCACCTCCGTTCGCGCTTGCAGCGTCAACGCCAGGTTGGCGCCGTTCTTCTCGCCGCCTGCGCCGTAATTCTCGTGCCAGCTCGCGCCGGCCGTGGCCTTGTATTCATAGCGTCCCGCCGCGAGCGACAGGCGCAGCACATACGTGCGATTGCCGACCGGTCGCATCCGCATCGTCTCGTCGCCCGGCGTCCAGTCTGCAGCCTGCCCCGCTTGCTTTTGTAACGTTCCGGCGAGATAGATCGCCCGTTCATGCGCTTCCCTTTGAATCGTCTTCACAACCTTCGGCCTCGTATTTCCGTCGCCGGATGCATCTCCTTATTATATCGGAAGGTGACGGAATAGTTATACCTTTTTTGCCGCGCGGTATTGGCCCGGGGTCAGGCCGGTCCATTTTTTGAAGGCGTACTGGAAGGCGCTCGGCTCGGAAAAATGCAGCGCGTAGGCAATCTCGCCGATTGAATGCTGGCCGCGCCGCAAATAGTCGACAGCCAGCTCGGTGCGAATGCGGGAGGCCAGCTCATGGAAAGAAGTACCCGAGCGGCTCAGCCGGTGCTGAAGCGTACGCGGCCGGAGCCCGAACGCCTCGGCCGTCTGCTGCAGCGTCGGATACGAGACGGGGAGCTGCCCCCGCAGCCACTGCGCGACCTGCTCCGCCAACGTCGCTTCGGGCGAGGACTGCTGCCGCGGCTCCGGGGACGGCGACGACTGCGCAGCATGCTGCCGCGAATCCAGAGCCTGCAACGACTGCGCGGGCTGCTGCCGCGAATCCAGGGCCTGCAACGGCTGCGCGGGCTGCTCCGACGTCTTCACCATGTCGCGGAATACCTCGAGCAGCTTCTCATCCGCGTACAGGACCGGCGCCCGCAGCAGACTCGTGTGGAATTGCAGCTCGTGCGCAGGCGCACCGAATACCGGCATCCGTCCGAATATTCGGACATGCGGCTCCACATTGTCGGGCGCCGCATGGGCGAATGCGACCTCGTCCAGCTCGATGATCCGATTGGCCAGCTGCCCGATCAGCCTGTACAGCGAGCACGCCATGTCCTCGGCGCAATGCCGGGCCAGTTGCCTCCGGCCCCCAGCCTCCAGGCGCAGTGTCGTCCGATCGCCCTGCACGCTCCAATCGATCGCGAAGCCGCTCCATACGACGTTGTTGTAACGCCGATAGGCGGACAGCGCGTGCTCGATCGTATCCGAATGCATCATGACATAGCCGAGCATCCCCAGATCTGCGAACTCCATCGTCTCGCCCTGATGCAATCCGAAATGCGCGTCCCCGGTATAGGCGATTGCCGCGAGCGTCAGCGCTTCAAAGGCCTCCCAGCTCATTCTCCCGTCCCGTTGCCGCAGCCGCTCCTCCTCAAAGCCGGCATAACGGCAGAAGGCCGCCGCGTCATGCCCCTTGCGGACGATTGTTTTTAAAATAGGCGCGACCATCGTCAGCGCGATGCCTTCTCGTTTCACCATGCTCTCCCCTTTGCGCCAATTCGCAATTCGACTGCGCATTTCAGCATTCCCGTCATGCCCGCAGCACGGTACACTAAGATCTAGTCCGAATGGCGCTTGCTTTATTATACCAGACGAATCCGCATACCGCGCCTGACGGACACGCCTGACGGACATATTCGAAGGTACACAAAAAAGGAGGAATCCCCGACATGCCTCAAAACATGCTCATCGTCAACGGCCACCCCTACGCGCAAAGCTACTGCGCCGCGCTGGCCGACGCTTATGCCGCCGGCGCGCGCGCCGGCGGTGCCAATGTGCAACGGCTGGAGCTGCACGAGCTGAAATTCGATCCGAATCTGCGCCACGGCTACGCGAGCCGCATGGAGCTGGAGCCGGATCTCGTGGCCGCGCAGGAGCAGATCCGCCGGGCCGACCATCTGGTGTGGGTCTATCCGATCTGGTGGGGCGCGATGCCGGCCCAGCTCAAGGGCTTCATTGACCGCGTGTTTTTGCCCGGCTTCGCTTACAAGTACCGCACCGACTCCGTACTCTGGGACAAACTATTGCAAGGTAAATCGGCCCGGCTCATCGTGACGATGGACACCCCGGGCTGGTACAATCGACTCTTCTACAAGCAGGCAGGACATATCGTCATGAAGCGTAATATTTTGGGCTTCTGCGGGATCAAGCCGGTCCGGATCACCAGCCTCGGCCCGGTCCGGGGCTCCTCGGACACGCGGCGCGCCAGGTGGCTGGAGCAGGTGAAGCTGCTGGGACGAGCGGGCAAATAATGACGCGGCGCCATTTTGGCTTTGAAAGGCCGTGATGTCCATTAGAGTCGGGCTATCGGCCAGGATGCCCGCTAAGCGTCGCCTGTGTCCATTCGAACTTCCACAGGAGCGCCGGATTATTCCTCACGACGTGTCCGCCATCGCCTTAAATCCCAAGACCACCGCGAGCAGGACAACCGGAGCCGCATAGGCGAGAGTAGTCAGGAGCGGCCATGTGACGTTCACGATCTGTTCCGTGGCACTCTCGGTCGTATATGTAGTCAACGATAGCAAAAAGCAAATCAACGCGACCGGAAAGGTGAGCAACTGCTCATCCTGCAGCCGCAGCAATGCGGCGAGCAGCTTGATTAGAATGAGCAGCGCGATGGCGGTTTTGAAGTAAAAACCGACAATGAGCGAAAAGCCGATGACCAACTCGATACGTTCCACGATCTCCCGGATGTAAATTAGCCTGGCCAACTGGTACAAAGAATACTTCAACTCGCCGGTAAGCGGGCCGAGCACCATCAAGCTGCCAAGGATCGCGCACACGAATGTCAACCCATTCACAGCCAGAGCGATGTAGAGATGTCTGCTGATGCGTCCGGCCTCCCTGGCTCTGACATGCGGCAGTAACACAGCAAAAATGAATAGCTCCGCATACGGAAACCCGTAGGCGATATAGGCTCCGTGCAAAATTGGCTTAATGCCTTCCGGTAAGATCGGAAGCAAGAATTCGATGCGATACAAACCGCTGACGAGGACGAGAATGAGCGCGACAAAGCCGAACATGAGCAGAAGAAGCAGCGCGGCCATGCGGGCCATCGTCTCGAGACCGGCGCGAACCGTGAGGGCAATAATCAAAAAGAGCATGCCGTTGACCGCGTAGGTCGGCGTTTCCTTCAACATCGTGCTTTTGAAAAAAAAACCGATTTCGATGACAATTCCCGCCACGTTCCAAAAAAGGAGCAGTGCGAAAGGCGCCATAACAAACCAGGTCAACGGGCCGCCTAGCGCTGATCGGGTATAGGCAATAAACGGTCTGCCGCCTCCGGCACGATGCACATAAAGCAGGACAGCCAGCATAGCCATGCCCAGCAGCAGCGCCAGCAGCAGCGAGAGCCACGCTCCGCTCCCAGCCACACTGGTCAGGGGCGACGGAATGATGACAATGGACGAGCCCGTCAAGAAGAACAGGAACAGTACCGCCATTTGCAACGAACCGACCGATTCGGTCTGCTTCATCCTTTCGCCCCCCCTTCAAACCAGTGTACAATACGCTGTGCGGCAGGCGTAAACCAGCCAAAAACCGTATCGACATTCGGCCCGGACAATTCCGTAACGAACAGCCAGCCGAGATAAATCGCAGGTCCCCATAACATCAGATACAAGCGGCGCCCCCTGCGATCAGACTTTTTGAACCGGCTTGCATCCGCCCAAGCGATCAAAACCGCAATGAGCAGCAGACACCCGAGCCTTTCGCTCATCGCTCCTTCTCCTCCTCTTGGCCGAATGGAAATCCTATATTTAGGCCGGTATCCAGTACATCGACATGTACCGCAATCTCGAACTCGGCTTCGGCAAAGCGTCGTTCCCAGTCGTCCTCCCATTTACTCCATAGCGCAGGATGCCTGCGGTAGATGCGATTGCCGATGCCGAGGCTGTCCAGCCGTTCACGCTGTAACATTCCCACCACCGTTTGAAGCCGTTGTTTGATCTGATCCGCGATTGATGCTTGATAAGCGTCGACCTCCTGCAGCGCGCGCAACGAAGAACAGCGCAGCTCGCCGACACTGCCCCTTAGCCGAATATCGACCTTGACGACTACCCGATCTTCTTGCAGATACGGCGTAACCTTGGCCTTGTATTCCTGCACCTCGAACGATTCCTGACGTTGAAGCTGATCCGCGGTGACGGCGTTTTCGGTGCAAGGAAATTCGATACTCCCCCTCTTATACCGGTTAGTCAGCATCAACAGCCCTTCCGTGTCCTTGCCGCCGAGCACCGTAGTCAACTTTCCACTCCGCAGCATCGCCGTACCGGCAACGACCGCCCGCTTGCCGAGCGGTTGAATATACGGGAGCTCGGATACCCTGGAGGCGCTTTTCATCTGAATAGCCAAGTCGTATAGCGGGATTTTTGACGTTTTCGAGGCATATTCCGCCCCGTTTTTCGTCATTTTTTTGAATTGTTGACCAATGGTCTGTTCAATGAAGGGCTTGATCTGCAGATAAGGTGCCGCTTCCCCTTGCGTGACGATCGGGATGACAGTGCCGCGCGGCTCGTGATCCCGCGAGAAGTAATCGAATATTTCGCCGATATTCTGGCGGCGCAGGAGCTCTTCGCTGACCAGGATGACCCGCATATGGTCCCACTTGGCCTTGCGTCCAAAATACAACGGAATGTCGCGAACGGCTTCAAAAATCGTGTCTCCGCTCGTCTGAATGTTGAGGCCCTGCTGTGACGCATCGGCCTCCTCCATGCTGCCCATCGGGCTCGATGGATTGTAGAAATGGGTCGTCACCTTGACCCGGCCCTCCCCCAATCCGTCAATTGCCACTGCTTGAACGTAGCCGAAAGTATCCGGCTCGTTATTGTCCCAGCAACCCGTCATCGCGCTCATGCCCAGCATGGCAAGCAGAAAAATGCACGTGATTCTCATCTGCCCCCCCTCCCGCCCTTGGGAGCGGACGAGGCCTTGGCCTGCCTTGGCCCGGCGATGCTCAAAAACATACGCCGCAATCGGCCCGATTGAAGTGGTGCCAGCGGGGAGAGATACGGCTGGCCGAGAGATCGCAACGAAGAAAGATGAAGGTAAACAAGCAGCAGTCCGGTCATGATGCCCAGCCCGCCAAAGGTGGCGGCCAGCAGCATCAGTGGGAATCGCAGCAGCCGAACCGCTATCGCCATGTTGTACTGAGGGAACGCAAAAGAAGCAATGCCGGTCAAGGCAACTACGATCACCATCACCGGGGAGGCGATCTGCGACTGAATCGCAGCTTGGCCAATCACGAGCGCCCCGACAATGCTGACGGCCGAGCCGACCGGACGCGGCAGACGCAGCCCTGCCTCGCGCAGCAGCTCGAAAAAAAACTCCATAATGAGCGCCTCCAGCAACGCCGGGAACGGAATCCCTTCTCGAGACTTCAGGATCGCGAGCAGCAGCACGGTCGGGACTAGCTCGGAATGAAAGGCGGACAAGGCGATATAGGAACTGGGCAGCATAAACGCGATTAAAAATCCGGCCATGCGCAGCATTCGAATCAAGGAGGAGAATACGGGACGGCAGTAGTAGTCCTCGCTTGATGTGAAAAATTCCAAAAAATGTACCGGGCAAATCAAGACCGTCGGACTGCCGTGGACGAGCGCGATGATTTTACCGTCCAGCAACGCGAGCACTGCCGTATCCGGCCGTTCCGTATACCGGACTTGCGGGAAGGGCGTGGTCCGGTCGCCGCCGACGCATGCTTCGAGATAAGACGTGTCTACGATTTCTTCCTGTTCGATCCCCTTGACTCGGCACAGGAAGGCCTCCAAAATGTCAGGCTGCACCGCGCCTTCCAAATAGCCGAACGCGATTTTCCTGCGGCTTTCTTTACCCGCGATTCGGTAGTCGAACCTGAGCCTTGGCGATTTCAACAAGTTGCGCAACATGCCGATGTTGCGCTCCAGATCCTCAATCATACTCCTCTGCGGCCCCTGCACACTCGGCTCGGTAATCGGCTCCGAGGTATGCCGCTGCTCGACATCCATCGTATCAAACGTAAACGCTCGCGTCTGATGCTGCAGGAAAATGACCGTCTTGCCGTCCAGCACCGCTCCGACCGAAGCGCGGATCGTGCCTACGATTGTCCCGGCTTGCCAAAGGGGGGCCTCATCAGGCATTGGTCGGGAAGGCGCCCGCTCCACTTCGTCCCGGTCCTCGTACTCCGCGATGCGATGAAGCAGCAAGTGCTGGAAGGCCTCCTGCTCTTGCAGCCGGGCGATCAGCTTCGAATCGACCAGCGTGTCCAAATAAACCGCAAGCACCTCCTGCCCGGGAAGCGCGCCAAAGCGCCACCGCTGGACGATCAGATCCGCACTATTCGAAAAGGCCTCGGTCATTGCCTTTTGGTTGCTTGCGAGCTCTGCAGCGATCGGGGCTTCGCCCGCAAGGCTGCGGCTGTCCGCTTCCATTGTCATGCTGCATCTCCTTCTGGCAATTGGATAGGTGTGCCAATCCTATCTTTTGCAGAAGCGAAGGCTGTTATTCGCAAGGATCGCCTTGCATGGTTACCCTGAATGGGGCGCGTTGCAGTTCACTCTGATTCGGGTCACCGTCCGCGCGGATATCACCACAAGCTTTTTATTTATTATAAATCACCGGTGTCTTACCCTCCCAGCTCCCCCAAAGCATTGGATCTGTGGCAAGCTCCGTAATGAAATGCCCTACATTTCTTCGGCTTGTTTTTCCAGAATTAAACAAAGGGCTTCTGACAGGGGAGCTAGTTATTTCATAAGGGCTTGCTTCATCCTGATTGACTAACGTGTCCGGTCTTACGACAACCCAACGGATCGCCTCATTTCCTTGTCCCAATACGTTAACCAAGTAATCGGCTGCCATGACATTGTCACGTTGCGGGGGCAGGAGCACGCTCAATGCAGAGAAGATCATCCGCTCCCCCAAGGGATGAGACTCTCCTATCGAGCGATTCGTATAGCCCGTAGTACTCATCAGGACGAGTTTCAGTTTGCGATCGGATCTCTTTACAGTTTCGCATATGCCCTGAACTGCATCGGTAACCAAATGACGGGGCTTTCCGAATATTCCCTTTAGCGTAGGTGTGTGCCCGAGACAAGAGATCACCACGGTACAATCCCTTAGCAGATCGCATAGCTCGGATCGACCAAGCTCGCTAATACTTCCTCTCACGATTTCAACATATGGACTTTTCTCAATATCCGAATCAAGAGCAGCCGTTTTTCGGATAAGAATCCTTGTTGGAATGCTGCGACTCATCAATTCCCTGACCACTAGCCGACCCGTGGCTCCATTGGCACCTAGCACGACGATTATCATACGTTATGCTTTGCTCCTCTCCGCTCGCTTCCGTCAACTTTTATTCCTTTAACGATCAGCACGACAGCCAGGATCACTTCGCCAACATAGCGTATACCTACGATTGCTGCAGTCATTCTGTACGTTTTCATTGTTTTCCCTTCCTCTCGGCCGACCATGATGAGTATAGTATATTAGCCGCAAGGATGACCTTGTAGATACTAAAGTATGTTTAGATGATCCCAAGCTCTCTGGCGCGGGCGATCGCTTCGGTTCGCCTTTTTACCTGTAATTTGTCGAAGATGTTGCGGTTATACCCCTTCACTGTACTTAAAGCAAGAAAAAGCCGTTCGCTAATCTCTTGATTGGAGCAGCCCTGGGCGATCAAATTCAGAATCTCCAACTCACGCTCGCTAAGCGACTCGACGAGAGGGGCGATCCGGTTCGTGACGCCTTGAGCAGCGAAATCGAGGAGCTTTTGTTCGTGTTGCATGTGGGTGAGCAAAAACTCGGTATATTCAGGCTGCATGCGACGGGCAGCCGCTGCAGTCAACAGATCAAGCATGGACTTTCCTTCCTCGACAAACAGACGAACGAAGCCTTCCGTTTTCGCCTTTACCAAAGCCTCATTCAATCGTTGCAGCGCCCTCTCCATATTGCCAAGGGCTTGAAAAGCCAATGCTTGTAGGATCAGCAGCTTAAGCTCGACGTTTTTCCACTGCTTCGCTCTCGCTTGATCATGCAAGGTGCCTAGCATCGCAATAGCCGCTCTACCGTTTCCTTGAATGATGTGGATTCTTGCCTGCAGCATTGGGTATCCGCTTGTAACCATGTGCGTGACCATTTCCCCAAAGTTGTCACGATGAAGAGCAATCATCAGCTCCTGATGAATCAACTCGCCCTGCAGACGGTTATAGGGATGAGCTGGCATCTCATGGCGGACTTTGGTCAGCAAAGCTTCCGCCGCTGTGACATCGTGTCTTGCGAGCTTCAACTTTGCAGCAAAGCATTCGCTGTCCACCAGTCTGTCCGTATTGTCGATCTGCTTGGCTAACCGCATACTCCGTTGGATATGCTGTTCTGCAGCATCCAGGTCGTTCCGTTCATACGCGATCCTAGCCATACCCAAGTAGGCGTCACAAGCAACCGGCAATGGCGGTTCACCAGCAAGTTGGAGGACTTGCTGATAGGTTTGCGCGGCCTGGCTCAATTGATTGTCGGACGCCTGTATCTCGCCTAGACCCAGCGATGCCATCAGCGTAATCATGTGGTGTCCGATGCTTTGGCTGATTGAGATGGCTTCACTATATGCTCTCCTTGCAGCCGCGCGATCCCCCTGCAGCTGGCAGGCGACGCCTAGTGTCCAGGTTGTTGCAGCGCGCACAGGCAGGTTAAGTGGATGCAGATGCTCAAGAGCGATGCGGGATTGCGTCATAATCGTATCCGCATCATGCCGGATCACTCCGAGCGTAGCCCTGATCGATGCGATATGTCCGATCAGATCACGATCCGCCTCACGGGGTTCGATATGTGACATGGCGGCTTCTGCAGCGGACAGTTTCTGCTCGATGCCGTCCAGTTGACTGAGCATCAACAGTGCAGAAGCATAGCTCACCCAGAGCGATGGCCGCTCATCGAGCGTAGACTCCTCCTGGCGCTGTAACCAGTCCAAGACCGTCTTGGCCGCCCCGCGAAAATGTAAAGGCATGCCTTGTCCTTCGATTAATGCTGCCGCCCGGTCCACGTCTTGAGCCGCTGCAGCGTGCTGAAACGCTTCGATCTCCAGCCCATTCTCCTCAAACCAGTGGCTAGCCCTCCTGTGAAGAGCTTCCCTATCATCGCCCGTATCCTTGTTTACATGGTCTAAGCGCTGACGCAGCATATCCGTAAAAAGATGATGATATCGATACCATTGCCGTTCGTTATCCAACGGAACGATGAAAAGATTGGATCGTTCGAGATGCGCCAGGATATCATGCCCTTCTCCATCACTCTGCAGCATCGCATCGCAAAGGGGAGCGCAAAAGCGTTCTAATATGGAGGTTTGAACCAAAAAGGTCTGCACTTTATCGGGCTGCTGCTTCAGCACTTCCTCCATCAAATAGTCCAACACGAAACGGTGGCTGCCTGTAAAGGACGAGATAAATTGGGCCGGATCCGAATAGCCCTGCATGGAGACAGCCGCTAGCTGCAGTCCGGCAATCCATCCTTCCGTGCGCGCCTCCAGGGAAGACACCTCTGCAGATGACAATTGGAGTCCCATCGTCTGATGGAAAAACAATGTCGATTCACTCCGGGTAAACCGCAGGTCACGTCCACGCAGTTCCATCAGCTCGTTTTTTGCTCGTAATCTGGCGATGGGCAGTGTCGGCTCTCCACGAGTCATGATGATCAAGCGCAGCTGTAATGGCTGATGATCGATTAGAAAAGAAAGCGTGTTATGTATAGATTGCGATTCAATGACGTGATAGTCGTCAAGAACGAGAATGAAAGGATCTGTAGTTAATGCGAGTTCATTGATGAGAGCAGTAAGGATATAGGTCATCGGCAGCGGCTGCTGAGGCGGCAAGGCTTCCCATATCCCGTGGTCGCTAACCTTCACAACTCTCTTGATGGCCTCGATAAGATGAAGGAGAAAGCGTATAGGATCGTTGTCCCCTTCATCCAGCGATAACCATGCGGTCAGGCGCTTGCTTTGGGCCAGCCATTCGCTTGCCAGTGTTGTTTTTCCATATCCCGCAGGAGCGGAGATTAAGGTCAATTTTCTATACTGTCCCTCGTTCAGGCGCCTGAACAAATGTGAACGGAGAACCGCGTTGGGTCGGGCTGGCGGGATGTGCAGCTTGGTAGTTAATAAGGTTAGGCTCATACTATCGCTCATCGGGCTGCGTAACCGTCCAACTTATGTTCACCCGGCACCTGATACATGGCTACAGGCAAGCTTGCCGCATTGGCGGTGCTCTTGATCGCAATCCATTGTGCTTTATCGGCTTTGGCACGTTCAGTCATTGCCCTTATTTTCATACCTTCACCTCTAATCATATCCGTGTGACTTGAGGTCTATTTTATCATGCGCATTATCATTTTATCCATGGTTCTGTCACGATGTATTTTGTCTTCTAAGAGGCCGTGATGTCCATGAGAACCGATACATCAGCCGAGACCGCCGGGGCATGACAGCAGAAAGCCCCGCCTGGACCCGATTGTGTATCGGGCCAGACGAGGCCAATCCGCACTGCATCGCCACTTCGCCATACATTGCTGCACACCACCGCACCGCCATTTATATCCGGCTGCGCGACTCTACCTGCGCCCCTCTGGCGCAAGCCGGTAGTGCCGGCCCGGCTCCAGCGTGAAGCGGTACGCGCCCGTCCGCGCATCGCGCGTATGCGCCGCAATGCGCGCGGCCGTGCCCATGGGCTCGGCCGTATCCTCGTGGTCGCCCAGGCCCTCGTGCTCCCCCGTGTCTTCGGGCTCGGTCGTGTCCCCGCGCGCAGCTGTGTTCTCGTGCTCGGCCGTGACTTCATATACGGCCAGATCCTCCGCCGTCCAATCGTCGTGGTCGATGCGAACCGTGGAGACCGCCACTCCGTCCGGATGCGTGAAGACGTAGACCGCTCCCCGTGCGGCGACCGGATACACCTCCGCGACGAGCACCGCGTCGCCGCCCTCGCGGCAGACAATGACGCCTGGGCCGCCGACGAAGACCGGCACCTTGTCCGGCGGCAGCGGATAGTCGATCAACGTGACCGGGCCCGCGAAGTGCTCCCCCGTTTCGTAATCGATCCAGCGACCAGCCGGCAGATAGACATCGCGCGACATCGCCGTGTCGAAGTCGTTGCCGAACACCGGCGTCGCCAGCAACGACGGCCCCAGCATCCATTCGTATTGCCGCGTATGGCGGTTGATCAGGCCATAGGTCGCCGGGTCGTCCGCATACGCAATATGTAGCGGCGTCACCGCGTGGGGATAGCCGGTCCGATGACTGTCCAGCACCGCGCTGTAGATATACGGCGCGTGCCGATTATGCCAATCGGCGGCCTTCTTGACGATCCGCTCGGACTCGGGATGCTGCATCTCCCACGGCCGCCGCCCGAGCGACATCGCCGGCATGAGCGCGTTGAACATCGCATTGCGCACGAAGTAGCGCCGGTAGCTGGGCAGCAGCGGGTCGGTCTTGGGCGTGCCGCCGGTGATGTCGGGGTACAGATTGGCCGCGCCGCTGGCCGCGTAGTTGAGCAGATTGATCGGCACCCGGTCCTGGTCGAAGTGATAGCCTTCGCCGAGGCCGTAGTACGTGTCGTTGATCCGCAGCACGTCGCCGGGCACGGCGTATGCGGTATTGCGCACGATCACGAGCCGGCCTTCGTCCATCCACCCTTCGTTGATCGCATTCCAGTTGCCGTCGGCATAATGCTTCGTATACACCATCGCATCTTCCTTGAAGCCGTCGGCCCCCCACGTCGCCGCCTGATCCAGGTACCACCGCACCGCCTCCGGGTTGCCCCCGTCCAGCACATACAGCGTCCCCTTCGGAAATTCGGCATTGGTGATCGCTACCGGCTCCCCGTCCCGGCCACGCAGCAGATAATCGCGCGCCTGCGCCTCGTGCAGGAACGGGCCGTTGTAGGGCACGTGATGATGGCCGCCGTCGGCCGCCTCCGCCTTGAAGTGGTTGCGGATGCCGAGCAGCAGCTTGATGCCGCGCGCGCGGAAGAAGCGCTTCAGTCCGTCCGGATCGGGGAAGCGCGGATTGGGCAGGCCGTCCGTGCGCCCTTCCTCGCGCGCGTCGTCCCAGAGGCCGAAGCTCGTCGTCGTGCCCTGCTCCGGCCGCTTGCGGTCGCCCCGCCAATAGCCCGAGCCGACCACGCCCCAGGCCAGCTCGTACCCGCGCTCGGCATACTGGGTCAGCGCTTCCTCCACCGCCGCCTGGTAGGCGCCCCAGCCGAGCGAGCCGTAGGCCTCCCAGCCGACCTTGAACATCTCGTACCTCGGCTGCTTATCGCGGTAGCCTTCACGCTCGCGGGCTTGCTTGTACGCCGCATAGATGCCGGGCATCGTACCGACGAAGTAATACAGCCCGTCCAGCGCCTGCACGCCTGACGCGCCCAGCGCATTGTCATGCTGCGTGATGGCCACGCGCTTGCCGCCTTCCTCGAACAGCACCTGCGCGAAGCCGAGCGACGGGAACACCGCGAAGGTGCTCACGAAGCGCATGTTCGTCCCTTGGTTCACCATGTCGCGTCGCACCAGACCGGTCACCTCCGCGCCGTCGCGCGCCGGAATGTCCAGCTTGCCCTGTGCGGGCGCATCCTCGCTCTCCACTTCGTCGATATGCGAGCCATAGTCGCCCAGGCCATAAGCCGGCGCCGGCGCAAGCGCAGCCGTACGCGCCTCGATGACATAGCGGGCGGGCGGCGCCGGAACGACCGCCAGCCGCACGCCGCCCGCGTCGCTACTCGGACTGCCGCTTGCCGCGCGCGTCGCACGGTCCCCGTCGGCCAGCGTGATCCGCACCTCGGCGCGCGTGCCCGCGGTGCTCACGATCTGCAAGCGCACCTCCTCTGCCGTCACGGCGCTGACCGTCGTGGACTCCACGTCGTGCAGCGCGCTGCCATTCGGCGTGCTGAGCCGCAGCCCGCTGACCGGGTGCGCTCCCGCCAGCGGGCGCCCCTCGCCGTCCTCGAAGCTGTAGCGGAAGCCGCGCTTCTCGATGCGCATGCGGAAGCGGGGCGATCGGATCGTCACCGCGTCGCTCCGGTCCTCGACGCGCCACTGCTGCTTGTCCTCATTCGTAAGTTGCACACTCATCGCCCTTCCTCCTTCGCTGGCTTCACGACGGCGACGAAGCCGTCCGCCGCGCCGAGCTGCAGGCGCAGCGTACGCTCGCCGGGCGCAAGCCGCAGCATCTGTCGCCCCAGTCTGCGCGGCTGCGGGCTGCAGACCAGCTCCACATCAAGCGCCCCCGACCCGACGAAGACCAGATCCAGCTCCAACGACAGCGGCCCTGCCGTGTCGCCGTGCAGGCCTGCGACGTACCAGCGCTCGCCGGTGCGCCGAGCGAGCAGCGCCAGCCGGCCGATCTCGCTCGGCTCCAGCACCCGCGTCTCGTCCCACACGCTCGGCGCGTCGCGGATGATCGCCAGCGCCGGTGCGAACACCTCATCCTCCAGCAGCAGCGCCGGGTATTCGGCGAGTACCTGGATCGGCGAGGTGAAGGCGATCCACGTCGCCAGCTGATGGCCGTATGTGGTCGCTCCAGGATTCGAGAAGCCCGTCGGCGTGTAGTCGCCGTGCCCGGCCAGGAAGCGCGTGAACGGCAGCGCCGCATTGTGCCAGGCCGGGATCGGCCCTTCCTTCATCTTATTGAGCTCCAGGCCGCGGATGCCCTCGCGGGTCATCTCGTTGGGATAGGTGCGCGCTTCGCCGGTCGGCTTGGATATGCCGTGGAAGTTGATCATCAGCTGCCGCTCGGCCGCGAGCCGCAGCGCGGCGATCTCGAAATCGATCGCATCCTTCGACTCGCGGTCGATGAAGTCAATCTTCACGCCCGCCGCACCGGCAGCGCGGACCCGATCCAGGAACTCGCGCAGCGCGCGTCGATCATCAGTCAGATCGTCCAGCTCGCTCGACCGCTTCCAGACGAAGATGCCTACACCAAGCGCCGCCGCCTCGGTCGCCAGCCGCTCCAGCGTCGCCCACGGCTCCGGCCACCGCTCCCAGCCTTCGTCGATCGTCGTATATTCGAAGCCGAGGCGGTGGGCATAGTCGATCATCGTGCGCTCCTCCTCCGGCGAGCCGGTCCCCCGGCTCCACCAGCGCCAGACGCTCCGCCCGGGGCGGATGTAGTCCGTCCTGGCGAACAGGGCGGGATCGGGCGGCGGGTTCAGACCAGCGATCAGGTCGCTGTTGACGAGGCCGTCCAGCCCCTCGGCGAGCAGCGTCACCCGCCACGGGGTCGTGCCGGGCAGCGCCATCTCGAAGCCCGCCTCGCCCTCCGTGAAGTGCGCCTGGAATCGCCGGCCCTCCAGCGCCTCCAGGCGCATCCCGCTATAGCCGTATAGCGCAGCTTCCATGATCGCGGCATACCCCTGCCGCAGCTTCGCCACCAGCGGCGTCCCCTGCACCGGTCCTTCGGGCGAGAGCAGGGGGAGCTGCTCGACCGGTGCGCTGATCCACTCCCCGGCGTAGCTCTTCAGCTTCCACGCATTGGGTCGCTCGAACAGCCACACCTGCGCCTCTGCGGGCAGCGTCCAGCTCGACGCCTCGCCCGTTATATGCGCTGCCGCCTCCCCTTGCTCAGCAGCAGGCAGCACATAGCGCCATGCGAAGCCGTCATCGTATACCCGCGCTTCCAGGGTGAATGCTCGCCCGGTATGGGTGTGCGTGAGACTGATCGTGAGCGTATGCCCGTGCCGCTGCGCCTCGGCATGCCCGCCGCGCACCGCGAAGCGGTCGCGGACCACGCCGCGCGCTTCGTGCCAGCACTTCACGTCCCGGCCGAATGCAATGCCGTCCGCCGTCAAGCCGAGCGGGGAACGTTCGACAGCGGGTCGACCCTGGTAGTCCACTTCGTAGGCGAGCTCGCCCCCGGCAAGCATAATCCGGGCTTCCACGCGGCCCGACGGGCTGATGATTCGTGTTAACATCGGTTGTCGATTCCTCCCTGGCGTCCATCTCCCCTCATTATAGGAAGTCCGCCGGGCGCTTCCTATCCGCAATCCGCTGAAATGCTTCAACAAACCGCCGCCTTTTCTTACGTTATCGCACGAAATGTTGCATTATCCCGCTGCTTCGCGCCCGGCGCTCGCAAAATCCTTTATAATATAAGAAAACGTTCTTCCCGCAAGGAGACGCACCGATGAATCTGCATGCGCTGACAAGGCTACACAAAAAAATGAGACTCGCGCCCAAAGTGTTCCTGGTCACCTTCGTACTGCTGGAGACGCTGGTGCTGCTGCTCGGGTACTCGTATCAAACGCATTCGGCGCGCACCCTGCTCACCACGCAAAAGGAATACGCCAAGCAAATGGTGCACCAGTCCGACGAGTACTTGCGCCTGAATCTGCAATACATCAGCAGCTTCATGACCTCTATCGTGCACGATAGCCGATTCACGGCCGGCGACGATACCGAGATTCGGCGCTGGTTCAACGATAACCTGATCTACTTCATCCCGAATGTGACCAACATTCACGTCCTGGAGCACAACGCCAGCCTGCTGAGCACGTCGCCTTACAACTGGACACTGGCCGACAACGCCTATCTGCAGGAGCGGCTGCATGAGTTGACGCCCTCTCGCAGGGTGCAATGGATCGGACCGTACGCCTCGCTCGTCTCCGGTCAGACCGTCAGCGCGGCGCTGCCGATCCCGGACGCAGGCGGCGAGGAGAAGCTGCTGCTGATCGATCTGGACCTGGGGGAGCTGTATGAGCGGCTGCTGCCCGATGACGCCTCGATGGCACGCGGCGAGCTGCTGCTGATGGACAATGCCTTCACGCCGATCTACGGGCGCAAGCCGTACGTCCACTATGACGTGTTCGACAAGCGATTCGAGCTGCAGTCCATCTCCCCGGACGTCTTCACGCAGCTCTGGAACGATCAGGAGACGGTCAATGGCGACGGCCGGGACATCTTCCTGACCCGCAGCCACGGCAACCCGCTCGGCTGGCAGCTCGTGTGGGTGATGGACCGCACCGAGCTGCTGCGCCCACTGGAGCAGTCCACGCGCTTCGCGGTCATTCTCGCCTCAGCCTCCGTGCTGCTGTCGTTGCTCATCGCCTACTTGATCTCGGCCTTCATCTCCCGTCCGATTCGCTTGATTGCCTCATCGGTGCAACGTGTCGGCAGCGGCGACTTCGACATCGCCGTCGAGCTCAATCGTCAGGACGAGCTCGGACAGCTCGCCCGCTACTTCAATCTCATGACCCGGCGCATACGGGAGCTGATCGGCGAGCTGAAGCGGACCGAGGCGCGCAAGCAGCAGTCCGCCTTCCGCGCGCTCCAGGCGCAGATCAATCCGCACTTCCTGTACAACACGCTGAATACGATCAGCATGGCTGCCCGGGAGGGAGAGACGCGCAAGATCGACGAGTTGATCGCTTCGCTCACGAATCAGTTGCAGTACAGTCTCGACGCCTCCCCGCAGCCGGTCGCGTTGCGCGAGGAGCTGCTTCACCTGGAGAATTATGCCGTGCTGATGATGAATCGCTACCCGGACAGCTTCACGCTCGATCTGGATATCGATCCGCTGACGCTGTCGTGCACCGTGCCGAAGTTCATCCTGCAGCCGCTCGCGGAGAACGCGATCTTCCACGGGCTCGTGCCCAAAAAAACATCCGGCACCTTGTTCATCTGCACGTATGTGGAAGAGACGCGCTGGCGCCTGATCGTCGAGGACGACGGCGTCGGCATGACGCCCGCCAAGCTGGAGGAGCTGCGCCGCAGCCTCGCCGAGGCGGAGCAGGGCTCCCCGCTGACCGGCGGTCACATCGGACTGCGCAATGTCCATCAGCGACTGTCGATGCGCTTTGGCGAGCAGTACGCGATGGAGATCGAGAGCCGCGAAGGCGAAGGCACGCGCCTTGCCCTGACGCTGCCGCTGCCGCATGATCATCTGCCCGCGCCATGAAGCGGTCGGCCCGTCGACGCCGGGCCGATGCCGTTCCGACGGTGTGCCGACGATGGGCCGACGCCATACATTGCCAACCCGAGAAAGGAGCGCCCGAAATGAATCGACACGTGATGCTGGTGGACGACGAACCGCTCGCGCGCAAGCATATCCGCAGCAGCTTCCCCTGGGATGAGTGGGGCTACGAGATCGTGTGCGAAGCCGACAACGGCGCCGAAGCGCTGGAGCAATGCCGCCGCCATGCGCCGGATATCGCCCTGGTGGATATCACGATGCCCGTGATGGACGGACTGACGCTGCTGGAGCGCATGGCCCGGGAGCATCCGCGCATCCGCTGCATCGTGCTGACTGCACATCGCGACTTCGCCTATATTCAGAAGGCGCTACAGCTCGGGGCGGTCGGCTATATCCTCAAGTCGCCGATCCATCCCGAAGAGACCAGACAAGCGCTCGACCGCGCCAGCGCGGCCCTGCAGCAGGATACCGTCTACACAGAGGCCGCCAGGGAACGGCGGCTCCTGCTGCAGACGAATCGCTATCCGCTGCGCCGCAGCATGCTGGAGCAGATGCTCTCCGGCGTGCTGGAGCGGCGCGAGCATGTGCTGGAGCGCGGCGCCGCGATCGGCGTAGCGCTGGAGGCCGACGCGTACATCGTGGTGGCCGCGGCGATCGACCAGCCGGAAGAAGTGCTCGGCCGCTACCCCGAGAAGGACCATCCACTAATCGAATTCAGCTTGCTGGAGATCGTCCGCGAATCGCTCGCCGCCGTCATGCCCGGCCGCTTCGAGCTATTCCCGGCGGCGATCGGCCGACTGGCCATCGTGCTCAAGCAGAGCGCCGCGCCCGGCAGCGATGCACTGGAGGATCTGCCTGCGCTGGCGGAAGCGGCCCTGCAGCAACCGCTCGCTGACTATATGAAGCTACAGCTCTGCCTCGCCGCCTCGCCCTGCATGCGCCCGGAGCAGCTCGGAGCGGCTTACCGACGCAGCGCCGCGCTGCTCGTCCACCGCTTCTATCAGAGCCGGCCGCATCTGATCCTGGAGCAGAGCGCCGCTCCGTTCCAGGACGTATCCGATGAGCTGCTCAGCGGCTTGGCCGCCAAGCTACAGGACAGCGTCGCTGTCTATACGGCGGACCGCTATGCGGACTGGACCGCGCAGACCCGCAACTACCTGCTGCTCGTCCGTCCTCAGCCTGAGAAGGTACGCCGCTGGTTCGGGGGGCTGCGGCGCTGCTATCCGCCCGAGGAGGAGCTGCACCTGCCGCCGTGGCCGGACTTCGAGAGCTGCGCCGACCTGTACGCCTGCTTCGAGACGCTCGCCCGGTGGACCGAGGCCTGGCAAGAGGCACGCAGCAGCATGATCGCGATTCGTCCCGAGATCGCCCGCGCCGTCGCGTTCATCCGGGCGAATCTGAGCCGCGAGCTGACGCTGGACACGATCGCCGGCGAGGTCGGACTCAGCGCCTCACATCTGAGCCATCTGTTCAAGCGGGAGATCGGCAGTCCGGTCATCGACTACGTGCTGGAGCAGCGCATTGAGCAGGCCAAGGTGTATATCGCCGAGGGCAAGTATCGGAATTACGAGCTGGCGGAGAAGGTCGGCTTCCGCTACTACTCCCACTTCTCCACCATGTTCAAAAAAATGGTCGGCTGCTCGCCCAGCGACTACAAAAAAACTGCGCTCACCAAAATCACGAAATCGTAGGCGGCCATTGAGTAGTCGGATCGCCTGAGCAGCCGGATAGGCGAAACACGTCATTAATAGTCGGATGTAAAGAGCCGGACCCGGGATACGTCTCCCAGGTCCGGCCCACTTCCTGCTACATCTTGCTACTGCGACTCATACTTTCACCATTCTCGCGATGTGACGCACGCTATCGCCGCTTTTGCTACAATTCCATTCATTCTCACTGGTGTCCAACAGGCCTGCTTGCTTTGTGCTCTCGCCTTGTTCCCGCCTTATTCCCCCGGCGAGGCCTCCGTCACCGTGACGCTCACCTCGACGGGATGCACCGGCTCCTCCGGCAGCGTCGAGATTGGCACCGCCCGAATCTTCGCTTCCCCTGCCGCATGGCCGGTCACCAGCCCGGCCGCATCGACGGTCGCGATCTCGGGCGCGTCCGAGTACCAGCGCACCCCCGGATACGCCGAGTCGTCATCCGCGAGCAGGGCTTCGAGCTGCAGCGTCCCGTCGATCTCCAGCTCACGCAGCTCCGGCAGCACCGCCAGCTTGCGCGGCGTCAGGATCGCCGTCGCCTTGACGTTGTCCGCCGCCAACGGCTCGTCCAGCGCCACGATCGCGATACCGCCCGCTGTCAGCGGCTCGCTGTCGCTCACGGCAATCCGTTGCACGCCGTTCACATAGCCGCGGATGCGCTCGCCCTCGACCTCCAGCTTGAGCCGGTACCACTGTCCGGCCACGACCGACATCGACGCTTCCCCGAGCGCGGTCATCTGGCCGTCTTGCTTCTTGAATAGCTGAACCGTCGACGTATCGGAGAACAGCCGCAGCAAGTAGTAATTGTCCACATCGGCATAACGCGCCGCCAGGCCGGACTGAATGATCGTCGACGCGTTGAGGTAACGGATATCCGCTTCCACAGCATAATCCGTCCAGCTCGCGCTGCCCGCCGAAGCGATCCCCTCTCCGGACGGCGAAGTGTGCCGCAGCGCCTGCGATTGATCCTCGGCGCCGACCGTCCACGTGCCGCCGCCGCTGTACGTCCATCCTGCCGCCTGCCCGTCCTCAAAGTCCTCATCGTAGAGCGGCATGCGCCGCGGTGTATCGTACAGCCACACCTGGTAATCGTCAAAGGAGACCTCTTGATTCCAGACGCGCGCCCCGATGCCGCCGTAGGACAGCGAATCATCCTCCATCTCCAGCACGAGCTCGCCGTCGACATAGCCGCGCAACTGATTGCCCTGCACGTCCAGCTTCAACGTATACCACTGCTCCAGCTCCAGTGCGAGCGAATCAGAGCCCTTGAGCGTCGTCCAGACGCCGTCCTGTTTCTTAAGCAATTGCGCCTTGCCCAGGCTCCAGTGCAGACGCAGCAAGTACAAATTGTCCGCATCCGACGCCCGGGCTGTAATGCCTGATGCATAGCCGGACGTACCGTTGGCATGCGCCTTCACCTTCGCTGCGACCGCATAGTCGCTCCATGTGACATCGCCGCCGAGCAGCATACCTTCCTCCTGGCCCTGCGTGGTCGCGTCAATCCGGTACACGCCGTTGTTCGTCCCTTCCGTGACCGCCGTCCATGTGCCGGCCGGTGCGCTCCAGTCCTGAGGCGCACCGGACTCGAAGTCCTCCGTGTACGCCAGGACCGGCGGTCCGGACGGCTCCTCGCCCGGGTCCGGCTCCAGCGGCTCGGGTTGTGGGCAGGCCTCGATCGTCGTATCAGTCACACTGCCCGTATCCGCCGCCTCCGAGAGCCACAGCCTCTGCTCCTCGGAGGAACGCTCCTCGGAGTCGACCATGTAATAGACGATCTCCTCCGCCCCGCTGCCGAGCGGCACGGTGAATTCGAACGGGTAACGATCGCGTGTCATTGTCTGCCACGCGCCGCCATCAATCGCGTAATGCAACGTCATGCTGCGCGCCGCATCCTGACCGGTGCTCGCATACAAGTACGCGCTGCTCAGCTCCGGCCCGGCGGACAGCACCATCCCGCTCATGCTGCCGAACGGCGTGCACGCCTGCGCCATGCTCGTGCGCCGGAGTTGTCCGTCGCCGCTCGATTGCAGCTCCTGCTGCAGCTCCGTCTGCGCCGTGACGCCATCGATCGCCAGCGCCGTCAGACCGCCCGCCGCGATGGTCACGGTTACCGCCCCGTCCAGCAGTTGCACCGCGCCTTGCTCGATGTCCCCCTGCCACAGCCGAGCCGTGTGGGAAGCGCCGTAGGTGACCAGCTCCTCATTCAGCTGCACCGTCACCGTCTGCGCCGTGTCCGACGGGTTCGTCAAGGCGAGATACAGCTTGCCATTACCGTAGCCCGCGATGTAATTGGCCTGCTTGTTGTCCGTCGTCAGCAGCTCCTTAGGCATCCACAGGTTCACGCCCTGCTCGTCGTAGAATCGGCCCGGGCGATCGCCGTACACCTTGTTCTTGAAGTACGCCCCGGTATCGGAGTAGCGCGACGGGAAGACGATGCCGCGCTCCGAGCGGTCAAATGCGTCCGCGACCATGTATTCAATGATCATCGACGCCATCGGTAGCGGATGGTTCATGTGCGCCGTGTTGCTGTACGTGGCGTACCATTGCAGCGGATAATCCGGATCGCCGAACACCGGCGAGTACTCGCCGCGCAGTGTGTAGCCGGGATAATTACCGTAGCGGCCGATCAGACTCGATGCCGCCAGATCGCGGAGGAAGTCGTCATCGGCGTACGCCGCAGCCAGCGCCAGATATCCGGAATAATACGGCATGAAGATACCGCGGTGACTGTGACTCGTGCCGGCCGCCTCCGAGGTCAGGCCGATCTCCGACAGCGACCAGGCGGGCACCGTCTGTCCGCCGAGCGTCACTTCGCCCTCTGGCACTTGCGGAGCCAGTTGGATGTACTGGGCGAACGGCTTCATGCCGGCGACGAAGGCCGCCTCGTACTTCGCCTCCCCGGTCAGCTCGTACAGCTCCAGGAGCGCATAGTACATCGGTGCCAGATCCGTCCAGAAGGAGCTCTGCGCATCGTAATAATCGGTCGCCGCTTCCTCCAGACGATACGCGATATAATCGTCGGCGACCTTGCGCGCGTCGCTCAGATACTCGCTCTCGCCGGTCAGCCGGTAGGCCGCCATCAGCGGCTGCAGCCAGCGCTTGGCATGATCGAGCGCCTGCTCGCGCGTGTAGCTCGCCTGCGCGTCGATG
Source organism: Paenibacillus sabuli (assembly GCF_014705605.1). Taxonomy (GTDB): domain Bacteria; phylum Bacillota; class Bacilli; order Paenibacillales; family Paenibacillaceae; genus Paenibacillus_D; species Paenibacillus_D sabuli. The sequence continues at coordinate 69,725 of NZ_JACXIZ010000041.1, forward strand.
ATCGCCTTCCAGTCCGCCGGCGCCCCCAGATTGGCGGCCTTGAGCCGCATCCCGTCCTCGAACAGCTCGGCGAAGGCCGGCGTACGGCTGCCCGTCATCTCATACAGCGTCACCCAGTCCTCGATATAATTGCGCACCGGTCCGCCCATCGGATACTGCGCATCATATCCGTTCAGCTTCGTATATTGCGTCTTGCGCGAGGCCAGGTATTCAATCGTCGGCAGGGCGCGCTCCTCGTACAGCTCGCGGCTGTCCCGCACCATCGCCAGCGCGAGCGCGTAGACTGCCGATTGCTGACGTCCGTAGCCCGGCTTGTCATTGACGTAATCGTAGGCCTTGTATTCCTCGTCCCAGTACGAATAGTTGTAACCGCTGGTATTGAGAATGAAGTCGACGAGATTGTCCAGCGTCTCGTTCAGCGTCGTCTCGCCGTTCTCGCGGTAGGCGTCGAAGGCGAACAATTCCTTCGCAAGATGCTTGTACGTGCCGTAGCTGTCATCCTCCCGTACGAACAGCCGCAAGGCGAACGTGTACGGCTCTGCACGGTAGGAGCCTTCGCCACCGTACACCGGCGCATATACCGAAGGCGTCATCTGCCCGGCGTCGTCGCGGATCAGGAGACCGAAGCCGGAATTGGCCAGCGTGGCCAGTCGGAACGGCAGCTGCTGCGGATCGGCGGCCACGCCGACGCTCCGTCCCTGCTGGCCGTACATGACGACCGGCAGCGTGCTGCGCGATTCCTCGGTCAAGTACGACTTGTCCGGCACGCGCTGCTCCTGCCAGATCGGCGGCTGATAGATCCAATCGGTCTGCTCCGGGCTCGCCCCCGGGGCGCCCGTGAAGCCGACGCTGTAGTAGCGCGCCGCGCTCGGCGTCAGCGTATACGAGAGCTGCGGCTCGCCGCTGCCCGGCTCCAGCGCGAGCGACGCATGCAGCGTGTAGCCGTCGCCGCGCTCGTACAGCCAGTCGATCGCAGCGCCGTCATAGACGGCATAGGTCGCCGTATGCACCGCGCGCGTGCCGGGCGCGGCGCTGAAGTCGGTGTTGCCATCCCAGGCGAGCACGGTGTAGTTCACATCGCCGTTGCCGCTTCTCCACGGGGCGCCGGTCAGCTTGCCAGTGCCCTTGCGCGGATTGTCGTCGCTGTAGACGACGGTGAAGGTCGGATCGAAGACTGCGCTCGCTCCGCTGGCCTTCTGCTCGATGACGAAGCTGCGGTCCGCCTGTCCCGTCACGATATAGGCATCATTCTCCAGCACGGCCGGTCCGCCCCCGCCCTGCGGCGCCCGGAATACAGTGAGCGCGTAGGTCTGCCGATACGACCGATCCTCGGCGCGCACCTCCACCTCCACGTCCGTGTAGCCGACTTGCAGCGTCACAGCCGGTGCGGGCTCGCCGCTAGCCGTCACCTGCCCGTTCACGCGGATCTCAGCCGCCGCATCCTCGGCGGTCGGGACGAGCACGATCGAGGCGGTGGACGGCAGCGCTTCATACGTATACGCCGTCACCGTAGGGGAGAAGGCCGGGTCCAGTACGCCCCCGCCCTGGATGCTCAGATCGGCCAGCCTGGCGTTCGTATTGCCGTCGGGCGCCCGCACGAACTTCACCGCATCGGCGTGCACATAGCCGCTGGAGCCCGTTTGCTTGGCCAGCCGCACATATTCGCCGGCCGCACCGGTGAAGGTGTATGTACCCAGTTCCTCGAATCCCGAAGCCGCTTGCTGATCCAAGTCGAACGGCTGCGCGTCCGGCGAAGCCGCACCTCCGTGATGCACCTCCAGCTCAGCTGTCGCATTGCCCGACGTGCGCTTCACGAGATACACGTAGACCGTGTATTCCCCCGGCTCGAAGGCATCCGATTCCGCGGGTGTCCAGGTAGCGTAGCTGCCGTAGTAGCCCGTGTAGACTGTGGACGAGCCGTTGTAGCCGCGCACCGAGGTGGCGTCGCTGAATCCCGACTGGTCGAAGCCCGGGTCGCCGTTGTCGATGATGAATTCTCCGCCCGCCGCCGCGGCGGGCGCGGGCGGCACAGTCAGCCCCAGGGTACCGAGCAGCACCAACAAGCTGAGCATAGTCATGACGCTTTTCTTTATTGCTAGTTGCATTATTATTCCTCCTGTTCTTCGAGTGAATGAGAGCCATTTCTTATTGGAAGCGCTGACAATATGAATGAAAAAGAATCGACTGCGCCGCCGTGATGCATTGTGCCGACGCAGTCGTTCTATCCGACTGACGCGTTGCCTTCTATTCCAGAATCCCCAGCTCGGTCAATTGTTGCTCGGCCGCATCCATGTAAGCCTTGTAGCCGAACGTCGTTTCCAGCGTATTGAGGAAGTCGTCGTATTCGTCCAGCGAACGCTTGCCGTAGAGGAATTTATACAGCTCTTCTTCCATGTAACGGCTCGCATCGGCTGCATTGTAGCCTTCCGGATTGTCGACGAACGAATTGTACACCGGCAGCAGCGGCATTTCATTGGCGAACGTGTACGCCGCTTCCTGATTCGGGAATTTAGACTTCAGATACACCATCTCGTCTCGACCCGTGAATTGGAAGAGGTAGGTGAATGCCGCTTCCTGCACCGCCGCCTCGTCCGACACCGGTACGATCTCGCCGTCCTTGATCTCGTAATGCACGTCCTCCAGCCCATACATGACCAGTTGCGAGCCTTCCGGCGAGGATACGTAGTTGAGCAGCTCGATCAGCTTCTCCACCTTGGCCGGGTCCTTCTCCACCGATTTCGGGAACGCCGCCACCGTCGCCGCGCCCAGATCGTCATAGTAGGCGTACTGCCCGCCCGGCCCCTGCGGCAGGTCGAGCTGCACCCACTCTGCATCGGGATTAACCGTCTTGTATTCCTGAATCTTGTCCTCCCGGGCAATGTTCGGCCAGTTGAAGTACAACATTCCGATCTGGCCCTGGAACGCCTTGTCCTTATGCTGCAGCTTCGTGTTGCCGAGCATCTCCGGATCGATCAGATCGGCATCGAACAGCCCTTTGATATACGCCAGCGCATCCTTCATGGCCGGATCGTACAGCGAATTGACGAGCGCGCCGTCCTTGACGTAGAAGTAGCCCGGATACGTCGTGCCGAAGGCGCCGAACAGCGGGCCGAGCGCTTCGTTCGGACGTCCGCTGTAGCCGTACGTGTCCTTCTTGCCGTTGCCGTCGGGATCATCGTTGCGGAAGGCGCCCAGCACCTCCTGGAATTGCTCCAGATCCGTCGGAGCCGCCAGCTCCAGCGCATCCAGCCAGTCCTGCCGCGCCCACAGCGAATATTGATACGCCCGCGCAGTCTGCGGAATGCCGTACTGCTTGCCGGCCGCTTGCCCCTTGACCAGATTGTCCTCGCCGACGAAGTCCACGGTCGGCTGCAGCTGATCCATATACGGGTCGAAGTCGAACAGCACGCCTTGCTTGGCCAGCTTGTTGAACATATTGCGGTCGCTCAGGAAGAAGATGTCGGTGGCCGAGTCGCTGGCCAGGCCGGTATTGATCTTGCTCGTGTAGTCGTCCGGCAGATACGTCTGAATGTCCAGCTTGACGCCCAGACGCTCTTCCAGCTCATCGATCATGAAGTAATTGTCCGGCAGCGGCTCAGCCGCCTGCAGCATGATGCTGATCTCCACCGGCTCCGCTGCATTGCCGCCGCTTGTCTCCGGCGTTCCTTGATTGTTCGAATTCGCGTTGCCGCCGCTGCATGCGCTCAGCGCGCCCGCGAGCATGGCGGAGGCGAGCATTGTGGTCATGATCCCCTTTTTGTTCATGCCATTCCCTCTTTTCTGCATAGCTGCTAGTTATTTATATCAGCCCTTGTATCAGCCCTTGACCGAGCCGAGCATCGCGCCCTTGCGGAAGTATTTCTGAATGAACGGATATACAATGATCATCGGCAGCGTCGAGATGATGACCGCCGCCATCTTGAACGTCTCGCTCGGAATCTTCGCCCCGGCCTCGACGAGATCGAGCGATTCCGCGCCGACCAGGATTTCGCGCAGCACGACCTGCAGCGGATACAAGGAGCGGTCGTTGACGTACATGATTGCCGACAGCAGCGTATTCCAGTGCTGCACGGCGTAGAACAGTCCGACCGTCAGCATGACCGGCACGGACAGCGGCACGACGAGTTGGAACAGGATGCGCCACTCCTTGGCGCCGTCGACACGCGCGCTCTCGAACAGCTCCTCCGGCAGGTTCTCCACGAAGCTCTTCATGATCAGCAGATTGAAGGCGCTAATTGCGGAGGGCACGATGAGCGCCCAGACGCTATTGAGGATGCCGGTCGCCTTGACGATCAGATAGGTCGGGATCATGCCGCCGGAGAACAGCATCGTGAACAGCACCATCATCAGCAGCAGGCTCCGGCCGGGCAGCGTTTTTTTGCTGAGCGGATAAGCCATCAGGAAGCTGAGCAGCAGATTGATCGCCGTGCCGACGACTGTGATGAATACCGTCACAAGGAAGGCGCGCGGGATGTGATCATCCGATAGCACTTGACGATAGCCCTCCAGCGTGACCGAGCGCGGGATGACGATGAAGCCGCCATTCTTCAGCACCTCGGCATAGGGCGTCACCGACATCGACAGCACGAACAAGAGCGGGAACACCGCGGTGATGCCGACAATCGCCAGCAGCACCACCGTGATCGTGTTGAAGACGCGATCCTCGGTTAAGCTCGATTTTACCATATGCCGCCCCCCCATCTGCGCGCCAGGGCATTGGAGCCGAGCACCAGCACGAGTCCGATTGCGGACTTGAACAGGCCGACCGCCGAGCCGAGACTGAAGTTCAGGTCCTGCAGGCCGACGCGATACACCCAGGTATCGATAATATCGGCGACCGGATACACCTGCACGTTGTACATCACATAGATCTGCTCGAAGCCCGCGTCGAGGAAGTGCCCGAGCTGCAGGATCATCAGCAGCACGATGACGTTGCGGATGCCCGGCAGCGTAATGTGCCAGATCATGCGCAGCCGCGAAGCGCCGTCGACCCGCCCCGCTTCATACAACGTCGGATCGATCCCGGCGATGGCCGCCAAGTAGATGATCGAGCCCCAGCCGATGTCCTTCCAGATGTCGGAGCCGACGAGGATGCTGCGGAACCAGTCCGTCGAGGTCAGGAACGGCACCGGATCGCCGCCGAACTCGCCGATGTAGCGGTTCACCAGCCCGCTCGACTGCGAGAGGAAGGCGGTCAGGATGCCGAAGATGACGACCCAGGACAGGAAGTGCGGCATGTAGCTGAGCGTCTGGATGAAGCGGGCATACCGCGAGTAGCGGCATTCGCTGATCAGCAACGCGAACACGATCGGCGGCGCCATCCCGAACAATAGCTTGTAGAAGCTGATCAGGAACGTGTTGGCCAGCAATTGGCCGAAATACGGCGATTCTACAAATTGCTTGAAATACTTGTACCACGGATCGGCCCAACCGCTGGCGAATACGCCGTCGACGAGATTGTACTCTTTGAACGCGATGATGACGCCGTACATCGGAAAATACTTGTACACGACGAACCACAGCACGCCGGGCAGCAGCATCAGATAAAAGACGCGATGCCTCCATATTGCACCCGGCAGCCTGCGCCGCGGTGCGGCGCGGGCAGATGTGACCCCGCGGGCGTCGCTTGTTGCGGGCATGCTCATGTTGAGTGACTTCCTTTCGCGGCTTGATGCTATTAGTATGCCAGCCCGGCGCGCCCGCTTGAATCCGGTTTCGCACGAAATGTTCTAGTATCTTGCGGAGCAGCCGGGCCGCGGCTGTTCGCTGGCGTAATTCACGGCTACCGCTCCCATGCGAGGGATGTTGAGGCGTGGCGGTTCAAGGATTTGTGCTTGAAGCAGGCCTTGCTGGGACTCGACGACTGGTTGTTTTTCCCGCTGGCGTATTTGTCGATTGAAGAAGAGCCCGCGCTATGCAGACAGTTGGTGCTTGCTTTTGTGGGGAAGTTCGCGGCTTTTACGAACGAGGTGCAGCAAGATTGGATGTCTTCCGAGACGCTTCGGTATGCTCGCCGGTTGCTACGGCCGTTCAGCGCGAACGAGCTGGCTACACATCTGCAACGCTCCGAACGGCAAGCGCGGCGGACGCTGCAGCAGTTGGTCGAGCGACGCTTAGCGCAGTATTTCGTGTGAAAAGTTGGCCGATTAGCCTTCTAAGAGGCTGTGGCGTCCGTTAGAGCCGGCAAATCGGCCAAGAGGACCTCTAAGCGTCGCTCATGTCCATTAGACACCAGTCGCGACAAATTGCGCGGGGTCGTGACTGGGTCGAGGTGGTTCGCGACAGTTAACGTGGGGCCGGCCTGCTGACCGGCGCCGGCGCAGCTGCTCAGTAGCTGCACCCGCGCGCGTCGATCTCGATCCACTCGCATAGCCGGCCCTCGCGCACGCCGGCAACCCGGGGATGCAGGTTCGGGATGACGCAGGCATGATTCGGAATCAGCTCGACACGCTCGCCGATCGCCAGCGGCGGACCTGCGGGATCGTACTGCAAAAAGCCATGCTCCTCATTGAGCATGACAACCCGCACATCCGGGCGGCCGACGACGAGGCCGAAGCCGTCCCGGTGGTGGGCCTTGTCGCTCGTCAGCGTCTTGGTGCCGGCGTCGATCGTCGCCCGGCCGGGCGCAGGAGTGCTGACGACAGTCGCGATGACCCGCAGCGCGCAATCCGCTTCGGTCGCGAGCCCGAGGCCGATGCCCGAGGCGTCAAAGAATACGTAGTTGCCCGCCCGCGCCTCCGTGACGCCCGTCATCTGGCCGCTCATCATCGCCGCCGGCGAGGTGCCGCCGCTGAGGATCGGCACCGCCAGCCCGGCGCGGCGGCACTGCTGCGCCGCCTCCTCCAGGATGCGGGCTTCGGCGCGCGCGGCCGTGGCCAGCTCGGCCTCGCCCCGGCGGCCGTAGATCGTGCCGAAGTAGCCCATCAGTCCCGCCACCTCGATGCCGTCCAGCGCCTGCACCGCCAGCGCGAACGCCACCGCGTCCGAGCCCGGCTGACGACCGCCGCGCTGCAGCCCGCCGTCGAGCTCGATCAGCACCCGCACCGGATGGCCCGTGCGCATGCCGACCGCCGCCAGTCCCCGCGCCCCTGCCAAGCTGTCGACCGTCGTCAGCAGCTCGAGATCGGGGCGGACATGCAGCCGCTCGAAGCGCGACAGCTTGTCCGCGCCGATAATGGGATACGCCAGCAGGATCGAGGCGACGCCCGCATCGGCGAACACCTCGGCTTCCGCCAGCTTCGCCGTCGTGATGCCGATCGCACCCGCCGCGAGCTGGCGTCGTGCGATAGCGACCGATCGATGCGACTTGATATGCGGGCGATGGCCGATACCGGCGGCATGCAGACGCTGCGCCATCGCCGATATATTACGCTCGAGGATATCCAGCTCGATGATCGGCGCTGGTGTCGTCAGCTCCGCATACCGGATCGACGACGACACGGCCAGCCCCTCGCCGCTCATCAGCGCTCCTCGCCGTCCGCGTAGACCGAGCTACCGCGCTGCTTCCGCGCCCAGTCGGCGACACGCTGCGGATCGCCCTCCCACAGGCGCTCGCTTCCCCATTGATTGGTCGTCGGCGCACCCTCGCATGTGATCCGGATGACCGGGAATAGCCGGGTCGGCGCTTCCTGCGGCAACCCGTCAATGAGTAGCTCTTCACCCTGCTGCGTGAAGTCCAGTCGTTGACCGGTCGTGAGCAGCGTTACTTCCTTTACTTCCGACGCCAGATCCGTCAGACGCAGCTGCGGCCGACCGTCCCAGAAGCGGATGATCAGGTACAAATGGTCACCCTTCGTCGTCTGACGGCCGCGCGTGATGAACTCGGTCAGCGCGCCGCCGTCGGTGCCGTAGATCGCCTCGCCGTGCACCTCGAGCCATCGTCCGATCTCGAGCGCGCGCTCCACGAATTCGGGCGGCAGTTGACCATCCGCCATCGGGCCGACGTTGAGCAGCAGATTACCTCCGTGCGCGCCGCCCTTCTCCGTGCATTCGACCAGGATATCCAGGAGATGGTCGGCGGAACGCCAGCGCTCGCCGCTGACATGACTCCACAGCCGCCACGTCGTCGTCTGACACGATTCCCAGAGCCGCTTGCGATCGGCTTCGATCGTATGCTCCGGCGTGCCGAAGTCGCCCAGCGTATCGGAGTCGCCGGCGCCGATGCCGCCGTCGGCGCGATAGCCGTCGACCTGCTCGGAATAGCCGAGCCGGTTGTTGATGAGAATATTCGGCTGCAGGCGCCGCATCTCCTCCACCAGCTCGATGCTGCCCAGATCGTCCGCGTTGCGCGGCCAGACGCCATCGAAGAAGAAGTGATCGATCTGACCGTAGTTGGTCAGCAGCTCCTTGACCTGGTTATGCAGATAAGCTTTCGTCCTCGCCCAGCCCTCCGGGTCCTTCTCCGGACCCTCGTAGTAGGCCGGCAGCCGCCAGTCGATCCACGAATAATACAGCCCGACGCGCAGCCCCGCCTTGCGGAAGGCCTCGACGTATTCGCGCACGAAGTCGCGGCCCGCCGCCTGCTTGGCGCTGGAGTAATCGGTGTACGCGCTGTCCCACATGCAGAAGCCATCGTGATGGCGCGTCGTGAAGCAGGCGTACTTGAAGCCGGCCTTCTTGGCCGTAGCCGCCCATAGCTCGGGGTCGAAATGCTCCGGGTTCCAGGCGCAGGCCTGGGCGGCGTAGTCCGCCTGATTCAGATGCTCGCGGAACAGCACCTGCTCGCCGCGCGCGTACCGGGCATACGGCCCCCAGTGGATGAACATGCCGTAGCGCGCCTCGGTGAACCACTTCCACTTGTCCGGTACTGCAAATGCGGGTTGCGTCATTTTACATCGTTCCTTTCTTAACAAAACGGCTCCCGTAGCCGATATGGCGACGGGGCCGTTTTGCATCATTAGTCCCTACTGAACTGCAGCCTTGCGCGTCTCGTAGGCCTCCTGGTAGATCTCCAGGTAGCGCGCCAGATTCATGCCGTCCAGCGTCGCCAGGTACTCCTCCCACTCGGCATCGTCCGCAATATCCGCGTCGCCGATAATGAAGCGGGCCAGCATTTCATTGGTGTAATCGTAGATCGTCTTGGACAGATCGGCCATCTCCTGCGACTGATCGACGGTGAAGTTGAGCGGCGGCAGCACGGTTTCGACATCGACGCGGTACGGCTCGTACTTGTCCTTCGTCTCGTCGTACAGGATCGTCTCCAACGGATTCTCCTCGTCGGCGACCTGGCCGAGTCGCAGCTCGTTCGGACGGTAGGCGATGCCGGTCTGCGACCAATGCTTGTTTTGCGTCACGCCGAATTTGGACATGTCCTTGTAGACGGCCGCCTCGCCGTTGATGCCGATCTCGCCGTCCTCGGCCCAGCGCCAGTCGGTCTCCGGCTCGCCGATCGTCGAGCGCAGCGTGACCTCGCGGTCGTAGAGCGCGTCAGCGAAGCGGAAGGCCGCTTCCGGATTGGCCGCTTCGCTGGTGATGACGAATTGGCCGGGGGCTACCTGGTACGGATCGTATTGCGTCAACTGCACGCCATCCGGTCCCTTGAGAGGCGGCACGGCGACGTAGTCCATCCAGCGGCCGCTGGCGCCGTTGAGCTGCGTGACGACGCTCATATTCGGACCGGAGACCGCGCCGAGTACGGCGACGTCCGGATTCTCGCCCAATTGCACGAGCTGCGCCGGATCGCGCATCAGCGCCTGCGGATCCATCAGACCGTCGGCATAGAGCCCGTTCAGATAGGCCAGTCCTTCGCGCCATCCGTCCTGTACGAACGGCACCGTCACCTCGTCCTGCTCGTTCAGGTAGACGCGTGTATAAGGCGCATAGGTGAAGCTGTTCATCAGGAAGTTCTCGACGCTGGTCGTCAGCGTAGACGTCTGTGATTGCGGCGGGGCGCCGGAGAATGGAATCTCGTCCGCTTTGCCGTTGCCGTTGGGGTCCTGCGTCTTGAAGGCTTCCAGCACGTCGTAGAATTCCTCCGTCGTCGTCGGCATGTCCAGACCGAGCTCGTCCAGCCACGGCTGGTAGATCCACATCTTCTGGCGCATCGAGCAATGGTAGCACTCGTTGGGGGCCGGCAGCGCATAGATGTTGCCGTCCGCCGAGGTGATCGTCGGCTCGACGAGCGGGCTTGCCTCGAACATCTTTTTCGTATTGACGCCGTATTCCGCGATGTAGTCGTTCAGCGGCAGCAGGATGCCCTGCTCGCCATAGAGCGCCTGCTGCTCGGCCGTGACGCCCATCGTCATGATCACATCGGGCAGATCGCCGCTCGCCAGCGTCAGATTGAGCTTCTCCGATACCATGCTCGACGGCACGAGCTCCCATTCGACATGGATGTTCGTCTGCTCCTCGAACCACTGCGTGAAGGCATTGGTCTCAAAGTCCTCCACCGCCGCATTGGCCCCCGTCATGACGCGCAGCGTGATCGGCTCGTCGACGATCGGGAACGTGCCCGCCGCGTTGACCGCAGGCGCCGAATTCCCGCCGTTGTTCCCGTTGCTATCCGTCGTCCCTCCGTTGTTGCCTCCGTCGCTGCAGGCCGCCAGCATACCGATGACCAGCGCGCTTGTCATAGCAAGCGCCGCTCCTTTTTTAATCCCCTTTTTCATGCCCCATCGTCCCCTTTACCCTTTAAGTGAGCCAATCATGACGCCTTTGACCAAATATTTCTGTATGAATGGATAGACGACCATCAGCGGGACCGTCGAGATGACGATCAGCGAATATTTCAGCAGCGTCTTGAGCGCTTCGCGCCGCGCCGCATCCAGCGGATCGCCGGAGAGCATCGCGACGTCTACGTCGTTCTGCACCAGGATATCCTTGAGCACGAGCTGCAGCGGGTACATATCCTGCGTCTTGAGATAGATCATCGCATTGAAGTATTGATTCCAGTTGGCAGCCGCGTAGTACAAGGTGATGACCGCCAGGATCGGGCCCGACAAGCGGATCACGATCTTCCAGAAGAACTGGAAGTCGTTGCACCCGTCCAGCTGAGCCGCCTCCAGCAGCTCGTGCGGGATCGACATCTGAAAATAAGTGCGGGTAATGATGACGTTCCATACCGTCAGCGCCGTAGGCAGCACCATCGACCATACCGTATCCAGCATGCCCAATTCGCGGACGAGCAAGTAGTTGGGGATCAGCCCGCCGGTGAACATCGTCGTGAACATGAAGAGAATCATGAACACATTCTTCCCGAAAAAGTCCCGCCGCGACAGCGGATACGCCGCCAGCACCGTGACCGCTACATTGATCGCGGTGCCCAGCGACGTATAAATAAACGAATTGCGAAAGCCGGTCCATACTTGATTATACTCGAAAACCGCCGTATAGCCCTCCAGGCTCGGCCGCACCGGCCAGAGCCACACCTCGCCGGAGACGACTGCCTGCGAGTCGCTGAAGGAGGCGCTGATGATGTAGAGGATTGGATAGAGCACGCTGAGGAACAGCAGAGTGATGAACACCCCGTTGGCCAGCGTAAACAGCTTGTCCGTCCACGATTCGTGCCGCAAAGAAAGATTCACGCCCTACGCCTCCTCTCTACCACAGGCTGGCCTGTCTTGTTTTTTGGGCGAGCTTGTTGACCGTCAGCAGCAGGATCAGATTAATGATTGACTTGAACAGTCCGATCGCCGTCGAATACGAGTAATTGGCGACCTGCGCGGTCAGTCCGACCTTGTACACATACGTATCGATGATTTCCGACGCCTTCAGATTAATTGGATTCTGGAGCAACAGCACCTTCTCGAAGCCCACATCCAGAATATGGCCGGTGTTGAGGATCAGCAGAATGACCGCCATCGGCATGATGCCCGGCAGATCGATGTGCCATACCCGGCGGAGCTTGCTCGCGCCGTCGACGACCGCCGCCTCGTGCAGAGCCGGATCGATCGAAGCCAGCGCCGCTATGAAGATAATACAGTTAAAGCCGGCATGCTGCCAGACGTCCGACCAGACATAGATGGACGAGAAAAGATTGATCTCCCCCATGAAGTTAATCGGTTCGAAGCCGAGAAAGCCGATGATCTTGTTGACGATGCCGATGCGCGGGTCCAGCAACTCCTTGATAATCCCTACCACCACGACGATCGAGATAAAATGCGGCGCGTAGGTGACCAGTTGGACCGCCTTCCGGTAAGACGTGCTGCGCAAGTAGTTGAGCCCCAGCGCAAGCAGGATCGGAAACGGAAAGCTCGCGACGAGATTGTAGAAGCTGAGCACGAGCGTATTGCGCAAAATACGCATGAAATCGTACGAGGTAACGAAACGCTCGAAATGCTTCAGCCCGACCCAATCGCTGCCCCAAATGCCTTTGGTGACGACAAAGTTTTTGAAGGCGATCTGCGCGCCGTACATCGGCACGTATTTGAATACGATGAGATAGAGGAACGGCAAGGACATGAGCACGTACAATTGCCAGCTTTTTTTTAGTTTCTTCAAGAACAGCGAAGCGCCCCGCTCCCGGCCGTCCATAGCCGCCGTCCCGCGCCGACGATCAACCGTGCTTTTCAGCTCCATTTGTTTCACCCCCTGTGTGTATCATGTCAAGAAGACGGCTGACGCGTGCGGCTGAGCCCGTGTCAGCGCCCCGACTGCGCCGCCAGGCTGCCAAAGCGTCATTGTGCAGGCGCTGGCCCAAAGCGGATTGCCGCACATGCAGCCGTGTTGCTCGCAATAGCGCAGCCCATGGCGCTCGTCCGCAACCCGTGCCGCTCGTCGCAACCGCAACCCAATGGCGCTCGTCCGCAGCCCGTGCCGCTCGTCGCAACCGCCCATGGCGTTCGTCGCAACCGCATCGCTCGCCGTCGACGTGTTCCCAGCATAGGTCGGATCGGCATGTCATGTAAATTGCAAGTTGCCCGGATGCTGTGCAAATCGTAAGAAAATCGCCTTTGCATTTACGCATTTCGTTTGCTTTTAGATAGATAAAAGCGTTTACTTTCCTTTATTTTCTAATTTAAGCGAATTCATTTTTAACTTCCATGTTAGTTTATTTAACATTATAAAAGTCTGGTTGGATGCCTCTAGCTATTCTTAAGCCATCTTATTCGCAGCAAACACCGATTCGCCGCCGAATAAAATCGCAAATAGACCCTCGATCGATCGCTGCACAACCTAATTCTGAGGCGTGCATGGCCCACTCTGCTCCCGCATCGCGAAAAGAAGCAAAAAACAGTCATTCAATTTTGAAGTGTGCTCATTTTTGAAGAAGTCCGTTGCGGTGCCAATCGCACGCAACATAATAAACTGACAGTTCACAGTTGCAGAAAATAAGCTCAAATTGTGAGGTTGCGCGGCGTATTTTGCTCCGGAGGCGGTTTTAAGCTCAAATTGTGAGGTTGCACGGCGTATTTTGCTCCGTGGGCGGATTTAAGCTCAAATTGCGGGGTTGTACAGTGTGCAATCTTACGGTGCTACCGAATGGACGCACGCGAGATCGAACCGGTGTGAGCACTCTAACTCGTGCGGGGCGGTGTAAGTCGAACGGCCAACCAACTCAGGCGGGGCGATCTAAAGTTGAGCGACCAATCCAACTCGATCTGAGTCGGCCGAAGGTGAGCGGACGATTCAGGTCGAGTGATTGGCAAATGCCAGATCGCGACACCACTTGGCGTGCATAACGGCTGCTTGGACGCAGCGGTGCTTGCGGCGCATGACTGGCCGATGCTTGAACGACGCGGTGCCTGTGGCGCATGACTCGCGACGGCTTGAGCGACGCGGCGCCTGTGGCGCATGACTCGCGACGGCTTGGGCGCCGCGGTGCCTGTGGTGCGTGACGGCGCCGCCAGCAACTCCGCGCTCTAAGTCGCAGAATTGCTGGCAGCGCCGGGCGGCGCGTCCTTTTGCGCCGATTCGCGGTAAGCGGTGGCGCTCACGCCGCTGCCGCGCTTGAAGGCGCGCGAGAACGTGCTGGCCGAGTGGTAGCCGACCTGCTCGGCAATCTGCCCGACCGGCAGCTCCGTCGCGGCCAGCAGCTCCCGAGCCTTGTCCATCCGCAGATTTTCCAGATACTCCGAGAAGGTCAGGCCCATCTGCTCCTTGAAAAACTGCGACATGTAGCCCTTGGAGATATGCATATGGTCGGCCGCCGTATCCAGACTGAGTCCGGAATGGCCGTAGCTTTGCTGCAAATATGCGAGAATGTCGTCCAGCAGACGGCTGTTGCGGCTTTTTTTGCGCTTGTCCACGACCGTGCTGATCGACTGGAACGCATCCGTCAGCGCATCGAGCGCCTGCTTCGGATTGTCCTGCATCCCGAGCTGCTGCTGCAAGTGCTTGATCTGTTCCGGGTCCGGCTGCATGAGCTGCTCCCGGACCTTGACCAGACAACTGATGATTTCGTAAAAAAACAGCTGCTGCATCGCGATCGGCAAATGACGCGCCTGGAAATTCACCTCGAACAGCGTGTGCAAAAGCCGCCCGACCTCCTCCGTTTCGCCCGCCTTGGTGCAGTTGATCAGCCGATTCTCCGTCTCGGGCGGAAAATAGAAGCCGCCTTGCACCGTCGGCAGTTCGTCGTACCAGACGATACCCGTGCCCGGGTCCGCGCCTTCCTGCATCGTGTAGAGCGACTGGCGCGCCTCCTCGTAGGAGCCCGCCACTTCGACTAGCGATGGGCAGATGCCGCCGACCGCGATGTGCAGATCGAGCTCCAGCCCGTCGCGGATGTTTTTGGCGATGTTGCCGAGTCGGCGATCGATCATGCTCCGGAAGACGGCCGGATCGCCGGACGCGTCGGTGAACAGGAGCGCAATCTTGTCCTCGGCAATCGGATAAGCCAGACGATCGTCGTCCAGCGTCTGCTGCAGCACCTTGCCGATGAGCACGCGCTCGACGTCCAGCGCCTGCAGCGTCTCGTCGCTCATGCCGCGCTCCCCGGCGCGAAAATGCAGCAGCGCAACCGCATACCCTGCCCCGCTCAAATCGACGCCCTGATGCTTGAGCAGCTTGTGAATCTCGTCGGCGCTCAAAAAATCGCCCTTGAGCAGCCGGACTAAAAAAGACTCCCACAGCATCCGCGATTGCCGCTCCATGGCGTTCTGCAGGGCGCCGTTGTCGTCAATCAGCCGATCGAGCGAATTCTGAATATAGCCGTACATGTCCTTGGGCCGCTCCGGCTCCGCCGATTCGAGACGTCCGGTCAGCGTCGATACGATCCGGACCAGCGGCCGGCCGTTGCGCGTGGCGAACAGGTAGGCCAGCAGCAGACCAATGACGAGAAACACCGCCACGATGGACAACGTTGTCTGCTTGATCGAGTCGACCTTGCCGAGCACGACGTGCGGCGGCTGCGCCACCACATAACGCCAGCCGTTGTATGCCGAGGTCGTGTAAGTGACCATCATGTCCCCGGTCGCCGGAGAAGCCTCGATCGTCCCCCTCGCCTCGGGGTATGCGACGCCGTCCGCAGCCGGCGATGCTCCCTTGGACAGCGAGCTGATGACCCGCCCGTGCTCGTCAAGGATCGATACCCAGCCGCCGTCGGAGATATCCAGGCCGCTCAACATCGCTTGCATGCTGCGATTGTCCACGAGCACGACCAGCGCCCCCTGAATACGGCTCGGGTAGCCGAGCGACTGCACATAGGTCAGCAGCGGCATCGGCCGCTCCTGATAGCTCGCCGCTCCGGCGAGCATCACCTCGCGATTGCGGTAGGTGCCCAGCAGCTCCTCGCGCCACATCTCGTAATCCATGCCTTCATAGGACAGCACATGGCGGTAGAAGGCTGGCAGCTCGTAGATGGAATTGGTCGACAGGGCGAGATCGCTGTTGCCGAAGATGAGATAATAGTCCAGCACGAAGTGGTTCGACGCGTTATAGGAATACAGATTTTTTTGCGTCTCGATGACCTTGAGCGTATTCTCCGAATTAAAAGGGTCGCGCACCCGTTGAAAGTTCTGCACCCGCGCATCGCCAGAGAGCTGAAGCGCGATCCGGTTGATCTCCGAGAAGCGGTTGTCCATCGTGCCCTTCACCTGATCGAGCAGCTGCATGTTGTTGCGCAGCACCTCGTCCTTGACCACATCGTAGGTCTGATTGTAAAAAAGTCCGCCCAGCAGCAGCGCTACGAGCATGAACAGGAAATAGGGAATCATCAGACGGACGAACAAATGCTGCCGTCCGAGCCGCTTCACCAGATACCTCATACGCCGTCCCTCCGTATCCATTGCATATTCATATTGTAAGCGGGGCTTGATCGACGCGCAAGCGATATTATCCTTCCCTGATTCCCTTAAGTATGGTTAAAAATTTCGTGCTTTGACAGGAATCGCCGCCGCTCTTGTCGAATTGAACCGCGTTACATTTGCTTTTTGCCAGCGACCGATAAGGAGAACAACATGAACATACGCAACGTAAAAATACTCGGCACGGGCGAATATGTGCCCGCCACAACGCTTACCGATCTGGAAATGGACGAGCGGCTCGGCATGCCGCCGGGCTGGTCCAGACGCACGACCGACGTCCAGAGCCGCCACTTCGCCGCGCCGGGCGAGCGCGCCGCCGTGATGGGCGCGCGCGCCGCAGAGGCCGCGCTCGAGGCGGCCAGCCTCGCACTGGAAGACGTGGATTGTCTCGTCTGCGCCAGCGGCACCCGGCAGCAGGCCTTGCCCTGCACCGCCGTCTTCATTCAGGAGGCGATGCAGGCCGGGCAGAGCGGCATCCCCGCCTTTGACATCGATGCGACATGCCTGAGCTTCCTGACCGCGCTCGATGTGATGAGCAGCCTCGTAGCGGTCGGCCGCTACCGGCGCGTGCTCATCGTCTCGGCCGAGATCGCGTCGGTCGGCCTGGACTGGACACACAAGGAGAGCGCCGCCCTGTTCGGCGACGGCGCCGCGGCTGCCGTCATCGGCCCTGCCGACGAGGCCGGGCCCTCGCGCATCCTGGCCGCCTCGCTGCGCACCTACAGCGCTGGGGCCGCCTTCTCCGAGATCCGCGCAGGCGGCACGCTTCGTCATCCCGACGGGCCGACGCCTGCGGCGGCCCAGGATTATCGCTTCGCGATGAACGGGCCCGCGATTTTCAAGATGGCCTCCCGCCTGCTGCCGGATTTTGCCCGCGAGCTGCTGACAGCGTCCGACACGACGATGGCCGCGATCCAGGCCGTCGTGCCCCATCAGGGCAGTGCGCTGGCGATGCGGCTGCTGGAGCGAAAGCTCGGGATTGCCCGCGAGCAGCTCGTCTACATCACCCCGACCCGGGGCAATACGATCGCGGCCTCGATCCCGATGGGGCTGCATGCCGCGATCGGCAGCGGACGCGTCAAGCGCGGCGACCGCGTGCTGCTGCTCGGCACAGCCGCCGGTCTGACGCTGGGGGGAGTCGTGCTTGACTATTAGCCAACGCGGGCGCCACAGCGCAGGGCGCGTGCTGTTGACCGGAGGGCGGGCGCCGGCTGCGCTCGAGCTGGCCCGTCAGCTCCATGCCGCAGGCTATGCGGTGGTGGCCGCCGAGAGCGCGCCGTACCATTTGTGCCGGGCCTCGCGGGCGATCGAGCGCAGCATCGCCGTACCCGCGCCGACCCGGGATCGGGCCGGCTTCATCGCCGCGCTCCAGGATGCGGTGCGGAGCTGGGACATCGATACGGTCCTGCCGACCTGCGAGGAGACGTTCCATGTCGCCCGGGATGCGGAGCGGCTCGCCGAGCGCTGCCGGGTGCTGACCGCCCCCTTCGCGCTGCTCGCGCAGCTGCATCACAAGGGCGAATTCATCCGCCTCGCCGAGCGCTGCGGCCTTCCCGTGCCGTATACCGCCACGCTGGAACGGCCCGACGCGTGGCAACGGCTGCGCACCGATCCGCGCTATGCGGACGGCCTCGTGCTCAAGCCCGCGTATTCGCGCTTCGCCGCCTCGGTCATTCGCATCGCGCCCGGCCCGCTGCATGCCTCCGGCGTCCTGCGCATCGAACGCCAGATCGCGGCCGCGGGCGCCTCGCCCGCGCGGCCATGGGTGGCGCAAGAGCTGCTGCAGGGCCAGGAATGGTGCACCTACAGCGCCGCCTGGAAGGGACGGCTGACTGCGCACGCGGCCTACCGCAGCCGGTTCCGCGCCGGCCGCGGCGCCAGCATTCACTTCGCGGCCGAGGCCCAGCCCCGGCTCGCGGAGTGGGTGGAGCGGTTCGTCGGCGCGATCCGGTATACCGGCCAGATCGCCTTCGACTTCATCGTCCTTCCGGACGGTCGCCCGCGCCCGCTCGAGTGCAACCCGCGGGCGACGAGCGGCGTTCACCTGTTCGGACCGCGTGATCGGCTGGCCGAGGCGCTGCTGACGCCGGAGCGGCTTTTGCATAGCGGAGAGCGCGCTGAGCCGGCGCCGGGAGGACGCGGCGCCATGGTGAGCGCGGCGATGCTGAGCTACGGACTCGCACAGGCGCTGCGCGAGCGGCAGCTGATGTCCTGGCTGCACGCCTGGCGCGCAGGCCGCGACGTCGTATACCGGCGCGGAGACCGGCGGCCGGCCCTCGAGCAGCTGCGGCTGCTCGCCTGGACTCGCCGCCTCGCCAGACGGCGGGGACTGACCCTGCTGGAGGCGTCGACGCTGGATATCGAATGGAACGGAGAGCCCTGATGCGTATACTTGTCACCGGAGCAACCGGTTTTCTCGGCAGTCGAACTGCTCTATTATTGAAGGAAGCGGGCTGGTCGGTCACCGGCGGCGGACGCGACCCCCAGGCCGGCGCGCGGCTGGAGGCGCAGGGCGTGCCCTTCCTGCCCCTGGACCTGCGCGACGGCGCGGCCATCGATCGCGCCTGCTCCGGCATGGACGCGGTCGTGCACTGCGCGGCGCTCTCTTCGCCATGGGGACGTTACCGCGACTTCTATGCGACCAATGTCGAAGGCACCGCCCGGATCGCCGAGTCGTGCTTGCGCGGCGGCGCGGGCCGACTCGTGTTCGTTTCCTCGCCGAGCGTTTATTTTGATTATCGGGATCGCCTCTTGACCAGGGAAAGCGACCCGCCGGCGCGCAGACCGGCCAATGCGTACGCCGCGACCAAGCTGGAGGCGGAGCGCGTCGTCGCCGCCTGCTCCGAGCGGGGGCTCGCGGCCGTGATCCTGCGTCCGCGCGCGCTGTTCGGACCCGGCGACCCGGCGCTGTTCCCGCGCCTGATGCGCGTCGGGAGCGGCCGCGGCATCCCGCTCATGAAGGGCGGCGCGGCGCTGATCGATCTCACCTATGTCGACGACGCCGCCCGCGCGATCATACAAGCCTGCACGGCTCCCGGCGCACCCGGACAGACGCTGAATCTCTCGGGCGGCGAGCCGCGCACGCTGCTGGCCATCATGACCCGGCTGTCGGAGCTGCTGGAGCTGCCGCTGCGGACCCGTCCGGTCGCTCGTCCGGCGGCGCTGGCCGCCGGCTCCCTGCTGGAGATGGCCTATCGCATACTGCCGCTGCCGGGCGGCGAGCCGCCGTTCACGCGCTACTCGGTGGCGCAGCTCGCCTACAGCCAGACCCTCGACCTGACGGAGGCGCGCCGCGTGCTCGGCTACGCCCCGCAGGTCGGCGTCGACGAGGGGCTGCGGCGCTTCGCGCAGTGGTGGAGGAGCAGCCGATGAGCGCGCGCCGCATCGTGCCCCTCGGGCTGCAGCTGCTCGCGGCCGGCAGCTGCAGCCATCCGGCGTTCGTGACGATCCGCGGCGGCTCGCTGCGCAAGACCGACTACCCGGCCGGGCTGGCGCTGATCCGCCATCCCGAGCATGGCTGGCTGCTGTTCGATACCGGGTATTCGGCGCGCTTCGCGGCGCTGACCGCAGCGCTGCCGTACGCGCTCTACCGCTGGCTCACGCCCGTCCGTCTGCGCGAGGCGGACACCGCGCTGCGGCAGCTGGCGCGACTGGGCATTGGCCCGACGGAGATCGGCACCGTCATCGTCTCGCATTTCCACGCCGATCATATCGGCGCGCTGCGCGACTTCCCGCTCGCTCGCATCCTTTACCCGCAGGCGGCCTACGAGGCCGTCCGCAGGCTCGGTCCGGTGCGGGCCACGCGCGCGGGATTCCTCCGCGGTCTGCTGCCGGAGCGCTTCGAGCGGGCGGCGCTGCCGATCGAGCGCTGCCCCGAGGCGGCGCTGCCGCCCGGCGCGCCGACTGCGACGGGACGCGACCTGCTCGGCGACGGCAGCCTGATCGCCGTGCCGCTGCCGGGCCACGCCGCCGGACAGATCGGCCTGCTGCTGACGACGACGGAGGGGCGGCGCTGCCTGCTGTGCGCCGATGCCGCCTGGTCGAGCCGCGCGCTGCGCGAGGACCGGCCGCCTCACCCGGCGGCCGGGCTGATCATGGACGACCGCGCCGCGTACCGCCGCACCTTCCGGGCGCTGCAGCGCTGGCAGACGGTCGATCCGGAGCTCGTCATCGTGCCGAGCCATTGCCCCGACTATTACGATCCGACCTGCAAGGAGGTGCGCCGGCTATGATCGATCAGGCAGCGGCATTCCTGCTCCGCTACGCCCGCAGCCGCCGGCCCCGGCGCTGGCGGGACCGCGCCCATCTGGAGGCCTGGCAGGAGCGGCGCATTCGCCGCCACGTCGCGCAGGTGCGGCGCCGCTCGCCGTATTACCGGGAGCTGTGGGACGGCATCCCGGACGAGCGCTGGCGCGAATTTCCGCAGATTGACAAGTCCGCGATGATGGCGAATTTCGAGCGCCTCAATACGGCCGGCATCGATCGCGAGGAAGCGTTCGCGGTTGCCGCGAGGAGCGAGCACACGCGCGATTTTCGCCCCACGATCGACGGCGTCACGGTCGGCCTGTCCTCCGGCACCTCCGGCCATCGCGGCCTGTTCCTCGTCGGCCCTCGCGAGCAGGCGGCCTGGGCCGGGGCGATGCTCGGCCGGATGCTGCCGGGCGGCCTGCTGCGGCGCTGTCGGATCGCGCTGTTCCTGAGGGCGGACAGCAATCTGTACGAATCGGTCGGCCGCGGCAGGCTGGCGTTCGGCTTTTACGATCTGCTCGTGCCGATGGAGGCGCATCTCGAGCGGCTGGAGCGCGAACGGCCCGATTGCCTCGTCGCCCCGCCGTCCGTCCTGCTCCGGCTCGCGCGCGCGGCCGAGCGCGGCGCGCTGCGCTGGCGGCCGCGGCGCCTGATCTCGGCCGCCGAGGTGCTGGACCCGCGCGATGGCGAGCGGATCGAAGGCGCATTCGGCCAGGTCGTGCACCAGATCTACCAGTGCACCGAAGGGTTCCTCGGCTGCACCTGCGCGCACGGCACGCTGCATCTGAACGAAGACCTCGTCGCGATCGAGCGCGAATACGTCGCGGGCCGTCCGGACACATTCGTCCCGGTCGTGACCGACTTCTCGCGCACGACGCAGCCGATCATCCGCTACCGGCTCAACGATCTGCTCACGCTGCGGCGGGAGCCGTGTCCGTGCGGCTCGCCCTTCACCGCGCTGGCGCGGATCGAGGGGCGGTGCGACGATGTGTTCTGCGCCGAGCCGCTCGCAGGCGGCGGGACGGGGCCGCTGATCGCTGTCTATCCCGACTTCGTGACGCGGGCGATCCTCGCCGCCTCGCCGGCGATCGAGCAGTACCGCGCGATTCAGATAGACGCCGAGACGTGGACGATCGAGCTGGACGTCGCCCCTGCGCAGCGCCGCTCGGCGGAGGCGGGGGTGCAGCGCGAGCTCGCCGCGCTGTGCCGGCGGCTCGCCTGCAGGATGCCCGCGCTGCAGTTCGCGCCGTATGCCGCGCACCACGGCCCGGCCAAGCTGCGCCGCGTCGAGCGGAGGTGGCAGCCATGAGCGTGCAGGTCCGGCTCTACGAGGCCGATGAGGCGCTGCGCCGCGTGTCCTGGCCCGATAGCGCCTACGGCCGCTACGCCCGGGCCTATCTGACGCCCCTGCTCGCGCATGGGTCCGCTCACTATGTGCGCAATGTCCGCACCCGGCTGCTCGTCGCCGAGGTCGACGGCATCCCGCTGCCGCTCACCGTCAACGAAGCGGAGTACGACAACGCCTATGTGTGCTCGCCGTACACCCACTATATCCGCTACGCCCGCCAGGAGCTGCACGCGTATGTCAACCGTCCGCTGGCGGCGGTGCTCTCGCCCGTGCTCGGCGGCGTAGGGGCGCTGCTGCGGCTCAGCGGCTTTGATCGCGTCGTCCAGGTGAACAATTGGCTGCTGTCGACCAATCTGTATCCGCGCCTGAGCCTCCGGCAGCATGCGGCGCTCCTGGACGTGCTGCGGCAAACGATGCCGAAGCATGCCATCGTCTGCCGCTCATTGACCGCAGCGCTCAATCCGGATGCGATCAGAGCTGTGCGCGACAGCGGCGGGCTGCTCGTACCGAGCCGGCAGGTGTACCTGCTGCGCACCGATCGGGAGCCGCTCGCAGACGCCAAGGCGCGGTGGCTGCTCAAGCGCGACGGCGCCCTCGCCGCCGCGCACGGGTACGAGCCGGCCGGGCCCGGCGAGCTGACGGCCGCGGACATCCCGCGCATCGTCGAGCTGTACGAGCTGCTGTATCTGGACAAGTATTCGCACTGCAATCCCGCCTTCACGCCCGCGATGATCGCAGCCGCGCTGCAGGACGGCATCCTCGAGCTGCACGGCTACCGCCGTGAGGGACGGCTGGATGCAGTGCTCGGCTTCTATGAGCGCAACAGCGTCATGACGACGCCGCTGTTCGGCTACGACACACAGCTGCCGCGCGAGCTCGGCCTGTATCGCATGCTGTCGGAGCGGCTCATCCGGCTGGCTCAGGCGCGCGGCTGTCTGCTGCACGAGAGCTCCGGCGCGGCGCAGTTCAAGCGCAATCGCGGCGCCGTCGCCGAGCTCGAATACACCGGCCTCTGCGCCGCGCATCTGCCGCTCGGCAGGCGCCTGGGCTGGCGCGCGCTGGAGCGGCTGCTCGGCGGCATCGGCGTCCCGCTGCTGCGCAAGTACAAGCTTTAAGGCATGCGCCCTATAGCACGCATCACTGCAAATCGTGCTACAGGGCGCATGAGCCACCGCTCACGCTGCAAGACTTGCACCAGGGTCCATGATCCGGCGCGCATCCTGCAGATCGTGCTCCTGAGCTCCTGCTGCCGGCGCGATCACTGCAGATCGTGCTCCAGAGCTCCTGCAGCCGGCGCGATCGCCGCTGGACCTATAATCTGGAATCTGCAACTGCGAGATACAGGACGCAGGAGATTCCAAGAAGATTTACATAGCGAAGGGGATATAGCAGCAAGGAATAGGGAAACAATGCATGACAGCGTACCATTGAAGGAGGGAGTCCCCCATGTCACAAGATCGGAACCGAACCGTGCTGCCCGTCGCCCCCGTCGACCTCGTGACCGGCGCTTCGAGCGGCTTCGGCCTGCTGATCGCAATCGAGCTGGCCGGGCGCGGCCGCCGCGTGCTGGCCGGTCTGCGCCGCCCGGAGCGCGCCGCCGCGCTGCTCGGCG
>NZ_JACXIZ010000042.1 GCF_014705605.1 Paenibacillus sabuli
TGAGTTGCCTACTAGCTACAGGGCAGCTTGGTCTTTACCCCGACTGAACTTCCATCAGTTAGCCAGGCCTAGCTTTGCTAGGCGCGCAACGGTCATGAGCGACGCTTAGAGGGGGTTACGGGTGGTGGATCGGGTTGACCGCTAAGCTTCCCTGGTGTCCGTTAGAGCTGCCGCATGTCCGGTTGAAGCGCCAGTCGTCGCTCGTGTTCGTCCTAAAAAAAGCGAAGGCGTCATATGCGCCTTCGCGTAGTTGTTTCTCTGGATTTCGTAAAGGTTAACCGAGAGGCGCCGTCCTTCGACGGCGCCACGTATTCCCCCGATCCAGCGATGATCCGATCGGTTCAAGGCTGCAGCGGCTGGACAGTCTCGGAGATCTCAGAAGTCTCGGAAGTTTCGGCCGACTCTCCTGTCACTTCGCCGCCTTCCGGCGCACCGCCGGGGGGCAGATTGCGATTGAGCGCTGTGGCATCCCGCTGCGCTTCTTCGCTGTCGCCGCCTGCCACTGCATTGTCCGGCCCGTTCGACTCGCCGTCGGCGCTCGTGTCACCCGAGCCGCTATTGGTACCGCCGGCTCCATCCGGACCTGAGTCGCCACTCGTGCCGTCATTCGCCCCGCCAGGGCCTTCGCTGCCGCCATTTCCGCCCCCGGGACCGCCAGGACCTCCATTGCCTTCGGGGCTGCCGTTGCCGCCCGGTCCGTTGTTTGTGCCGTCCGCGCCGTCGTTGCCGCCTCCGGATTGTCCATCGCCGGAGTTTCCTTCGCCGCCGTCTCCGCCCAGCCAGCCCGGAAATCCGCCATTTCCATTTCCGTTGCCATTCCCGTTTCCGTTGCCATTCCCGTTTCCATTTCCATTCCCGTTTCCGTCGCCGCCGGGATTGTCTCGGCCCGGCTCGTCGGCGTCGCCAAGAATGTCGTCGAGGTCGATCTCCTCGACCGGAATTTCGATCGTCTTGTGATAAGACGGCGAGCCTTCCATATTAAACTGCGAATTGTAAGCCGTCACGTAATATTCATACGACTTGCCTTGTTCGATCGCGATATCCTCGGCCGCAATCGAATCGTAGCCGTCCAGGATACGTGTGTAATCCTGCTCGTCAGACGCCTTGCGATACAGCCGATAGGTGATATTGCCGCCCTCGACTGCCGACCACGACAGCTGCACTTCGCCGCGATCCTGGACGTATGTGGCCCCGAATCCGCCGACCTGTGCGGGCGGTCGAACCTCCTGGACGCCATCGGGCTTGACGAACTGGCTCGCCGGCGCGTCCTTGAGCGCCTGCGTCATGATCTTGCCGAACAAGGCCGCGGACTGACCGCTGCTGCCGTCCAGCAGATGCTGCTCGTCGGTCTCGTCGTAGCCCATCCAGATCGCGCCCGTCCACTCCGGCGTATAGCCGACGAACCAGGCGTCGCGATTGCGGCCGGAGCTCAGCCCCTCGATGCCGTGCTGCGTCGTACCGGTCTTGCCGGCGACCGGCCGCCCCGAGATCTGCGCCCGCGTACCGGTGCCGCCCTCGACGACGCCGCGCAGGATGCTCGTCAGGTACCAGGCCGTTTCGGGCGCGATGAGCTGCTTCGGCGTTTTTTCCTTATAGGTGTAGACCGCCTGGCCGTTGCTGTTCTCCACACTGATGATCGTGTGCGGATCGACGCTGCGGCCGCCGTTGGCAAACACGCTGTACGCCGTCGCCATCTCCAGCGGCGTCACGCCGTGCGTCAGACCGCCCAGCGCAATCGCCAGGTTGCGGTCCTCTGCCGCGAGCTCGACCCCGAGCTTATCCGCAAATGCGAGCGCCTCGCTTACGCCTATCTCATTGAGCAGCCATACGGCCGGCAGATTGCGCGACTCGCGAATCGCCTCGCTCATTTTGACCGGACCGATGTACTTCACCCGATTCGAATCGCTCGGGCAATAATTGCCGAAGCATTGGTCGTCGTCGCGCAGGATCGACCAAGGGAACCAGTTCCCCGTCTCCAGCGCCGGACCGTAGGAAGCGATCGGCTTGAACGAAGAGCCGGGCTGGCGGCGTTTCGTAATGCGGTTCCAGCCTTTTTTCTCGTACTCGCGCCCGCCGATCATCGCTTCGATCTGGCCGCTGCGGTGATCGATAATAATCATCGCGCTCTGCACGATCTGTTCGTCGACGCTCTGCTCGAAGTTGTCCTCATTCGCGTATTCCGACTCCACGATCGACTGCGCGTTCGGATTCAGCGTCGTGTGGATCTGATAGCCGCCGAGCCGCAGTTCGTCCTCCGTCAGACCCGTCACCTTCATCGCTTCCTCGATGGCATAATCGACGAACGCCATGTATGTCGTATTGTCCGGAATTTGTGCGACGTCAGGATTGTAGTCCTGCGCCGCCGCCTCGTCCATCTCCGCCTTGGTAATGATGCCCTGATCGAACATCAGCTGCAGCACGACCCTTCGCCGCTCCTTCGAACGATCGGGATCGCTAAGCGGATTGTAGCTATTGGGCCCCTTCGGCATGCCGGCCAGCGTCGCAATCTCCCACAGCTCCAGCTCGGCCAGATTTTCTTTGCCGAAGTAGAGCTGCGAAGCCGCTTTGACGCCATAGGCGCGCTTGCCGAAGTAGATGCGATTCAGATACATTTCGAGAATCTGATTTTTGGAATGATTGTTCTCCAGCGCCACCGCGATCGAAGCCTCGGTCGCCTTGCGCAGCAAGGTTTTGTCATGGGACAAAAAGATGTTTTTGGCCAGCTGCTGCGTGATCGTGCTGCCGCCTTCGACTGCGCTGCGCGCGATCACGTCCTTGACGACGGCGCGGCCGATCGAGATGAAGTCGACCCCGGAATGGTCGTAGAAGCGCTTGTCCTCCACCGCCACGAACGCCTGCTTCATCAGCTCAGGAATCTCCGAGAACTCGACTGCCTCGCGATTTTCGTCGTACAGCTTTGATACTTCGTCGCCGTTGATGTCGTAGATGATCGACGCCTCGGCGAAGCTCGTGTAGTCGTCCTGATTGGCTGCCAGTATGCGCTCGCCGTTCAAAATAATGAGCAGGTAGCCGATAATGCCGCAGACGACGGCCAGCGCAGCCGTAAAAAACAAGCCGATCATGGCGCGCCTGGCGTTGAATTTTTTCTTTTTCGTTTTGCGAGCCGGCTTTTTCGGCGCGCTTTCGCTTTTGGGTCTTGTCGTTTTGCGCTCAGTCATGGAAGTCGATCCCCTCCTGGTCGGGACATCCGTCTGTTGTCCTCTTGTCTCTGATTGGCGGCTTGCCGGTCCAAAAAAGCAACCCGCGCGCGGCCCATGAGGAAGCATCCCTGCCGCACGTGCGGTAGGCATGCATCCGGGCTCAGAACGGGTTGCTCCGGCTGCCGCTATTCAATTAAACGTAAAGCCGCGCAAAAAGGTTTCGTTCGCTTGATCAAGACAGCCAATCAGTCGGCATTCTGATCCTGCATGAGCGAAATATTGCGCTGCGGGGTAAACGTGGAGATGGCATGCTTGTATACCATCTGCTGCCGACCGTCGCTGTCGATGACGATCGTAAAGTTGTCGAACGCCTTGACCGTGCCGCGAATCTGAAAACCATTCGTAAGGTAAACGGTCACCGGAACGCTGTCCTTGCGCAGCTGGTTGAGAAAGGTGTCCTGGATATTAATCGATTTGTTCATTGGCCGTTAACCCCCGTCAAAAAAAGATTAGTTACATCTATATTCAAGGCCCTTGCGAAACTTTCCTGCTATTATAGCATGAATTGTATGCAAGTTTTCATGAAAATTTTGTGAGAATCCGACATCGACCCACCGAATGTCGGTCATGTGACGGAACCAGGACAGCTGTCGCTTCGCAAAATGGCGGGTATCGCGCTTCAGGATTCGCACCGCCTCCGCATGTGAGCATTCCCCGGCCAAATAAGGAAGAAGTTCCTTGTACCCCAGGCTCTGCATGGCTGTGGCCTGGCGCGGCACGCCTTGATGCAGCAGCTCCCGCACCTCTTGTTCCAGTCCCTGCGCCAGCATGGCGTCGACCCGTTCCTCGACGCGCGCATAGAGCAAGGCGCGGTCCATTGTCAGCCCCACCATACACAGTTCGTAGGGTGACGTTTTTTTTTGGCCGTGCAAATGCTCCGAAAGCGGCTTGCCCGTCGTGCGATGCACCTCCAGAGCCCGGATGACGCGGCGCGCGTCGTTGGCATGCAGGCGAGCGGCCGAAGCGGGATCGACCTGCGCGAGCAGCGCGTGCACCGCCTCGTTGCCCTGCGCCTCGGCAAGCCGCTGCAGCTCGGCCCGATAAGGCTCGTCGGAGCCGTAATCGGCGAATTGATAATCATAGCACACCGACTCGACGTACAGGCCGGTGCCGCCTACGATGAAGGGCAGCTTGCCGCGGCTGCGGATGTCCGCGATCAGGCGGCGGCATTCCGCCTGAAAATCGGCGACCGAATACGGTTCGCGGGGATCGCGCACATCGATCAGATGATGCGGAATGCCGCGCCGCTGCTCGGGCGGCAGCTTGGCGGTGCCGATGTCCATGCCCCGGTACACCTGCATGGAGTCGCCGGAGATGATCTCGGCATTCCACGCTTCGGCGAGGTCGAGACTGTAGCCGGTCTTGCCGACCGCAGTCGGGCCGACCAGGACGAGCAGCGGCGGCTTGGGCGTAGGCTGTATCGTTGTCAAGGCATAATCACTCCATATGCGGTATTGGCATGATTGACGGCCCGCACGTCGAAGCCGAGCCGCTCGAATTCTCCGCTGGCCGCATGCTCCTTGAGCACGACGACGCGGCGCGCCACGCGGCGCGCTTCGGCGATCGCCTGCGGCGACAGCGGCCGGTCGTCGGCGACCGGGCGCAGCGGCTGCAGCGCCGACGATTCGTGGATCGGGCGCCGGAACATCGGGTCGAAATAGACGATATCGCAGCTGTCCGCAGGCAAGCGCCGCAGCTCGTCGACATGATCGCACCAGCGCAGCGTCACGCGCCGCAGCGCGGCGTCGGCCGCCGGCAGCCCGGTCCGATAGGTCGCGAGGCCTTCGCGGACGAGGAGAGCCGGCAATTGCCGACTCTCCAGCGCCGTGACGCGGCCGCCCGGACCGGCGGCGTGGGCCAGCACAGCCGCGTCCGCGGCCATGCCGGCGGTACAGTCGAGCACGACGTCGCCGGGCCTGCAGCCGCTGACGGCGACCAGCGTGTCGCGCTCGCCGGCCAGCAGACGCTTGATGCGGACGAGTGCCATGCTCGGGTGGAAAAAAAACGGCGGCGCATGCCCGTCATCATACCGCACTTCGCGCTCCGACACAATGAGCAGACGGTCGCAGGACTGTCTGCGACGCAGCCGCGCCAGCGAATGATCCCCGCGCTCCGCGTACGCCGCGCCCAGCTCCTCCGCGACGGCCCGCGCACGCGCCACGCTCTCCGCCGTCGGACGCGACGTCGTCGTCACGATCATGCCATCACCCGCTTGAACATCTTCTCCAGCTGATACGTCGAGACGTGCACGACGATCGGGCGTCCATGCGGGCACGTATACGGCTGCTCGCAGGCAGCCAGCCGGTGCAGCAGCGCCTCGCCCGATTCCCGGGTCAGGAATGCATTGGCCTTGATCGAAGCCTTGCAGGCGCAAAGGATTGCAGACTTCTCCCGCAGCTTGGCGATATCGACGGTGCGGCGCTCCCGAAGCACCCATTCGATCATCTCTTCGACGACCGCCTGCTCTGCGCCCCGGGGTAGCCACTGCGGATGCGTGCGCACGAGGAAGGCGTGCTGTCCGAACGGCTCCAGCTCAACGCCTGCCTGCGCCAGCAGCGGCAGCTGCTCCCGCAGCGCGGCCGCGTCGGCCGGCGTATATTCGAGCGTGAACGGCACGAGCAGCTGCTGCGCGGCCTGATCGGGGGCCCCGAAGCGGCGGTAGAACAGCTCGTAGTGAATACGCTCGTGCGCGGCGTGCTGATCGATCAGATACATGCCTGTCTCATTCTGCGCGATCAGATACGTGCCATGCAGTTGGCCGACCCATGCGAGCTCGGGGAAACCTTCGGCCGAGCCATTCGGCCGGTCCGCTCCCGCGCGTGCCGCCGCGTCTGCCCGCTCAGCCGGGGAGTCCGGACCACTCCGCGCCGGCGTCTCGCTGTCCGAGGCTGTGACCTCGCCGCCGCCACTGGCGAGACCGGCGACATCGGCATCGGTCGCTGCCGCCTCGTTCTGCGCATTCGGTTGAACGACGGCGGCGTGGCCCTGTGCATTCGGCTGAACGTCTGCGGCATGGCCCTGCTCATTCGGCTGAGCGTCAACCGGTTGGGCGTCTGCCGCCTGGGTATCCGCCGGCCGGGTGTCTGCCGCCTGGGTGTCTACCAGCTCGTCCGTGCCCGCAGACGCTTGGCGCCCCTGAGCCGAAACGCGATCAGCCCCGTCGCGCCCGAAGTACTGTGAATCGCTCGAGTCCGAATCGGAGCGACGACGATCGAACGTCGGCACGGACGCGCCCTGCCCCGCCTCATCCGTGCGCAGCCGGTCGTCAGCGTCGCGCAGCTCGGCTCGGCTGTAGAGAGCTTCCGTCGCGCCCCGCGGAATGCGGGCCGGGCGCTCCCATGGCACGGCGCCGTCGCTTCCTCGGCCATAGCTGCTCGCCGGACGATCGGAGCCGAGCGTCCGCCCGCCCGGCTGCACGCGGCCGCGCAGCGGCGGCGCCTGGTCCGGCTCGCTGCGCCGCTCCGGCATCCGGGCGAGCTCCTCCGCTTGCGGATAGAGCGGCATCCGCTCTTGCACGACCTCGGGCCGGGCGCTGCGCCGCTGCGTCTGCTGTCCGGGGATGTGCGTCTGCCGGGCGAGACAAGCGCGCACCGTCTCCTGGACGAAGGCGCGCAGCTCCGGCTCCTTGCTGAATCGGACCTCCAGCTTGGACGGATGCACGTTGACGTCCACCAGCGACGGATGCATGCCGATCTCCAGCACCGCGAGCGGATAGCGATTGATCGGCAGCAGCGTATGGTAGGCCTGCAGGATCGATTGCGTCAGTGCAAAGCTGCGAATATAGCGGCCATTGACAATTGTCGTCAGCGCCGTCCGCGAGGCTCGGGTCAGCTCGGGCTTGGAGATAAAGCCGCGCAGATCGTAATCCGGGTGCTCTCCCTCCAGCGCCAGCATGCCCCGCGCCGTGTTCGTGCCGTAGACGGCTGCGATCACCTGCAGCCGGTCGCCGTTGCCCGGCGTGCGCAGCAGCTGATTGCCGTTGTGACGCAGCGAAAAAGCAATGCCCGGGTGGGCAAGCGCCAGCCGATAGACATAATCGGAAATATGCCCGAGCTCCGTCTGAATCGACTTCATGTACTTTAACCTGGCCGGCGTGTTGTAAAACAAATCGCGCACGGTCATGTCCGTGCCCTGTGGCGCGCCGATCGGCCCCGCGGACACGACGCGCCCGCCCTCGATCACGAGCCGCTGCGCGAGTCCATCCGACTGGGGCGCGCTCACGCATTCGACGCGCGCCACGGCGGCGATGCTGGGCAGCGCCTCGCCGCGGAAGCCGAGGCTCGCAATCCGGAACAGCTCGCGATCCTCCAGCAGCTTGCTCGTGGCGTGGCGCTGGAACGCAGTGGCCACTTCCTCGGCCTCAATTCCAGCGCCATTGTCGACGACCCGGATCAGATCGAGTCCGCCCTCCGCCACGGTAATCTCGATTGCGGTCCCGCCCGCATCGATCGCATTCTCCACCAGCTCCTTCACGACCGAGGCCGGCCGCTCTACCACCTCGCCTGCGGCAATCTGGTTGGCCAGTTGCTCGCTCATCACCTGGATGCTTGGCATGATGCTCCTCCCTCCCGTCTTGTATGTTCAAAGCTTGTCCACGAACCGAGGCTGCCGAGCGCTGTCTTAAGGGAAGGCTAGGACTTGCCGAGCTTTTGCTTCATCTCGTCGAGCCACTGCATCGCCTGCAGCGGCGTCATGTTGAACAGATCGAGCTTGCGCAGCTGATCGGCGAACTGCTCCGCACGGGCGGCGCGCCTCGAGTGGAGCGGCTCCGCCCCCGCCGGCGGCCCGAACATGGACATCTGCACGATCTCGCTCGATACTGCAGCTTCTTCTATATAGGAATCCGCCAGATAGGCAGCCGCATTCGACTCCTCTGCGTCATGGCGATCAGGCGCCACTTCGCTGCTGCCGTCGCGCTCCCGCACCCGGTCGCCGGCACGCTGCGCATCGCCGCTCTCTCCGGCAGGCATAGTTCGGGCGGCGGTGCGGGCGCCTTCCGGCGGAGCAGCCACAACCGCGCCTTCGGCGGCATGCAGCAGTGCGTAGGCGCGCCCGATGATCGCATCCGGCAGCCCGGCCAAGCGGGCGCAGTAGATGCCGTAGCTGGTACTGGCCGCGCCGGGGACGAGCTTGCGCAGGAAGGCGACATCGTCGCCGCTTTCCTTGACCGCCATGCACATGTTCTTGAGACCGGGAAGGGTCTCCTCCAGATGCGCCAGCTCGTGGAAGTGCGTCGACACCAGCGCCTTGCAGCCGATCTCGTCGTGCACGTACTCGATGACCGCCTGTGCGATCGCCATGCCTTCGCCGGTGGACGTGCCGCGGCCCAGCTCGTCAATGACAACGAGACTGCGGCGCGTCGCCTTGGCGGTCATCGTCTGGATGTCCTTCATCTCCACCATGAACGTGCTCTGCCCGCCGATCAGATCGTCAGCCGCGCCGATGCGCGTGAAGATGCGGTCGACGATCGCCAGCTCCGCGCCGGCCGCAGGCACGAAGCACCCGATCTGCGCCATCACGCAGATTAGCGCCACCTGCCGCATATACGTGCTCTTGCCCGCCATATTCGGACCGGTGATCAGCATCATCGGCTTGGAGTCGGCGCCCAGCGCCGCGCTGTTGGCGACGAACGGAGCGCTGTCCAGCGCCGCCTCGATGACCGGATGGCGCCCGTCCGTAATCGCGATGTCGAAGTCCTCGCTCAGCGTCGGGCGGCAGTAGCGCTGCTGCTCGCTGACCGCGGCGAACGCCTGCAGCACGTCGATGGTCGCGACGATGCCGGCCAGCCGCTGCAGCCGTCCGAGCTGCCCGGCGATGCGGTCGCGCAGCTCGGCGAATCGGGCATACTCCAGATCGACCATCTTGTCCTCCGCTTCGAGGATGAGCCGCTCCTTCTCCTTGAGCTCGGGCGTGACGAACCGCTCCGCCGCGGCCAGCGTCTGCTTGCGCTCGTAGCGTCCTTCCGGCAGCTGGGCGAGATTGGCCTTGGTCACCTCCAGATAATAGCCGAACACCTTGTTGTAGCCGATCTTGAGCGAGCGAATGCCGGTCGCCTCGCGCTCGCGCTGCTCCAGCTCGGCGAGCCAGCGCTTGCCGCCGGTGCTGGCCTCGCGCAGCTCGTCCAGGTAGCCGTCGTAGCCGCTGCGGATCAGTCCGCCCTCGCGCACCGAGACCGGCGGGTCCTCGACGAGCACGGTCTCGATCATCTCCGCCAGGTCCGCGCAAGCGTCGAGCCGGTCGACGAGCCGCCGCAGCGTCTGCGACGCCGAGGCCGCGCAGTGCGCGGCCAGCGGACCGATCTGCTGCAGCGATTGCTTGAGCGCATTGAGGTCGCGCGCATTGGCGGTGCCATAGGCGATCCGGCCGACGAGCCGCTCGAGGTCGTAGACGCCTTTGAGCCCGTCGCGCAGCTCCTCGCGCAGCAGGAAGTCGGCGAGCAGCTTGTCCACCGCCTCGAGGCGCTCCTCGATCTGCGCGCGCACGAGCAGCGGCTTGTCGATCCAGCGCCGCAGCTGGCGCGCGCCCATCGCGGTCTCTGTCTTGTCCAGCAGCCAGAGCAGCGAGCCCTGGCGGCTGCGGTCCTGCACCGTCTCGGTCAGCTCCAGATTGCGGCGCGTGTACGGATCGAGCACCATATACTGGCTCGGCTCATACGCCCGAATGCTGCGCACATGCGCGAGCGAGCGCTTTTGCGTATCTGCCAGATAGCCCGTCAGCAGGCTGACCGCGCGCCGCCGAGCCGGCCCGAGCCGCTCCAGCTCGGCCGCGCCGTAATGCGCCAGCAGCGCCTCCTCCTCCATCGCATCCCGCGCCGTGTAGACAACCGACCGCTGCCACAGCGCCGGCGCGTCCTGCAGCCGCTCCACCAGGTCGCGGTCGCCGACGATCTCGGCCGGCTCGTACAGGCCCAGCTCATGGGGCAGCTGCCCGTCCGCGGCCGCCAGCGAGGTCGCGTACAGCTCGCCGGTCGTCAGGTCGCATACCGCCAGCCCCTCTTCCCCGCCGCACACGGCGACTGCGGCGATGAAGTTGTTGGCCTTGCCCTCCAGCGCCTTCGCCTCCATCACGGTCCCGGGCGTCACGACGCGCACGATCTCGCGCCGCACGACGCCCTTCGCCGTAGCGGGGTCCTCGACCTGCTCGCAGATGGCCACCTTGTAGCCCTTCTCAATCAAGCGCGATATGTACGTTTCGGCGGAATGATACGGCACCCCGCACATCGGGATGCGCGCTTCCTTGCCGGCTCCGCGTCCGGTCAGGGTAATCTCCAGCTCCCGCGCCGCCAGGACGGCGTCCTCGAAGAACATCTCGTAAAAATCGCCAAGCCGAAAAAACAAAAACGCGTCCTTGGCTTCTTCCTTGATCGCCAGATACTGCTGCATCATCGGCGTATATTCGGACATGTCGCCCTCCTCTCCCGCGCATGCGCTGCCGCATCGCGCCGGTCACTCGAACAGGTTGATTTCAAAGCTTCATTATACCAGAACATCCGGGGTGCGCGCATCCGTCTGCCGGACCGCGCACCCGGGTGCCCGCCTCTCCCTGCTGCCGCTGCGCAATCCACCGCCTCTGCTCGCTCATGATACGCAAGCAGCAAAAGGTCCCACCACCTCCGCTAAGGCGCGGGAATGCGCCAGCGGCTGCGCAGATCGGCACCCGCGTCCCAGCGCTTGCCGGCGGCGATCGCCTCCAGCAACGGCTCGATCTCGGCAGCCAGCCCGGGATACGACGCTGTCGCGCGGAGCCGCTCGGCGAAGCGCAGCACCTCATTGCGCAACAGCTCGTGCTCGCCCGCATAAAAAGCGCGCACCGTCTCGGCGCGCTCGGCCGGCAGCGGCTCCTGCCAGAGCGGCTCGGCCCAGGTCTCACGCGCGGCCAGCAGCGTCAGCGCAAATGCGGCGCGCGCCGCCGCCGGAGAAGCGAGCCAGCTCGCGGGCGTGCGATATTCGAAGCCGCCGTGCGGCTGCGGCCGGTGATCGCCCAGCCAGCCGTAGCGCGGCCGGCGCGCCGCTGCAGCCGGCTCCTCCACCAGTGCGAGCGGCAGCGCCACGCAGCTGTCGAGCAGCCGCAGCAGGCGGCTCGACAGCCAGGCGCCGCTGAGATGGATATGACCGCCGAGCGCAAGTCCCGGCACGGGCATGCCTCCGGCGCGCCACACCAGCTCCGACGCGTCGATGCGGTCGGCGGCCTGCCGGAGCAACCCCCGCAGCGCGCCAGCCAGCGCGCTCGGGCTGGTCTGCGGATCGGGTCGCAGCTCTGCGACCGGGTAGCGCAGCCGCGGCCCGATCCGCACCGAATCGCAGCCGATCGCGCCGCGCTTGGGCAGATAGCGCGCCGCTGCCGCCACGCGGCCGTCCGGGCGCAGCAGCACGAATTCGGGGTCGGCGCCCAGACGCAGCTCGGCCGAGCGCGCCGCGCCGCTGCGAGCCTCGGCATACTGCGCAGCCATGCGCTGCATCGCCCCCGCCCACAGCGGGCTGTCCGGATCCGGCGGTTGCAGCGTACGGACGGCGGTGCGGCCCTGATCGTCGACAGCCAGCTCGACCTCCGCCGCATCGAGTCCGAGCGCATAGACGGCACGCACGGCCGTGCGTTCGATTCGGCGCTGCAGCTGCGGCGGCAGGGACGCCTCCGCGGCCGCCGATCCGAAGGGACGGGGCAGCACCGGCGCGCGCCGCCCGGGCCAGGCGCCGCGCTGCGCCGACAGTTCCTCGCGGCGCAGCGCGAGCGCCTCCAGATGCAGCACCGGCACGACGAAGCAGCGGCGTACCCGCGTATCAAGAGGCTCGATCGGCACCCCGGCCATACGCAGCTGCGCCTCGGCCCCGCCCGTCTGCCGGACTGTCAGCGGCTCGCCGCATAGCTGCAGCGTCCAGACGCCGCGGCCGTGCGGCGGCGCGGTCAGGCTGGCAT
Source organism: Paenibacillus sabuli (assembly GCF_014705605.1). Classification (GTDB taxonomy): domain Bacteria; phylum Bacillota; class Bacilli; order Paenibacillales; family Paenibacillaceae; genus Paenibacillus_D; species Paenibacillus_D sabuli. The sequence continues at coordinate 12,135 of NZ_JACXIZ010000042.1, forward strand.
GGGGGCCTTCTCCATGCGAGAGCGGCGCGCCAGGTCCGCCTTGTCGCCTCTTGGCCGTTCGCTTCCACAGCCAGACCGCATCGCCGCTCTCCGGCGCTGCGACTTCGCGCACGAGCGTCTCCTCTTTTCGCACCAACACCTCGTCTTGTCCTGCGCGCGTCTTGCCGTTTCGCCCGGAAACCTCGTTTTCGCTGAACGCATGCGCGAACTGCGTGCGCGATTGTTCGGCGGCGCTACCGCTTCGCTCGTCAAGCGCGCAGGTTGCAATACGCCGCCATGCGTTCCCATCCTCGATCCATACCCGTCCCGCCATGAGCGGCCCTCCCGCAATCAAGCTGTCCAGCACGAGCGCAGCAAACGCGCCGCCCGCGTCTCGCCTGCCCGTGCCCGGAGCAAGACGAAGCGCGAGCGGCGCGATTTGGTGAAAAAGAAAGAAAAAAGAGGGCTCCCGCCCTCGACTGCCGACACGGCAATGCATACAATACTTCAACAGGACGCAGGCTGTGCTTGCCGGTGCTAGACCTCGTCGTCGAGCAGCTCGGGATCGAGGTCCTCGTAGTCCCCGTCATCCGTCAAGCCATACTCGAAATCCTTGCCGTCCAACTCGTCGCAGCCGCCTGGCAGCACTGCGACGCATACCTTCGTCTCCGCGACCATTTCGACGCCGAATTCCCGTTCGACGCGAATGAGCACTGACGATCCTCCGGAATCGACCGTCGCTTCGATGCAGTTCGGCTCCTGCGTCGATTCGGCGGAGACTTCGGCGGTGTTCGAACGATGCTTGGGGTCCAGGTACGACAGCGGTACGTTCTCTACATACGAGACCGTCTCCTTCGCGACGTCGGTTTGCGAGTTTTTGTCGTACGAATACCAGATGTTAATATCGTAAGTACCGATCACCTCGACGCCGTCGCCCGAGCGCACTGCTTCGTATTGATGGTTGATGATCCATGCGCCGAGGATGCTCGACGGAGGATGGGGCGGCGATACGTTGTGGGTGACCGTAGCGAACTTACGACCCTTGCCGCAGACAGCTTTTGTGATAATCTCTCTGTACTGAAGCTGTGTATCTGCAATTGCCATTGGTTTAACCTCCTCCATACATCATTCACTTAAAGTGTATGCAGGACATTTGCCCGGAGTGACTACTTCTTGCAACTATTTTGAATCTTCGGAATTGCTATATCGGAGTTGCTATATATTGGTGTGCGATCTCCGCCTTACGCTGTTTCGTCTCGCTTTTTCCATCTTTTTGCAATCGACAGATACCGCTCCAGCTCGTGGCACAGCTGATACAGCGAGGCCCGCAGCTCGAATTCATCCCGGGTCAGCGGCAGCGGCATTTCGCGGAACCGCTCTTCAAGCCGCTCCAGCTCGCGCTCGACGCGGCCGATATAGACGTCCGATTTGACCTCCTCGGCCAGATGGCCGAACACCTCCGCCAGCAGGATGCCCTGCGGCATTTTTTCGTACACGAGCGCGACCAGGCCCAGCATTTGCTGGATCGACTCGAGCTGGCTGCTACGCATTTCAAAATAAGTACGCCAATACGATTCGTAGCGCCAGAGCGTGTTCTCGCGATAGATCTGAGCTCGCCGGAGTCCCGCCTGGATCGAAGCCTCCGCGGCCAGCAGCTGCTCGCCGTTCCACATATGGGCCGGGTCGCGCAGCGTCTGCGCCAGATGCGTAAAAATTTCGCCGAACAGCCTCTCCGTCTCCCGTCGCTGCTGATGCAGACGGCCTTCCTCGCGCGGCATGTAGAGCAAATTGAAGATACTCGCCCAGCCCAGGCCCGTGACTAGGAGCAAGATCTCATTCACAATGAGCGCTTGCGTCACCTCGCCTGCGCTGAACAAGTGGAAGACGATGACCGAGCTCGTGACGATCCCGCCCTGCAGCTGTAGCCGCGCCAGGATCGGAAAAGCGATCAGAATAAAGATCGAGACCGACCATAGCTCGAACCCGAACAACGTAAAGATCAGCGAAGCGAAAAACAGCCCCACCACCGAAGCCATAAACCGGGCGAAGGCGGCTTTTAGCCCCTTCATCCGGGTGACTTCGACGCCGAGAATAGCAAGCAGGCCAGCCGACAAAAATGGCTCCAGCCCGAAATAATGTGCCGTGTAGATCGCGGCAAGGCCGGCAGTGGCCGTTTTGATTACTCGAATGCCCATAATTTCTTCCTATCCGTTTTTTCTTATATCCTACCTCTCCGGCCGCCCCGCCGTCAACTTGCGCTCCAGCAGCGCCACCAATTGGTACATGACCGCAGCCACCGCAGCGATGACCAGCAGGCTCGAGAGCACCAGTGTGAAGTTGAACACCTGAAAGCCATAAATGATCAAATACCCCAGCCCTGCCCGGGCGACCAGGAACTCTCCGACGATCACCCCGATCCAGGACAGGCCGACATTGACCTTGAGCGTCGAGATGATGACCGGAAAGGTGTCCGGCAGTACAATACTGCGAAAGACCTGCCCGCGCGAGGCGCCCAGCAGCTGCGCCACCTTGATATAGCTCGGCTCGACCTCGCGGAAGCGATTGTAGATCGCCAGCGTCGTAATGATCACGGTCACCGACAGCGTCACGGCTACAATCGACAGCAGTCCTGGACCGAGCGCGACAATGAAGATCGGGCCCAGCGCGACCTTGGGCATGCTGTTGAGCACGACCAGGTACGGATCGACGACGCGTGAGACGAAGGGATACCACCACAGCAGCGCCGCGGCAGCCGTCCCGAGCAGCGTGCCCAGGACGAAGCCGGCGGCCGTCTCCAGCACCGTGACCCCGACATGCGGCAGCAGCGTGCCGGCCAGCAGTGTCGTCCACAGCTGATTCGCCAGCTTGGCCGGATAGCTGAAGAGCAGCTCGTCGATCCATCCCCGGCGGCCCGCAGCCTCCCACAGGCCGAGCAGCAGCACGAGCACCTGCACCTGCACCAGACGCACCGCCAGGCTGCGCCGCCGCTGCCGGCGGATATACGCGCGCTGCAGCGCCGCCGGCCAGTCCAGCTCGCCCGCCTTCCGCTGGTCGTGTGTCTGCGCCTCGGGCGCAGCCGCCGGATCGTCATGTCTATGCATCGCCGCCCTCCTCCCCTTCCTCCAGCTCCGCCCAGATCGCTTCGAAGATATCCTGAAAGCCCGGCTCCCGGCGCGCCTGCATCGGCGGCAGGGCGCGCAGCTCGGCGGGGATATCGAAGATATGGCGAATGCGGCCCGGCCGACTGCCGAGCAGCACGACGCGGTCGCTCATCGCCGCCGCCTCCGCCAGATCATGCGTCACGAGCAATGCCGTCTTGCGCATGCGTCGCAACGTATGATGGACCAGATCCTCCAGCTGCAGCTTGATGTGCATATCGAGCGCGGAGAACGGCTCGTCGAGCAGCAGCACCTCCGGATCGGTGATGAGCGTGCGCACGAGCGCCGCACGCTGCCGCATCCCGCCGGATAGCTCGTGCGGATAACGTGCCGCGCTGCCTGATAGCCCCATCTCGTGCAGCAGACGCTCGACAGCTTCCTCCGTCTCCCGGCTCTGCCTCCCGGCGAGCTCCGGTCCGAGGAGCACATTGCCGCGGATCGTCCGCCACGGCAGCAGGTAATCCTGCTGCAGCATGTAGCCGACGCGAGGCGACGGGCCGTGCACCGGCTCGCCGCCGATCAGCACTTGACCGCGGGACGGGACGAGCAGCCCGGCCAGCAGGCTGAGGATTGTCGTCTTGCCGCAGCCGCTCGGCCCGACGAGACTGACGAATTCGCCCGGCGTGACCTGCAGGTCCAGCCCTTCGACGGCGAGCGAGGCCTCCTGCGCGCTGACATAGACATGGGAGACGTTTTTTAGCTCCAGCATCGCTCTCATCCATCTGCCTCCTCTCACGTCGGCTTGCGGTTGCCCGCCCCGCTCGCCGCCTGTTGTCAGGGGATCGGTTCCGCTGCCAGCTGCCCGTTATCGGCTCAAGGCCTGATCGGCGAACGAATTGTCCACCAGCTCCGCATGCGGCACGGGTGCGATCAGCTCGCCGGCCTCGGTCATGACCTCCAGCAGATTGTTCCATTCGTCCTCGTCGATGCGCGGATCCGTGGCGAACGAGCCTTGCGACTTGTAGCGTTCGACGACCGTCTCGATCAGTCCCGGCTCTGTGTCCTCAAAATACGGCTGAATCGCTTCTGCGATTACGGCGGGGCTGTTCCGCTCCACCCATTGCTGCGCCTCGTAGAGCGCATTGACGAAAGCCTGGATCGCTTCCGGATGGTCCTCGATGAAGCTACGGCGCGCCAAAAAAGCGGTATACGGCAAATGCCCGCTCTCAACGCCGAACGAAGCGACGACGTAGCCCCGCCCTTCCTGTTCGAAGATCGAGGCTTGCGGCTCGAACAATTGCACATAATCGCCGGTACCGGAGCCGAACGCGGCCGGGATGTTCGCAAAATCGATGTTCTGGATCAGCTCCAGATCGGTCTGCGGATCGATGCCGTGCTTTTTCAGCGTAAATTCGCCGGCCATCTGCGGCATGCCGCCCTTGCGCTGGCCGAGAAACGTGCTGTCCTTGAGCGACGCCCAGTCAAAATCGGAATCGGGCTCGCGCGCCACCAGGAACGTGCCGTCGGTCTGCGTGAGCTGGCCGAAATTAATGACCGGGTCTTTCGCCCCTTGCTGTGCGACATAGATCGATGTCTCCGAACCGACCAGCGCGATATCGATCGAGCCGGCCAGCAGCTCGGTCATCGTCTTGTCGCCGCCGAACGTCGTCGTCAGCTCGACGGCAAGACCTGCCTCCTCAAAAAGCCCCTGCGACAATGCCGCATACTGCGGCGCATAAAAAATCGAACGGGTCACCTCGCCGACCTTCAGCTTGACTGGACCTTCTGCTTCGCCGCCACACCCGCCCAGCGCAACTGCCGCCGCCAGCAGGCACGCCAGCGTCCCTCCCCATTTTGCTCGCATGTCTCCCCCACCTCCGCCCGTAGTTGATTATCAGCCTATGCGCCGCGATGGGTATCGGTGCATGCTTCTCATACACATTAGCGGTACTTCCTCACTCTACTGCCTCCACACCCGCGGCCTTCCTCTTGCGCAATCGCTTGAGCGGCTACCTTTGTTCCTCAGAGGATGATAGGCGGTACAAGCTGGGCTCTACGACGAAAAGACCATCGCCCGGGACCGGATCGGTCTTGGGCAACGGTCTTTGAGAAAATCCTCGGCCAGTACATGCATCCTTGCCTTCATCTTGCTCAGAGCCGGTAAATATCGGCATACTTGCGCTCGAGATAACCGACCAGGTGCTGCGGGTCGAGCGGCTTGCCGGTCACGCTGCGGATGATCTCCGCCGGATTCAGCAGCTTGCCGTGCCGGTAAACCTGCTCGGTCAGCCAATCCTTGATCGGCAGCAGCTCCCCCGACTCCACATGTGACCACAGCCGCGGCATCCGCTGCTCCAGCGTGTCGGCGATCTGTGCCGCGTACATGTTGCCGAGCGCATACGAGGGGAAGTATCCGAACGCCCCGCCTGCCCAATGCACGTCCTGAAGCACGCCCTCGCGGTCGCTCGGCGGCCGAATGCCAAGATACTCCTCGTACTTGGCGTTCCACAGCTCAGGCAGCTCCGCAGCGGTCGCGCCGTCGTTGAAGATTTGCTTTTCCAGTTCGTAGCGAATGATCACATGCAGATTGTAGGTCAGCTCGTCGGCCTCGATGCGGATCAAGGACGGCTGCACGACGTTGATGGCGCGGTAGAAGTCCTCGACCGGCACATCGAGTTGCCCCGGGAAACGGCGCTGCAGCTCGCCGAAGTGTCGCCGCCAGAACGGCCGACTGCGGCCGATCACATTTTCCCAAAACCGCGATTGCGACTCGTGAATGCCCATTGAGGTGCCGTCGCACAATGTGGTCCCTGCCAGCTCGGTGCCGATATTCTGCTCGTATAGCGCGTGCCCGCCCTCGTGGATCGTCCCGAATAGCGCGCTGGTGACATCGTCCTCTAGGTAGCGCGTCGTGATGCGCACATCCCCCGGGCTAAGGCCCGTCGCGAACGGATGCGCGCTCTCGTCCAGCCTCCCCGCGTCAAAATTGTAGCCCATCTCGCGCAAAATATGAAGACTGAACGCCTTTTGCTGCGAGACCGCATACGATTGGCGAAGAAAGCCGGTTGCGGGCTGATGCGGCGAATCGGCAATGCGCGCGGCCAGCGGAACCAGACGCTCGCGCAGACCGTTGAACAGCGGGTCGAGCTGAGCGGTGGTCATGCCGGGCTCGTAGTCGTCGAGCAGCGTGTCGTAAGGCGTCGCGCCCGGTCCCCGCAGCTCGATCATCTGCCGCGTCAAGGTAATAATTTTTTCCAGATAGGGCCGGAAGCCCGCATAATCGTTCCGCGCCTTGGCCTCCTCCCAATACGACTCCGCTTGTGCAGTCAGCACGACGAACTCCTGGTTGAGCTTGGGCGGGATTTTGCTGCTGCGCGCATAAGCCTTCGCGCTCTCCTCGACCAGCCTGCGATTGACGGGGGCCATTGTGTCCAGCGCCTCCGGCTCGTTTAGCCGCGCCAGCAGCTCGCCCATTTCGGAGGAGGTCTCCAAGCGGAATTGCTCCGCGGACAGGACGCCGATCGCTTCCGAGCGGCTGTCCATTCCTTTGCGGGGAGCGCCTGTGCGCAGGTCCCAATGCAGCACGCCGATCGCTTCGCCGTAGCTTTTGATGGTACGGTCGATCTCCCGGAATCGTTCGAGCTTGTCTTGCAGAGTAGCGGTCATTCGTTCGTCCACCTTCCAGATCAAGGATAGCATTCAGTCTGATCATACGCGTATTCCGCGAGCGATTCAACTGACGCGGGTACCGTTCTACGCTGTATCCGATCCTGCCTGATGAAGAGTGGCGCAGCCGTTGCTCAGGTCTGCGACTCAGCGTATAATCATACCCGTAGGATAAAGGAGGATGAACGGATGCATATGACCTTTACGCCGGCGGCGCTGGCTCGGCTCGCCCCGATGCTGGAGACCTCAGGCAAACAGCTGAAGCTGCTGCATGATACAGAAGGATGCGGCTGCGTCATGAGCGGCGTGCCGGCACTGCAATTGATCCCGGGGCCTGGCCCCGACGACCGGGCGGGCGAGAGCGAGACGTTGCCCTTTCTTTTCGAACCGCGGCACGCGATATTCTTCGAGCCTCGGCTGACCGTCGATTATACGGCAGACAGCGACCGGTTCACGCTCAAGAGCACGCAGCAGATCTACACGAATCGGCTTCAAATTTATACCGGCGAAGCTTGTCCATTGTAGACGCATGCACGACAGTCGGCTTGCAAAACCGGCTAACGGCCAAACGCGACCGTGACTACACGCATGCCGCCAATGCGGCGTTGAAACGGTCATTTCTGAGCGTCGCAATGTTACAGGCGGTTCCCGGTTGTCATCGTCTTCTGACAGCTCAAGCGTGTAACCAAGCACCTCTTCGCAGGCTCCAGCCCATGAAGAGGTGCTTGTCATGCAAGGTCAAGCCGCTAACAATTTAGACGATGGTAATCCCCGCACTCGTGTAGCCGGTTGTCGTCGTCGCAATCGCCAGCCCTGTCGTGGTAGCTTGCAGCACGAGCAGCAGCCGTGTCTGCGGCGTAACCGGAATGGTGAGTCCCGTCGTAATGCCGTTGCGAATCTCACCCAAACTGATAATGCCGGTCAACGGCGCGAAGTTCACGATCCCGCTCGCGATCGGATTGAAGATATTATTCGGCGTCGTGGATTGATACAATTGGGCGGCCAAGTTAAGCGTGCCCAGTCCCAGACTTAATCCAGCTGTCAAGCTGAAGTAAGCGGATATGGACGTGATGGTGCCGGCTCTTGGCACTGAGAAGGCGAAGTTGATCAACGGACCAAGCGCCGTACCCGTCAGATCAATTGCACCGCCCAGCAGCGAAACACCGGTCGCACTGGATCCAAACCCAATCAAGCTGGTCGTACCGATCAATCCGGCTATGGTCGTGGTCACAATTGCCGGGCCCCCGGATGCAAACGGTATGATCGCGCCGTTCCCGGTAGCTCCTGTTGCACCAGTCGCGCCCGTCGCCCCTGTTGCGCCAGTTACACCAGTTGCGCCCGTGGCACCCGTGGCGCCCGTCGCTCCCGCCGGTCCCGTCGCTCCGTCGGCTCCCGTGGCGCCCGTCGCTCCTGCCGGTCCCGTCGCTCCGTCGGCTCCCGTGGCGCCCGTCGCTCCCGCCGGTCCCGTCGCTCCGTCGGCTCCCGTGGCGCCCGTCGCTCCTGCCGGTCCTGTCGCTCCGTCGGCTCCCGTCGCTCCTGCCGGTCCTGTCGCTCCGTCGGCTCCCGTGGCGCCCGTCGCTCCTGCCGGTCCTGTCGCTCCGTCGGCTCCCGTGGCTCCCGTCGCTCCTGCCGGTCCTGTCGCTCCGTCGGCTCCCGTGGCTCCCGTCGCTCCTGCCGGTCCTGTCGCTCCGTCGGCTCCCGTGGCTCCTGTCGCTCCGTCGGCGCCCGTCGCTCCCGTCGCTCCTGCCGGTCCTGTTGCTCCGTCGGCTCCCGTGGCGCCCGTCGCTCCTGCCGGTCCTGTCGCTCCGTCGGCGCCCGTGGCTCCCGTCGCTCCTGCCGGTCCTGTCGCTCCGTCGGCTCCCGTGGCTCCCGTCGCTCCTGCCGGTCCTGTCGCTCCGTCGGCTCC
>NZ_JACXIZ010000043.1 GCF_014705605.1 Paenibacillus sabuli
TCCCGTCGCTCCCGTCGCTCCTGCCGGTCCTGTCGCTCCGTCGGCTCCCGTCGCTCCGTCGGCTCCCGTCGCTCCCGTCGCTCCTGTCGCGCCCGCTGGCCCCGTCGCTCCTGTCGGGCCAAGAGCGCCTGGAGCATCGATCGTCACAATAGCCGAGCCCGGCGTCACAAAAATATCCAGCGTGCTCGTCTCGAATGTCAGATCCTCGCCCAAGGCAACAGTCGCAGTACCGGTCGGGCCGATTACGTTGAACAGCGCTTCTTCGGGATCAAACGTACCAGTTGGCCCGGTTGCGCCAGTGGCTCCTGCGGGTCCGGTAGCTCCGGTAGCTCCGGTCGCCCCGGTGTCCCCGGTCGGGCCTGTTGCCCCGGCGGCGCCGGTTGCCCCAGTCGCACCTGTTGGACCGGGCGGTCCGCCCGACGGCCCTGTCGGGCCAGTCGCTCCCGTCGGCCCGATCGAGATCGGGGTTGAGAGAATGCTCTCCAACTTTGTCTGGAGCAGCCATTCTTTTTTGGTCAGATCGCGAATCGTGTCTCTGACACTCGAATTGACGGTCAGGATATCGCTGATCGTCGCAGCCGGACCTGACAGCCCGGGCAGCGTGCCCAACACGTATTGCAGCTTTTCTCCTTCGGCGTTGATAATATGGCTGAGTCCCAGTTCCTCCAGTGCGATCGAGGAGAGCAACAGATTGACGGCGTCATCCCTCGTGATCGTTATGACCGGGGTGATATTGGGGATGTTCGATTGTGACATCGATAACCTCCTGTTCGTTGGCTAGACCAGTCCGCCTTTTCCCGGCGTATGATTTCCCTCATGCAACAGCTCCAACACATGCTCGAATTTCATATAAAGTAATATTTCCTTCAGCACGACATCTTGCAGCGTTTTGCGAACCGAGGCGTTTACCGCCAGCAATTGATCATGTCTGAGTGCCGCCGGACCCGTCGTTCTGGTATCAAGCGTGCCCAATACAAACTGCAGCTTCTCAGCTTCGGCATTCATGATATGCGCGAGCGCCATTTCTTCCAGCGCGATGGAAGAAAGCAGCATCGTCGCGCTCTCGTCTCTCGTTACGGATATTATCGGGGTTATGTTCGGAATATTGGCTTGCGACATCCAGCCCCACCTCCATCAGTCGATGATCGCTCTCCCGACTCCAGGCGGGCGAGCGCTTCCTCAAGCTGCGGATAACCGTCCAGAGCACGTATATAAGCCCTTCTGGCCGCATCCGACTCGCCGCTATGCTCATGACAGAGTCCGATGTAATATTCCGCCAGGAAGCTGCCAGCACCCGCTGTCGTCAGGTGAACCGAATACCCCTCGCCCAATCGAAGACAAGTCTCAAAAGCCGCGAGCGCTGCTGCACTGTCTCCGCGCGCGAGTTGAACGATCCCGCAGTAAAAATGAAGATCGACATAGTCGGGATAGAGCTCGATCGCACGCTCAATCGCCGGCCACACGCTTCTCCAACTCCCCGATTCGAGCAGAGAGGCGTATTTCAACTTGTATAGCAAAGACGGCGGGATCTGCCCGAGGCTCAAAAAACCACGCATCGCGGCATTCACTTGTTCGAATGCGCTCCGATAATCGCCCACACGATACAGCTCTCCCGCCAGATGAAAGTCGATCCAGGGATCGTCGTTCCTCCTTTCCTTCTCGCCGCGCAGCAACGCCATGTTCCGTAGATGTTTTTGCTTGCCGGTCACTGCTTCGTCCATATAGCCGAAATGATGGACGCGGACCTCGGCCTCGCCGACCCGGATGTCGCCGGGCATCACCTCCCCGAAATCCAGTTGCTCGTGAATCCGGCCTTTGAACCGCAACCCGAGTCCGTTGCGCAATAGCCGATGGTGAAGCAGCTTGTGCGCGCGGTACGGGTCAGGCGGCTGAGCCCCATAATAGTTAATCAGCTCGACGAGCATGACGGTCTCCTCGCTTGTTCGCAGTGCATCGCGCAGCCGCGCGCAATCTTCGACCTGCAAGGTCTCGTCTGCATCAAGCCATAGCACCCATCGCCCGCTCGCCTCCTTCAGCCCGTGATTGCGTGCCTCTGCGAAGTTGTTTTGCCAGGGAAAGTGCAGCACTTTGGCACCGGCTGCCGCGCACATTTGCGGTGTGCGGTCCGTCGACCCCGTATCGACGACGATCATCTCATCCACTGCCGCTCTGGCGCTTTTCAGACACCTGGCGATCGTCGCCTCTTCGTTTTTTACGATCATGCACAGTGACAGCAGCCGTTCTTGAGCTTTCACGCCACACCTCCACAGAGTTCCGCCTTCTGTTACTCCCGTTTTTTCGAGCTGCGGCGCCGGGGCTTGCGGAGCTTGGCGCCTTTCCCGGTGAGCCGCACCGCCTCATCGGCGGCCCGATCGGCGCGCTCATATGCGCGCCGGGGCCGACCCGCGCCGTTCGAATTGCGCCGCGGACGCCAGACCGCGCTTTTTGTTGCAACCGGCGTCCAGATCCGCGCCGGGGCCGGCGACGCCGATGTTTTGACTGCTGCGCCCTGCAGATCCGTCGCCTTGCGATACACACGGCGTTTTGTGGGCCCGCGCAGTGGGATTGTGCGAAGTGCGCGCATATCCGGATCGCGATCGGGACGCTTGCCGGCTGCGATGAGCACGCGCTGCAATTCCAAGCCCAAGCCCCGTGCCCGACGCGCATCGGCAGCACGCGCGCGCAGCACATCATCGGCTCGGTTCGAAGCCGCATAGGCTGCACGGCAATGCTCGTTTTTACGTGCGTAGTCCTCCAGCAGCCGCTCTAGCGGTTGCTGGAGTTGGCGCACCCGATGGCCGGCGTTGCGCGGCAATCTGACTTCCATGCCGCGCAAAAGGTCTGTTAGCGCGCGCATATAATGAAGGTACGCCTCGTACACGTCCGGCCACACCTGTTCGTCCAGATGCTCGATCTCCGCCAGCCAATCATCCTGCCGCGCCGCCATGCCCGCTACTCCTCTTCCTCGCAGTGATGTTCGTGGCCATGCGGCTCGCAGAGCTCCAGCGCGGCCTCCAGCTTGCGCAGCAGCAGCCACTCCTTCATGACGATCACATCAAGCAGCTTGAAGGTCTGATTGCCAATCTTCATCATTTCCACCGTGGAAGGATGGGAAGGAAATTGCAATCGCTCACCTACGAACGCCTGGATCTTCTCCGCCTCCGCATTCATCAGGTGAGAGAGTGCGGTCTCTTCCATCGCGATCGACTTGAGCAGATCGATGGCGACCTCGTGTCGGCTAGGCCGGTGGAGCTCCTCCGGTATATTGGGCATGCTCATGGACTGGGGCCTCCTTAGCTCATACTCTGCTTGGATGGACTTACGCGGGAATTCCCTGATTATCACTTCTAGCTATACGTACGGCGCACCAATTCGCATTATGCATGTCCGCTATATTTTTCGAATTCAGATTGTGGACTTCGCCTTCAATCTGTCATGTTGACAGCCGCGCTGAATATATATCGGGTAAGACAGCACCATGAAAGGATGGGGGAGCCAATAGCAGTGATAAGCATTAGCCTGTGCATGATTGTCAAAAACGAAGAGGCCGTGCTGGAACGTTGCCTGTCGTCGGTTAAGGAGGCCGTAGACGAGATCATCGTGGTCGATACGGGGTCCGGGGATCGTACCAAAACGATTGCCGAGCAGCATGGCGCCCACGTGTACGACTTTGAATGGATCGACGATTTTGCCGCCGCGCGCAACACCGCCTTTGCCAAAGCGACCTCTACATACATCCTGTGGCTGGACGCGGACGACGTGCTCGAAGCGGACGACCTCGCCAAGCTACAGTCGCTCAAACGCACGCTCGATCCATCCGTCGACTCGGTCACGATGCGCTACGATCTGAGTCACGACGAATTCGGCAATGTCACCTTCAGCCTGCGTCGCAACCGGCTGGTGAAGCGTAGCCGCGGCTTCCGCTGGATCGGCGCGGTGCACGAGTATCTGGAGGTCGGCGGCCACATTATCAATAGCGATATCGCCGTCAAGCACCGCAGCGCCGGCAAGGAGAAGGATCCCGGCCGTAATCTTAAGATTTATGAGCGCCGGCTCGTAAAGGGCGACGCCCTCACGCCCCGCGATCAATACTACTATGCCAATGAGTTGAAGGATCACGGCAGGCACAGCGAGGCCATCTCCTATTACGACCGCTTCATCGGCGGCGGAGCGGGCTGGATCGAGGATGTCATTTCGGCATGCGGCAAGCTCGCCGACTGTTATCATGCGCTGGGGGACCGGCAGGCTGAGCTGGAGGCGTCGCTGCGCGCCTTGCAATACGGCGCGCCGCGCGCCGAATTTTGCTGTCGCATCGGCTACGCCTTCATGCAGCGCAAGGACTACGAGGCCGCGAGCGTCTGGTACCGACTGGCGACCACGCTCGTGCCGCCCGCCGAGCACCTGGGCTTTCACAATCCTGCCTGCCACACCTGGCTCCCGCGCCTGCAACTGGCCGTCTGTCTGGACCGGCTCGGACGAATCGCGGAGGCCAGTGTCTGGAACGAGCAGGCGCTGAGCTATCGGCCCGAGGACGCGGCGATGCTCGGCAACCGGACTTACTTCCTCAAGCGGCTGCAAGAGGAAGAAGCCGCGGCCGCTAGCGGCGGGCAGTCATGACCGAGCGGCGGCTGCGCATCCTCGTCGGCAGTCCGGTCTGCCAGAAGCCGCAGATTCTCGCCCGTTTCCTGACCGGGCTGGCGCGGCTGCGCCAGCAGCGCGTCGCGCTCGATTTTTATCTGATCGACGACAATGAGGACCCCGCGTCGAGCGAGCAGTTGCAGGCATTCGCGCGCGCACAGGAGCGCGCTTCCATACTGCCTGCCGCCAGACAAGACCGCTACGTTCGCGATGAGCACACCCACTACTGGAATGAGCGGCTCGTCTGGAAGGTCGCGGCCTTCAAGGATGCCATCATCGCGCGCGCGCGCGAGCTGGATTACGATCATCTGCTGCTGATCGACTCCGATCTGCTGCTGCATCCCGATGCCGTCGAACGGCTGGCGGATACGGGCAAGGCGATCATATCCGAGCTGTTCTGGACGCGCTGGCAGCCGGATGCACAGCCGCAGCCGCAGGTCTGGCTGCAAGACGAATATACGCAGTGGGAGCAGCAGCGCGGCGAGACGCTGACCGCCGAGGAGCAGGGCGCGCGCTATGCCGAATTTATTGCCAGGCTCAATCAGCCCGGCGTCTATCCGGTCGGCGGACTCGGGGCTTGTACCCTGATCAGCCGCGGCGCGCTCCAAGCAGGCGTCAGCTTCAGGATGATTCCGAATCTGTCATTCTGGGGAGAAGATCGGCACTTCTGCATTCGCGCGGCGGCGCTCGGCCTGGAACTGTACGTAGATACCCGGGCCCCCGCCTATCATATCTATCGCGACAGCGATCTGGAAGGGGCCGACGATTATCTGCAACGTACGGAGGCTTCCGGTGGAGCAGATTCGGCGGACACGGCCGGGAGTATCCTCCGCCCCTCCTTGATCCGTGAGCGCCCGACACTCACGCTGTCGATGATCGTGCGCGATGAATGCGGCCGCTATCTCGAGCGCGCGCTTGCGCGGCATCGCCGCTATGTCGATCAGGCGGTCATCATTGACGACGGCAGCTCGGACGAGACGGCGCGCTTATGCATGGAGGCGCTAGGCGAGGTGCCGGTCACTCTGATACGCAATACGAACTCCCGCTTCGCCGACGAAGTGCGGCTGCGGCAGCAACAGTGGCAGGCCACCGTACGCGCCGGACCCGGATGGATGCTTAATCTGGATGCCGACGAATGGTTCGAGGACCGCTTTGCGGACGAGATACGCGCGATGCTGCTGCGTGACGACGTCGATCTGTACTGCTTCCGCTTGTATGACATGTGGAGCGAGACGCACTACCGGGAGGATGCATGCTGGCAGGCCCATCGGAGCTATCGTCCCTTCCTGCTGCGTCATCGGCCGGCATTCGACTATCGCTGGAAGGAGACGGCCCAGCACTGCGGCCGCTTCCCGGACAATATCTTCGAGCTGCCGCACGCGCTCTCCGAGCTGCGTCTCAAGCATTACGGCTGGGCGCGTGCAGCGGACCGCGAGGCCAAGGCCGCACGCTACCAGGCACTTGATCCGCAAGCGCTCTTCGGCTGGCAGGCGCAATACGATTCCATCCTTGACGCGCAGCCGAATCTGCTGCCCTGGCAAGAAGAGCCGTCCGCCCTATTCTGAGGAGGTGAACCCGTCATGAAGGTCGTTCATACGCTGCCGCTCCTCATTCGCGAGCAACATCGGCAATTCGATCTGGAGATGGCGCTGTCCGCGCTGACAACGCTGGCCCGCTCAGGCGAGCGCCGCGTCGTGCTGTACAATCAGGGCAGTCTGCCCAATGAAGAGCTCGATGCCATCACCGTCGCCGCCGGCGTCGAAGCGGTCGTACTCGGCAGCGGCGTCAACATCGGCATCGCTCAGGCGCGCCAAGCCTGCTTCGACTACATCTGGTCGCACCTGCCGCAGACGGCCTATATCTCCGAGGTGCACGTCGACATGCTCTTCCCGCCGAGCTGGCATGCGCCGCTTATCGACTATCTCGAACGCAGCGGGGAGCCGATGGCTTGCCCCGGCATCCTGACCGCGAGCGGAGAGCTGCAGCCGCTCGGCGAATGGATCCCGCCGCCCCCGGATGCCCCGGCGATACTCGAGCGGCTGGCGGAGCTGCCCCGCAGCGGCGTGCGAGCGGGCTTCGTGCACCCCGTCATTCATCGTGCGGCTGCGCTGCGCGCGGTCGGCGGTTATCCGGTGCGAGAGATGCCAGGCAAGCAAGGCTACGAGGATGACGCCCTGCTGCTTGCCTACCATTATTACATGGGCACGCGCGTCGATTGGCGGCCCGTCTGCGTGCTCGGCAGTTGGGTCTATCATGCGACGATGGCGCAGCGGATGTCGCTGCCGGGCAAGGAAGCGGAATTTCAGGTCAACGAGCGGGCGCTCGTACGCCAGTACGGCGTGCAGGGACTACGCCGACTCGAGCATATTCACGGGCGCCCCGCGGCATTCGCGCATCTGGGCGACCCGGATCGGGGGAATGAAGGTTGACAAGTGCACAAGCGCAAAAAGAAGTGTGGGATCGGCTTTGGTCCAATGGAGTCAATTACAGCTGGGACGCGCTGAGTCAGACGATCTACGACAAGTTGCAAGCTATCGTCGGAGAGCCGGAAGGACGAAGCTTCCTGGAAGCGGGATCAGGGACCGGCAAAATCTCGCTAAGACTCGGACGCGAGGGCGCAACTGTGTTGCTCGTCGATTATTCCGAGCAGGCGATCGACAATAGCCGCGGCGCCTTCGCGCGCGCCGGCGTGCGGGCATCCTTCGTGCAATCGGATATCCGCAGCATTCCACTGCCGGACGCAGCCGTCGACGTCGCCTGGAATGCCGGCGTGCTGGAGCATTTCGACGACACCGAGAAGGTCAGGATTGTACGGGAGATGGCCCGCGTGACCAAGCCCGGCGGTCACGTGATCATCCTGACGCCCTGCGCCGCGTGCCTGCCGTACCGGATCGGCAAAGCCTATGCCGAGCAGCAGGGCAGCTGGCCTTACGGCATCGAGAATCCCGTCGCCTCGCTCGGCGACGTATGTGCAGCCGGCGGCGTGGAGCTGATCGAGGAATCCAGCATCGGCTTTACCGACGGACTGGCTTTTCTCGACTTTATCGGCGGCGCTCAGCCGGTCAAGCAGGCGTTACAGGAATGGTATGCCGAGCTGTCGGAGGAAGAGCGGTCCGCCTTCCCGGGCTACCTGCTCGTGAGTGCGGCGCGCACGCCGATCGCCGCGGAGCGAGCTGACGAACCGTCGGCTGCGACGGAGCAAGCGCCGAGGCCGGACGCGAAGACGCAAAGGGCGGATGAGCCGATCGCAGAGGGCTCCTCCCTGCCAGATCAGACTGCGGCTTCGCGCGCCGAGGCCGCCCTACGCGGGCTCGCTCTCAGCGAAGCGCTGGAGCGCCTGCGGGAGGTGCAGGAGACGTTGAGCCGTTACCATAAAGCGCGCGCGGGGGGCAGTCACTACCTGGAGGCCTATCGCGAGCAGGAAGCTTCATACTGGCTGCCGCTGCTCCCGATCCTCGACGCCCTGCTCGCCCGTCCCGGCGCGCGCGTCCTGGACGTCGGCGCGGCCTACGGCACCTTGATCCTGTACAGCGCGCTGGCCGGCGCCTCCTGCCGCGCCGTCGATACGACCGACGCCTACTGGTCGCCGGAGCTGGAGCGCGAGCACGGGATCGGCTGGTCGCGCTGCAATATCGAGGCCGACGAGCTGCCGGGCGACGAGCCTTGTGACATCATCTTGTTCACCGAGGTGCTGGAGCAGCTGCGCTACAATCCGATTCCAGTCCTCCGCAAGCTGACGGATCGGCTGACGCCCGGCGGCAGTCTGCTCCTCTCGACGCCGTGGAAGCGATATTTCGCGCCGAATCAAGCGTCTCCCGACCTGCTCGAGATGCCGCTCTATTCCGCTGACACGCCGCCGGAGACGATAGGCAAATTCTACAGCAGCGACGAACTGTACGCCCTGGCCGGAGCGTGCGGCCTCGCTGTGCCGACCCTGCAGATCTACAACGGCCGCCTGTTGGCCTGGCTCAAAAAGGCGTAGCGCTGCAAAAAACCTAGTTCCGAATGGCACCAGGCCTGTCGTCTTGGCCGGACCGGCGTCGCGCCAGCGCCGCCTCGCGCGCAGCGATGACGTCGGTCCGGTCCCGCAGCGTATGCCGATGCACAAGCGCGACATCGTCAATCCGGCTCGGCAGCCCCCAGGAGGCCCGGATCTCGTCGCCGCGCGCCAGGCAACGGGCGACCAGGTCCGGATCGGCGAGCGGCAGATTAAGGTCTCGAAACGGACAGCTCCGGCCCCCTCCCTCCAGCTCGCGCGCGCGCCCGCGCACCATCTCTTGCAGACGTCCCCCGTCGAGGCCGAGACCGGCCAAGGCTTCCTGATCGAAGCCGCGCAGCGCCTGACGCAGCATCTTCAGCGCCCCCGATGCATTGCCGCGCCGATGATGATACTGCCCGACAGCCAGCTGAATGAGCGCCACCCACGTCCGGGCAAGCGGCGCCGCCGGGCCTTCTTCCTTCCAATGCTCCTCTAGCAGCTCATGACACTCGAAATAATCCCGAGTGGCGTGAAATTCTATTAAATAACGTACATAAGCCTCCGGATAATGCTTCACGTTCAATTCACCTCCACAGGCAGAAAGTTGGCGGGATGGGGCCGGCCGCACCCCTTTGCCTTACGGACATTTTTGTCCGTTACAATTCGCATGAGGCACAATCGGGGTTCTAACGGCCGTTTTTGTCCGTTGCGTTCAGCGTACAGCCGTGCGCATCGTGCTTCCATTTTCAAAAAAATTTGAAACCTACTTTCATACTAGACGTATTTGGAAAGGATGGCAATCCAGCCGTCGACAACGATGCAGGAGGAGAAGGAACGAAATGAAGAAATTAATGCTGTTCATCATGGGGGTTGCCCTGCTGTTCGTATTCATCGTCCCGGACGATGCCGATGCGCGACGCGGCGGCAGAGGCGGCGGCTTCAGCTCGCCGAAGCAAGGCATCACGAGCAATCCGAGCCGCTCTGCCGACTCGTCGCAGTCCAGCAGCGTCTCGAGCACGCGCAACACATCCGGCACCAACACCGCCGCCACCAGCGCCAACCGCGGCTTTTTCAGCGGCGGCAGCCTCATGAAGGGTCTGATGATCGGCGGCCTGGCCGGCATGCTGTTTGGCGGAATGTTCGCCGGCATGGGCGGACTTGGCGAATTCATGGGCCTGCTCGTCAACGTGCTCGCCATCTACCTGCTGTTCATCGCGATCCGCGGCATCATCCGCTACTTCCGCGATAATCGCGACAAGACGCACGATCAGCGGAGAACCTACTAAGCATGCGCATCTACATGGATGAGGTCATCAATGCGGTCTGCTATCATATGGCTGATCGCAAGGATGTGCCCCCGACCTCCGTCGAGGCGCAGCTGTCCTGGGACGAGGAGCTCGGCTTCACTGCGGAGGTATGGATACAAGGCCGCAGCCAGTATCTCGTCGAGGCCAACCTGCTGGAGGCCGTCGAGCAATATATGTACAAGCACTACAACCGGCGCGTCTTCCGCTCCCAGATCAAGCTCGGTCTGGACGACGAGATCTGGGCGGACATCGAGGACTGACCTTGTACGAGTACGACGCCATGATCTGCCCTATGATCTCCCGGACGGCGCCTCCCGCGCCGTCCGGTTTTTGCATGTCCTCTGTCAGCTACTGGCACATCCTGGAAGGGTTGTCCGCGCACCGCAACCTCTCGCTACCGATTGCGTCTAATCTAGCAGACCGTATCGCAGAGGAGAGTGATCGTGCACATCATGAGAAAAAGTTGGATATGGCCGCTGGCCGCGCTCCTGCTGCTGCAGGCCGCACTCGGCGTGCCCGCCGCCGCAGCGAGCAGCGGCATGACGCAATACCGCGTCTACCAGAATGACAACGCGCTACGCGAATTCGCTACGCGGGAGCAAGCCGTCCGCTATGCCGCTAGCTATGCTTATAGCCATGTGGAGCGGATCGCGGATCGCGCCTGGATCTGGGACAACCTGCCGCGCTACAAGGTGTACCAGAGCGGGAAGAGTCGGCCGCAGTGGGAATACGCGGAATACGCGGACGCGCTGGCCAAGGCCAGAA
Source organism: Paenibacillus sabuli (assembly GCF_014705605.1). Classification (GTDB taxonomy): domain Bacteria; phylum Bacillota; class Bacilli; order Paenibacillales; family Paenibacillaceae; genus Paenibacillus_D; species Paenibacillus_D sabuli. The sequence goes on from NZ_JACXIZ010000043.1 coordinate 10,690, forward strand.
CGCTCCGGGACGCGCACATTCGCGATCTCCAGCGCCCGGGCTGGGTCTATAGCAATCATACGCAATACCGTCTCTATCAAGGCGACAAGACGATGCCCGAGTGGGAATTCGCTGCGCTGGACGACGCCAAGGCCGAAGCGCAGCGCTGGAGCAACGCGCACATTATGAAGGTGTCTTCGAACAGCTGGATCTGGGACAATCTCAGCGAGACGCAGAAGGAAGCGCAGCGCAGCGGACCCGAGATCTACGAGCTGCGTCAGGACGGGAAGCCGGCCGGCGAGCGCTACAGCTTCCTGCTCGACGCGATTCGCGCCGCCGCCGGCGTCAAAAATAGCCAGGTCTACAACACCGTCAGCGGTGAGCAGGTTCATTCCAATGTCGCCCCATACCGGGTACTGCAGAACGGGCGCGAGATCCGCACCTTCTTCGGCCTGGACAATGCGGTGCAATACGCCAAGCGCTATGCCGGGGCGCAAATTGTGAGGGACGCGCAGGTATGGTGGACGAACATCCCGTATCTGCAGGTCAAGCAAGGCGACAAGTCGCTGCGCTACGTACATACGCGCGAAGCCGCAGTGGAGCTCGCCGCGCGCTACGCCGACAGCCGCGTGCTCACTGAGGACGGCCGCACGATCTGGAGCAATCTGAAAAAACTGCTGTATCTCGGCTGGAATGGCTCCTCGCGCAGCGACACGATTCGCGATCAGCTCGTCCGGACCCAGGGACTGGACATCGATTCGCCGACCTGGTTCGAGCTGGCGGCCGCCGACGGCTCCCTGCGGGATACCTCCGACGCCGAGCTCGCGCGCGAGCTGCGCGGACAAGGCATGCAGGTGATGCCGCTCGTGCACAATCAGTTCGACCCCGAGCTGACGGAGGCGTTCCTCGCGGACAAGGCGGCGCAAAAGCGCTTCGTCGACGCCTTGATCGAGCGCTTGACCGCCTTGCAAGCGGACGGTGTGAATCTCGACTTCGAGGCAATCAAAGCCGACGACCGTGCTCGCTATACGGCCTTCGTGGGCCGGCTCAGCGCCGCGGCCAGGCAAGCCGGCCTCACGCTGTCGATCGATCTGCCGCGCGGCAGCCTGTCCTGGAATCACAAGACCGCCTACGATCATACGGAACTTGCCGAGCTCGTTGATTATGTCGTGATCATGGCGTACGATCAATTCTACAAGGGCAGCGACTCGCCCGGCTCCGTATCGGGCCTGCAGTGGACCGAGGAAGGCGTCAAGCAGTTCCTCTCCTACGGCATTCCACGCAGCAAGCTGGTGCTGGGCATCCCCTACTACATGCGGGAGTGGCAGCTCGACGCGAGCGGTCAGCTGATCGGCAACCGTACGCTGCTGATGAAGGATCTGCCGGATCTGCTCGCATCTGTACAGGCCACCTCGCAATACGATCCGGTGTACGGGCAAGACAAGTACACGTACCAGCAAGGCGGCTCGACTTACGTCTTCTGGGCGGAGACGCCAGACACCGTGCTGGCGCGCATCGATATTGCCAAGCAGTACGATCTCGCCGGCGTCGCCGCCTGGCGGCTCGGCTACGAGCCCTCCAATCTGTGGACCTCGATGCTGCGAGAGAAATAAGAAAGGGCCTCCGTTCGTCGCAAGCCGCGACAACGGAGGCCTTTTTTGGGGTCCCACCCGAGCGCGGGTCAGCGTCAGATCGGTGCGGTTGGACCGGGTATGCGCGAGCAGGTGCAGATAGGCGCAGTTGGACATGGTTAGGCGCGAGCAGGTGCAGATAGGCGCAGTTGGACATGGTTAGGCGCATCTGGGCGCGGTTGAACGCGGGCGAATGGCGACTCTAGCGGACACCAGCGACGCTTAGCGGTCATTTGCGCCCGTTTCCAAGGCTATATCCCCGCAGAACTGCGGCAAATACGATCGGTTCGCGTCCAGCATTTCGTGCAGCAGCGCCTTGGCGACCGCCACGCTCGGCACGAGCGGGTGTGCCGCCATTGCCAGCAGCGCCACGTCTCGATCACCCGTGACCGCAGCTTCGACGGTCAGCGATTCGTACGCCTTCACCGCCTGCAGCAGGCCCTTGATCGATTCCGGCACGCGCTGCGGTCGCAGCGGCATCGGCCCCTGAGCGGCAACAACGCAATTGACCTCGATGCTCGCATCCGCAGGCAGGAAATCGAGCATCCCGTCGTTAGCCACATTGAGCGTCTGAATATCGCGGCGGTCCGTATAGAGCGCATGCATCAGCCGCACGGCCGCCTCGGAATAATATGCGCCGCCGCGTTGCTCGAGCTGGCGCGGCTTCTCCCGCAGCTGCGGATCACGGTATAGCTCGAACAGCTCCCGCTCGACCCGGCCGACGATGTCAGCGCGTGTCCCATCTGCGGCTAGCGCGGACTTCATGTCGGCGAGCATCTGGTCCCGCATGTAATAGTAACGCAGATAGTAGCTGGGGATCGCCCCAAGCGCACGCAGGAAGTCCGGGTCCCAGTCCAGTGCCTTCACATTGGCTGCGGTGTGGCTTGCCCCTCGGGCAATCAGCTCCTGCAGCTTGTCCTCGCCATTGACATACGCGGCCGTGACCCAGTGCAGATGATTGATGCCTACGAATTCCGGCAGCGTCTCTTTCTCGGCGACGCCGTATTCGGCGGCAAGCATCTTGGTGAAGGCGAGCGGCGAGTTGCACAGGCCGACGCTCTTGACGCGACTGTGCTTGTGCACCGCTTCGGTGACGATCCCCGCCGGATTGGTGAAGTTCAGCAGCCAGGCGTCAGGCGCCAGCTCCTCGATATCCCGGCAGATGTCCAGGATGACCGGCACGGTCCGCAGCGCCTTGAGCATGCCGCCCGGCCCGGTCGTCTCCTGGCCGATGACGTCGTGCGCAATCGGAATATGCTCGTCCTGACGGCGCGCCGCCAGCAATCCGACGCGCAGCTGTGTCGTGACGAAATCCGCACCGGCGATCGCCTCGCGCCGGTTAAGCGTCAGATGCACCTCCATCGGAACGCCGGCCTGCGCGACCATTCGGCGGGCCAGTTCCCCGACAATGTTCAGCTTGTCCTTGCCGGCTTCGATATCGACGAGCCACAGCTCGCGCACCGGCATGTCCGCGTACCGCTTGATCAGACCTTCCAGCAGCTCGGGCGTATAAGAGGACCCGCCCCCGATTACGGCTAGTTTCAACGCTTTCCGTTGCATGATAACTCCCGCCTTTCTTGTCTTGCCTTTCTTGTCTTGCCTTTCTTGTCTTGCCTTTCTTGTCTTGCCTGGATCGCCCTTCTGCGCCTGCCCGTTCCCATCAGGCGGGCAAACGGATGCACCTCAGCTAACGGTTGCCAGCGCGCTTATTTCGATCGATTTCAGGTGATTTCCAGGCTAGCGGTTGCCACAGCGCTTATTTGGCCACAATCGCGTTTTTTCGATGGATTTCAAGAAAATAAGACCTATGGCAACCGTTACAATTCAAGCGGCGCTTTTTTGGGCGCAATAGCCGCTGTGGCAACCGTTAGGTTCGTTGGCGGATGGTAAAGGGATAATGACGGTTTCAATCGCACCAAGTTATTCTGTAATGGACACTTACTCCACGGCAGCCGACTGCCGCAGCCGCTGCTCCAAGGCCTCGTCGACCTTCTCTCCCGCGCTCTCCAGCGCGCACAATGCCGCGCCGACGACCGGATCGGCCGTCAGCTTGACGACGCGGGCAGCCGGCGCGACTGCCGCCACGCCGGTGCGGATCGCCTCGACCATGTGCGGCGACCCGCCGCGCATCAGCACGCTGCCGATCAGCACGACATCGAAGGCCTCGTCCTGCATCCCGAGCCTGCGAATCAGCGCGCCTACGGCATTGGCATGCTCGGCGCCCTCGGCCTCCAGGACGGCGATGGCTGGCGGGTCGCCTTGCGCCGCCGCCTCGAACATCAGCTTGGCGAGCTCCGCCGGCGGCCGCACATCCCCGTCGAGCAGCGCATCGTACATCGCCTCCATCGTCGCATGACCGAGCGCATCCGGCACGAGCTCGCACAGCAGCGACGGCGCCTCTCGCCCCTGCCAGCTGCGAATCGCCGTCCGCAAGGCGTGATTGGCCAAGTCCTTGCCGGTGCCGAGACCGTCGCCGTATACGTAGCCGAATCCGCCATATTGCAGCTCCTCGCCATGCCGGTTGCGGGCGGCGGCATTGAAGCCCGTCCCGCTCACGATCGCCGCCCCGTAGGGCAGGCGCGTCCCGGCGCGCATGCCGATCATCGTATCGCACGCGATCGCATGTCGCCTGTAGCCGAGCGCGCCGACCAGCGGGCGCAGTACAGCATAGTCGGGCTCGCGGTCAGCCCCCGCAAGGCCGAAATACGCGTAGGCCACGTCGCTGCGCATCGCGCCGGCCTCGCGAAGCGCAGCCTCGCAAGCCTCGGCGATGCTCGCGCGCGCCAACTCGACCGAGAGCTGGTGATTGCCGCAGCCGCCGCGGCCGCGGCCGCGCACGGTTCCGGACGCATCGACCAGCAGCGCGTCGGTCTTGGTCCCGCCGGCGTCAATTCCCAAATACAACACCGCGCTCGCCTCCTTTACTATATTGTTTACAATATACAAAAAAACATCGCCGTTCTTGTAGAAAACGGCGGTGTTCTGATACAATCTTACGTTTCGAACTTACGATTCGGCGGATATGGCTCTGCGCAGCTCGGAGGGCGGCTTGCCCAGGTGCTGCTTGAAGAGCCGATTGAAATTGGATAAATTGCGAAAGCCGCAAGCCCCCGCAATATCAATCAGCTTGCGGTCGGTCGTCTCGATCAGCTCCACCGCTCGGGCCAGGCGCAGCTGGATCAAATAATCCATCGGCGAGGTGCCGACAAAGCGGACGAACAGAGCGCTCAAATGCGACGGACTCAGATGCGCCGCCTCCGCCAGCGCAGCCAACGTCCACGGCCGACTCGGCTGCTCCTCCATCAGACGCAGCAGCTCGCGGATCGTCTCCATCCCCTTCGTCCGCGGCTGCTCACGCCCCTCCCCGCTGCCAAAAGTGCGGCCGGCATACGCGAAGAGGCGTACCAGCTGCGCACGAATCACCGCTTCGTAATGCAGCTCGCGCGCCTCATACTCCCGCTTGATATCGCAGACGAGCTCCATCAGACGCGCATGGGCCGGGTGGCCCGGCCGGATCACGTGCCCGAGTCGGCTGCCCAGCTCGCGCAGCGGCAGCAGCAGCTCGGGATCATAGCGCTGCTCCAGGCTGAGATAGGCCGGTTGCACCATGACGATATCCATGACCAGCCCCTCCGTCTCGAATGCGCGATGCAGGTCGTTGGCATTGATCAGCACGAGATCGCCTTCGTCAAAGTCGTACCGCACGCCGTTGATTAAATAATAGCCGCTCCCGGCGGCAATTGCGTTGATCTCCAGCGCCGTATGGCGGTGCAGCCGCTGAAAAGGCGGGCTCACGCCCGCAGTACGCGCGACCAGGATCGGCAGCCCCTGCGGCAGGTCCAAATGATCCCGCAAAGGATCGGAAAAAAACGGCATAATCGACATCCTCCAGTGTGGATTCAAGCGAGTCTCAGCGCGAATCCGAGGTGACCGGCTCTGCGGCCTTGTCCTTCCAGATCACTTCCTCGCCATACGCCTTGCCCCAATCGTACATCATGCGCAGCACCGGAAACAGGCTCTCGCCGTGCGCAGTCAAGCTGTATTCGACCTTGGGCGGTACGACGGCGTAGACCTTGCGGACGATGAGCCGATCCTCCTCCAGCTCCCGCAGCTGGTTGGTCAGCATCTTTTGCGTAATGTTCGGGATCTGCTTTTTTAGCTCGCCAAATCGCTTCGTGCCCTCCAGACCGAGATGCCACAAAATAATCAGCTTCCATTTCCCGCCGATGACAGCGAGCGTCAGCTCTTTTTCGCAATTGATCGCCTGGAGATCGATCCGCTCCTTGATATCTGCAGCCATGCGGCATAGCCTCCTTCCTCTTCCTCGCCAAGGCGGTCGCGGCTGTACGCTTAAGCCATGGCATGGCCAAGCGCGGCCCGCATTCGAATTCGCGCGATGCAAGGACGTCCTTCCCGCAAGCGGAAAGGACGTGTGTCGGGTTCCTATTCTATTGTACACCACCTGGGCAAGGTTACTCCACCCCGAGGCGCTACTCCAGATTGGCATGGCTGCCGTACATGCGCTCCGCGCTCATGCCCCGCCGCTCCATCAGGCAGATCACGGCGGCATCGTAGGCGAGCAGCAGCGTCTGCTCGAAGAGCGACGCCATCGGCTGGATCGTGCCGCGTTCGCCGGAGTTATGCTCCTTGGCGGAGCCGGGTAGCGTCAACGTCAGCCGGGCCTTGCGGGCCAAGGTCGATTCAGGCCTGGTCGTAGCCACGGCAACGGCAGCCCCTATTTCTCCAGCCTTATCCGCCATCCCGACCAGGCTAGCGGTCTCGCCCGAGCCGGAGCCGATCAGCAGCAGATCGTCCGGACCGATCGCCGGGGTGATCGTCTCCCCGACGACGTATGCCCTCAGACCGAGATGCATGAGCCGCATCGCCAGCGCCCGGCCCATCAGCCCGGAGCGCCCGGCACCGGCGACGAATACCGCGCCGGCGCGGTCGATGGTCTCCACCAGCCGGGCGAGCTCGCGCTCGTCGATGGCGGAGACCGCGTCGGCCACCTCCCCGACCACCCGCATGGCAGCGTTCATGCTCAGGCCCCTGCGCCGACGAGCCGCTTCATCTCGGCCGCTGCCGCCGCTTGGTCCTCGGCACCGGTGATGCCGCCGCCGACGATGACCAGGTCGGGCTGCGCCGCGATCACCTCGGGCAGCGTCGCCAGCTTGATTCCGCCCGCGATTGCCGTCTTCGCCCGCTTCACGACCTGCTTGATCGCCGCCAGATCGGCGAACGAATTTTTCCCTTCGGCCTGATGATCATAGCCGGAATGGACGCAGATGTAATCGACGCCCAGCGCGTCGATCTCTTGCGCGCGACCGGCGATGTCCTTGACATTGATCATGTCGACCATGATTTTTTTGCCATGCTTACCTGCCTCGGCGACTGCACCCTTGATCGTGGCGTCGTCGGATGCGCCGAGCACAGTGATGATATCCGCACCGGCCTCGGCAGCCTTCATGACCTCGTAGGCGCCGGCATCCATAATTTTCAGATCGGCCAGCACGCGCAGATGCGGGAAGGCCGCTTTGATTTCCTTGACTGCACGCAGCCCTTCGTTGATGACGACCGGCGTGCCGATCTCGATAATATCGATATGCGCGCCGACCTCCTCGACGACCTGCTTGGCGCCGGGGATATCGACCAGATCAAGTGCAAGTTGCAGTTCCATCTTATTAAGCACACTCCTTCGTGGGGGCATTGGTAGGACTACACCCATTGTAGAGGGGAACAGGCTCGCTTGGAAAGTAGGCACTTTGGCGTCAGATAGTTACCTGCAGGTGACTATGAATGCGCGCTTCAAGGTGCGAATCGGCGACCGCAGCGGGCGACGACCCGAGCCGCCGCCTCCTCTATTGTCAGTACCTCCCGGATACCGCTGCTGTGCGCCACGTACTCTACGCTGCCGGCTTGCGCATGCTTGCCGGCCACGATCCGATGCGGCAAGCCCAGCAGATCCGCGTCCCGGAACTTCACACCCGCTCGCTCGTCCCGGTCATCCAGCAGCACATCGATGCCGTGCGCGCGCAGCTGTTCGTACAGGCGCTCGGCACATTCGCGCTGACGCGCATCCTGGATTGCGACAATCACGATGTGTACGGCATAAGGCGCGACAGCAGCCGGCCAGACCATACCCGAGGCGTCGTGATGCTGCTCCAGCACAGCCGCCATCAGCCTCGAGATGCCGATGCCGTAGCAGCCCATCAGGCTGGCCCGCTCGCGGCCGTTCGCATCCAGATATAGGGCGCCAAGCGCCTCGGTATACTTCGTACCGAGCTTGAACACATGCCCGACCTCGATGCCTTTGCACAACTGCAGCCCCCCTTCCATACAGCGCGGACACGCATCGCCTGTCGCAGTATGACTGACGTCACTGAGCTCCACATTCGCCGCATACCCGCATGCACTGCAGCTCGCAATCGTATCCTCGCCGCTCTCGGAGAGCGCGACGAATTCATGGGAGCCGCCGTCGCCGCCGATGGCTCCGGCATCCGCCTCCACCGCACGATAATCGAGTCCGCAGCGCGTGAATATTCGTTCGTAGGCCTCATACATCCGCTGGTAGGAACGATCCAGCCCCTCCCTATCCGTATCAAAGGAGTAAGCATCCTTCATGAGGAATTCGCGGCCGCGCAGCAGTCCATAGCGCGGGCGCCGCTCATCGCGGAATTTCGTCTGTATTTGATACAGGGTCACGGGAAATCGGCGATAGGATTGCAGTTCGTTTCCTACGAGCGATGCAATGACTTCTTCATGCGTCGGCCCGAGTGCGAACTCCCGGTCGTGTCGGTCCCTCAGCCGGATCAGCTCCGGTCCGTAATCCCGCTCCCTGCCTGACGCCTGCCACAGCTCAAGCGGCTGCAACGCCGGCATGAGCAGCCGCTGCGCGCCGGCGCGGTCCATCTCTTCGTTGACGATCGACTCGATTTTTTGCAGGACGCGCCAGCCCAGCGGCATGTACGTGTAAATGCCGCCCGCCAGCTGCCGGATATACCCTGCCTTGAGCAGCAGCCGATGGCTGGCGAGTTCTGCATCCGCAGGCTCCTCCCGCAGCGTCGTTGCAAATAATTGAGATTGTCGCATTGCTGTCGCCTCCTCTGTCAATGGCTTTCCAAACGCAAAAAGACACATTCGTCCAGGGACGAATGTGTCGTGGTACCACCCTGATTCAACCGCCGGCGTGCGGCGATTCTCTTGGCGAATAACGGCCGCAGCCGGCAGCGGATACTTAGCGATTCACCGCTGCAGCGTACAAGGCGGGGGAACGGCCTCGCTTCGGGAAGCGTCCCAGCTAGCCGCTCCCTCTCTGCACCCGCGTCGGGCCGTTTCGTGTCCTTGATTCTCGCTGTTTTATTATGGAACGACTATATAGCAAGCCTTCCATGTTGTCAAGAAATAAGAGCGCTCAAAACACTTCCAAGTCGCGCCTGTGAAGCGATCGCCCGGCTAATCCTGCACCCTGTAATAAGACAGCACCCAACACACCTCGTTTCTATCGGTCACAATAGCCAGCAAACCATTGAATGGAGCCTCATACAGCTCCGTAAGAATGCGCCCTTCTCCAGCAAATTGTTCGTAAATTCTCCGAAACGCCGCCTCCGTGTCGATTCGGAGAAACACTCTCACGTAATCGCCTTTCATGCGCGGTTTTGCAGCTGCAGTATCCGCAAATTTCAGAACCATCTCCTCGACACGCAAGTCCGCGTTCAACACGTCTTCCCCCTGTTGACGCAATATGTCTACCTCGCCGCCCAGGACACTCTGGTAGTACTTGATTTCCTCTTTGCAATTACTTAACACGATAAATGGACTTGCGATCATAAGATTCAGCCTCTCTTTCCAATCAGGTTATGAAGTGTAATTTTTAGCAATTGCAAAAATTGATCGTACTGCTCCTCGGTAATCCCCTTGCGCGTTTGTTCCTTCACTCGCTTCAGCGCTGCTTGCACTTGGGGGACGGCTTCAACCCCGGATTCTGTCAAATAAAGCTGATGGTACCGTTTGTCAGCAAGATCGACTTCCCGCCTTACGTAGCCTTCCGCTTCCAACTTGGCAATAGCCTTTGCAGTAGTGGTCTTGTCAATAAGCAGCCTCTCGCTTAACATCTTCTGCGTAATGGGTTGTTGAGATGCGATCGCCATGAGGAAGGTATATTGCCCGCTTCCTATTCGTAATGGCTCCAGTTCGGCTGAGATGAGAATCTGCATGTGACGATAGATCGCTGAAATGTACTGTCCATGTGACTCATTTCCCGCCTTTCCTTCCTTTGACTCCTCAGGCTTACACATAAGGCACCTCTATATAGAATGTCATTGCAACTAATTTCATTGTATCACAAATAGTTGCAATTGCAACTATATATTTGGCACACTTGACTTGAATCCAATCAAGACCGTGATTGATCTATGACGCATCCAGGTCTCGCCTGTTGAATCCGATGAAGCCGGCCGCCGTCAGCGCAAGCGCAAGCACGCCAAGTCCGATCAGCGGCAGCGGCGCCATCTCCTCCATCGGCGTACGCGGAACATGGCCGTACGGCGTCAGCTGTCGCATCCATTCCGGCAGCTGGAACAGATCGCCCATATACAAGACGACAAACGAATACAGCAAAAAGAGCCAGTTGAGCTGAAGCAGCTTCGGAAACCAACCCGTCAGCAGGACCGAGAGGCCGATCATCACGAGCATGGCGGGCACATACGCCGCTGCTGATCCATACAGCGTCCCGAATGGCAACCCGTCCGCCAGTACCGCATTGCCCGCGGTCCACAGGCCGAGCGTAGCCATCGAAAGCATGAGCATCCCATTGCCCGCTCCGGTCACCATATAACTGCCCAACAGACGGGAGCGGGAGACCGCTCCGGCAAGCAGCGAATCAAGGCGTCCCTTCTTCTCTTCGCCGCGTAGCCGGTGTACAGTCAGGAGCGGCGGAATCGTGGCCGAGAGCGCCAGGACGATCATGAGCATCGCGATGAATTGGTCCGTTATCGTCACGCCCTCGGCCTCGCCCAACAGTTGGCCCAGCATCTCGTTATTCCCGAGGAAGCGCTCCAGATCGCCCAGAATCGAGCCGTACGAGATGCCGAGCACGTACATGCCGACCGCCCATGCCCACAGCCCGGCGCGCTGGAGACGAAGCACGAGTCCGAGCGGACGTTGCAAAAAACGGGAAGCTCGCGGCCGGCCCGGCCTGGACGGCAACAAGCCTTGATTCATATCCCGATTCGCATTCAACCCGTGAGCCGCGAGAAACAGCAGCATCGCCAAGGCGATCAACAGACCGACCGGCCCCCAGTTGTTGGCGGCATAGACGCTCGTCTTCGTGACCCAGCCGAGGGGAGAAAGCCAGGATAATGCCATATCGCCGACATCGCCGACCGCACGCGCCAAGTAACACAACAGAAGCACGGCGACGGCATAGCCGACCGCGGCGCGGGAGCTGTCCGCCAGCTGCGCGCATATCGCGGCCACGCCCGCAAAAACAAGTCCGGTGGCGCCCAGCACGGCCCCGTACAGCAGCGAGCCTTCCAGATCCATGCTGTCGACTCCGAGCAGCGCCAGTCCGAATCCCGTAACCGACGCCAACAGCGTAAAAACGGCAAGCTGCACGACCAGGACGGCGCCAAGCCAGGAGAGTCGCCCGACCGGGAGCGAGCGTATCAATTCCAGGCGCCCCTCTTCCTCATCCCCTCGCGTATGGCGCGCCACCAGCAATATGGCCATCAATCCGACCACCAGCGCCGTGATCAGCAGCATCTGGTGCGCCGTCATCGCCCCGACCGTATAGCGCTCGAGCGCTCCGGGGCCCAGCATCGCCGTCATGGCCGGATTGGTCATCGTCGCAGCCATTTCGTCCCTCAGCGCCTGGGTGCCGTAAAGCTCGGACAACGCGGGCGGTACGATCAAGGTAAAAGCCGCAATGCCGAGCAGCCACAGGAGCGCACGCAGCCGATCCAGTCGCGCAATTATTCCGATCAAGCGCCCCGTGCTTGCCCACAATGGATGGAGCATTACCGCACACCTCCCCCGGCGCCTTCATAGTGGCGCATGAACAAATCCTCGAGCGTGGGCGGCGAGCATTCCAGCTTGACGATTCCGCACTGGCTCAGCTGACGGATCGCGGCGTCCATCGCTTCCGACTCCGCTTCAAATGACAGGATACTCCCTTCCGCTGCGAGCGCATGAATGCCGTCCAGCTGCGCAAGCCCGGGAACGGGCTGACGGAGCTCCGCCTTGACGTGCGTGCGCGTGAGGTGGCGCAATTGGCGCATCGCCCCGCTTTCGATGATTTTCCCTTGCCGAATAATGCCGATTGTATCGCAGAGGCGCTCCACCTCGGACAAGATATGACTGGATAACAGCACGCTTTTGCCCTGCTTTTTGACGTCCATGACGCAGTCCTGAAAAACCTGCTCCATCAGCGGATCGAGACCGGAGGTCGGTTCGTCCAAAATGAACAAGTCCGAATCGGAAGCAAACGCCGCGATCAATGCGACTTTTTGCCGATTTCCTTTCGAATAGGTGCGGCACTTTTTCGTCGGATCCAGGTCATATTGCTGCACGAGCAAGTCTCGCTTTTGCCGGCTGCCGCCGCCCTTTAATTTGACCCACAGATCAATGACCTCGCCGCCTGTCAGATTAGGCCACAGATGGACATCCCCCGGTACGTAAGCGATTCGCTTGTGAATGTCCACCGCATCGCGCCACACCTCCTTGCCGAAAATTTGCGCCTGACCGGATGTGGCGCGCAGGATGCCGAGCAGCACCCGGATCGTCGTCGACTTGCCGGCGCCGTTCGGGCCGATGAAGCCAAAGATTTCGCCCCCGTTTACGTCCAGGTTCACACCGTTTAGCGCCTGATACGTTCCAAATTTTTTGGTTAATTCCCGAATTTCCAACACAGCCATCGGGCCACCTTCTTTCTTATGTTTTGAACTAATATGATTCATATTGTTCATTTTATAGAATTCTTTCACGATCTGCAATAGTTTTTGAACTGAATTCATTGTATAACTTCAAAACATAAGCTAAACTAAGCGTTGAGGTGGATGAAATGGATGGATATCAACGGCGAAGCGAACAGAAAAAGAAGGACATTTTGCGCAGCGCACTCAAGCTATTCCTGGCCTATGGCATCGAAAAAGTGTCCGTCGCGGAAATTGCGCGTCAGGCCGGCGCCTCGCAGGTGACCATATACAATTACTTCGGCAGCAAGCAAAAGCTCGTCGAGGAAATGCTTGTGCATTATCTCGATCAAATCTGGGCGGAGTATGAAAAAATGCTGAGCGCCGACATGCCGTTCATCGCAAAGCTCAAACGCATCATGTTTGCCAAAATCAATACCGCAAACGAATTGCATCCCGAGGCCTTCACGCACTTCATGAAAAAATATGCGACCGGCGTCCCTCATCTGGAAACCATGATGCAAGAAAAAATTTTGCCGACGCTGATGGCGCTGATTGAGCAAGGCAAGCGTGAAGGGGAGGTCAATCCTGAATTGTCGGACGAGTCAGTGCTGGTGTTCATTCAAATGTTTCGCGACTATATGCAAAAAGAAGAGGCCTACCCGCAGCTGCAAAAGCTGACGGGCGACCTCACAAAGCTGTTCTTCTATGGATTGGTCGGAAACAAACAGAATGGAGACAAGTCCTAGGCTTCGACCTCGATGACCCGTGCCGTGCCGGGCGACACCGCAATCTCCAGCACGCCCTGGCCCCCCGTAGCCGTCGACGCGCCGTCGGCCAGATCGCGGCCACGCTCCCCTCGCAGGCGGTGCACGACCGGCGCCGCGCCGAAATTGGCAAGGACGGCGTAGGTCCGGCCATCCGCGCCGCACACGCGCACGCCGCGGAGCCCGTCCGCCGAAGGACTCAGCGAGTCGGCGTCTGCGGCCAGAGCAGCCGTCGCCATGCGGTCCGCTCCGGCCCGCAGTACATATCCGGCGTCTATCATGATCGCATCGGCCTCGAATGCCTGCTGCTCCAGCGAGAACGGCCCGCACAGCTCGTCGGCGTAGAGCATTCCCTCCAGGCCAACATTGTTCGGCTTGGCACGAAGGCCAATCTGGCGAGAGGCCGGGCGATGAATCGAGAGCTCGCTCGCTCCGTATGCCGCCGCCACGCCGAGCTCGTCGTCGACGTTGAGCCAGCGTGAGCCGGTATGCACGGTCTCCTCGACACGCCCGGGCGGGACTGCTCCATGCGGCGCAGCCTGCGACGTCTTCGACGCACCCGCCCCCGGCAGGTAGAGCCGCCGCATCCCGTGCTTCGCCTCGTCCTCCGTATAATACGTACGCGTGCCGCCGTTGAATAGATCGTTGGGCATCAGCAGATGCAGGCCCCGGATCGCATTCACATAGACGCGGCGCTCCAGCGCTACCGCCTGCTGCAGTACAACCATAGTGGCGCCGTCGGGCAGCGCCGCGCAGACGATCCGGCTGCGGGCGATATCGTGATCCTGCTGGCCTTCCGCGAGCTGCCCCTGCGTGCGATGCAGCGTGCTGCCCCAAGTCGCGAAGCCGCCGTCGAAGCGATAGCCGCCGTGGCCCTCCAGCGTCTGTTCGGTGATGCGGCCGACGCCGTCTATGCGTACCGACAGATTGTGCTTCCACTCTGCCATATCGCTGCGGCCGGGCGGCAAGCACAAGCCTTGCGGCTTCTCCGCCGCATCCCATACCCATGAAGCGATGCGACGCGGACCTACATGCAGGTAGGCGCCGTGCGCCTCGTCCTGCCAGCCCTGTCCCTGCACGGCTGGATCGCCGCCAGTCGTATCCCGCACCGTGACGGGTGCGGGCGGCTCCGCCTCGTCGAACGGCTCGCCGCCGATCAGACCGTGCCAAGCGAGGCCCATCGACAGTGCTACGGCGCGATCCGATTCGAGCCGTGCGTAATAGAGCGGCGACTGACGCCGCAACGCCCCGCAGCGAGCCGCCAGGAACGAGCCGTCCTCGCCGGCCTCCTGCTCGGCTCGTACGAGCGCGAGCCACCCGGCTTCGAAGGCCGCACAGTCCGGATCCGCCCACAGATCGCGCGCCATGTGCCAGACCGGGACGACATAGTCCTGACAGTAGGTATAGCGCGCCCGCGTGTCTCCGCCGATGCGCAGCAGCCGCCCATCGGCAAATGTGCACAGCTTGACAAGCTCCCACAGCTCCCTTCCGTGATGGTAGAGTGCATCCGGGGCACGCTGACCGCGGCGGCGATAATCGAAATGCAGCATCGCCATATTCGACAGGCAGATCACCATATAGCCGACGTTAAGGTAGCCATGATGATTGAGCGCCATCGATTCAAAAAAATTCGCTCCCACAAAGCGTGCGGCGACCGTCGTCTGGCCGTCCGTGAGCGTATGATCCCGCTCATCCGAAGGTACGGAAATCGAATTGATCAAAAACGTCAGCGCCTTGTCCCGGTACGCCGAGACGCGCGCGCCATCCGGGTAGCGCTGCGCGGCTCGCAGCAGCACGGCGCCGTTCCACAAATTGCTCTCTGGCTTGTTGTGCCCGTCCCTCGCATACAGCCCTCCTCCGATCTCGTAATGGTCGAGCAGCCAGTCGCATTCGGATAGCAGCACGCGGCGCAGCAGCACGCGATCCTCCTCCGTCAGCTCCTCCTCCAGCGCATCGACGCCGTGCATCATCCGCTCGATGCCGAGCACACTGATCCAGGTATGCCCCCAGGACTGCCCGTCCGCACAATGATAGTCGCCGTCAATGTGCGATTGCAGCGAGTAGCGCAGCATGCGCAGCGCAAGCGTTTTCAATTCGGCGCGGGACAACGCGCAGCGCTGCTCATCGAGCTCGGGAGATGCGGCGAGCGCAGCAATTGCCGCGAATGCTTTCTGATTCGTCTGCACGCCCCAGCCGTTCTCCCCGCTGCCGTAGCAGGCCAGTTCGGGTCGGTCCTGCGGCTCGTACAATTCGTTCCGGACTGTCCCGGCCCAGCGCTCCAGCAGCGCGGTATAATCGCGCACCGTTTCATTCGACATTTCAGCCACCTCTTTTTCGCGTATGTATTGAACTATATTTTGTTCCTTGACTGCAGTATAACAGCCAAGTCTGCGAAGGAATAGAAACGATACTTGGATTGGCTTGTATATTATTTGGATTTATAATGGGAGGGAAGCAGCGGGAGGAGAGCGATGAAGGGATGGAGATCAAAAACGTCATTCAACTGAGCTACGGCTCTGCGTGGAAGGGGTACCGCGACCTGCGCGATGTGCCGTATCATCTGCTCATGTATATGGACAACGGCAGCTGTACGTATCGAGTCGGCGAGCATCGCTATCCGGTTGGAACCGGGCAATTGCTGTTCATCCCGGCCGGGCTGCCGCGCTCGGCGGAGCCGCAGCCGGAAGCGCATATCAAGTATTCGGTGCATTGGACCGGGGACGGATTGTTTCGCCATTTTCCACAGCTGACGGGAGCGGCGCAGCTGTGGCGGATCGCCGCGCTCACGCCTTACCTGAAGCAAGCCTACGCACAGATGCATCAGCACTGGACCCGCAAGGACCCGTATCATGCCGCACAGTGCGAGAGTCTGCTGCTAGACGTCTGCGTGCAGGTGCATCGTGCGCAGGCCGCAGGCGCGGCCGGCGGCGCGCAGGCCCGTCTCCTTCGGCAGGTGCGGGACTATATCGTGGAGCATTTCAACTCGCCCTTGACAATCGACGAACTGGCGGCGCTGGTCGGACGCAATACGTCTCATCTGATTACCAGCTTCGGCAAGCATTATGGGATTTCACCGATTGCGTACATGCACCGCCTTCGTATGACGCGCGCGGAGGAGCTGCTGCTGACGACGGATGCGCCGATCGAGACGATCGCACTGGAGCTCGGCTATTGCGACGCCGCCTATTTCAGCCGCATGTTCAAGCGACAGGCCGGAATCGCCCCCGGAGCCTACCGTCGTCAGGAATAAGCACCTTGCGGCAGGCGCGCGTGCGACTGACATATCTGCCGGCTCGCCCGCCGACGCTCGACCGACCCTGAGCGATCTACTTCCGGGCGAGCCGCTGCGCATATTCCTCCGCCTTGTAGTCCTTGCGTATAGCCCCTTGAGCGTCGCCGCCAGTTGCTTCGTTCCAGGATGCGAGGATCAGACGCGGCTCCGCCTCGATGCGATTCATGACCGCCTCCGGCCGGCCGGCCCGGAAGTCTGCGATCATCTGCGCCAGGTCGCCGCGGTCGAGCAGCTTGACATGGTTGATGCCAGCCAGCGTCTCACAGGACGCGGTGTACGTCGAAGAAGCGATTACGATCGCCTTCCGGGCGTTGTAATAACGCATACAGGAATAGACCTCCTGCACCGCCCCGATGCCGACCGGATGATCCTCGGCGTAGCGCTTCGCCTGCACGACGTTGCGGATGCCCTCGCGATCCGTGAATACCAGATCCGCCCCGTAATCCCGGCTTCCGGTCGTTTTGTACACCTCGTCATACCCCAGCTCCAGGAATAACCGGTACAGATACATTTCAAATGCGGAGCCATCCTCCATCCGATCGATGTCCTTGAGCCGAACGGAATCGACGTCATAATCGTCCGCATACGGCCGATATCGACGCCTGCCAAGCCGACGCGCGGCTAAGAATAGCAGACCCAGGATGATAATAATCCCGGCAAGCGCGGCTGTTATCCACAAATCTGTCATGCTCTACTCCTTTATGTACGAAAAATCGGTCACTCAGATCGTACCATACTCCACAACATTCGAACATCACAAAGCAACGATTGAACCGCACGCAACTGAAATTGGACAACATCCAAAAACATAATTGTTGTTCTTGAAGTCCATACTATACGAAATGTTGTACTTTTTACAGAAATGAGGGATAGCTTGAAAAGAATATGGCGGGGAGTACCATTCATATGCGCGTGTATGCTCGCGGCGGGCATTGTCTCAGGATTCGCAGATGCGCCTGTAAGGCGCGATCGCGCCTATTACGAATCGCGCGGCGAGGTGGTATGGGAGGTGCCGACCGACGAAAAGCTGATAGCCCTCACCTTCGACGACGGCCCGAATGCCAGGACGACGCCGCAAATTCTGGACTTATTGCAGCAATACGAGGCCACGGCCACTTTTTTCGTCGTCGGCAATCGCATCGACCGCTATGCCGAGCTGATCAAGCGCGAGGCGGCCGAAGGCCATGAGGTGGCCAATCACACCTACAACCATACCTTCTTTACGGGCCAAATATCAGCCGATAAATTGGCCCGCGAAATCGAGTCGACCAAATCCAAAATTGAGGAGGTCGCCGGTCAGAGTTGCGACTGGTTCCGGCCGCCCGGCGGCATCTTCAACGAAGCCGTCCTGAAGGCCGCGCGGCGCAGCGGCTATACAATTGTCCTCTGGTCCTGGCATCAGGACACCAAGGATTGGCGTAGCCCCGGCATCTATGCCATTGCCAACCGCGTCTTGAAACATGCTCGAAACGGCGATATTGTACTCATGCACGATCATGTGCACGGCTCGACCCAAACCGTCGAAGCGTTAAAAATCATTTTGCCGGAATTAAAAAAAAGGGGGTTCCGACTCGTCACCGTCACGGAGCTAATGAAATATCGCAAGTACGCCGAGGCCTCGCCATTCGGTTCAAAACACGACGAGCCTCCAAAAAAGGACAAATTGTTATTCCCTACGGGTTAATGGAATGACCCGTGAGCATCGCGGCAATCGCCTTCATCCCTTCCCGGATGGTGACGATGTCCGAGCCGTAGTACGTCTCCGTGTCCAGCTTGTGCACCTGTCCGTTCTGAACAGCCGGCAGCGACTTCCACAGCTCCAGCTCCTCGATATCCGTCATGGCGGCAGCATCGTCGCCTTCGCCGCGCACGATCAGCAATAGACGATCGCCGGCGTATTCCGGCAGCATCTCCAGCGAGATTTGAATCGCCGAACCGTAAGGCTGTTCGGCGATCTCGTCCGCTACCGCGACCGGTGCATTCGCCTGCAGACTGCTGTGCAGCGCATACCCGCCAAAATTGCGATTCAGGTAAATGCGCAGCCGTCCATTTTCCACTCGGAAAATCGACACCGTCTCCTCGCCCAGCGCTTCGTCGACCTGACCTTGCGCCGTCGCCGCCTCCTGCTCGTATGCCGCAATCCACCGGTCCGCTTCGTCCTTCTTGCCGACCAGCTCCGCCAGCCGCACGAAGATGCCGTAGATCGGATCTTGCTCGAAGGAAACGTAATAGACCGGCGCAATCTTCTCGATCTGCTTCATCGGTTCCGGATAGATCTCCTGAAAGACTGTGGGCACAATGACCAGATCCGGCTGCAGGTCGAGTATCACTTCCGCATCGGGCGGATCGCCAATAGGCGCGATGCCTTCCATTTTATCTTCAATAAACGGAATTTTGAAGCTGTTATTGCCCGCACCGACCGGCTTCAGCCCAAGCTCCAGCAGCTCGACGGCAAATTCGCCGGCCACGATGCGCTGCGGTTGAAGCGGTACTTCGATCACTCGGTCCAGGTCGTCGGTGACCTGCTTAGTATCAGCCCCTGCTTGCTCCGTAGAGGACTCAGCGGCCTCGTCAGCCTCCACTTCTTCTCCGGATGCTCCCCCTCCGTTATTCGTCTGAGCGGTCTGCTCCGCGCCCTGGCCGTTCTTGTCCGGCGCCTCGGTCACCCGCCCGCTGTCGCCGCATGCCGCCGCCGCCAGGACAAGCAGCGCCATCAGTGCGAGTGCGATGATCGTCTTTTTCCATCCGTGCATCCTCTTCGTCCTCCTGTTGCATCAATTGATAATGAGAATTATCCTCATTCACAATTGTAAACGAGACGCGCGTCACCCTCCATGGACAAGTAGTGCGCCCCGGATGGATAATTATGCGCGGACGAGGTGCACCGAGCACCGCACAGGCCTCAACTTGGCGAGCGTTCAACGGCTATTGAGCAGTATCTCCGCCGCCTCTTGCGCTTGTCTCTCCAGCGATGAAGGATCGTTGTCCAGCCAATCGGCAATTGCCAGCTGGTGCACATTGCCGCGCCGAACAGCCGTGAATTCGCGCCACTGGGCCGTGTGCTCGATTTCCTTCCACCGTCGAAGCGCCCCCTCGTCCGGCTGCACGAGAACAAACAAATGCTCGGCATCGTAATACGCCAATTCCGCCGGGGTGATGACGCTGGAGTGAAAATGTGCATTGCACAAGCTCTGAACCGCGACGCGCTCGGGCGGGCGAAGACGTAGTGATCGATACAAGACATACCCAATGTTCAATGTCCCGTAAATCTGCAGCAGTTGCTCGCGTACGCGCAACACCGCGACCCGCTCGTCGCCAATGGTCGCGGACAGCTTCTCCCGCAATCGCTCGCAGGATCGCGTATAACGCGTCGTCCAGTCATCCGCCTCACGCTTGCGTCCGAGCATGCGTGCGATCTGCTGCAACTGCGTCGTAATCGGGTCATCGAGCGGGTCCAGCATTGCGACTTCGGCCACGGCGCTCCAGCGCTCGGCTTCCCGGGCATCCGCCGTAATGATCAGATCGAGGGAAAGCTCGCCGTCGTACGGATCGGTCGCTGCATCGGACTGCCCCTGCGCCCATGCGACCGGCTCTACGCCGAGCGCCAGACAATGTCCCCTTCCGGCCAGGGCGAGCACCCGGGGTACAGCCTCCTGCTTGAAGCGGCTCGGCGAGCGGCCGGTCGCCTGCTTGAAGCGTCGGCTGAAATGGTACGGATCGGCATACCCCACCAAGCGCGCCACCTCGGCTATGCTGTGCCGCTCTGCTCTGAGGAGCCTCTTCGCCGTCTCTATCCGCAGATTGGTCAAATATTGCATGGGACTGACGCCTGCATAATGGCGGAATCTGCGCGAATAGTGCTCCGGATTGAGGCCGGCGATTTCCGCCAGCTTCTCCCGGGTGATAGGGTCCTTGTAGTGGCTGCGCATATATCGCGCCGTACGCTCCAGTCTGCTATACGGTTCGAACTGCTCCTGCGAATCGTCAGGCCCAGGCTCGATCTCTTCCACCGGATGCGAGACTTGCATGGATGATCTGTCCTTTCTCGTTGGGTTGGTTAAGGAAGCGTCAGCGTGACGCACGTTCCCCCGCCCGGACGCGAATCGACCGACAGCCTTCCGCCGACGGCATGCGCCCGCTCCTCCATGCTGCGCAGCCCGACCCCCTTGGCGCCCGGCTCGCGCACGAAGCCCGCGCCCTCGTCCTCGATCTGCACGCGCACCCCGCCCTGACCGTCCAGCACGCTGACGCGCGCCGTCTCGACATGGGCGTACTTGCCGATATTCGTGAGCGCCTCCTGGATCGTACGGTAGATCGTCGTCTCCCGCTCCGGACCGAGCCGACGCTTCAGCTGCAGCTCGGCCTGCACCGTGATGCCGTAATGCTCGGTGAAATTCTCGATACAGGTGCGGATCGCCGGGACGACGCCGAGGTCGTCCAGCACCGACGGCCGCAGCTCCCAGGCGAGGCTGCGCACGTCCTCGATCAGCTCCGACACCTGAGAGCGCACCGCCTCCAGCTTGTCGTCGGCACGCTCCTGCAGCAGCCTGTCCATCTGAATCAGCAGCGAGAACAGGCTCTGGCCGATGCCGTCGTGCAGCTCGCGCGAGAGCCGCTTGCGCTCCTCTTCCTGCACGTGCATCACCTTGTTCATCGTGTGACGCAGCTCCTCCTGCACGCGCTTGAGCTCGGTCACCTCGTTGCGGATGGCCAGGTATTGATACGGCTTGGCGTCTTCGCCGAGCAGAGGCACGATCGTGGTGTGTACCCAGTAATACGTACCGTCCTTGGCTCTATTCTTGATCTCGCCGCGCCATACCTGCCCGGAGCCGATCGTCCGCCACAGCTCGCGCATGAAGACGCGTCCATGATGCCCGGAGTTGATAATCCGGTGATCCCGGCCCATCAGCTCCTCGCGGCTGTAGCCCGAAATCGAGCAGAACTTGTCGTTGACGTATTGGATCAAGCCCCTGCGGTCGGTGACCGCGACGATCGACGATTCGTTGAGCGCGAACTTGAGATCGGACAGATGCAGCAGCGCATGCTTGAGATTCGTCTTGAACGCCTCGTCCGCCAGCCCGCGGTCCAGCCCGGCGACCAGCTCCTCCACCTGACGGCGCAAGAGATCCGGCCGCTTCTCGCCCCAGCCCGGATTATTCAAAGTGCAGCAGCCCCTTCTCCATCGCATACTTGACCAGATCGGGCCGGGTCTTCAGGCCGAGCTTCTCCATAATATTCGCCTTGTGCGACTCGACCGTCTTGACGCTGATCACGAGTTGATCCGCGACTTCCTTGTTGCTGTATCCCTTCGCCACCAGTGCGACGATCTCCTTCTCGCGCTCCGACAGCGGGCCCGCCGCCTCTGGTCCGCCAGTGTGCGCCTGCTCCAGATACTCGCGCATCAGTCGCTTGGTCGCTGTCGGATACAAGTATGCGCTGCCCGCCGCGACCATGCGAATCGCCGTCAGCAGCTCCTCGTGCGGCGCATTTTTGAGAATATAGCCGGAAGCGCCCGCCTGGATCGCACGGAACAGATATTCCTCGTCGTCGTGCATCGTCAGGATGAGCACCTCCACCGACGGCACCTCCCGGCGAATCTCGCGGGTTGCCGCCATTCCGTCCTTGCCGTGCGGCATGCTCAGATCCATCAGCATCACGTCGGGACGCAGCTGTCGCGCCAGCGCGATTGCCTCCTCGCCCTCGGACGCCTCGCCGACGACGCGGATCTCCTCCTTCTCATGCAGCAGCAGCTTGAGCCCGGACCGGACCATCGCGTGGTCGTCCACGATGCACAGCTTGATCATTGCCTCGCTCTCCTCCTCTATACCACACACTCGCCTGACCTGCTGGCATTAGCATATCAGATCTCGCCCGATCCGGCTACGCGCGCTCGCCGGTTCGCGGCTCGATAGCTTCAAGTGCGCCGAGCCTGGCGGTCAGCCGGTCCGCTTGCACCGCCAGCTCCAGCAGCCATGCGGTCAGTTCGCAGCCCGGCGTACGCAGTCCGGCCAGCAGCACGGCGCGCCGGTCCGCTACGAGCGGCAAGGGCAACGCCGCCGCTGCGAGCAGCCGCTCCGCCAGCACGATCGGGCTGTCGCCCAGATGTCCTTCGCCGGCGTCCCCGTTGCCGTCCCACACGACGAGACGATCGAGCAGCAGCGCTCTGCCCGGCAGCCCCTTGCCGCGTCGCACCAGCATCTGACGATAGCGCATATTGAGGTTGCCGCTCGCATATTGCCAGCTGTACCGTCCGCCGCCGGGCAGCGGAAGCGCCAGCGCTGCGAAGTCGCTCGCCGTCCGCTGTCGAACCTCTTCTATATAGGCGCCTAAGTCTGACACATCGCGATCCTTCATCACGATCTACTCCTTCCTCCTGCCGTTGACACACGCTTCCTATGTCTATTGTAAACGCATGCGCGCGCGTTGTATGTCGGGGAATTCCCTGAATTCCGGGGTGCAGCGAAGCCGATCTCAGGGAATTCCCCTGCCGCCAAGATGGGGGAGCCCCCCGATATGCAGCGGGCCTGTCCGAGGCGTATGATTAAGCCAACAAGAACGAGAGAGGGGCGAACGAAACATGAAGCGCGAGACGAACGAAGGACGGCTGCAGCGAACCGGCGCTCCAGGCAATCTGGCACGCGAGATTGCGGCTCAGCGGCCGGGGAATCAAGACGAGGAACGCGCCGCCTCCGCCGAGAATGGTCGGGCATCACAAGGCAGTGTATGCCGCTGCGCCGATTGCAAGGGCGGCAATTGCCGCGACTGAACGGCTGCGAAGCGAACGGCGATTGTACAATGCACCACCGACTGAGCTGATGTATGGCATGCAACGCGAGTCAAATAAAATGGGGAGTGAGTAAAATGTTAATGAAATTCTGGAGAGAAAATCGCTGGGCCGCCGGACTGCTGACTGTGCTGCGGGTGATGCTGGGTTGGCAGTGGCTGACCTCGGGCTGGGGCAAAATTACCGGCGGCGGATTCGACGCCAGCGGCTATCTGAACAATGCGGTCACCAACCCGGTCACGAGCGGCGGCACCGGCGAAATCGCCTACCCGACGTACAATGCCTTCATCGAACATTTCGCGCTGCCCAATGTGAAGCTGATCAACGTGCTCGTGCCGTGGGGCGAAATGCTGGTCGGCCTGGGCCTCATCCTCGGCACCCTGACCGTGACGGCCGCATTTTTCGGGATGATGATGAACTTCATGTTCATGTTCGCCGGCACGGTGAGCACGAACCCGTGGCTGATCCTGCTCGGCACGCTCGTCCTGGTGGGCGGCGCCAACGCCGGACGCTTCGGACTCGACCGCTACGTCCTGCCGATGCTGCACACCCAGTTCGACAAGCTGACCGGGCGCAAGGGTAAAACCCGCACCCCCGGCGGCGATCTGCAGCACAAGCAGGCGTAACGAAACGCAGCAAGCCCCTCGTCCTTTGCGACGGGGGGCTTGCTTGCGTGTTGCCATTACCGAGCGCCCGGCGCGGATAACCCGGGAGCCGCAGCGGACGCGGGCGTCCAGATCCATCCACCACTCCCACTTCGGCGTGTCCACACCCGGCCTACACTTGGCCTGCGCTTCGGTGTGTCCACCACACCTGGCCTGGCCTGGCCGCCCGACCTTCATAGCTCATAGCCCGTCCACCTGATCCGGAATCGCCTCCCAATTGTCCTCGATCCAGTGCAACTCATCCACGAATCGCCGCAACAGGCTGCGCAACTCGCCTTCGCGGCGCACCTCCGTCCGCAGCCACCACAGCGACTCGATCACATACAGCAGTCGCAGCGCCCGAGATACGACCAGCCGTGGCGCATCCGGTCCGGCGGTCGCGCGGTAAGCCGCAAGGAATGCGCGAGCCGCATTCGCTCTCAGTCCGCCGTCCTGCAGCCCAACAGAAAGCAGCGCCCGCGCCACGTCGATCTCCGGATAGGCGGCAGCCATCCGGTCAAAATCGACAATCCCCGACAACCGATCGCCATCCACCAGCAGATTGTCTGCCCACAAATCCCAATGCAGCCAACCGCTCGGACAATCTTCGAAGCAAGCGAAATCCAGCGAGGAAACAATGCGCCCGGATCGCTCGATCCACTGCAGCGCGAGCTCGTCGCCTGCCCTTTCCGCCGCTTCGCGATTGGCAGTCCAGCCTAGCCAATAAGCGGATGGGTCAGGCGTCCAGACCGGCTTATTCGGCAGCGCGCGACTGCGAAGCCAACGATGCATCCGCCCCGTCGCTGCGCCGAGCGAGCGGCATTGCGCTTCGCTCATGCTCCCTGCGACCACCGACTGCCCTTCCGTCCAATCCATCGCGTTATAGATCATGCCGCACGGGGTCTCATGCAGATAAGCTTCGCGGTGCCTGTACACACCCGGGCAGGGCACGCCCGCCGCATGCAGCCCGTGCTGCAGCTCCAGCGTGCGCGCGATCGCACGCCGTCTATCCGGTTTCGCGTGCAGCTTGTAGCGCTCGGGATGATAGGATTTGACAAACATCGGCCCCTCGGCCGAGTCCATTCGCCACTTGACATTGAGCCAGCCTTGCGGGAGCACGCGCACGTCCGTGACCACACGGCCAAAGCGGGTGCGAATGTCTGCGATAAGGGGCTGCGGATCGGTCACTATACGTCCCTGCCTTTCCTTCATGAAAGTTGGCGGGCAGCGCCCATGCGCTGCTAAGCTTTATTATTCGACGATCCGCAGACAGCTTCCTTCTCCAACCGTGCGGCCCGCTCTCAGCCGCCTGCCCGCACCTGCGGCGCCAGCTCCACCGCGGCGCCGAAGCTGTACTGCGGGAAGCCGGCCGACTGGAATCAGAAGCTGTCCATTCCGGAGCTGGCCGAGCAGCTTGGCGTCAGTCGCACGCCGATCCGCGATGCGCTGAACCGGCTGGAGATGGAGGGGCTGGTGAAAACCGTCTCCATAGTCGGCACCTTCGTCAATGCAATCGACGAGCAAGCGCTGCTGGACATTATGGATACGCGGCTGATGCTGGAATTCTGGGTGATCGAACGATTGCCGACCGTGGGACGGGAACAGCGGGAGGAGCCGCTGGCCCGCATGACTTCGATATTGGCGCAGACGTCCGAGCGCATTCGCACCTCGGCCTTCGATTCCAATCTGCACGCGAACGCGAACCTGGCCTTCCATCTCGAATTCATCGGACTCGGCGGCAACGAGAAAAACAAAACCATCTACCAGGCGCTGATGGACTACCGCTTCCTCGCTGCCAAAAACGCGCTCATCTCCAAGGAGATGGTCGAAAGCGCGCAGCAGCAGCATCACGCCATCGTCGACGCGGTTCGCGAGGGCGAGCGCGAGCCGCTGCGCCAGGCGATCGAGACGCATCTCAACGATTCCAAGACGCGGCTGCTCGACAACATCAAGCGCAGCGGGGGGATGATCTGAGGACAGCGGCGGCATCTGTGACGGGAAGCATTGTCTGGCGGAGCGCCAGTCGGCGCGTGATGCATTCAATGGCTGGCGGAGCGCAGAGGCGGCATGATCGAACAGCGCCGGATGCGTGAATTGCCGGACACGAGCAAGGGCAGCCCCATGCGGGCTGCCCTGCGGTCATACATAAGAAGTTGAATAATGTACACACAACCAGACCTGCTGACCGGACCGGATCGGACCGAGTTGATCGACTCGCGGCGTGCCATAGCTGCGGCAGTTACGGAGCCGCAGGCTCCCATCTGACCGCGTCGGCACGGGCATTTCTCCATGCGGTCTGGTGCCACAGGCGGACATAGCCCTGTTCGCCTTCGTCAAACGCATACGTCCCCAGCTCCACCCAGCCCGAGCTGCCTGCGCTATAATCCAGTACATGCGTATCCGTACCGCCGCTGTGCACGACTTCGATCAGCGTGTTCGGATCCGAGGTGGCGTGTACGACTTGGTAGATCGAAACCGTATACAGGCCGTCTCCCGGAAAATCCGGCCGCCAGGTGGCAGAGTGCTGCTGCACAGTGCTCGTGGCGGAGAAGCGCGTGCCGGTCCCGTTGTAGCCCGTCAGTCCGCTGGATTGCCACGAACCGCTCTCGCTGTAGCCGACATCGCCATTGTCCACAATGATCGGCCGTTCCACCGGCTCGAAGCGGACGGCATCGGCCCGTGCAACCGCCCAGTCGGTATGAAGCGAGCTCTCCACATACCCTTCCTCTCCCGCGCGAAACGGATAGCGTCCCAGATACACCCACTCCGAGTCGCCCGAGACGTGATCGAGCTGGTGCACCGACTCGCCGCCGTCGTAGTGCACCTTGACCTCCGCAGCCGGATCGGAGCCCGGTCCTGTCACCTTGTACAGATAGACATCATACATCCGCGCCGCGGCAATCGTCGGCGTCCATCTGACCGAGGCGCTGCCGGCGCTGCCAGGATCGGCATAGCGCGAGCCGTCTCCGTCGTGTCCGGCGAGGCCGCTGGCATGCCAGCCCCCCTGCTCGAGATAGCCGGAATCGCCGTAGTCAATCGTGATCGGCGCGACCGGCACCAGCTTGACGCCATTGGCCAGCAGATAAGTCGAAGCGTCGGGATCCGACGGATCCTTGCGGACGCGTATCCGGTCGTCTTCCGTGCCGGAGAAGGCGAACGTGCCCAGATAGTCCCAGCCGCTGTCCGGCGTCTTGCCGAATTGGCTGCGCATCACCTCCACCGTATCCGTACCGTTGGCAATCGTGTACCTCGCTGCGGTCGTGCCCTCCATATGCCTGGCATTCCAGACCCACACCTCATACGTCTTGGCCTCGACGCCCGTGACCGGCGCCCACTCGAAGTACGCGTCCGGACCGTACTGCTGCGTCACCGT
Organism: Paenibacillus sabuli; assembly: GCF_014705605.1. Lineage (GTDB taxonomy): Bacteria > Bacillota > Bacilli > Paenibacillales > Paenibacillaceae > Paenibacillus_D > Paenibacillus_D sabuli. The sequence continues at coordinate 38,067 of NZ_JACXIZ010000043.1, forward strand.
GACGCGTCCGAACTCGCCGCGCTGCCACCACTTGATCCAATCGCCGCCGCGCGTATACCCGGACAGCTCGGTCGCATAGGCCGCGATATGCTGCTCGATCGGTGCGGCATTGACCGCTGCGGTCGGCGCCGACTCATTGCCCTCCATGTCGACGGCCGTCACGGTGATGGCGTATCGCTTGCCGTTCGTCAGTCCATCCACCGTGTAGGTCCGTCCCACGGGCGTGCTGTTGTGCCGGACGCCGTCTACATAGTAGTAATAGCCCTGCAAGTCATACTCCGTGTTGGCCGCCCGCCAATAATCGCCCAGTGTGCCGAGCTCGGCCAGCAGCGTACCGCTGGCGCCGGGACGGGCCGTCAGTTCGCCGCCGGGCACGGCGGGCGGCGTCGCGTCGCTGGCGCTCGTGACCGACAGCACGGCCGGCGCGGAGACGTTGCCCGAATAATCGACGGCACGCACCGCCACAGCAAAGGTATGATCCGGCAGCAGTCTCTCCAATGTGGCCCGGGAGCGATGACGCAGCGTCTGGTAGATGCGGTAGCCGTTCATCTCCACGATATACCCGGCCAGATCGTCCTCCGTATTATCCGCCCAGTCCAGCGCGATCCTGTAATTGCCGCTCGTCCCGTCTACACTCGCCTGCGCGTCGAGACCTTGCGGCTGGGCAGGCGCCACGGCGTCCTGCGGCACGGACGGGATCAGCTTGACCGCATCGGCGCGCACGACCCCGTAGCCGAGCGCATTGGCGATCTCCACTCGCACTTCGCCTTCTTGCACCGTGTACGTCCCCAGATCGAGCCAGCGGCTGCTTCCCTGCGCGGCATTGACGACGCGTTCGCCGCTCTGACCGTCGGCGTAGACGCTGTAGGTGACCGACGTCGAATTGTTGGCATGTACGGGCAGCCATACCTGCACGGCATATGTGCCCGGCGCGGCGACCTCCGGCGACAGGCGCGCCGAGGCGCGGCCGGACGCATAGCGGCTCAATCCGCCATCCCACCCGGCGACCGCAGTCGATGTGCCCCAGGTTCCTTCGAGCTCGGCGTACGCGCCCGGCTGCTCATGCGCAGCAAGCGCGGCCACGGGGGCAAGCATGACGCTGTCCGCTCGGATGTAGCGGCCGTCGTCGTCCGGCTTGGCGATCGCCACCGCTTCGCCGGACTCGCCCGCGAAGGCATAGATGCCGAGCGAGACCCAATTCTGTCCGGCGGCGCTCTGGTCAAGGATGCCGCTCGCCGTCCGGCCGCTGTGGCTCACCGTGTAAGCGGTAGCTGCCGACGTATTGTCGAAGTAGCTCGGATTCCAGAGGAACACCTCATACTCGCCCGCCTCCACATTGACGTCCCAGCTCGCCTCGGCTCCGGGGTCGTTGGACTGGCGCGTCGCGCGATCTTCATAGCCGAAGGGGATATCGCTCCCGCTCCACGTCCCGCTCTCCGCATACGCCGCATCCGCGTTGTCGATCAGGATCGCGCGGGGCGGAGGCTGGATGAGATCGGCCTGTGCTTTGCGATAATACCGGAAGTAATCGACCCACATATGGCCAGGCAGCGTGGCATTATCCACCTCCAGCGCGTCGTGGGACAACTGGAGGGCCGTAATCCACAGATTCTGCATCGCATGCGGCCCCTGATACGGATACGTCTTGATCACTTCCCCGTCGACGTACCAGACGACGCGATCCGGCAGCCATTCGAAGCCGTATACGCGGTAGCCGGCGCTCGGGTCCGCGATGGCGACGATCGACTCGCTGCCCTCCGGCTTGACATGCCGTCCATACGGCACATGGTGATAATGCGAGGTCGCGTACAGCTCGGTCGGACTGTCCGAGTCCACTTCGAACATATCGATCTCGTTGATCATGTTCATGAACGGCAAGTAATTGGCATGATCCGCGGCGTAGTTCAGCCCCATGTTCCAGAAGGACTGATGCAGTCCGTTTCCGTCCGCCCACAGCTTGGCCCGGATTTCGTAATAGCCGTAGCCGAGCAGCTCCTTGCTGATGACGCCGCCGCTCGTATACGGCACGCCGCCGTTCGGCTGATTGGCCTGATCAAAGGTCAGCCGCAGCGCGCTTGTCGCCGGCTCATCCGGATCGATGAGAACGTTTACATTTTCAGGGACATTGCGCCCGAAAAAGCGCGTGTCCTTGCGGTAGAGCCACTTGCCGGTATCGAGTGCGGAGCCGTCGAACTCGTCGCTGACCTCCGGGACCAGCACATACTCGTCTGCGGGCAGAGCCGCGGCCGCCTCGTGCCGCTGGAGCAGCAGCACGAGCACGGCGACGGTCGCAAGCAAGAGAATGCGCCATTTTTTCGATTGATGCATCGCCTTCACCTCCGTGATGGTTGCCAGGGCACGACGTCGCTCGTCTCCTGGTAATAGCGCAACATGCGCTGCTGCATCTGCATGACAGCCCCGGCGTATTCCGGACGATCGATGCAATTGACCAGCTCGCCGGGATCGCGCGCCAGGTCGTACAGCTCATCCTTCTCCGCCAGTCGCCGCACATACTTGTACGCCTTGGTCCTGCACATGGTCGCCTTGATATGCGCCGGACCGCTGCTGCGATGCAACTGCGCCCGAGCGTAATAGAGGAAGGCCGGGTCCTGGTTCTCCGGCGTCACGTCCATGCAGTGCGTCTCTTCCGGCAAGCGGCCGCCCTCGGCGAATACGGCGTCCCGGTGCTCTGCCGCCTCCCCGGTCAGCAGCGGGACGAGCGAGCGGCCGAACTGCGTGTAATCGAGCGGCAGCCCGGTCAGCTCGGCGACCGTCGCCGGAAGATCGATCAGTTCGACCAGAGCCTCGTGAATGCCCGGCTTGACGTCAATGCCGCGCTGCGGCTTGATCAGCAGCGGCACCTGCACCAGGCAATCCTCGAAGGTGTTCTGCGCTTTTTCCACCAGATTGTAATCACCGGTGTAATCCCCGTGGTCGCTGAAGACGAGGATCGCCGTGTCCTCGTAGATGCCCGCTTGCTTCAGCGCCTCCACCAGCATGCCGAACTGATGGTCGACCCGAGCGCACATGCCGTAATACGTAGCCCTCAGCTCCCGCCACCGCGCTTCGTCCCAGCCGCCCAGTCCGAGCGCCTCGCGAAGGCCGCGCGTCATCGCCGGCTTGTCTTGCAGCGCTGCCGCTTCGAGGACGCGGCGCGGCGGCAGCCGATCGCGATCAATCAGGCTGAACCACGGCTCCTCCACCGCATAGGGCGGATGGGGATAGGTCAGCGGCAGATAGAGACAGAGCGGACGGTCCGCGGGCCGATCGCGGATGACGCGCACGGCTTCGCGGATATGCGCCCAATCGCTGTCCGGGTACGTACCGCTCTCTCGCTCCGCCTCCAGCCGGCCGACGTAGAAGGAATAATATGCGTCTCCCTCCGGGCTGCCCCGCCACTGGCGTTCCCGATCCATCGCGAACATCGCCCGCACCGGTCCAGGGTCGTGCTTGACGTCACAATAGCGGCTGAAGTCGGCATCGGACGGCACGAGATCGTTTTTGCCGCCCCACCATACGTAATAGCCGTTGTCCTTGAGATGGCGTAGCAGCACCGGCTCGTCCGGTCCCATCATGTGGAACATCGAGCGGTGTCCCCGCACATGCGGGTACCATCCGCTCATGAACGCGCAGCGGCTGGGCGTGCAGACCGGATTCTGCGTATAGGCGTGCCGGAACGATACGCCGCCCTCGCCGAGCAGACGGTCCAGATGCGGCGTCGCGGCCGCCGGATCGCCCATGTGACCGAGGACGTCCCCGCGCCACTGATCGGGGTTGAACAGAATGAGATGCGGCTTGGCTGTCATCTTGTCCCCTCCTCCATCAGACCGCTCCCGCTCCGGTATCGTCCGCCGCGGGAGGAGTCGAATCGCTCGTCGCCCCCGGCCAGCCGCGCTTGCGCACGCGCTCGCCGAGCGCCAGCAGCGTCTGGCAGTCCTGCGGATGGACGGCGCCGTCCGGCAGCAGCCCGGTATTGAGCAGCAGATTGCAGCGGTGAGCACCGGCATACGCCAGCCGCTCCCACGCCTCGTCGGCGCCGATATGCGGCTCGTCCTTCACGTAGCCCCATCCCTTGCGCTGCAGGATCGTGCACACCTCGTTCCACTTCGTCTCGTGCCGGCGCCAGACGCGATTGGAGAGCGCGATCGCTTGCTCGTCGGCCCCTCCCCGGCGCAGCCGCTCTTCCAGCGGGACGAAGCTCATCTCCTGCGACATGTAGTCCTCGTCTCCCGTGACGCCCTGCTTGAACGAGATCAGGCACTGCGGCTGCAGCTCGCGGACGAGCGCATACGTCTCGGCGACGGGGAACAGGTCCGGACGATAATAGCAAGCCGAGATGAGATCGAACCACACGCCCGCGACCGGACCGTATCCGGTCAACAGCTCGCGTAGCTGGTCGTGCATGAAGGCGATGTAGCGCTCGAATTCGCGCTCGTCGCGCAGCAGATACGCCGGCTCGTCGCGCTCGTATTCCGGACGCGCGCACAGCACGCCCGAGGCATTGGACACGAAGTATGGATGATGCCAGTCCGCGCCGTAGCTGTAGTACAGGAACAGGCCCACGCCCCTGCGCGCGCACGCCTCGGCCAGCTCCTGGACCAGGTCGCGTCCGGCCGGCGAATGGCCGCTGTGGTAATCGGTCGCCGCGCTCTCGAACAGGCAGAAGCTGTCGTGATGGCGCGTCGTGAACGCGATATACGACATGCCGGCGCGCACGGCCAGATCGACAATTCGATCGGCATCAAAGCCCTCGGCCGTGAATTGCCGCTGCAGCCGCTCATATTCGCGGACCGGGATCCGCTCGTGATACATCACCCATTCGCCGCGTCCGAGCAGACTGTACAGGCCATAGTGAATGAACAGGCCGCTGCGGGCATTGCGGAACCAGGCCAGTGCGGCCTCCCGCGGATTGCGCGCGTACAGGCTCTCGTAACCTTTGAGATATGAAGGTACATCCGGTGTCGTCGTCATAGCGCCTCCTCCATGCTGATTGCGGTCCAATAATCCAGCAGCGGATCTCCCGTCTCTGCCAGCCAGCGCTTCATCGCACGGCTCAGCTCCGCGACCCGCCCCCGCTGCCCCGGGTCCGCGGCCAAGTCGCGGCATTCCCAGGGGTCCTCGTCCAGATGATAAAGCTGGACCCGATCGGTGCCCGCTCCGGTATGCGGATCCTGCCAATATCGGATCAGCTTCCAGCCGTCCGCCTTGATCATCCGCTGCAGATAGCGATAGGCGGCACCGACATACGGCCTCGCCGCCTCCCGCCGTCCCTCGGCGAACGGCAGCAGACTCCGTCCCTCCACCGTGTCCGGCACAGGCGCGCCGGCCAGCTCGCATAGCGTCGGATACAGGTCGCAGGTGCACGTATAGGCCTCGACCGTCCGGCCCTGCGGCAGCCCCGGACCGCTTGCGATGAGCGGAATGCGGACGCTGTGATCGTACAGATTCTGCTTGCCCAGCAGACCGTGACTGCCGAGCGCGATGCCGTGATCCGCGGTATAGACGACAACGGTCTCCTCACGCTGGCCGGTACTCTCGAGCGCCGCCAGGACCGTGCCGATCTGCGCATCCAGATGCGAGATCATCGCGTAGTAGGCGGCGAGCTCCTCACGCACGTCCGCCTCCCGGAGCGGACTGACCAGCAGCTGCTCGTCGCGCACGCCGAGCTCCCCGTTGTCGAACGGATGTGCGGAGGCGAGATTCGGCGGCCACTGCGATCGGATCGACATCGCGCCTTGCGAATCCACATCGCAAGCGCTCTGTGCCGCCCGGAACGGACTCATCCCCGTATGCAGCGCCGCGCGCGCAGGTGCGCATACCGCCTGCAGCACGCCGCCGTGCATATGCGACTGGCGAAAACATACGCCGCTGTGCGCCAGCGCGTCCAGCACCGGCGTGCGCACCGGCTCAAGACCGGCCGCGCCGAGCGCCGAGTGGCGGTGATCGTCGGCGACGATCAGAACAATGTTGGGTCGTTTCGACATGGCTGCCTCCTTTCTTTCTGATTCTATCCTAGCACGCGGCAATAGCTCCGCTTTCCGATATTTTACGAGGTTCCTTCAAATTATTAAGGCATTACACGCGCTTGACTTTCTTGCGGAATTGCTGGGGAGAGACGCCGGTATATTGCCGAAAGAGCGTGCAAAAATAACGCTCGTTGCCGATGCCTACATACTCACTGAGCTCGAAGTTGCTCCAACCGCGCTGCATCAGCAGCTCGCTGGCAAGCGCGATTTTTTCCCGGTTGATGTATTCGACCAGACTCACCTGCTCCTCGCGCTTGAACAACGCGCTGAAATAATTCGGGGACAGCCCTACCGCATCGGCCACCTGGCGCAAGGTCAAGCGCTCCCGCAGATGACTGCGAATGAACGCCTTGGCCTGCTGCAGCTCGCGACGGTCAGACGCTTCGCCGCGCAAGAACAGCTCGCGAATCAGCTCCTCCAGCAAACCGACCTGCTCGTGCAGCCGAAGCAGGGCGAAGATGCCGACTTGCCAGCATGACGTCTCAAGCTGCCGCGCCGCGACAGCCGGGCTCCATAGCGCCAGGTCGTCGGCCGCCTCGCGCAACAGCGCCCCCGCGCGCTGGACGGGCAGGCGCACCTGCCGGATGCGATCCGCGATCGCCAACAGCTCCGCGCGAATCGCCTGCTGATCGCCCGCCGCCTTGACCGCGGCGAGCAGGTGCTCGAGCCGCCTGCGGAGCTCAGACTCCGCCTCGGGCGCATGGCCGGGCGCCGGCTGATCACCGGGCAGCAGCGTGAGGCCTTCGCCGGTCACATAGTACAGCTCATCCGCAATACGGCATGCATGCCTGTAGGCGGGCAACAGACCGTCTATGCCTTGGAAGACACCGCTCCATGCTACACTGACGCGCATCCGCAAGTATTGACGGGCGCGGCTGATGATGTCCGCGCTCAGCGCCCCCGCCCGCTTGAGCCGCTCGGCGTGGCTATGCAGATGCGGCCAAGAGACATAACCGGTCAGCGCGGCATACGAATGCTCGAATACGAAGCCCGTACCCGCCGCCTGCAGCAGCTCCTCCGCGACATTGGTCAGGGCGTAGCGCAAAGCGCGCTGATCGGACTTGCTGTAGTCCCGGTGAAAGGCGGCGTAGTCCCCGATTCGAATGAGGCACGCGCAGTAGCCGGGCAGATGCAGCTCCAGCATCATTTCATCGTTCCAGGCAGGGAGCTGCCTGGCCGTCAGCTCGCCGCGCAGCAATTCGCCGAACAATTGCTTGCGCAGCCGGTGCGCGTTTTTGCGCGTCATCCGATCGAGTCGAAGCAGTTCGCCGGAGGTATGCTCCTGCTCCCGCATTTGTTTCGCTGCCTTGTGCAATGCCTGGAGCAGGGCAGCCTCGTCGAGCGGCACCTTCACGATGTAATCGCTCACCTTCAGCTGCATCGCCCGCTGGGCATACGCGAATTCCGAATAAGCGGAAAGGATGATGCAGGGAAGCGCCGGATGCTGCTCGCGCAGCTGTTCAATCATTGCGATGCCGTCCATCTCCGGCATGACAATATCGGTCACGACGATATCCGGCTTGAGCTGCGCGGCGAGCCGCAATCCTTCGGCGCCGGAGTAGGCCTTGCCGACCTGCTCGAATTCCGGGCCCGCTCCATCAAAAAAACGCGTCAGGCGCTCCAAAATCAAATCCTCGTCATCGACGATCAGACAACGGTAGATGCGCAGGTCGACTCACCTCCATGTTCGAATGCTGGCCACGGGAGCGCAATGCGCACGACTGTGCCCTCCCCCGGCGCGCTGGCAATCGTCAGACCGAAGGCCGGTCCGAATCGGAGCCGAATGCGCTGATGGATATTGACCAGGCCGATCCTGTCCCGCGCACGCCCCTGCGACAGCGGGCGCTCCAGGATACGGGCCCGCTTCGCCTCGTCCATCCCGGCGCCGCGGTCCTCGACCGTGATGCAGAGCGTACCCTGTCCGGCCTGTGCGGCGATTCGCACACCGCCCTCAAGGCGTCCGCCCTTGTAGCCGTGGAAGATGCAGTTCTCCACGATCGGCTGCAGCAGCATCCGGATCACCGGAAGCGTCGCCAGCGTGTCCGGCACATCCAGCACAAGCGGAAATTCGCGGTTATAGCGAACACGCTGAATATGCATGTAGTCCATGACATTGTCCAGCTCCTCGCGCAGCGTCACCGGGTGCTCCGCATCGCTCAGCCCGTACTCCATAATGCGAATCAACGCCTGGATAATCGGATCGACCTTGTCGAGCTTGCCGAGGCTCACCGCATTGCTGATCGAACCGAGCGTGTTGTACAGGAAGTGCGGATTGATCTGCGCCTGGAGCATCTGCAGCTCCGCCTTGCGCTTGAGCGCTTCCTCGGCGTGGAGCTCGCTCATCAGCTCGCGTATGCGACCGAGCATCTGGTCGAAGGTCGTGGAGAGCACGCCGAATTCGTCGTTGCGCCGCATCGCCACAGACACATCGAGCTTGCCGAGCCGAATCTGATTCATGCGCTCCATGATCCGCATCAGCGGGCCGCGCAGGTAGCGCGCTACAACGTAGGCGGTCAGCAGGCTGACGCCGGCGCCGCCGATCAGGAACCCGATATAATACATGCGGATCGGAGTGAGCGAGCGGGCGAGCAGGCGCTCGTCGTCGATGGCGAGGATCGACCAGCCGAATTTGGCGGAGGCGTGCTTGCGGATCGTGATCGCCTGGCCATCGGCAGCCGTCGTGCGCAACAACGATTCGTGCCGGTTGACCAGCTCGGACGAGGTGAAGGACGCCAGACGCAAGATTCGCGCTTGCTCGTCCAGCAGACCCTGCAAGCCGGCCTGTCCTGCGACGAGTCGGCCTGCGGCGTCCACGATGGCAATGTTCAGCCCGTTCTCCCGATTGATCTGCAGCAGCCTCTGTTCGATGCGGCGCAGGTCCATATCCAGCGCCGCCACGAGCGAGTCGTCGGGTGTGCCGAGCGCTTTGACGAGCGTCACCGTCCAATCGGAATAGGTCGAGCGGTAGGTCGGACTGGCCGCGACGGACAAGTGGTCCTGCCGGCCAAGCGCAAGCAGGGACGCGCGCTCGGGCAACGGTTCGTTGAACACGCGCGAGAGCACAGACGTCCCTTCAATCGATCGATCCGGGTAGATCAGATACAGATTATGAATGTAATTATAATTGAGCTCGTACAGCCGCTGCATGATCGGCTGCAGCTCGGAGGAGGTATCCATCCCGCTGTCGTATGCGGACTGGACGGCCAGCAGCAACGTCTGCAGGGAAGTATGACTCAGCTCCAGGTACTCATCGACTTTATACAGGATCTCTTCCACGTAGTACGCATTGTTTTTACCGATCTCGCTTTTGACGATGACATAGGCCAGTTGCGTCAATAGCGTGGTGCAGCACAGCACGAATACGAAGCAAATGACAAACAGCTTGAACGTCAGGCTGCTGAACCGCAGATGCATCCTTCATTCCTCCCGGGGCGCATACGGCGCTTCGCCGCCTCCCGCTTCGGCTTACAGCACCTCGTTCGCGCGCAGCAGCTCCTCGACATAATCCCGGTATGCGCCGTAATCGTACTTGCTCTCCAGCGTTTCCTTGTAGGCCTCCCACTCGTCGAGCGGGGCGCGTCCGGTCATGAAGCGCAGCAGCGACTCACGCACATATTTCTGGCGGTCGGCATACAGCCGATCGTCCGGATCGGGGACGACAATCGCATTGGCCGGATTCGGCATGACATGATCGATGTTCACTTGATGGTAGCCTGCGGTGTCCGGATTCTGGAAGTTGAAATACAGCGGGTCGTCGCCGCGGCGCGGCATGTAATAATTCGACGTCCAGCGGTAGTTATTGAGCGTGTCCTCATCGGTCACCTTGACGATCTCGCCGTCCATCAGATTCCACTGAACGCCCTCGATGCCGTACGAGAATACCCTCTGAGCTTCCTCGTCGGTGTACCAATATTGCAGAAAGGCAAAGATTCGCGCCAGCTTCGCCTCGTCCCGCGCAGCCTTGATGGAGACGCCCCACGAGTTGCTCTGCGCGGCGGCGTTGCCGAGCCGGCGTTCGCCGGACGGCCCTGCGACCGGAGGCACCGTAATCCACTCCGGCACGCTGCCGCCGATCTCCTCCATGTTCTTCTGATTCGAAGGCTCCATCTGGCGCCAGCCGGAAATCAGCATGCCCACCTTGCCGCGATACATCTTCTGATTGATCTGCTGCACATCGTTGATCGACACCCAGTCCGGATCGACGACGCCGGCATCGATCATCTCGCGAATGAACGCCAGTGCCTCCGACGTTCGGTCGTCCGTCGCGCCGATGACGAGTTCGCCATCCCTGACATCCACCACCTCCGGGTGCGCGCCGAACAGCCAGAATACCTCGCCCCAGCCGAGATTCGCCAAGGTGCCGTCCTTGCCCACGCCGGCCACGAAGCCATACGTGTCCTGCTCGCCGTTGCCGTCGGGATCGTCGTACGTAAACGCCTTCATATCGTCCAGCAGCTCCGCTGTCGTCTGCGGCCTATCCAGGCCGAGCGCGTCAAGCCAATCCTGGCGCAGCCACCATCCGACTGTGCCGCTCACCTGCTCGTAGGCGGGAACGCCAATCTGCTTGCCTTCGTACATCAGATCGCGCCATTGCTGGTCCGTAAAGCGCGCCTCATAATCCGGATACTGCGCCAGCGTCTCGCCGATGTCCGCCGTCACGCCTTCTTCGTAATACTTGACCGCGCTTGCGCGATCCTTGAAAAAAATCAAATCGGGAATGTCGCCGGATGCGATCAAGGCGTTCAGCATCGCGTCGGCCTGATCGGGCGCCGGGATGACGTAGTCCAGTTCGATATTGACCGCCGCTTCGAGCATCTGCCTCATCGGATCCTCCTCTCGCGGCGGCATCGGGGTGGCCGGATTGAAGGCGCCCGAATTGAAGACCGTCAGCTTCATCTTGTTGGCGAAGGCCCCGCTATCCTGACTCGCTTCCGCTTCTCCATTGTTCGCGGGCGGAGCTTCGCTCCGGGGCGTGTTGCCGGATGAGCATCCCGTCAGCAGCGCCGCGACCGTCGCAGCGGCCAGCCATTGGCGATAACGCATGTGAAATAGGGACATGGATCGACCTCTCCTTTATGATATTGTAATCTATTATTCGGACCAGACGCTACGAGAATTGTCGATTCCCGGACGTCCGGCCCGCAATAACCCCGGTCAGCCCTTCACCGAGCCAAGCAGCACGCCCTTGGCGAAATGACGTTGAAGGAACGGATAGACGAGCAGGATCGGTACCGTGGACAGCATAACCGCAGCCATCTGAATGGACAGGAAGCTGGCCGGCAACGTCGTGTCGCTGACGGCGTCCGCAGTCTGCGTCTGGAAATTCAGCAAAATGTTGCGCAGCACCACCTGCAGCGGGTACAGCTGCTGATCGCGGATGTACATGATGCCGTCGAAGTAGCTGTTCCAGTGAAAAACGGCGTAGAACAACCCGATGGTCGCGATGACCGGCATCGACAGCGGCAATACGATCCGCCACAAGACACGCATGTCCCCGGCTCCGTCCACCTTGGCCGACTCCTCGATTTCCTGCGGCAATTGCTCGAAAAAGCCCTTGACGATAATGAGATTGAAGGCGCTGATCAAGCCGGGCACAATCAGAGCCCAGACGGTATCCAGTAAACCGAGGTAGCGGGTCAGCAAGTACGTCGGAATGAGACCGCCGTTGAACAGCATGGTGAAGATGACAATCATCAGCAGCGGCGCGCGTCCGGGCAAGCTCTTCTTGGAAAGCGCATAGGCCATCAGAATCGTGAACACCAGATTCAGTCCCGTCCCGACCAGGGTGCGGAACAAGGTCACTTGGTACGCATTTCCGAGACCATAGCCTTGCAGCACCTGATTGTAGGCGTAGAGCGTGATCTGTTCCGGAATGAGCACGACCCCTCTGCGCACCACTTCGGCGGCAGGCGTAAATGAGACGCTCAGGACATAAAAGAACGGAAACAGACAAATCAGACCGGCCAGCAGCAGCGCAGCGTAATTGACGCCCTGCAGCAGCTTTTCCCTCTTGCTTGTCGTTGACATGCGCATGCCCCCTTACCAGATTTGCCCGTCGAAGCGTTTGGCGACCTTGTTGGCGCCGACGACGAGTACGAATGCAATGACGGATTTGAAAATGCCTACGGCCGTGGCCAGCGAGACGTTCATGCGCTCCAGGCCTTCGCGGTAAACCCAAGTATCGATGATATCCGCCTTTTCCAGGTTGAAGACATTGGCCATCATAAAAATTTGATCGAAACCGGCGTCCAGAATATTGCTCAATTTTAAAATGAGCAGAATGATCATAACGTTGCGGATCCCCGGCAGCGTCACATGCCAGATTTGTCTTCCCTTGGATGCGCCGTCGATTCTGGCCGCCTCGTACAAGCTGGGATCGATGCCGGAGAGCGCCGCCAAATACAGGATCGCCCCCCACCCGGTCTCCTTCCACACATCCGAGGTCACGATCAGCGGCCGGATCCACTCCGGCTCGGTCAGGAAGGCGATCGTCTGAAATCCCGATGCCTGGAGCAGTTGATTGACGAGGCCGTCGCCTGGCGACAGCAGCGCCACCATCAGCCCGTATACGATGACCCAGGAGACGAAATGCGGCAGGTACGTGAGCGTCTGCACCGAGCGCTTGAACCATTCCGTCCGCACTTCATTGAGCATCAGCGCCAGCACAATCGGCGCTGTGAAGCCGAACAGCAGCTTGTACAACGAGATCAGAAGCGTATTGGCCATGATATCCCAAAAATAGACGCCTTGCATAAATTGCGTGAAGTTGTGCCACCCGGCCCACGGACTATCCCAAAAACCGAGCATCAGCTTGTAATCTTTGAAGGCTATGATCAACCCGAGCATGGGGACATACTTGTAAACAACAAAATAGAGCAGTCCCGGAAGGAGGATCATATACATGAACCTGTGTTTTTTCAAGTTGCGCATCTGCCGCATCTCCTTTGAAGTGGTAGCTTCATTGTAAGATCGGCAATCGCTTCACAGGTTCATAATCCTTCGGGATTGCTCCAATATTTTACGTTTATTGCGTATGGGATGCGCCCAGCGGCACACGTCCCCGCCCGCTCAGCCAAGCCGCGCACGCCGCCAGCAGCGCCAGCAGCGCGCAGACGGCGTACATTGCGCTGTAGGAGACGATATCGGTCAGCGGGCCCAGCGCCATGCCGCCGAGCGCGATACCCAGATCGGCGGTGGCGATGAACAGGCCGAGGCCGACATTGCGCGTGACGCGGGGCAGCGCGAACGTCAGATAGGTCGTCAAGGTCGGATACAGCAGCGCCTGCGCGATGCCGATCAGCACCGGCGCGGCGTAGAATGCCGGCGGGCCCAGCGCCGGACCCGCGACGGCGCCAAGCGCCAGCAGCAGCGCGCCGGCCGCGCCGAGCAGGCAGATGCCGCCGATGCGCGCGCCGCGCCAGCGCCCGTCCGACGGCATGCGGCCGCTCCACAACAGGCGCGCAAGCACGATCACGGCCGCCTGGATCATCAGATACACGCCCGCATGCCCGTGCGTCACCTCGGCCGCATAGAGCGGCACGAACGTCACCACCGCGCCGAACACGACCGAGGCAAGCAGCATCAGCAGCCCGCAGACCCGCAGCGCTCGGTTGTCGCCGAGGGTGCGAAGGTAACCGCGCCAGCTCGTCGCCAGCTCATCGCGCGCCGTGCCGCGAATCTCTTCCGGCAGGGTCTCCGCCATCCGCTCCGGCACCATCTGCAGCGGCATGAACAGCCCGAGGGCGGCCGTCCCGAGCGCCAGGACCGCGATGACGCCCGAGAAGCCGCCCATCCCGCCGTAGGTCCACAGCCAGATCGCGAGCAGCGGGCCGAGCACGGCCGGCAAGTACGTGAAGAGCGAATACATGGACAAGCCCTGCGCGCGCTGCTCCTCCGGCAGCGCGTCGATCACGCCCATCTGCAGCGCCATCGAGAAGAAGGCGGTGCAGATGCCTTGCAGCACCCGCGCCGCCAGATAACCCGTCAGCCCGCTCAATGCATACAGCATGAGCGCCCCGCCGTTCACCACCAGCAGGACCCGCAGCACCCGGGCCGGTCCGTGCCTGTGCACCAGATGTCCCGCCCAAGGGCGGAAGAACATGCATGTGAACATGTAGGCGCCCATAATGAGGCCGATCTCGCCGCCGCTCGCGCCGAGCGCCTCGCTGCGCAGCGGCACGATCACGGTCAGCATCGCATTGGCGCTAAAAAACAGCAGCGTCAGCGCGTACAAACGCAGAAACGGCGCGCTTAACGCCCGGTTCCGCTTCATCCGAGCCGCTCTCTGCGCATGCGGCCGAGCAGCTCGTCGTTCTGCCGAAGCGTGGAAGCCGGCACAGCCAACTCCTCCGTCAGCTCATGCCGGTAATTCGCCATCTCGGCGCTCTGCGTGCTCCACGGCCGCAGCTCGCTCGCCCAGGTGCGGATGCGCTCCGGCTCCGCCTCCAGCGCGAAGCCCTGATCCCGCATCCAGTCCTCGTCGAACAGCGTCTGCAAGTAACGCTCGCCGCCGTCGGCCACCATGCACACGACATATTCGCCGGGCCTCATCCGCTGCGCGAGATGGAGGGCGGCGACCAGACAAGCGCCGCTGGAGGGCCCGACCAGAATGCCCTCGCGCCGCGCCAGCGTCCGCGCCGCGACGAAGGCCTGCTCGTCCGGAATTTTGTACGCTTCGTCGACCAGTTCGACATCGATGTTGGTCGGCGTCCAGCCGAGTCCGATGCCGGGAATGCGGTAGCCGGCTGAAGGGCCGCCGAAGATCGCCGAGCCGACCGCGTCCACGCCGGCGATGCGTACGCCGGGCGCATGGCGCTTCAGATACCGGGAGATTCCTCCGAGCTGACCGCCGGTGCTGACGGCCGTGACGAAGGCGCCCAGACCGGGCGGACAGCCTTCCACAATTTCGCGCGCCGTCGTGCCGTGATGCGCCTCGCTGTTCAGCAGGTTGAAGCATTGATCGGGCCGGTATGCGCCGGGCAGCTCTTCGGCCAGCTTGTTGGCCGCGGCGATGCGGGTTTTGTGATAGCTGCCGCAATCGTCCTTTTCGGTAACGACGATCACCTCCGCGCCGAACGCCTGCAAGACCGCCAGATTGGCGGCAGTCGTTTTTGGATCGGCCAGGATGACGACCCGGTACCCCTTGGCCGCGCCGATCATCGCCAGCGAGATGCCGAAATTGCCGCTCGACGATTCGATGATTGTGCCGCCGGGCTGCAGCAGCCCGGCACGCTCCGCTTCCTCCACAATATACTTGGCGGGTCTGTCCTTGACGCTGCCGCCCGGGTTGTAACGCTCGTACTTGAGCAGCACCTCGCCTTCGCCCGGACGGCCGAGCTTCGGTATCCGCAGCAGCGGCGTGTCTCCTATCGTATCCAATAGATCGGCAATCGCCATCGATGACTCATCCTTTCTTTTTTTCTTTATAAGTGCGCCGCGGAGGAGCCTGCCGCCGCTCCGGCCGCATGCCGCTCGGGCGACGGGCCGCCGGATGCGCGCTCGACGAAGCGCCCCCGCTCCATCACGGCCACGGTATCGCATAGCCGCCTGGCGATCCGCTCGTCATGCGAGATCATCAGCATGGCGAAGCCGCGCTCGGCCTGGAGCCGCAGCAGCAGCTCGACGATCTGGGCCTGCACCCGCATATCGAGCGCGGACACCGCCTCGTCGCAGATGAGCAGCTCCGGCTGCAGCGCGAGCGCCCGGGCGATGGCAATGCGCTGACACTGCCCGGTGCTCAGCTGCGGCGGGCGTCTCACCTGCAGCTCGCCGGTCAGGCCGACGTCGTCCAGCAGCGCCCGCGCGACCGCTGCGCGCTCGCGGCGGCCGCCCATCCGATGGTCGCGCAGCGGGCCGGTCACGAGCTGCAGGGCCGTCCGGCCGGGATTGAGACTGGCGCGCGCGTTCTGGAAGATCAGCTGGACGCGGCGGCTCAGCTCCCGTCGGGGCAGGCTCGCCAGCGCCCGGCCCTCCAGCAACGCCTGTCCGCCGTCGGGCGCTTCCAGCGCGACGATGCACCGGGCGAGCGTAGACTTGCCGCAGCCGCTGCGGCCGAGGATGCCGACGATCTCGCCGCGATGCACCGTCAGGTCAATGCCGCGCAGCACCTCCCCGCCGCGCGCATAGCTTTTGCGCAGCTGCCGCACCTCCAGCAGCGGTGCTGCCGGATCCGGCGCCGCTCCTTGCCGCGGCGCCGGGGCTTCGAGACTGGCGCGCGCAGCCAGCAGGGCGCGCGTATACGCGTGACTCGGGCGCGCCATGACGGTCCGCACCGCGCCGTCCTCCACGATCCGGCCCTCGCGCAGCACGATCACCCGATCGCTGATCGCCTGCGCCGCCGCCAGATCGTGGGTAATGAACAGCACGGTCAGTCCGAGCTCGCCTTGCAACCGGCGCAGCAGCTCCAGCACATGACGCTGGCTGTCCGCATCGAGCGCGGAGGTCGGCTCGTCGGCGATCAGCACATCCGGCCGCAGACAGAGCGCGAGCGCCAGACAGACGCGCTGGCACATCCCGCCGCTCAGCTCGAACGGATAGCTGTGCAGCACCTGCCCCGGCTCCGAGAAGCCGAGCATCCGCAGCAGCCTGGACGCCTCAGCCGCGGCTTCCTTGCGCCCTGCCAGACGGTGAGCGCGCAGACTCTCTTCGAATTGGGCCCGAATCGTCATCAACGGATTCAGCGCCAGCTGGGCATCCTGGAACAGCATGCCGATGCGTCGGCCGCGCAGACGATCCCAGGGAGGCGCATCGCCCGCCAGGTCTACTGCTTCCTCCTCGCCAAGTCGCAACAGGCCGCCTTCAATCCGCGCCGAAGGCGGCAGCAGCCCGGTAAGTGCGCGGGCGATCGTCGATTTGCCCGAGCCGCTCTCGCCGAGCAGCGCCGTCACCTCGCCGCGCCCCAGCGCGAAGGAGACGCCGCTCAGGATCGGGCCTTGCGGGTCGCGCCCGGCGCGGCGTCCGCCATACGACACACGCAGTCCGCCGACCTGCAGCATCATTGCCTCGCTTCCCGCTCCCTGTGTCATAGCGCTCGCCTCCCTCCTTGTCAGTCGTTCCTCCAGCTCGTGGTCTCTCGCTTCCATGCTTCCTACGTCTTGCGTGGCAAGCCCAGCTCCCAGTATCCTTCGTTCGCGCCGTGTCCCACCTCTGCTGCGTCAGCCGAGCTGCCGTCTCCCGCCGCTGTATCTTCACTGCCAGCCCGGCTGCTCGTACGGATCGAGCCGGTCGCGCAGCCCCTCGCCGATCAGATTGAACGCCAGCACAGTCAGCACGATGAACAGCGCCGGCCCGGCCAGGATGTGCGGCGCCTGCAGCATGTGCGCGCGGCCGTCGGCGAGCATGCTGCCCCACTCCGGCGCGGGCGGCTGGGCGCCCAGTCCGAGGAACGACAGCGCCGCGATCGACAGGATCAGGCTGCCCAGCTCGAATGTCGCCAGGATCAGCACCGGACCGAGGGCGCGCGGCAGCAGCTCCTTGACCAGCAGCGCGATGCGCGAGGCCCCCAGCACGCGCGCCGCCGCATAGGACGTCTCCTGCCGGGCCTGCAGCGCGACGCTGCGAGCCAGTCTGGCGAACGCCACCCACCACACCGCGACGACCGCCAGCAGCAGGTGCAGCAGACTCGTCCCGAGCAGCGCCGCCACGACCAGCGCCAGCACCATGAACGGGAACGACATCAGCACGTCGATGATCCGCATGAGCAGCGCGTCGATCCAGGTGCCGTGCATCATCCCGGCTCCTAGTCCGATCAGCAGACCGATGCCCAGCGCCCCGCCGAGTGCGGCGGCCGACGCGATCAGCGTATATTGCCCGCCATGCAGCGTGCGCGCCAGCACATCCCGTCCGAAGCGATCGGTGCCCAGCGGATGCTCGAGGCCGGGCGGCTGCAGCCGCTCGGCGATGCGCTGCTCCAGCGGATCGTATGGCGTGATGAATGATGCGCCGAAGATCAGCAGCGCGAGCAGTCCCAGCAGGATGCAGCCGCCGATCAGGCCCGCGTGCCGCCCTGCTCGGATGCGAATTCGGCGCGGCGCCGCAGCGGGGCCGGCGAGCGGCCCGGTCGCGCCGTCAGACTGCGTCATGGCGTATCCTCCTCCCTTGCCTCCGGATGCGCGGATCCAGCAGCGCGTAGACCAGTTCGACCGCCAGATGCAAGCCGATCATGAGCGCGATCATGACGAGCGCATAGCCTTGAATGACCGGATAATCCTTGAGCATGATGCTGTCCAGGGCGTATTTGCCGACCCCTGGCCAGGCGAACAAACTTTCGATGACGACCGCGCCGCTGATCAGGGCGGCCAGCGACAGTGCGGCCACCGTCACGATCGAAGCCAGGCTGTTGCGCAGCGCGTGCAAGGCGAGCCGTCCGCGCCCGAGCCCGCGCGCCCGGGCCGCGACGATGTACACCTGACCGAATTCGCTCAACAGATTGGCCCGGACGACGCGGATCAGCTGCGGCGCGCCGATCAGGCCGAGCGTCGCGGCCGGCAGCCATAGTCTGGCGAGCGTGGCCGCGCTGCTGATCTCGTACATCCCCAGGCGCACGGCAAAGACGAGCAGCAGCCCGAGCCCGAGCACGAAGGCCGGCGTCGAAGCCAACACGACGCAGACGATGCGGATGAGCTGATCGCTCATCCCGCCCGCCCTGAGCGCCGACGCGATGCCGAGCCCGAGTCCCAGCGCGAGCTGAATCGCCAGTGCGGCCAGCGCCAGCGCTGCCGTCGCCGGCAGCCGCTCTGCCAGCTCGGCGCCGACCGAACGGCCGGTATGAATCGACTCGCCCAGATCGAGCCGCAGCAGCCGCTCCATCCAGCGTCCGTACTGCACCGCGACCGGGTCCTCCAGTCCGAGGCGCTCGCGCAGCTCCGCCGCTTGCCGCTCCTGCATCGCCGTATCTGTGACCCCGGCTTCGCCCGGGCGGCCCAGCAGGATCTGGACCGGGTCGCCAGGGGCGATGCGAATAAGCAGGAACAGCAGCAGTGTCGCGCACAGCAGCGTCGCGAGCGCCTCCAGCAGCCGCAGCAGCGTCGTCTTCAGCATGAGCCGCCTACCGGGCGGCCAGCGTCAGGCCGGCATGCACGATATGCTCGAACTGGCGGAAATGCGGCTCGAAGCCTTGCAGGGCGGTACTGACCGCCGTCAGCTGCGGACGGGGATACAGGCTGATGACCGGCGCCTGCTCGGCCACCCGCGTATTAATCTGAAGCGTCAGCTCGCGGCGCGACTGCTGATCGGCGGCCTCGGCCAGTTGGGCGAGCAGCGCGTTCGTCTCTTCGTCGTTGTAGCCGCCGTAGTTGCCGCTGCCTTCCGGCGCATATTGGCCTTGCAGCAGCGTCAATTCTTCGCCGAAGGTGCTCCACGCTTCAATGGAAGCATCCCAATCGCCGCTCTCGCGCGCCGTCTGGATCAGGCTGTAGTCGCCGTGCTGCACTTCCACCTGAACGCCGATCCGCCCCCACTGGCTTTGCAGCGCCTCGCCGAGCGCCTGGTCCTGTCCCCACGTCATGAGGCGCAGCTGCAGCGGCTCCCCGTCCTTGTAGCGGATGCCGTCTTCGCCGAGCATCCACCCCGCATCGTCGAGCAAGGCGCCTGCCTGATCCGGATCGTACGCGCTGTAGACCGCGTTTTTGGCTTCCGCAAACGCCGGATTGGAGCCAAGCCAGGTCGTGACCGGCGTGCTCTGGCCCTCGGCGGCGGCGATCACTAGCTCTTCGCGATCCACGCCCCAAGCGAGCGCCTGGCGCACCTGTACATCGGCGAGCTGCGGACGGCTCAGATTGAGATAGACGGTCTGCGTGTTGGCCGCCGGCTCCGCCGAGATCTCCACGTCCTCGCGGCTCTCGAACTGCGGCATGCTCGTCACCGGGATCTGGTAGACGACATGGCTGCGGCCGCTCAGCGCCGACAGCACCCGGGTCTGCTCGTCCGCGACCTCCTCGTAGACGATCCGCTCGATCGCAGGCGCAGCGCCCCAGTAATGCTCGTTGCGTGCGAGCTCCATGCTCTGCTTGGGCGTGAAGGCCGTCACCCTGTACATCCCGGTCAGGTCCATCGTCTCGACGCTGTCGTGCGCCTGACCGGCATTGTGGATGACCGTCTGATAATAGGACAGATTGAGCGGCACCGGCAGTTGCGCTCGGCTAGTCGTGACACGCAGCGTCGCAGCGTCCACCTTCTCCAGCGTGAGCTCGGCCAGGAAGGGCTGCGCCTGCGCGTCATTGGCCCTGGAGCGCTCCAGCGAGGCGATGACAGCGTCGGCATCGACGGCTGCGCCGCTCCAGAAGGTTGCCCCCGGCCGCAGCCGAATCTCCCAGGTCGTCGGATCGACCTGGGTGGCCTCCTCGGCCAGCTCCGGCACAGTCTCCCCGGCTGCATTGACTTTGAACAGCGCTTCGGCGGCGCCGATCTTGCGCAGATAGCTCGAGGTGAGCGGCTGCACGGGGTCCAGGCTGGCCGCGATATTCTGATCGACGACAATCAATTCCCCGCCGCCGCTTGCCGCGTCTTCTCCTTGCGCCTCGGCATCGTTCGCCGCACCGGCGTCAGCTTCGGCCTCTTGGTTGTCCGACCCGGCTGAATATTGCGCATTGCCCGCATTCCCGTTCGGCTCGTTATCGCTGGAAGCACACGCAGACAACGTAAAAATTACGACTAATAACAACAGCATAAAGCCTTTTCTCATCTTGTTCGCCAACCTTCTCATTATTTTCATTGTGCTAGTTGTCAAAATGGTCCGTCTTCTGCCGCTCAAATCGCCTCCGCCACCAGTTGCATGCGCCGTCCCGTCATCGCGCTGCCGAAGGTGATTCGCGCCTGCGGGTCGTAACGCTCGATATGCGGCGCCGGCGTATCGAACAGCGCCATGATCCGGAATCCGCTGCGCTCGACATGATAGGCCAGCTCCTGCGGGAACAGCAGCCGGTGCTGCAGATGCTCGCGAATCGGCTCGTCATCGCCGACCTGCCACGTATAGTCCCGCTCCAGCAGCTGCCGCTTCGGATCGATGGCGAAGCGCGTCCGCATCCGCACGAGCGTCTCCCCGCTCCGGCACTCGTCGGTCAGCTCCTCGGTCAACCAGCGCCTGCCTTCCTCGGTCAGGAAGAAGGCCGCGTTGCGCATGTCCAGGTAGAGCAGGCCGCCGGCGGCCAGATGCCGGCGGAAGCAGCCAAGTGCGGCTTCTACTTGTCCGTTGGAATAGTTGTAGAGGAAGGTGCTTCCGACGCAGTAGACGGCGTCGAACAATCGGGTGGCGCCCGCTTCGGGACGGCTTGCACCGCCGGAGGGCTCGCCGGGCTCCAGGCTGCTCGAACCGGAACGGATCTTCGCCCGATCGTCTGCGATCCGAAAGTCCGCTTGGCTGCCGTAGACATATTCCGGTCCCGGACTATGCTTGCGCGCCCAGGCCAGCATCGCCTCGGAGTTGTCCAGCCCGACCGCTTCGTAGCCCGCCTCGTGCAGATAGGCCGCCTCGCGGCCGAGGCCGCAGCCGATGTCGAGCACGCGGCCGCCAATGTTGTACTGCGTCAGCAAGGTATGTACGAAGCGCGCCATGCTCAGCTTGTCGCCGCCGAACGCGTCGTAGAGCGCCGGATTGTCGTGCAGGAAATTGTCCGTATCGGTGCGGTAGCTCATGCTCATGCGTCCGCCTCCTCGCCCGTCGCGTATACGTACAGCTCGGACGGCCCGCCGCTGAACTGCGTGAACGGGAACGGCTCCGCCACCAGTCCCGTCACGCCGTACCCGATCCACCGAGCCGCGAGCGCGCTCCCCGTCTGGGCATACACGGTGAGCGGGACGTCCCGCTCGCGGACCGCCTCTGCGATCCGGTCGAAGCTGCCGTTGGCCAGCGTCATGCCGGTGCAGATCACGTTGTCCGCCTGCCGCAGCACGACCTCCATGTCTCGCTCGACCGCGTCGCCGCGCAGTGTTCGCTCCAATTGCAGATCGCAGGGCAGACAGGTGCCGCCGCGCTGCACAATCGCCTCGACGAGCGGATTGACGACGCCGATCAGCGCGACGCGCTGCCCCGGCCGGATGCGGGCCGTCTCTGCGATCAGCGCATCGCGGGCCAGCGCCTTGTCCAGCGGCGTGCCGCCCGCAATCGTATGCGCCTCCGTGCAACGGCTCGCATGCGGATAGATGGCGCCCAAGTAGGCGTCGAGCGCCGCGGCCCGCACGGCGGGGTGGCTGTCCCGCAGCAATTCGCCCAGCATGTGCCCGGACAGTTGTCCGGCCTCGGTCATGTCCAGCTCGCCGGCGGCGTAGGCGGCTGCGCCGAAATAGCCGCCCACACGCAGCAGCACGTAATGATTGTGATACTTCACGCCTGACGAGGGGAATTCCGTCGTCTGATAGATCGACGAGGCGCCCGTCACCGGCACCTGTCCCGGATCGGGCCCCAGCTCGCCGCGCAGCACCGCCGCGCACACCGCGTCCACGGTCAGCCCGGCGCCGGCCCCGACTGCTCCACTCATACGGGCTCTCCCGCCCCGGCATAGCGCAGCTCGGCGCGTGCGAGCGCCTCCTCCGCGTAGCGCCGGGCCTGCGCCCCTTCGCGGTCCTCGGTCACGACATGACCGAGATAGCAGGCATTGTCGATCGGGGCGGCGACCTCGCGTCCCGCGCAATTCTCGAGCGTGTGGCGCACGACATGCGGGTCCCGCTCCAGCCGGTCGATCCCCGCGAGCTCGGCGATCTTGCCGCCCTGCGGCGGCACGAGGAACATCACCGCTGCACTGGCTGCGCCCGTCGGCTCTCCTTGCAGCTGCGGCCGCTCGCCGAGCGACAGGTCGACGAAGGCGCGCAGCAGGTCGACGCCGGTCACCCGCTCGATCAGCTCGACGATGTAGTTGCCGGGCGTGCGCGGATTGATCTCCACGATGCGCGGTCCATCGGCCGTCAGCTTCACCTCGGTGTGAGCGATGCCGTGGTCGAAGCCGACCGCGCGCAGTGCAGCCTGCACGTATTCGACGACCTCGGCTTCCTGTTCACGCGAGAGCGCGGCCGGGAACATGTGTCCATTCTCGATGAAGTACGGCGAACCGGTGATCGACTTGTCCGTCACGCCGATCACGGTCGTCTCGCCGTGATCGAACACGCATTCCACGCTCACTTCTTCCCCGACCATATAAGCCTCGAGCAGCACCGTCCGGTCGCGCGGCTGATCGCGGAAGTTGAGCGGGAACGCCTCCAGCGCCTCGTAAGCGCTGCGCAGTTGTTCAACGTCCTCGACCAGATTGACGAACGCGCTCGACGCCAGATCGACCGCCTTCATGACGAGCGGGTAGCCGATCTCCGCAGCTGCCTGCCGGGTCTCCTCCCAGCTGCCGGTGAGCCGGTAGGCCGGATTGGCGACACCCGCCGCCGTCAGCGCCTCGCGCATCCGATGCTTCTGACGAACGGTCGTCACATCGGTCGGGAACGGGCAAGGGAGTCCGAATGCCGCCGCCACCTGCTGCACCGTCTCGATGTAGTAATCGCAGACCGTGATCACGCCGTCGAAGCGCTTCGGACGCAGGAATTCGATCAATGCCGCGACATCGTTCGTCTCGGTGACCAGCACCTCCCGCGCCTCGGCCAGCACCGGATGCCGCTCCGTGCTGTGCGCGCTCTCGTAATGCCCGGTTTTACGCGTCACGAACGTAAACGTGTGCCCGAGCGACCTCAGCAGCGGCGGCAGCAGTCGGCCGCTCGCCCCTACCCAGCTTTCAATCATCAACAGATGTGCCATATGTACCCTCCGGATTTCATTTTTACAATAGTAATAATTACTATTAAAAACGAGCATACACCATCCTATTTTTGGTTGTCAACAAGTATTCCACTTTTTTTCGCCTCTCCCCCTCTCATCCGCACGCCCGCAGCCGCCATTTTGGCGCCTACACGCTCCATCCCCACCGTTCGCGCACCTCCAACCGCCATTTTGGCGTCTACACACTCCGCTCTACTCGTTCACGCTCCTGCAGCCGCCATTTTGGCGCCTACATGCTCCGCCCTACTCGTCCACGCTCCTGCAGCCGCCATTTTGGCGCCTACATGCTCCGCTCTACTCGTCCACGCTCCTGCAGCCGCCATTTTGGCGTCTACATGCTCCGCTCTACTCGTTCACGCTCCTGCAGCCGCCATTTTGGCGCCTACATGCTCCATCCCCACCGTTCGCGCACCTCCAACCGCCATTTTGGCGCCTACATGCTCCGCCCTACTCGTCCACGCTCCTGCAGCCGCCATTTTGGCGCCTACATGCTCCGCTCTACTCGTTCACGCTCCTGCAGCCGCCATTTTGGCGCCTACACGCTCCGCCCTACTCGTCCACGCTCCTGCAGCCGCCATTTTGGCGCCTACATGCTCCGCCCTACTCGTCCACGCTCCTGCAGCCGCCATTTTGGCGTCTACATGCTCCGCCCTACTCGTCCACGCTCCTGCAGCCGCCATTTTGGCGCCTACATGCTCCGCTCTACTCGTCCACGCTCCTGCAGCCGCCATTTTGGCGCCTACATGCTCCGCCCTACTCGCCCACGCTCCTGCAGCCGCCATTTTGGCGCCTACACGCTCCATCCCCACCGTTCGCGCACCTCCAACCGCCATTTTGGCACCTATACGCTCTGTTCCCCCCGAGCTGTAGCTCGTGATCGCCCCACGTGCACTCAGCGCATGATCCGCTGTCCCTCTATGCGAAAACGGCTGCGCCGTCATGAGATGGCGCAGCCGTTCCACATGGTTCCCTGATTCCAGAGGCTCACGGCACAAGTCGGCGCCCCTGGCTCTACCCTAGCTCCGCCCCAGGATCGCGTTGACTTCCTCGGCGAGCGCGTCGAGACTGGGCTGAATGTCGAGGTCGTCCAGCCAGATGTCGTTGAGCCGCGCGCCCATGACATCCTCGATCTCGTGGTACGCCCCGGTCGTCGGGCGCATCCGGCTGTGCTGCAGCTGATCCGAGGCGACCTGATAGCCGGGAAAGGCCGCGAACGTCTCCTGCATGAGCTGCGTGTCGAGCGAGGACAGCCGCGTTGGCAGATAGCCGGTATTGGCCGAGGCGTAGGCCGCCTGCTCCGTATCGGAGAGCCACTTCATGAATTCGAACGCCGCCGCCTGCTCGCGCTCGCTGCCGGTATTGGCGAGGTAGGTGTTCGATCCGCCGACCGGGACGCCGCGCGTGCCGGCCTCGCCGGTCGGGATCATCGAGACGCCGTACTCCACGCCGGCCTCGGCCGCCATGCCGGTGAACGGCTTGTAGCCGCCGATGTTGGAGAAGACGAGCGCCGTATCCGGGTTCGAGATCGTCGCGTAGAAGGCGTTCGAGTCGGCGAGTCCGAGTACCTTGATCAGTCCCTTGCCCTCCAGCTCCGCGATGAAGCGAACGAGCGCCGCCGCACCCTCGCTGTTGATGTTGGACTGCGTCTCGTCCTCGCTGAGCACCGCGGTCTCGGAGTAGGAGTGCAGCAGCGCCTCCATCACCCAGAAGTCGTAGTTGAACAGGTACATCGGCGGCGAGCCGGTGGCGTCATGCGCAGCTTGCAGATACGCCTCCAGCTCGGCAAACGTCGCCGGGCCCGCCGGATCGAGCCCGACCTGCTCCGCCAGCGTCTGATTGACGTACATGACCGGCACGCTGCGCATATGCGGGAAGGCGTACAGATCGCCGTCGATGCGCAGGTTGCCCAGATCGCCGATCTGGAAGTCCGTCGGATCGAAGTCCGTCGCCTCGATGAATGGCTCCAGGTTCAGAATAATGTCGCTTTCCGCGAAGCCGTGCGCCATCGCCACTTCGTCGATAAAGACGTTCGGCAGCGTGCCGGCGATCGCCGAGGCGTTGATTTTTTGCTGCATCTCCCAGTAGTCGCCCTGGTACTCTGCGTTGACATGGATGCCCAGCTCCGGCCCCTTGGATTCGTTGAACTGGTCCACCAGCGCCAGATTGACTTCCTCCGCAGCGGCAATCCAATAGGTGAGCTCGACCGTGTCGTCGCCCTTCTCGTAGGCGCTCACCGTGCGCTCCGCGCCGCCCTGCCCGCAGCCGCTGAGCACGGCCGACGCGACGAGCGCGCCCCCCAGCAGCCATGCGCTGCGCCGCTTCCACTGTGGTGCGATTCCAGTAGTTCCAGCAGTTCCAGCAGTTCCAGTAGTTCCAATAGTTCCAGTCATTCCAGCGATTCCATGTCCATTACGCTTCATCGTTTGTCCGCCTCCCATTTTCGTTTGCATGTCGTTGACGCCCCTTTATTTGACGCCCATATAGGTGAAGGCCTTCATGATCTGACGCCGCGCCAGCAGGAAGACGATCAGGATCGGCACGATCAGCGTCATATTGCCGGCCATCACGATATGCGGGCTCAGGCCCTCAAGATCCTGCAGCTTCTGCACCCCCAGCGGCAGCGTCCGTACGGCGTCGGTCGTCGTCCAGACGAGCGGGAAGAAGTAGCTGTTCCACGTGCCGATGAACGTCAGCAGCGCCAGCGTGGACAGCGTCGGCACCGCCGCCGGCAGCATGATCGTGTAGATGATCTTGAGCTCGCTCGCATTGTCCAGCCGCGCCGCCTCGAGCATCGAGTCCGGCACCTGCATGAACGTCTGGCGCAGCATGAAGATCGCCAGGCCGCTGGCGATGAACGGCACGATCAGCGAGAGATACGTGTTGAGCAGCCCCGAGCGGGCGAACATGACGAAGATCGGCAGGAAGATCAGCTGGCCCGGGATCATCATGGTCGCCAGTACGAGTCCGAACAGCGTGTTGCGCCCCTTGAAGCGGTAACGCGCGAAGCCGTAAGCCGCCGGGATGGCGACGAGCGCCTGGCCGACGAGCGTGCCGAGCGTGATCAGTACCGAATTGCCTGCATAATGCAGGAAGTCGATCCGGGTGTACGCGTCGACGAAGTTGTGCCACTGCGGCTCGCTGATCCAGAATTTGGGCGGCATCGCCATCACCTCGCCGAGCGTCTTGAACGCCGTCAGGATCATCCAGTAGAACGGCGTCAGGAACACCGCAATCAAGAGCAGCGAGACCGCCGCGCGCAGCGCAATGCGCAGGATGCGCAGCAGCATCTGCATCGCTTGTTCTCCCCCTTCCTTCATCGGTAATGCACCCGGCGGCTCAGCGCCTGGAAGTAAAAGAACGTGATCAGTCCGACGAGCGCCATCAGCACGACCGCGATCGCCGCCGCGTAGCCGACGCGGTAATACTCGAAGCCCTGCTTGTAGATGCTGAAGATCAGCGTATTGGTCGCATTCGACGGACCGCCCTGAGTCATGATGTTGATCGTCTCGAATACCTGGAACGAGCCGATAATATTCATCAGCACGAGGAAGAACAGCGTCGGCGAGATCATCGGCAGCGTAATCCGGAAAAAGACCGAGCGCCGGGATGCATGGTCCAGCGCCGCCGCCTCGTACAGGTGCCCGGGAATCGAGGCCAGCGCGGAGCACAGGATGAGCGCGTTGAAGCCGAGCGACTTCCACACCGAGACGAGCACCAGCGCGAACAGCGCCACATCCTTGTCCGTCAGCCAGCCGACCGGGCCCGCTCCGACCAGCGACAATACATAATTGAACAAGCCGGTATCGATGTTCATCAGCCACATCCAGATCAGCGACACGGACACGAGCGAGATGATGTTCGGCGTGAAGCTGAGCAGCTGGATGAGCCGGTTCATGAAGGTATTGCGCGAGAGAAAAAGCGCAAGCGGCAGCGCAAGAAGTATCACCAGACCGACGTCCATCACCATGTACAGCAGCGAATTGGCCAGCGTATGCAGGAAGTCCGCGCTCGCCAGCAGCTCTGCGTAATTGGCCAGGCCGACGAACCGCATCGCGCCGCGCATATTCCAGGAGAAGAAGCTCAGATAGATGTTGTAGACGATCGGATACAGGTAGAACACACTCAGGATCGTCACCGCCGGCAGCACCAGCAGATACGGCAGCAGCCTGGCCGGCAATTGCGCGCTCCGGCTCGCCTCCCTGCGCTGCCCGCCTGCCCGGGCGCCGCTTCGCGCTGCGCGGCGTGCCCCGCCGCCT
>NZ_JACXIZ010000044.1 GCF_014705605.1 Paenibacillus sabuli
TGGGCTTTTCTTCTTCGATTTAGCTACAGGAGTTGCATATAACGTTTAGGGTTCATGACGTCCGACGAAGTCGGATGTGTCCGGCTGATTCTACTTCCTGGCTTCATACCTCCGGCCCGGACCAAGCGGCGAACGCCGCGCAGCATTGAAACCGTTGTTAAGCGACGCTTCTGACCCCTTTGCGTTACTTTCAAATCTCCTTGCCCCGCCTTCATGACAGTCTTTTACTGCCGGGCAGGCTTCGGTTTCGAATTCGCTTCGGTTCTTTCACTTCTACAAAACGAGCTGCCCTTCAAGCTCGTTTCTTCTAGCCTTTTACTGCCGGGCAGGCTTCGATTCCGAATTCGCTTCGGTTCTTCCACTTCTACAAAACGAGCTGCCCTTCAAGCTCGTTTCTTCCAGCCTTTTACTGCCGGGCAGGCTTCGGTTTCGAATTTGCTTCGGTTCTTCTACTTCTACAAAGCGAGCTGCCTTTTCAAGCTCGCTTCTTCTAGCCTTTACTGCCGGGCAGGCTTCGGTTCCGAGTTTACTTCGTCCCGTCCTTTATCTATCTTTGCCTTCATATGTCTTCGCTTTTCCAATCGTCTTTCAGAAGTTTCGCTTAACGTTTGTGTATTCACGAACCTTCACTGCCTTAAACGACCGGAGGGAGTGGCCGCGACGCGGTTAGGCAGTGCAAGGTTGTCCGGCTGAATAAGCTTCCTTGCTATTAGAACGGCTTCATTACAAAGCCGTTCTATTCCAGCTTCGGTCCGGACCAAGGAGCCGGAGGCGACGCAGCGTGAATACGGTGTTAGGCGAAGTGACCTCTTCTTTGATTAGACTTACAAATTACTTTTCTTTAAAGTCTTTCTTAAGTATTGAATATATTGCAGTGTCGACAAACCGATTCCTCCAATAAAAATGTTCTCTCAATATTCCTTCTTCCTTAAATTCAATTCTCTCAAGTACCTTCCTTGAATTCACATTTTCTGGTTCTACAAATGCTTCGATTCGGTTTAATTCTAAATTATTAAACCCGAATTCAACTACTTTCAAAATTGCCTCTGTCATAATACCTTTACGCCAATATTGTGGCGTAAGCTCATATCCAATTTCAGATCTGTGATGATTTTTCATCCAACCATGAAACCCACATGTTCCAATTACACGCTCTTCAGACTTTAAAGTTATTCCCCAGCGAATTCCTTGATTTCTTTCAAATCTGTGATTCCATTTGTTAATTAATTCTTCTGCTTGATTGATATTCGTAAAACTCACTAAATCATAATATTTTGTTACTTCTTCCAAAGAGAAATAATTATAGATCTCTCTCGAATCCTCTTGTTTAATCTGTCTTAGTATTAATCTTTCGGTTTCCAATATAGGAAACTGTAACATTTTCTCTTCTCCTTCCATCATTCAGGTCATTTCGCCTAACGTTCAGGGTTCATGACGTCCGACGAAGTCGGATGTGTCCGGCTGATTCTGCTTCCTGGCTCCTCATCTCCGGCCGGACCAAGCGGCGTAAGCCGCGCAGCATGCACCCGTTGTTATGCGTTGTACCTGACTTCATTGAAAATTCAATCAAATCGCCTTGTATCCTTTAAATCATTTATAAATGTTTTCAAGATTTTCATAGTATTTGTACTTATAAAATTTCATTTCCGGCACCTTTTCTAACCAGTTCACCTCTGTACCAATTCGTTCATAATTATACGGAACGTCCAATTGACTTGCATCTTCACCGACTCGACTCCAAATCACCTCACTATCTGTTTTTGTGACTTCCGCGATAATCACTGTACATAATAAATCACAATCATCTGGACACATTAATATAGGTAAAGCAATCTTATTTTCCTCGGAATAAAAACGACTCAATATTAATTTGGCTTCTTCCCTAGAACCAAGCCATTCACTAATGGTGGGGACTAAACCCAAATATAAGTTGTTTGGGTATAAATGATGGAGGTATGCATCGAGAGGCACTCCATCGAGCACTATTACTGGATGTTCTACATCTACATATTTAGTTGTTTGGGTGTCAACAAGTATTTTGTTCACGGCAGTTCGCTCTTTCATTTTTATTTTTCCAGGTATTACGCATAACTCACATATTTGCGAACTTCGTAAATATGCCGCATTGGTTGTTGTTGGCGCCCCCGAATCTCATGCCTTATCCCCGATGCAGTTCATTTAAACATGTGATGTTCAACAACCATGGCCATGCAGCGACGTCTCTTAGCTACATTGTCGCTTGTAACCGCAGATGGCTGGATCCGGGCACCGCGCGGGTCCACAGCTCGTAGCAGTTGACTCACAAGCTGAGTCGCATACCCACGAACTGTACTGGCGTCCGCTTGACCTGTGCTGGCATCTGTCTGTTAGATTCCTGCCGACCCGATCATTACCGCTAATCATCACCGGTGTCCAGTACAGCGCGACGTTCGTCCTGGCTCCTTAGTCCGCAGCAGTCCGCATGGTGGAGTAGCGCTGCATGTAGCGACTCGCTTGCTCGATATTCTCGGTCTCGCGAGCAATGACCAGTTGGCGCACGCCCTCCAGCTTGCCGCCTCGGAAGCTGCAGTGATGATCATAGCAACGGGGATCCTCCAGCGCCGCTGGCAGGAATCGCGGGACATTGGCAGCCAGCCCCTGATTATCCGGATGCATGATCCACGCGAGCGTCTTCCAGTCCAGGATCCCCTCTGGTGTTTTGAGCGGTGTCTCCAGCCGGTAGCCCGACTCCAGCTCCAATGTGTACAAGTACATCCCGCCCGCTTCGCCGCGCTCGGTAGTCCAGGTGACCAGTCCCTTGTACACCGGCGCATGCCCGGTAATCCCGGTCTCCTCCTCCAGCTCCCGCAGCATGGAGTCGCGCGGTGTCTCTCCCGGCTCCAGCTTGCCTCCGATCCCGTTCCAACAGCCCATCCAGCTCGGCGCTTCTCGATTCAGCAGCAGGATCGTGTCGTGCTGTCGGATGAAACAGATGTTGTATTTGATCATGCCGCGCGTCCATCCCCTTCTTTCCGTAATTTCCCTTATTATAGCAGACAAGTAAGACGACGGGGATTATTTTTTGAGCGATTAGCAAGCCACCTTTCATCGCCTTGCTTCCTCGACTCGAACGAGAACAAGCCTTGCGCATATGAGCGCAAAGCTTCTTCTGCAACGCACGACCAGTCATCGCAGGTGCCCAGGCCCTCACCATGCGGCGCCTGGCGGCTCGCTCAACGATTCACTGACGACGCCAGGCGCCGCATCGTAGCAAGAACATCGGCGATTTCGCTCATCTCTCCGCTATACACATCCACGATCGTCCCATCCGGATCCACAAAAAAAGATTTGGGCAATTGGCTCACCCCATAGCGCCGCATCCACGACTCGTCCCGGTCGAGCAGGATCGGGAACGCCAGATCGTAGCGCTGGACGAACTTGCGTACCGTCTCCTCGTCCTCGCCGACATTCACCGCGACGACCACCGTCCCATCGGACAGCTTATACGCTTCGTTTAAGATCGGCAGTTCATTGACGCACGGGGTGCACCACGACGCCCAGAAATTCAGAACGATTCCCTGCCCGCGATAGTCCGCCAGCGCCGTCTCGGTGCCGTCCAGTAGCGTCAACTCCACATTCGGCGCCGTCTCCCCAATTTTTGGCGGAGTCGGCGTCGCATCCATATGTATATGCACGGCGTAGGCCACTGCCCCGAGCAAGAGCAGCAGTAGTGCCGTTTGCGCCGTCGACCTCCACTTGCCGGTGAATCGTTTCATCCCTTTCTCCCCTCTCGATCCGAGCATTCGCATCGTCTTCCACATAATTGTCACATTTACGGGCTTGTTTCACAAGCAATAACTCATTCGAGTCATGGTGAGCTGGCTTGGCTGGCCGATATAATGAATTTGACTTTCACGAAGCGGCCGTCCGGCCCTCGCGATCCGGCACAGACCGGAAGAATATTTATAGTGAAAAAGGAGCGCATCTGAATGATCGAACCATCCGTCCCTGCCCAGGCTCCGGCCTCGGCTTCCGCTCAAGAAGCCAAGCCGTCAGCCAAGCCACGCCTTTCCACTGCCTTGTACCAGTCCGTCTGGCGCTGGCATTTTTATGCCGGCCTCCTCTTTGCGCCATTCCTGATCATCCTTGCACTGAGCGGCGGACTCTATCTGTTCAAGCCGCAGATCGAAGGCATGCTCTACAAGGATATGCTGACGGTGCAGGACACCGGGGCCGCGCGCCTCACGCCGGAGGCGCTGATCGCCAAGACCGAGCGCGCCTATCCCGGCACAAGCATCAGCTCGATGACCTTCTCGGATCATCCGAATGAGACCGTCAAGATGAGCGCAACGCGCAACGGCCAGGCGCTGACACTGTATGCCGACCCGTACAACGGCCAGCTGACCGGCACGCTCGTCAACGACAGCACCTTCGCCGCCGTCGTCAAGAAGATTCATAGCCAGCTGCTCGTCGGCGGCACCTGGGCCAATCGGCTCGTCGAGCTGGCCGCCTGCTGGGCCATCATTCTCGTCGCGACCGGGCTCTACCTGTGGTGGCCGCGCGGCAAATCCAGTATCTGGGGCACCCTTCTCCCCCGCCGCAGCCGTGTCGGCAGCCGCCAGTTCTGGCGCGACTTGCATGCGGTACCGGCCTTCTGGCTGTCGCTTCTCATCCTTGTCTTGATCGCGAGCGGACTCCCCTGGTCGGGCGTACTGGGCGCTCAGATTGACCGGCTGGCGAATTCGACCCATTCGAACTATCCGCCATACGCACTCAGCTTCCTGCCTGGACCCGAGTCGACCACGATCCTCACTCAGGACATCGCCGACGACATCCCGTGGGCCACGCAGAATCTCCCGGTACCTGCGAGCATGCCCGGCAACTATGTGCGTCAGGAGATGAACGCTATCGTCCAAGTGGCCGACGCGCAGAATGTGCGCAAGCCATATACCATCTCCCTGCCGCGCGGCGAGCAAGGCGTCTACACGATCGCCACATCGCATACCCGGCCCGGGCACAATGCCACGCTGCATGTGGACCAATACAGCGGCGCCGTGCTGACAGACGTCAGATTTGCCCAATACGGCCTGATGGCCAAGGCAATCACGCTCGGCATCGCCTTCCACGAGGGACGCTTGTTCGGACTGGCGAACCAATTGCTCGGCCTGCTGGTCTGTATCGGTATCGTGCTCATCGCCGTCTCGTCCTTCTTCATGTGGCGCAAGCGCAAACCGCAGGGCAAGAGCGGTGCGCCTGCCGCAGCCAAGCTCAAAACGGCGCGCTTTGGTGTGCTCGCCATTCTGCTCGTCTGCGGTGCCGTCATGCCGCTGGTCGGCTTGTCGATCCTTGCCGTCCTGCTGGCAGAGCTGCTTGTGCTGCGTCGGATCAAGCCCATCAAGCGCTGGCTGTCGTTGTAATGCGAAAGGAGATCGAACCAACCATGTCCCGACTGAATGTCCATAACGCTCGGCCCCAGCACGCTGCCCGAGCTCTGACGCCCCGCCCTGCTCGACCCAGAGCCATGCCGTGGCTCACGGCCATGCTGCTGCTTGCTACGTTGTTGACCGGCTGCACTGCAGATCCCGGCCCGCTCGACCCCGACGGCCTGCGGCCGCATCTGGCCGTGCAACTGCTGCTTCCCGGGGAGTTCGAGCCGGATGCTGGCGAATCGCTGCGGGCCGAGCTGCGATTCGCCGGCGTACCCTATGAGGAGGCGGAGACGGCGACCTTCGTACTCTGGCCTGAGGCTCAGCCGGACCAGGCGGTCACGCTCCCGGCCCAGGCGCAAGGCGAAGGCGTATATACTGCAGCGTCCTTGCTCCAGGAAGGCCTGTACCGCGTCCAGTTCCGCGCCGAGACGAGCGACGGCGACGTCATGCCGATGCGCCGTCTCGCCGTCGGTCCTGCTGCGATAGAGGCGCTCGCCGCGCTGGAGACGTCCGCTGACGAGTCCGCCACCGAAGCGGCAACCGGCGGCGGACACCATCATCACTGAGCGCAATGCCTCACCGCACCTCTCTTCTCTAGACCCTTGACATTGCCCAAAGCCGGCGTTCGCCTCATGGCGAAGCCGGCTTTGGGCGCGGGCTCAGGATATTATACCTTCTAAATGTTGAACAACAGATCGGCGAACGCCGCCTCCGCCCCGTCCGCGCCGAGCCCGGCGCGGATCTGCTCGCCGCTGCCGTCATAGCGAATCTCGCCGCCCTCCAGGAAGACGATGCGCCCGGCCAATCGCTCGGCGAGCTGCAGCTGATGCGTGGAGAAGAAGACCGTCTGACCGCGCGCGGCAGCACGCTGCACGAGCTCGCCGAAGGTCGACAGCCAGTACGGATCGAGGCCATTGGTCGGCTCGTCCATGAGCAGCAGCGGGGGATGCGCCAGCAGCGCCTGCGCCAGCATGACGCGCTGCCGCATCCCCTTCGAGAAGGACGACACCGGCTTGCGCCCTGTCTCCCCCAGTCCGACCTCGCGCAGCGCCTCTTCCGCACGACCGCGGGGCAAGCCCTTGAGCTTCGCCCAGAAGGTCATCGTCTCCAGCGCCGTCAGCCCCGCGCCGAAGCGATAGTCGTCCGGCATATAGCCGACCTGGGCCGCATAGCGTCGGCGCTGCTTGGCCCACGCCAGGCCGTCGATCGAGATTGTGCCGCTTGTCGGGTGCAGGATACCGGCAATCATCCGCAGAATCGTGCTCTTGCCGGCGCCGTTGCCGCCGCATAGCGCGATTACCTGCCCGCGACCAGCCTCCAGGTCCAAGCCGCCGATGATCGTCTGCCGTCCGATGCGTTTGGTCACATCGGCGATGCGCAATAGCATGTCAGCCACGTCGTCTCCCCCTCTCCCAGAGCCAGGTCGCCAGTCCCGCCGCACAGCCGATCCATAGCGCGAGCCACGCCGCGTATGCGCCTGTGCCGGACGGCTGGCGAATCCATTTGATCCATTCGTAATACTCCGGTCCGAGCACGGCCCCGCCCCCCAGCTTGACGACTGCGAACAAGCGACTCAGTTCCGCCGGATTGAGCAGCGTCAGCCCGACGACGGCAGGCTTGATCCACATATACGGCATCGCGCCGAGAGACGCGATCAAGAGCGGCGCCCATCCGATCACCGTGAAGAACCAGATGGCGACCGCGATCGTGAGCGCCTGCCAGCGCGTGCGCGCCAGCGTCCCGACGAGCAGCGCAATCGCCAGATAGAGCAAGATCAGACTGGCGGCAAAAACAAGCAGCAGCCCGTAAGCTTGCCAGGCGAACGGCTGTCCGAGCAAGGTGCCGGCCACGCCGGCCAGACCGAAGCCCAGGGCCGCAATGACCAGCAACACGACGCCCAGCCCGGCGTACTTGCCGAGCATAAAAGACGTCGTGCGCAGCGGATAGGAGGCGAGCAGCTCCCAGCTGCCCTCCTCCTTCTCGGACGTAAGCGACACTGCGCCCAGCATCAGCGTCATCAGCGGCAGCAGATACAGCATCAGATTAAGCATCGTTCCCGTTACTCCGGAATAACCGGCGACATACCCTTGCCCGTTGATCAGCAGGAGACCTAGCATGAATACGGCGAACAGGGCCATGAACGAGTAAGCCCACGGATTGCGAAAGCCCGTCTTGACCTCGCGGACCGCGACCTGCAGCGCGTCACTCATGCGGCATGATCGGCATCGTCTTCTGCGTTGCCCGCTTCATGGCTGTGCATATCGGCATTGTCGGCCTCCTCGCCGTGATCATGCGTACTGGCATCATCCGCTCCATCCATGTGCATATCCGTGCTGCCTGTGCCTTCACTTTCTTCCTCGCCATGCATGTTCGCGCCCTCTTCATGCTCGCCGTTGCCGTCCATCTCCATACCATCCATATCCATACCATCCATATCCATACCATCCATATCCATCATGTCGCGGTTGACTTCCCAGCTGTGGTCCGCCAGCTCCTCCGCCGTCATGAGCTTGCCCTTGCCCTGCTCCGCGATGAAGGCCTCGGCCTTTTCTTCGGATTCAAAGGAAACGATGCCGAAGGCCATCGGCGTACGGATTTCAGCATCATAGACGTAGTAAGCTTTCTCATAATCCAGCCATTGCAGCGTTTCATAATCGCGCACGAATGCGGCGCCGATCGTCGCCGTGCCGTTTTCGGTTTTCCAGACGTTCATATCCCCCAGATCATCGAATTTCAACGATTGTCCGTCCTTCGTAATAATTTGCGTCGCATATTGATCGTCTTTGATGGCCATGTTGCAGATGACGCAACGGTCCGTCTCTTCGTTGATCGGCTCAGGGGAGTAGGCCTCTGCCGTGCCGCAGGCGGAAAGGATCACCATCGTCAACAACAGCGCGCCAAACCCGCTCATCCATTTAACTCGATTTTTCGTGTTTTTCATCATCATTTCCTCCTGGCTTTCCATATAATAAGTCCCGCCGTCGCCAGCAGCACGGCCCCTGCCATGCCACTTGCTACAGGGGGGATTCCGCCCTCATCGGCGTCTGCATCCCACTGCGGCGGGTGCATGAGCGGCGCCTCGTCAATCGACCATGCAGCCCGTCCCACCTGATACAGCTGCTCGACGAACAGGGTGCCGGGCGCCTGGAACAGCAGCTGAAAGGCCGGGCGCTTTTGGATCAAGCCGGCGAAAAACGGGTTGATCGCGTAGGGCAGCTCGCTGTAGCCGTCTCCGTCCGTGTCGACGCCCTGAAAATCGTCCCAATAATTCCCGTGCAATCGGTTGTCGGCGCTGCTGCGCGCCTGCGCGCCGGTGACATTTCCGACGAATGCGTTGTGCGTCAGCGCATTGTCCTGCGCATCCAGCAGCTGCATGCCGACAAAATTACCGTATACCCGATTGTCGCGCACCGTATTGCCTGCCGAGGACTCGATGTATACGCCGACCCGATTGCCCTCCACCACATTGTGCTGAACGAGCGTGGCTGCCGCATCATAGAGCAGGATGCCCTGCGAATTGACATTCTCGCTCTGCTTCGCAAAGCGATTGCGCTCCACTGTGACGTCACGGACGGCCATGACCATCGCACCGGTGACGTTGCGTTCCCCGACATTGTCGCGTATGACGGTCCCCGCCGTGTACATGCAGTGTGCACCGTATCTCGAATCCTCGATCACATTGCCGAGCACCTGTGTCTCGTCGCTGTTCTCCATGTAGATGCCGTCGTGCACGCGGCGTATCGTATTGCCCGTGATCGCGGCGCGATGCGACTCGTACAGATCGATGCCGTTGCCCTTGCGCGCGGTGGTGACCGCCGCGGCCTCCGGCCGCTCGCTCCATTCGATGCTCGTGTCGCGCACGGTGCTCTCGTCCGCCCCGCGCAGCCAGATGCCGTGCGAGGCGGTCACGATCCGGAGCCCCGCCAGCATCACGCGATCACCGCGGATCTCGACCGTCGGCGCATCCTTCACCTGCTCGTCCTCGATATGGAGTCCGGACACCGACACATCGTCCGCCGCGACGATCAGCACTGGTTCTGCGCCATCGCCGATCAGGGCAGTCTCCTCGCCCTCCGGCGATGCGAGCGTCAGCGGCTTGGCGATCGTGAGCGTGCCGCGATAGCGACCGGCCGGCATCAAGAGCACCGATCCGGGCGGGGCCTCATCGACGAGCTGCTGCAGCGACTCCATGCTGGTCGTATCCACTGCAGCAGCTTGCGCCGACGGCGACGGTATCAATAGGCTCGCTCCCAGCGCTGGGAGGACGATCAGCGCCAGGAGGGCCGTCAAGCTGCATACCCGCATTCGAACACGACTTGACGCAGCGCCGGCCTTACGCGCCGACTTCGTCTGGAGGCTTCGCCAATTCGTCCTCACTCCACGACCACCTCGTCTTTTTTGGTCAAGTGCAGATCGCCGACATAGATATGGACGAATACCTCGTACGTGCCCGCTGCTGGAAAAGTAAATTCCCCCGCAAACACGCTATCCGCTTCGTACGAAGCGTCAAATAGCTGCGCCTCGCCGTCTACGCGCACATCCAGCGTGATATCTGCCGATTCGTCCAGCTCGGCGCCGCTGATCACAGCGCGCAGCTCCGCCGGCTCGCCGGCGATCGGCGGCGCGGGCGTCGTCTCGATCGTGGCCGCCACCGCCATCGGGTCGTCGATCGTCGCGGGCGGAGCTGGCTCCTGACCGCATGCTCCCAGTAAGCCGGCCAGCAGCAGGACGAGCACAGGAAGCGTCCGTGCCTGCCACTTTGAATGGTTCGTCAATGCCAACACCCCCTTCCCCCAATGTCCCGCTGACAGTATAGCAAGCCAATCCGATTCCAGATATGGCTCTTTCGAGTTATATTGCCCCGTTTGCGCCTGCGAATTTATGACAATGCTGCAACATCCGGCCGCGCCGCTCGCGTGTGCGGCATCGCACGCATTTGTCGCATTGCGCGAATCTCCACCTTGCGGAACCGTGCCTGTCGATCCTCCGACAAAAAAAAAGCGCCCCATCCGGTATAAGGACGGGGCGCTTGGCCTCCTGCTGCTTCCCGGCGATGCCGGTTAGCGCCTTATGCGATCGCAGGCCGCTTATTCCTCGGCCTCGACGTTGTGATACACCTGCTGGACGTCCTCCAGATCCTCGAGCGCATCGATCAGCTTGTCGAACTGGGTCTGCGCCTCCGCATCCAGCGCGACCTCGGTCTGTGGCAGCATCGTCAGCTCGGCGACCGTGAAGTCGCTGACGCCCGCCTGCTGGAACGCTTCTTGCACGGCGTGAAATTGGTCCGGATCAGCGTAGACGACGATCGCCTCGTCCTCCTCCAGGATATCGCGCGCATCCACATCCGCTTCCATCAGGATTTCCATCGCTTCCTCCAGCGATTTTCCCTCCAGGCCGATCACGGCGGTCGCGTCGAACATGTAAGAGACCGAGCCGTTGACCCCCATGCTGCCGCCGTTTTTGGTGAAGGCGGCGCGCACCGACGAGGCCGTCCGGTTCACGTTGTTCGTCAGCGCGTCGACGATGACCATCGCGCCGTTCGGCCCGAATCCCTCGTAGCGCAGCTCGTCGTACGTTTCCTCGCCGCTGCCCTTGGCCTTGTCCAGCGCGCGATCGATGATCGCTCTGGGTACGTTGTACGTCTTCGCCCGTTCCAGCACGACCTTGAGCGCGCGATTCGATTCGGGGTCCGGCTCGCCCTTTTTCGCGGCGACATAGATCTCCACCCCGAATTTGGCGTAGATCCGGCTGGTGTTGGCATCCTTCGACGCCTTCTTTTCTTTAATATTATTCCACTTGCGGCCCATGCTTTCCCCACTTTCTTGTCTTCAATACTTCTACCTTATCCGATTCCGCGCAGACTTTCAACTGTCTGGCCATAGCGCGTTCCATCCCGTTCCCGAATGCTGGCGCGCTCATCCCTCGCGTCCGAACCGCTTCGCATTCCGCTCGCGCGCCCGCGCCGCCTCGATCTCCCGGTCGCGCGGCGGCGCCTGCGTCACCAGCTCGGCGAGCAGCGTCCGCGCCGAGCCGGCCACCTCGTCGACGGCACGGTTGAACGCGGCCTCGTTCGCCTTGGACGGGCTATTGTAGCCGGACAGCTTGCGCACGAATTGCAGCGCTGCGGCCTCCACTTCCTCATGGGTAGCCGGCGGTTCAAAATTAAATAGCGTCTTGATATTGCGGCACATTTCCGAATCGGCTCCTTTCCGTTGCTTGTCTGGCTGCTTCCATTCTATCGCAGCCGCACGGCATGACGCACGCAGAGCCTTTTGCCGGTAGCGGCAAAAGGCTCTGCATCGTGAATTCGATACTTCGCTTAATGGGCATGCGCCTGCTGACCCGGCATCCCGTCGCCGCCGGAAGCCGGCGCCTCCGCGCGACGCAGCAGCAGCGAAGCGATCCACGCCACCGCCACCAGTCCGAAGGCTAGCAAAAACGCGCTCTTCATGCCGAAGATCAGCGCCTGCACCTGCGTCTGCGGATCGGTGCTGCCGCTCTGCTCGAGGTAGACCGCAGAGCGTGACGACATGACCGTCACGAGCAGCGCCGTGCCGATCGCTCCCGACACCTGCTGCAGCGTGCTGATAATAGCCGTGCCGTGCGCGTAAAGCGCAGGCGGCAGTTCATTAAGCGCATTGGTCATGACCGGCATCATCACCATCGAGATGCCCAGCATGAGCAGTGTGTTCATGACCATGATCAGCAGATACGACGTCGCCAGCGTAATATAGGCGAACTGCCACAGCGCGAGGCCAATCAGCGCCAGGCCGACGACCGCCAGCCCCTTCGCACCGAAGCGGTCGAACAATCGCCCGTTGATCGGCGACATAATTCCCATCAGAATGCCGCCCGGCAGCATGATCAGTCCCGCATCGAGCGGTGTGTAGCCGAGCGCGTTTTGGAGGAATAGCGGCAGCAGCATCATCGCCGAGAACATCGCCATCATGACGATCATCATGATGAGCACCGACTTGCGAAACACCGCATAGCGGAAGGTGCTCAGATCGAGCAGCGGCTCGCTTAGCCGGGCTTGCCGCCAGGCGAATAGCCCCAGCGACACGAGGCCGACCGCGATCGGCAGCAGCACCGCCAGGCTCAGCCATCCGCTTGAACCAGCCGCTTCAGCCTCTCCGCCATGACCGCCGCCGGCGCTGCTGAAGCCGTAGACGATGCCGCCGAAGCCGAGCGTCGACAGCAGCAGTGACGTCAGATCGATGCTCGGCCGATCCGTTTCGGTGACGTTTTTGAGCTTGTAGTACGCGAATCCGACCACGAACAGCGCCACCGGCAGTACGCTGTAGAACAGAACGCGCCAGCTGAAGTGCTGCACGATCAGACCGGACAACGTCGGGCCGATCGCCGGCGCAAACGTAATGACGATGCCGATCGTGCCCATTGCCGCGCCGCGCTTGCGCAGCGGGACGAGCGCGAAGACGACATTGGTCAGCAATGGGAACAAGAGGCCCGTGCCAGCCGCCTGCAGCACGCGTCCGGACAGCAGCAGCGCAAAATTCGGGGCAACCGCCGCCGTGAGCGTCCCCAACGTAAAAAGGCCCATCGCCGAGAGGAACAGCGTGCGTGTCGTGAAGCGTCGAATCAAAAAGGCCGTCATCGGGATAAGCACTCCGATGACGAGCAGATAGCCGGTCGTCAGCCATTGCGCCGTGCTCGGGGCGATGCCAATATCGTTCATGATTCGGGTCAGCGCCACGTTCAGCAGCGTCTCGTTCAGAATCGCGACGAATACACCGAGAATCATGACCATGACAACCATGAAGTTTTCTCGACTGCCAAAGGTCCCCCCTTCCCCGGCTTGCGCCGGATTGTGCTGTACTGCGGCTTGTGCGTTCACAATTGATTTCTCCTCTCGCATTCCATTGCGTATATTGTAGCATGGGACAAATCATGGTGTTTCTTATCAATTGCGGGGTTGGGCACGCTACTTGCACATGCGCGCCTGCCAATCGCGTGCGGTGCGGCATCCGCACCGCACGTGCGCCGCGCAGCCTCCTCACCGCATGGCGGGGCTGCTCGTCGAGCCGACTCGGCTCAGGAAGCGCTCCATGAGGACAGGCAGCGAGATGAGGATCGGCGGATCATCCGGGCTCGGCGGATGCAGCACCGCGTCCTTCTCGTGCAGCTTGCTCCCTTCGCCGACGACGATCGGGGCATGATCGCGCGTGCGCAGCGTCTTCCTCGTCAACAGGATGTCGGAGGCGTCGGTGCCCCAGGCGACGGACGTCGCCATCAAATAATACGTCCCGGGCTTGACGCCTCCAAAGGTGAAAGGAGCCTCCCCGGAGACGAGCGTGCCGTGCAGCGGCAGACCCTCGGGAATCGGCCGCGCGAACAGGCCGACCAGCACCACGCCGCTCAAAGGCAAGGGCGCCCGCACCCGGCCTCGCACGACGCTATGCCGACCGAGCAGCGGCATCCGCTCGCGCAGCTCGCCGAGCTTGTGCAAGCGCGCCACATCGCGCTCGGCCTGCTGACGCGAATTGCGGAACTGGGCGGGTGTCATGCCGACCCGCGCGGTGAATCGCGTCGTGAACGTGCCGAGACTTTGCTGTCCGATCTCGAGTCCGATATCCCGCACGCTGAGTTGCGTGCTCAGCAGCAGATCCTTCGCCTTCTGCAGGCGCAGCGCAGAGATATAGTACAGCGGAGACAGCCCCATGCGCTCCTTGAAGATGCGCGTAAAATGGTATGGACTGTACGCGGCATATTGCGCCAATCGCGCAAGCGTCAACGGCTCGTGCAGATGCCGCTGAATAAATGCAATCATCTCATCCAGTTCGGGGTAGCGATCGGGCACGCGTGCTCCACCTTTCGAATGCGAACATTTGTGTGCATCTTGGCTATCCCCATTTTAACGGTCTTGCTCTCAGAATTCAACACCCAAAATCTTGACCCGAATTCATCGGGTCCTATCGCTATATCGGGCGTAGCCTTCCGCCTCCATCCGCGTCAGCGGCACGAAGCGGAGCGCGGCCGACTGGATGTGATAATGGCGCTTGTCGCCGCCGGGGCCATCCGTGAGCAAATGCCCGAGCCAGGCGCCGCTCAATCGGCTGCGCACCGCGGTGCGTGCGCCTTCCGGATGCAGCTCGGCTTCCCGCACGACGAGTCCCTCCTCCAGCGGTCGCGTGAAAGCCGGGTATCCGGTCGAGGCATCGTATTGATCGGCTGTACCGAATAGCGGATCGCCGGTCAACACGTCCACGTAGATGCCCGGCTCATTTTGGTTCCAATACGCGTTGGCGTAAGGCGCTTCTTCTTCACGAACTGCAATGACGCGGTACTGCGCTTCGCCGAGCGATTTGCGCCACATGTCCATATCCCGCTCCGTCTGCCAATGGCGAGCCAGATAGGCGTCGCGGCCGGACGCCTCCCGATATCGGCGGTAATGCATGATCCGGCGCTTGTAATAGTCCTGATGCTCTTCTTCTGCTATGTAGAAGGGCTGTGCCGGAAGGATGGCGGTGACAATTGGACGTTTGAAGCGTCCGCTTTTTTCCAGTGCCCGTTTGGACGCCTCGGCCTCGCGCCGCTGCTGCTCGTCATGCACAAAAATCGCGCTGCGGTACGAAGCTCCGCGATCGCCGAACTGCCCGCCGTCGTCTGTCGGATCGATCTGCCCCCAAAATACATCCAGCAATCGCGTGTACGGAAAGCGTGCCGGATCGTAAACGATTTGCACCGCCTCGTAGTGCCCGGTCTGCTCCGTGCCGACGTCCTCATACGTCGGATTGTCCGTATGACCTCCCGTGTAGCCCGATTGGACGGAAACAATTCCGGGCAGCGTATCGAACGGTTTGACCATACACCAGAAGCACCCTCCCGCAAAAGTCGCGCGTTTGAATGCGTCAGATTCCCACTTCTGCAATTGCACCCCTCCTATCTATAGTTAAGAAAAAACCGCCCGCTGCTCGAACAGCCGGGCGGTTTTCGCCTGCCGGATGCATGAGTCCGCGACTAGCCGGTAGAAGGGCTGTTCGGGACATGCCCCTTCTGATTGCGGTTCTCGCGCGTGCTGGCGGCCTCGGCGTTTTCGGCATGCTTCGCTTTTTGCAGCGTCGACTGCCGTTCCGCTTGTTCTTCAGATCGCTTGCGCTTGCTCATCGGCGCACCTCCATTCCAAGCATATTGCCGCGTCGGGCGCGGCCCGGTTAGTATGCCGCCCGTCCTTCGTCTGCTATTCGCCGTCATTTCACATGCCGTTCGAAACATGCTACACTTGATTTAGAAGCTATTCATCGACTGCCCCCCAAGCGATCTTCAGGCCAAAATAATAACAGGGAGAAGCGCATGAATCATCCAATTTCCAAACAAGACTACGAGCAGCTTGCCGAATTTCGTTACAAGATTCGCAAGTTCCTCCGCTTCAGCGAGGCCGCTGCGCGCGAGAGCGGCGTCACGCCCCAGCAATATCAACTGCTGCTCGCCATCATGGGCTATCCCGGACGCGATTACGCCACGCCCGGAGAATTGGCCGAGCGGCTCCAGGTCACCCATCACGCGTGCGTCGAGCTGATCGGCCGATCGGTCCGCAGCGGCCTGGTCGTGCGCCAGCGCAATCCCGAGGATCGGCGCAGCGTGTTCATCGCGCTCACGGCCGAAGGGAGCGAGCTGCTGCGCACCCTCGCCGAGACGCATCTGGACGAAATCGAGCGCATCGGGCTTTTTACGGGAGGTGAGCAGCCCCCGTGTTCGTCTGGTTCGGCATCGCCGCCCTCTTAATCTATGTCTTGCTGGTGTTCTATGTCGGACGCTCCGGCTGGCGCTGGCTTCGCCCGCTTCATTCCAAGGTGTTCGGCTGGCTGTACGGCATTGTGCTGGCCGTCGTCGCGTTGGCGTTTTTGCTGGCGCAGTGGACAGGCAATATCGTACTCGGGGTCATCGGCGCGTACTGGATGGCCGTCTTCTGTCTGCTGCTGATGATCCTGCCGATCACGCAGCTCGCAGCCTGGCTGATTCGCCGCATCCGCCGCCATGCGCCCGGCCGCGAGCTCTGGCCCGGGGTATGCGCGCTGACGCTGCTGATCCTGCTGATGGCCTGGGGCAGCTACATGGCCTACAGTCCGAGTGTGCGGACCTACGAGATCGACATCGCCAAGCCTGCGCCGGGACTGGAGCGGCTCACGATTGCGATGGCCTCGGACATGCACTTCGGCATCCTGTC
Source organism: Paenibacillus sabuli (assembly GCF_014705605.1). Classification (GTDB taxonomy): domain Bacteria; phylum Bacillota; class Bacilli; order Paenibacillales; family Paenibacillaceae; genus Paenibacillus_D; species Paenibacillus_D sabuli. The sequence continues at coordinate 16,594 of NZ_JACXIZ010000044.1, forward strand.
CGGCGAAGGGCACGCCCGCCGTCTGGTACGAGAGCTGAATGCCTTGGAGCCGGATATTGTATTGCTGCCGGGCGACATCATCGACGACGATATTCAGCCCTATCTGGACGCCGGGATGCCGGAGATCCTGTCGGGCATTCGCGCGCCCTTCGGCGTGTACGCCGTGCTCGGCAATCACGATCGGCACGAGCTGCGCACCGCCTCGGTCGTCGACGTACTGGAGCGCAGCGGCATCCAGGTGCTGGACGAGGCCTCCGCCACGATCGGCGGCGCCTTCACCCTCATCGGCCGGCGCGATCTGTCGGACTCCGAGCGCGGACGTCTGGACGAAGCGATGACGGGCACCGATCCGGCGCTGCCGCTGATCCTGCTCGATCACCAGCCGGTGGAGCTGGGCGAAGCGCGCGCCGCCGGCATTGATCTGATGCTGTCCGGCCATACGCACCGCGGTCAGATCTTTCCGGGCAACCTGCTGACAGGACTGCTCTTCGAGAATCACTGGGGCCACCTTGAGCAGGGGAACTTCCATTCGGTGGTGTCCGCCGGCTTTGGCTTTTGGGGCCCGCCGATCCGTCTGGGCAGCCGATCAGAGATCGTGCGGATCGAATTGACCTTTGGCGCAGCCGGCGCATGATCTCCAGCGCGTGACACATCTGTGCAAGCGACACTCCGGCAGCGTGTGACATGCTTGCTTCACGTGTGACATGCCTGCTTCACGTGTGCCTACCTGCTGATGACACGTCTGCGCACATGACGCTTTGATGCGACGCGTGACGTTCCGGCGCGTCTGCCCGTTGTTGCTCGCTTGCGCGGCATTGCCGATTCTCCCGGGACCAACACAAAACCGCCTGTCCCCCGGCCGCAGCCGGAGTCAGACGGTTTTGCTTGTTCTTGTACCCGTGGCGCTGTATTTCGTTGATCCGCATCCCGCGCCTCTGGCCGCTAGCTTGTCATTAGATAGCGTCAGATCGGGTAAAGGACGCGTTCAACATGTGATTTCGAATGTTGACGCACCTCCTTTCCTGATGCCTAGACTATACCACAGCTTCGCGACAATTGCCAGACTTTTCGGATTATTATCTCAGCCACATATTAAGCGCACCTCACAGCTCGGGCTCCCGCACGTATTGCCGTTGCCGGGATGATAATAGACGCGGTAGCGCAGCCCGTCCTTCGGATCGATGAACACTTCGCCGGTCCGCTCGTAGCCCGAAGCAGGCCGGTCACTCCCGGCTTCTCCGGGTTGTCCGCTTTTGTAGCGACGGTCGAAATAACGCCAGCCGAGCCAGAGCAGGAGGACGAGTCCGATAATCGGAAGTCCCCATACGACGAGCAACACCAATAGCGCAGAGGTCCAGACGAATTCCATCAGCCTGACCGTCTCAGCTTGACCGCCGTACCGTAGGCGACGATCTCGCTCATATTGTTGCCGATCTCGCTGCCGTCAAAGCGCATCATGACAATCGCGTCAGCGTGCATGGCGTGCGCATTCTGCACCATTCGGTCGATCGCCTGTCGCCGCGCGTCCTCGATCATCTGCGTATAGGCCGTGATTTCGCCGCCTACCAGCGACTTGAGCGCCGCTCGAATATCGCCGCCGATGCCGCGCGATCGGACGACGACGCCGAATACCGAGCCGAGCGTCTCGCTCACCTCCGCCCCTGCGATCCTCTCCGTCGTGGCTATGATCATCTCTTTTCCCCCTTAAATGCCCGCAATTAGTCCGCTGATCTGTCTCACTTGCAATCATGCGACGTTCTCACGCTACTGTCGTACTGCACATGCACTCCCGTGTCCCGAAGAGAGGCTCAGCCGATCCGGCACTGTTCACACCGGTGTCGGTCCCAGTGGAATGCGGTACTCGGACAGTTCCTCGACGATATGCTCCTCCTCCTGGGCGTACACCCAGCGAAAGCGCAGCCGGTCGCCGGCATAGCCCGTCCTCGAGCGGATATCGGGCAGGATCACCGTCTCCAGATTGTCCAGCAGCGTCTGCTGGAGCTTGGCCACGCGCGCCGCATTCGCTTGTGCGCGTACGATGGCCTGCGCCTCGTCCGCCGAGCTGAGCGCATAATAAGCGCGACTCAGCGCCTCGTGCTCTTGTTCTCCCGGCACCGCCGCGCCGGAGGCGAGCACGACCTCGCGCGCAGTCGCGAGCCAGTCCCGATAGAGGTCAATTTCAACTTCGATAGCCATTCGCATCATCTCTCCTTTCTTCATCGTGCATCTCGCACAAGCGTTCTTTAGATATACTTATAAGGCTGCTTTCGTGCGCGACCCGAGCGCCGCTCGCCGTCCTTCGGCTTTTCGTACAATCCTTGATAGTGCTGCAGCTTGATTGCCAATTGCTCGGTTGCCGTTGTATGTACTTCGTTAATGGGGTCAGGCAGATTCTCATACCGACTGAGCTTGTTCTGCAGCTCGCGCATGCGATCCATTCGTCCCTGATAGCTCTCTTTGATCAGTCCGTCGCCGTCAGGCAGTGGAATGGCGTTGGCTTCGGCGGCCAGCTCGGTAATTTTAGCCTCCGTATAGCGCGCCTTTTCCTCCGCAGTCGGTTCCTTGAACGTCATCGGCGCATCGGGCAGCAATTGATTGAACGCTTTGACGAAGTCGACCGGACGATTCGGAAAAATTCCCATTTGGCGGGTCAGCCGCGGTGCATAGTCCGGATGAAGCGGGTTGCGCAGCACTTCGGCGCCGCCGATTTTGTCCGGCGCATGGAGCTCGCTGGGCGCGCCCATAAAGATGCTGTCCCGGCCGCCCTGGCCCTGGTAATACATCTGTTCAAGATCATGCTTTTGCTCCGAGACGTCATACAGTCCTTGTCGGGACAGCATCGAAGCATCGTATGGAATGGCAGTCCCGTTTGGCTTTACCGCCTGCCGCGAGCGCGAGCCTTCGGCCATGTCGGTAATCGCGGTCAACTTCGACAGATTTTCGGTCAATTGAGTCCGCTCCAGCCCCAAGCTCGATTTTAGCGCCTCCGCATCGTTTCCCATATAGCCGAGTGATAGACGGGCAATGTGCGGGTCACCGAATCGGGGCTCCTCGAACTCCGTTCCGGTGGCGTGCTTGAACAAGCTTTGCGACGTGTTGTCCGGCGTTTGCGATAGCAGCGAGGTGAACATGGACTTGTAATCGGCCTCCGGTTCTTTGACGCCTAAGGGGCGATCCGCATTTCCTCCGGCGACGACAAAGTGCCCGTTGCCGTTGGTCATCCGCATCGTCTGATCCCCGACGACAAACGTCTTGTCGCTCAATTTTTTCTTTTCACCGCGTTTTTTGGCAATGGCGTTTTCGCGATCTTTTTTGACCCGGCGCGCAGAGAAAGCGGCGCGATCACCGGGGATGTGCATCTTCGATATTTTTTTTGGTCCCTTACGCGGTTTGCTTTTTTCAAGCTTCCCCAGACGCCTGCGTTCGAAGCGATACATAATTCGCAGCTTCGCTTTTGGATCGAGCGAGGTCGGAATGCGCGGGCTCTCCATCTCCTCTTGCTCGGCTTCGCTATCGAGATCGGCATTAATCAGATCGTCCAGCTCAAGCTCCATTCTGTCGCCAGGCTCTTCCTGCGTTTCGGCTTCCTCTTGCAGCTCCGCTTCCTCTTGCAACTCCGCTTCTTCTTCCTCGAACGCTCCCTGCTCTTCCTCCATCGTCCCGCCGCCCGGCTCTCCGTCGTCCAAGCTTCCGCTTGCGCCGCCGTTGCCATTATCGCTGCCGTTGCCGCCCTCGCGCTGGATCGGCGCACTGCCGAGCCACGAGGAGAATCCGCGATTGCCCATGGCCTGCTGGAGCTGCAACGCAGCGGGCGTCGCGCTTGCCCCTCGGCGATGAAGCGGTTCGCGGTTCGATAGAGCAGATCGCTTCGAATGCGACCGATCGCCACCGCTTCGTTGGTGCATGCGCAGCCCTCCGATCTCACATTCACACACTGGGAATAGTATACCAGATTTTACTTGGCAAGGCGAAACGGCGAGGCGGGTATTTGACGCCGAGTACGTTTCGTTCCGCGAAAGATAAGACCGGTGTATGCGATTAGCTTATACCCTCTTATCTTTCAAGGCGAAACGGCGAGGCGGGTACTTGACGCCTGTTCCCCCACTGCCAGCCGATTCCGCTCCGGTAGCCTCACATTTTACGCTTATTCCCGCCAGCCAGCCGAATTTTCCCCTGTAGCCTCGCATTTCACGCTTATTCCCATCAGCCAGCCGAATTCTCCCCTGTAACCTCACATTTTACGCTTATTCCCGCCAGCCAGCCGAATTCCCCCCCTGTAACCTCACATTTTACGCTTATTCCCGCCAGCCAGCCGAATTCTCCCCTGTAGCCTCGCATTTCACGCTTATTCCCATCAGCCAGCCGAATTCTCCCCTGTAGCCTCACATTTTACGCTTATTCCCGCCAGCCAGCCGAATTCTCCCCTGTAGCCTCACATTTTACGCTTATTCCCGCCAGCCAGCCGATTTCTCCCCTGTAGCCTCACATTTTACGCTTATTCCCGCCAGCCAGCCGAATTCCCCCCTGTAGCCTCGCATTTCACGCTTATTCCCATCGGCCAGCCGAATTCCCCCCTGTAGCCTCACATTTTACGCTTATTCCCGCCAGCCAGCCGATTTCGCTCCGGTAGCCTCAAGTTTTACACTTATTGCATCTCCATTCCTTCCAGCTAGTCGTAAATTTTAGCCCGATCCCCCGCCTGGATAGTCGAAATAGCCGAGATGGGGGCTCACCGTCCTCCGACATCGCGCCACGTCTCGATCCGCAGCTGCTACCCGAATCGCCCCTTCCCCCAATTCCAGCGGCCCAGCAGCCGCATCAGCGCAGGCACCAGCATGAGCCGAATAAGCGTCGCGTCCAGGAAGATGGCGACCGCAATGCCGATCCCGAGCTGGCGCACGCCGGCGACCTCTGCGAGCGCGAACGGCGTCGTGACGGCGATCATGATAGCGGCCGCGGCTGTAATGATCGGCCCTGTCGCCAGCATGCCCTCGCGCACGGCGCCGTCATTGTCGCCGCTCGCGCGATAGCGCTCGCACATGCGCGAGACGAGGAAGACGCCGTAATCCATGCTGACGGCGAAGACGATGCCGAACACAAAAGCCGGGATCATCAGGGCTACAGGCCCGCGCTCCATGCCGAATGCGCCGTAGCGCAGCGCCAGCGTCAGCACGCCAAAGGCCGCGCCCATGCCGAGCAGGCTGGTGAGCAGCGTCTTGGCGGCAAGCGCCGGCGAACCGAAGGCAAGCAGCAGCACCACTACGTTGGCCGCGGCGCCCGCGAGCAGCACGTGCCATGCGCCGGCTCGAACGGCGTCAAATAGCTCCTGCTCGCGCTTGACCTCGCCGCCGACGAGCACCGGCAGCGATGAGGCGGTGCCGATGCGTGCCCAGGACGATACCCACGCGCGCGCCTCGGGCGCATGCGCCCCATGGCGCAACTGGACCTCGATGCGCATGCTGCCGCCGCGCAAATACGTCGCCAACCGCGCTTGGGGCGCAGCCGTCTCCAGCGTGGCCGTCCCCAGCCCGGTCGCCAATGCAAAAGGCGAGTCGACTCCCGCCACATCCGCATCCTGCGACAGCGCCAGCGCTAGGCGGCGCGCACGCGCCCAATCTGCGGCCGTCCACGCGCCGCCCGGCGCGAATGCGATGAGCGGAACCCGCGCTCCGCTCGGACCGAAGACCTCCTCCATCGTCTGCGTCGCCGCGCGCACCGGATGGCCCGCAGGCAGCGAGCCTGCATCCGGCATCTCGACCTCGATCCGCAGCAGCGGCAGCAGCAGTGCCAGCAGCACCCCGCCGGAGAGGAGAGCCGATCTGACTGGACGGCGCATGACCGCATCCGTCCATCGCGTGAGCCAGCGCGCGAGCAGCCTGCGCCCGCCGCCGCTACGCCTCGGGCCAGCGGCGCGGGCGAGCCGCGGCGCCAGCAGCACCAGCAATGCCGGCAGCAACGTGAAGCAAGTGACTACCGACGTCGCCAGCACCAGTAGCGCGGCGCCGGCCACCGACGCGAACATTGGCACCGGGATCAGCATCATCGCCGCCAGCCCTCCGCCGGCGCACAGCGCCGAGCAGCACACACTGCACCCAGCCGTGCGCAGCGTCGTCTGCAAGGCGGCGACGGGAGTCGCGCGCAGCAGCTCCTCGCGATAGCGGCCGACGAGGAGCAACGCAAAATCGATGGACAGCGCAAGCCCGACCATCGGAATCACGCTCAGCACGAAATTTGACAGCATGGCGTCCTGCGCGATCCAGGCCGCTGCAGCCAGCGCCGCGCTGACCGTCGCCCACCCGACGAGGATCGGCAGCAGCGCTGGCAACAGGCCGCCCAAGGCCAGCCACATGACCGCCAGCGCCGCCGGCAGCCCGATCCGCTCGGCGACCGCCACGTCCCGGCGGCTCGCGGCATTGACCTCCGCTTGGACGACGGGCGCGCCGCTCCACGCCGGCTCGACATCCGGGTGCGGCGGCAGTCGGCGCCGCAGCTCGTCCAGCACGGCGGGATGCGCCCGCTGCGGAGGCGACAGTTCCACCGCCGCATACGCGTAATCCCCGCGCCGCTGCTCCGGCCGCTCGAGCGGCGAGATGACACGGATCACGCCCGGGACACTCTCCAGCGCCGCCACGGCTTCGCGCAAATAAGCCGCATATGCGGCTTCGTCGAGCCTGCCGTGCTTGCGCAGCAGCACGAGCACCGGCTCGGCGGGCATGCCGTATTGCGTCTCGAGCATGTGCCGGACAGTGTCGTAGTCCCCGCCTGCCGGAGGAGACAGGCCATGATCGCCGACCCGTCCGGGCAGCTCTGCAGCCAGCGGCGCGCTGACGATCAGCAGCGCCGACCAGGCCAGGACGACAGCCCAGCACCAGGCCCGGCCTCCTCTTGCGCCGCCGCTCATCGCTGCGAGAGCTCGCGCATGCGCACCCGCGTGGCGAGCACGAGGCGCTGCGCCGTCCCGGGCAGCAGGCGGGCCAGCGCCGGCGCGACGCGCCGCCCCGTCTCGCTGCCGAGGGCGACGTGCAAGGCGAGGCCCCAGCGCAGCGCCGGGGCGAGCTCGCGGTGCAGCGCTGCGTCATACGCGCGATACGCGCGCGCCCATCGTCCCGCGCCAGGAGCTCCGCGCAGGTAGCGATCCGTCTCCCGCACGACCAGCTGCGCAGCGCGCAGCGCCATCGACATGCCGTCGCCGCACAGGGGCGGGATGCGTGCGGCTGCATCGCCGATGCGTAGGCAACCATCCGACGCGGCGCGGATTCCGGCCCGATAGCGCGGGACGACGACTGCCGACAGCGTGCCGGCAACCGGCCGCCCGCCGGCGAGGCGCGCCTGCAGCCGCGGATGGCGGGCCGCAGCGGCATGCAGCATGCCCAGCGCGTCGCCGCCCTGACGCCACAGCTCGGAGGCGGTCAGCAGCGCCGCCATATTATAGCGGCCGTCTTCGACCGGACATAGCCCGAGATAGCCGCCGCGAAAAAAATACATCTCGACCGCTCCGCCCCGCGTCAGTCCCTCATAGTGCGCGCCGAGACCGAGCTGCCGCGCGGGGCCTGAAGACGCCTCGCCGGCCCCCGCGCCGCGCGCCTCCACGACCACCCGGCTCCGCAGCGCGAGCCGCTCGCCGCCGTAATCCGCCTCCACACGCCAGCCCCATTCGCCCGCTGTCGCGACGCGTCGCACGCTGCCCTGGAGCAGGCGCGCGCCGGAGCGAACCGCAGCCGCCTGCAGCGCCGCGTCCAGCGCATAGCGGCTCAGCCCGGCGGCGGGAGCAGGCAGAGCCAGCTCGATCGGGCGGCCGCCGGGCATCGTCAGCACGGCGCGCTCGATCCGGCTCGCGCCGAGCTCGGCCGTCACGCCGCCGAGGCCCAGCGCATCCAGCAGCTCGGCGGACTCCGGTGAGAGGAAGGCGCCGCACACCTTGTGCCGGGGCAGCCGCCGCCGCTCGATGAGCGCCGTGCGCCAGCCCAGGTCGGCGAGCGCCTTGGCCGCGGCACTGCCGGCGAGGCCGGCGCCGAGGACGACGGCGTCGTAGGACGACTCCTGCCGCTCAGGCATCGGGCTCGCCTCCCGCTGCGCCGGCAGCCGGCTTGGCGGCGACTACGCAGTAGCGAAAAAGCGGCCGCCACCGTACCTCGAAGGACGCTGCAGTCTCCCCCAGCTCGCTCTGCAATGCCGCCCAATCCTCGCTGCGGAACCCGCGCGCCACCGACAAGGGCCCGTCATGGCGCACATAGCGGCCGGTGCGCAGCAGACGCGCCGCCACCCATACGCCGAGCCAAGCCAGTCTGTGCCGGTGGATGTCCCCGATGACGACGCCGACGCGGGACGCCCGCAGCAGTGCCCGCATCGCACCCGGCAGCTCGGGCCGCGCGAAATGATGGAGCACCTGCGACGCCGTCACAATATCCGCGCTGTCCGTCGCGAGCGCATAGAGATCGGCCTGCACCACCTCCACGTTTGAATGCTCGACGAACAAGCGCCTCGCCTCCGCGCAAGCCTCGGCGCTGCGATCGACGAGCGTCAAATGCAGCTCCACCCCGGCCTGCTCGGCCCAGCGCAGCAAGCTGAGATTGACGTCGCCTCCGCCGCTGCCCGCGTCCAGCACCCGCAGACGGCGCGGCCGACCGTGCCGCTCCCACAGCCGCACGACGCCATGTCGGGTGGCAGGCGCCGCGCCCAGCAGCCGGTTCAAGCGGCGCAGCTCGCGCAGCGCCGCCGTCAGCTCGTGCCCGCCGCCCGGCTCGTCCATCAGCTCCGGCGAGGCGGCACGCATCCGCAGCGAGCTACGCATCGGCCCCCACCGCCTCTCGCTGCGGCGCGACGGCCGAGGGCATGCGCACAATCTGCATCAGCTCCGCGGTCAGCCCCGGCCCGAAGGCCAGCGCCGTGCCTTCGGTCTTGTTGGCGCGCGTCTCTTGCAGCAGCTCCTGCAGGACGAACAGGATTGTCGCCGACGACAGGTTGCCGTATCGCTGCAGGACGGTGCGGGCCGAGTGCACCTGCGTATCCGTCAGGCCGAAGATCTGCTGCAGCGCATCGACGATGCCGCGACCGCCGGGATGAATCGCCCACAGCGGCGCTGCGGCCGCTGCGCCGGACAGCCGCTCCAGCTCCTGCGGCACACTGCGGGCGAGCAGCCGCGGGATGGACGGCGACAGGTACAGATCGAAGCCGTGGTTGCCGACCTCCCAGATCATCTGATCGGACGTATCCGGGATCAGCGCCGAGCGCGCCGGACCGAGCGCATACAGCCCCGGGCGGTCCGGCTGCGCCTGCCGCACGACGCACGAGGAAGCGCCGTCCCCGAAGAACGAGGCCGCCAGCAGCGCCTCCTTCTCCACGGAGGGCTGAATGTGCAGCGTACACAGCTCGACGCATGCGACCAGCACGACCGTCTCCGGATCCGACGCCGCCAGCTCGCGCGCCAGCGCGATTGCCCGCAGACCGGCCGCGCAGCCGAGGAACGTAAGCGGGATGCGCCGCACATCGCTGCGCAAGCCGAGCCGCCCGACCAAGCTGACATCGAGCCCCGGCAAAAACTGGCCCGTACAGCTGACGGTGATCAGATGCGTCACGCCGTCGGCTGCCTGTGCAGCCGCCGTCAGTGCCTTGGCGGCTGCGGCCGCGCCGAGCGGCACCGCCTCGCGCTTGTAGACGGCCATCCGTTCGGCCGTGGTCGGAATCCGTTCCGTCTGCCCGTCCAGCGGCCAGTATCGGCAAGTTCCGGCAGGCTCCAGCAGGCTAGGATCGCACGTATAGCGCGTCTGCACGCCGCTTTGACGCAGCAGGCGCTTGGCCCAGCGCGCAGCGGCCGGCTGACTGTGAAGCGCCTCGAGCAGCCGGCCCGTCAGCTCCTCCTGATCCATGCGATGCTCCGGTACTGCCGTGCCGATTCCGGCAATTTGAATGGTATTCGCTGCTTCATTCATCGTTCGCTGCCCCCATTTCCGATATCCCGCGTCTCAAGTGGACAAGAATGTCTTAAGCGATGTATATGCCGACTCCGCTCGCAGTATGCGGCCGCCGCAAGTACGCCCGGCCGCAGCACTCGCCAGCTCAAGGAATTTGTGATACACTTCACATTAAAGGATTCGCAGAAATCGATTTCTAAAAGGTGGCTGCACGACATGAAAAAAACGGTTACGATTCACGATATTGCGCGGATCGCAGAGGTTTCCTCCGCAACGGTGTCCCGCGTCCTCAGCAACAGCTCTTACCCGGTGAGCGACAAGCTGCGCAGCAAAATTTTACGCATCGCCAAGGAGCATAATTACATTCCCAATCTGATCGGCAAGCAGCTCAAAACGAACGCCAGCATGACGATCGGGGTCATCATCCCGACGATCACGAACCCGTTCTATTCCTCGGTCATCCTCGGCATCGAGGAGATCGCGCGTCAGAACCATTATCACGTCATCGTGTGCAACTCGCTGCACAATCCCGAATTCGAGGGCGAATATATCAAAACGATGGTCGAAAAGCAGATCAAGGGGCTCATCATTTCGTCCATCTCGAAGGATGTCTCGCTGCTCAAGCAGTTCATGAGGGCCGGTCTGAACGTCATTGCCATCGATCAAAAAATCGACGAGGACGAGATCACGCAGATCGAATTCAACTACGAAAAAGGCGGCTACATGGCCGCGCAGCATTTGCTCGCGCTGGGCCATACGCGCATCGGCTACGCCACCTCCAGACTGGACCGGCCCAGCCGCCGCGACATCCACGCCGGCTATTTGCGGGCGATGGAGGAGGCCGGCCTGCCGGCGCTGGTGGAGGAATCGCAGTCCGAGGAGGCGTTCAACAGCACCGGCGAATTCGATGTCGGCAAACGCCTGGCGGCGCGTATGCTCGCGGCTTCGACGCCGCCCACCGCCATCTTTGCCTGCAACGACATGATGGCCTTCGGGGTCATCAACGAGCTGATGCTGCGCGGCATTTCCGTGCCGGGGGAAATTTCAGTGATCGGCTTTGACGGCATCGAATTCGGCAAAATGACGCATCCGCCGCTCACGACGATCAAACAGCCCGACTACGAAATGGGTATTCTCTCCGGCAAAATATTGCTCGATATGATGCGCGGCGACGAAAATCCGACGCTGTCGGTCACGCTCCAGCCCAAGCTGGTGGAGCGCGCCTCCGCCGCGCAGGCGCATACTTCAAGCCCCATCTGACACTCCTCTTTTCTTCGGCGTCCCGCCTCAGTTGCAATGCGCGGCGGCGCTCGCTTTTTACGCTTGATGTAAGCGCTTAATGTTCGATTACCTGACATCTTCGCCTCCCAACATGGCCGCAATCCGAAAAATTTTAAAAAAAGGGCTGTTCAATTCAAGAACTCATGTTATACTAACGTCGTAGTAATCGATTACTGTCTGGTTAATCTACGGCGACAGGAGAGACTACCCATGAAAAAAATTGCGCTTGTCGGTGCCGGATCCCGCGCCCTTCACATGTTCGCGAAGCCGCTTGCCGAAGAGCTCAAGCCCTTTGTCGACTTTTGCGGCGTGTACGATCTTAATCGCAAGCGCGCCGAGCTACTCAGTCAGGATTGCGGCGGCATCCCCGTCTACGACAGCTTCGAAGCGATGCTGGGCGAGGCCCGTCCGGACACGGTCGTGGTTGCTTCGACCGACAGCACGCATCACGAATATATCGTCGCCGCCCTGCAGGCCGGCTGCGACGTCATCTCCGAGAAGCCGATGACGACCGATGCCGCCAAGTGCGAGGCCATTCTCAAGGCCGAGCAAGACTCCGGACGGCGCGTCACCGTTACCTTCAATCTTCGCTTCGCCCCTTATTTTGCGAGAGTCAAGGAGCTGCTGGATGAAGGCGCGGTGGGCCGCGTGCATCACATTGCCTTGCAATGGTACCTGGACCGCAGACACGGCGCAGACTACTTTCGGCGCTGGCACGCCGAAATGAAAAATAGCGGCGGACTGCTCGTGCACAAAAGCACGCATCACTTTGACATCATCAACTGGTGGCTGGACAGTCGCCCGGACAGCGTCTATGCCAACGGAGCACGGCAGCTGTACGGTCCGACGCGGGAGGAGCGCGGCGAGCGCTGTCTGACCTGCGACTACAAAGCCTCGTGCGCATTTTATTTCGACGTGCGGGATCAACCGTTCACAGACCGTTACTTTTTGCAGGCGGAGCAGGAAGACGGCTATATCCGCGATCGCTGCGTGTTCAGCGAACGCATCGACATCTACGACACCATGTCGGTCAACGTGCGGTATGACAGCGGAGCCATGCTCACCTATTCGCTGGTCGCCTACAGCCCCAACGAAGGCTGGCGGGCGACGATCACCGGCAGCGACGGCACGATGGAGATCGCCAACCAGTACAGCAATGCCGATATGAGTCAAGCGGGGCCGAGCGCCATCCGCGTCTACAAGCCCGGAGGCGAGGTGCGCCGATACGACGTACCGACCCACGGCTCGGGCCACGGCGGCGGCGACGCCCGATTGCGGGCGATGCTGTTCCACCCGCAGCCTGCGCCCGACCTGCTCGGTCAACAAGCCGGCAGCGTCGCCGGGGCCTACTCGCTCCTGATCGGCGATGCGGCCAACCGTTCGATCGCAGAGGGACGGCCCATTCAATTGCCCGTATGGAGGTGAAGCGCCATGAATACGCTGCTGGAGCTCGAGCGTTACACGCCGACCTTGTACGATACGCAAGATCAATTGAAGACGCATATATTCGCCCGCACCGACGAGGCGCTGGAGGCCGGGGAGCGCGCGCGCGATGCGCTGGCCACGGCGGATCAGCTCCGCATTCGTCAGGCGGCCGTTCGGGACGCGTTCCTCGCGTCGATCGGCGGACTGCCGACCGGCGGACCGCTGCACGGCCGCTCATCCGGCGAGTTGAGAACGACCGACTATCGCATCGAGCGCATCCTCTTCGAGTCCCGGCCCGGCCATCCCGTCACGGCCAATCTATACATGCCGCACGGGCTGCATACGCCGGCGCCCGCCGTCCTGTTCCTGTGCGGACACGAGCGCGGCGCCAAGCATAGCCCGCTCTATCGCCGGGTATGCGGCATTCTCGCGCGCAGCGGGCTGATCGTGCTCGCCGTCGACCCGCTCGGGCAGGGCGAGCGCCTCGGCTACCTTGAGCAAGACGGAGCCGACGGGCCCGTCGGCTGGGGCACGCACGAGCATCAGCACGTCGGCGCCCAGTGTCTGCCGCTCGGCCTCGGCCTGGCGCGCTACTTCGTGCACGATGCCATGCGCGCCGTCGATTACCTGCTGACCCGCCCCGAGGTCGACCCGGCCCGCATCGGCGTGACCGGCAATTCCGGCGGCGGGACGCAGACGGCGATGCTGATGCTGTGCGACCCCCGGCTCGCCGCCGCCGCGCCGGGCACCTTCATCACGGGGCGCAGCCGATACATGCATGCGGGCGGCGTGCAGGACGCCGAGCAGGTCTGGCCCGGCTGGTCGGCTGCGGGCTACGATCACGAGGATTTGCTGCTCGCCTGCTGTCCCCGTCCGGTGCTCGTCCTGGCCGCGACCTCGGACTTTTTTCCAATCGAGGCGACGCGCCGCACCGTCGCGCGCGCCGCACGATATTGGGAGCTCCTCGGCGTCCCCGGGGGCCTCGCGCTCGTCGAGGACGCGTCCACACACAGCTACACGGACGTGCTGGCCGAGGCCGCCGCGGCTTTTTTCGCCGAGCGGCTCGGGGCCGTCCCGGGCGCGACCGACAGCTCGGCGATGCAGCCGGAGGCGATCGCCGAGGAGCAGCTATGGTGCGTCCCCTCGGGACAGGTCCTGCGCGAGCTGAGCGGCGTGCGCACTGTGCACGACGAGCTCGTCGCGGAGACCGAGCGCCTGCGCGAGGCACGGCAGCTGCGGAGCGAGGCCGCCGACGCGCGCGGCGACGCGCTTGACTGGCTCCGCGCCCGCGTACTCGGGCCGCGGCGCACCCACTCGCCCAATCTGCGCCGGCAGCCGCTCGGCGTGATCGCCGGCTTGGAGGCCGAGCTGCGCATGTGGTGGGCGCAGGACGGCATCATGAACAGCGGCATCTGGCTGCAAGCTGCCGGCTCCGCATCGACGGAGCCGGCAGCTCCGGCCGGACTCACGCTGGCGCTCTGGGAGGGCGGCACCACTTCGCTGACCCGCCACGAGGCCTGGCTGCACAGCCAGGCGGACAGCGGCCGGGCCGTGCTCGTGCTCAATCTGTCGGGCATCGGGCCCCATGCCCCCTACCCGATCTATGGCAAGCCGCCGCTCGCGCGCTTCGGGGTGATGCACAAGCTCGCCGACGAGCTGATCTGGATCGGCGACAGCCTCGCAGCCCTGCATGCGCACGATATGATTCGGGCGCTCGACGCATTGCCTGCACCCTATGCGCCCTTGACCTCTCCGGTCGAGGCCTACGCTTGCGGACGCGACGGCGTCGCGCTCGCGCTCGCAGCCGCCCTCGACGCGCGCATCGGCGAGACGACGATCGCGGGAGACTGGGCATGCATGACGGATTGGGTGATGGCCCGCGATTACGACGATACGGACATTATGCGCAGCATCATGCCGGGCATGCTGCGCTGGTTCGATCTCGACGAGCTCGCCGCGTGGCGCGCGTCCGCAGCGCCAGACCGCTAGAGCCGCAGTACCGGCTGCATCATGTCGGCCACACCGGCAGTACCATCTTGATCGAAAGGAGCGTCGCCTATCATGGAACCGATCACCGTCGTTTTAATCGGAGCCGGCATGCGCGGGATGATCTACACCCGGCATGCGACGGACCACCCGCACGAGCTGCGCGTCGTCGGCGTCGCCGACCCCGATCCGGACAAGCGGGCGCGCTGCCGCGAGGTTTTCGGCTTTGACGAGACACATGCCTACGCAGACTGGGACGCCTTGTTCGCGGGTCCGCGCATCGCCGACGCCGTCTTCGTCTGCACGCAGGATCGCGATCATTACGAGCCGGCCCTCCGCGCGCTCCAGGCCGGTTATCACGTGCTGCTGGAGAAGCCGATGTCTCCCAGCTGGGAGGAATGCGTGGCGCTGGAGCGCCAGGCGGCCGAGAGCGACAGACTGCTCGCGATCTGTCATGTCCTGCGTTACTCGCCGTTTTTTCGCACGATCAAGCAAGCGGTGACCGACGGTCGGATCGGCCGGCTAATGTCGATTCAGCACAATGAGAACGTCGGCTTCCTGCATTATGCGCACAGCTATGTGCGCGGCAAGTGGCGCCGTTCGGACGAGTCCAGTCCGATGATTCTCGCCAAGTCGTGCCACGACCTGGATATCATGCTCTGGCTGGCCGACAGTCCCTGCCGCAGCGTCGCTTCGTACGGCGGTCTCTCCCATTTTGACGAGACGCATGCGCCGCCCGGAGCGCCGACGTATTGTCTGGACGGCTGCCCCGTATCCGACACCTGCCCGTACTACGCACCGAACACGTACCTGCGGCAGGAGGTCGGCTGGATGGCCGCTTCGGTCTCCGCCGACACCAGCTATGCGGCCCGTTATGCCGCGCTGCGCAAAGGACAATACGGCCGCTGCGTCTATCGCTGCGACAACGACGTCGTCGATCATCAGGTCGTCAGCCTGGACTTCGCCAATGACGTCACAGCCTCATTCACGATGAGCGCCTTTACGGCCCATACGAGCCGCACGCTCAAGCTGATGGGCACCGAAGGCGAGCTGCGCGCCACGATGGCGTCCAATGAAATCGAGATTACCCGCTTCGGCAGCGGCCGGCGGGAGCTGGTGCAGCTGACCGATCCGGGCGGCCATGTCGGTCATGGCGGCGGAGACGCCCGGCTTGTGCGCGATTTTGTACGCGCGGTGCGCCAATACGGCTCGCACGACAGCCTCACCTCCGCTGCGGCCTCCGTGCAGAGCCATCTGATGGCTTTTGCAGCCGAGCGCGCGCGTCTGGAGCGACGCGTCGTGCCGCTCAGCGAATTTACGGCTCCACTCAATTGAACATCAGGAGGAATTATGCGATGCAGATTCATATAGTAGACGATGCCGACCAGCTCGGCCTTCAGGCCGCCCGCGCGAGCGCAGCACTGTTGAATGAAGTCATAGCCGAGCAAGGGCAAGCGCGCGTCGCGCTGTCCACGGGCGCCTCGCAATTTGAGTTTCTGAAGCACTTCGTGACCATGGACGTGCCGTGGGACAAGGTCGTCATGTTCCATCTCGACGAATATATCGGCTTGTCCGAGCAGCATCCGGCCAGCTTTCGCAACTATTTGAAGGAGCGCTTCCTGCAACATGTCGGCGTCACCGACTACCTGCTCGTGGACGGCGAAGGCGATCCCGCCGCCGTCATCGCCCGGCTCAACGAAGCCATCGCGGCAGCGCCTGTCGACCTCGCGCTGATCGGAATCGGCGAGAACGGACACATCGCCTTCAACGATCCGCCGGCGGACTTTGACGACCCGGCCCCTTACCGCATCGTCGACCTGACCGATACCTGCAAGCAGCAGCAGGTCAACGAAGGCTGGTTCCCGTCCTTGCAGGAGGTGCCCCGTCAGGCAATCACAATGACCGTCAGCCAGATCATGCGTTGCCGCCGCATCATCTCCTGCGTGCCGCATCAAGCCAAGGCCGCGGCCATCGCCAACACGCTGGAAAAAGAGATCAGTCCGCACTACCCGTCGACCATTCTCAAGCGCCACGACGACTGGAGTTTGTACCTGGACAAAGCCTCTTCCTCCAAAATTGCAGTGTGGGCCTAGAATGCAAGGCGAAACTTGTACATGCTCTATATTTAAAAAAGCGCAAATCTCCGAACGATTCGGGATTTGCGCTTTTTGTTGTATTTTCGTATACGCTGTTACTCCACAAAAGCGAAGCGGCGCTTGGACCACGGCGCGCTGCGGAACGCCTGGGCCAGTCCGCCGCGGCGCAGCTCGGACTTGTCGATATGCTTTTGCCGCACCGTCACATCGGCGCGTCCCGCAAACGGAAACGGCGCAAGCGCGATGCGTTCCTCGTCGATCCAGGCCGCGCGAAAGGTGACGCCGTCCTCCATCTGCGTGCCAAAGCCGCCTTGGTACCACGGGTGCTCCTCCTGCTTCGACGCGCCGGGTCGATTGAAACAGATGTACAGGCTCAGCTCGTCGCAGAGCTGGAGCAAGCGGAAGTGATGCGCAACGCTGCGCTCGTCGAGCTCGCCGAGTGCCGCGCGTATGCGTTCCCGTCGCAGCTCCTCATGCGCCAGAAAAGCCGCCGCATCGGCCTCCCCGGAGTTGCGAATATCGCCAAAGGAGCAAAAATGCAGGCTCGAAAGCAGGGCGGCATACGGCGACTTCGCTTCGATCTCATCCAGACCGACTGTATATAGCAGCAGCTTGGGGAGCAGCGGAAACGAGAGGAAATCGCAGGGCGCCTCGGCCAGGTCGTCCCAGATCGGCGTCTCGTCCATCCGCAGCCAGGCCCGGTCATGCTCCTCTACGGCGAGCAACACGTCCGTCGCCCGAGCCGTATCGGCCAGCCACTTGCCATCCAGCTGCTGTGCGATCTGACCCGACAAGCGGGCATGGTCGTCCTGCGTGGTCAGTACGAATGCGTTCTGCGTGTCCCTGACGATCACCGGCACCCTCTCCTTGTGGAGCAATTTAGAAAGTGAGGTGAAAAAGTAAGCCTCCGTGCCCGAATTGCGTTTCCGTATGCTCCCGTAGCGATGTTTCTTCGAAACATTTTACCTCCTCTATTTCTTGAATGGACTTCTTAATTAGGAAGAAATCGAGGAGCAAAATGGCGGGCGCTTAAAACGTTCTGCAAGAACGTACTTCGGAAGCATATGCTTTTCTCCAACGCATTTTCGGCTACTCTGGCACTTTTTCACCTCACTTTTACACGCTCTTGATCTTGAATAAGCCGCTGATCGAGCCGCCGCGGCGATTGGCGCGGATCGCTTCGGCTAGCAAGCCCGCTACCGACAGCACCTTGATATGCGGCGGGCTGCTCTCCGGCAGCGCGATCGAATCGGTCACCACGACCTGGCGAATGTTCGGGTGAGACAGGCGCTCCAGCGCCTTGCTCGAGAACACCGCGTGCGTCGCGCAGACATAAGCGCCGCGGGCCCCTCTCTCCTCCAGCGCGGTCGCGACGTTCTCGACTGTCATGCCGGTGTCGATCATATCCTCGATAATGATCGGCGTGTGGCCCTCGACCTCGCCGATCACATGCGTGATCGAGGATTCGTTGTGCGCGGCGCGTTTTTTGACCATGAAGGCGAACGGATAATCGAGATAGCTCGCCAGCTTCTCGGCTGTCTCCGCCCGGCCCGCATCCGGCGAGACGATAATCGGGTTGCTGAGCTCGAGCGACTTGATGTGATTGCTGATCAAGTCGAGCGCCGAGAGATGGTCGACCGGAATGTTGAAGAAGCCCTGGATCGCAGCGGAGTGCAGATCCAGCGTCAACAGTCTGTCCGCGCCGGTTTTGGTCAGCACGTCGGACACCATTTTGGCCGAGATCGGCTCGCGCGGCGCGCCCTTGCGCTCTTGGCGGGCATAGCCGAAGTAAGGAACGACGAGGTTGATCGTCTTCGCCGAGGCGCGCTTGGCGGCGTCGATCATGACGAGCAGCTCGACGAATTGCTCGTTGATCGGGTGCGAGAAGGACTGCACCAGGTAGACGTCCTGATTGCGAATGCCCTGCTCGTAGTGGACGTAGACCTCCCCGCTCTTGAAGCGCGAGCGCTTGATCTGGCCGAGCGGCAGCTCCAGGCGGCGGCAGATCTCTTCCGCCAGCTGCGGATTCGACGAGCCTGAAAAAATGCTGATGTTCTCCTTCATCGTCTCTCCTCCTAGTCTATCAACACTGTATGTCCCAGTATACCACATTGCAGGACGCTTTTCCGACTGTGAAATCGCGCGCCGCTCCGCTATAATAGAAGTGGCCGCGGCGCCCAGCTGCGCGCAGGAAAGGAGAATCGTCATGGAAATTACGGAACTCGCCTTGCGTCTGATCGACGAGGACCCGGGGCAACCCAGATACCAGTTCGAAGACGAGGCGCTGCAGGAGCTGATGCGCAGCATCGAGGAGCTTGGTCTGCTCTCGCCGATCAAGGTGCGCCCGGTGCCCGGCGGACGCTATCAGATCATCTACGGCAACCGGCGCTACAAAGCCTGCAGCATGCTGGGGCTGGACCACATACCGTGCATCGTCTCGACGGTCACCGACGAAACCGAGATTTACCTCGAGCAGATCGCCGAAAACCTGACCCGCGAGGGCTTCTCCCCGATCGAAGAAGCCGAGGCGTTCGACAAGCTGCTCAAAGACGCCAAATTCGGCAGCTCGGTCAAATTTCTCGCTTCGCGGCTGGGGAAGCCGGAATCTTACATACGCAACAAATGCGAACTGTTGAAATTCGGCGCCGCCGTGCGCAAGCGCATCGTGCGGGGCACGGAAATCCGGCCGGACTGCCTGACGGAGGATCAGCTGCTGCCCCTGAAGGCGCTGCCTCTTGAGTACCGCGATTCCCTCGCGCTCATCGCCGCTCGCGACGAGCTGGCGCCGACCGATGTCAAAAAAATCGCCAGCCTGTACAAGGACGCGACCATCTCGGACAGCACCAAAAACAAGCTGCTCGCCAGGTCCGGGCCCGAGCTGATCGATACGTGGTCGGTCTACCGCCAGAATCGGGCCGAGCGCGCCAAGCAGGCCGCGCAGGCGCAAGCCGAAGCGCAGCAAACCGAGACGCAAGAAACCGAGACACAAGAAGCGCCGTCTTTGCCAGCCTCTTCAGACGCCTCCGCGGCGACCGCGCAGGCGCAAGCGCATCCCGGCGAGTCTGACGCGGCCGGAACCACTTCTCCACCGCAGCAGCCCGCCCATCGCGCGCAAACGCAAACAGCCCCGCTTCCGTTCAAGGCGGAAATGGAGCTGCTCCTGGATGCCATGGAGCGGCAAACGAATGCGGGTGCCGCAAATGTCTCGCTGGCTCCCGATCCCTCGGCGCTGCGCGCGGACATCGATGCGGTCATTGACGGGCTGCAAGCCCAGCTCCTGCGCTGGCAAGCGATACGAAAAGCGCTCAAGAGCTGAGTCTGTCTCGGACAGACCTCGCCCTCCGGGGATTCAGCCGTTCAATCGACGCGCCAGACGTTCGATCCGCAAGCGCAGCTCGTGGTGGTCGAACGGCTTGACGATGTAATCGTCCGCTCCCATCTGCAGCGCCTGCAGAATATCCGACTGCTTGTTGCGGGACGTCAGCATGACGATCAGGACATTCTGCTCCGGATAGCCGCTCCGCAAGCGCTGCAGAATATCCGTCCCGTCGACATCCGGCAGCGCGCCGTCCAGCAGCATGATGTATTTCCCGCCCTCGCTGTACCACCCCGATTCCAAAAAAGCCGTGCCGCTGGAGTAGCTCTGCGTGTCCGCTTGGCGCGCCCAGCCCGGCGGGTGCCAGCCGGCGAATTGTTGCAGCATCAGCTCGCGAATGACCGGATCGTCGTCGACGAAGATGAGCTGCAGCGGCTTGCCCTCTTCGCTCGCCATCTGCTGCAGGTCGTACAGCATGGTGCGGTTGCGGCCGGCCCGCTTGCCGGCATACAGGGCCTGATCGGCTTCGCCGATCAATTGCTCGCTCTGGTCGTTGCCGTCGTGAACCATCGTGACGCCTGCGGTGAAGGTCGTGCGGAAGCTGCCGCCGTGCGGATCGACAAATGACACATTGGCAAAGGCCTGGCGGATACGCTCCACCACGGCTACGGCTTGCTGCGTATCGTTGTCGGGCAGCAGCAACGCGAATTCCTCGCCGCCGTATCGGCACAAAATGTCCTCGCCGCGAATCGCGCCGAGCACCGTGGCCGCGAATCGGCGCAGCACATCGTCCCCTGCCAGATGGCCGTAAGTATCATTGACGTTTTTGAAATGATCGAGATCCAGCAGCACCAGCGCAAAACCTCGCTGCGTCCGCTGGTACGTGGCGATCAGCTGTTGCACGACGCGGTTGAAATGCTTGCGGTTGCAAGCGCCCGTCAGCTCGTCCGTAATGATCGAACGCTCCCAGTCGCGCTTCATCGCGAACCGGTTCTGGAGCAGTGCGATCAGGAGCTCCGGATCGACAGGCTTTTCAATCGTGTCCATCGCGCCGGAGCGGTAAGCCGCAAGCCGGTTCTCCTTCGATAGATGGGCACTGATGACGATGACCGGAATATGATCCTGCCTGGCCTTGTCCATAATTTTGACCAGCAGCTCCATGCCGCTGCGATCCGGCAGCAGCAGATCGAGCAGGATCAGCTCGGGCTTGCCGTCATAGAACAGCTTCAGCCCGCGCCTCGCGGTAAGGGCGATGCTGACGCTGAAGGCCTCGCGCTCCAGCACATCCTTCAAGTAAGTGACCAGCTCGATATCGTCGTCGATAATCAGCACCCGTCCTGCAGCCTCGTCCGGCAGATCAGCCTCCCGCTCCTCCGGTTCGGTCGCTACCCGCTCGTGATCAGGCTTGCAGCCATCCGCGCCAAGCGCCGCGAGCGCTTGCTTGCGCGCCTCTTCCACGAGCGGCTCCCATTCGGTGCTCGGCACCATGCGGCGGCTCTCTTCCCCGATTGCCGCCTCGCCGCGGGCCGCGCTTTGCTCCAGAGCACTCAGGCCGAGCGTCCCTGCCGTGCCCTTCAAGTTGTGAAAGAACCGGTACAGCTCCTGTGCGTCCAGCTCGCTTTTTTCCCACGAACCGAAAAATTGCTCCACTCGCTGTGCCAGTTGTCGAATATAGGCCGTTTTATCCATGCTGCTCCTTTAGCTGCGTATCGGAATTTGTTGTTCGAGTTCGATTATAGCACACTCTGCTAGCGCGTCTAACGCTTATTACCCGCAAGCCTGGCGCTTCAAGCGTCGGACGAAGAGCTTGCCGCACAACCCGGCTTTTTTTCAAGGGCTACTCTTTAGTATGTATTTAGCAAGTTGAAAGACTGCCTTAAGCTTTTCTTAACCGCTATAGGTTACGCTGAGAAGCAAGGAGGCGAAACGATGAACGTATCAATGATTGAAGCGCAGAACGTCACCAAGCACTACCATTCGGGTCGAGGTCAGATCATCCAAGTACTCGGCGGCATTACCTTCACCATGCAAGCCGGGGAATTTGTCGGGATCATGGGGCCGTCCGGCTCCGGCAAGACGACGCTGCTGAATGTCATTGCCACGCTGGATGCTCCCTCAACCGGCGCCATTCGGATCGCCGGCACCGACATCACAACGCTGAATGCGCGTCAGAGCGCCGATTTTCGCGCCCGGCGGCTCGGTTTTATTTTTCAAGATTACAACCTGCTCGACAATCTGACTATCGACGACAACATCGCACTGCCGCTGGCGCTTCAGCATGCGCCTGCAGCCGAGGTCAAGGCGCGCGTAGCGCGCTTGATGACGGAATTCGGAATCGCCTCGCTCGCCGGACGCTACCCCGTGGAGCTGTCCGGCGGACAAAAGCAGCGCGCTGCAGCCGCTCGCGCCGTCATCCACAAGCCTGCGCTGCTGCTCGGCGACGAGCCGACCGGCGCGCTGGATTCGCATAATGCGGCCGTGCTGCTCGAGATTCTGACCCATCTCAATCGCGAAGGCGCGTCGATCCTGATGGTCACGCACGACGCCGTGACGGCGAGCAGCTGCAACCGCATCCTGTACATGCGCGACGGCATGCTGAGCCGCGAGCTGCGGCGCACCGGCACGCGACAACAATTCTATCGGGAGATCCTCGCGCTGCTGGGCGAGCAGGATATGAATGTCGGGACAGCGGCAGCGCTCCGGGAGGCGCATCCATGACGCTCAAGCTCGCCCTCTCGGGCATCCGCGGCCGATTGCGGAATCTGATCGTCCTGTTGGCCGGTCTCGTCGTATCGATCGCCATTTTCTACATGTTTCAGACGATGGCCTGGAATACCGCGTTCATTACGCACAATGCGATGATTAATTCCATTCAGCTCGTTTATGCGATGGGTTCCTTTTTACTGGCCGCAGTCACCCTTTTTTACGTCATCTACGCCGGCGGATTTTTGTTCTCGCTGCGGCAGCGCGAATATGGCATGTACATGACGATCGGCGCCAGGCGCAGCCGCGTGCGCACGGTCATGCTGCTCGAATGGCTCGTGATCGGCGGCGCGGCGATCGTGATTGGCATGGCGCTCGGCTGCGGGCTGGCGCTGCTCGTATCGTCGCTGCTGGCGAACATGCTGGACACGACCTTTTCCGGCTATCGCGCCCTGTACGGTCCCGCCGTCCTGTTCACGGTCGTCTTTTACGTCGCGCTGCTGGCAGTGACGGCGCTCTGGAGCCAGCTCAAGCTCGGGCGCATGCGGCTGCTGCAGCTGCTCCGGGCCGGCGACAGCGCCGAGCGCCCCGCTCGCGCCGGACGAGGCGCATTTTGGGGCGGATTGCTCGGACTCGGCGCGCTCCTGATCGGGTATATCGCGCTGACCTTCATGGAGCAGCTGCGCGAGATCGGCTTGTTGGCCGCGACCGTCATGACGCCGCTGGGGACTTATTTGCTGTTCATGACCTGGCTCCCCAGGCTCGTACGACGCGCGGGACGTAGCGACCGGCGGCTTGCCGGCATTCGCGCTTTTACGAACGGGCAGCTCGCCTTCCGGGTGCGCGACCTGTCGCGCATGCTGGCGACGACGGCTCTGCTGGTGGCGCTCGGTACGGGCGCGATCGCGGGCGGCATCGCCTTCCTGAACGACGCCTATCTCAAGGCGCGCCAATCCGGACAGTACGATATCGTGCTCGAAAACCCCGATCCGCAGCAGCTCGAGCTGCTGCGAGCGGTGACGTTCGAGGAGCGGCACGAGCTGCGCGTCAAGCGCGAGGACGCGGTCGCCTGGGTTGCCCGCGCGGATCTCGAGGCGATGCTCGCGCACACGCCCCCAGTGCTGGAGGACGGGACCGTCCTGGAAGAAGCGCTGCCCGGGGGCCAGCAAGCGATCACCTGGACATCGCATCCGCAGTGGCGGCAGCTGCTGTCGGGCGTCCTGCCCGCGTCCGCCCTTGGCGCAGACGAGATTCGGCTAGCCGACAATTCGTACTTTGGCGCCATCGGCACGGCAGCCACGACCGTGTGGTTCGGCCGATCCGACGACTTTTTGGCCTATACCGACATTTGGGGTGAATTGGAGAGCGGTCGCACAGCTTATCATTGGAGCAAGTACGATCAGTATCAAGACAATCTGGGGCTGGCCGGAGGCACGGTATTTATGGGGTTTTTCCTCGGAGTAGCTTTCCTGACGATGATGGCGAGCTGTCTGATGTTCAAAATTTTGAGCGGGGCGTCCACCGACGCGCGGCGCTACGCGCTGCTGCGCAAGCTCGGCGTCCGCGGCGAACGGATGCGCGCCTCCATTCGCCGCGAGCTTGGATACCTCTTTTTGCTGCCCGGCGCAGCCGGATTACTGCATGTGCTGGTCGGCATGAACTTGTTTGCTTTCATTCTTCAGCAGCCTTATTACCGTCTCTGGCTGCCGCTGCTGATGTTCGCCGTCATTTACGGGCTGTATTATCTCGTCACCGTATGGATGTACAACCGACTCGCATTGCCTGCCCCGGTTTCCGGCGACGTGCCGCACACGCGCCAGACAGGCGGCGGCACGCGCTATCCGGGCGGCAGCATGTCGCGGAACTGATCGATCGGAATCGCATATCCCACATCCTTGCTTTCGCCGTCCTGGCGGATTTGGCCGGTCGCAAAAACGACCGCCACGGCGCGCCCCTCCTCGTTCAGGACCGGGCTTCCGCTGTTGCCGGGATAGACGGGCGCATTCAGCGCCAACACAGGCGCCGCGCGTCCGGTTAGCCGGACCAGACCGATTGCCGTGCCTTCGGCCGCAATTTGCGTGAACTGGAGCGGATTGCCGATGATGTAGATCGTGCTGCCCTCGGCCGCAGGTTCATCCGCCAGCGCGATCCCGGGCAACGATTCGGTGACGTCGAGCTCCGCCTTGAGGATGGCGATATCGAGCGCCGGATCGCTCGCCACCGTCACCGCTTCCCAGCTGCGATCATGCTCGGGGAACTTGATCAAGGTGAACGGGCCGTCCTCGATGACGTGATAATTCGTAAGGATATAGCCGTTCTGAAGGTGGAACCCCGTGCCTTTTCCACCCTCGGTGCCGACGGCAACCACCGCGCGCTTATAGTCCTGAATATCCGCGCGCGAAGAGAGCTCCTTGGATTTGGACAAGAACGGCAGCGTCTGAAAGTTATAAATTTGCGGCCAGAACGCAATGATGTTGCCGACCAGCGCCAGCGCCAGCGCGATCAGCACCGTTCGGCGAATCCAGGGCGAACGGGGGGGAGGCGCGTCTTCCTCCTCCTCCTCGTCCCAAAGAAAATCCTCCGGATCGGGCTCCCACGGTTCCTCTTCGTTGCGCTCCGCAGGCGATTGGCCATGGAGCTCAGCGCGCGTCTGGCGGTAATGATCGAGTGAAACGACATGATTCGGCTGCTTGGTCCGCTCGCTCCCCGCTTCGGTATCCTGGTAATCGGCAGCGCCCGGACGGCGCGGCCGCCGTTTGTCTTGCTCGTCGCTCATAACGTCCTCCGTCGTTTAGTCGAACAGCTTCTTGTACTTGCCGTAGCCCTCAGCTTCCAGCTGATCGACCGGCACGAAGCGAAGCGCCGCCGAATTGATGCAGTAGCGCAGGCCGCCCGGCGCCGGCCCGTCGTTGAACACGTGCCCCAGATGCGAATCCGCCTGCTTGCTGCGCACCTCCGTGCGGACCATGCCGTGACTCAGGTCCGATTCCTCGTGGATGTCCACATCGTCCAGGGGACGCGTGAAGCTCGGCCAGCCGCAATGCGAATCGAATTTTTCCTTTGAGCTGAATAGCGGCTCGCCGGATACGATGTCCACGTAGAGCCCGTCCCCCTTGTGATCCCAATACGCATTGTCGAAGGGCGGCTCGGTGGCGCTGTTCTGGGTGACCTCGTACTGGAGCGGCGTCAGTCGCTCCCGCAGCGACGTTTTGTCCTGCCCGGGACGCCAGTGCTTGCCGAGGAACGCGTCGCGCCCGGAGCCCTTGCGGTACATCTGGTAGCGAATCGGATTTTTTTTGTAATAGGCCTGATGATACTCCTCGGCCGGGTAGAAGGTGACGGCCGGCTCGATCGGCGTCACGATCGGCTTGTCGAAGCGACCGCTCGCCTCGAGCTCGCGCCTGGATTGCTCGGCGGCGATGCGTTGCTCCTCGTTGTGATAGAAGATCGCGGTGCGGTACGACTCGCCCTTATCGTAGAATTGCCCGTGCGGATCCGTCGGATCAATCTGCTGCCAGAACATGTCCAGCAGCGCCTGATACGGCAGTTGCTCCTCGTCGTACGTAATTTGCACCGCTTCCGCATGGCCGGTCGTCTCCGAGCACACTTCCTCGTACGTCGGATTCTCCGTATGGCCGCCGGTATAGCCGGAGACGACGCTGACGACGCCGGGTATCTGGTCGAACGGCTTGACCATGCACCAGAAGCAGCCGCCTGCAAATGTCGCTTTAGCCGGTTCGGCATTGTGCATCTCTATCCCTCCATTCAATGCGCGCCGCAGGGTGCAGCTTGTCCTGCGTCCGCTTGTACGTCTATTTAACCATTACGCCGCCCACCAATGCAAATGCTTGTCATGGGCCGCGTAGCTGGAGACGCGTTGCCGGGACGGCATGCGAAAAAGCCGAAGCCGCTTCCATCGACTTCGGCAGTTTCATGGGTAGCTCGGCCATTACGGTTAATCCGATCGGGTAGCCAGATCGACGATCATCACGATCAGCATCAGCAGTTGAATGAGCAGCTCCGTGCCCATCGCAATCCCTCCCTGCCGGTTCGTCATGCTCCTTCGAGCGGCTTCTCCTCTCCCGCCGGTGGCCTCGTCTCCCCTATCATATCTATGCAGCGGCGCTCGTCTTCATGTTTGCAATCGACAATGAGCGGGTATCTGTAACGAATCCCCGGGCATGACGCATCGATAAACGTGTCGTTCAGGAGCTACAAAACTGATAGCGGCCGCAGCGGGAATTACCGCTGCGGCCGTTCGCGTTCAATCCCTATCGTCATCATCGTCGCGGTCGTCATCATGCTCCCAATCCGCATATACGATTGAGCCGTCGACTGCGTCGACACCCACCTCCACGGCGTTGCCGCGCGCTTGATCGCCGCTTGGCCGCACGTCCACCTCGTAGATCAGCACGCCGTCTTCCTCGTCCAGATCGACCTCCGTTGCCGTGCCCGGCACCTGCGCGAGCGCCGCCTCCACCGCCTTGGCGGCTCCGATCGTCGGGCGGCCGTCCCGATAGGCCGCCAGATCATCGTCGTCGTCATCATCTTCCCGCTCGCTATGCGTCCCCAGCAGCTTGCCCGTATACGCCTCGATTCGAACCTCGACCGAGGTCGCGCCGCGATCCAGCTCCACCTCGTAATAACGCGTCCCGCCGCTGCGCTCCAGCTCGATGCTCTCCACATGGCCCGATGCGTGCTCCAACGCCAGCGCCTCTGCCTTGGCCACGCCGATCAGCTTGCCCGCACCGCTCTCATTCTGTGCGGCCTGCACAGCGCCGATTCCGTACAGACTGCCGGCCGCGAGCACGACCGCGCATGCGCCGACCCAGCCTTTCATGCTTCGTCTATTCATCCTTCATCGCCTCCATTGCCAGTTGTCGGTACAAGACAACTTTACACTCCGGAGATGAGGAAAGGCTGACAGTTCCATTAGAATTCGATGAGAATCGGCACCGCATCCTAATCTTCTTCCTCGTCCTCGTCTTCGTCGTCATCGTCATCCCAGGCGATCGACCGCACTTCGCCGGATATCGCATGCACTTGGACGATAGCTTCTCTGCCGTCGGCGGCGTCGATCTCGACCAGGAAGTAGCGGCCGCCCTCGCCCTCCTCCTCGTCGATATCCTGGACCTCACCGGGTACGGCTGCCAGCGCCAGCGCCGCCGCCTCCTGCTCCGACAGCTCAAGGTCGGGCGACACGTCCGGATC
The DNA here is from genome assembly GCF_014705605.1 of Paenibacillus sabuli. Taxonomy (GTDB): domain Bacteria; phylum Bacillota; class Bacilli; order Paenibacillales; family Paenibacillaceae; genus Paenibacillus_D; species Paenibacillus_D sabuli. The sequence goes on from NZ_JACXIZ010000044.1 coordinate 44,523, forward strand.
GTCGCCTTTATCCGCACCGCCGGGAGACGGCGTGTCGGGCGGATCGTAGGCCTCCAGTCGCCGAATCGAGAGGATGGCGCCGTCGCGGGCGTCGACCGTGAAGCCATACCGCCCCCGCTCGGTCTCCAGCTCGATGCGGTACGCGTCGCCCTGCAGCACGGCGCCGCTGATCTCGCCGGCATAGGCGTCGCGCACCGCCTCCTGCGCATCGCGGATGCTGAGCGGCGGCGCCGCAGCGTCGGTCGAGCAGCGCCACAGCACCGCTCCCGCGACGACGACGAGCAGCACCGTTAGCGCTGCGCTTGCCGTGCGTTTGGTGAATCTCATCTCCCTCTCTCCTTATCTGCTGATGGCGGATCTACGTTCATGCATCCCCTCGGCACCGACGCCGGAGGCCGGGTCGGAAGGCGGATCGTCGCAACCGTGCCGACTCCCTCCGTGCTGTCCAGCCCGATCTCGGCGCTTACCGCACGCGCCAGCTCGACAGCCAGGGCGAGCCCGAGGCCGGCGCCGCCTCCTTCGCGGCCGCGCGCCTCGTCCACCCGGTAGAAGCGGTCGAACACCTTGGGCAGCTCTTCCTTCGGGATGCCGGCGCCGCGGTCGATGATCCGGATCGCGACCTGTTCAGTGTCCGCAGCGACCTCGACCTTAATCGGGCCGTCGCTGTATTTGCGCGCATTGTCCAAAAAGATGAAGAGCAGCTGGCGCAACATATGCGGGTCGGTATAGACGTAGCATGGCGGCTCGGCCCGAAGCTCGACCGCACGGCCGTATGCCTCCCGGAAGGCGACCACAGAGCGATCCGTCAAGGCTGACGCCTCGTGCCGCGCCACCTCCGCCTTCCAATGCTCGCCGCCCTTGGCCAGCAGCAGCAGCGTCTCGGTCAGCTCCTTCATGCGCGCCGCCTCCGTCCGGATCGCCTCGACCGATTCGCGAAAAAATTGCGGATGCGTCTGACCGCGGCGTTCGAGCAAGCTGGCGTAGCTCTCGATAATCGTAATCGGCGTCTTCAGCTCGTGCGAGGCGTCGCTCACAAAGCGTTCCTGCTTGATAAAATTGCGCTCAAGCAACTCGATCATCCCGTTGAAGGTGCGCCCCATCTCCGTGAGCTCGTCCTCTCGCGCCTCCTCCAGCTCCAGCTTGCGGAAGCGGCCGCTGCGCCGGATCGCCTGCATCGTCGAGGTCATGGCCGTCACCGGGCGCATGATCAGCCTGCCGAGTATCCCCGCCGATGCCAGAGCAGGGACCAGGGCGAGCGCCGTCACCGCGATCAGGACCAGCCGCAGCACGCGCAGCGTGTCCACAGCAGGCGCCAGGGTTTCGGTCAATTGAACGCTCACTACGGCGCCGTCGGGCCAGATGATCGGCACGGCGGACAAGGCATAGACGCGCCCGTCGACCCTATGCTCGAAGACGGCGCGTCGCGGCAGGTAGACGGCGGGCTCCCGACTCAGCTGCTGCTCTTCGGAAGACGTCACCGCAGCCAGCGTACGCCCGTCCTCCGCGACGATGCGCACCATGCCTTGCGCCGGCACATAGGCGCGCAGCAGCTCCGTGCCGGCGCCGGGCACGGCGCTCTCGCGCAGCGCCTGGGCGATGCGCGTCGCCTCCGCCATCGCCTGACGGAGCTCGCCGCGCATCGTCATCGTGCTGAAGGCGTAATAGATTGCAATATTCATGACGATCAGCAGCACGGCGAACAGCACCGCCGAGTACAAATAAATCTTGCTGCGCAGCTTCATCGTTCGTCACGCAGCGTATAGCCGACTCCGCGCACGGTGTGAATCAGCGGCGCGGCGCCGGCGGGCTCGATTTTTTTGCGTACGTAGCGGATGTAGACATCCACGACGTTGGTGTCGCCGGCGTAGGCGTAGCCCCATACGGCGTCCAGGAGCTGCTCGCGCGTCAGCACCTGGCGCTTGTTGCGCAGCAAGCAGACGAGCAGTTCGAATTCGCGCGGCGTCAGCTCGATGGTCTGAGCGCCGCGCAGCACCTCGCGCGTGCCTTCGTTGAGCCGCAGATCGCCGGCCTCCAGCCAGCCCGGCTCGGCCGGCGATTCGCGCTGTGCGGCGCGCTGGCGCAGGGCGGCGCGGACGCGGGCCAGCAGCTCTTCGATGCGGAACGGCTTGGTGATATAATCGTTGGCGCCCAGATCCAGCCCCGACACCTTGTCCTCGATGGCGCTCTTGGCCGTCAGCAGCAGGACTGCCGTCTGCTGATCGGCGCTGCGGATGCGGCGCAGCAGCTCGATCCCGCTCAGCCCCGGCAGCATCACGTCGAGCAGGACGAGCGCGAAGTCCCCCTCCTGATACGCGCGCAGACCGTCGAGTCCGTTCCGGCAGATCGCCACTTCGTACCCCTCGCACGTCAATTCAATCTCCAGCAGTCTGGCGATCTTCGCCTCGTCTTCGACAATCAGGATCGATTGCTCCACGCCGTCTCCTCCTCGCGCTGACCATTGCATTGTATTGCCATCGTACCATATCGTTGTTCGAAGACGAAACGGCTGGCGCGCTCCTCCATATATAAATAGCAGGCCTCGCCGCATCGCGGCAAAGCCTGCTTCGATTCGCTTCTCGCACGATCATCCTCAGAACGGCTATCCGTGGTCAAGATGGATATTCGTTGGGGACATGCTCCTCGAGGAACGCGTCCACCTCGTCCGTGCGCTCGCCGTCCGTCTGCTCGAGCAGCTCCAGGAACTGCTCCAGCGTCGCCAGCAGCTCGCTGTCCGTCGTGCCATGCTCCTCGATAGCCGAACGATACGCGTCCAGGGCTTTTTCGTTCGCCTTGGCGGTCTCGTAGCCGAACAGCGGCGTGTTGTTCGGGCCGTAGAACAGGAACAGCCGCGCCAGCTGAAGCATATCCTCGACCTCTCCGCGCCGATTGGAGACGGCATAGGTGCCCAGGAAGTCCTCATACGCAAGCGCACGATCGAGCAGTTCGGCATGGCTGATGCGCAGCGCGGCATCGCCGATCGACGGATCGTTCGCCTCGATCGCCTTGAGCGCGGCGTAGGCGGCGATATCAGGGCGAATATACGGCGCGTAGCGGGCATATTCGGAATAATTGATGACCGGGAAGTACATGCCCTCCGAAGTCGCGATCTTGTAGCCGCGATCCCGGATGTCCATCAGGATAGCGCGCAGCTCCTCATCGTCGATCGCCCCGAGCAGCGCGGTGTACGTGCCGCTGCCGGTCTCGGCCCATGCGTCCCCGATCGCTTGCTGCGCCTCGCGTCCTTCGATCCATGCCAGCGCCTCGTCCATCTCCGCTTCCTGGGCATTCTCCAGATGAAGGGTCATGACGGTCGCCTCATGCTTGTTGGTTTCGTCAATTCGGTTCAGCAAATATTTACGCGCATAATCCAGCGTCTCCGGCTGACGGACCAGCTCCTCAAAGCGCTCGAACACCGACTGTTGGGAGGCGCCTTGGGCAGCTGCAGCGGGAGTAATGACCGCCCACGGCGCGCTTGCTCCTGCCGCCAGTGTGAGCGCGACGCCGAGCGCGGCGCTTTTTTTCCAGGTTTGTTTTTTCATCTCAAGTTCCTCCATCCTGTCGAGTCTGAGCTGTTATTACCCGCTACGGACGATCCCTACACAGCTTAATCCGTCCACCCTTGCTCGTACGCGTATCGGGCCAGTTGGACGCGGTTTTCGAGATGCAGTTTGTGCAAGATATTCTTGAGATGATTTTTGACCGTATGCTCCGAGATCTCAAGCGTCTCGGCGATATCGCGGTTGTACAGCCCCTTGGCCACAAGCCCCAAAATTTCATGCTCGCGCTGGGTGAGGGGGCTTGCGGAGGGGGCGTGTTTGGCCCGCGGTGCGAATTCATCCAGTATGCGATAGGCCAGCTCGCGTGTCAAAGGCGCCTCGTCCAGCGCGACCGCGCGCAGGTATTCGTGCCATGCGCCGGGATTGAGGTTTTTGAGCAGGTAGCCTTGCGCCCCCTTCTTGAGCGCTTCGAATAAGTGGGCGATATCGTCGGATACGGTCACCATCACAATTTTGATATACGGATAGCGATCCTTGAGCCGCTTGGTCGCTTCCAGCCCGTCCATCCCGGGCATCTGAATGTCCATCAGGATCAGGTCGGGCATCCATTGCTCGGTCAGGGCCATCGCGTCCTGGCCGTCACGGCCCTCGGCTACGACCTCGAATAATGGGTCCATCTCCAATATGGTGCGCATCCCTTCTCGGGCATGCGCGCTGTCGTCAATCACGACGACGCGGAACGGTGTTGTCGTCATCAGCCGGCCTCCTTGCGAATGGATACCATCGTCTGACCGCCGCTGCGCGCGATCGCGAGCTTCCAGCCCATTGCCTTCGCCCGATCGCGCATCATCGCCAGGCCGTAGCGATGGCCTTTGACTTCGGCCTCGGGATCGAAGCCGACGCCATTGTCCATGATGGTGCAGCTCCAGCCTCCCGGCCACGCCTCCGCCTCCAGGCGCACGAGCGAAGCGCCGGCATGCTTGTGGACGTTGATCAGCGCCTCGCGCACGAGTGCGAGCAGCTCGGTTTTTTCCTTGGCGCTCAATCCAGAATCCGGCAGCAGCCAGTGCACCTCGCAGGCGAGTCCGGTCTCGGCTCGCAGGCGCTCGACCAGCTCGTGCACACCCGGCATGCCGGTTGCCAGCGGTCCTTGGCCCGCGGGCAAGCGCAGACTCGCGATCGCTTCGCGCACATAGGCGTGCGTCTGGTGCACCGTTCGGCGCAGCGGCTCGTGGTTCGCCCCGCCCGCTTCGAGCCGCTCGACTTGCACATTAAGCAGAAAGAGCGATTGCGCGATGCCGTCATGCAGCTCGCGCGCGAGCTTCTCGCGCTCCTGGAGCGCCGTCTGAATCTGCCTGGCGCGATCCAGCTCCTGCTGATTGTGCTCCATCAAGCGGAACAGCCGCGTCAGCAGCAGCAGAGAGACCCCGAATACGATGAGCGGCGCGAGCCAATTGCCGAGCTCCATCGAGATATACGGCAGCAGGAATTCGTGCCGCACGTATTCCCAGATGCCGATCGTCAGGGTCGGAATGGTCATGATGAGCCATTTGATTTGTCGATACGTCACTGGACGCGCCCCCCTACTCTCTTAATCACAGGGCGAAACGGGCAAGCCGTCTTTTTACGGCGCAACCCGTTTCGTTCCGAGAAATTTAGAAAAGTATATGGGAAATCATATACTTTCTATAATCTTAAACGAAAACAGGATAACAGCCATATAGCCCATCGGGGCTACATGAATGTTATCCTGCGGGAAGCGTAGCCGCGGCTCACGCGTAGCGCTCGTCCTTGCGCAGGCCGATCGTCTGCAGCACGATATTCCAAAGCGAGAGCGGGCGCGGCTCCAGCGCCACGGTCGTGCAGGCGGACTCCGGCTCGTAGCCGGTGCCGAGCGCCTCGCCCAGCGTGGCCTCGGTCAAGTAGTTGGTGCTGGCCGATTGCTCGAAGCAAGCGGGCGCAATGTAAATCTTGTGCGTGTGGTCCAGCACCATTCGCGTGTCGGCCGGCGGACCGACCGGCACCCGGACGAAGGCCGCTACAACAAGCAGCAGGGCGGTAACGAGAAGTACAATTTGCGCTTTTTTTCGCATCATGAAAGGATAATGGCCCTCCGAGTCCAGATGTCCGTCTAGCAGCGCTTACGACCTGTTGTGACGCAGCACCGCGATCAGGGAGACAATAATTAAAATAAAAGCCGTCAAAGCAAGCATCGGAATCGTGATGAAACCAAACCAGTTCAAATAATCACCCGTACAAGGAACCGGGCCGCAAGCCGCAAGATTCCCTGCATGCTGCGGAAACTTTTGAATCCAGGTATGATAGGCGGATACCAGCAGCCCCAGACAAGCAAGCGGCAGCGCGTAGATCGCGATCACCCGCTCCTTGCGGGAATAGGCAATCCCGAGCAGCAAGGCCAGCGGATACATAAAAATGCGCTGCACCCAACATAAATTGCAGGGCTGAAACTTCATGACCTCGCTCAAATAAAGGCTGCCCGCCGTCGCGATAACGGCGACGGACCAGGCTGCAAACATCCAAAAATTGGATCGTTCCGAGCTTTTCAACCCGGTTCCCCCTCTCCCGCTACGCTGTTACTTCTTCGCCGCCAGCCACGCGGATACCTCCTGAATTTGCGATTCGTCCAGTGTGTCTTTGAATGCCGGCATGCCGCCGCGGCCATTGGTGATCAGATTGATCAATTCCTGCTCGTCGTATTTGCCGCCGACCTTTTGCAGATTCGGACCGGCGCGCCCCTCCAGATCGGCGCCGTGGCAAGCCAGGCAATTTTGCTTGTAGATCGTTTCCGCCGCCGCGACATCCGCATTTTCCGCGCCGCCCGCATTATTGTTGTTGCCCGCAGGCGGAGCTGTGTTATTCTCGTTCGCGCCGCCGCCGCCGCAACCAGCCAGCAGGACGACTCCGGTCAGTGCCACTGCCGCCTTGTACTTCCATCCTTTCATATCGCCATTCATCTCCTTTTTCGGGTTTGTCCTTATCTTACCCGATTCTACGGCTTTTAGCAGACGATTTTTAGCAAAAAATGCCGCCGCTTTGTGAGGAATCCATGACAATTTATCGGAAACCGTCCGCTCAGCCGCCGCAATAGCCCGGATGAGCCATGACCACGCCCAAAAATCATGCTAGAATAAGGCAGACCAAAAGAAAAAAAGGAGGTTCGCCATGAATTCCAATGCCACTCCCCGCTCCAGCCGGCCCTATCTGATCGCCGCAGCCGTTTTGCTGATTGCGCTGGCGGCCTATTTGCTGTATCCGGTATTGGCCGGAGGCGACAAGCTGCCGGTCGTCATGGACGCCCCGGATTTTGCGTTGACCGATCCTGCCGGCGCTCCGGTGACCCAAGCCGACTTCGACGGCCAGGTGCGACTGGTTGAATTTATTTTCACGAGCTGCCCGGATATCTGCCCCGCCACGACCGCCAATATGGTGCAGATGCAAGAACCGCTCAAGGAGAAGGGCTGGTTTGGCGACGAGGTGCAATTCGTGGCGATCACATTCGATCCGGAGACCGACACCCCCGAGCGACTGGCCGAGTACGCCGACCGCATGGGCATGGACCTCTCCGGCTGGACGCTGATTCGCGACGACGAGCAGAAGACCAAGGATTACGCCGCCAATTTCAACATCTCCATTCAGCGGCTTGACCAAGGACAGTACATGCACTCCGTCACCTCGCTGCTGTTGATCGACGGCCAGCACCGCGTGCGCAAAATTTATAAAATGGGCGAGGACATGAACAACGATCAAATCATGGCCGACCTCGAATCCGTCGTCACAGAACGTTCACCGTCCTGACGCGGCCTCGATCCCGCTCTGGCATTGCGTCGGCTTGCTGCGTTATACTATAATTTGGTGTAGCGTGAAAAGGGTTGTACGCAAAGGGGGTGAACGACATGAAATGGGCCATGTTCGGCGTATTCATCGCAGCGGTGCTGCTCAGCGTATATTTGCTTTTGTTCGAGCTGCCTGAAAAGGAATCGTCCGAAGAAACGCCGGAAGAGACGGTCGTCCTGCCGGACACGCCTGTGGATGCGGGGGCAGCCGAAACGCTGTATGCGCAATCCTGCATCGGCTGTCACGGCGATCAAATGCAAGGCGGCATGGGACCGGCGTTGTCGGCTGTCGGATCTTCAATGACGCGCGAAGAGATCTACACGAAGATTATGGAAGGCGGAGGCGGCATGCCTTCCTTTGAGACCCAGCTGAGCGAGGATGAAATCATCAATGTCAGCGGCTGGCTAGCGGATATGAAATAAAAAAACAGGCTGCACGGCGTCTTCAACGCTGGCAGCCTGTTTTTTTGTGCTTATTGCTTCGGCTTACTGCCTGGAACGAGCGAGCTTACATTTGCTGAGTCAGGGTAATCGACCAGTCGGACGGCTCCCACTCGATATCCCAACCGAAATGCTCGGCTACGAAGCGCAGCGGCACCTGCGTGCGTCCCTGCTCGATGAACACTGGCGCTTCGAGCGGCTCCTGAACGCCATTGACGACAGCGGTCTCGCTGCCTGCCTGCACGACGATCGTGTCCCCGTTCGTGTACGTGATGACCATTTCGTTGCTGCGGTTCCATTCGATCTGTGCATTGAGCACGTCAGCCATCGTCCGCAGGGAGACATAGGTTGTGCCGTCGACATTCATCGGCGCCACGTCGGACATCATTTCTTCGCCATCTACGAAGAAGGTCGTGCTGTTCACTTGCAGCCAGATGCTCATGATCGGTTGGTCCGCAGGCGGAGCGCTGGGCGGGAATACCGGACCTTCCGGCACACCGGTGAATTCGGTCGGATCCTGCATGACGATCGCCTTGCCGAGCGTCGCACCGATGCCGAACACGAACGCATAGCCCTCGCGGAAGTTGTCGTACGTTTCGAAGAAGGCTTTCTCATTGTAGCTGTCGAACGTGTCAAGCACTTGATTTTCGTGCATCATGACGGCCTCGACCGCTGCAGCCTCGGGAAGATTGCTATCGGTCGCCGTATCCAGGAAGGAGCCGATATTCTCAGCGAACACGTCGAGCCGGTCGCGTGCATCGTCAATCGCATCGGCATCGCCTTCCAGCGTCGCTTCCACAATCGCCTCCTGGGCTTCAATGTGGTTCGTGTTCCAGATCGCCATGAACTGTTCGCCGCCCGCTTCGCCATAGATCGACGCGATCGCAGCGCTGAAGTCGGCGGTATTCGCATCTTGTGTGGAGAGAATGACGTTGTAGTCCTCGCTCTCATCGAGCCCCTTCTGCATGCTCAGCACGGCAAGCGCGAAATGCTCGGCCGCCAGATGATTGAGCGTGGAACGAAGGTCGCCTGCCGGCGTGTTCGGCTTGGTGCCGTCGAAAACGTCCGGGAACTGCTCGGCAATCGCTTGGGAGAGTGCGTCACTGATGTCGAACATGTCGCCGAGACCTTCGCGGAAAGCGCCATAAGCTTGGCCGTATTCCCCGCTGGCGTAGTGATCGAACACTTCGATCACCTGGTTCTCGTGCTTGCGCAGCACGTCCTTGGCCGCCGAAGCCGGCAGATTGCCTTCGGTGGCGGTGCCCAGGAAATCGCCGAATTCTTGAACGAATTCTTCCAATTCGTCCTCTGCTTCTTGGCGCGCATCCTCGTCGTCAGCCAGCTCCGCCTCAACGAATTCTTCGGTATACGAGTTGTGCGCGCTGAAGATCCGGTCGAATTCGGCCGCTCCGGCGTCGCCGTAGACCGAAGCGATCGCAGGCTTCATATCCGCGGCATTTTGCTCCAGCGCCGCTTGGGCGGCTGCTGCATCCGGCGCTCCGTCATACAGCTTCATCATCGACGTCGTCGCGAGGACGAAGTGTTCCGACAGCAAATGATCCAATGTAGCGCGGAGTTCGACAGATTTGGTCTCCGTGCTGGCCTCCATCTCGGCTGCGCTTGCGCTGCCAACTACGCCGATCGCCGGCACGAGCAGGCTCAAGCTGAGTACGGGTGCGACTAATTTTTTGAACTTCATCGGTTCACTCTCCCCAAAATAATGTAATTGCCTTACCTAATTCATGGAACGCCGTAGAATCCCGATTGGATCACAGGCCCGCAAAAAAAATTTTTGCGAAGAAAAAAAGCGGCACAGGGCGCAAGCCCCGTACCGCTTTTTTTAATGCTCAATAAGGCTGGGTTCAAGTATGGCCACTTACATTTCTTGCGTCAATGTGACCGACCAGTCGGACGGCTCCCAATCCAGCTCCCAGCCGAATTGCTCGGCTACGAAGCGCAGCGGCACCTGGGTGCGTCCCTGCTCGATGAAGACCGGGGCTTGCAGCATCACCGATTGTCCATTGACCGTAGCAGTATCGCTACCGGCACGAATCTTGACGATATTACCGCCACTGTGTGTCGTCACCGTATGCGTCGCGCTGTCCCATTCAATCTGAGCGCCGAGCACATCGGCCAGCGTGCGGATCGAGACATACGTCGTACCGTCTACATTCATCGGCGCGACATCCGACATCATTTCATTGCCGTCCACGAAGAATGTCGTGCTGTTGATCTGAATCCAGATGCTCATGACCGGTGCATCAGCAGGCGGTGCGGTAGGCGGGAATACCGGTCCTTCCGGCATGTCAGTGAAGTCAGCCGGGTTTTGTTTGACAATGGCCGTACCGAGCGTTTTGCCTACGCCGAACATGAATGCATAGCCCTCGCGGAAATCTTTGTACGTTTGCGTATACGCATTGCTATTGTAGCTGTCGAACGTGTCCAGCACCTGGTTCTCATGCATGACCACCGCTTCGACTGCCGCTTGCGCCGGCAGATTGCCTTCCGTCGCCGTACCGAGGAATTCGCCGAAATTCTTGGCAAATACGTCCAGGCGATCTCGCGCATCGTCAATCGCATCGGCGTCGCCGTCGACCGTCGCGTCGACGATCGCTTCTTGCGCTTCGATATGATTGGTGTTCCAGATCGTCATGAACTGGTTGCCGCCCGCTTGGCCGTAGATCGAGGCGATCGCGGCAGTGAAGTCGGCGGTGTTGGCATCCTGCGCCTCGAGAATGGCGCTGTAATCATCGGCTTCGTCCACACCCTTTTGCATGCTCAAGGCCGCAATTGCAAAATGCTCGGAGGCCAAATGGTTGAGCGTCGAGCGCAGGTCGCCTGCCGGCGTGTCCGGCATCGTCTCGTCGAACTTGTCCGGGAATTGCGTCGTGATGGCGCCGGCGAGCGCGCCGCTGATGTCGAACATCATGCCAAAGCCTTCGCGGAAAGAATCGTAGGCTTCGTCGTAATCGCCATCGATGTAGGCGTCAAACACCTCAATGACCTGGTTCTCATGCTTGCGCAGCACGTCCTTGGCGGCCGATGCAGGCAAATTGCCTTCGGTAGCCGTTCCTAAGAAATCGCCGAATTCTTGAACAAATTCCTCCAGCTCTTCCTCGGCATCCTCGCGCGCTTCATCGTCATTGGCCAGCTCGGCTTGTACGAATTCTTCCGTGTAGGAATTGTGTGCGCTGAAGATCCGGTCGAATTCGGCTGCTCCGGCGTCGCCGTAGATCGAGGCGATGGCCGGTTCCATGTCCGCGGCATTTTGCTCCAATGCGGCTTGTACGACTGCCGCATCCGGCGCCCGATCGTACAGCTTCATCATGGACGTCGTAGCCAGTACGAAATGCTCCGACAAGAGATGATCCAGTGTAGCGCGCAACTCGACTGCTTTTGTATCCGCGCTGGCTTCCATCTCGGCTGCGCTTGCGCCGCCTGCGATTCCGACTGCCGGCACAAGTAAGCTCAGACTGAGCACTGGGGCGACTAGTTTTTTGAATTTCATCGATTCACTCTCCCAAGGTGTGTTTGTCTTTCTATTTCGTTACACGTCGGGAGAGGGCATTCAGATCAATATTGAGCAAAAGAATTTTTTCGAAGCGGCTATTGGTCGCTTGCCTGTACGGAAATTGGACCCAGCTCTGCGCTGGTCATGTTGCCCTTGCTGCCGCTTTGCAGACCGGCTCCGACCAGCATGCCGCCCTCCATTTCACAGACGATGCTGGCGATTTTAATCCAGTCGCCCGCCCCGTTTTTGTAATAGCCGGTGAATACGCTGCCTTGCTTCTCCAGCTTCACCTCGACAGGCTGACCGGGGGTCGAGCCGCGCTGGTAGCTGGTAGCGGGGTAAGTCTCGTTGCGGTAGGACATGATGACGTCGCCGTTGAGCCGATATCGAACGAATACATTGCGGCTATCCGGCGCATCCTCGTCCCGAATCATGACGCCGGCTGCAGCGTGTATGGCCACCTCCCCGGTCCCTTCGATGGCCGGCGGATTATTCAGCTCGTAGACCGTGGCAGTTACCGTGACCGTCTCTTGCGCGGCCAGCGGCCTGGCCAGCAGCGTCATACTGTCCTCCTCGCCCCAGGCGTCGTAGCCGCTCGTCGCGATATGGATGCGATTCGCCTGCTCATACGCATAACCGCTCGTCGCAGGCTCGCCGGCTCGTTCGTAATGGTGGATCGTATAGCCCGCGGGGACGGCGGCTTGCTCCGGCATGACCGCGACCATCGCTGTTCCGGTACGCACTCTGCCGTACACTGTGGCCGTGACGGACAAGTAGCCCACGCCCTGTTGCGCGGCTACGGCGCCCGAGCCCTGCAAGTGAACGATGTCGGCATCGCTGTGCAGTGTCACCGCCGCCTGCGCCTTGTCGAGCTCGCTCCCCTTGGAGCCGATCAGTGTGTAGTCCCAAGCGATCGTATCGCCAACTCCGTAGACATCCTCATCGATGGTCACCTCGACCCGATCCAGCATCTCCTCCAGCACCTCAATCGTCGCCTCGGCGAATAGGGCCGGATTGTCCGCCGAGACAGCCGTCAGCGTATAGGTTCCGGGCGCCAGCGCAGTCACGGACGTGCCGTCGATCTGCACGTTCGGACTGTCCGCCGTCAGCGTCACATTCTCGTATCTGCGCTGACTGCCGTACACCGATTCCGATACGAGCACCGGCGCGAAGCGCTCGTCGACCTCGTAGAACGGCTTCAAGCCCGCAAACGAAACGGCGGCAATCGCATCGTCTACGACGGCCTCGAATGCGGTGCTCACTGTTTGGCCGTTCCATTGTGCTGTGACCGTAATGACGCTTTTGCCCGGGCCGACAGCCGTCGCCTTGCCCGTCGCGTCGATGAAGACCGCCAGCGGATTGTCGCTTGCGTACGTGACCGCGGTCACTGTAGCGGGACCGACGGCATAGCCTTGCTCTGTGCGCAGCGTGTAGCCCATCTGGAGCTGTCCGCCGCTCTCGAGACGCGCCCACGCTTTTTTGAACGGGTCATGCGCCGCGTAGGCATAGAGCGCCTCCGGCGCGTCCTCCGGATCTGCGAACGGATAGTCGGAGCGCAGACCGATCTCGCTCAGTTCGATGTCGCGAAAGCCGACCGCATACGCCGGAGAATCGTAGCGCAGCCGGTAATCGCGCTTCGAAGGAGATACGAAGCTCGGATTAGCGCGCAACGAATTCGCGTCGAAGCCGCGACCGTCGTATTCCCGCCATTCCGCGTAGGTTTCGACCGGCGCTTGACCGCCGATCCGGTACTCGCCGTTGCCGCTGTTCAGCAAATTGTAATCGATGCTTGCGACCGTGTCCGCCCGCCATTTCATAATATTATAGACGTTGCCGTTGCCGAAGCCGCTCAAAATATTGCGCTGCGCGACCAAACCGGTCGAGATGCGGTCAGACGTGTTCATGTCGTTGGCATTGATTGGCGCATTTTTGTAATCGACATCCAGCATGACATTGTTCAGCACTTTGGCGTCCTTGGAGGCGTTGGCGTGGAAGCCCGCCGACAGCACGCCCCCCTCTGTCGTCTGATTGTCGTAGACGACGTTGGACGCGACAATCTGATCGTTCGAATTCTCGTCCAGATAGAGCGGGAACCAGAATGAATGACCCGGATTGACGGTCAACTGAGGCAGCTCGTTATCATGAATTTTGTTTTTGCGGACGACATTGCCCCTTCCCGCGCCCCACATGCCAATCGCGTTGGTATCCTGCGAATCCTGCACGACCTCGGATACGTCGTTGTATTCGACAGTATTGAACATGGCGATTTTGAAGTCCTCGACATTTTCCGGCGTCACGGTCACATCGTCGAGAATCTTGCCCATAATATTCGGGTCCGGAATGCCGAAGATATGAATGCCGTTGCGCGGCGAGCCGCTGATTTTATTGTAAGCGATCCGGTTGTGCGACGCGTTCATGATGCGAATCCCCGCAGCGTTGCCGTTGAGCTCGCCGACATCTCGAATGACGTTGTTCAACACCCGGTTGCCGTAGGTCTCGTTGGACCTCGTATTCGCCTTGCCGCTGATGAATACGCCGTAGAAGCCCGTCTGGTAGATCAGATTGTTTTCGACGGTGTTGTTCTTGGCGTTCTCATTGATGTGCACGCCAATGTGACCGCTGTTGTAAATTTCCGAGCCGCGCACCTCGATGTTGCGCGCATCGGCGATCGAGACCGTGCTGACATTCAGATCCGTCCCACGCAGCTCCAGACCCTGCAACACGATATTCCGAGCCGGAGCGGCTGCGGTGCCCGCCACGCTGATCAGCACGGACTTGGCGGGGATGACGATGTCGGCTGACGCGATATCGCCGTAAGGCATGTAGTACAGCATATTTGCCGCGGCATCGACGTAATATTCGCCGGGCGTATCCAGAAATTCCAGAGCATTGTACACATAATACCGCGAGCCCGTGCCCATCTCGTAGATCAGGTCGCGATCCAGATAGACGGTGCGCGTCACATAGTCGACCGACGTGACCTTCGGCCGGGCCGTGGAATAGTTGATGTAGCCGCTCGGACCGCCCGGCCAGGCGTAGACAGCCAACTGCTCCGGCGCATCCACCGGCGGGATGTCGCCCTCCTCGAACCGGAAGCGGCTCTTCTTGTCCTCGTCCGCCGCGATTGCGCGCGCATAGCCCCCGTCCGGCGTGCGGGCGATCGTGGCGCGTCGCTTGTCCTCATAGAGCGTGAGCGGATTGGCGCCGGCAGGCAGCGGCGCGCGGTAGATGCCGTCGCGGAAGGGCTCCCAGCCGCTGACCTGCTGGCCGCCGTCGAGGATGACGCGCTCTCCCTCATACGCGCGGTAGGTCACCTTGTAATTGTCGCCCGGCGAGTCGGCGCCCGTCAGCCTGAAGCTGTCGCTCAGACTGTACGTGCCGCCGCGCAGCACGACATCAATATTGCCCGTCTCCCCTGCAGCCAGGAGCACGCGGACCGCATCCCGCGCTTCCGTCAACGAACCGTACGGGTCGGCCAGGGTGCCGGCTCCGCCCGGTGCCGCGTCCGGCGCGACATACACGACAGCGCTCGGCAGCAGCGCTTCCTCGAACAGCTGCATCGCCTGCACGGCGATCTGGCTGCGCTTCGACTCCGGCGGCAGCTTGCCCCGCTCGGCCAGCATTGCGACCCCGGTTGCGCCGTGATCGTCATAGTCCTTGTCCAGCAGCAGAGCGGCATCCGCCAGGGTCGTCACCAGCCCCCCGTCCGCACGGATCGGCGCCTGGGACAGTGCGACCGGCTCTCCGTCCATGAGGGCGGCCGTCTCGCCCGCTCTTACCTCGATCTCGCGACCGTGCAGCGCAATATACAGCGTATCGGCGACGGCATCGTAGGCGGTATCCGCCTGGAAGGCGCGGGCGGCATCCTGCAGCGGCAGCATCAGCTCGCCGTCGCTTCTGTACGGCGCGCTTGCCAGTTCGACCGGTTCGTTGGTCGCGTACGCCCGTCCGTCGCCTTCCCGGACGACCAGCGCGCGCAGCATGTAGTCGGCGATCTTTTTTTCCGCCTCAGGGAAGCGGGCCTTGCCCTTGTACGCCCTGACGTTGTCGATCCAGAACGCCGGGTCTTCCGCATGGAGCGCCGAATACCGGACATGGGACAGCGAGGCCGCGTCGTAACCGTTGTAGAATTTGACGTTGCGGACCAGCGTTTTGCCGTCCACCCAGATCGAGAACGTGTCGGTATCAGTGTTCAGCTCGGTCACGATTCGGTGCCACTCGTTCTCCGTCACGGCGACCGTCTTCCGCACGTTCGCGCCGGTCTCGTTATTGTAAGGGACCGACACGCTGTTGTTGATGATCGAGGTCAGCACGCCCTGCCGGTTGCCGTCCAGCAGAATGTCCGGCACCTTGATCTGCTTCGCGGCGCCGGCGTAGCGAATATCCGTCTCGTAAGTCATGATGCCCGCATAAGCGTCCAGACTGCGCACCATCCCCTTCCCGGCCGCGCCGGCGGGGACGTACATGCTCATATCGCCCGATTCTCCGCCCGGGCGCTGCATGCGGGTAATGGCGCTATTGATCGTCCAGTCCGCCGGTTCGTCGTCGAAGTCCTCTTCGAACAGCAGCTCGAGCGGCTCCTCCTCCGGCTCCTCGACGACGACCGGCTCCGGCGGGACGGCGGAGCGCTCGGCGACGAAGACGCCGCCGATGCGCACCCATGTATCGGTCGCGCCCGTGACATGCTCGCCGACGACACGAAGCACGAGCGTATGCTCGCCCTCGGACAGATCGGTGGCCAGCATGGAGTACGTGCCTCGGGAGCCGCCTGCGAGCGCGGTCGCATCGCAGCCCGAGAGCAGTTGCGGCGGCCCGTCGTCAATCTGCCACTCGACGTAGCCGGCATCGATGGATTTGAGCCAGTATAAGCCGACCGCGCTGCCTCGGAAGTTGACGACCGCCGTCGCATTAGCCGTCTTGCTGACGATCATATGCGGATGTCGGCCGCCCATGCTCGTCTCCTCCTGCGCGAAGCCGTTGACAGCCAGCTCGTAGCCGTCTACAAGATCGGCCTCTTCGAGAGCGCTTTCATAAAGCGCGGCGGGCAACGCATAGGCGCTCGGCGCCGCCGGCGTCTCGACGCCCAGAGCTGCGCTCAGGAACTGCTGCACCTCTGCCGCATAGACGGCGTAGCCCTCGTCCGACGGGTGCTCGTCGTCGCGGAACATCGTCTCCCAGGTTGCTCCGTTCGCCCCGCTGTCGATGAGCTGATACAGCGCATAGCCGACGTTGACGAACGGCAGGCCATAGTGCGCCGCGATTGCCTCATGCCAAGCCACCGATTTCATCAGCTCGCTGTTGTCGTAATCCTGCTCCGCTCCTTCCTTATTGAGCGTGTAGATCATGACGATGTCGGCATACGGATTGGCCGCGTAGATTTGCCGCACCAGTCCCTCCATGCTGTCCTTGACCAACTTCTCGTTCTGCCCGTAATCGTTGACGGCCGCCTCGATGAAGACGAGGTCGGGCGCTTCGGACAGCAGCTGCGCTTTGGCGCGGAATACATTCGGGATCGAGCCGAAGCCGCCGATGCCCGCGTTGACCTCGCGAATGTCGGCGTCGGGATACGCATTCTCGAACCATGCGGTCGTCTTGGCGCGCCAACTGTACGCGGGATTCGATGCGCCGGTGCCGACGGTGATCGATCCGCCGATGTACCCGATCGTCAGTGTCTCGTCCGTCTCCAACTTATAGACCGTGTTGCTGATGCCCCGACGCTCGATCGGCGGCGCTTCCTCGGCCGACGCCGGCAGCGCGGGAAGACTGCCGACCAGCAACGCGATCGTCAGCAGCCAAGCCAATGTTTTTCGCACAATATTCATCCTCCTTTTCGGCCCACTATAGCACGCCCGACGCGACGCAGCCATTGCAGCATCTGAATCCGTCTTGCAAAATCTGAACAAGGCGAAAAAAGTTAGTTAGACAAGTAGAAAAAGCCTTCCCCGCCACGTCTTCAAGGCGGAGAAGGCTCTTTGGTTCACGATTTAAAACGATACGTATGCGCCAGCGACCATTGCAAGCGCTTCTGGCTGCGCCTCTCCGGACACGCCCGGCACCTCGCGGGGGTGAAATTCAATAAGCTCCGACGAATATAGGCTGACGTACATGCTTCCGCCATAGGCTGCCGCGCGAATGAGCACCGGCTGATTATAAGCATTGCGAAACACGAAGTCAGGCCCGCCCCAGCTCACCGTCGCATCCCGGCCCGGTCGTACATACGGCACGCGCCGGCTGTGCGAATACCGATTGACGATCTCCATCCCGGCCCGATCGGCGGCATTGTACAGCGTTGAAGATACTTGGCATATGCCGCCGCCAACATCTTCGGCCAGCTCGCCTCTGACGATGACCGGTGCGCGCAGATAGCCTTTTTGAAGCGTGCGCTCTCCGACGACTGCATTGAACGAAAATTGTTCCCCCGGAAACACGACTGTGTTGTTGATCGCTTGCGCAGCCAGGGCAATATTATGTGATCGATTGCGGTTGGCGGCGTTAAAATACGTGGCGTACCGGCCGATCGCCTGTTCCTTGATCTGGGCAAGCAGCTCTCTGTCTACACGCGCGTGCACGCGCATGAGCGGCGCCTGCAGCCGGCCCGGCCCTCCGCTCAACACATGCGCTGCAAAGGCGGCGGTAAACGCGCGGCGATCCAACCGGACGCCTGTCCGCTCGGCCTCGATGGCGCCGCTGCTTCCGATCCGCGCATTGACAGGCGCTCGGGCCACATGCTCGTCAATGCGGTCCATCAAGGTCTCCAACGCGCCGAGATCGATCAGGGAGGTTCCGGCGAGCGTGTAATCGGCTGCCTGCACTTCCGCTACAATTGTCTGTTCGTGCGTGATCGTCCAGCCCGTAGCTGCTGCAGCCTGCGGAGCGAAGAGGAGAACGAGCAGCAATCCCGGGTACCAGATCCACCTCAAGGATACACCCCCATCTGGTTCGAATGCCCCTATTATTCGCTCGCGCCTGCGGATTATACGCGTTGTCCGCTCAGCTACGCGGCCGCTTGGCGGCCAACTCGCCCACAATCGACTTGAGTCTGCGCAGCTTGACTGTAAATACGGTGCGTTCGCCGGGAGCGCTGCGGACCGCGACGCTGCCACCGAGCCGTTCGATCAGTCGTCTGGTCTGCGCGAGGCCTACCCCACGGCCCGGCACGCTGCGGTTGATCGCATCCTCGGCAGCATAAGGACGATCAAAAATCAGCTTTTGATGCTGGGCGCCGATTCCGCTTCCCTGATCCCATACTTCGAGCAACAGATCGTCCTCCTCTTGCCGCAGCGTGACGCCGAGTGCACCTCCCTGTGCGCCGTGTTCGACGGCATTGGCGAGCAGATGGTGTACGATTCGCTCCAGCATATCTTCGTCGCCCAGCACGTAATGGGGCTGCTCGGTCAGCTTCAGCGTCAGCCTCAGCCCCTTGCGCGCGCATTCCTGCCGGTAGCTTCGCACGACCGTCTGGCAGATACGATTGAGATTGACTTTGGCCAGCGGTAGGCCGTCATATGCCGCCTCCGGGCTGCCGCCGGTCTCGGCCATGCGGTCGAGCGCGCGGTTGAGCTCGATCAGGAGTTTTTGCAGCTCGGGATCGTCGGCATAGAGCAGCACCTTGCGCGACGCCCCATGCTTCAGCACCTCGCCGAGCTTTTTGCTAATATAGGCAAGCTGC
This sequence comes from Paenibacillus sabuli, assembly GCF_014705605.1. Classification (GTDB taxonomy): domain Bacteria; phylum Bacillota; class Bacilli; order Paenibacillales; family Paenibacillaceae; genus Paenibacillus_D; species Paenibacillus_D sabuli. Next base: position 63,495 of record NZ_JACXIZ010000044.1, read on the forward strand.
ATGGCGCGCATTCGGCCGGCCCGGTACTGTACGATGACGACCGCCGCCAGTACAGCAATCATGCCGAATAATACTGAGATCATAGCGAAGGCTCCCCCATGGTCGAATTCAAGTCCCCGGACTCCTTTTTTGAAAGCATCAAACGTATAGGATTTCGTTGCAGTCTACCGCGGCAACCGCAGCATCGCCGATCTGGACGATCTGCTGTCAGGCAACGATGTCGAATCGCTAATCTCCTACAACGCAAGACTTACGCTGGAGCAAATCCGCGCCATTCGCCGTACGGGCAACCTGCCATCCGGCTACCGCAGATTATAAGTTCGTGTGGGATAAGGGCTCACCCTTCACCGATCGTCATGCCGGTTGCGCCTCATCATGCTGCGCAGCAGGAAATAGACGAGGATCAGCACCACCAGGACTGCGCCGGCCATGCCGTAAGTGGAGGCAAGCGGGTTATCTGCTGTGCCATCAGATTCCGCTTCCGCACTGCGCTCCGCCGCCGCGGTGTTTGCTCCGGCAGCAGGGTCTGGCTGACCGGCTTCATCGGCAGCGGCGCTGCGCTCTTCTGGCTCCGGCTCTTCGGCCGAGGCCTTTTTTTCATCCTCGCTTGACTGATTGACTCCATCGGAATTGTTCTCCTCCGGCGAAGGCTCCGCATCTGCCGGAATCTCTATGGTGAAAGCCAGGCTTCCCTCGACCTCGTGCCCGTCCTCCCCCACGATCGTCCAAGTAGCGGTGTAAGCCCCGCTGACCAGGTTGTCGCCGAGCACAGCGGTCAGATTGACGCCTTCAATCTGCAGCTCGCCGACCTCCGCTTCCTCACCTGCGTCTGTCGCTACCGTCAATCGGCTCTCCCCGGATATCGGCGTATTGAACGTAAGCGCAATGCGCGCCGGCGCTTCTGTGACTGTCGAGCCGTCAGCCGGCGTCGAGGCAATCAATGCCGTATGCGCGTAGGATGTGCCCGGCGCCAAAACAAGGGCTAAAGACCCAATGAAAAGCAACAATCCATAAAACCATTTTTTGTTCATTCCGATTCCCCTTCGCATCCACTTCCGAATAAGCCTTTTTACCCTTGCAAAAAACTTTATAGTAGAAATCATACAAAAAACCTAGTATAATACGACTAAATCATTTAACCTCATAGAATGAAATTCATAAAGGACGTGCCGCATCATGAAAGAGCGCTACTATTCTACCGTCGAATATACGGATCGTTTCGGAAAAGCCAACCGCAGATTTGAAATCTATGCCGATGAAGGCGCCAAGCCGACGATCGGAGACTACGTGGACGCATTTGCCCGCTCCGGGATGGATGTGCAAATTACCGACTTTCTGGACATGATTTTCAAGCCGACCGACCCGGCGATTTCCCCGCTCATATCCCTTCGCGTCATTCGTACGCTCAAAGATTATTCCTAGCCGTCAAGCAAGCGCGTTATGGCGTATTGTACTGCGCCAAAAACTGACGCAGGCTGTCCTCGGCTCCCCCCGTCGGGGCGTATTCCAGCCCGCAATACCCATTGTAGCCCTTTTCGCGAATCGCCGCCAGCACGTTCCCGTAGTGGATCTCGCCCGTCCCTGGCTCATGGCGGCCCGGATGATCCGCGAGGTGAAAATGGCCGACCCATTCCAGTGCGTTCGTCGCATTCAAGATCAGATTGCCTTCCGTCACCTGCTGATGGTACAAATCGAACAGTACCTTGACATGCGTGCTCGCAACCTCGCGCACGATCGCGAATGCTTCGTCCGAGCGAGACAGAAAGTGGCCTTTATGATTAACCAGCGTGTTGAGCGGTTCAAGCACAAGCGTCACCCCCGCCTTCTCCAGCAACGGCGCTGCAGCCTTTAAGCCGTCCACCACGCTCTCCAGCTGCGTTGCCCGGTCCAGATCCGGCAGCGTCTGTCCGGCGAGACCGATCAGCGTCCGACAGCCCAGCTTTTGCGCCGCGCCGATGCTGGCCGCTAAGCCATCCAGCATCTCCTCGCGTCTGCGCGGATCGACGAGCGGCACGCCAGTCGTGCAAAAGGCAGACAGCGCAAGCCCCAGTCTGCGCTGGAGCGCGGCCAGCTCGTCAAGGTCCTTCGATTCCCATCCCCAAAATTCGTAAGCGTCGTAGCCGGCTCTTTTTACCGCTTCCAGCTGCTCTGGCAACGACAAGCCCGTGCCGTTAAACAGCATTTCAATCGATGGCGAGAACTTCATTCTTGGTTGCCCCCAATGCTAAAGTGTCGGTCATTGTTAAACAGTTCGCGATGGTCCGCCGCATTTCCTTTAAAAGACGGTGGATTCACAGTACAATATAAAGAGGAGGTGCGGCAAAATGAATATGGCCAAAATGAAGGATCGCAAGGAACTGGACAAGCGCGTTCCCGGCATGCCTTGGTACGTCGAAAAATTCATTAATTACAAGCTTCCCGACCTGTCGCCCTCGTCCTTGCTCGAATACGTCCGCGACTATGAAACCTTTTTTCGCTGGCTGATGGCCGAGGGCCTTTCATCGGCCGACTCCATGCGCGATATTAAGCTGGAAGAGCTCGAACAATTGCACATGGACAGCATCGACAACTACAAGATGTTTCTGACCGCGTTCAAGCCCCAGACCAATAGTCGGACCACCGTTTCGCGCAAGCTGTCCTCCTTGCGTTCGCTGTTTCACTATTTAAGTCAGATTGCCGAAGACGACAATTTTTACCCGCTGCTCAAGCGCAATGTCATGGCCAAGGTTTCGATCAAGCGCACGCACAAGCCCAAAGATACGGCCGCCCGACTGGAGGGCAAGCTGCTGCAGGAGGGCGAAATTGCGGCGTTTGTCGGATATGTCAAGCAAGGCTACGGCCAAGATGCGGCGGCCAACAAACAGGCCATGTACGCGTACGCGCACAACAAGGAGCGCGACGCCTGCATCGTGCAGCTCATCTTGCAATCGGGACTCCGCGTCTCCGAGCTGGTCAATCTGAATATCGACGATCTGGACCTGCAAAAAAAACTGACCTATGTATACCGCAAAGGCGCCAACGACGACAGCTTTAAAACGCCCGTTTATTTCCGTCAGGAAGCCGTCGACGACCTGCAGACGTATCTTGCGCTGCGCGATGCCCGCTACAAAGCGCCGCGGCGCGAAAAGGCGCTTTTCCTGGCGATTGCCAACGGCAAGCAGGCGGGCTCCCGCATGACCAAGCGAGCCATCCAGGAAATGGTCATCAAATACGCAAAACGATTCGGAAAGCCGTACTTGTCTGTCCATAAGCTGCGGCATTCCTTTGCGACTGACTACTACCTCCGCAATGATATCTACAAAACACAGGAGCAGCTCGGACATGCGTCGCCGGAAACGACCCAAATCTACGCGCATCTGACGGACAAAACGATGGCCGAAGCGATCGAAAGTCCGAAGGAAGGCTCGGGACGGACCTTGCCGTAAAAGCCGCTCATCGCGGCAGCATCGCCACATTGTCAAGGGATACGCTGCCCGGCGCCAAGCCTTCAAATACCCAGGAAATCGCGCGAATCTGCCGGGGATCGACGGGAGCACCGCCGCCGGCGAAGCGCGAAATCGGGATAAACACATCCTCGTAAGCTTGCTCGGAGGAGGGCTCCAGCTTGCCGTTCTTGATCTGACCGGTCAGCGGGCCGGCATTGAGGAAGCGGCTGTAAAACGGCGCTGACGGCTGCATAACCTCGCCTAGGGACAACGAGGCCTGACGACCGTCCGCAAGCGTCAAGCGGATCGTCAGCTCGGCCAGCTGGCTGGCGGCTTCGACACTGCCGGGCGCCAGGGAAAACGCGAGCTGGGCGCTATCCTCCAGACCGGCCGCGACCGCGGCCGGAAGCGCCAGATCGTACCGTCCGCCGGCGTCGCTCCATTCCAGTCGCACGGCGCGATTCATGCGGGAGCCTAGCTGCCGGTTTTTTTTGTCTTCTTCGGACCAGCGCGCCAGCCCGTCCCCGCTCAGCTCGGCCGTCGGCAAGGTAGCCGTCCGGAGATCGCGATCCTCCTCATAGTCGCTCAGCCTGATCATCTCCGAATCCATGTAGCGGCTCTTGTAAGCCGTGCTGTCCGGGAGCCAAGCGGCAGCGTAGCGCCAGTCCCGGAACATCGGCTCGTAGCGCGCGTCGCCGCGCATCGTCAGCTCCAGGAACGCCGATATATAGACGGCCGCGACCTGGCGCTGCTCCTGTGCATCCATCAAGGCCTGGGTATTCATGAGCAGCCTCGTCGGCAATCGAATGTCGTGCGCCCCCCACGTCGTGTTGAATTGGCCATGGTTGGCGCGGGACAGATAGAGCGAGGCCTTGGTATAGGGGCCGCCCGGGCCGTCCGTCATGCGCACCCGGTCATATTGACGATCCCCGTCAAAGGTGGTCACGTCCGAATCATACGCGCCTTGCAGCGTGAGATAGTTGATATCCTCCAGCTCGACATAACGGCCAGCCAGCTTTTTGTCCGTCGGTGCGAAGGCGATGACCGTCTGGATCGGATAGCTAAGGTTGGCCAGCATGTCCGGTTGATCGGTCAGCCGGAAGTAAGCGTCGTATACGGCCGCCAGCGCAGCCGCTTGCCCGCCGCGGGAATGGCCGATCAGCGCGATCGACTGCAGATCGAGCTTGCCTGCCAGCAGCCCCTGTGCCGCCCCGTCCATCTGCTCCAGCGCCTGCAAATGCCGCAGCAGGAGCCAGGCGCGCAGGGCGTAGTCGTCGTCCGGAATGCCGGACCAGATCGAGTAGTTTACAAAATTTTCATCCACTGACACTGCGGCATAACCGCGGCTGGCCAGCAGCTCGCCGAGATAGCCGTACCCGCCATCCGAGAAATCCTCCATCAGATGATTGCCGTGCACCATCAGCACGAGCGGGAACGGCCCATCTCCCTCGGGCAGCCAGACCGTGCCATTGACAGGCAGATTGCTCGGGTCGAAGCCCCAATACCAGCTGCGCAGTCCATTCCAGCGCGACACAAAAGCAGAGGCGTCAACCGGCTCCGTCTTCAGCGCAGCCTCTTCCCCAAAGGCCGAACGCCGAATATCTTGGCCGCTGCCATACGTAAATCGACGCACCTCATACTCCCCGGGCCGCGCCGGATTGTCCGCCTGCAACGCGCTGCCCGGCGGCACTGCATTCTGGACTTCCGGCCCCGCCGAACTGTGCAGGCCGAATGCTCCGGTCACGACATAAAAAACAGCCGCCAGCGTCAGCGCGCTAATGCCGAGCGCGCAGCGCTCGCTGCGCGCGTAAGGCTTGCGCTGCAGCGACAAGCCAAGCACGACGGAGGCCGCCATCGCACCAGCGCTGCAAAATGCGGTGAACGCAAACCCGCCGACATAACTGGTGTTCATGTATGTAAAAAGCTTCGGAAACAGTCCGAGCGTCCCGCCGACAAGACCCAGCAGCAGCCATGGCACACGCAGCGGGATCCAGACCAGCAGCACGCACAAAAGCAGCGCGCCTGCAAAAAACAGCGCGTAGCCGGCCGCGATCACCGCCAACAGCAGCAGCGCATCTGCCGCCGCGCCGAGGCCGGTCGGCATGCCCCGCGCCGTCTCGACCAGCAGCCACAGCTGCAGTGCCGCGATCCCCGCAATGGCGCTCAGGCAGGTCCGCGAGCCGAACTCCGGCAAGCGCCGCAGGCGCGTGCGCAATCGTTTCATCGGGGCATCCTCCTTTCGGAACGCGTCTGGCGAGGACGCAGGTTACGACAGCAATTGTTCCAGATTGCGCAAGAGCTCGCTCGGACGATAGGGCTTGATCAATACCTCCGAAGCACCTGCCTCAAGGGCGCGTTCGCGCTCTTCGTAAGCGGTCGAGATGATGACCGGAATGCGCTGCATCCGCGCATCCTCCCGCATCGCGCCAAATACGTCCCAGCCGGTGAACGGTGTGTCCAAAAACAGATCAAGGACAACCGCATCGGGCAGCTGACGGCGCATTTCTCTCAACGCTTGTTCGCCGTCCGCGAATTGCCGGACCCGCAGGCCCCCTCGCTCCAGCTCTTCCACCAGCAGAGCCGCCAGACTGCGGTCGTTCTCAATTAGCATAACCGACTTTTGCGCGCCGCGCTCTGCAAGCGCCGCGGAACTTTCCCGTTGCGCCGGCTGCACAGGCGGGTCTCCGGCTAGCAGCGGGAGCCGAAACGTGAAGACGCTGCCCCTGCCCTGCTCCGACTCGACCCCGATCTCACCCCGATGCCGGTCCAGAATCTCCTTGACAATCGCCAGGCCAAGACCGGTCCCGCCAATCTCGCGGCGATCCGAGTTGTCGACGCGGTGAAATTTGGTAAAAAGCCGAGGCAGCTCCTCCTGCGGAATGCCCAGGCCTTCGTCCCGGATCTGAACGCTCAGCCATTGCCCGGCAGCACGACTCACAATTTCGATGCGTCCGCCGGCGGGCGAATACTTGACCGCATTGTCGAGCAGATTGGTCAACACTTGGCGCAGCCGCTCCCGATCCGCCAGCACGAGCGCGGATTCGGACTGATCGTCCAGGACGAATTGATGCGCCGCGCTGCGCGCGCGAATCAGCTCGGTCGTCTCCTGCAAGATCGTCGACAGCGACACAGCGCGCATATCGTAAGCCTGACGCCCCGATTCCATCCGCTGCAAATCGAGAAAATCATTAATTAATCCCGTTAACCGATTTGCTTCCTGATAGATCGTCGAAATGTATTTGCGCTGCCGCTCGGGCTTCAGCTCCCGGTGCAAGAGCAGCTCCGCAAATCCGAGCACGCTTGCCAGCGGCGTGCGCAATTCGTGGCTGACCGTGCTTACGAATTCCGATTTCATCCGGTCGACTTCATATTCCCTGGTGATGTCGCGATGCACAATCAGCAAGCCGAATTGGCGGCCCTCCCGAAACAACGGCTCGGTATACAGCTGCATATGCCGCTGCTCCGGCGTCTCCAGCTCGTATCCAAGGCTTCGTCCGGCGCTCGCGCCGCCGTTTTTGAGCGCTTCGCAAATAAAGGCTTCCACCGGCTCGGGCTCGCGCAGCCGAACGCGCATGTGCGCAAGAAACCGATCCAGCGGCAGCTCGATTTCGTGATCGGCGTCCACGCCGAAAAAGTCGCGCATCTGGCCATTGATCTGACGCGTCGTGCCCTCCAGATCCATGAACTGCACGCCTTCGTGAATCGTATCCAGCATGTCGCGGATCATCTGACGCTGCCGCTCGGTCTGCTCGTGCATCTCCAGCTTGTCCAGCGCCAGCGCCGTCTGGGCGGCGATGCCTTCCATCTCGGCCCGCTCCTGGAGGTCGATGGAGCGGCCATAGCGCGTCAGGACGATGCCGCCCTTGAGCACATCCTGCGCGTCCAATATCGGAATGTACAGCTCGCTCGCGGTTAGCTCGGCTTCGTGATAGCCTTGTTCACCCGGTGTGCAAGGCCGCTCCAGCAGGAAGGAAAGGCCGGTCTGAGCAATGCGTCCGTAGGGGCCGTCGCCCATCTCCCCGACGAAGCGGTTGGCCGAGGCTGCCGATATGCCATATCCGGCGTATCGCCGCGGATCGCCTTCCAGCACGATCATGCCTTTGTCGGCGCCTGTCAGCTCGACGGTACGGCTGATGATGACATCGAGCAAATGCTCGACGTGCGACGCCGTTCCGAGCGCCTGGATCAACGCATTGCGTTTTTCCAAAAAACGGGCGCTGTTCTCCATTTGCGCAAATGCGAATTGCAGCTCCTCTTGCTGAGCCTGCAATTCGTCTTGCTGGGCCTGCAGTTCTTCGTTCTGTGCCACCAATTCTTCTTCCTTGTGTTGAATATCGCCGACCATACGCTCAAACGCGCGTGCCAAGTCGCCGATTTCGTCACGGCGCGCCAGCTCGCTTTGCCCTACCGCCTCGCCCTTGCCGATTCGGCTCGCTTGGCGGCTCAGCTGTCCCAGCGGCCCGCCGATATCGGTGGCGACGCGGCGCGCGATGAAAACGGACAGCAGCAAGACGGCAAGAATGTACACGACAAACAAGACGCCCTGCAGCGACAATCGATTCACCAGACGCGTATGCGCTTCGTCGAGGGAAGTCTGGACGCTCCGTTCGACGGTGCGCGCATACGTCATGATCGTATTGACCGGGTTGTCCGGCCCTGCCGGAATGAAGGCGCGCAACGCTTCGAAATCGTTTTGCTGCGCGTACGCGACCGCCTGCGGCAGTCTGTCCTCGAACAACTGATTAAAAAATGCGTCGATTTCTTCGATCATTTCAGTTTCCGTCCGACTCAGGGAGACTGTGCGGACATCCTTTAGCGCTTGTTCGAGTGTCTGCTTCTCCTCGAAAAGCCGCTTGTACTCGTAGTCCGACAAGTAGACAAAATAGCCTCTTGTCCGCATGATCAGCTCCCCGGAATGCGTCGCAATGGCTGAGATAATCGCGCGCTTGTGCTCTGCCTCGTCGGTGCGCAGCTCATACTGGCGCAAAATCGAGTTGGTGCTCCACAGCACATACAGCGCGCCCGCCAAAATCAACAGCACCGCCAGCAGCAGCAGCGAACTGATACGGCTGGTGATGCTGCGCTTGAAGTATCCGCGCCAGTCAGCCACCGAGCATATCCTCCACTCTGGCAACCAGGTCTAGCGGACTGAACGGCTTGGACATGAATGCGTCGGCTCCCGCTTCCAGCGCTTTATCCCGCTCTGTCTGCTGATTTTTAGCCGACAGCATCAGAATTTTTGCATCTGTCGCACTTGCGCCGACTCTGGCCTCGCGAATGACCTCGAGGCCGGTTTTTTTGGGCATCATATAATCCACAATAATCAAATCGTAACGGCCTGCCGCGATTCGATCGCATGCCTCTTGGCCGTCGCAGGCTTCGTCAAGAACGTACCCCTCGTCTTCAAGCGTGTCGACGACCAGCATACGCAGCACCGGCTCGTCCTCCGCCAATAATATCCGTTTCACTTCGTCGTATGTCCTCCCGTAGCGTAATTAAGCGGAGCCAGTGGCGGATAGAGTCTGCCGTAGGCCTCCTTCATTCGCGAATACGACACCTTGAGCCGCTCCTCATAGTCCGGCATATCCCAGCCCTCCCATGTCTCGTGCAGCAGCTCGTCAAGGCTCGGGCCTGGAGCCTGAAGCCCGGCCCGCGGCAGCATATCGAGCACCGCGCCTTGGCCAGGCGCATCCGGCGGTAAGCCGGATTCCGAGCCCAGGGCAGCATATGTCAGCGCCGCAATGCGCAGTCCCTCAGGACCCGGCTCCTGCGGCGACTGGATGCCGAGCAGGCCCCACGGGATACGCAGCTCAAGCAAGGCGCGATCCGCCGATTCGGCCGCATCCGTCAAGGAATCGTAATAGGGCTGCTCCGGATCGGCATTGCCGAAGCGCAGCCGTCCGGTCTCGAGCGAGGCGCCCCCGGCCTCGACAACCAATCGTTCGTAACCATCGCTCGACGCCGTCCAGAGACGCGAGTGGGCCGGGCCCTTTAGATCGACGATGTAATCGAACACTCCGGCACCCGGGTACGCGCCGTCTACCGGCAGCTCGCTCGTCCCGGTCCCGCTGCCGGTGTCGATCAGAATCATCGCATGCGTCCGCTCCCAGTCCCACCGATTCTCACCCGCGCCTTCGAGCAGCACCGCCAAGCCGCGCGCATCGCTAACGACGGCCAGGCGCGCGAGCTGGCCGGGCTGCTGCTGCGCCGACTCGTCCGTCTGCGGAACCGCAGCCGCGGACTCATCGTCGCCCTGCCCCTGCTCGGCGTCGGCCGCCGGCTCCCCCTGCTCCTTGTCATCGGCAAGCAGGCTCACAATCTCACGTTCATTATCCCACTCGTTGGCTGCGCCGTCTACCGTGATTCGCTGCGCCGCCGCCCCCGGCTCGAACCCGAGCAAGCCGTAATGCTGGGCGCTGTCCTGCGCGTCCGACCACATCGCCCGGCTCGTATCCGCAGTCGCCGCTGCGCCGGGCTCCCGCGGCGGAAGCCCCTGAGCCCCGGCTGTCGCGTACCAGCTGTCCTGCCAAGCGAATACCGCACCGCCGGCCATGCCTTGCTCGTAAATATCCTCGAACCTGGCGGCATTGTAATCGCCCTGCTCGGCCTCGCTCAAGTAGCCTGCAATCGTCCCGTCCCTTGCGCTGACGCCGCGCGCCGCGGACGCGCCGAATCCGCTGATGACCACTGGCATCGCATAACGCTCGCGCAGATTGCGAAGGTAGCCTGCAAAACGATTCGGCTCGCCGCGATGGTCGACGAATACATCCGCCTCTCCACCCGGTTCGGTCTCCGGCAGGCCAGAATGGCTCGGAAAAAGTTCGACGGCCGCAAAATAGCCGCCTTTCAGCGCCGCTCGCGGCAGAATTGCCCCCGCATCGACAACTGCGGAGCTCTCCTCCTCGAGCTCGCCGCGCATCGCAGTCAGGATACCGACCGGCCGCTGCCACGCATAACGCCGCTGCTCGTAATCGACCGCGTAATCCAGCATTCTCGCCGCCCATACCTCTGCCGCGCCGGCATCGTCCCGTACGTCGAAGTAGCGGCCGGAAAAACCGGTATTCGCTTCAGACGCAGGGGCTGCTGCGCGGGACTGCTCCAGCTCGGGCAGCTCCAGGACAAGGCCGAGCACATAAGCGGATACGTCCGCGCCCGACCCGGCTTTGTCGGCTTCATTAGATACCGCTGCGTCCGATGCAGCTGTGTCCGCGCCGTCGTCGCCGTGCAAGGCATCGATGGTGCGCGCGATCTCCGCTTCGTACCGCTCCTGCAGGTCGCCGCCCTCGCCGCTCTTCCCGCCTGCCGGGCTGAACGCGATCCCCTGCAGCACGTACAGCGGCTGCTTGGCTTGCTTGTTGTACGCCGCCATTGCTTCGTACAAGGCGGCCGGCTGCTTGCCCGACACCTGAATCACGTTGGCGTTCATATCGCCGATTGCCGCCAGCCAGCGCGCGTATTCCTCCTGCGTCACGGCCTGCTCCCCCGGGAGATGCCCCGGCTTGGAGGCGCCCAGCGCGACGCCCTTGAGCAACTGCTCTTGCCAGCCCCCTTGCTGGTACAACTCGAGATAGCGATCGCCCGCTCTGGCCGATATCCGGGTCTGCGCCTCGGTCGCCACCGGCTCCTCGGCCGGGGCCGGACGGGCGGCCTGCCACGCCCACCAGATTCCCGCCGCTGCCAAGACCGCTAGCGCGCCCCCTGCAACGAGCCCTCGTTTGCTGCGTCGTGTTCGCATGATAGCCCCCCTTCCATAGTCGGCAGTCCGACAAATGCCAAAACGGCTTCGCGGCCCTATGGGCCCGAAGCCGCGGTTCTTTTTTCCCGTGCCGCCATGCTGTGCTTGACGCTGTTCGTCAGCGCTGCAGCTTCGCTGCTACATCAAGCAGACGCTTCGTCTGCACCTTCACCGCATCCAGCACCTTCTCGTCGAAGTTGCCTTGCATGTCTGCCGTAGCGCTGGCGCCGTAAGGATTGCCTCCCGTCTCGAAGAGCACCGGGTCCGTGTATCCGGGAGCCACCACAATTGCGCCCCAGTGGTACATCGTCGTATACAGCGCCAGGATCGTCGCCTCCTGGCCTCCGTGTGGATTGCTGGCCGAGGACATGGCGCTTACCGCTTTGTCGATCAGCTTGCCCTCCGCCCACAAGCCGCCGGTGCTGTCTATCAGCTGCTTCAGTTGAGCGGCGACATTGCCGTAGCGGGTAGGCGTGCTGAACAGGATCGCATCGGCCCATTCCAGATCGCCCGGCGTCGCGACCGGCACATCCCGGGTCGCCTCGACATGCGCCTTCCAAGCCGGATTTGCATCGATGGCTTCCTGGGGCGCGAGCTCGGCCGCCCGCACGAAGCGCACTTCTGCGCCGCGATGCTGCGCCTCGCGTTCGGCAGCGCGGGCCATCGCATAATTGGTGCCGGTGGAGCTGTAGTATACAATAGCTAGCTTGATTGTCATCCGTCGATCCCTCCTTAGGTAAGCAGCTTGGTACGATTTGCGCAGCTGCACATATGCCTTACCTTACCCGTTCGGACGGCGGACGACACAAGCGGCGCCTGATTTTTATACGCCGGCGGAGGAGGCACTAGCCGCCTCGCCTTGGCTGTTGGCGGCCGGCCTCCGAGAGCGCCTGCAATTCTTCGTCGCCGAGCTCGTCCCCGCTGTAGCGGACGCGCTCGTACAGGTCGGTCAGCGCAGCGCGCAATCCGGGGTCGGCGTCGGCGCGCAGCTCCAGCTCGCGCAGCGTCTCGCGCGGCGTCAGGTGCGCCCGCGGCGTGTAGCCGCGCTTGATAGCCGCCGCCAGCGTGCGCCGATAGAGCTGACGCACCTGCTCGGCGTTGGTGAGCGGCCCTTGCTTGCGCGGCTCGGAGCGGCGAGCGCCGCGTCCCTTGCCCGGACGCCAGGCGAAGCCATCGAACAGCGATTCCACCTCGTCCACGTATCCGGCTTGCGGCGGCGCCGCTTCCGTACGGCCGAGCCGGCGCAACAGATAACGGTACACTCTCGCTACGAGCGGAGGCAGACGCTTGAACGCCTGCACGACGAGCACGACGACGAGCGCGATCAGCAAGGCATAGACGACGACCAGCAGGATGCGTTCCAGCCACTCCATCCAGACCGCCGGCTCGCGCGTCTCCTCCGGAAGCTGCATCGGCGGCTGCTCTGCGGGCGGCTGCTCGGGCGGGAGCTGTTGCTCCCCGCCGCCCAGGCCGTCCAGCCAGGCGGCGATGCGATCGCGCAGCCAGCGCACGAGCGCATCAAGCTGCTGGAGCAGGCCGAGCACGACCGCGACGGCGAACAGCGCGAGCACCTGGCCGCGATTGTGCCGCAGCACCGAGCCCGCTACAGCCGGACGTGACGCATCGGAGAACGTCTCCTGCCGGATCGTGCCTCGACTCATCGCCAGCAGCGTCGTCAGCAGCGCCGCCAGCCCTGGCCAGACGAGCGCCTGGGGGCGCACGCCGAGATTCGGATTGAGCGCCGCCAGCGCCGAGACGATGAAGTAAACGCCCAGGCCGACCAGATAGGCGGCGAGCGGAAAGCGCGCGAGCCATAGCTCGCCGTGCATCCTTGCCCCGCGCCATACCGACCACGCGGCGGGAATCGCCGCGGCTGCGGCTGCGCCCGGATGCGAAGCAAGCGCGAAGCCGCACAATCCGCCGATCAATAGCGAGTAGAGCAGCACGGCCAGTCGGTTGCGCAGCCACGCCGGGTGCGCCAGCAGCCAGCCTGCGCCTTGCAGCAGCGGCAGCGCCACGAGCCAGCTCCACATCGCCTGCGGCGGCAGCAGCAGCGTCCCGAGCACGAGCAGCGGCGCGAGATACAGCAGCGTCTCCGCCGCGCCCCGCAGCACCGCCAGTCCTAGTCCTGCAATCCGGCTTTTCATCGGCGCACGCCTCCTTTGCCCGATTCACGCTCGGTGGGCGGCAGCCGGAGCACCCGCACGCCATGTCCCCTGCGGCTCAGCTCGTCAAGTCGCGCCTGCATCCCCTCGTTCACATAGGCGGTCAGCACGCAATAATCGAGCCTGCCGTCGCTCTGCTCCGCCTCGGCAGCGAGCAGATCGGCGAACGGCTCGGCAGCCTGCACCTCCAGATGCGCCATCGTCTCATACAGGCCGCTCAGATGCGCGTCTCCAGCGGACGGGCCGACCCGCACGCCGGCGCCGGCTGAGCGCGACGCTCTGGCGTTGGTCGCGAATCCCGCCTCCATGCCGTGGCGCACCGCATATTCGGCCAGCCCTGCCGCATAGGAGATGCCCAGCTCCGCCCGCTCGACATCGTTGACGACGTTCCACATCCGCTCGTGATCCTCGATGTTCAGGACGATCATCAGCCGGTGATCGGCCGTCGTATCGTGCTGATGCACCTGCAGTCCGCCAGTCCGGGCCGTCGCCTTCCAGTTGACGCTCTTGAGGCTGTCGCCGGGCCGGTACGCCCGCACGCCTGAGGTCATGAAGGGGTCCTCCACGATCCAGCGCTGCACGACCAGATCGCCCTGCCAGCTCTGCGAAGGCAGCGCCAGCTCGTCCGGCAGCAGCGGGAGCGGATAGACTGTGAGCCGCGCATCCAGAGCGACGCGCCGGGTCGTGCGATTCATGCCGAGCGCGTCGCCGCAGGTCAGCGAGACGCCCTGTACGGTGTAGATCCCCCGCTTCGTACAGGTCACATGGTGGGTGCGCGTGATTTGCGTATACGGCATCATGCTGAAGAAGCTTTTGTGATTCTGCATGTATTCGCCGCTGCTGATGTCCAGGTTGCTCTCATGCTCGAATCGAAGGCCCGCATGCAGCAGCGACTCGACCCGGAGCCAGGGCAGCGGGAGCAGCTTGCGATTGGCGATGCGCTCCACCATCGCGATCCGATCCCCGGCGAAGCAGCGCACCTCGCTAAAGCTGCGCGTATAATCGAGCCGGCGCTGACCCAGGCGCGCATATACCCAGCCTTGTGCCCCCGCGACCAGCGCCATCATGACGAGCAGCCAATGTATCGCCATCGGCCGCCCCGTTAGCGCACCGGCTCCTCGGCCGGCACGGGCGCGCGCTCCAGCACCTCGGCGACGATGCGCGCCGCCTCGTCGGCGCGGCTGCGCTGCAGGCCGACAGGGATGACGCGATGGGCCAGCACGGGCTCCGCCATCGCCTTGACGTCGTCCGGCGTCGCATAATCTCGGCCCTGCAGGACGGCGTGGGCCTGCACCGCGCGCAGCAGCGCCTGACTGCCGCGCGGACTGACGCCGACGGCGAGCGACTCGTGCGTGCGTGTCAGCTCCACCACGCGCAGCAAGTAATCCAGCACGTCGTCGCTGACCCTCACGGCCGTATAGGCCGCCTGCGCCTGCAGCAGTTCGTCCGTCTCGGCCACCGGCCGCAGACGGGCGAGCGGATTGTCGCCGCGGAAGCGCTTTAGAATCGCGAGCCCTTCCTCGTGCGACGGGTAGCCCATTCGCAGCTTGAACAAAAAGCGGTCCAACTGCGCCTCGGGCAGCGGAAAGGTGCCTTGGTGCTCGACCGGATTCTGCGTGGCGATGACCAGGAAGGGCGCGGCCAGCGTATGCGTCTCGCCGTCGATGCTGACCTGACGCTCTTCCATGCATTCAAGCAAACTCGACTGCGTGCGCGGGGTGGCGCGATTGATCTCGTCGGCGAGCAGGACATTTGTAAATAGCGGTCCCGGCCGAAATTCGAAATCGCCGGATTGCTGGTTAAAAAACTGAATGCCGCTCAGATCGGACGGCAGCAAATCCGGCGTAAATTGCACGCGCTTGAACGTCCCGTGCAGCGACTGCGCCAGCGCCTTCGCCAGCAGTGTTTTGCCGGTCCCCGGCATGTCCTCCAGCAGCACATGACCGGAGGTGATCATCGCAATCAGGAGGCGATCGATCATCTCCTCCTTGCCGACGATGACCTCGGCGACATTGCCCTTGATACGCTGCGCCAGTGCGTGTATGTCCTTCAATTCCATGCGACCTCTCCTCATCCTCAAGATTGCGGCAGCAGATGCCTGGCGACATAACGCGCCACGCCGTCTGCGTCATTCGACTCCGCGATCGCGTCGGCCAAGTCGAGCAGAGACGGATGCGCGCCCTCGACTGCGACTCTGGTGCCGGCGAGCTCGAACAAGCCGACGTCGTTGATCTGATCGCCGAAAACCAGCACCTCCTGCGGATCGATCCCCGTCAGCTCGCACCACAGACGCAGTCCGTCGCGCTTGTTGGCGCGCGGATGGCTGAATTCGAGGAAATAATGATCCGGGATATAGCGGTCCTTCATCAGATGCGTATAGATGCGTTCGTCCAGCGCGGCCTTCGCCGCATCCTGCAGCGCTTTCAGCTCCTCGTACCGGCCGATATACGTCACGATCAGCGTCCGGCAATCCTCCGGACACGTCAGCCGCTCCAGCTCCCGAAATCGCGGATCGCCCGGGCGCGAGGCAAAAAAGGCACGCTCGCCCTCCCGCACCAGCTGCTCGTGCAGCACACGCTCCGTATCCTCGCGATCGAGCAAAAAAAGAAACGGCGACAATCCCCGGGCTCTGCCCAGCGCCAGCAGCTCGCCGGTCGCAGCGGGATCGAGCCAGCTCCCGCCCAATACGCGCCGATCTGCGGGATCCAGCAGCATGGCGCCGTTGTATACGATCAGCGGCTGCCGCCAGCGGATCGGCTTGACGATCGGATGGGCGCTGACGTGGCTGCGCGCCGTCGCATACGCGGCGGCCCCTCCGCGCTCGATCCAGCCGTTGAAGACGCTGGCGGCGTACGGGGACAGCGTCGCGTCGGAGCGCAGCAGCGTGCCGTCGAGATCGGTGACGACCGCTTTGATTCGCATAGGTCCTCGCGTCCTTTCGCCATAAGCTATGGGCTTGCGGGCGCCTCCGCTAGTGCGGCAGCAGCCGCGCGCAGCGGTAGAGCAGCGTGCAGAATGATCGATTATACCCGACGTGCATGGACGACAGATCGTAGATGCGACGCTGCGGATCGTAAGTGGCGCACAAGCGATGCCGCATTCTCGCGATCGCCAGCTCGACATAGCGATCCGCCGCCTCGGAGGCGTGAATCGTCACATACGCGTACAGCGAGTGCTCCAGCGGCTCGTCGAGCGCGCTCACGCCGGCGCACGAATATTCGGTCTCGACGCCTTTGCGCCGCAGCTCCGTCAGAGCCGGCAGCAGCTCGTGATCGACAGTCAGCTCGCGCCATTGCACGAGCCGCTTGCCGCGCACCCGCACCTTGTCCCGCTGCAGCCACTGCTCCAGCTCCTCGCGCCGCCTGCGCCAGCGCCGCTGTTCGTGCGGCGTCAGCAAGCGCTCCTCGCGCCCGTTCAGATCGTTCGTCACTCCGCGGGCACGCCTTCTTCGACGGCAAATTCGAAATCCTCGATGTCATACACCTGAACCGGTACCTCACCCTCGATGATCCGGTCCTGCAGCTCCACCTGATCGGAGAGCAGCGGAATCTCGAGCTTCATCGCCGTCAGGAGCAGCTCGGTTTCGATCGGGTCGAAATATTCGCCGTAATGGGCGTTGTCCACCGCTTGCACGACGACGAAGGAGATGCTCTCGTTCAATAGCAGGGGCGGGCTCTCCCGCCAAGGCGCCTGCAGCGCGCGTTCAATTTTTTTGCGGTTGAAGGGATCCTCGAAAAACGCAATCAATTCGCCGATTTTGCTGCGCACATGCGCCTCGTCGCCCGGGTCTTCCATAATGGCTTCCTCGCCCTCGCGCATATCGTAAAGCTCCATAATGCTGGAATACGGAATGACGTACTCAACCGGACGGCTCGGCACCAGCAGATGCCCGTATGTAGCTACCATCACCGCTTCGATCACAAAGCGCCGTCGCATGTCCTGTTCCTCCTTGCTTGGTTGCGGGCTCAAAGCCCGGCACGCATTTATTTTCCGCTTATTATACCGCATCCGGACAAAATTTGTCACTGCGCTTGCACAGCGGTAAAATAAAATAATGAAACTTGGCAAACGCAAGGAGTGGAACCTCAATATGCAAACCGAGCAAGTCATCATCATCGGGGCCGGGCCGTGCGGTCTCGCCGCGGCGCTGGAGCTGAAGGCGGCCGGCATCGAAGCGCTGATCATCGAAAAACGAAACGTCGTGCACTCGATTTCGCAATATCCGGTCAATATGTTTTTTTTCAGCTCGGCCGAGCTGCTGGAGATCGGCGGCGTGCCCTTCACAAGCGCGCAGGCCAAGCCTTCGCGCCTGGAGGCGCTTAACTACTATCGCACTGTCGCGCTGCGCAATCGCGTCCGCATCCGCGCCTATGAGACGGTGACGGCGGTCGATGCCGCCGCAGGCGGCGGTTTTGTCGTAACCAGCGAAGACCGCTACGGCGAAGCCCACCAATGCCATGCCGCTCACGTCGTCGTCGCGACCGGGTACTTCGATCATCCGAACCTGCTCGGCATCCCGGGTGAGACGAGCGACAAGGTGACGCACTTCTTTCGCGAAGCGCACCCGTACACGGGCATGAAGGTGGCGATCATCGGGGGCAGCAATTCGGCGATCGACGCCGCGCTGGAGCTGGAGAAGGTCGGCGCCGAGGTGACCGTCGTCTATCGGGGCGAGGATTATTCGCCGAGCATCAAGCCCTGGGTGCTGCCGATTTTTCAGAGCCTGGCGGCCAAGTCTCGCATCGCGATTCGCTTCCGCTCGCGCGTCGTGGCGATCGAGCCGCGCCGGATCGTGGTCGAATCGTCCGCGGGGACCGAGCATCTGGACAATGACTTCGTGCTGGCGCTCACCGGGTTTCATCCCGACCGGCAATTCCTCTCCCGAATCGGCGTTACGATGGAAGCGGAGGGATACCCGACGTTTCACGAGGAGACGATGGAGACCAACGTTCCCGACATCTACCTTGCGGGCGTGGTCGCTTCCCGCCACGAGGCCAACGAGATCTTTATCGAGACCGGCCGCTTTCACGGACGCAAAATCGCCGCGCATTTGCTAGCCAAGCGCGGCCGGTCCTGAGCGCGCGTGCGCAGCCGCCGAATCAAGGCTCGTAGATCATTTTGCTGGTCATGCCCCCGTCGACAACCAGATTGATCCCCGTGACAAAATCGTTGGTCGGATCGGTCAAATACAAGCACGCCTTGGCGATGTCGTCCGGACGGCCGACGCGGCCCGAAAAATGCTGTTCGTGATCCTGCAGCCGCAGCGCATCGTAATCGCCTGTCTCGATCCATCCCGGACTCACGCAATTGACCGTAATGCGGTCGGGGGCGAGCGAAGCGGCCAGCGCATGAGTCAAGGCCAGCAGTCCGCCTTTGGAGGCGGCGTACGCTTCGGAATGCGGCTCGGACATGAGGGCGCGAGTCGAAGCAATATTGACGATCGCCCCGCCCCCCTCCTGCCGACGCATCAGCTTGGCCGCCTCCCTCGCGCAGAGGAAGCTGCCGCGCAGATTCGTATTCAGCACGCTGTCCCATTCTTCCCAGCTCAGCTCGTACGGACTCTTGCCGATCCCGAAGCCGGCGTTGTTGATCAGCACGTCGACACTGCCGAGCTGCTCGCCGGCGACGGCGATCATCGCGGCGACCGCCTCCGGGTCGCGCAGATCCACCGCCTCGGCATACACCTCCCGACCGACCCCGGAGGCGGCGATCCGGCCGGCCTCCTCCAGTACGCCCGTCTCGTTCTTGTCCGCCAGCATCACTCGATAGCCCTTGGCCGCGTACGATTCGGCCAGAATATGGCCGATCCCGCCCGCAGCTCCTGTAATAATCGCTCCCAGCATGATTGCATTCGCTCCCTTCCTGCATCGTAAGGTTCATTATAGAGACTGGCCCGGCGCATGGCAAATAACCCCTTCGGCGACAGGAGTCGCCGAAGGGGCCATCGGGCCGGGCTGCGCCGGCCCTTCTTTCGTCAAGGCTGCGGGTAGCGCCGCTCGATGCGCCTCAGCTCTTCGAGCGCTGGCGCAGCCGGGTCTGCAAGCTTGCGGCGGGCAGGCAGCCGCGTCATCAATAAGCGTCCGACGGCCGCCGCACCCAGCACGGACACGAGCATCACGAGCAAACGAAGCTCTGCGAGAACAGCCGCCCCGGCCGCACTGACGAGCAGCCACAGCAGCGCCGTCCAGCGCAGCCACGGGCCGAGCCGGCCAGTATGCCAGGGCCCGCGCAGCAGCCTGCGGCGAAGCAGCAGCAGAGCGAGCGGCACGGCGGCGGCGCTCTGGGTGCAGAGCACCGACCAGGCGGCCAAGCCGACGACCCGCGTCGAGCCGCCGCCCGGCCACGGGTCGAACAGGGCCAGCGCCGCCGTCGCCAGCAGGACGCCTAGCGCCGTCACTGCCAGCATGCGGACCGGGACGCGCGGGCGGACCGGCACGGACGCGAGCCAGCGCGCCAGCCTTGTACGCCCATCGCGCTGTACCGCATACCACATGCGCGCGCTGCCGGCGAGCACGCCGATGCCTGCAGCCCACAGAGCTGCGATCGCGCCACATGTCAGGATGGAATAGAGCGGTCCGTCCCAGCGCGCCGCCAGAGCCGATACGGATCGGAGCCAGGCGGCGGCGTCATCGCCGATCGCGATCGGGTCGGGCGCTGCCAGCAGCAGTACAGCGAAGCATACGTACACGATCAGCAAGCTGTACGCGACAGCCAAAAACGAGCTCCACGGCGCCTGCGCCGCTGCGCCGCTCGTCTCCTCGCTGCGGTAAGCGCCGGCATCCGAGCCGCCGAACAGCCGAGCGAGCAGCACGACCGTCAGTCCCATGACGGCAACGCTCGCCTCCCCCGCTCCCCCGCCCGGCGCGGCCGTGAACAAAAAGGTTGTCGGCTGCAGCGCAGCGCCGCCCGCCCACACCAGGACGGCCGCAAGCGCGGCAAGCGCTCCCAGCTGGCAAGCCGCATGCCATGCCATCATGCGGCGCAGCCATCGGCCGCCGCACGCCGCAACGACCTGCAGTGCCAGCAGCAGCGCGGCAGCGGCGGCGATCAACGGCAAGCCGGCCGGCTGCGGAAACGCAAGCCCCAGCAGCAGCTCCGCCGCCGTCCAATTCAGCAGCACGATCAGGCCGGCGTCGCCCAGGCCCTTGAGCCAGGCGGCGAGCCAGCCCCATCCCTTGCCGCCGGTCGCCAGCGCCCAGTGATAGACGCCGCCCGCAGTCGGCACGGCAGAGGCCAGCTCGGCCTGGGCCGCCGCTACCGGCAGGGCGAGCAGACCGGCCAGCCCGATCCCGCACCCTACGGCCCACGGTCCGGCCAGCGCATACGCCGGACCGAAGAGCGTCATTGCGAGCGGCAGCGCCGCCAGCGCCCCAAAAGCCGCGGCGAACGCCGCGCCGCCCTCAAGCTCGCGGCTCAACTGCTGGGCATACCCCGCCCGATTCAGCGTGTACTTGTCCTCGGCATAACGCAGATAGCGGGACATCCGGCCT
Organism: Paenibacillus sabuli; assembly: GCF_014705605.1. GTDB lineage: Bacteria > Bacillota > Bacilli > Paenibacillales > Paenibacillaceae > Paenibacillus_D > Paenibacillus_D sabuli. The sequence goes on from NZ_JACXIZ010000044.1 coordinate 84,310, forward strand.
CCGCTCGCTTTGCCCGAATTGCCCGTGTGGCGGTGCGCTGCGAGCGCAATTAGCAGGATGAGCAGGCCGCTTGCGGGGAGCAGGAGCAAGCCCACGAGCGTATGCAACATCGCGTCCACCTCCCACCCTAACTTATGAGCGTGGACGCGTATTCAGCACCATTACCAGCAGCATGTGCGATTCACCGACGCCTCTGACCGTTAATCGTTGGCGATCATCGGACCGAGCGGACCCTCCTCGTTGACGATCTCCTGCACCGAGTAGGAGGAGATCGGAAAATACGGGAAGCCGTACACGTAAGGCGTCAATTCATAGAGCTGGAAGTAAATGACCAGCGCACGATCCGCGATATAAAAGTCCTGATCCGCCCGAATGCGCGTGAACGGCTCGAGCACCGGGACATCGCGCGACTTGATCTGCGCGGCCACCTGTTCCGACAGCTTGCCGACGTAATCGCTTCCGGGCTTGAACAGCTCCGCGAGCGAATAGCGCTTGCCCGTATCGGTCATGAAGGTCAGCGAACGCTGCAGCGTCAGACCGTGGGCGCCGCCGGTATACGCGTAATTGAATAACGACAGACTGAGGACCTCTTTTTCGTTTGTTTTGACCTCGAACCAGCCGATCATCTGCGCCCGCGGATCGTCCAGCGATCCTTGATCGCGGATCAACTGCTCGGCCTCGCGGCGAATCTCCTCGTTGATTTTGCGCTCCGCCTCGCGGCTTGCGAGGCCCGTGACGACGGGCAGCCACAGCTCGATCTTGGGATACGTCGTGCGGTAGGGCCGTATCACGGCCGGGACCTGGAATGCCATAGCGCTTAGACACCTGCCTATTTAACGGAATGCTCCATACTATGCACCCGCCCACCGCGCCGTACCTGTCTGCCGCTCTGCGCCCTTGACCACGCGCCCGATCGAGCTGCCGCCACCGGACACCGCCCCGCGTTATTCGAGCTTGAGCTTCTCGCCGTGCGTGAGCCGGCGCCCCCGAATGTCGACCACGAGCCTGCCCTCGTTCAGACCGAGGATGCGGTCGGCGAATCGCTCCGCCCACTCGCTCTGGTGCAGGACGGCGACGACGATGAGCCGCTGCTTGCGGCAGAGCGCCTTCAGGTCGGTCAGGATCTGCTCCGCGGCATGCGGGTCGAGTCCGGACACCGGCTCGTCCGCGAGCAAGACCTTGGCACCGTGTACGAGCGCCCTGGAGATCGCGACCCTTTGCCGTTCCCCGCCGCTGAGCTTGTCCGCTTTCTGATGGGCTTTTTCCAGCAGTCCGACCTTTTCGATCGTGTCCATAGCGCCCATATAATCGTCGTTGCGCACCATGCCGGTAACCATGCGCCATAGCGGCGTTTGCGACTGTGTGCCGATCAGCACGTTTTTGAGCGCGCTTTTGTTGGGCGACAGCGCCGGCTTTTCCTCGAGAATGGCGAATTCGCGACGAATTTTTCGCCTGCCTGTCCAGCCCTGCTTCAGCACATCGTCGCCTTGAACGAAGTATTCGCCGGACGTCCAGCGCTCTTTCAGACCCAGACATTTCAGCAGCATCGTTTTTCCGCTGCCGCTGGCGCCTACGACGGCGACAAATTCGCCGTGCTGCACATCAAAGCTGATGTCGTGCAAAATTTTGGGGCCCCCGGGAATTTTTTTGGTCAGGTGGCTTACCTTGATCATGGACATGCTCCTTTTGCGTTTATCGTCTGTATTTAGTTTAAGGGTACAAGGCGAAACGAGCAAGCCGTCTTTGCGGCGCGTGAAGTTTCGTTCCGAGAAATCTAGACATGCATGGGATCAGCTTTATGCATTCTATGATTTCAAGGCGAAACGAGCAAGCCGTCTTTGCGGCGCGTGAAGTTTCGTTCCGAGAAATCTAGATAGGC
>NZ_JACXIZ010000045.1 GCF_014705605.1 Paenibacillus sabuli
TCCCGAAAGAATCTGGGGCTTTACGCTCGTTGTTCAGTTTTCAAGGAACCATTTTGTTCGTCTTGCTCGCCTCCGCTCTCTCAAGCGGCGACTATAAGAATATAACACATTTTCCTATTCTTATGCAAGCACTTTTTTTAATTTTTCTTTTATCAGGCATTTATAAATGCCTGCGCCTCAGAAGCGGCGAGATTTAATTTACCACAGCGCGCCGTACAAAGTCAACCCTAAATTAGGTAGGGCGCAACTGATGCATCGAAGCCCCGCGCAGCGGCCCGTAGCGAAGCTCGAGCATACCGGGCTCGCCCAATCCTCCGTCAAGCAAAGCAATCTCCCGAATATGCCCGCGTTTAACGAGTTTTTGGAGCAGTAGAGAGAGATCGATCGACAGCCCCTCCAGCTCGTGATGCCGTTCCAGCTCTTCTATACTCCAAGGCAATTCACGGCTTCCCAAAAGGCGAAGCAAGAGGACGCAGCACGACTTGATGCGGCTCATCACAGAAAACTCACATCCGAGCAGCACAAGCTCGATCCGTTTGTCCAACGGCTCTACGCTTACCGTAAGTTCCTCATACATTTTGTACAGCCCGGTGTTGTACGTCCGAATCTGCTTCCAGATGGTCTGCTCGGGCATGACGCCCTCCTCGATCAGGGTCATGCGCGCCCAGTTCTGTAGAGCTCTTACAAGACAACTGTAGGCATCCAGCAGATGATTTTCGTGCAGCTCGTGTTTGGCTTGCAAGTAACTGCCGAGAAAATCGGAAAACTCGACCAGCGTTTTTCGCTCGCGCAGCATCTCCGGGAGCTCGCTCATCCGCTCGCGGGTCGCGCGCAGGTAGGCGCGGGGGTCGAGCAGGATTTCTCCTCGCCTTAACCAGCGAATGACGGCGCGCTCCCGCCCGGTGCTCAGCCAGCGTTCGATACGCTGAATCTCCACGGTTCTTAGCACGATGCGCATGCCGTCAATCTGCGCATGCTCTGTCGGCTTGCCTCCCCATTGCTTATCCACGACCGCCAGGACCAGCAGCTCCGGTTCGTCGTCGAGCGGGTTAAACGGGTACGGCCGCTCCAGAGCGATGACCCCGACGACACCTTCCTGCTGGGCAAAAAACGCCGTGTAATGCGCCTTGATGCTTTCCCATTTCTGATTCATACAGCGCCTCCATTAAAGCAACGATAGAATGATAAAATAAATTGCGCTATAATATACGTAATATGTACGAAGGGAACGCCGCTTGCGTCGCCTTTTGTTTATGTTGTTCGACGGTTCCACCGGATTTTCCTGCCAGCGCAGCCGCAAAATCCGGCGAGAAGGGATAGAGGGAGTGTGTACGGATGTTTTTCAAATCCAGTAAAATCAACGAGTTCCGCCTGTGGGGATTGCTGACTACTTTGATCGGCATGGGACTGATGATCTGCGGAACGGCCGGCATTATTCTATGGGGGCAGACCGGCAAAATTTTTGCCGGCGTGTTCATGGTCATTGGCATGATTGCCATGATGATTAGCGTGGGGGTTTATTTTTGGGCGGGCATGCTTTCGACCAGCGCCGTCATGCTGCAATGTCCCGAATGCGGCCGTCAGACCAAAATTCTGGGAAAAACGGATCGCTGCATGTCTTGTCGGACCAAGCTGACGCTCGATCCAGATATGGCCACTGCGATACCGGACAAGCCTGCAGAGGAGCGCTGATTCAAGCGTCAGCCTGCGTCTTACAATCAAAAACGGGACCGCGATAATCGCGTCCCGTTTTTTTGATTTCCGTCGCCGTTCACGATCAGGTCCCGACTTCCGCTTCTTTGAAGGCGACGCGTGCTTTCAGGGCCTGCTCTGCACTTCGTCTAGAACCTCCCACACGCCGGGCTTCTCGAATGCCCGCTGCCAGGTCGCCAGCCCCGCCAAATCATACTGCTTTACAAGCTGCACGCGTGCGCGAAGCGAGGTCTCGTCCTCCAGCCAGATTCGTTTGCGCGCCCCGTCCTCTTCGTATTCCACATAATTTTGGCCGGCTTGCTCGTCAAAGACTGGCTCCAGCTCTTTTTCTTCGATCAGTGCCGCAATGGTCTCCATGCCGTAAGCGCCGGAGCTGACCTCGGTCTCCCCCGCTTCGTTGGTCGTCTCCGTCCAGATCCGTGTGTAAAGCGGAACGCCCAGTACCAGCTTGGCCGGCGGCACCTCGTCTTCTTCCAGAATGCGACGCACCGACTGCTCCACCCACGGCAAGGAAGCGACCGAGCCCGCGACGGGGGAGGCTGCCCAGTGCTCATCGTAGGTCATGACCATCATATAGTCCACCACCTGACCCAGCTCCCGACGGTCGATAAAAGCCGACCACATCTCGCTGTTCGATTTCGGCGTTACGTCTATGGATACGACCAGGCCTTGTTCGTGCAGAAGCGGCGTCATTTCACGTACAAATTGAATCAGATTCGCCTTGTCCGCCGTATACACGTTCTCAAAATCGATATTAATGCCCTGGAGCCGGTACACCTCTGCAAAAGCCAGCAACTGCTTGATCATCGTCAATCTCGTCTCGTAAGACGCCAGGGCCGCAGTCGTGCGATCCGGCTCAAAGCCATTGCTGAATAATGCCCACACCTGCATATCCTGCCCGTGGGCCCATGCGACGTAGCGCTCATCGGCCTTGCTCTGAATCGTACCAGCCGCATCCGTCAGCTCGAACCAGGTCGGACTGACCACGTTCACACCCGGCAGCTCGCCGATCTGCTGCGGATCGGGATTCCTGGAGTAGACGCCTTCCCAGGTCATGTTAATGCGTTGGCCATATACTTTCCATGGGATGAACGGCTCTTCTGCGATGGCCTGAGCCGTCGTCTCAATGTCCGCGAACCCCACGTCATCGACTCGCATGTATCCGGTTCGTCCCGACGCGCTTTGCGCATAATACCACCCGTCCTGCTCGTCCCACAACCTTACCGTGCCGCCGGAGGCAATCGTTTCGTAGATCGGCGACTTGATGCTCGGACCCGAACGCAGCTGAGCCGCCTCCTCCGTTACTGCGGCGCGCTGCACCGCGTCGCCGGGCATACTGACCGTAATCATACCGGTATCCGTGTGCAATTCGGCCTGCAGACCAAACAATTCCGTGAGTGGCGGCATCGGGATATAGACCGTACCATCCTGCTCCTCGGCCGCAATGCTCAGCTCGAACGGCTCCTGGTTCATCGTAGCGGTCAGCGCCTCAGTCTTGAAATGCAGCACTTTATCCGTCGTAGTCAGAATGACGGCCTTGCTCTCCGTCTCGTATCGCACCGGAGCCTCCGACCCCAGCAATGCCTGTACCGCCGCAACCGGCAGCTTCACCGCTTCGCCCTCGACCGCGCCGCCGTATTCCATCGGCTGCCCCAGATGCATGATCGGATGCTCGAACGCATAATCCGGCACCACCCGCTCGTTGTTCGGTACAAACCGCTCCCATCCCCAATATGCGCCAACGGCCATTCCCGCCAATCCAAAAATCAGCACCAGCCAGCGCAGACCGCCGCCCCTTTTTTTACGAGGCCGCTGAATGCTTATCGTCTCCAAGTCTGCTCCCACTCCCCGGTTTCCAGATGAAAATTAAAAAAGTACAGCGACGGAAAAACTGCTCCGCCCTGTACTTTCTTCACGCACGCCTCTTGCTTCATTGCTTGACCGTAGCGGAGCATGTATGGCATAGCCCGTAGATCTCCATACGGTGACCCTCGACGACAAAGCCGGTTTCCTGCGAAGCGGTTTTCTCCACTTGAACGAGCGGAGGATATTTAAAATCCACGATCGTTCCGCAGTTTTTGCAGATGGCATGATAGTGATCGGACAAATCAGCGTCGAATCGGCTCGAATCGTCGCCGTATGTCAGCTCGCGAACGAGACCCGCCTCTACAAATAGACGTAAGTTGTTATAAATAGTTGCAACGCTCATACTCGGAAACCTCGGCGACAACGCCTTGTAAATTTCATCAGCGGTGGGGTGCGTCAGCACCTCCATGAGATAAGTCAGGATGGCGTGTCGCTGCGGGGTCATCCGGACGCCGGTCATCTTCAGTTGTTCCAATGCATGCTCGACACTAGCACCCATAGCCCTCACGCCTTTCTGTATCTTTAGGTCCATTTTACGTGCTTGACTTTGGGTTTGTCAATGAAAGGCGGGCGTGGGCGCAGGTCTGAGCACTCCGATTAGCCGCGCAGCCGTTCCTGCAGCAGCTTGTTGACCATGGCCGGATTGGCCTTGCCGCGCGATGCCTTCATCACCTGGCCGACGAGGAAGCCGATCGCTTTGTCCTTGCCGGCCTTGTAATCGTCGACCGACTGCGGATTAGCGGCGATGACCTCGTCGACGATGGCGCCGATCGCGCCTTCGTCGCTAATCTGCACGAGTCCCTGCTCCTCGACGATCTGCTGCGGACGCTTGCCGCTCTCCAGCATCGCCTTGAACACCGTCTTGGCGATCTTGCTGCTGATCGTGCCCTTGGCCTGCAACTCCACCATCTCGCCCAGGCCCTGCCCTGTGATCTTGGCGGCATCCAGCTCGAGCCCGCTCGCATTCAGATAGCCGAGCAGGTCGCCCATGATCCAGTTGGCTACAGCCTTGGCGTCCTTGGTATACGACAGACTCTCTTCGAAAAAGTCGGAAATCGCCTTGGTCGAGGTGATCACGCCGGCATCGTAGGCGGACAGGCCAAGCTCGTCCATGTAACGACGCTGGCGCGCATCCGGCAGCTCCGGGATGTCGGCTCGCACGGCGGACTTCCACTCTTCGTCGATGTGAATGCGCACCAGATCCGGGTCGGGGAAGTAGCGGTAATCATGCGCCTCTTCCTTGCCGCGCATCGAGATCGTCTTGCCCTGGGCCTCGTCCCAGCGCCGCGTCTCCTGCACGACGGCCTCGCCGCGATCCAGCACCTCGGCCTGACGCCACTGCTCGTACTCGAGTCCGCGCTGCACGCCGCGGAACGAGTTCATGTTCTTGAGCTCGGCGCGCGTGCCGAACTGCTCCTGTCCCCAGGGGCGCAGGCTGATGTTGGCGTCGCAGCGCAGCGAGCCTTCCTCCATCTTCACGTCCGAGACGTCGCAATACTGCATGATCGCCTTGAGCTTCTCCAGATACGCCTTGGCCTCCTCGGGCGTGCGGATATCCGGCTCGGAGACAATCTCGATCAGCGGCGTGCCGACGCGGTTGAGGTCGACGAGCGAAGCGTAGCCGCCATCGACATGCGTCAGCTTGCCGGCGTCCTCCTCCAGGTGGAGGCGGGTGATGCCGATCCGCTTCGTCTGCCCCTCGACCTCGATGTCGATCCAGCCGTGCTCCCCGATCGGCTGATCGTATTGCGAGATCTGATAGGCCTTGGGTGAATCGGGGTAGAAGTAGTTTTTACGGTCGAACTTGCTAACGTCGGCAATCTCGCAGTTGAGCGCCATCGCCGCTTTCATTGCATATTCCACAGCCTGCCGATTCAGGACCGGCAGCACGCCGGGGTGCCCGAGGCAGATCGGGCATGTATTGGTGTTCGGCGGCGCGCCGAAGGAGGTGGAGCAGCCGCAAAAAATCTTGCTCTTCGTATGCAGCTCCACGTGCACTTCAAGGCCGACGACGGTTTCGTAAGTGGTCGCTTGTGTCATCGCTTCTTCGATTCCTCCCGCTATGCGATCCGCCAGCGCTATAGCTGCGGCCGCAGGTTGTGATACTCGGTATGCTGCTCGTAGGCATGCGCCGCCCGCAGCACCGTCCGCTCGTCAAATGCCTTGCCGATAATCTGCAGGCCGACCGGCAGGCCGTCCGCGAGACCGCACGGTACGCTGATCGCCGGCACGCCGGCAAGACTGACCGGAATGGTGCAGATGTCATTGAGATACATGGTGAGCGGATCGCCGATCTGCTCGCCGATCCTGAATGCCGGCGTCGGCGCCGTCGGCCCGATAATGACGTCATAGCGGGACAGCGCCTCGTCGAAGTCGCGCTTGATCAGCGTACGCACCTTCTGCGCCTTGAGATAATAAGCGTCGTAATAGCCCGAGCTCAGTGCGTAAGTGCCGAGCATGATGCGGCGCTTCACCTCCGGACCGAAGCCCTGGCTGCGCGACTTGCGATACAGATCGATCAGATTGTCCGGATTGTCCGCCCGCACGCCGTAGCGCACCCCGTCGAAGCGCGCCAGGTTGGACGACGCCTCGGAGGAAGCGAGCACATAATACGCCGCAATCGCATATTCGGTATGCGGCAGCGAGATTTCCTCCCACTCCGCCCCCATCGATTCATAGACGCGCAGCGCCTCCATGACGGCCTCCTTGACGGCCGGGTCGATCCCGGCGCCGAGGTATTCCTTCGGCACACCGATTCGCATCCCCTTCACCTCGCCGGAGAGCGCGCTGACGTAGTCCGGAATGTCCACATTGGCCGAGGTCGAATCGCGCTCGTCGTAGCCGGCGATCGCCTGCAGCACGTAGGCCGCGTCTTCGACGTTCTTGGTGATCGGCCCGATCTGGTCGAGCGACGAGGCGAAGGCCACCAGGCCGTAGCGCGACACCAGGCCGTACGTCGGCTTGAGGCCGACGACGCCGCAATACGAGGCGGGCTGTCGAATCGAGCCGCCGGTGTCCGAGCCCAGCGCGAAATATACCTGACCGGCCGCCACCGCGGCAGCGGAACCGCCGCTGGAGCCGCCCGGGACGCGGGTGACGTCCCACGGATTACGAGTCGCGCGGTAGGCGGAATTCTCGTTCGAGCCGCCCATGGCGAATTCGTCCATATTCAGCTTGCCGATCGTGACCGCCTGCGCAGCTGCCAGCTTGTGCACGACCGTAGCATCGTAGATCGGGGTGAAACCCTGCAAAAACCGGCTCGCACAGGTCGTCGCAAGCCCCTCCGTCGAGATGTTGTCCTTGATGCCGACCGGCAAGCCCAGCAATAGGCCCTGCTCGCCGCCCGGCTGCCGCAGACGCGCATCGAGCGCCGCAGCCGACTGCCGCGCCCGCTCCTCGTCAAGCGTCAAAAACGCGCCAATCCGCTCATCAGTCTGCGCAATTCGCCGCAGCGAAGCCTCGACCAATTCCACGGCCGACAGCTCGCCCGCGCGCAGCTGAGTATGTATATCCTGCAAACGCATGTCAAACGTAGCCAACCTATTTTCCTCCCATCGCGATTAAATCGTCTTATTCCAAAACGGCCGGAACGCGGAATTGCCCTTCGTCCTCGTCCGGCGCATTCCGCATCGCCTTGTCCACGCCGGTAGACGGACGCGGCTCGTCCTCCCGCATCACGTTGGTAATCGGCAGCACATGCGTCGTCGGCTCGACCCCGGACGTATCGAGCTCGCCCAGCTTCTCGGCGTAATTCAGAATCGCATTGAGCTGACCCGTGAACTGCTCCTTCTCTTCCTCGGACAGCTCCAGGCGCGCCAGATTGGCGACATGCTCGACATCCTTGATGGTAATCGACACGGCTAGTCCACTCCCCTCTTATCTTGTTATGCGCTCATTCTATCCATTATAGCCTACGCCCTGCCGATACTCAATGATCGCGCCCATGCCACCGCCATGAAAAACGGCCGCCCGGACACAAGCGTGAAGCTCGTGCTCCGACCGACCGGTCCTCTATTGCGGCATTCTAAGAATTGCAGGGTAACGCCTCCCAATCCGTCGCCTCCAGCAGGTACGGGGTCATCGGCTCCAGCGTCAGCTCGGCGCCCACCGTGTCGCCGCCGAGCAGATCGTCGAAGGCGACGGCGCGTTCGCCGTCCCGAATGACCGCAGCCGTCACCGGTTCGGCGCCGTAATGGATGACATTCAATAGCGTCCGCCCCTCCACTATCACGCTGCGCCAGGAGACCTCGCCTGCGGACTCGGCGCCGCTGCCGGAGGGTAGCAGACTCGCCGCCGACACGACCTCCAGCCGATCCGGCGCAGCCGCTGCAAGCAGCGGTCGCAGATCCTCCCGCAGCTGAGCCGCGGTGCGATTGCTCGCCACCGTGACGGCCTCGGCCTGCACCGCGGCCAGGTGGCCGCTGTCGGCGGCGCCGCCGTCCGGCCGCAGGCTCAGCGCATCCTCCCCGACCAGCAGCACCGCGCCGCCTTGCTCGGAGAATGCGCGGATCGCCGTCAGCGTATCGGCCTCGACATGCGTGGCGCGGGGCACGACGAGCAGCGCATAGTCATCCAGCGCTCCCTCCGCCGCCTGCCTCTCGGAGACGAAGCCAACCTTCATCCCGCTATAGGCCAGCGCCTCGTACGCCCGCAGCAGCACCTGATGATAGTCGGGCGCATAGACGCCGGAGGCCGTCGAATACAGGATCGCGACGCGCGGCGTCTCGTGCTGGAAGGCAGTGACCTCCTCCGCAAGCCGATTCAGATCGAGATTGGTGTGGCCGATCTCCGCCACCACGTCAGGGCGATGCAGGATGCTGCCTTCTCGGCTGGCTGCGGGATTATAGGTCCGCTCCCAGATCCAGAATGTCGAAGCGCTGCGGCCGTGAATCGCGCTCTGCCAGAGCGAGGCGCGCACATGCCGCGCCTGCTCGGGCACGTATTGCCCGTCTCCGTCGGCGATGACATGATGCTCGGAGTTGAACACCGGCGCCGTCCGGAAGGACGCCTGCATGTCGTAGAAGCTCAGCTCCTCCATGAAGCCCTTGGCACCCTCGTGGATGTAGTTCCAGTTGTCGTTGCCGTTGATCTGGCTCAGCTCGGAGAAGCGCTCCACGTCGATGCCCCAGGCCAGACTGCCCTTCGGATCGCCCATAATCTTGGCATGCACGGGCAGTCCCGGCGCCAGCTCGTGAATCAGATCGGCCATCCACTCGTGCCAGCTCGCAAAATAATTCTGATTGAATCGCACGTAATCATAGGTTGGCCGATTCGCTCCCGTGACGCCGAGCATCGGCACTTCGTCGAAATCGGCATATGCGCTCTGATACGCGGCGTTAAGCTCGGCGATGTCGCTGCCGTACACCTCCGACAGATAGGCATGCCAGGCCGGGAGCGCGTACGGGTCGACCCGCGCGTCATAGGTCGGTTCGTTGCTCAGTGTAATGCTATGAAGCGACGCGTAATCCTTCACCGCCGGGATTAACGCTTCCAGATACCCCTCGATAATCGCCTGCGCCTTCGGGTGAAAGATCGAGTACTTGATCCCGCCGCCATTGGGCACATTCAGCTCGGGCCACCGCTCCAGCGCCCAGGCCGGAAAATAATGCGGCGAGATCAGCAGATTCACCGCGACATCGTGATCGGCCGCGCGCTGCAGCACTGGCCGGATGTCCGAGTCGATCTTCGTCGTGGTCACCGCATATTCGAGACTCGGATCGTAGCCACCCAGCTCCTCGAAGCCCGGATTTTGCACCAGATTGACCGAATCGCCGACCTTGACCGCGCTCAGATCGTCGATGTAGATCGTCCCCGCGTTCTCGGATAGCAGCACGAGCGGGAACGTCGTCGCCTCCGGACCAGTCGTATACGTCGTCGTCACTTGGGTCCAGTCGTAGGTCCCGCTCGGGAAGGACTGGCGCTTCTTCCAGCCCTCTCCGCCGGGGAACCACACATTGTGCGCGTCCTCGCCCTTGACCCAGGCGCTGAAGACGTAGGTCGTATCCGGCTCGACCGCAAGCGTCTGCGTCACATTGATGAAGACGTTGGACTGATATGGCGAGGCGTTGTCCAGCTGGAGCGAGCGCGCGCCGGAATGGCTGATTCCCTCGGCATAGGACGCCGTCGCCTCCGCCCCGCCAGACCGGTGCACGCTGTAGCCGTAGAGGTAATCCCGATTGTCCACCATAACATCGCGCGGCCCGAGCTCGATCTGAATGATGTTGGCCCCCAGATCCTGGAACTTCGGAATATCCGTCCGAACTTGTCCGAAATGGCCGTACCCGGTGAAGAAGATCGGCCGCTCCTCCGTCACGCCGCTGCTGCGCACTGTCGTATCGCCCAGGAACGAGTATCCCGACAACGTATACGGCCCGGTCACATAACGCGGCGCGGCCACAGGCTCGGCCGTATCCGTCAGTACGGCATTCAGCGTTGCCTCAGCCTCGTCGTACAGCGCGCGCAGCGACTCGGCCACATATTGCGCGCGCGGCAGCCGGCCGTGCGCAATATCGTCCCGCCCGTAGCCGATGAAGTCGGCAATGACGGTGTAATTCACCCGCTCATAATCGGACGCGAGCCCCTCCGCCTCGGCCTGCGTCAGCAGCAGCTCCAGCGCCGGCAGCTCCGCCTCCAGCCCGTCCAGCAGCTCCCCGATGTCCTGCGCCGAGAGGGCAGCCGCAAGCGCCACCGTGCGCACGGCCTCAGGACCGCCCGCTTCGGCGACGGCGAAGTCCAGCTCGGCGACGCCCGCCGCAGTCGCCGTATAACTGAGCGACAGTTCGGCGGACGCATGTGCAGGCAGCTCCCACGCCGCGGACGCATTCATCGCATCGGAGGCAAAGGCGAGCGCAACCGGCGCGCCCGACCAATTGACAACCTGAACCGTATAGGTGTTCGGCTCGCCCACCACCGCTTGGCGCGGCCCCTCCACCCACATGCTCCAGTTATCTCCCGGGTCAATCAACGACAACTCCGCATGAAGCGCGGGGTCCTTGGCCTTGCCGATACCGGGCGTCCATTCGATCCAGCCGCGGCGCCCCGCGCCGTCGTTGTCGTTGATCAGCAGCGTGAACGGCAGCCGTCCGTCCGATGGCGGTCCGGATGCAATCGCCGTCCAGGGCAGCCGCACCTCGTAGCTGGTCACGCCCCCGTCCCGTGCGACGGCCGCTTCGACCAGCTCCGCGCCGCCCGTCGCCGCGCCGTCGCTGAAGCGTGCGACTTCGACGCCGCCGCTCCCCAAGCTGACCGCATACTCGGGGCCGTATGCGCCATCCAGGCCGAAGGCGAACTGCACGCTGTCGCCGCGCCACATCGTGCTGCCCGCCACCGGCTCGTGGACGTCGTCTCGCACCGCCGCCGCCCAGTAGAAATAATCGGCGTCATACGCCGTATAGACGGAGGCCGACAGATCCTGCTCGCCCGCCCAGCCGCTCAGTTCGATCTGCACCGGATCGTCAGGCAGCCGCGCCTGGGCGTAGCCGGCCCATTCGTCGAGCTCGCCGTCGAGCACGATCGCCCCCGCCTTCAGCGCCGGCATTGCCGTGCGCGCTCCGAACGCATCCTGCATTTGCGTCCACGGCAGAATCGCCGGCACTATGATTACGCTTTCATTTTGTTCCTGCGCATACATTCGCGTCCCCTCGCTCCCTCCCGGCATCGCCGCGCTCGCCGGCCCGATGCCGAGCGCGGCGATCAGCAGACTTGCCGACCAGCGGCGTAGCCTCCGCACTGCATTTGCTTTCATGTCATCCTCTCCCTTCTTTTATCCAGCATTGCAATCGCCGATTAAGCGAACCGCGCCTGTCTCCTTCTTGGTCCCTGTCACCTCCTCTCAGTCCTGTGCATGTCGCCGATATCGGAGCAGGCGATCCGGCCGAGCGACCGGACCGCCACGGCGGACGATGGCGTCAATCAGCCTTTGACGGAGCCGATCAGTACGCCTTTGACGAAATGTTTTTGCAAAAATGGATAGACGCACAAGATCGGCGCCACCGTGATCATAATCGCTGCGGCCTTCAGCCCCTCCGGTTGAATGTAGAGGGCGGCGTCGCCACCGCCGAGCAGTGCATCTAGCGGCGTCTGCAGCATCTGATAGAGCTTGACCGTGACCGGCAGCAGCTCCGACTTGCTGATGAAGTACAGCGCGTTAGCGTACGTATTCCAGAGCGCCACTGCGTAGAATAGCGAGATCGCCGCCAGGATCGCCTTGGACAGCGGCAGCGTCAGACGGAGGAAGACGGTCAGATCCGATGCGCCGTCCATCGCGGCTGACTCCTCCAGCTCGGGCGGCATCCCTTCGAAAAACGACTTCATCACGAACAAGTTGTACGCACTCACCAGCCCTGGCAGCCACACCGCCCAAAAGGTATTGATAAGATGCAACTGCTTCACCAGTAAAAACAGCGGGATGAGACCGGTGCCGAACAGCATACTGAACAGCACCATGAAGGTGAAAAGAGGGCGCCCTCTCAGTCTGCGCTTGGCCAAGCTATATGCTGCCGGCGTCGTAGCGACCATGTGAAGCAGCGTCCCGATTAGCGTGATGACGACCGTATTCTTCAAAGCGACCAGCAGTTGACCGTCGCGAAACAGCCGCTCGTAAGCCGCCACATTGCGTTCAACCGGCCACAGCCCGACCTCGCCGGCGATGATGGCGCGGCTGCTGCTAAGCGATACGGCCAACACATTGACCAGCGGGAAGACGGTCACGGCGGCGCAAAGTAGCAAAAACAAATAGAGCGGCCAGCTCCGCATGCGGCGCGATCGACTTACCATAGTCCGCCCTCCCCCAGTTTTTTGACAATTTTGTTGACGAGCAGCACGAGCACCAGGCCGATCACACCCTGAAACAGACCGACCGCCGTCGCCAGACTGTATTGCGCATTTTGCAGTCCGGTCCGGTACACATACGTACTAATGACGTCCGACACGCTGAACACGGCGGGATTTTGCAAGTTGAACACGTGCTCGAAGCCGACATCCATCATTTTGCCCATCTGCAGCACGAGCAAGATTGCAATCGTCCCGCGGATGCCGGGCAGCGTAATGTGCCAAATCTGCCGCAGCTTGCTTGCTCCGTCCATCCTGGCGGCCTCGTACAGGCCGGGATCGATAGCGGCAATCGCCGCCATGTAGATGATCGTGCCCCAGCCCGCTCCCTGCCACACCGTGGAGAGCGAGAAGACGACCGGCCACCAGCCGCTGTCCGTCATGAAATAGATCGGTTCGATGCCCAGCAGACCGAGCAAATGATTGACCACGCCGGTGGAGGGCGATAACAGCGAGACAATGATACCGCCGAGCACGACCCACGAAATGAAATACGGCAGGTACAGCATGTTCTGCACAACACGCTTGAACATATGCAGCCGAACCTCGCTCAGCAGCACCGCGAGCAGAATCGGCGCCGGAAACGCGACTGCCAGATTGTACACATTGAGCAGCAGCGTGTTGCGAAGCACCAGCCAGAAGTCGGGACTGTCAAGCAGAATGCGAAAATGCTTCAGCCCGACCCACGTGCTGCCCCAGACGCCCTGGAGCAGCCGAAAATCCTTGAATGCAATCAGTTCGCCGTACAACGTCACGAACTTGAACAAAAAAAAGTAGCTCAGCGCCGGCACCAAAAACAGATACAGGTACCGATCGCGAATCAGATGGTGCAGCCACCCCGACCGCCGCGCGGCATACCGCTTCACAGGCTTGCCGCGCCGGCCGGGCTGCGCGTGCGCCGCAGCTTTTTCCATGTTGCTTCACTCCTTCGAACGGTCAGGCCGGGCGCCGCGCCGATATCAGCTCCACTTGTCCTTGTTGGCCTCGTACCAGGCTTGCACCTCTTCGCTCACGGCGTCCCCGCCGAGGCTGTCCCAGGCATTGCGCAGCTCCGATACGGCTTGCTCCGGCGTCGTGTCGGTCATCGACATCCGGACGTTGATCTCCTTCCACTTCGCCTCGAATTGCGTGGCGATCGACGCATATGCCTCCACCGGCGGCACATACGGGATATCCTTGCGGTATTCGTATGTCTCGGCATTGTGAATAATCGTCGACTGCATCTCTGCGATCGCCTGCGCAATCGGATCATCGCCGGCCCGTATGCGCAGATAGTCCGGCGTCCGCAGCTCCTGATGCACGAGGCGGTACTCATTGCCGTAAGCGACTTCCTGCTGCCACTTCTCCAGATCCTTGGTCACCGGTATGCCGTCCACCAGATCGTAGTGCTCGCCTTCGGTTCCGTAGGTCATCGGCTCCCAGCCGCCGTCGATCAGCCAATCGATGAAGCGAATCGCCGCTTCGGGGTCCTCCAGATCCTTGTTGAACGCTGTCAGCAGGAAATTCGGAACCTCCAGTTGGTATCCGTTCGTGCCGTACTTCGTCTCCAGCGGCGGCAGCACCGTCAGCGCGGCCTCTGGATCGTTTTTGCGCAGCTCGGCCAGCATGCTGTCGCTGACATTGGCGAAGTAGATGCCAGAGCGGCCCGTCGTCCATAGCTGACGCTGGCGCGAGTATTCCTTATCGGTCGCGTATTCCTTGTCCACCAGTCCCTCTTGGTAGGCCTGCTGGCGAAAAGCCATCGCATCGCGATAGCGCTCGGTAAAGACAGCCTGCACCACTTGACCGTCCTCGACGACCCACTCTCCGCTGCGCGCCATGAACCAATCGTCGACGATCGGCTGATAAGCCGTCGACATCGCGATCGGCACGACATCGGCCTTGTACGCGCGGAAGGCATTCGCCACCTCCAGCAGCTCGTCGACGGATTGGGGCACCTCCAGTTTGAGCGCATCCAGCCAGTCCTGGCGAATGTAGATCGCCGTGCTGCCTCGGGTCGGACGAAGACTGGCGATGGCATACATTTGGCCGTCCTCGAGCGTCAAGTAAGGCTTCAGCTCGGGGTGCTCGGCCAAGTATGCCTTGTAGCTGGTGCTATACTGCTCGATATAATCATCCAGCGGCTGAATTGCGCCCTCCGACGCCCATCGGGTAATGAAGTCGCGGTTGTATGTGCTCATCAGGTCCGGCGCCTGTTCGGAGGCGATCAGCACATTGAACTTGTCGGCCTCCTGATTGCGCGGAATCGGCATCCACTGGACCTCTACGCCCGAATTCTCGTTGATATAGCGCGTCCAGCGATTGTCCTCGTAAGTCCCCTCCTCCGCCGCGATCTGTCCGCGGTCGTAGATAGACGCCGAGATGATCGGGCGATCCGCCGAATCCTTCTGACCCTGGGATTTCGCTTGGCCGTCGCCGTCGGCGCCGCTGCCATTGGTGCCATTGGTGCCATTGGTGCCATTGGTGCCATTGGTGCTGCATGCCGCCAGCATCAGCACCGTACAGAGCAGCAGGAGCAATAGCGGGAGGCGCTTGCGATCGTTAGCGGGCAGGCGTCGCCCCTCCGCTCGGCCAGCAGAGGGGTCTGCCGCCGTTCTCCTCGTCAGACTGCCGGGATGCGGCTTGGATGAATGTTCGTTCATGCTTTGACCTCCAATATCGGGATAAGATTGGGATTGGCGGCGGGCGGTTCGACCAGTTGCCGCCGCACACCCTCTACGTTAGCGCAGCCGGTTCCCGCGGGCTAGTGGCACATTGTCGTATCGACTGTCACCTGCTACGATTGTAGAAAACGACAGCCTTTCGTAGAATGTGACACGCCGCCTCCGGCGCTGCTTGTTCTATAATAATATCGACGAAAACCCTATCGCCAAAGGAGCCAGAAGGTTGAAACGACGCATCTCCAGAAAAGTCCAGCTACTTTATATCGGCCTGTTCGCACTGGTGATCGGCGCCATGCTGGCTGTCCATTATGCCGGCACTGTGCGCCAACTGGAGAAGCAGATGATTGCCTCCAATCTCAACGTGCTCGGCCAGATCAACAAGCGCATCGACAGTCTGCTGCAAGATATCGACCTGACGATCTTGAATTTGCTGCGCACGCCCGGGAGCGCTTCTTTCTTTGAGCGACCGGCCGACGATACGCCCGAGCACTACTTGTTCGTCTCCGAGCTGCAAGAGCAACTGGGCAGCATGCTCGGCGCAAACTTCAATATGGAGGCGGTGATGTTGTACGCCAAGGGCAGCGACCGCGTCCTGACAGCTGCCGGCTACGCACGGCTGGCGGATGCGCCGGAGCTGGTCCGCATCAAGCAGATGGCAACCGACGAGCGAATCGGCAAGTGGATCGCGCTGCCGGAGAGCCGCGAGCTGCTGCTCGTCCGCCGCTACCCGATTAACGCTTCGCCGTCAGACAGCAGCGGCCTCGTCGCCGTCCGTGTCCATTCCGCCAGCATCGCCGCGATGTTCGACGACCTGCAATTCAGCGACAGCTACAATGTATGGCTGGTGGACCGGCAGGGCTTGATTCTCGCGCACAAGGATGCCGGAATGATGTACCGTCCGTTGGAGGGACAAACGTCGTGGAAAGCGCTTGAAGACGCGTTGACGCACACCGGGAGCGGGTACGCGGCTCATGGCGCGATGGGGGGAAAGCGCTACGTGTTCTATGCGCACTCGTCCTACAGCGATTGGAAGCTGCTGTATGCTGTCACCGCCCAGCAGCTCGGCGCCGCCACGACCACGCTGCGCTACATCCTGATCGGTCTGGCGCTCTTCATGATCGTCCTGGCCGTCGTCGCCACCCGCTTCGTCAATTCACGCTGGTTCGCGCCGATGGAGACGCTGATCGATCGGTTGGAGGAGATTGCCGCCGGGCGATCTGGAACGTCCGAGGACACCAGGAACGCGCAGCAGAGCGACAGACTGGGCTACGCCGCGCTCCACAGTCGCATCGCGGAGGTGTTCCACGGCTACACGGATGCCGAGCGGCGGCTGCGCGAGGGGCGGCCCGCGCTCAAGCTGCAGGTGCTCTTCGAGGCGCTGAGCGGCGCGCGCACCCGCTTCGACACGGCTCGTCCGTTGCTGGAGCAAGCCGGCGTCCGCTTGCATGCGTCCCGTTATATCGTCATGACGCTCGCGTATGACAATCGCTCGTCCCCGCTGACGGGGACGAGCGATCTGAATCTGTACCTGTATGCCGCCTGCAACGTGGCCGAGGAGCTGCTGCAGCCCTACGGCGAAGCAATGCTAGGCGCCGCTGTACAGACCAGCGGCACCCAAGCCGCGGTGATCGTGAGCTTCCCCGCGGGCGACCAGGCGCAGCACACGGCGCTGGCGCTGGGCTATGCACGCTCGCTGAAGGCCTGCATTGCCGACGTCTTCAAGCGGACGGCGAGCATCGGACTCGGCAGCTACGCCGCTTCGTTCGACGAGATCTCGGATGCCTACCGCGCCTCATGCCGTATGATCGATTACAAGATCGTCGTCGGCGACAATGCGCTGATTACCGCCGAGGCGCTCGGCGAGCGCGACCGGCATCGACTGCTGGCCGTGTTCGACGCAGTGGACAGTCTGTTGGAGGCGGTGCGTCAAGCTCATGCCGGGCGCATGCACGAGCGCCTGGAGGAACTATTCGACCTGGCCGCCAACAGCCAGTTGACCAAGGATATGATGGTGCAGCTCTGTCTGCAGGTCGTGCTCAAGGCGCTGCATGCTACCCGCGAAGGCGCGACGGAGCAATCGGGCGAGCCGTCCGGCAACGACGAGTTGCCCGGCGAGCTCGAGGCGTGCGAGACGCTGCGTGAGATGCGGCTTACGGTCGAGGCTGCGCTGGTCCGGCTGATCGCACGTATGGAGGAGCGCCGCAGCCGCAGTCGGACCGGCGAGCTGGCGGAGGCGGTATTGCGCCATCTGGAGACGCACTACGCCGACAGCACACTCTCCGTCAATCAACTGGCGGAGAGCTATCGCATCAGTCCCAATTACCTGAGCACGATCTTCAAGGAGCATACCGGCCGCAGCCTGGTCGATACCTTGAGCCAGCTGCGGGTCGAAGCGGCCTGCCGTCTGCTGCTGGAGACGCCGCTCAAGCTGAATGAAATCGCTGGGCGAACGGGTTACACAAACGTTTCCAGCTTTCTGCGAAATTTCAAAAAAAGCCGCGGCATGACCCCGACCGAATACCGCGCGATTCACGGCGGCCAAGATTGAGGGCAAGCATAACGGCGAGACCGGCTGAGCATAGGGCAGCAACGTCATCCAGCTAAGCCGGTTAAGCTCCAGGAATACGCACAAAAAAACCGGCTGAGCGATCAGCCGGCAGACACGACAGGAGGCCTGCAGGACGGCGTGTCGCCGACCTCCGCTTGCTTTAGATCCAGGCCTTTAAATTAATTTGACGAATGAATTCATCGCGGCTCTTCCGCTCCGGGGACGCTTCTTCCTGCTCCGCATCCTCGGCGTCGCCGTTCATAATCCGGTTGAACAACGCTTCGTTGTATGTCGCCAGCGCATAATCGATCAGCGCTTCGCGCTCGACCCGATCCACTTCCGCCTGGACCAGCACTTCTTCCAGCTCCAGATCGACCTTCGGCACGAAAAAGTTTTTGTTCGCCTTCGGCACGCGAATGACATAATCAAATGCGTTATCGGCATTGCGATCGTATGCAATAATATAGGCATGAGAACCGACTGGCAAATTCTGTTCAAATTGATCCTGTACGATTACTACTTTCTGCCCAAGCTTCCACATGGTCTCTTCCGCCCCTCCCGCGCTAGCATGCTCTTGAAACCCTACTATCATCCTACTAAAAAATGATAGCGGTGTCCAATTCGCAAGCGGCGATGCGTGCGCCCGATACCGTATTGTATGCGCCAAACCAGGCGGCATGCGCCCGGCGGCATGTTCGGCTACAATACGATCAGCCGCTCCGGCGAACGCGTCAACGCGCGCGGCCCTTGGGGCGTGATCAGATACGTATTCTCAATGCCGACCACACCCTCGCCCGGAAAAGTGAACTTGGGCTCGACCGCCAGCACCATGCCCGGCTCGAGCGACAGGTCGAAGCCGCGGGCCAGCACCGGCCACTCGTCCACCTCCAGGCCGATCCCGTGCCCCAAAAAGCGGGCCTGATCGCGATTCCAGCCCATAAAATGACCCGCCAGCCCGGCTTCCTCCGCCTCCGCCAGCGCATGGACGTAGAGCTCCGAACAGGGGGTGCCCGGGAGCAGGCGCGACTCCGCCGCCCGCAGCAGGCGCTCCGAGGACGCATAGGCCGCGGCCAAATGGCCCGGCAGCTCGCCGATGACCGCCGTGCGTGTCTGATCGATGACGTAGCCGTCGATGCAACAGCCGACATCGATCAGGATCGGTTCGCCGCGCCGGATCGGGCGACGGCTGACGCTCTGCGGAGCAGCGGGACCGAGACCCAGGCCGCCCGCCGGCCCGTCGAAGGCCGAAGGCTCCGCCGCCGCCGCTCCTGCGCCCACCATCCCGGTCATGATCTCCTGATTATAGGCGCGCATGCGCATGACGCCGACATGGCCGCGCCGCCGCAGCTCATATTCCAGCTCCGCCATCCATTCCAGCTCCGTGACGCCCTCGCGCAGCAGCGGCAGCGCATGCGTGAGCGCCTCGGCCGCTGCGGCGGCGGCGGCCTCAATGCGTCCGACCTCGTAGGCGGACTTGCGCATGCGGGCCGTGCGCAGCAGGGCGCTGCCGTCGACCAGCTCGGCGCCGCAGCCCGTGCGCAGCAGCTCGGCCAGCTTGAGATACTGCTGGGCCGGCAGCACGTCGAGCTCCGCACCCACACGGACCGCTGCTCCACCCGCTCCGAACAGCTCCGGATAATCCGCGGCCAGTGTCTCGCCCAAGCGACGCAGCGAACCGAGCGGCGCGACGCGAATATACGCCTCGCGCCCGGCTCGGTCTACGCTGCGGCGCACATAGTACGTCGGCTCGCCGTGCGCCGGAATGAGCACATATCCGGCTTGCATGGAGCCGCTCGTATAGTAGATATCCACGTGCTGTGTGACGAGCAGCGCATCCAGTCCTTCCGGGGCCATTGCCTGCTGCAGCCGAGCGATCCGCGCAGCCCACTCCTGCGCCAGTTGCTCCCGATCCATATCGCCTCACGCTCCATTCCATAGACTCCCTTCATTAGATCAAGATTGACGGGCCGCGTCAACCAGGAAGTCCGGCAGACCCGGCATGCCCGGCATGCCCGGCACGCGCGTCATGCTGCACATTCAAGTGCAGCTAACGCACCAGCTCGGCCGCGCCTTTGACCTGCCAGGTAATCGGGTCCAGCACGCTGAAGGCTCGCGGATAGTCGATCTGCACGACCAGGACGACGCTCGGTCCGTACAGCATGACCTCGTAGTCATATTCGGGCAACCGGTACCGCACCGGATAAGGGCGATTGCCGTCGACGACCTCCAGCCGCAGCACCTCGACCTCGCCTTGGAACGGCGAACCGGCCAGCGGCTCGCCGTGCGCGTCCAGATTCATATTGAATTGAAGATAACGGGCAGCCGCCGCGGCCGCGGCTTCGCGGTCGATGCGCAACTCGCCGTTGGCCAGTCGCTCCTGATCAAGCTGCTGCGCGGCCGCATGCGCGGCGCGATTAATGGCATGCTTGCCGACATAGAGTATGCGGACGGCCATCTCCTGGTCGAGCTGAAGCGCCTGCAGCAGCATCAGGACCGCCATCAGCAGCGGCAGCAGCAGCAGCTTGTACATCGGATCCCTCCTTGCTCTGTGCCCGCGTCAAGGCACATATTCGCTCATCTTCAATCCCGTCGCCGCGAGCCGGGTCGCCGGATCCGGCGGGGTCAGCCCGATGAGACGGTCGATCTCAAGTATGCTGCCGTACGGATACCGGATCGTCAGCTGCAGACCGTCGCCGCGCAGCAGCGGGGCGTACGGAGCGGTCGCCGGGACGCCGCTTAGCGAGCGCACCTCGTATTCGGCCGCGGCGGCATCCATGCCTACAGCCGCCAGCCGCGCCCGCGACGCGCCGATCATCGCCGCATCGACATAGCCATAGCCCCCGCTCGCGCCGATCTCGAGCAGGTAGTCGACCTCCTGCTGCAGCACGGCCTGGCGCATGATCAAGACGTGCTTGTAGATCGGGGCAAACATGAACCAGCACAGCATGACTACCGTCAGCACAAAAGCCAGCAGCGATTTCACGGGTCGATCTCCCCGATCCGGCCGCCTGCGGCGCGGCCCCCTTCGTCAATGAGCGCCTGCGTGCCCGCGGCGCCGTCGAATACCGTCTGGTAGAACATGGCGCTCACGATGAGCAGCAGCAGGGCCATCAGCACATTGCGCATCTTGCTCCCTCCGGCTGTCGCCGTCCTCTGATGGCGACACAAGTTACGTTCCGCGAAACGCTCTAAACGCTAGACAATATGCCTCCTAGCTCGGGTTCAGATTGCCGATTCTGGTGTTGGCGCTCGTCCCCTGGCTCTGGATCTGTGCCTTGGTGCCGGTCGTATCCGTCATAATGACGGCATTGAACAGCAGAATGACTACGACAATCATCATGACCGTCATCAAAATGTTGCGCATGCCCGATTCACCTCCTTTTCGTGCCGCTCGCGCAGCCACATTTGTCAAGGATTCAGCGACTGGAACAGCTGATTGCCCTCTTGCACCCACGGGTAGATAAAAATCTGAAACATGTACAAAATCGGAATGCCGGCCAGCACGAACAGCATGTACGACGCCGATTCCTTGCGACTCTCCTTCGCCAGGTCGAGCTTTTCCTTGTAATCGTGAATACGCTCGCGCAGCAGCCTGTAATACTCCTCGTTCTCGTGCAGACGAAGCGAAGCAATCGTCTCCACGAAGCTATGTCCTTCCTCCGTGCCGACGCGTTGCTTGAAGCGGCGCAGCGCGCCCTCCGCGTCGTGATACCATTCGCCGAGCATGCGCTGCAGCTCTCCCCGCAGCACGCGGGCATAAGGCAGACAGCGCATCAGCTTGGTGTGCACGTTGAGCGAAGAGCCGGACAAGTACAGCAGTTGATTGCTGATGACATAGATCTCCTTGACGATGCGCTGCGTCCGCACCTGACGCAGCGCCTCCAGCCAGGGCGTGTCCCACAGCACCGCCCCGTACAGCGCCGCCCCCGCTGCAAGCGCGATCGCAGAGGGAGGAGCCATGGCGGTCAGATGCTTGGCAAGCTGCGTCCACACGAGCGCGGCGCCCGGGATGCCGAGCAGCAGGATGCGCCGCAGCAGCAGATAGGCGGCCGGATCGCCGGTATACCCCGCCCCCGCCAGCAGTTGGAGGCGAAGGTCATAAGTCCGCCCCTCGCGAGACAAGCCGGCCGCGCGCAGCAGCGTGCCGGGGACCCGGCGACGCTGCCAATAATCGCCGACCAGATGCGCCCAGCGCGGCCTGCGATACAGGAGCGCACGCAGCAGGGCCGCCGCACATACGAAGCCAAGCCCGTATTGGAAGATAAGCGCCGTCCATTTCAGCAACACCAGGGTCGTCTCGGCCTGCATTTGACCTCACTCCTTTCTTCACATTTTTTTGCGCGACAGGTAGAGGCCCATCACGAAGGAGGCAAAGATCATGGCGGCCGCATTGAGCAGCATGTCGCGGCCCTTGGGATCCAGCACGTAATAAAAGTAAGCCTGCTCCGGGTTGTAGCGAAAATTAATGCCGATAAATAAGGCCAGGAACAGCAACGGCGAAAAATTGGCGATTCGAATTTCAAGCAGCTTGTTGCGCTCCTGCTGATTGGCGCGTCGCGCCTTGCGCATATCGGTGATCAGATCCTTGAGATTGTCTGCGACGGGCGCACCCTCGGCCAACGCCACACGCATAATCTGCACAAAGTAATCGCCCCAGACATGGCCTGTGGAGGCGGAAAAAATACGAAGCGTCGCTTCGTCGTCGCTGCGAACCGACAAATTGCGATAAAGCTGTTCGAACACCCCTTGCAGCGCGCCCGGCAGCCGCCGCTCCTCAATGGTGCGGCGCAGCGCCGAACGCACCTGCTTGCCCCCCGTCACCAGATACGACTGATAGAAGAGCTCGACGGCCGGCAAGAACTCCAGACGCGTCTTGAGCTGGCGCTGTGTGAGCGCCATGCGCAGCAGCATGTACGGCAGCCCCGCCAACAGCAGCATCAGCAGCGCCGCGCCCTTGAAGCTCTGGAACAGCAGCACGCCGCCACTCAGACCACCCAGGGCGAGCAGCAGGGTCAACAGCGCAAATCCGCCCGCCTGCAGCGGCCACTGCAGCGATTCGAGCAGCTCGGAGAGATGACGCTGCACGCCGCCATAGCGGCTCAAATACCGGGACAGCCGATTCACCAGCCGGGCGTCGGCGCGATAGGCGAGCCGCTCGTGCTTGCGGCTGCGCTCAGTCAGCATGGCGAGCGCGCGCTCGATTGCAACGAATGCGAATACAAACAAGGAAACTACCGTTAGCAGCACCCAGCCTTGCGGCATCTCCATCAATGCTCCACCTCCGTCTCGATCCCCCGCGCACGCCGCAGCCGCAGCTCTGCTGCAGACGAGGGGCGCTCGGGCAGGAGCCAGCGGCCGCGCTGCGGGTCGAAGCGCACCCACTCGCGAATGTGCGCCTCGCCGCCTTGCCACACATATTCGCCGAGTCGCACCAGCCGCCGCTTGCCCGATACGGTCCGCAGCTCGATGCCGATTTGCGTGACATATTCGGTGATGCGCTTCATCAGGCGTTCCGGATTCATGCCGCGGCCGTCGAGCATGCACATGTCGGTAATCGCCTCGGGCACGTCCTCCAGCGCATTGGCATGCACCGTCGTCATGCTGCCCTCATGGCCGCGGGTGCACGCCCGCACGTAGATGTTCGCGTCGTCGTCGCGAATCTCCGCGCGCACGATGCGCTGCGGCGATTGTCTGAGCGCCAGCTTGAACGCCTGTGCCGATTGGTGTAGCGCATCCTCGTCGTCGGCTTCGTATTCGATGATATTTTTGGCAGGAAAGTCCCGGCGCAGCATCATCTCCAGCCGATTCTCAATCGTGACGATCCGCTCCGCCTCGGGCAACTCGGCAATCAGCGCCTTCATCAGGTGCGTCTTGCCGGAGTTGGTCGGTCCGATGATCACCAGATTGAAGCGGGCTCTCAGGACCAGACGCAGCAGCTCCGCCACCTCCGCGCTCATCGTGCCGAGCTCCGGGCCGCTCAACTGACTGAGCGCGAAATGCCGCACGGTATAGAACCGCATCGTCAGCGTCGGCTCCGAGGTGAAGCCAAAGCCCGTCATCGTCACCCGCGAGCCGTCGGACAGCATGACCTCGGCCCAGCGCTTGCGGGGATTGATCCGATCGTTGTTGAACAGCACCAGATTCTGCTGGATGCGCTCCACCTCCCGCACCGAGGCGAACGCGTATGGCGAAGCGATCGCCACCCCGCCGCGCACCTCGAACACCTGCGTGCCGACGACCTGAATCTCCTCCAGGCCTTCCTTGCCCTGCAGCACCAGCTCCAGCACATTGAGTCCGATGACCTCGGCGAACAGCGCCTCGGCAAGCGACTCGTACGGATGCCAGCCGCCCGTCAGGTGGTGAATGCGGCGCCGCATGAGCCGGTCGTTGATGACCGCGAGCAGCTCCGCCCGCTCCTCGGGGAAGCCCAGCACCGCCCGATTGAGCCGCTCGTTGTACTGCCGCCGCTCTTCCTCCGTCGCCCCCCGCGGCGTCGCCAAAAAGGTGCGAATGTCCTCGGCGAGCTTGGTCAGATCGCCGGCAGCCTCGCCGGCGCCTGCGGCTGCGAATTGCTCCGCTTCTACGACTTGATTGAGCCGGGCAGCATAGGCCGATGGCGAGAAGCGCGCAGGCGCAGCAAGATCGTGTTCGCGCATCATCCCATCCCTCCGCGTTCCTGTGGCTGCAGGCGACGATACCATGGCCGCACAGCGACCGCCGGCTTGGGCTGCAGCCCGCAGCGCCGCATCGTATCGGCCGCGACTCTCGCCATCGCCCGCCGGCCATGCTTGTCCTCACGCACCCATTCCGCGAGCCCGCCGCTATCCAGCTGCGCCAGCAGCCCTTGTGTCAGCTGCAGCTCGCCGGCCAATTCCAGTCCGGTCTCCCTGGCGACATCGCGGCGCCCGAAGCCGCTGTTCTCCCGCCACGGCGGATGCATCACGACGAGCCGGTAGCTGCCCTGCTCCACTCCGAAGAGCGGCGATATCTGCCCGATCCAGCGTCTGGCATCCTCCTGGAAGCCGGAGAGCGCGGTCGTCGTCGCCAGCAGGCGCATGTCCGCCTCGCGCATCGCCATGACGGTCGCCGCATTATCCCAATAGGCGCTGACGTCGACGACAGTGACGGCGAACGTCTCGCGAGCAACGGCCAGCAGCTCGGCCATCTCCTCGGGGGTATAATATTCCGCCTGATCGCGCATCAGGTTGCCGAACAGCACGCGCAGATTCGGAAGGCGCCCTGCCGGCTCGCACGCCCGCCTGAGCTTGGCCGCATCAAGCGTCCCCGCGCGCAGCTCCGGCCGAAGGCCGTCCAGCGTTACCGCCGGCCGATCGCAGCCGAGGTAGCGGTGCAGCTTGGCGCTCTTGAGATTGAGACACAGATGCCCGACAGACGCGTCGAGCTGCTCGGCGAGCCGGACGGCCAGCGCGAATGCGGCGGTCGTCGTGCCAATATTCGGGGTCGTGCCGACGCAGCCAATGAGCAGCGACCGATGCTTACGTAGATTATTCATGCCGCCCCCCCTCTCCTTCCGCGTCCCCTGGCATGCGCGATTCTTCGGGCTCCATCGACAGCGGGCTGAAGGCGATAACGAGCTTGGCCGCTCCGTCCCTGCAGAGCCGATCGATCTCGAGCCATTGCGTCTCGGTCAGGTTCAGATTGACATGATCAATCATGGCATTCGCATCGCGGCGCGAAGCGTACATGTTTTCCTTGTCCCCGTTGGCCAGCGAGATCAGATTGGGGTTGTCCGGATCGTCGACCTCCTGATTGCCCGACGTCTTCACCGAGGCGACCGTCACCAGCCCTCCGAACAAGCGCTCCGAGCCCGCCTCGCTTCCCGAGACGAACAGCACGACGCGATCGCCCGCGCGAATGCCGCTCGAGATCGAGAGCACGTATTCCCGCGGAATCTGGAAGGTGCTCTCATTGTGCTCCGGCAGGAGACGGTAACTGCTGACCTTCCAGGCGCGCAGCGGCTCGCCCTCGCCGAGTGGAACGGCGGTCTCGAGCCCGATGGCAGACGCCGGGTCGGTGAACATCTCCGAATCGTAGGAGGCCATGGCGATCGTGCGGGTCGTGAGCAACTCGGCAGTCAGGCGTTCGCCCGCAGCGATGAAGCGGGACGGGACGACCACCTCTACCGTCTCTTGCAGCCGCAGCTGACGCAACTGCAGCGTATAGACCGCGTATACGAGCAGACCAGCCAGCAGCGCCGCTACAATACTGATGAGCAAATTTCGTTTTCGACTCATGGCGCCTCCCTTGCGCAACAACAAAAAAGAACGCAGCTAGGGAAGGTACCTTCCCAAAGCCTGCGTTCTTCGCATGACTGTTGCTAGATATACTGTTGTCTGGCATAACTAAAAGCTTGATGCCAATATTATCAAATTATCTGCAAGCTGTCTACCCTGTATTTATCCAGCTCTGCTATGTTTTGAAGCAAAACTGCGCATGCTAAAGCACGTAGGAGATATCCAAAGGAGGAATTCACATGCTGAAACAAGCAATTAAACGCTCGACAACGCCTGCTCTGGCGCTGACGATAGCGCTGACTATGGCGTTGCCCGGCGGCGTCGCCGCGGCGACACAGCCGGACGCGGGACCGGGCAAGCTGCAGCAGCTCGAAGGCGCGCACCCGCATTCGTCGCAAGCGCACAAGGGCCGGCGACCGGGGATGAAGCTGCGCATGATGGGCGGCGTACACCAACAGACCTACCTGGCGCTACTGATTGACAAATACGCGCCCGAAACGAAAAGCGCCTGGCAGCCGGTCCTGCAGGAGTCGGCCCGCCTGCACAAAGAACTCAAGGCGCTGCAAGCGACGCACGGCAAAGGCGCTTCCGGTAAAAAGCCCGCCTTCGAACCGAAGCAGACCGAGCAAACGCAGCAGGAGGCCGTGCAGGAGATGAAGCGACAGCATGAGGTTTTCGAGCGCTTCACCGCCGCGATCGAAGCCGGGGACCCGAGCCGCATCAAGGCCTCGCTCGCCGAGCTGATGCCGGTCTGGCAGACGCGCAATGCGCGCCTTGCCGCTTTTATCGGGCATTTGAAGCAAAAACAAGCCGCCGCCCCGTCACACACCGGCATCTGACGCTTCCCATCTAAGGTCTATCGCGCTTTCGACGGCGCCACAGGCCCACGCAAATCAGGGGCAAACGCACTTCCAGGGCGCGGCGGGCCAACACAAAAACCGGCCAAATGAGCAAAAGCTCGTTGGGCCGGTTTTTAAAAATCAATCAATCCGACGCTGATTTGCAGCGCCTCGTTCACCTTGCGCATCGTGTCGTCGTCCAGATGCGTAATTTTGTCCGTCAAGCGCTGCTTGTCAATCGTGCGAATCTGCTCGAGCAATATGACCGAATCCCGGTCAAAGTCATGAGTGGCTGCGTCAATCTCGACATGCGTCGGCAGCTTCGCCTTCTGAATTTGCGCGGTGATCGCCGCAATAATGACCGTTGGGCTGAAGCGGTTGCCGATATCGTTTTGAATGACCAGCACCGGGCGGACGCCCCCCTGCTCGGAACCGACGACCGGGGAGAGATCCGCGAAAAATACATCGCCACGTTTTACAATCAAACGCTACACCCCGCTTACAAGACGACCGAGCGTATAGTCGGCTTCTGCCTCCGCTTGAAAGGCTTCCGAGGCCATATTCAAGTTGATTCTGGCCATTTCCATATACCCGCGCTGCATCGATTCCCGAATTTGTCGCTTCTGCCGCTCCACCAAATACAACCGCATGGCATGGTGAATAAACTCGCTCCGATTCGAATTTTCCCTCGCCACGATGCCATCGACTTCGCGCAGCAGATGATCCGGCAAACTAATGACGATCCGTTTCGTATTCTGCAAATTGGCCAACAACTCGCACCCCCAAAACATTTCCAGAAGCTATTTCCAGTATTTGATGAAAGCCTGCGGATTATACGCAGAAAGCAGAACCTCGGCTCTGAATCATCCTATGCACATGGACGCGACATTATGATCAACGTTATAGAACGTATAGGATTTCTCCTATACTTGTCTAGATTTCTCGGAACGAAACTTCTAGTCGCCGTCAAAGGATGGCTCCAAAAGTTTCGCCTTGCCGATTCAAAATCGCTTTAGAAGGTTATATTCGTGGCCGCTTTCCGAATTCCTCTTTTCCAGGCGACAAAAAATGATTAATTTTTTGACAGGGCATATATGCCATCTCCATAGGGAGCAAACGATGCGACGCCGAGCACGCGCAGGCAACGGGTGCGGTGCGGTGTAACCGTTCTAACAGACACCAGCGACGCTTAGAGGCCATTTCAGCCACCTGCTTAGGCCATCTTCTACACTAAGCGTCTCTCATGTCCGTACGGCTGACAACGCCCACACCTTGGAACCGCCTGGGTCCACTCACAAGCCTAGTCAAGCGCATTGCCAATCGCGATAATTCGCCCATGCTCGGTGTACACGCGGGGCACGCGCGCAGCCAGCATGCAGATGACCTCGTAGGGGATCGTTCCCAGATGGCTCGCCACCTCTTCCGCTGTAATCGACGCTTCGCCCTGGCTGCCGATCAGGACGACCTCCTCGCCCGCTTGCACCGGTCCCAATCCTCCGGCGGCGCCGTCCAGCGCTACCATGCATTGGTCCATGCAGATCGTACCGACGACGGGCGCTCTATGTCCCCGCACGAGCACCTCCGCCTTGCCGGTCAGCATCCGGCTGTAGCCGTCCGCGTAGCCGATCGGCAGCGTGCCGATCCGCTCGGCGCGCTGCGCCTTGTAGCGCACGCCGTAGCTGACGCCCCAACCGGCGGGCACCTGCTTGGCCATGACGAGCTCGCTACGCAGCGACAGCACCGGCTGCAGCGGGATGCGCTGCCGGTTCACCTCGGCCGACGGGTAGATCCCGTACATGCCGATGCCCAGGCGCAACATGCCGCCAGCCCATTCGGGCGTGTCGATGCCTGCAGCCGAATTGCCGGCATGCAGCAGCGGGATCGGATAGTCTCGTCTCCGCACTTCCGCCGCGATGGAGGCGAATCGCTCGTGCTGCAGGCGCGCGTAGCTTTTGTCCGCCTCGTCGGCGGTCGCATAATGCGTATACATGCCCTCTATCTCTAGTCCCGGGAGAGCCAGCGCACGCTCGACGAAGCGCTGCCACGGCGCATCCGGCAGCAGTCCGAGCCGACCCATGCCGGTGTCGATCTTGAGCTGCACGCGCAGCTTGTGCGGTCCGGGCGGCAGCTGCGCCGCTGCTTCCAATATATCCTCGCGGAACAGCGTCACGGCAATGTCGAAGTCGCGCGCAACTGCCAGCCCCTCGGGTCCGACGTAGCCAAGCACCAGGATCGGTGCCGTGATGCCCGCCCGGCGCAACTGAAGCGCCTCGTCGAGAAAAGCGACGCCGAGAGCATCGGCGCCGCACTTCACCGCCTTGCGCGCAATTTCGACTGCGCCGTGCCCGTATGCGTTGGCCTTGACCGACGCCATGATGCGCATGTCATTCGGAATGGCGCCGCGAAAGGCGGCGATATTGCCGCCCAGCGCATCGAGCGAGATCTCCGCCCGGGTCGGTCTGTAATACGAAGTCAAGCCATTCACCCACTCTTCCCTGAAAACCCAATAGTCTAATGGTATACGCTCGGCAGGCGGGCTGTCAATGAAAGAACTGGCAGCGGGGGAAGTCCTTATTTTCCCATCTCATGCATGACCGAGCCGGCGACCTTGATCATCTCCGTTTCCGGCAGGTTTTTGCTGGAAAGCCGGAACTCGACGCCTTCGTACGTCCAGGTCAAGGTGCGCTGCTCCTCGCCGCTCATGAGACCGAGCGTATGACCGAGATCGACCATGTCGCCGCTGACGATAGAAGCGGCCCGGTCCTGCGGACGCGTCTGGATCAGGGTGTAGTCGTAGTCGCCGGTATAACGGAGCATCATGCCGTCGTTGCCGCCGTACGTAATGTTGTTCCAATCCTTGAGGGCCACGCCGTCCGGTAGATAGCCCGGCTCCATCGTGACGAAGATGTCCTGCTCGGCCGCCGATTCGCCGGCTGCCGCAGCTTCGTCTTCCTGAGCCTCGGCTCCGGTCGCCTGGGCCTCGTCTGCGTCTCCGGCGGTCGCGCCCGTCTCGCTGTTCGATTCGGCAGGCGGCGTGCCGGGAGCCGACTCACTGCCAGTCTCGCTGCCGGTCTCACTGCCGGAAGGCGTCGGCTCGGCGGAGGCGTCTCCGGCGGAATCAGCCGGCTGCTCCCCGGACTGCTGCTGTCCGGCGGCGCTCATGTTGCGCTGCATGTCGAAGGCGTCCTTGCCGAACTTGGGATCGAACGAGAATTCGTCGAACTTGACTTCGACCATGACTGCGCCGTTGGCGTCGCTTACCTGTACCTGGCGAGGGGCGTAGGCTTTTTTGTCGAGCCAGATTTTCTGACGGGCGAGCGAGCCGTTCTGATAATTAGCCATCACATCGAAGACATAGGCGTCCTTTTCCGCTACGAATTGGCGGGAGTTGTCGAGGACGATGCTCTGCACGAGTGTCTGATACAGGTATACCTGGCCTTGATTCTCGGGCCAATCGCTCTGGAAGCGAAAGCTTTTATTGAGCCGCGGCGTCAGGACGAATACGCCGTCGTCGTTGCGCAGCACGATCTGCGTGATGTCCTTCTGGGTGTTGGTCAAGGCGATGCGATAATACTCGGGCTTCTGGTACCAGACTTCCACCTGATACTGCAGCGGCTCCTGGCCGGTGTGCAGCGTCATCGTTCCCTTGCCCTGGTAGCTCTCCATATCGCTGACGGATTTGCTCAAGTCCTTTACCACCGATTCCGCGTCCTTGGCCCCGCAGCCGGCCAACAATACGGATACTCCGACGACGATGGCCGCGATCCACTTGATGCGACGCATGCAAGATCATCCCCTCTGCACAATGTTTTTACAGGCTGATAACATGTCTATGAGGGGACTTGACCAATTATGCGGACGGGTTTGACGAGCCTGACAAATTGAAGCGCAAGCCTCGCTATAGCTGCCGAAGAGACCTCCTGCAGGCATGCGGGAGGTCTCTTTCCTCTTTCTGGAAGATCCGTTCTTACCGAGCTTGTCCGGCGTCTCCAGGCAACCCCGCGCCCCTCAATGCTTGGTATAGATGATTTTGCCGATTCGCTCAATATGGTCGAGCAACCCTTTGTGCGTAAGGTGCGAGCCATCTACAATATCAAATAAATAAGGCATCGGGCTGCTGTCTTCTAATAACGCATGCAGTTTTGAGAGTGTGTCCACGTCGATATTATCGCCATATACAGCAAGATCGATGTCGGACCCCCGCTTGTAATTGCCTTTTGCCCGTGAGCCAAATAAAACGGCCTTTTCGACAGCTTCAAATTTTGAGAGCGTGGTTCTAATATATTGAATGTCCGTATCGCTCAAGCCAATATTCATATCCGATCACGCAATGCTGCATGTAGATTTTTTAATGCAGTATAATACTCATTTCGAATTAATTGCTCAGCTATTGCAGCAAACCGTTCGTTGTAAGTATGAGCCATCAAATTACGTTTTTCCAGCATATCAATCCAGACATGGCCATCAGGAATGAACTCTGCTTGAAATGCGGTTTGAATGGTAGATCTCGGCGTCTTGACATCAAAACCTTCCGACTCCAGATAATCCTTCAATGTCTTCCAGCCTAACTCAAACGTATATTCAAAGCATTGAATAAGACCTTGCGCTTCAAACTTATTCAGCGTTTCTTGTTCCAAAAATTCTGCAAGCTGCGAAAAGGCCAAACTAAAATTTTCATAGCGTTGCTTCCATCGAATGTCAAGCATCAAATGACAGGCCTCCCATCAAAAATTTTGTTTGGATCTTTCTCTTGGTCAAATTCACTAAGTCATCGCTTCTACCTGAAACAGTATCATAAAGCCGGCCACGCTGCCAGATTGGACCCTGATTTAGGTCTCATAGACCACATCACATAGACCCCATCATTTACTTGCTTTTCCGTTCAAAAAAAGATGCCCTGCGTAAGCGTTAACGCAGGGCATCTTTTTTTGATCGTAGAGGATTGGACTGAGCTTTGTCCTCCTTGCCTCCTTGTGCGCTCGGAGCGCGTCACTCGTAATCTTGCTCGCGCGGACTCAAGGTGTCGAGCTTGTTGATCCGCGCGCCCGCCGGTTTTTCGACCGGACCGTCGAGCAGTGGATCCCCTGTCTGCTTCATCCAATCCGTCAATCGCGTCTGCAGCTCTTGCTGAATCGCGGCATAGGACGGACGACCGGCCAGATTGACCCGTTCCACAGGGTCCAGGTAAAGATCAAACAGCATCTCCTGCTCACGCGTCTCGTCCAGGAACCCGTGCTCCATCATAAAGCTCTTGCTCAATCCATCGTCGATATTCGCCGCGACGTGCCGGCCGTGATCCTCGTACAGTCTGATGTACTTGTAGCGCGGCGTGCGAATACAGCGCATCGGCTCATAGGCGGCATGATAGGTGACCTCGGCGCAGACTTCCTCCCTGACCTGCCCGGCCTCGCCCGTCAGCAGCGGCAGCAGGGAGACGCCCTGCAGCCAATCCGGCTGGTCCAGCTCCAGCAGCTCACACAGCGTTGGGAACACATCCAGGTGTGAGACCAGGGCATCTACAGCCCCCTGTCGCTGGAACGTCTGCGGATGCTTCATGATCAGGGAAACGCCAATGCCGTTATCATACAGCTGACTCTTCATATGCGGGAAGGCGATGCCGTGATCCGTCGTATACAGAATCAGGGTGTCGGAGGCCAGACCCGCTTGTTCGAGCGCCTCCAGGACGATGCCGACGCTGTCATCCATGATTCTGGCCGAGGTCATATACCTGGCCGTGTCCTCGCGGTTATCCGGATGATCGTATAGCATCGCGGGCGGCATGACATAATCCGCGCGAATATCGGGATCGGCATCCGGGAAGTCCCGGTGCGTGTTGAACATGCCGAATGACAGAAAGAACGGCTGGTCAGCGCGGTAATCCTTGATATATGCGGCCGCAAGACCTGCATTGCGCCTGTCATCCGTAGTCGACGTCCCGGGCAAAATATCCGTATAGCCAAGCTCGGCAGGTTGTGCAGCCTCATGCTGGATGCCGCACAATACCGTCTTAAACCCATTCTCACGCAAATACGAGGCCAGATGCCGCTCAGGGTTCGTCAGCGAGAACCCGCGATGCGTAAGGCCCAGCATGCCGCAGGAATGCGGCGACATGCCGGTCAAGAGAGCGGCTCGACTGGGCGAACAAGTCGGAGCCGCACAATAGGCCTGCCGAAACAGGACCCCTTCCTCGGCGAGCTTCATCAAGTGGGGGGTCGGCACCGGATAGCCGTAGGGCTGAATATAGCGTCCGGTATCATGGGAATGCAAATAGACAATGTTCATCTGCTGTCCTCCTTAATCGTCAAGACTGATTTTGCTCATACGCAGCTGTAAACTCTTCCATGATGTCCTGACCGCCGTTTCTTTTCCAATTCTTGATCGCGTCTGCCCAGCCGGCTTCATCAATATCTCCGAGAATAAACTTGATGCGGGCATCCTCAATGATCTTGGTGAGTTGTGCTCCCTTCTCATTGTTGGTAGGTGAATCCAGGGTTAGCGCCGGATTGGCTACAGCCGCCTGCTCATTCTCCACATTCATCTCGACACCGCGTTGATGCAACGGATGGAGAGCGCCGGGGGTTGAATTGTTCACGTAATCCCCTACAGCGATCTGATTATACGGTTGGATGAGCTTCGTGTAGGCGTCTCCCTCCACATACCGGGCTTTCTCGTCTTCAATCGTATACGTCCTGCCCTCGATGCCCCAGTTGAACAGATCGGCCATTTCTTTATCCATCAGTTGATCAAAGAAAGTTAGCACCCTCTTCAATTCCTCTTCCGTCTCGACCGCCGACTTCGAGATCAGGAAGAACCCGTTGCTCCCCCGTTCCGAGTAGATCATGGTTCCGCGCGGTCCTTCGAGCAGAGAGACCATCCCGACCTCGGCTTCAGGATCTACCTTCTGTGCATCCTGCTGCCGCAGCAAGCCGTTTCCGGTAATTTGGCGCATTGCCCCCGCCTTCCCGGAGTTCCAAATGTTAAACCAGAGATCACGCGACGTGATAGGGAAGTCCTGATTAATCAGTCCCTCGTCATACAGCTGACGATAGAACTGCAGCGCTTCCAAATAGGCGTCTGTTGTAAAGGACGGGACGAGTTGCCCGTTTTCGACTCCCCACTGGTTCGGCGCTCCAAAATAGGCGGTAATCAGATCCATATTAAACAAGCTATCGTTCTCAATCAGTCCGTAGGTGTCGTCCTGTCCGTTTCCATCAGGGTCCTGGGTAGCGAAGGCATGCAGCATGTCATAAAAATCATCCACGGTTTTGGGTTCCGAGAGACCAAGCTTGTCCAGCCAGTCTTTGCGGTACACGATCGTATTCCGTGCCAAATCCCGGACCGATGGGATCCCGTATATTTTCCCATCTACTTTTAAATTATCATAAACAAGCGGGTTAATGGAAGACAGATTCGGATAATCGTCCAGGTAAGGGCCGATTTCCCAGAAAAGCCCGTTCTTAATGGCGTTGACCACCGGTGTCTCATAGAAGGCCTTGACCGCGGTCGGCAAATTGTCCGAAGCGACCGTAACATTGAATTTTTCCGCACGTGTAGAGGATGGAACCGATTGCAGATCCAGCTTCGTGTTGGTATAGTCTTCAATGATTTTCGCAACCTCGGAATTGTTCTTCGGGGGTTCGACATCATAATGGAACATCAAGCTGATTTCGTAGGGCTCGGCCGCCTCGTTCCCGGAACTTCCAGCTCCTTGACCTGGATGCTGATTGACATCCTGTGGCGTCTCACTCGAGCTGCAACCCACTACGCCCAGCAGGGACAGACCTGCAATTGTTCCGATTAGCCAACCTTTTTTCCTCATATTCATTACCTCCCGGTTTCGATTAACCTTTGACGGACCCTAAGAGAACGCCTTTGGCAAAATGCTTTTGCAAAAATGGATAAACGAGCATGATCGGAACAGTCGCAAATACGATGACCGCCATTTTGATAGACTGCGGAGGCAGGACCGTTTCATCCGATATGGAGGAGCTGTCGCCAACAGCGCTCTGGGACAGGATCACGATTTGCCTTAGCAGCACTTGAATCGGCCACTTCGAGTTATCGTTGATATACATGATCGCATGAAAGTACATATTCCAGTGATTGACTGCGTAAAACAAGGCAAACGTCGCCATAGCGGGCAACGATAACGGCAATACGATGCGAAGCAGAATGACCATATCGTTGGCGCCGTCAATCTTGGCCGACTCCTCCAGCCCTTCCGGGATTTGCTGAAAAAAGTTTTTGAGAATGATTAAATAAAACGCGCTGATCGAGGTCGGGATGATCACCGACCACAGACTGTCCAGCAGTCCCGTCCACTTCACGACGAGAAAAGTAGGAATCAACCCGCCGCTGAACAAAATGGTGAAGATCACCAGCATGAGAAGGCCTCTTCTGCCTAACAGATGGGTCTTCGCCAAAGGGTACGCCATTAAGCTGGTCATGGCCAGATTGACAATCGTACCGCCAATCGTAATGAGGATCGAATTGTACAGGCTTCTCACTAACGTATCCGTAGAAAAGATATACCGGTATGCCTCCAGTGACCAGCCCTTCGGAAAAAGGATCAAGCCCCCTTCCGCAATTGTCTTCTCATCCGAGAAGGACAAGGCGATGATATAAAGAAACGGAAACACCATCAGGATGGCGACCAAGCCTAGTAGCCCGATATTGATGACATCAAACCCCTTCTCTCCGAAGGAACGCCTTGCCATGCTAGAACACCCCCTCTTCCCCTGACTTTTTGGCCAGGTAATTCGCGGCCACGACCAGGATCAGGCCGACCAGCGACTTGAATAACCCTACCGCGGCGCTATAACTGAAGTTGCCCTGCAGCAGTCCGACGGTATAGACATACGTATCGAATACTTCGCCCACCTCGCGATTCACCGCATTCAGAAGCAGCAGGATATGTTCAACTCCTTGCTCCATAATGTCTCCCATTCTCAGAATAAACAAGATGACGATGGTGCTGCGCAATGCAGGCAACGTGATATGCCAAAGTTGCCTCCATCGATTTGCCCCGTCAATCCTGGCCGCTTCGTAGAGCTGCGTATCCACCCCTGCAAGCGCGGCAAGAAAGATGATCGTTCCCCAGCCGGCTTCCTTCCAAATGACCTGCGTGACTTGCAGCGTTCTGAACCACTCGGTGCTCATCAAAAAATTCACTTTATCCTGACCGAGCAGGCCGAGCAGTTCATTGACAAATCCGCCTTCCGGCGTCAGGAACAAGTAACTGATCCCTGCAATGACAACCCAGGACACGAAGTGCGGAATGTAGATCACGGTCTGGACGAATCGTTTGAACGCCTGTTGCGTCAGCTCGTTCAACATCAAGGCAAGCACAATAGGAATGGGAAAAAAGAAAATTAACTGATAGACCGACAGCAGGATCGTATTGCGAAATAACATCCAGAAGGTCGGCTCGGAAAACAGGCGTTCGAAATGCTTGAGCCCCACCCACTCGCTCTGGAACAGCCCCAGTCCCGGGGAATAATTCTGGAATGAAATGACCACCCCCCACATCGGCAGGTACTTGTAAATCAAAAAATAAATGACGCCCGGCAACAACATCAGATACAACCAGCGGTCCCGACGCACTTGCCGTTGCCATCGGCGAAGTGTAGACACGTGCTGCATGAGCGTTCCTCCTTCCCGTTTGTACACTCACTTTAAGCCGCTAGTACAACGGAAGTCTATATGCACCTCGCGCTCACATGACGAGTCGCTTCTTGCATATACGGAGTACGGCACAATACGCGGTGCTGCAGCACTGTGCGCCAGATGCTCCGCGAACCGGATCATGCGCTGCATACAACGCATGCTCGTCGATCACGAGGCGGCAAGTTCGGGCTGCGTGATCGATCGAAGGCCGGCGCCGGCGCTGGACAAAAAAAAGCCCCAATGATCCAACGATCATTGAAGCCGTCGTTTTTGCCTATTGTATCATCTCCCGGTATCTGGAAGGGGTCATGCCCTCCATTTTGCGGAAATAACGAATAAAGGCCGCCGTGCTCTGATAATGAAGTTTTTCTGCGACTTCCTGGACTTTTAGCTCGCTCTCCGTCAACAATCGCTTGGCCATCTCGAGTTTGGTGTTCGCCATATAGTCGCTGAAGCTCATTCCCACTTCTTTTTTGAACACTCTGCTTAAGTAATTGGCATTAAAATTCATGAGATCCGCAATCGCTTCAAGCGTAAGATTGTCCTCGAAGCGAGTGTGAACCACTTCCTTGATTTTTTGAGCCATTTGGCTTTGGTGCGTCTGCTGGCGAGTCAGCAATAGTTGAAATAACGGTTCCAATCCGATACACGTGAACCAGTGTCCCAGTTCCTCAAAGCTTGTCGTACGGAACAAGGTTTGAACATGCTCCACATCCAGCAGCATTTTTTTCAAGGATTGCTCGTCTCGTTGCAACAAGCCAATTAACTTGACGAACAACTGATAAAACAGGGCTTGCGCTTCGATCTGCGTAAAATGTCTTTTCTCCACTTCCTCCAGGATGCTGTCGACTACCGCATTCGCCGCTTCCCGGTTTCCGCTTTGAACCGCTTCCAATAAGTCCTGCTCTCGCCGCGCAGGA
This sequence comes from Paenibacillus sabuli, assembly GCF_014705605.1. GTDB lineage: Bacteria > Bacillota > Bacilli > Paenibacillales > Paenibacillaceae > Paenibacillus_D > Paenibacillus_D sabuli. The sequence continues at coordinate 37,300 of NZ_JACXIZ010000045.1, forward strand.
TACGTCATCTCCAGCAATCTGCCCGGGTCCGCCTCCTCCGCGCGCATGACGCCGCGATAGCCGGTTCGCTGGCAGAAGTGCAGAGCAGCGGTAGAATCCGCGAAGGCGATGGACGCTTGCTCCAGTTCTGAATGAAATCGGCTGAGGCCCAGTTGAATCTCCAGACCGAGGAACGTTTGGATCTTTTCTTTGATTTCCTCGCAGATGCGCATTAATCGCTCCTCGGACGGCCCTTTTTCATCAGAAGCATCCACCACAATGGCCATGCAGCTCTCGTTCATGATGACCGGTTTAAAAGGCTGCGCCGCTGTCATAATTTCCTCCATCATGTTTTTTACCGCATACAGGATCAACCCCAGATCCTCTTCCTCGAACCGGGATCGATCCAGGGAATAAATCCTGAGCGTCAGAACACTGAATTGCCTCCAATCGCAGGCCATTTCAAACATTTCAATATGCCCGTTTATTTCCTTGCTGCTTAACTGCCCGAGGAGGAGCTTGATGACAAATAACTCATGCAAATAGGGGAATTGCTTTTGCAACTGCTTCTGCAGCTCTAATTTATTGCCCAGCAAGCCTTGTATCCCTGTACGAATGTACTGAATCTCGTCCCTGGCTGCCGACGAGGCCGACTCCTGGCTGGAGCTGGCGACCAGATCTCGCAACCGTCGGATCGGCGAATAGAACATTTTCGAGCCTTGCCAGGCCAGGCTCAGGGTAATCAGTACGATTGTCAAACACACCAATAGCGTAACCCAGCCGATCGCTTCAGACTCCTTGGTAATCTCGGACAGATGGACCAGGGACACATATTTCCACCCGTTGTAGGCTGAATTTTGAACCGTCGTCAGCATCGGCGCGCCGTCCAATTCGATACCGATATCTTGCTGCTCGGCAGACTGTCGTTCCAATGCCCGCTTGAGCTTCGCCTGCTGCTCTTCCGAGCTCAGGGTTTCCGAATTTCGAAAAATCATCTCCATGTTTTCGTTGTAAATCACGGTATCGCCAAAGCTTTCGCTGCGAACCAGCGCATCAAACAATCGCGGGGAAAACTGCAGCACAAATGCCGCCCTGGGCGGAGACTGGCCGGATAGAAAGGGCAATGGCTTGATTAATCGAACCGTCCCTTCTCCTGATCGCGTTTCCCACTGCGTCGGACTTGACAAAAGAGCGGTCCATTCCGAGAGCTCGCCGGCCTCGTTCAGCCGTTCCAGCCCCTCATAACTGATGAGCCACTGTTTTTCGAGATTGACGAAATAGACGCTCTCCACAAAATCAAACACCTGAAATCCCTGAATGGTCTTCACCAAATCGTTGACCACCTCGAACTGGTGCCTGTTCAGATCATGCCCCAGGGCAGAGGCAGCCAGCGTCGAACTGGCAAATTGGGTAGCCATAATATGCGCGGTTTCCAGCTTATGCTCGATACTGTTCTTGGCCCGGCTCAAAATTTGCCGATTGGCTTCATCCACCTTGTTCTGAATGACTGTCGAGGCGCGATGATAAGAAAACACACCCATTGCGATGACGGGCAACGCTCCCAGAATCAAGCTATATATGAACAACTTTTTCAAGTAGCTGTACTTCATCATACGATATATGCTCCCTATGCAGATGTAGTAGGTTAATTATAGGGATCCGGCATGCGGGACGCAATACGCATGAGATGACTTTCATAACTGGTCGTGTGCTGCATATGACAAGGACGAAGCGTCGTGCTGCCTTACCTGACGCCACAACGCGACCGCCCTCAGGGCATCGAGGCTCGCAAGGGTATCGCGTGTTCGGCTAGTTGCGATCCCGATATTCGCCCGGTGTCATGCCGTACAGCTTTTTGAACGTTCGAATAAAGGAGAAAGGATGCATATACCCAACCTGCGTCGCCACCTCCTGCACCGGATCGGGGGTCTGCCGCAACAACTCCGCAGCTTTGCTCATTCGGCGCCGCGCCAGGTAGTCAACGAATTTTTCGCCATGCTGCTCTTTGAAAAGTCGGCTTAACTGCGTATAGGAAATGTTTAATTGGTCACTCACCAGCATCAGAGACAGGTCGGGATTCGCATAATTGTCATCAATAAATGCTTTGGCGTGTTGAACGACATCGTGATGACCGCGACTCTGACGAATGGTGGCGACTTTTGAGGAAAAGGTCATCAGCAAGGGCGGAAGTTGCATTTGCAATTCCTCTAGCGTCTCGAAATCGCGCAGCAGCCGTTGCGATTCAGCCCCTTCCTCTTGACGCCAACGTTCAGCGACTTCACGCGAAATCTCATGAAGCCCCCGCTGGATCGCATACAGCAAATAATCCATAAGGCTCGCCAATTCGGCGCGCGCGTATACGCCCTCGCCAATGCGATCAAATAATTCCTCGAATTGTTGCGACCACCCTCTCTCCAGCATCCGGTACGCGTACCCGATGTCGCCGGCCATCTGCAGCAGTGCATGCAGCTCCGGACGGTTCGCGACAACCGGAGCAATGGCCGAATGTGTCAATACCCGGTCGGAACCCAGCGTAGAGCGGTAATCCAGGACGTGCACCGCATCCTCGTAGGACAGTGCAATTTCCGTCATTGAGCCGACATGCTGTCCCAGCGCCACCGTCACTGTAAAGCCAAGGTGACCGCCTATCCATGCGCGCAGCGCCTCCGCGGCAGCTGCCGCCCGTTGCTCCAGATGATTCGCATCTCGTTGACCCGACTGACCTGACGACGCCTCCTCTGCATCGCCCAAGCGAAACAAGGTCACCATACGCTCCGGTGCGAACCACTCGAACAGGTACTCGCCCTGCTCGTCCCGCGCCAGCTCGCCCCAGACATTGCCCACAATATACTGGTACAAGCGGCGATCACGCTCCGAGAACTGCTCGGCAAACGAGGGAAAGCGGTCAATCTCCACGATCATGGCCAAAAGCGGCCGTGCATCATCCCATCGAAAGCCAAAAGACAAAGAGCGCCACTCTGCTTCGTTTGCCACACGCACCTGCTCCAGTACCTCTCGAAAATAATGGCGATCCCGATAGGCCTGTCCGGCCTGGGCGTCCACCAGCAAGGAATCGATCGCACGGGCTATGTAGTTCAGCTCGCCTTCAGGGCTACCACCCGCTCGTCCGCCTTCCAGTCGATCGGTCGTATATTGAAACACACGGTTGTACAGCGACTGCACAGGGCGGTAGTGCCGCCGCACAATTGCAAGCAGCCAGATTAGACCGAGCAATACGATCACCGCGCCAGTCGCGATCCAGCCTGCCGTTGCCACTGGCATCTGTCCACCCCGCGGCTGCTTCTTGATTGCGGCCGCAACCGTCCAGGGCCCGACATCCGACCTGTACAGGTCGTCCCTCCCCCTGCGGGCGGCTTCCCCGCCGTTATTGGCCAGCACACGGCCTTGCGCATCGCGCAGCTCGAGGTAGGTCATCTCCGAGCCCGACAGACTCGCGAACACATCTCGCAGTCGACTGACGGATACATTGACGACCAGCATGCCCTGATCCCCGGAGCCGAGCGGAATCAACTTCGACAGGCTGATTACCTGACTGAACGATTCGAGCTCCGTCTCCCGGTACATCCGCGGACTGCCCCAATCGGACTTCGTCCCCTGCTCCAGGCGCAGCGCAATAAATTCGTAATCTGCAAAAAGGGCCGCTTCCAGGAACCGACTGGCCGACAACACTCGCTGATCGTATACCCGATATAAATACGCCGACTCCGCCAACGGCATCGCAACCAGCAGGCTGTTCAGGCTGGAGGCCGCGCTGTAACCAACCATCGGATCTTCTGTCTGGGCAGCATCGAAAAAAGCAGTCACGTCCAAATTAATCAGCAGTTCACGGACAACCGTCTGTTCAATGAACCGCATCTGGCTGTCCAGCATATGCAACACCTGCGTCGCCAATCGTTGACTTGACGCAGCCGCCTCTTCCCTCGCCTGATTGGCAATCACAATAAAAAACAAAAAAAACAGTGCCGCCACCGTCACGATAAACACCGGCAAATACGAAAACAACAAGCGTGCGAAGCCGGAACGTTTCATATAGTGTGATCATCCTTCATCTGTTGTAATTCTGCATATTCTTGTTGATACAGGCACCGCCGAGCAGATCCTTGGCTTTTAGTCACGGTACCCGCCACGGCGCCAAAAGGCTTGCGGCATCGCCGCAAGCCTTTTCCATTATACGTCAGTTTCCCGTCAGGGAATAGATATCTTCCGTTAAAATCGCAGTTTCCTTGTTCTCCTGGTACCATTGCTTGTACCAATCATCGACCCGCTCCCCGCCGGCACGATCCCATGCGGCTTTGGCATCGGCGACCGCCTGATCAACCGTATACGACGTACCGCCAATAATCGCTTTTACCCAGATATCCTGAATGGCGTTCAAGGCGTTCGTATTCAACATTTGCAGATCTTGCGGCATGCTCGGCATATAATCCATCATGGTGTACAGTGGCAGCGGCGTTTCCTTATTCACATACAACGCGTAGCCGTCGACCCGGAGCTTGGCGAGCCCTGCAGCCGCTTCGGATAGACTCGACATGTCAGGATTCAGGTAGGCAGTGACCCCGAAGCACTCCGGATTTTGCACATCACGCCAGTTCAGCATATTCATGTCGCCCTGATAGCCCATCTCCTGCTTGCGCTTCTCCGGATTGATCGCTATCGGACACCCGTTTTCTTTGCGTTCAAAGTGCTCGCCCTCGATCCCGAACGACAACGTCGTCGTCGTTTCCGGCTGGATCAGAAAATTCACATATTCCAGGACGGCCCCCGGATCCTTTGCACTCGCGTTGATCGCGGCCGTCTTGCGAATCGGCGTAGTCAATGCCGGACTGAACTGGCCGAATTCCGATTCGGGCAATGCGATCGGCACGATCTCTGCATCCGGATTGACATTCATCAAGGCCTCGTACATGGTCACATCGTTAAATCCGCCATTGGCTCCATAGATCCCCAACTTGCCGTTCACCCAGTCTTGCTTGGCTTTCTCTCCCTTGGTATCGGTCAAAAAGTCTTTATCCACAAGGCCTTCATCGTAGATCCGTTTTTTGTACGACACCGCTGCGGCGGAACGCTCCCAATCGTGGACCAGCTCATCCTCTTGAATGTACCACGGATACTTCTCATAGATGGTGAACACATTGCCGAACATGTAGTCCAGCATCATCCCGCTGACGAAGCTAAGCGAGAATCCGTACGTATCGTCCTTGCCGTTGCCATCAGGATCCTGCTCGGCAAAAGCCTTGGCCGTCTGGAACAGCTCCTCCGTCGTCTGCGGGATCGGCAGATGCAAAGCATCCAACCAATCCTTCCGGATGAATAGCACGTGATTCGGCAGCATCGTGCCGACAGCGCCCAGCTCATACAACTGTCCGTCTTCCTTGGTGCCGATTTTGCGCATCAGAGGATATTGCTCCAGGTAGTCGTAATAATCAGGAGCGTAGGTCTTCAACAGCTCATCATCAATCGGCAACAGCTGCTTTTGTTGATATAACTGATCGCGATAGTTGGAATCATATTCGAAGATCAGATCCGGCGCGCTGCTCGAAGCGAACAGCGTGTTGTATTTTGCAATCGAATCGAAACGCGGAATGGCCACGTATTTCACATCAACCGGTCCGTTTTCGTTCATGTACCGGGTCCAGCGGTTATTCTCGATGGTCCCCTCATCGGCAGGTATATTGCCGCGATCATAGATCGCAACGCTGATCGAACCGCGCGCCTTCGTTGATTCTTCAGATGCGCCTTGTTGGTTCGAAGCGGCTTCTGTATGGGACGCATCCCCCTCCTTGCCGCTTCCCGCATTGCCTTCCGTATCCGATGCGCATCCCGCTACAATCAGGATGCTCGACAGTCCGGCCACAAGACCTGAAGCGACCAACGTACGTTTCCACTTGGTTTTGGTTCTCATTTGGATTGGCGTCAACATTTTTTTATCCCCCTTTAATCGTGTACCCGGCTTTTACCCTTTAACTGCCCCGATCATCACGCCTTTGACAAAATACTTCTGCAAAAACGGATAAACCAGCATGAGCGGAATGATCATCACGACAATGCCTGCACTCTTGACGCTTTCCGGCGCGATCGCCTGCATATCTTCCGGCTGCACATTATTGATAAACTGCATCATGGATTGACTGCGAATCATATTCTGCACCAGCACGGTCATGTTCAATAACCGGGTATCTTGAATATAGATCATGACCTGCAGAAACGCATTCCAGAAGTAAACGGCGTAGAACAGCGCAATTGTTGCCAGCATCGGCAAGGACAGCGGAAGAACAATGCGCAAGATTAGCCGAATTTCACCACAGCCGTCCATTCGAGCGGCTTCTTCAATTTCATCGGGCAGGTTCTCAAAATAATTTTTCATAATCATCATATTGAACGCACTTACCAGCGCCGGCAACCAGAGCGCCCAATACGTATTGACCAGGCCAAGCCCGTTCACGACCAGGTAGTTCGGAATCAGTCCGCCGTTGAACAGCATCGTGAATACAATCATCAGCGTCAACACTCTTCTTCCGGTGAACCCTCGTCGCGAAAGGGGATACGCCGCCAAAATCGTGAACAGGAGCGAGAACGCCACACCTGCAACGGTAATCAGCAAGCTGTTCATAAAGGCCCTGACAATCGGCGTTCCGGAAATCAGCGTCTCGTAGGCTTCCAGATTGAATCCTTTTGGCCAAATGTTCACACTACCATTAAGAATCGAATTCGAATCGCTAAAAGATAGCGCGAAGATGTTCAGAATGGGCAGCAGACAGGACAACGCCGCAAGCGTCAAGATCACGTAGTTCAAGCCATAGAACCATTTTTCACCTAATGTCGCCTTCATTGCGCGCCTCCTTTACCAAAGCTGCTGACCAAACCTTCGCGCAATACGATTGGCCGTCACGACCAGGATCAAGCCGACAAGCGACTCGAAAAGTCCCATTGCGGTGGTCAGACTGAATTGCATACCTTGCAGACCCAACCGGTATACATAGGTGCTGATGACATCTGCGATCCGGGATACGGTTGCATTCTGCAACACATAAACCTGGTCAAATCCGACTTCCATGACGTTACCCATCGACAAGATGAGCATCAAGACAATCGTGGAACGAATACCGGGCAAGGTAATGTGCCAAATCTGGCGCCATTTCCCGGCTCCGTCGATGGCCGACGATTCATAGAGACTCGGATCAATCGACGACAAGGCCGCCAAGTAAATGATCGCGCCGAAGCCGGCATTTTTCCATACGCCGGATCCTAAGAATACAGCCAGCCAACTCCCCTCCCGGTATAGAAACGGAAAAGGCTCGCCGGTAAGACGCTCCACCCACTGGTTGATAATCCCCGTCTCCTGTGAAAAAATCGTCACGACGAGCCCGCCTACAATGACCCATGATAAAAAATGAGGCAGATACAGCAACGTCTGAACCGATTTTTTGAACCACACCCTGCGAATTTCATTGAACATAATTGCCAGCAAAATAGGAAAAGGAAACCCGACAAAGACACTTAACAAACTGATGACCAACGTATTGCGGATCGTCTGCAAACTCGTAGGGTCGCTGAATAGCATGCGATAGTTGTCCCAACCCGTCCACGGACTTCCGAAGACGCCATCCGTAAAATTGTACTGCTTGAATGCGATCAAATAGCCCGCCATCGGCGCGTACTTGAAGACAATAAAATAGACAAGCACTGGCGCAAACATACACATCCACACGCGGTTCCTTCGAGACAACCCACTTCGAAAACTGCCTTTCCCACTGTTCAGTCGAGGGGCCGCTTCCTCCGGTTTTTTTTCAGTGTAGGCCATTGCCACCTCTTCACCCCCTCAATCCAGTTCCAAAAAACGTATCCAAACGGTTCCTGTCGGACTGCGCATCAACCGACTGCATCAACTGTACGCCATTACGCCAATGTCGTAAAGCAGCATGATTTACGGCATGCACACTTTTTGATTTCTTTCCGAAAACCGTTGGTGTACCGGGGTTTATCGCCCCGGTACACGATTTTTGTAACCGCTCGAGAAGCGAGCTACGGGGTCTCGACTGCCAATGTCGTGCTGCCTGTGCGAGCGTACACGCCCAGATAGCCTTCCTCGCGAATCGCACCTGCCCCCGTATCCAGGAAATTAAACAACGGCTGGCCCTCCACTTCCGCTACCAGACGTACGCCGCCGCTCTCATTGATCGCGCCGAATTGAATCGTGTGCGTCTGTCCGTACGGCAACATCGTATTCGAGATGGCAGGTCCGCCGAGGCTCGTATAGCCCGAAATATTGCCGTAAATGACCGTTCGCTGCCCCTTGTTAAAGCGCTGTAATTCGATCACATCGGACTTGATCGTCATAATGTACGTCGTGCCCTCGATGCCTCTCTGCGCATCCTGATTGCGCAGCAGGAGCGATGGCCAACCGCCGGTGGCCTGGATCGTCATATCAAAGCCAAGCACTTCATTCAAGTAGGTCTTGCCTTGGTACACGGCATGTCCGTTCGCCGAAGACAAGGTGACAGCCGTACCGGACCCGTTGCCGGTCGCGCTGCCCGTCTTCGCGATATACCAGCCCGGCAGATCCGCGAGCTCATCCGCTAGCGGGGTGGCGACGCCGACGCCTGATTGCTGCGCGATCACGGTGAAGGGCTGCGACCGTTCCACGCCGTTGACTTCGCCGGTCACTGTGAGCGTATAGCTGCCCGCTGACGATGCCGTCAACGCGCCGTTCGTTCCAATCGCCAACGCGCTTGGCGCGCTGCTGACGGCCGTCACCTCATCCAGCTCGACTAGCCGATCCATCTCCGTCCTGCCGATATACGAGGGCGTGTAGGCTTCGCCTACCGTTACATGAAAGACGTCCAGTTGTGGCGTGCGTGCAAGCGCAACCTGGTCCAATTCATCATCGACATAGACCTCAACCTCGGCCGTGCGGAGGAGGCTTCGGTCCAGCATATACACATGAATTGTCGTGTGCCCTTTCTGCAGCCCGCTGATGTCCCCATTGCCGGAAATGGATACGATCGACTCGTCCTCCGCCTGCAGATACACCTGCACATGAGATGTATCCAGCGTGGCGTCCTTGCCGTCGGTTGCGGATATTGCAATCGTCCCTGCAGGCCCGCTGCTCGTGAGTACGAGCTCTTCCTGCACATGCAGGCGCTCGGTGTAGCCTCTGCGAATATCCGCATACGCTGCCGTGAGCCCGGAATCCGCTATAATAGCCTGGGCGGCCTCGGGCCAGTCTGCGTCTTCGTATACATGCGTATTCGTAAAGCTGACATTCACGGCCCCGTTGCTGTTCCGGTTCGCTGTCGTGGTGTAGTTATTGTCGAATACAACGTTACGATTGCTGTTGCCATGCGTCCATCTGGCAGTTCCACTGTTCCAATACGGGCTCTCCAGCACGTCGATGACATTGTGGGAGAACTTCCAGTAGCTGCTGCCCTGGTCGGGATAGAGCGGTCCGTAGTCATTCATTTGATTGCGAATATAATTGTACGAGACCGTATTGTAGCTCCCTTCATCTCCTCCGGAGCTGCCCAAGGTATAGATGCCGCCGCCATCGTATATGCCCTGCCCCATCAGATCATGTATGAAATTGTGCTCGATATGCGTATTGCGCAGCACATTGTCAAATTCATAATCCCATCCATAGCCGATGTGCATCCCGCTGTACGGAATCGAGAACAGCTCATTATTTTGAATCCGCATATTTTCCGGAAATCCGGCCGATATCGCAGCCGCTGACATAAAGTCGACGCCGATGTCATGCACGTAGTTATTCACAACATCGTTGCTTCTCATCCGCATGCGCGGGTGCTCGGGGTTGGCGTTCGATGCCACGACCGACGGCTCGCCGACATTGACAGCACCGCCGGACAAATCAAAGAATTGGTTGCCGCGAATCTCGCTGAACTGTACCCCTTCCTCCAGCTTCAGCGCAGTAATGCCCAGTCGGGTAAATGTATTGCGTTCAAAGTCAATATCGTAGCCGTGCGATACAGTTACTGCGGCCGGCGGCAGCACATCCGGCGTACCCAGATCCCGCAAATGATTATTCTGCGCGTCGGAGTGACCAACCGTAGTGCTCGGACGCATCCACGTCGTATCGGCGAACGTCAATCCTTCGAATCGGATATGACGGACCTGAGCGTCCACCGACTCTCCCGCGATCTCGAGCAGTTGCTCGACCACCGGCAACGTCGCTTCGACTGTGGACATATTCTCCCACACTCTCGGCTTGTAGAACAGTTCGCTTGTCTGCTCGTTGAGATACCATTCCCCTGCCTCATCCAACAGCTCATACGCATTTTCGTAGTAGACCGGGAAGGTTGCAGAGGTACCGCCCTTATTCGTGACGGAGCTCCAGCCCGGCTCGTCCATATAGAAGCGCGCCTTACCGTTCTGCAGCGACACAGAGGCTACGCCGATGCGCGGATTGGTCCATTGCTCCTTATACACGAATTCCAAGTCCTGAGGACGCGCAAATTCCGTCAGTGCAACATCGTCGCTCACATACCCGTCATTCGTTTTTTGCGGTTCGTGCAGTCCTCCGGCGCTGCGTGCCCGCGTAGCCCGAACACCGTCGATGAACAATTGTCTGCTCACTGTACCGCTGGGCAAGTCAGCCTTGTAAATTCCCGTCTCTGCGTCATACAAGGTCCAGCCGCTGACCGCCAGCCCCCCGCTAATGACAGGCTCTTCCTCCGGATAAGCCTGCCAGCTCACGCGGAATCCATTCGTCCCGGAATCAGCCGTCCCCAATTGCCACGTCCCCGACAATCGGTACAGGCCGCCTCGTACATTCACCACAATATCCCGATCCATATTGGCATTGCGCGCTCGGACTTCCGCTTGCGCCCTGGCCAAGGTCTGGAAAGGCGATCCGAGCGACCCGTCGCCGCTGTCGCTGCCGCTTGGCGAGACGTACAATTGCAGCGGTGCGGCGTCCGGCACGACCGTGACCGCAATCGTCTGCGCTACCGAAGAATAGGCTTGCGACGCAACCGTCACAACGGCTGTTCCGGGAGAGAGCGCTTCTATATATCCTTCATCGACTGTCGCGACGCCGGCATCGGAGGTGCTCCAAGTAATCGCCGGAAAGGATACCTCCTCCGGCGTCAGCGCAGCGTAAAGCAGCGCATTCGCGCCCTCCACAAGCGTCAGCGCTGTGGCATCCACCGCGACCGATGCAGGCAAGACTTCCTCTACGGTCACGCTCGCGCTGATCGAAGGCAAGCCCGGCGCAACAGGATCCGCCGTAATCGTCGTACTGCCTATGCCTACACCGCTCACCCTTCCCTGTGCATCCACCTCAGCAACCGCACTGTTGGCGCTGCTCCAATAGGCGCTCTGCCACGTTGCTGAGGACGGATCGAATACCAGCCTCAATTGGCGCATGCCGTGGAGCGGTACGGTGTAGCTATTCTGCTCGAATTCCGCGGTCGTGGCCGACTGTTCGCTGTACACATTCAGATCGTCCAGTTGAAAGCTGCCCTTGCTCAAGCGGTAAAAGCCCATACCAATGCGGCCAACGTCTACACCGCTCTGTGCTTGCGGCCACTGCACAGCAGCCGATTCGCCATCGATGCTCACGTCCAATGCTCCCGTGTTCGTATCCAGCGCAATACGAAGGTCGTACCATTGACCGGCCACATAGCGGCCGATACTCTTCCACCCGTTCTGCGTGGTATCCCATACGACAAACGAACCGCCGCTGCTCATCCCCAGCTTCATCAATTCTCCGCCGCTGCTCGAGAAAAACCGAGGCAAGTAAATAAATCCGCTACTCTGCAAGGCACGCACACGGTAGCTGAGCACGGCCACCTCCCCCGATTCCTCCAGATCCACGATGCCCGAATAGGAATAGTTCATCGTCGCGGTCTGACTGAACGTCAGCAATTGATCGCCTGACGAGCTCGCTTCCACCGTAATGTCGACTTCGCTTGGCGCACTGCTCACGCTCCATCCGACACCCGGGGGCAGACCTTCGGTGTGCGCCTCGAAGTCTTCATGCAGCAGATCTCCCGGTGCAGGAGCCTGCTCGGCCGTCACTTCTACCGTTATGGCGGCATTCACGGCTTCATTTAATACGGACGATGCCGTGATCGTCGCAGATCCGGCTGCATGACCGATCACTTCACCCGTCGCCGTCACCGTCGCGATAATGGAATCGGATGTCGTCCAGACGACTCCCTTATTCGCTGCATCAAGCGGCAGGACCTGTGCATCCAGACGGGCGCGTCCCCCTGTCTCGAGCTGCAGTGCCGATCGATTCAGCACGACACTTGCCGGAGGAGAGCCGTACACGTCGAGCACCACCGAAGTCGGCGCTACGCCGGGCGTATGTGGCATCGCGGTAATCGTCGCCTGACCGGCGCTGATGCCGGTTACCAGGCCGAATGAATCAACCGTCGCGATCGTATCATCGCTTGTACTCCACACCGCACTCTGCATGGAGGCGTCAACCGGCGTATACGTCAAGTCCAGCCGCCGACTGTCGTTGACAGAGATCTGATCGGGCGAGACGGCAAATGCAACGTCGCTCGCCGATTTGTAAGCGGACACAGACAGATCGTCCACATAGAAGGTTCCTGTGTGCTTGCGGTAGATTCCCATTCGTACATATCGGGCATCCTGATTCGACACTTGGGCGTCTTGCCCAGCGAGTATCCACTCTCCGTCAATACGGAGATCGAATTTGCCGATGCGCTGGTCCAGCACCATCTCCACCGTGTACCATTCTCCAGGCGTATAGGAGAGGAGCGGGTCCCACGCGCTGGTCGCGTTGTTCCAGATGACAAAATTGCCGCCGGTGCCCATCGAAATTCTGGTGAGCTCGCTGTTGGTTGCGCTCATTAGGCTGGGGAGGTAAAGGTTCGCATTGGTCTGCGATGCCCGCACCCGGTAGCGCAGTACCAGTTGCTCAATGTCCTCGCCAAGATCGACGCGCGGCATATAATTGTTTGCCGTCTCCGAATATTGGGCGAAGCGCAGCACCTTGTTCGTTCCTAGCGCCTGCACCGCCACATTCGCTCCTGCCGGCTGACTTCCGAACAGCCAGGGCGAACCGGGCTTGTCCCCTATGGTAACGCTTTCAAAATCGCTGTCCACCCACGTTTCCGTGGCCTCTTCGTCGGCATGCGCCGTCTTGCTTGCCGGCCCCCATCCTGGTAGCGACACGGCCAGCAGTAATGTCATCACTAGCAGCGCCACTCGTTCCAGCTGCTTTTGCTGCCGCAAGCGCCGTTTCTTGCGAGCCGCTAAGCGTTGGTCTGCATGATGCCTGATCGTCGTCTTGCGCATTGCTTCTTTTTTCACGTTCCTCTCACTTCCCTTCCCGAATACCCTGCTTCTGCAAAATCGGTGCATGGCAGGCAATTTCACTGTAGAGGGAACGCCAAATAACCGCAATACACATCATTCGCGGCATCCTCATCTTTTGGTTCTCTATGTCTGGATCGAGAAGCGAGCAAAGTTCGAGCATGCCGACAAAAACCGTGCATCCACGAAAAGAAACAAGCAGGCAACCACCGCTCGAGTAGCCGCTACAGCCCTCCCCGCATCACGAGGAAGGCAGTAAAAAACGCAGCAAATGTGCTCCTCCATGCGCTCTTCGTTCTCGGTATGGCTCCACCATACCTTATATACCGGTTCGTTTTTATTCAATTCGATCCCTTCCTTACCTATAGCTCGTTCGACCGCCGGAAATCCTGGGGCGTCATTCCGAAGCGCGCCTTGAACAGCCGGCTGAAGTGCGTGTACGTGCGAAAGCCGCAGGCGTAGGCCGCTTCCTCGAGCCCGATGTCTTCGTACAATATGCGTTCGCCACCATATGCAGTCTGATCGTAATGACATAATCCATCGGCGAGGTGCCGAAGGTCGCCCGAAACAGCTCGGAGGCGCGCGCTCCACGGACGGCTATACCCGGAATCGGTGAATCGATTGCTGCAGTTGCTCCGCCACGCGGTACAAGGAGTTGGCGCTGACGGCAATCTGCCGCGTCGCGATCTGCTGCTCGTCCGTCTGGCGCTTCACCTGCTCCACAGCGGCGGCCATCTCGGACATGCGCGTCGCTTGAGCGGCCGAGGATGCCGCGACGCTGTCCGACCCGGCGGACATTTGCTCGTACAGCACCGTTGAATTCTGAATCTCCTCGGCCATGCTGTTGACCGAGCCGGACACGTATCCGAGAATGCCCGACATCCGCTCGACCGCATCGGCGACGCCGCGCGTGCTGTCGTCGATGGCGACTGCCGCCGTCTCCGTATTGCTGCGCATCGAGTCGATCAGATGGCCAAGCCTGACGGCCGATTGCTGCGAGAGCGCGGCCAGTTGGCGAATATCATGGGCGATGACCACGAATCCTGCTCCCGCTCGGCCGAGCCGCGCCGCTTCGATGCTCGCATTGAGCGCCAGAATGTTCGTTTGTTTGGCGACATGGTTGATGGCGTCCAGCGTGCCGCCGATATCGCCGGACTGCCGCTTCGTCTCGGCGAGGAATTGCCGGAGTCCGGCGCAAGCCCGGGTCATCGTCTCCATCTCTTCCGTGACAAGCGCCATCGTACGCACGCCTTCCTCGGTCAGCCGCCCGACCTCGGCGACGCTCTCGCTGACGGCTACGGCAGCCTGCACGCCGCGCTGAATGCCAATCGCCACCTCGCCGATCGTCTCCGCCGTCTCCGTAGCGGCCAGCCGCTGAGCCGCCGCTTGCTCCGACAATCGACCGTTGGCGCCGGCGATGTCGACCGAGGCCTGCAGCGTCAGCTTCGACTCGAACGACAGCGTCTGCGCTTCGCCGCTGAGCAGATCGGCCGCTCCGCTCATCTGACTGACCACCTCTCGCATGCGAGCGACGACCCGCTCCGCCGCATCTGCGAGCAACTGCCCGTCGCCCCGGCCTTCCGCCTGCTCCGCAGGCTCGGCTGCGCTCAGATCGCCGGCTGCGGCGCGCTCCAGACGATGCAAAGCGGCTCGCCACGGCGAATGCCGCTCTGCCGCGTAGGCGCGAACGGCGACGGCCGCGCATGCTCCCGCGGCGCCGATCAACGCCGCGGCGCCCCAGTCCGTCAGCGGCCTTGCTCCTGCTGGGCCCGTCTCTTGCAGCAGCAAGGCGATGCCCGCCGCGCCGCAGACGAGCGCGCCCGCCAGCGTCGTCAGGCCGGCATAGCGCTTGCCCCGGCGAGCGCTCGCCGGGGCATTCGCTCGATCGCGCCCGCTCAGCGACTGCGCCCACGCATAGCCCTCCAGGAAGGGATCGGGAACAATCGCCGCATCGGATTGCCACATTTCCTCGATCATCCCGTCCGCCTTAATCCGGCCGACCCGCGCTTTTTTGCACACATGCTGGGTTCGTCCGTCCACCGTGACCAGCCCTTCGGGCGCCTCGAATTGCACGCCGCCGCCGGCGGCCCGCACCGCGTCCGGCGCGAAGGAGCCGGCCTTGCGCACCATCGCCGCCCATAGATGGACTGCCGTATAACCCGCCTCCATCGGATCGGACGTGACGCGATCCTCGCCGTACATACGGCGAAAATTGGCCACGAACGCCTGATTCGCGGGAAGACCGAGGCTCTGATAATAGCTCCATGTCGTGTAGTGGCCTTGTAGCAGCTGTGGACCAATCGCGCGAACTTCCTCCTCCGCCATGCTGATCGACATCACCGGCAGCGAGTCGGGGGAGAATCCCGCATCGACATATTGGTGGAAAAACGCCGCATTGCTGTCGCCGTTCAGCGTACTGTATATGACATCCGGCCGCAGCTCCCGAATCTGCTCCAACACGTCGCGGAATTCGATATGGCCGAGCGGCCGGTACGACTCGCCCGTCGCTTCGCCTCCCGACGCCTCCAGCTGCTTGCGGAGCACGGCGTGCGCGGTGCGCGGGAAGACATAATCCGATCCCAGCAAGTAAAAGCGGCGTCCGACATGCCGCATCAACCATTCCACGGACGGCACGACCTGCTGATTGGTCGTCGCCCCGGTATAGAAAATGTTGCGCGACATTTCCATGCCTTCGTACTGCAGCGGATAGAACAACAGCCCGTTACTTTCTTCAAAGACGGGCAACATTGCCTTGCGGCTGAGCGACGTCCAGCCGCCGAACACCGCCGCGACGCGGTCCGTCTCAAGCAGCTTTCCGGCCTTCTTCGCAAACGTCTGCCCGTCCGAAGCTCCGTCCTCCACAATCGCTTCCACTTGGCGGCCAAGCACTCCGCCTGCGGCGTTCAGCTCCGAGATCGCCATCAGTTCCGCATCCTTGACAACCTGTTCGCTGATAGCCATCGTGCCGGTCAGCGAATGAAGAATGCCAACCTTGATCGTCTCCGCACGTCGGTTTTTGTCGTCGTATGTCATATCCCCACGCCCCCGTCTCTCTATGCACACGCTATATGTCACATAGCGTACCACATTTACGAGGTTTTAAAAACATTTTTATCCATATGATGTGATGTTTTATAACATTTGCACAATGGTTTTTTGTCATGCTGATGTGTAGTTTTTTTTGCGGCCTTTTAGCGGGAGCTCAGTGGCTCTCCTGCTCCTGCTCCTTCTTCTTCGATCGGTATTCTTTCGGAGTCACGCCGAATTGCTTTTTAAACAGCTTGAAAAACGTGCTTTCATTGACAAAGCCGATCGAGGACATGATCTCCTTAATCGTGAAATTTTTCTTTTCCAGCCATTCCGCCGCTTGCGACAGACGGACTTCCACAATATACTGGGCCAGCGATTTCAATTCGTGCTGCTTGAAGATGCGCCCGACATAAGCGGACGTCATCCCCAGCATATCGGCGATGGCCTGCAGGCCAAGGTTGGGGTCCTTATAGTTTTGCTGCACGATTTCTTTGATCGAAGCCACAAGCAGGGCATACTTGTCCTTGTGTTTGTTTTGCTGGCTCTCGTGAATCTCCGCACATACCTCCTGCAGGATTACATGGATTTCCTCCAGCGTCTCCCGATCAAGCACTTGGCGGCTGACCGCGCCCAGGTCGAATCGAAGCGGACGCACACTGTAGGCGTTGATCTCTTCAATCGCGGTCTTGATGATGATGACCAGATGAATCAGCGCATGCACCATATGGTCGTATTTGAAGCGCGCGACCTCCGCCATGTAGCGCTCCAGCTGCGTCTGCATTTGCGCATGGTCGTTTTTCTTGATTCCTTCAATCAGCCTTGCCTCGATTTCCGGGGACACGTGAATTTCTGTACAATCCAAATGACGGCTGACCCGCTCAGGCGCAATGATCGAGCCGTGTCCGAACACAATTTTATATTGCACAACTTGCAGCGCATGATGGTAATTCTCGGTGAGCATGCGGTAATCGGACACCGGCCGGCTGAATGCAATCGATAACGATACATGATATTACGAAGCGACGATCTCTTGTACCTGCTTCGAGAGATGCGTCAATTGCGATTCGTCCGCGATGTCTCCGGCCGCACCGCTCAGCAGCACGACGATATGTCCGTCCTTCATATCCACAGCCTCGCATAGATAAGGAGCTGCAAACAGCTCTCCCGCGATATTGGATACGGCAAACCCGTACAGATTCCGTTGCTCCTGGCTGATACGGCTCGAAAATTCAACGCACCGGTCGATTTTCAAAATAAGCAAGCGGTACGCGCCAGCCTCCTGAAGCGATAACCCGGACATTTTGGAATAATGGCCGGCCTCCTCCTCCGAGAAGGACGCGCTATCTGTAATGAGCCTGCGCAAGTAATAGTTTTCCGCCAGCCGCCGACCGCTCTCTTGCTCCAGCCTGACCCGCTGCAGTTGCTGCAGCGTCTGGTCATACACCTCGGATACATACCGCAGCTCGTCCGGGTCCATGCGCACATCCTGCCCTTTCGCTTCCGCGCGGCTGCTGCGAATCGCGCTGATCATACGGTCCACCGGCTGATAGAGCTTGTGGGCGACCAGGAAAGACAGCAGCACGGACAATACCAGGAAGCCGCTCATGGCCAGCAGGGTGAATGTTCTCCACCTCTCGATGCCCTGTACCACGGATTGATAGGGCTGCGCACTGACAATGATCCAATCCTGCACATTCGTATCAATATAGGTTATAAATTGTCGTTCTCCGGCAATTTCGGACGTAAAGTATCCGAAGGGCTGCTCCTGATTCAAGCGTTGACTCAGGACCCGCTCGCTCAGTTGCTCGGAAAAAGAAGCGCTTGCATTGTCCGCATGGATGATTTCTCCTTCGGCATTGACCAAAAACAGGCTTGATTCGCCAAATCCGCCCAACGCATTCACGGTCTTGATGTTATTGACCAGCCAATCCGAATTGACGTTTAGCATGATTGCGCTTTCATCTTGATTGTATCCATCAAACGAATCATAATTCACCATGGTGAAGAAGTCCGCCGTCTTCCCGGTCTGTGCGCCTGCGTAAATCGGAATCAGTTGCATACGCGGCACAGCCTGGCCGCTTTGCAACATCGTCAATAAGGCACTGGCTTCCGGTCCGGTTTTATTCGTGACATTAATTTTCCCGGCTGCGTATAGCGCATCCACTTTCGTATTGAGGATGACAATTGAATTTGTAGAAATACATGTAGCGCACGTACGTGTTATTGGCCGTATTACCCTGCAACTGCACACCCCATTGCGCCAGTGTATCGATCGTATTATGGCCGATGTATTGATAGTCGCTGACCCCGGAGGTCGAGATGCCGATCAGATTGCCGTCTCCGACGATATTATCGGTTGCGATCGAATTGCCGGAGATCAGCTCCAGACCGAACCCCTTGTACACGCCGCTCAGATCCTCGACCGTATTGCGCCGCACGGCTACGTGCTGGGATTGCACCACACTGAGGAAATGATCCACCTCGTTGTCCTCGACGACCGATCCGTCGCAATCGGTGTGCAGCTCAATGGAGAGACCATTTGCCGTATGCCCCGAACCGCTGATCTTGTTGTCACGCACAATCATATTCTCGCAACCGTTGTTGCCGAAAATCCCGCCTCTTCCGGTATCCGTAATCGTATTGCGCAGCACAACCCCCCGATGCGAATTCCAGGCAAGGCGGATGCCGCCGCCATACGTATCGTCCACACCGATATTCGTCAGAATATTGTCCGTTACAACCGGATCGGGGGAATTGGTGAAGTAGATCGCCATCGATCCAAACGCCGGATGCGACACCATGTCCTTGATCCGCATATGATGCACATAATGGCCGCCGCCCTGATTGGCCCGAATCGCAAAATTCAGCGCGGCATTCAAGTTCCCGTCCAGCGTCATATCGGAAATTTCGGCGTTATCGAGGTCATCCAGCATGATGAAAACGCTATCAATTGTTCCCGTATAAATCAGCTCGGTTAAATCGCGGCCCGCTCCTGTCAAGATCAGCTCCGATTTCATATCCAGCTGTTCCGACACGTAGTACGTACCGTCCGGAATATAGACCGTATCCCCGGCTGAAGCCGCATCGATCGCATCCTGAATCGCCGCCGTATCGTCAAGCGCATCGCTTCCGTCGGCGCCATAAGCCGTTACATCGAGCGTTGCGGCAGAAGCCGCACCAGGAAGCATGCCGGCTGTCAGCACCAGGGCGAGGACCCCCGTGACCCCGATGACCCATTTTACCATCGCTGTCATCCCTTTCATTCGAACAACTCCTTCTCCATTATAGTCAAGCAGCATAAGGTTCTTTACTTTCGTCCTCCTTTCCACCAAGCCTTTCTTCATCATGGCAAACCTGCCGAAATCACGCTACTGTGAATTTGACGAATAACTGTCGCCCGGGCTGTCATACGAGTGAAAAGCTTCGTAAAGAAGCCGCCCGCACGCATCATTTGACAGCACATTGCGCTCAGAGCAAAAACGCGACCGCCCTCAGGTGGTCGCGCTGGCTGTAACGGTCATGTGTCCGAATGATGCGCTAAGCGTCGTCGCTGGTGTTCGCTGGTGTCCATTAGCTCCGCTCTGACTGGCCCGCCAAGCCGGGCGAAAGCGAAAAACGCAGCAGATACGTCTCTTCATACTGCGACTTCACGTAGTCACGCGACGAACGGAAGAAGTCGCGTTCGCTGCCCAGCGTCAAAAATCCGGACGGCTGCCGGCGCATCGCCTGGGTCTGAAAGCCCGCCGCCGCAAACGCGTCTGCGAAATCGTCAAGCGCATGCATATGCGCCTCAAGACGACTGTAGCGCTCGATCTCGCGCTTGAAGAACGCTGCGCTCGCATTGTCCGACAAATCCGTGTACGTGACGTAGTATACGCCGCCGGGCCTCAGCGCTGCGGCGATCTTGCGCGCATGCTCGGGCAGGTCGCCGACCAGGTAAATCACCGACAGCGCAAACGCCAGATCGAACGCAATGCCGAGCGCCTCGGGCGAGCCGGTATTGGCATATGTCAGCGGCAGCGCGCCCTTGCGCTGCTCGGCCAGCTTGACCGATTCCGCCCCGAGATCGACGCCGACGCCTTGCGCAAAAGGCCTCGCCTGATGCAAATGACGCAAAAATCCGCCGCGGTTGCAGCCAAAATCGAGCACCTTGCACGCGGACAAGTCCGTCTCCGGCATCAGCCGGATCACTTCGTCCCAGCCCGGACGATGCTCGTCCTCCATGCTCTCCTCACTCTCGGCATGGCTCCACCATACGTCGTATACGGCTTCGTTTCGTGTCAATTCGATCCCTTCTTTCTTATTAGCTTGTTCGACCGCTTGAAGGCCTGGGGCGTCATGCCGAAGCGCGCCTTGAACAGCCGGCTGAAATGCGTGTACGTGCGAAAGCCGCAGGCGTAGGCCGCTTCCTCGAGCCCGATGTCGTCGTACAATACGCGTTCGCGCACCATGTGCAGTCTGATTGTAATGACATAATCCATGGGCGAGGTGCCGAAGGTGGCGCGAAACAGTTCGGAGGCGCGCGATACCCCAAGACCGACATGCGCCGCAATCTGCCGCAGGGTCAGCGGCTGCGTGGCCTGCTGCTCGATGTATTCCTTCATCCGGTAGGGCATATACAGCCTGGGAGCCGCTCTTGCACCACTCCGCATCAGGCGCCGAATTGCCAGCAGCAGCAAGCGCGCCAGACAGTCCTGAATCTCGGGACTGGGCTCCAGCACGCGCCGCCGCTCATATACGATGCTGCGAAAGGCCTGCACAATCTGCTCGTTCGGCCCGACATGCACGACGCGCGGCAATGCCTCATCCCACCACCAATCCACCCATTCGCCGCTGCAATAGACGAAATAATCCGCGCTGCGCAACGCCGGTCCCGACGCCGCGGGCTCCAGCCTCAATTCGTACGCGTCCGCGGGACGGCACATCAGCAAGTCCCCGCCCCCGAGCCGGTACTGAACGCCGTTCAGGCAGACGTGCGCGCTCCCCTCGACCTGCAGCCGGAACAGATAATGCCGGTGCTTCTTGCGACTTGCAAACGGCGTCTCATGCACCGCATGGTTGCAGGCCCCCAACTCGACCAACGCTTCGCTCACAAGGCCGACCTCCCAAATGAATCGTAAAATCCGCATACCAAGCGGAAGATGAACTGTGTTCATCTTAGCGGCGTTCCGCTAGGATGTAAAGGCATACACTGCAACCAAACGACAAATTAGCGAAAGGAGTACACAATGCGCAATAAAATAGCGATTCAACTGCACACGCTGCGCGATGCCTGCAAGGAGGACTTCCCCGGCGTGCTGCGCGAGCTGGGGAGGATGGGGTGGGCCGGCGTGCAACTGGCCGGCTATCACGGCTACGATCCGGAGGAACTGGCCGCCGTCATACGGGAAACCGGCATGAAGACGGCAGGACTGCACGTCCAGCTGCCCTTGATTCTGGAGCATGGCGAGCGGTTGATCCAAGAGGCCCAATTGTTCGGCACGCGAGACCTGATCTGCTCCAACACGCCGCAGGCGATGCGCAATGCCGACGGTTACCGCACGCTGCGCAGCGAATTGAACGCGTACGCCCGGCGCTGCGCAAGCGACAATATCCGCATCAGTTATCACAATCACGCCTTCGAATTCGAGACGACGATCGACGAACAGCCCGCCCTGCGCTATCTGCTCGATCCCGCGCCGGACAATGCCGTGCTGGCGGAGATCGACGTCTACTGGGTGCTGAAGGCCGGCCGCGATCCGCTCGCGTTCATCGCCCCGTATACAGGACGCATGCCCCTCATTCATTTGAAGGACATGACTGACGATGCGGAGCAGACCTTTGCCGAGATCGGCACCGGCCGGATCGATTTTCCGCCGATTCTGCAATGGGGCGAGCGCAGCGGCGTCGAATGGTATGTCGTCGAGCAGGACCGCTGCCGCCGCGATCCGATGGAATCGGTGCGCATCAGCTACACGCAACTGTCGCGCATGGCCGAGGCCTTCGCTTAGGCGCCGCGCGCGGCCGCCGGTGATGCCCGGAGCCGCATGGGGAATGCCGCCAATCGCAATGCATGCAATGCAATGCAATGCGAGTGCGGCCTACTGATACAGCTCCGGGTAGAAGCCTCGGGCCAGCGACTCCACGGTATAGGCCATGCGGCCGCCCGGCAGCACGCTCTCCAGCGAGATCGGGACGAACCGCTCCGCCTGCACGGCTGCCAGCTGCGACAAGGCCGGGTCGGCCTGGATGTCGGCGATCTTCTGCTCCAGCGACGGTGCGTCATAGTCGTGAATGACGATGACCTCCGGCTGGCGCCTCAGCACCTCCTCGTAGCTGACCGTGGTCCATTGCTGATCCTCGATGTCGTCGAATACGTTGCGGCCGCCGGCCAGCTCGATCAGCAGCGTCTCGAAATTCGGCGCGCCCGCCGTGAACACGCCGTCGCCGCCGCTGTCGTACACGAGCACATCGATCGCCTCGCGCTGTCCGACCTGCTCCTGAACAGCCGCGATGCGGGCCTGCTGATCGGCGACGAACGCCTCGGCTTCCCCCTCGATCTCAAAAATCCGGCCCAGATCGCGAATCTCTCCGTACATCTCCTCCAGCGTCGAGGCGCTGTTCATATAGGTCGTCATGCCGAGTCCGGCCAGCTCTTCGACATCCAGTGCGTCGCCGCCGAATTCCCAATCGATGCCGTAGATGAAATCAGCGCCGCTCGTAACGACGGCTTCCCGGGTCGCCGAGCCGTAGGTCAGCTCCGGAATGCGGGCGTAAGCTTCCTCGTATTCGGGCAGCGCGCCGCGGCTGTGATTGTCCAGGCTGTTGCCGATGACGAGGTCGCTCAGTCCGAGCGCGACGAACAGCTCGGACGCGTTGGGCCCGAGTGTCAGCACCTTGGAAGGCTTGTCCTCCACCGTAACCTCCCGGCCGTAATTGTCGACGGTGACCGGCGCGTAGGCCGCTGCCTGATCTCCATGGTCTGCGTTATCCTGGATGTTGTCTTGCGCGGCATCCCGGCGCTCCTCCGGCTGCTCCCCGCTGCCGCATCCCGCCAACAGTCCCGCCGTCAACATCAGGGCCGCGCCTGCGGCCAAGTACCTTTTTTTCATGCTTTCTCCCCATTTCTCTCTTAGTGTTCACACCATCCGCTTGCCGGACCGCCGGGCTTATCGCACGAGCGCCGCTTCCCGCTGCGCCATACCCGCCGGCACGTAGGCGATCGACAGCTTGCCCGTCGCCGGGTGCACCGCGACTTCCGCCGTGATGCCATACACCTCCCGGATCAGCTCGGGGGTCAGCACCTCCTCCGGCGTCCCGGCGCGATGCAGGCGCCCGGCCTTGAGCACGTAGAGGCGCGAGCAATAGAGCGCCGCCAGATTCAGATCGTGAATCGCCGCCAGCACCGTCACTCCCAGCGTCTGAATCAGATCGAACATCTGCAGCTGATAGTAGATGTCCAGGTGATTCGTCGGCTCGTCCATGATCAGGAGTTCGGTCTGCTGGGCGAGTGCGCGGGCGAGCAGCACGCGCTGCTTTTCGCCGCCCGACAGATTGCGGTAATTGCGCCGGGCCATCTCCGCCATCCCCGTCTGGGCGAGCGCAGCGGCGACGATTCGGCGATCCTCGGGGCGGTCGCCCTCGAGCAGCCTTTTGTGCGGACTCCGCCCCATGCCTACGATATCCTCCACCATAAAATCGAACGGCACCGTATTCTCCTGACCGACCACGCCCATTTGCAGCGCGAGCGCTTTGGGCTTCATCGCCTGCAGATCCTCGCCGTCCATCGCGAGCCATCCCGAGTCGGGCTTGAGCGCGCGATACACATTTTTCAGCACGGTCGACTTGCCGCTGCCGTTCGGGCCGATCAGGCCGACGAATTCGCCTTGCTTGACATGCAGCCGAATATCCGCGACCAGCGGGGAGGCATCGTAGGAATAGTTCAGGTTCTCCACTTGCAGTTTCATGTCAGCACCGCCTTTATATTCGTGGTTTGCGCTTGAGGAGCCAGATAAAAAACGGACCGCCGATCAGTGCCGTCAGCAGTCCGAGCGGCAGCTCCTGGGGCGCGATGACGATCCGAGCGACCACATCGGTCCAGACGACAAGGATGCCGCCGAGCGGCGCGCTGACGAGCAGCACGCGCTTGTGATCGGAGCCGACGAGCAGCCGCGCCATATGCGGCACCATCAGGCCGACGAAGCCGATCGAGCCGCTGACCGCAATCGTCACGCCGGCCAGCAGCGAGGCGACCAGCACGAGCAGCTTTTGCAAGCGGCTCACATGATAGCCGAGCGTGCCGGCCGTCTCGTCGCCGAGCAGCAGAGCGTTGAGCGCGCGATAACGCGTCATCAAGACCATCATGCAGCCGATCATCACGATCAGCGGCAACGTCAAATAGCCCCACTTGGCGCCGGCCAGACTGCCCGACATCCAAAATGCGGCATTGTGCAGCCCGAGCGCATTAGGGGCGCTGAGCGTGATGATATTGGTGATCGCGTCCATGATCATCGCCACGACGACACCCGAGAGCAACAGCTGCGTGATGTTGATGCTGCCCTTGACCCTGGAGATCGCATAGACTGCGATAATCGTGGCCGCCGCGCCGAGGAAGGCGCTGATCGAAAGGGCATAGGTCCCGAAAAAAGCGAACACGCCGAACAGCATGCCCAGCGTGGCCGTCGCCGCCGCGCCCGAGGACACCCCGAGGATAAACGGATCGGCCAGCGCATTGCGCACCAGCGCCTGCATGGCGACGCCGGTAACGGCAAGCGAAGCGCCGACGATCATGCCGAGCAGCACGCGCGGCAAGCGCAGCGTCCAGACGATGTTCTCGTCCAGCTGCGTCCAGGTGATCGGGATCGCATCGCGCAGCATCGGCGCCTTGCTTAGCACGATCTTGGCGACCGTGACCGGCGCCACGGCGACGGGACCGATGCCGACGGCCAGTACGACCGACAACACGCCGAACAACAGCAGCAGCGTGATCATCCATTTCATATTCGGTTCGTCGGGATTCCAGATGCTGCGAAAGCGCACCAGCGGGCTGAGTTTGTTCAAAATAAAGTCTCCTGTATCTCGTGTTACGATTTTATATTATAGTAACACAATGAAGGGGGTCTGACTAGTGCAGCGAAAATTCAGACGCCGGGCGACTCTGTCTGGAACCGGTAAAAAATAAAATAGCGACAACGCGGGCCGTAACCCTGCGTTGCCGCTGCACTCAAATGTAAATTCTGCTGAACCGCAGGAAGTCCCTTCCATACGGCATGCTCGTTCCGGCTTGATCTCCTCCAGCCCGTCGATGCCCCCCTCTGTACAGGTGAACCCTGTAATGGACATGGGAGCGCCTTAGCGCGGTTTTCCGATGTCTTTCTCCGTCTAACGGTCATACGAAACGCTTAGCGGGGATTATATAGGCCGGGGAGGTGGCAAAATGACTCTAAGCTTCGCTGATGTCCATTACAGCTGCACACCGCCCCGCTCCCGAACGCGGCGTCCGCACCCGGGCGCTCCTCATTCAGCCTTTCGCACGCGGCCCCTGCGCACTCGGCTGTCCAGCGCCCGGCCCATTCCGCACGCAGCTCGCAGCGCGCGGTACCCTCTAGAGCATACTGCCCAGATCGGCAATAAACACGCGGCGCGTGCCGCCGACGAAGCCGTTGAACACGATGTGCCGATTGTCCCGCGTCCAGGCGGGATGCGGGTCCACCCGCAGCGCCGAAGACACTGCGGTGCCCGGATTGGCGACATTGACCCGGACAAGCGTGCGCTCGGTCCCCGCCTGTATGTCGATCCACCGCAAGGGCACCGTGCCGTCGCCGAAGGCGGCAGGCTCGCGCTCGTACGTGTCGGTCAGGATGTGCCGACCGTCCGGATGGACGGTCGGATGGCCGGAGCCGGGAAGTCCCGTGATTGGGCGCAGTCCGCTGCCGTCTGCCTGGACCTCTGCCAGATCGAGCCGCCGTTCGCCGTCGATGGCCAGATTCATGGACAGCCGTTCGCCATCCGGGAACCAGTTGATATGATGCCCGCCCTTGCGCCACTGGTCCGGCCCGACGGCCACCGCGAGCTCGCTGCCGTCGGGCCTCATCGTCACGACCCAAAAGTCGAGCCCCTGGGCGATCCGATTCCAGGGCTGCGGGTCATCAGTCCGATAAGCGCGCATCGTGAACAACAGCCGATCCCCCTGCGGATTATACTTGCAATGAAAGCCGTAGCACTCGCCAGAGGCGTAGTCCCGCTCTGCAATGCCGGCCCGCTCGAACACCTCGCGAATGGAAACGAGCAGCCGGCGCTCGCCCGTCTGCGTATCGGTGGCATACAGGCCGTCATCTTCCGCCAAGCCGCGATTGCGCGGGACGCGAGCATCGGGAAGAACGACGCCGTACCCGTATTGGGTGCGGCGCATGCGTTCCGGCGCCGCGGACAGAATCGTCCGGCCGTCGGGGGAGATCCGGTAGACCCCGCCTTCCAGCCGCCGCATCTGTCCGGTCTTCGTATCCAGCCGCACGGCATGCGGCGTCCACGTGGCTGTGTCGACCTGATTGTAATACAGCATGTCGTCCGGTCCCCAATTCAGATTGGCGCCCAGCTGCGTCTCCCAGCCGCAGGTCTCGGCGACGACGCGCTGCTCGGCAGTCTGCAGGTCGATCAGCACGACCTGCGCCGCCTCGCCCGGCCGATTGAGCCGATCCTCGCGCGGCAGCCGCAGCACGGCCAGGTAACGACCGGACGGACTGACCGGATCGGTGTCGAAGAAGCGATGGATGCAGCGCCCCTCGCCCGGTGTGACGCACCAGACAGGGACGAGCGGATCGTAATCGGTGTATCGCGGGAAGGCGTCCGGGTCGAGCCGCATCATACGCCGTCCACCCGGCTCGGGCGCCGCCCCGCATCCTCGTCCGCGACAGTGGACGAGGTCGCCGCCATCCGGTCAGCGGCAGCCGCCGCATGCGCGTGGTCCCGCTCCTCCCGCCAGCGCGCCGCCGCCTGGCGTGTATAGTGCGCCAGCTTGTCGTCCATGACGTGGCGGATCTCCGAGGTGCCCTTGAAGGAAATGATCAGCGTGCCGTCCAGTTCGTCCCGGAAGCGCGCGAAGGCGCGAGCGATTCGGTCGCGCAGATCGGTGTGACGATCGCCGATGCGCGCCAGCGCCGTCACCGCATTGGAGACATACTGGAAGCGCAGATCCCGCTCATCGGAGAGAAATTCCCGATTGGCGTCGTCGAATCGGAAAGCCTCGCGCGTATGCAGCAGCGCGATCAGCTCCGACGCCGCCTCGCGGTCCGCCAGCTTGCCGAGCAGGTAGACTGCGGTATAGCCGCGCACCTGGTTATACTTGAGGCTCGTGCGCGGCACGAACGGGTCGCGCTCGGCGACCATCTCGCGGAGCACAGGCGCGGCCGCCTCGTCGCCGAGCAGCGCTAACGCGAATGCGCTGTGCCGCTGCAGGTGACCGCCTTGCTCCGTCTGCAGCCACTGCCGCAGATGCTGGCGGATGGCCTCGCCCAGTCTGCGCGCCGACCAGATCGCGATGCCCGGCTTGTCGCCGGCCAGCCCCGTCCTGATGTCCTCCGGCTCCGTCAGCCACTCGATCGCCGGCGGCGCCGGTTCGCCCGCCGCCACCCGCGGCTCGAAGTACACCTTGTGCCGCTCAGGCAGGCACCCGCTCTCCCGGAGCAGCGGAGCCAGCTCAGCATACGGCACCTCGGCGAGCGGCAGATCGCGCTTGATCGCCAGATAGGCCGCTGCAGCCGCCGCTTCTCCGCACTGCTGCATATCGCGCTTCATACGGACGCAGGAGGCCATATCGTGGTCGACCGCCAGAGCACGTCCGGCGACGAGCAAGCCGTCGAAGCCTTGCGGAATCAGAGCGCCCAGCGGGATCGGCACCGTGAATTTGAGCCCCCACAGGCCCGCCACCACCGTCCAGTCGCGCTGCAGGTCGCTCTCGAAGGCGACGTCCTTGCTATGATTGTCAATATTCGAATACGCGATGAAGACCGGCTCGCGCGTATAGTCGTCGTCCAGGAAGGAGGCGAGCGTCACATTGTCCTCCCCGACGATGAACGGGCCCTCCCTCACCCCGAGCTGCGGTGCGACGCGCAGGAAACGCTCTTCCTCCGTGTACGTATCGCGTAAGTGGGTAGAGAGAAGCGCCGAATCGACAATCGCAGCAGACATGCTCGCCGGCTGCTCCGGCCGGACGTAGCCCGAGTCGGTATAGAAGCCGCGCACACGCTTGCCGTCCAGCCGCACGAGCGGATTGGAGAACGGCTGCGGCTGCCCGTCGAAGGCCCGCCCGCCGCGCAGCTCCGCGCCGATCCAGCGAGCCAGCTCGGCGTTGCCCGTGCCGTCGATGACGATGCGGGCGCCCGCCGTGTACGAGCCGCGCTCCGGCGAGAAGCAGGCCAGTCCCTTCACTGTGCGCCCCTCCAGCAGCACGCCTGTGATCGTCGTCTCGTATCGAAGCGTAGCGCCGGCCTGCAGCGCCTCGCGCTCCAGCACGTATTGCTTGCCCTCGGCATTGACGCCGTGGGACGGCGTGAACACCTCCTGCTCCGTGGCGCGCGCTTGCTCGTCCAGACGCTCGTACACGCCTCCCCGCGAGCCGAAGTAATAGCCGATGACGGCCCCGCCCGTCCCGACGCCGCCCATGACCGTATGGCGGTCGAGCCCGAGCACACGCAGCCCGTGTCGCGCGGCGGCAACGGCTGCGATCGCGCCCGCCGTGCCGAGCCCGACGACGATCAGATCCCATGTCTCCTGCGGTTCGGCTACCGACTCCACATGCCGGGTGCTATTTCTCAGTTGACACAGTTGCATGCCCCTTCGCCTCCCTGGTCCCGAATAATCGCGCGCCCGCGTCGAGCGCAGCCAGCGGATTGTCCGCAGCCGCTGACGGCTCCCATGTCCAGCGCTCGTGCAGCCGCTGCGCGGTCTGCGCCGGCCGGACCTCGAAGGCGCCGGCGGTGGCGGCGATCGTCCACGGTCGCCACGCCTCGGGCCGACTCGCCCACAGCGAATACAGCGCGGCCCGGGCCTCCTGCCAGCTGCTGGTCGGCGGGAGCTCGAGCCCGACGATGCGCTCGGCGGGGTAGCGCCCTTGCCGCACCTGCAGCCGCTCGTCGAACAGCGGCGGAAGCGCCGCCGGTGACGCCTGCCCGTCGGTCGACGCTCCGCCATGCACATAAGCATTGAGCCGCGCCGCATCCGGCCAGGCAGGCTCGCCTGGCGTCGAGAGGCGCGTGCTGGTCGTGTCGAGGATGCGGCTCGCCCTCAGCTCGTGCAGCCCGGCCGCATCCGCGATCTCGATGCGATAGATCTCCTCCCCGGCCGTGATGCCGACGAGCTCGGTCAGGAACCGCACATCGAGTCCGCTTCGCTTGATCAGCGCGCACAGCAGCGGATGAAGCGCAGGCAGATGGAGCGGGCCGCCCTCCTCCTGCAGATTGCGGGCGCGCGCATCGGCCTGGAACGCACGAGCCAGTGCCGTCCGGGGCGCGCCGTAGCGGCTCCCGGGATGGAAGGCATCGATATATTCATGGCCGACCAGGGCGCTTCGTTCGATGACGATGACGTCGAGCCCGGCCTGCGCCGCGGCCGCCGCCGCAGCCAACCCTCGAAAGGTAGCCCCGCAAACGAGCAGCGAGGCAACATGATTCGGCATATGTCTTCCCCTCCAATGATAGCGTTATCATTCCTTCATTATAGTACGACGAGGGCGCAAGTAAATGGATTTTTGAACCGAGCTTATGGATATATGATGGATAGACATCGACGGGCTCCGAGAAGCTCGCTCGCCGCATCCCTTGCCCACAGTATATGAAGGGAGTAGAGTAGAGAGAAGGAAGGAAGTGAGATACGCGATGCGAGGCAGCACGCCCGATCATCTTGGCGCGAACATGAATCTGCTGTTCGTCGGCTTCAACCCGAGTCTGCGCTCGGGCGAGACCGGCCACCATTACGCCAATCCGCATAACCGCTTCTGGCGTATCCTGCATGAAGCAGGCCTCACCGTTCACCGGCATCGTCCCGAAGAGGACGGCGATCTGCTCGCCGCCTACGGCTACGGGTTCACCAATATTGTCGCTCGTCCGACACGCACTGCCGCTGAGATTACCAAGGCGGAATACCGCGAGGGCGCTCGCCTGCTCGCCGAGAAGCTGAACCGCTATCGTCCGCGCGTCGCCTGCTACGTCGGCAAGGGCGTCTACGAGCAGTTGACCGCGAGCCGGCCGATTCCGTGGGGCGTCCAGACGCGCCCCGTCGTACCTGGCGTGCTTGATTTTGTCGCGCCCTCCTCGAGCGGACTCGTCCGCATGCCGATTGACGAAGTCATTACGATCTATCGACAGCTGCCTGCGCTCCTGGACTA
The DNA here is from genome assembly GCF_014705605.1 of Paenibacillus sabuli. Classification (GTDB taxonomy): domain Bacteria; phylum Bacillota; class Bacilli; order Paenibacillales; family Paenibacillaceae; genus Paenibacillus_D; species Paenibacillus_D sabuli. The sequence continues at coordinate 67,994 of NZ_JACXIZ010000045.1, forward strand.
GCCCGACTCGACGCAGATTGTCCCGCGAGATTTGACAACCGGCTCCTCCGATGGGCGGTGCGTTTCATTCCCAATAGACGCAAGACAAGCCTTGTCGTCTTCGCAAGCGAACGAAGGCAACGCGGCTTGTCTCCAGTTAACGGGCTATTGGCATGTAAGCTTCGGTGAAGTCTTGTTCGTTCAGCTAGATTGCCAAGCCGGGACGGGCGTCCTTCACGACCAGAATGACTTGTCCCTTGTCCAGCTTCTCCTCCAGCTCCTCGGCCATCGGCTCCGAGAACCCGAGCTCCTTGAACTGGGCGCGGAGCTTGTCGCCGGTGCTGCGGAAGACATTTTTGACCTGCGTGTCCATTCCCTGCTCCTTCATGCCGACCGTGTTGGCATCCGCGTTGTCCGCCACCCGTTTCGTACGGTCCTTATCGTGTGCAATGACATAGATATCGTCCTCGTCTACGCCTTTGCTTTGCAGGCTTTGCACGGCATTTACAATTTCCTCGTCATTGGAAAATGGTTTGTAGATGGGGTTCATCATCATCGCCTCCTTGCCTTCCATTTACACCGGCTCCGTTCAAGTTGAAACAGGAATCTCTCTCGCTCCCCGTGATAATTTCTGGCATAACGGACATCTTATGGGGTAGTACTCTCTGAAGGGATGATTGCCAGATGTGGATGCAACTGCTGCTTTGGAGCGGGTTGATTTTGCCTTGGTTCACCTTGTATTTCATGCGTCGCGAAGCCTTTAAGCGCTATTTGCCGGTAGCCTTGTTCACCACTGTTTTGACCATGAACCTGTACGAGCTTGGGTATGTGTATGAGTGGTGGCGCATCGGGAGGACGATTGTGCCCTGGGGGCATATTACCAACGTCCCGATCATGTTCGGCGTCTTTTTTGTGAGCACGCTCTGGATTTTTCATTTGACCTTTCGGAGCGCTTGGCTTTATTTTCTGGTCAACGCCGCCTTGGACTTGTCCACCGTGTACCTATTGGACGATTTATTGGCCTGGATCGATATTTTCACGTTCGTCAATTTGACCAGATGGGAGACATTCCTCATCATGACCGGTCAGGCCATCGTCATTTACGGCTTTCAGCGCTGGTACGAATCTGAACCGCAGGTCCGCTATGCGTAGCGGGATAGGCTACTCCCCGGAGAAGCGCTCCCGGATCGCATGCGCGCGATGGGCAAAAATCGCCTCGACTTGCGCCCTGACAAACGGATAAGCGACCAGTCCGAACGGAAAAAAGGGCAGCGAATATTCCACGTGATCGTCCATGATGGTGCGTCCGTCCTCTTCCCGGAATCGATGTGTGTGCACCCACGATTTATACGGGCCGCTCAATTGCTCGTCTACAAATTCGTACGGCGGGTTCCACACCGGAATCCGGGTGCGCCACCTCGCGGGTATGCCGTTGATGCGCAGCTTGTATTCGATCAGCACGTCCTCCTCCATCTTGATCGGCAAGGGCGTCAAAATTTGAAAACGAAGCGAAGGAGGCGTGATGCGCTCCAGGTTCCCGGCTGCTGAAAAAAAAGCGAATACGTCTTCGATCGGGGCCTCAATGGACGTGCGGGTCCGAAAATGGTGCTTCATAAGCAGCTTCTCCTCCTTTATTCTACTCTAAGCTTACCCCTTTTTTTGTCCTTCTCACAATGACAGGCGCCCATCCCAGTCCGCTGCGCAATATTTTTATTTAGACTGGCTTGTCTGACCGCATGCGAATTTCTTATAATGAGAATGACTATCATTTAAATGGCACGATACGAGGTTATGGAGGGAATGCAATGTGGAATCAAGCGCCGGCTGTTTTTGCACTGACGGAAGCTCGTTCGCTGACCGTGGCTCCCAAGCAATCCGTTCGCTTGTTGCTGGAGCATCACACGATCCTCATCGTCTCGGCCGGATTCGGCTCGGCGCAGCTGGTTCGGAGGTCGACCCCGGTCCAGCTGCAGTATGCCCGGATGCTAGTCGGCTCTGCAGGCGATGCATGGGAGCTCCGGAGCGACCCGTCTGAACAACTGCGGGCGCACCTGATCACGTATGACGCTTTTCAGGAGCAAGTGCCAGCGCCAGCGGGCCGCCGCCGCCTTATTCAACTTCCCGTCCAGGCGTCTCGCTTGCCCTCTTGGTTCGCTGAGATCGGGGAAAAAGAAGTGAGCCTCGCGCGCCAACTCGTAATGGCAGCCGCCGCGCCTGCCCGCAGCCGTCTTGACGCGAATGTGTCAACCGGGAGGATGCTCTACGAGTTGCTCGACGGCATACGCGATCGGTTCTCCTCGTCAGCCGCTCCCTCGGACGACAAGCATGCCGCGATAGAGGGAGCTGTCGCCTATATCGAACGCCACTATGCAAGCAAGCTGACAAGAGCACAAGTGGCACGCATCTTCGGTCTCAGCCTCAAAGCGTTCACTTCCGGCTTGAAGGAAGCGACAGGCCGCAGCTTCGTGCAGTTCGTCAACGATATTCGTGTGCGCAGGGCGAAGGAGCAACTGCTCAGTACGCGCCGCAAGCTGAGCGAAATCGCCCATCGCGTCGGATACAAGGATGAATTTTACTTGAGCCGCAAATTCAAGCAGACGGTCGGCGTAGCCCCGTCTGTCTATCTCAAGCGTCCGAAGACAATCGCCTCCATGGATCATGCCTATACGCTCGACCTCTTGTCGCTGGGCATATCCCCCGCCGTGGCGCTGGCCGATCCATGGCTGAAGTGTCAGTACCCGCACTTGCTCGCGGTAGAGGGATGCCACGCCATCGACTGGGGATGGCATCGACAGGAACGCTACAACTTGCTAGAGGCCAAGAGTCCGGACGTCATCATCCATGCCGAGCTGGGCGGCGAGGATCTGGACGCATTCCGCAAGATTGCCCCGGTGCTGCAGATCCCCTGGAAAGGAATCGGCTGGCGCGACCACTTCCGCATGGTCGCCGATATCGTCGATCAGACGCGCGAGGCCGAGCGCTGGCTGCAGCACTTCGGCGAAAAGCTGGAGCAGGCGAAAGAGCAGCTGCACCGCCTTCTCGGTCCGCCTGCGACGATCGCGATGTTTAATATCCGCGAGAGCCGCATGGCCTTGTATGGCTCGGGCTATATGGGCGCCGATCTGCTCTACCACTCGCTCGCTCTGCGTCCGCCGGACAGTATGCGGGGGACTGGCGCAGAAGACTGCGAATGGCGCGAAATGGAAATGGAAGAGCTCGAACTGCTCGATGCCGACTATATGATTGTCGCAGTGGAAAACAGTGCCGGCGGACGGCTCCGGGCCCAAACGGTCATGCGGCAAGCGGTGTGGAACAACCTGCGCGCGGTACGCAACGGGCATATGTTTGTCGTCGATATGACGAAATGGTACGGCTATGGCCCTGCAGCGATCGAGTTGCAGCTGGCCGAACTGCTCGATTTGCTGGGCAAGCGGGATCAAAAGTCCAAATGAATCCGGCCGTATTGGACATGGACGAAATGACGGTTGCTTGCTATTATCGATGATGATAATCATTATCATTAATAGCCGGGAGGAAGAATCAGTATGCACATCGCCACCACCATCACGAGGCTCAGCATCATGCTGCTGGCCGTTGCCTTCATTCTGGGCGCCTGCGGCAGCACCAATGCCAATACCGAGTCAGCGTCAAGCACAGCACAGGAAGAAGGAGCAGACAACGCTACAGGGGGCAACGCACCGGACGGAGCGCAGAAGTCGGAAGGCGAGGCGGCAAGCGACGCCCCGAGCGAGACCGAAGACATGCCGGCCACGAGGCTCTACGAACATGTATCCGGCGAGACGGAGATTCCGACTGAACCGAAGCGCATTGTCTCCGATTGGTACTACGGGGACATGGTCGCACTCGGGGTCAAGCCGATCGGCCTGACCAGCTATGTCCTGAACAACCATCCGTTCATCGAACCGGACGGCACGGAGGACATTGGCAGCACGCCTAATCTGGAAAAGGTGCTGGAGATGGAGCCCGATCTGATCGTATTGTACGGGCACAACGACAGCTACGAGGAATTCAGCAAAATTGCGCCGACGATCGGGGTGGAGCTGTACCCGGATCCGATCAACTCCGTCCAAGTGTTTGGCGATATATTGGGCAAGCAGGAGGAAGCCGAACAGTGGATCGCGGACTTCGAAGCGAAAGTCGAGCAGGCGCAGCAGAAAATCGCCGGGCATGTCGCCCCCGATGAAACGTTTACGATCTTCACCGTATGGCGCGATGAGCTGCGCGTATATGGAGACATCAACATGGGCGGGTATATTCTGTACAAGGCGCTGCAGTTGCAGCCGCAGGAGCGCGTGCTCCGCGATATCATCGAAGGCGATGCGGTCAATGCCGGCAGCCCGATTTCCAGAGAAGCGCTGCCCAGCTTCGCCGGGGACCACATCATCCTGACCGTCTTCGACGGGGAGGATACCGAGCAAACGCTCAAGGACAGCGCCATTTGGAAAAGTCTTGAGGCCGTGCAAAACGATCGCGTGTACGAAATCGACTTTGACTTGCTCTATAACGAAGACCCGGTCGCAATGGAGCAGCAAATCGATATTCTCACCGACGCAATTACAGGCGCCCGATAATCGGGCGCCTGTAGTCGCTAGCGCAACGCCGCATACAGCTGAGCCAGCAGACCCATCCCCATCTGCGAAATGACGCGGTAGTCGCCGCGCTGCAGCGCCTCGCCGCCTCGATTGCTCTGCGAGACGCCGGTTAGCAGCCCGTCAGGGGTGAGATGCTCCAGCAGCGCGCCGAAGGCGCGCTCTGCCGACGCCAACGCGCCGCAATCGACCGGCAACAGGCCCGCACGAGCGCCCGCCGCGAGCGCGGCTGCGATGCCGGCGCTACCCGACGTATCGGGCGCCACCGTATGATCGTCCACGAAGCAGGACCAGAGCCCGTCGCCGCGCTGATGGCGCATCGCCACGGCGGCGATGCGCACGCATTCCGCACGCAGATCGGCCATCGTCCTGTCGTCCGGACGGAGTTCCTCCGGCAACTGCTCCAGCTCCGTCAGCGCGCGCGTCAAGCCCAGCATATACCACGCATAGGCGCGCGCCCAATGTTGAAACGTCCGGCGTCCATCCCGCATATAGCGCAGGTGCAAATGTCCGGCGTCATCGATCAGTCGATCCCGTCGCGCCAATAGCTGCCGCCCGCCAGCTCGGCCAGCTCGCCGTCGGCGCGCAGCCGCGCCAGTACGGCGAGCGGGTAGGCGATCGTATACGAGCCCTCCGCCGACAGCGTGTCCCCGTCTTGAATGACGTTCTCCTCGTCCGCCTCTGCCCGACCGAGCCAGAAGTCAAGCGCAACCGCCAGGGACGGGTGATCCGGCCACACCTGGGCGACGATGGCGAATGGCAGCGTCATCTCAATATTGCACACACGGCCATCCATCGGCTCGCTGCGCGGGTTCTCGTAGCGCAGCCCGCCATGCGCATCGTAGAATAATGCCAGCTGCGCCTCGATCGTCGCCTGTGGCGCCATCCCAGCCGGCAGCGAAGCGCAGCGCGTCAAGGCGAGCAGGCCGTCCAGCACGCAGCCGCCCATCCAGGAGTACTCCTGGATGGAATCGTAGGAGAGCATACGTGTCAGGAAGGCTTCCCGACGCGCCTCAGTCTCGCCCGGTTGCAGTTGCGATTGCGGTTGTGGATGCGGTTGCCGCGCCGCCGCGCTCCCTGCACCTGCATCCAGTCGCCCCTCCTGTGCAACGCCCGAATCCAGGAGCAGATGCGGCACGTACAAGGTCGAGGGCTGCGGCGCCGCCGGCTCAAAAAACAGCCACAACGGCTGCTCGCCCTTCGTCATGCGCAGGCTGAGCCCTTCGCGAAGTGCCGCCGTTGCCGCGGCTTGATCAAGCAGCAGCTCGAATGGCTGAAATACATAAGCATATCGAATATCCAGCTCGCCTACTGCCGTTTTCGATTCGGTCAGAAGGACCTCAATCCGCTTCTCCTCCCGTACGTCCAGTGCGACTGTGACGCGCAGTCGAGCGCTTGTGCCCGTCCATTCATCTGCGTCCGCTTTCCAATAAAGCCCAGTCGCAGCGCCGCCTGATGCTTGAACCGGAATGGCCCGCCAGCCAAACGGCAGCCTTTTGTCCGGCGCAATCGCCAGCTCAGGCGCCTCCACCTGCGAAGCGAGCCGAATGTCCCAGTTTTGCATGCGTTTCTCATCCTTCCCTTAGCTTCGGACTTCCCCACAATCTAGCTTAGAGAATTGCGAAACGGGGAAGCAATGCAAGATTCTATGGTTATTAGAGGATTTTACGAATATGCAGAATCACACTTGCATAACTGCCGTGATTTGCGAAAATCCGAACTTTTTATTGCCGGAATTAGGAACGATAGAATGGACGTATACGAGATATGGAAAAAAGAAGTAGAACGCTTTAAGGAGGTGGTCTTCTGGCTATCATTGACGTGGTGAAATTTTACTGCATCGCCAAGCGGAATTGGCTGGTCTACCGGTACCCCGGCGACAGCTTCGTCATCGGCACCCAACTGATCGTCGGCGAGGGCCAGATTGCCGTCTTTTTCAAGGGCGGCAAGGCCATGGATTTTTTGGGCGCGGGTACATACACGCTGCATACCGGGAACATCCCGATCCTGCAATCGATAATCAACCTTCCGTTCGGGAATACAACGCCGTTCAAGGCCGAGCTCTTCTTCATCAATCGCACCGTCAAGCTCGACCTGCTCTGGGGGACCAGCGACCCGATCAGCCTGATCGATCCCAAGTACAAAGTCCGGCTCCGGGTGCGGGCGTTTGGCCAATTCGGCATGCGCATATCCGACTACCGCGTCTTCCTGACCGAGCTGATCGGCGCGCTCGGCGACCGCGAGGTCGTCAAGTACGATATGGTGCTGGATTATTATCGCGGTGTCACCGTCACCAAGATCAAGACGCTGATCGCCGACACGATCATCAACAAAAAAATATCCGTGCTGGAAATCGCGCCGATGCTGGAGGAGCTGTCCAAAGCGGCCGAAGCGAGCGTCTCGGATGAATTTAGCCGGTTTGGCATCGAAATCGTCAATTTCTATCTGTCCTCGATCAATTTCCCGGACGAGGATTTCGACAAAATCAACAAGCTGCTCGGCGAGCGCGCCGCCTTTGACATCAGCGGCGACCATCGCTACAGCGTCAAGCGCTCGTTTGACGTGATGGAGACGGCGGCAGGCAATGAGAGCGACGGCGGTCTGGCCTCGGCGGGGCTCGGACTGGGCATCGGCGGCCCTGTCGGGCAGGCGTTCGCCCAATCCACGGAGCGCGTGTTCACCACACAGCCCCGTCAGGAGACTGTGGAGTGCGGGTCCTGCGGGCATGCCAACAAAGCCGGCAACAAATTTTGCGGCAATTGCGGCGGCAAGCTGGCACCTGCCCGCGCGCAATGCGGCGCCTGCGGCTCCGAGGTGGACGGCCGCGCCAAGTTTTGCCCGGAATGCGGCAATTCAATGCAAAAATTGCAATGCCCGGGCTGCGGACACGAGCATGAGCCGGGCACCAAATTTTGCTCCGAATGCGGAACCCGGGTGGGGGGCGAAGCATGAGAATCGGCAGCCTCTCGCTCGGTACGATGATCAAGCTGGCGCTTTGCTTTGTTTTCGACTTCGCTCTGCTGCTGGCGTATGTCCAATTCCTGGCGCTGTTCGGGCTGGTGGCGCCGCTCAAGTCGCTGCTCGTGCTGGCGGTGCTGTTGGCCGGACTGGGCGTGGGGGCGCGTAGGTGCGCGCCTCGACGGCTCTGCTTCTTACGGACATTTTTGTCCGTTAGCGCTAGTTATCCAGCAAAATCTCGTTCTTACGGTCATTTTTGTCCATTAGAACGAGATTTTGGCATGAACACAGACGCCGGAGCCCGCTAACGGTCAAACGTGTCCGTTACAATGTGCATGAAGGGCAATCGGCGTTGAAATGGACATTTTTGTCCGTTACAGATCACAACGGAGAGGGCCTCTTTTGCGGTCGACCCTCTCACCGCTAGGCAATGCGTGCTTAGTGTCCATCACAGAATAACCTGGTGCGATTGAAACCGTCTTTATCTCCTCACCATCCGCCAACGAACCTAACGGTTGCCACAGCGGCTATCGAGCCCCGAAAAGCGCCGATTGAATTGTAACGGTTGCCACAGGTCTTATTTTCTTGAAATCCATCGAAAAAACGCAATTGAGGCCAAATAAGCGCTGTGGCAACCGCTAGCCTGGAAATCCCCTGAAATCGATCGAAATAAGCGCGCTCGCAACCGTTAGCTGAGGTGAGTCCCTTTGCCCGCCTGATGGATTACGTGATGGATTAGCTGTCTTTGGTTATTTCGTGAAGGATCCTTAGTTGCATTTGCATGCTATTCAACGAAAACCCCGGAGGAGCTAGGCTCCTCCGGGGTTTTCGATTCGATAGTTAGGACGAAATCTCGATACCAGCGCTTGCGTATCCAGGAATGGAATTTGTCAACGAGATACCTGTTGCAGTAGCTGAGAATACGAGTAAATATCGCGTATTTGCCGTGATTGGAATATTGAGTCCTGTCGTGCTGCCATTGCTTGTCGTACCGATTGTCAAAACGCCGGTTAGGGAGGGAGCAAGCGTCACAGCAGCACCCGGCACCGGTAGGAAGGTGTTTCCGGATGCGGAACTGTAAAGCTGAGCTTGCACCGTAATCGTCGTGCCCACCAAGCTTTGAGCGTTCGTGGTGCTAAAAAAGGCGGACATGGACGTCAACGTTCCGTTACGAGGAACAGAGAATGCATAATTAATATTTACGCCTGATGCTCCGGTCAGATCGATGGCACCGCCGCTTGCCGAAATTTGATCCGAGCTGCCGAATCCGAGCATCCCCATCTGGCCGCTCAATCCGCCAGAAATGGTGGTCATCGTAATGGGCATTCCCGAGGAAAATGGAATGATTGCCGACCCGCCTGTGCCCGCGGGGCCTTGTGGGCCTGCTGGGCCTGCTTCGCCTTGCGGACCTTGTAATCCTATCGGGCCTGCTTCGCCCTGCTCGCCCGCCGGACCTTGCGGTCCTGCCGGGCCTGCTTCGCCCTGCTCGCCCGCCGGACCTTGCGGTCCTGCCGGGCCTGCTTCGCCCTGCTCGCCCGCCGGACCTTGCGGTCCTGCCGGGCCTGCTTCGCCCTGCTCGCCCGCCGGACCTTGTGGTCCTGCCGGGCCTGCTTCGCCCTGCTCGCCCGCCGGACCTTGCGGTCCTGCCGGGCCTGCTTCGCCCTGCTCGCCCGCCGGACCTTGCGGTCCTGCCGGGCCTGCTTCGCCCTGCTCGCCCGCCGGACCTTGTGGTCCTGCCGGACCTGCTTCGCCCTGCTCGCCCGCCGGACCTTGCGGTCCTGCCGGGCCTGCTTCGCCCTGCTCGCCCGCCGGACCTTGCGGTCCTGCCGGGCCTGCTTCGCCCTGCTCGCCCGCCAGACCTTGCGGACCTGCCGGACCTGCTTCGCCTTGCTCGCCCGCCGGACCTTGTGGTCCTGTCGGACCTGTCGGGCCTTCGGGTCCAATATCTCCTTGGTCTCCCTTTGGCCCCGCAGGGCCGGCTTCACCCTGCTCACCTTGCGGCCCTGCGGGACCTACTGTGCCAGGTGCACCGTCGTCTCCCCGGTCTCCTTTCGGACCGGTGGGACCCGATGGCCCCCGGTCCCCCTTCTCACCTTCGGGTCCGCTCTGTCCAGTCGGGCCTGCCGGTCCCTGGGGACCTGGCTCCGCTGGTTCGTCAGCTCCCGAATCAGGATTCGATGTAATGGTCACTGTTTTCATTTCTTGACTCCACAGCACAGCGGCACCTAGCGATTCTGACAAGAAGCGCACAGGTACCATTACCCGTCCACGGATTAGCTGGCCAGGCGCAAAAAGCATGATTTCTGTCAGTTCATCTTGCTTCCAGCGCTTGGCCGTATCGCTTCCAATGGTCAGCTCAATTCGGGTGTCTCCCTTTACCACCGTAACCGTCTGCGTCGTCTTGTCCCATTCGAGCGAAGCATTCAACTCGTCAGCCACCCAGCGCATCGGAACCAATAACGTGTAGTTAACCATAACCGGCGCTACATCTTCCTCGACCACTTGACTATCCACAATCAGACGAATTCCGCTTGCCTGCGCCACTGTTCCAAGCGAGAGGGTAAAGGCCAACATTATGGCTAACAAAAAAATAGTCCGCATCCCTTTAGTATTGATCAACGTGATTCCTCCAGATTTTAATTTTCACTCCCACGCCCCCGAATCAAAATTCACCTATAAGGGGCGCGGGGTGAGCTTCTTCATGAGTTGCGCTTCTTCATTAGTCGATCCAGCCTGCCGCCTGCATCATCCTGCGCAGCAATGCGGCCATCTCCTCGCGCGTCAGCTCGGCGTCCGGACGGACAGCGCCGACAGAATCGCCGCGCAGAATATCCCATGCGCGCAGCACCGCCATGCCTTCCCGCGCCCATGGCGCGATCTGCCCGGCATCGTTCCAGCCCGATAGCAGGCTGCCCACCTGTTGTTCGCTAAGCGCCGAATCGGTGCCCATGACGACCATTGCCCGCGAGAGCATGACGGACGCTTCCTCGCGTGTCAGCGGGGCGTCCGGACGGAAGCTGCCGTCGGGACCGCCCGTGACAAGCCCGATTGCCGCAGCCGTTACGATCGCATCTGCATACCAAGCGTCGCCGTTCACATCCTCGAAGGACTGCTCGCTTCCGCGCGCAGGCATGCCCAGCGCCCGAATCAGCAGCGTTGTCAACTCAGCGCGTGTAATCGCACGCTGCGGCTCGAACGCCTCGGCTGATGCGCCTCGGATAATAAGGCGCCCTGCCATATCCGCGATATCCGCTTCGCTCCAGCGCCCTTCGATATCCTCGAAGGACGGAGTATGGTGGATCAGCGCGAACACCCCATCCAACCTGCTGTGCGCCTGAGCCACCCGCATACCTGCCGACCGGGTCGGCAGCGGGAGCAGCGTACCGTCCTCGCCAAGCCATACCATCGTGGGCGTCAGTTCCCTGGCATCCCCTTCCGGCAACGGCAGCGATAGCATTCCATATGCACGCCAATTCGAAAGACTTTGCTGTGTTCCGCCTTGGAGGATTGCGATGCTCAGCCGCACAGGCTCGCCGATCTGCTCGCCCGGCAGTTCTCCATCGAGCAATGCGGTGTCGTTGGCCGACAGCATGCCGATCGCAATGCGAAGCTGGGCCGTCTGCGCGTCCTGCCCCTCCTCCTGCATGTCGGGAAGCGGGATCGCGTTTATGTTGAGCTGTAGCGTGGCTCCTGGTGCTTGCACGACCAGGTTAATGCCCTTGTTCGCCAGCAGCCGGGTTGCGTCGTAGCTCCATTCAATTGACACGTCGCTCATTGGCTCTAGTTCACCAGCATCGATTCGGATCGTCGTATTTTCCGGCAATGCTTCCACAATGGACAGGAACTGCTCTTCATCGACTGGGCGAATGAGATAGAGCGGACGTCCATTCTGTTGCTCGGTCCTCGTTGCAGCCAGGACGGATGTCTGCTCACCATTAATGATCAGGTCGAAGCGCCCCGTGCTCTCTTGTTCGTTTTCCTCATCTTGCTCATCGGGTTCATTGTCGTGATCATCATCTTCTCCCGCTACTGGCGGTGGTGCAGGCAATACCATGATGCGCATTGTAAAAGTCTGCGTATCGCTCTCCGTACCCTTGCTAATCGTCGCCGTCAGCGTCACGCTCGCGTCACTCTCCGTGTACGCCGGACGCGTCACCGTGCCGTCCGTGCCCACCACAGCCGAGTCGCTGCTCGACCACGTAATCGTCGTGCCGCTTGCCCCGCTCGTCGGCAGCTCAATGTCCTGCGTCACGCTCGTGGCGCTGTCCCCAGCAG
>NZ_JACXIZ010000046.1 GCF_014705605.1 Paenibacillus sabuli
CGCGGCCGGCGGCGCCGCGCCGAGCGCCGAGGCGATCCAGTCGGGGCTGCCCGATCCGCGCGCCGCGACCATGGCCGCGGCCACGCCGCAGCTGCGGACCGATCTGGCCGCGGCCGACCTGGTCGTCGTGACGATCGGCGGCAACGACTTCTCGCCGCTCGTCCAGGAGCTGGCGGACGGACGGGACGAGGCCGAGGCGTGGCTGGAGACTGCGCTGGAAGCCTACATGGACGAGCTGAGGACGTCGCTGGAGCTGATCGGCGAGCTCGCGCCCGAGGCGCGCATCGTTGTCTCCGACCTCTACTCCCCGCTGCCCGACAGCCGCCTGACGCTGGGCGCGCTCGGCCTGGACGACTCGGACTACGCCTTCCTGCTCGACACGCTGGAGCAGGTGCGCACGCGGCTGGGCGCGCTGGCCGGCGAGCTGAGCGGAGACGGTCCCGACGTCGCGGTCGCCTATTCCGGCGAGGCATTCGTCGGTCAGGAGAGCAAGTTCACCTCGCTCGTCAGCGCCTATCTGTCCGACGGCATCGCCGATCTGCATCCGACGCAGCCCGGCTATGCCGCGATCGGCGACGCCTTCGCCGAGGCGATCTGGGGCGAGGCGCGCGCCGTCGAGCCGCGTCCGGAGGGCGTGGGCATCTCCGTCGTCGTCGACGGCCGCGAGCTGATCACCGCCAACAAGCCGGTGCTCAAGGCCAACCGCACCTACCTCGCCTTCCGCGACATCGCCGATGCGATGGGCGCGACGACGGAGTGGGACAACCAGACCAAGACCGTCACGATCACCTACGGCGAGCGTGCCGTCGCCCTGGCCATCGGCGCGCAGACGATGCTGGTCGACGGCCAGCGCGTGGCGATCGACACACCGGCCTTCCTCCATGCCGTAGGCAAGGAACAGAAGACCTACGTGCCGCTCGCCGTGCTCGCCGACGGGCTCGGCTTCCAGGTCGAATACCGTGGCACGCTCAAGACCGCCTTCATTAATAAATAGCGCTTCTAATATTCATTCTTCAGGCGCTGCAGCTGCTCGAGGCCGCGCGCGGCCCAGCGCTCCAGCTTGTCGAGGGCCGCGAGCTCTTGCTGGAGCGCGCGCTGCAGCGATTCCTTGTAATCCGGCACCGCGCCGGTGTGCGGCTGCAGGTCGCGCGCCGGCGCGAGCGCCTTCTCCGTGTAGCTCAGCGCGCGTCGCTCGTGGAACATCGGCACGTCCGGATCGTACGGATGATGCAGATCGCCCTGCTCCGGATGCTTCAGCACGGCCAGCACCTTCACCACAGCGCGCGCGCCGCTCCACTCAGTCACCTCGCCGACGTAGACGCCCGATTTATAGCTCATGCGCACCCGTTCGCCCGGCTGCGGCAGGTTCTTTTCCGTTTGACTCGCTTCCATGTCAAGACCTCCCCATGCGTTTTCAAGAATTTTAGCATAATTTAAGGTTCATTTTAAGCGCATATGCGATTCCGCGCCTTGTCTAAGGCGCTGCCAAGTCGTAATATGGTAGGTAGGAAAAGTAGGTGAGACGATGCGCAAGAAAAGAGTGCTCCTGCTCTCTGAAGGATTCGGCTCCGGCCATACCCAGGCCGCGTACGCGCTGGCGATGGGGCTGCGGCAGCTGGATCACGGCGTACAGACCCGTGTAATCGAGCTCGGCAAATTTTTGAACCCGGTGGTCGGCCCCTGGATCATGTCGGCCTACCGCAAGACGGTCAGCAAGCAGCCCAAGCTCGTCGGCATGATGTATCGCACGCAATACCACAAATCGCTCAACCGGTTCACCCAGCTCGCGCTGCACCGCGTCTTCTACACCCAGACGTCGCAGGTCATCGCCCAGCTCAAGCCCGATCTGATCATCTGCACCCACCCGGTGCCCAACGCCGTCGTGGCCCGCCTGAAACGGCTCGGGCTGGACGTGCCGCTCTATACGCTGATCACCGATTACGACGCGCACGGCACGTGGATCAGCACCGAAGTGAACAAGTACCTCGTCTCCACCCCGATGGTCAAGCACAAGCTGACCGATCACGGCATCGACGAAGCGCGGATCGAGGTGACGGGCATTCCCGTGCATCCGAACTTCTGGACGACCTACGACAAGTCCGACGTGCGCGCCCAGTTCGGCCTGCGGCAGCTGCCGACGGTGCTCGTCATGGGCGGCGGCTGGGGACTGCTCGGAGCGGACAGCCTTTTTGAATACATGACGCGCTACCGCGACCGCGTGCAGCTCGTCTTTTGCGTCGGCAACAACGACAAGATGCGCGAGGAGCTGCTCGCCAGCTGGGCGTTCCGCCATCCGAACATCAAGATCATCGGTTTCACGAGCGAAGTCAGCAAGCTGATGGACGTCTCCGACCTGCTCGTCACCAAGCCCGGCGGCATGACCTGCACGGAAGGCCTCAGCAAGGGCATCCCGATGCTCTTCTACGAGCCGATCCCCGGGCAGGAGGAGGAGAACATGGATTACTTCATCGCCGGCGGCTTCGGGGAGGCGCTGCAGTCGGAGGAGACGATCGACAAGTGGTTCACCCTGATTCAGGAGCCGTACACATCGGGCGAATACCGCAGGACGCTGCTCACCAAGCGCAACCAGGAATACAATCCGACGCAATGCTCGCGGGCCGTGCTGCGCATGCTGCAGGCCAAGTCCATTTCGTAGGCGCGTTGCACCACGCGCCGCAACTTGCGCCACATTATAAGGGGAAACGGGGAGAGCGCCATGCAAGGAACCTCGCTTGACCGCAAGACGATCATTCTGCGCCTGGAGCTGAGCACGAAGCTCGCCAACTTCAGCCGCGCCGCCTCGACAATCGAACAAGCCGGCGGCGACGTCGTCGCCATCGATATCATCCAGACCGGCAAGGATCGGACTGTCCGCGATCTGACCGTCAAATTCGGCGAGGGCGGCAGCTCCGAACAGATCGTCGCCGCGCTGGACGCGCTGGAGGGCATCCGCGTCGTCAATGTGTCCGACCGCACCTTCCTGCTGCATCTGGGCGGCAAGCTGACCGTGCAACCGAAGACGCCGATCCAGAATCGGGACGATCTCTCCCGCGTCTATACGCCCGACGTCGCCCGGGTCTGCGAAGCGATCCATGCCGATCCGGCCAAGGCGTTCAACCTGACCATCAAGCGCAACACCGTCGCCGTCGTGACCGACGGCAGCGCTGTGCTCGGCCTCGGCAACATCGGACCGCATGCGGCGATGCCGGTCATGGAGGGCAAGGCGATCCTCTTCAAGCAGTTCGCCGAGGTCGACGCCTTCCCGATCTGCCTCGACACGCAGGACACCGAGCAGATCATCGCCTCGGTGAAGGCAATCGCGCCGGCCTTTGGGGGCATCAATCTCGAGGATATCGCCGCTCCGCGCTGCTTCGAGATCGAGCAGCGGCTGCGTGAGGAGCTGGATATCCCGGTATTCCACGACGACCAGCACGGCACCTCGGTCGTGCTCTACGCCGGGCTGCTCAACGCGCTCAAGCTGGCCGGCAAACGGCTGGAGGATGTGCGCATCGTCGTCTGCGGCATCGGCGCCGCCGGCACCGCCTGCACCAAGATGCTGCTCGCCGGCGGCGCGCGTCATATTGTCGGCGTCGATCGCGACGGCATCCTGACCGCGGACCGCAGCTACGCGCATCCGATGTGGCAATGGTACGCCGAGCATACGAATGCCGAGCGGCGCAACGGCGGACTCGCCGAAGCGGTGCAAGGCGCGGACGTCTTCATCGGCGTATCGGCCGGGGGCATCCTGACGCGCGCGCATATCCAGAGCATGGCGAACGAGCCGATCGTCTTCGCGATGGCCAATCCCCATCCGGAGATCCTCCCCGAGCAGGCGGAGGATCTGGTCGCCGTACTCGCGACCGGGCGCTCGGATTATCCGAATCAGATCAACAACGTGCTCTGCTTCCCCGGCATCTTCCGCGGGGCGCTCGACTGCCGGGCCCCGCTGATCAACGAGCCGATGAAGCTCGCGGCGGCGGAGGCGATCGCCTCGGTCGTCTCGGAGGAGGAGCTGAGCCGGCATTATATCATTCCCAGCGTATTCAACCAGCGGGTCGTCGAGGAAGTGCGGCGCCGCGTCGTGCAAGCCGCGATCGACAGCGGCGTGGCGCGGCGCCGACCGCACGAATAACGGCGCCCTAGCCGCCTTCACGACTACGCGCCTATACAGCCTGAATCAATATAATCCCCGGCCATGAGGGCACGGGGATTTTTTTATGCTTGTGCGCACGCCTCATCCGGGATGCATTCACCCAAGCGGCGCTGCCGGTCGCGCAGGCGACCAGCAGCGGGGCGGGCGGCCCCTCGCTACTCCCTGGCCGCAGCTTGTCCATCCGCCTCACCGCGCTCCTCCGGCTCGACATGCACGTGCACGTTCATGATGTTGTGCTTGCTCTCCATGCGCCGCTCGATCTCGTCGCTGATGAGGTGGCCCTCGACCAGCGACAGCCGCGCATCGACGACGACGATGACGTCGATCAGCACCTGGCTGCCGTGCGCGCGCGCCTTGATGTCCTTGATGCCCCGTACGCCTTCGATGCGGCCGATCGTGGTCCGCAGCGTCTTGAGCTCTCCGGCGTCGAAGCCGTCGGTGAGCGCGTGGGTCGAACTGTAGAAGATATCCCATGCCGTCTTGCAGATGATGAGCCCTACTGCCAGCGCAGCCACCGGATCGAGCCAGGGCATGCCGAGCTGGGCCCCGAAAATGCCGACTGCCGCTCCCGTGCTGACCAGCGCATCGGAGAGATTGTCCTTGGCGGCCGCCATCAGCGCCTGGTTGTGAATCCGCTTCGCCAGCCTGCTGTTGTACAGATAGACCGCGTACATGAAGACGGCGGCGGCGACCGCGATCCAGCCAGCCGTCATGCTCGGCGCCTCGTGCACATCGACGAACAGCGAGCGCACCGTCTCGATCAGCACCTGCAGGCCGACCGTCGCCATGATGAAGGAAGCGATCAGCGCCGCGATCGTCTCCGCTCGAAAGTGGCCGTACGGGTGATCGTGATCCGGCGGCTTTTGCGAGATGCGCAAGCCAATGAGTACCGCCACCGAAGCGACAATATCGGTCGCGTTGTTCAGACCATCCGCAATCAAGGCCTGCGACACGAACCAATAGCCCGCGCCGAGCTTGACGGCCGAGAGCAGCAGGTAGGAGCCGATGCTCACCCACGCCCCCCGCTCACCGGCTTTAATTTCTTCGTACTGATTCAGCAGAGCCACCTCCGGACCGCATTTCACATTGTTTTGGTATCATACCCGACCGCATACGTGTGGGTCTAGAGAAACAGTGTTGACCGCGGGAGGACTTTTATGCGCGTTGACAACATGTTTGTCGCGCCACAACTGCCTTGCGATCCTCCAACTGCTTTGCGCCGGCCCAACTGCTTTGCCTCGTGCCAACTGCTCCGGACCGCGCTTCAGGCCGCGCTGTAGCGGGTGCCGGCGGGTGCCGCCATGCGGTGAATCGTACGCGTCGCGGACCTGATTTCGCTCGCGTGTTAATCCGAATCGATGCGTGTAATGGAAGAGAAGAGGCAACCTTTTTCTGGAGAAGTGCGTCTGAGAGACATATGGCAAATTTGTGAAGGAGACGATACACGAATGAAAAACGCAACCCTGTCGTACGGGAAAGCGCTGCTCTGCGCCGCTGCCGCGGCTCTGCTGATGCTGACCCTGGTCGCCGTTCCGAGGCAGGCGCAAGCCTGCTCTTGTGTCGCGCCGGGCACCCCGTTGGAGGAAATGGAAGCCAAGGACGCCGTATTCTCCGGCACCGTCTTGGGTGCGATTGTCGAGGAGCCGAACCGAGCGGACGGCACGATCTCTTCGGCGGACCCGGTATTCGCAACCTTCGATGTCGATAAAGTGTGGAAGGGCGAGATCGAGCAACAGGCGCAGGTTAATACGGTGCGCAGCAGCGCGAGCTGCGGCGTCGACTTCGAGATCGGCACCGCCTACATCGTCTACGCGAAATTTGGCGAAGACGGCATGCTGCACGCCAGTCTCTGCTCCCGCACCGCTCCGCTGACGCTGGCCGGCGACGACCTGGCACAGCTCGGCGCAGGGCGAACGCCCAGCGGTCCTGATCCAGCGAGCAATGGCGCAATGCCCATGCGCATCGATAGCATACCGATACCGGATAGCGGCGTAACGGTTGGCCATGGCCTCGCACTTGTGCTGGTGCGTACGCTCGCCGTCATCGGCGGGTGGCATATCTTCGCATGGGACAACATCGTCAAGACGTTCGGTTGAGAGGGGCGATAGAGCCGCGCGAACCAGTCGAGCGCCATCCGCCGGCGACCCGAGGACGATGCTTCAGCTTGGCCTGTCCGCGCTTGGACCTGTCCGCGCTTGGGCAGCAAGAGTGTTCTCCTCAGGCCAAAACGAGCGCCCACAGCGGCATTGCTGTGGGCGCTCGTTTTGCGTTACACGGCGGCGAGATCCTCGCCGCAGGAGATGCAATATTTCGCGTTCATGTCGTTCTCCGTCTCGCAGGAAGAGCAGATGACCCGGATATCGCCGGTCGTATCCGCCTGCCGCGGTTCGTCGGAGAAGCGCTTGCCGCAGTCGGGACAAAATTTCACATCCGCCGCTACGACCTTGCCGCAGTCGCAGGTTTTCACCGCCTTGAGCGTTTTGATGCGAAACTCGAGCCGCTCAATCTCCGTCTCCATCTCCTCCAGCTCGGCGCAGTAGTCCATGACCTCCGCCTCCGAGGCGCTGATATCTCCGGCCTTGTGCGATTCGTAGACCGCTTTGCCGATACGCGCATAGACGCGTTCCATTTCCTTTTCCTTGCCGCTGGCCTGGCTTTTGAGTTTTTGCGTCTCCACGGTCAGCTGCGCGCGCTTGGCTGCGTCCGAAGCGCCCTGCTTCATCTTGTCAAAAAAGGATGCCATCTCAGTCACTCTCTCCTTTGAGTCAATTGCGTGCCGTTTGTACCTGATACGTCGCGGCAGCTGCAAAAGTTGCGAAATTTCGCCGATACCGTTAGATTACCCTGTCGAATCGCGTCTAAAACAGGCGGCTTATATACTTTCTATATTCAAAAAAGCCCGCCCCAGCTAAGGGACGGGCCATTCGGAAAGGCAATCAAGCCGTAGCCGCGGCATACATCTTGTCGCGCAGCGCCTTGATCTCGTCGCTCTCCAGATATTCATCGTACGTCGTGACGCGGTCGATCACGCCCTCCGGCGTCAGCTCGACGATCCGATTGGCGATCGTATGGATGAACTGATGGTCATGCGAGGTGAACAGCATCGTGCCGTCGAAGTCGATCAGCCCGTTGTTGAGCGCGGTGATCGATTCCAGATCGAGATGGTTGGTCGGCTCGTCGAGCATGAGCACGTTGGAGCCGGACAGCATCATCTTCGAGAGCATGCAGCGCACCTTCTCGCCCCCGGAGAGCACGCTCGCCTTCTTGAGCGCTTCGTCGCCGGAGAACAGCATCCGGCCGAGGAAGCCGCGAATGAACGATTCGTCCTGATCCTTGGAGTACTGGCGCAGCCAGTCGACCAGGTTCATCTCCTTGCCGTCGAAGTAAGGCGCGTTGTCCTTGGGGAAATACGCCTGCGTCGTCGTCACGCCCCATTGGTACGTGCCCGCATCCGGCTCGAGCTCGCCCGCGAGGATCTGCATCAGCACGGTCTTCGGCAGCGAGTTGGGGCCGACCAGCGCGACCTTGTCGCCCTTGTTGACGGTCAGCGTCAAGTTGTCGATCACCTTCTCGCCGTCGATCGACTTGGTCAGTCCCTCGATCAGCAGCAATTGCTTGCCCGCCTCGCGTTCCGGCTTGAAGTTAATGAACGGATATTTGCGGTTGGACGGCCGGATGTCGTCGAGCGTAATCTTGTCGAGCAGCTTGCGGCGCGATGTTGCCTGCTTCGCCTTCGACTTGTTGGCGCTGAAGCGCTGGATGAACGCTTGCAGCTCTTTAATTTTGTCTTCTTTTTTCTTGTTCTGGTCGCGCTGCAGCGCCAGCGCCAGCTGGCTCGATTCGTACCAGAAGTCGTAGTTGCCGACATAGAGCTGAATTTTGCCGAAGTCGATGTCCGCGATATGCGTACAGACCGTATTCAGGAAGTGACGGTCATGGCTGACGACGATGACGGTGCCTTCGTAGCCCGCCAGGAAGTGCTCCAGCCAGCCGATCGATGCCAGGTCCAGATGGTTGGTCGGCTCATCGAGCAGCAGGATCTGCGGGCGGCCGAACAGCGCCTGCGCCAGCAGCACGCGCACCTTCTGATTGCCGTCGAGCTCCTCCATCCGCTTGTCGTGCAGTTCGGTCTCGATGCCGAGTCCGTTGAGCATGGAGGCCGCCTCGGACTCGGCCTCCCAGCCGTTCATTTCCGCGAACTCGGCCTCCAGCTCGCCTGCTCGCATGCCGTCCTCGTCGGAGAAGTCGGCCTTGGCGTAGAGCGCGTTTTTCTCCTGCATGACGTCGTACAGCTTCTTGTGACCCATGATGACGGTGTCGAGCACCGTGTGGGTGTCATATTCGTAATGGTTCTGCTTCAGCACCGCCAGCCGCTCGCCGGGAGTCATATGCACCTCGCCGCCCGTCGGCTCGATCTCCCCGGACAAGATCTTCAGGAAGGTCGACTTGCCCGCTCCGTTCGCGCCGATCAGACCGTAGCAGTTGCCGGGCGAAAATTTGATATTCACATCTTCAAAAAGCGCGCGCTTGCCATAGCGCAACGTCACGCCGCTTGTGCTAATCATCGAAAAAATCCCGTCCTTCGCTCACAGATTTGAACTATCTAGCCATTATACCACAAAGGCGGCGCGGGCGCCGCCCATTAACGACAGATCGTCACTCTATTCACGCACTACCACACATCGTCACGCTATTCACGCATTGCCGCACAGGACGCCGTTCTCGACACGGGACGGGGTTCTCGGCGTCCGCCTCATGCACCGGCGAGACGGTCAGCCTGGCTCGACACGGAAATACGCGCCCGTTTACTCGCCCGACAGCCGCCAGGTCTCGCCATGAGGCAGGATGACGACGCGCGTCTCTTCGATTGCGTGCGCCCGGCGGCCCGATTCGAGCCGATCCAGCGCCTCGCGGGGCGTATCGTCGGCCAGCTTGAACGATCCGTAGTGCATTGGCACGAACCACGTCGCCCCTGTATCCAGGAACGCCTGCAGCGCTTGCTCCGGCGTCACGTGCTGGGGCGACATGAAATACTCGGGCTCGTATGCGCCGATCGGCATCAGCGCCACATCGATCTTGTGCCGCCTGCCGATCTCGCGGAAGCCCTGAAAATACCCGCTATCGCCCGCGAAATACAGGGTCGGTGCCGTACAGACAAACGGTCGCTGCGCTTCACTCGACGCTTTCGCCTCACTCGACGTTACCGCTTCATTTGTCGTACGCGGCGTTCGTGCCTCGCTCGAAGCATTGGGCCGTGTCGCGGCATCTGACACATCCGATGTAACGGCTCCTTGCTCATCAATGCCAGATTCCGGGCCCGCATGCGTCTCCCCGGCCTGCAACGCCCGTACCGCCGGCGGTACGGTGCCGTCCGGCCGAGCCGGCACTTCGCCCGGCTCCGTGGCGGTGCGGTGCCCGCCCGGAGCGCCCGAAGCACAAGGATCGCCAGGCTTCGCTTCAGCACTGACGGGGCCCTGCTCCGCAGCGTCGTACGACTCCCCGTCGCGGGTCTCCTGATCCGCCGATGCTCCCCGCAGCCGCTCCTGCACGGTCGCTCCTGGAGGCGGACTCAGCGGCGCAGCCTCTCGCTTGCCGCCGGCAGGTGCGATGATCCACCCGCCCCAGTGCGAGCGGTTCATATCCCAGGGCGTGCGGCGCGTCCAATGCTGCGATGGCACGAAGGTGAATTTGACGCCGCGAATAGTCGCCGATTCCCACCAATGGAACTCGCGGATTCGAAAAAAGCCCTTGAGCTGCAGCTTCGTCTTCAAGCCCATCGGCACCAGCAGCAGCTTCGTGCCGGCGAGCCGCCGCAACGATGCAATGCTGAGATGATCATAGTGCGAATGCGAGATCAGCACGATATCGATCGGCGGCATATCCTGCAGGGCAATGCCCGGACGGGCCAGCCGCTTGTGCATTGCCATCGAGCCGGACCATACCGGGTCGGTGACGATATTGAGCCCGGAATGCTGAATCAGGAAGGTTGAGTGACCGATCCAGGTCAGCGACGGCTCGCGATGATTGTGGTCGAGATAAGTCAAATTCGGCTCCACCCCCGGCACCACGAACGTGTAGTCCTTGTCACGAAGCTTGCGGGCGCGCTCCTTCCGCCATCGCTTGAAATGGGTGAGCGTTTTTTCCGTTTTTATGGGATCGATATTCGTAAAGCGCAGTCTGCGCAAGGTGTCATCCCTCATTTCGTCGCTGTTCGCTTAGGATACCAATTGCGGCCCTTTGTTAGCAAATTTACCCCGCGCCCTCCGCAGCGAAACGAAAGCGCGGCGCAGGCGCCTTTTATTCAGGAGGACGACCGCCCGCTTGCCACAAGGCAACGGCTGGCGTTGTCCTCTGACCAGCGCTGAACCCGGACCTACTGCTATAACCTCGTATTTTACGCTTGTTTCCGCCGCCGACGCTCATTGCGCCGTGTAACCTCACTTTTTTCACGCTTATTTCCTCCCGCCGAGCGCGTCAAGTGACTCGCCTTATCGTACGCGGCGGCGAAATTGGGCGTGAATCGCAGCCGGAGCAGGGCAAGCCGGCGAGCGAGCCCGACGAATAGGGATCGATGGCTTGATGTGATATAATCCACCCATACGCTTCATTATTCCGCAAAATGGAGGTCGAATACGCCATGAAACTGTTATCTATCGAGCCCACGCCGAGTCCCAACTCGATGAAGCTGAATATGGACGAAAAGCTCCCGCCCGGACACCGCTCGAGCTATACAAAGGATGACGCCGACAGCGCGCCGGAGCCGCTGCGCGGGCTGTTGGCCATCGACGGCGTGCGCAGCCTGTTCCGCACCGCCGACTTCATCGCCATCGACCGCAAGCCAGGCTCCGACTGGCAGCGCATCCTCGAGGCGGCGCGCGCGCTGCTCAGCAGCGGCGAGGAATCGGCCGAACAGGGCGGCGTGCCGCATGAAAGCTACGGCGAATCCCATGTATTCGTCCAAGTGTACCGCGGCATCCCGATGCAGCTGCGCGTGCGTACCGGAGACGCGGAGACGCGGGCCGCGCTGCCCGAGCAATTCGCTGCGGCCGTGCAAGAAGCGGCCGGCTCCGGCATGATCCGCGAGCGCCGGCTGGAGGAGCTCGGGGTGCGCTACGGCGAGCCCGAGGAGATCGCCTCCGAGGTCGTCGCGGAGCTGACGGCCGCCTATCCCCAGGAGCGGCTGCGCGAGCTGATCGCAGCCGCGCGCGCGCTCGGCGCCGAGGCGGCGCCCGAGGACGCTCCGGCCGCGCCGCGGCCGGAGCCGCTCAGCCCCGATGCGCTGGCTGCCAGCCTCGAGGACCCCGACTGGCAGGTGCGCTACGCCGCGCTCGAACGCGTAGCGCCCGCAGCGGAGCTGCTACCGCAGTTTGCGCAGGCGGTGCGCGACGACAATACGTCCATCAGGCGGCTGGCGGTCGTCTACCTCGGCGATCTTCGCATCCCCGAGGCGCTGCCACATCTGTTCGCCGCCCTGCAGGACCGCTCTGCCTCCGTGCGCCGCACCGCCGGCGATACGCTCTCCGATCTCGGCGATCCGGCGGCGATTCCGCCTATGATCGACGCCCTCCGGGACAAAAACAAGCTGGTGCGCTGGCGCGCCGCCCGTTATTTGTACGAGATCGGCGACGAACGCGCGGTCCCGGCGCTGCACAAGGCGGCGGAAGACCCGGAATTCGAAGTCAAGCTGCAGGCTCAGATCGCCCTGGAGCGGATCGAACGCGGCGAAGAAGCGGCGGGCTCGGTCTGGCAGCAAATGACGGCCAGTCGGCGCGCCGACGCGCCTTGAGCACAAGCGACGTCTCCGAAGCTCCCGCAGGTATCCGCTTGCCCGCTGTTGTCCGATCGCGCTCCCGTTGCCCGGCTGCCTCGCAGCACGACAAAGACCGCCCGCGCCGCCTCGCCATGAGGCAGGTCCCGCAGTGCGGTCCTTTTTTTTGAACCGATCAATTATTAAGGGGAGCTGCCCCTAAGCTAAGCCAGTGATGGCCGCACACCCTAGGCCGCGCGCTCGTCCAGTTGGAAGTCGAGCTTCAACAACACACCGCCCGCCGCGCCAAAGTCGGAATATCGGATACGGTAGGAGGAAATCGCTCCGACCGCCAGCACCGCGGCCTTGACGTCAGCCTCTACCCGTTCGCCGCGGGTGTAGCGCACCGTCATATTCCGCTCGCCGCCGGCTACCGCATCGGCCAGACGCGTCTCCAGCTCGGCTGGCGTGCCCGCCGTATGCTCCGGCCGCAGCCAGATCAGCCCGGTCTCGCGCTCCACCGTTGTATAGAACGCCAGCCGCTGCGGGTCCCGCTCCTTGAGGCGCTGCAGCGTCTGCGCATAATCGCGCACCGCCGCCGGATAGCTGCGCGTCCAGGCATGATGCTCGCGCATCTGCGCGTCGTTGAGCAGGTAATAGGCATAGGACACCTCACCCGGGCGATCCGGGACCGGGTCGTCCCAGGTCACATCGAGGTGGTACCAGGCGCCATTGACGTTCACCAGGTTCCAGGCATGATCGCCGGTGTTCACCGTTCCTTCTACGATTCGACTCTCCACGCCTGCCGCCTCCAGCATCCGCTGCGCGAGCAGGGCATAGCCCTGGCAGACGGCACGCCCCTCGGTCAGCGCCTCGTATGCCGTGTAGCGGCTCAGCGACTCGTCGTACGCGACATGACGCACGATCCAGTCGTGGATCGCCTTGACCTTCTGATGATCATTCATGTCCGGCCGCAGCAGCTCATGCAGGACTTGCTCCACCCGTCGATCCACGACGGCCGTCTGCCGGGGCGACTCGCGATAGGCGATGGACAGCTCGATTCTGGAGTGGGCAGGCCAACTGGTGATCGTATAATGATACGAATCGACGACATAAGCTGTGTAATCATCGGCGGCGATGGCCCGCTTCACGGTCGCGGCCAGTTGCTTGGAAAGCGCCTTCTGGTCGCCGACATACTCGATCACCAGCGCCTCTTGCCGCTGCTTGAGCTGCTTCGCAATCGTGCGCTCCAGCTCCTGCAGTCCGACAATGCGCGACGCATCCGCGTTGACCGGTCCGAATTTGATGTCCCACCCGACAGCCACCACGACCAGCATGGCCAGCACGCCCCATTTTGCCGCTACCCTCGCCATTCGCATTCCTCCCGATGTTTATCCGATGTATAACGGTTCGTCTTCATTATACCCAGTATCTGGGTAGTCTCAAACCGCCATTCTTGCGTCAGCACCGCTGCTGTCAATGCCCAGCGCCGCTGTTAGGCGAGTCGGGGCTTGCCGCTTGTGGAGGAGACGCGTCGGGGTCCGTCTTGGGGGTTGTTTTTTGCTGGTGCTTTTGCTGGTGCTTTAGTACCCGGCCGGTGCTGGTGTGTTTCGCAGCTACTCCTCGCGGTTCGTATTTTTGGGCGGCTTGTTCGTCTTGACGACCGCCAGCGTGATGATGACGGCAGCGGCTGCGACCACGACAAAAAAAATCAACGCTTCCATCGTCAGTCCACCTCCTTGGTTGAAATCAGATTGAGAACGGATTCAAATTTGTAACGATTTTGTAATCGTCTACTCAGGTAACGTTCATCTTGCATTTGTATACTTGTTCCCATGACCCCCCTTTAATATATTTTCTCTCTTGAGCCTGCGGAAGCTTCCGCAGGCTCCTTTTTTGTCCAAGCTCCGCGGCGCGCGCCGCGGAAGATTGAGGTTTAACGCCTCCCCCGCGCAGCCGCCGCAAATGCCGCAGCCCGCTCCCGCAGCTGATCCAGCTTGCCTTCCCGGGCCCATTCGAGATTGACCAGCTTGCTGCCCATCCCGACTGCGCACGCGCCGGCCCGGAAGTAGTCTCCGATATTGTCCAGATCCACCCCGCCGGTGGCGATCATTGGAATCTGGTCAAGCGGCGCGCGAATTTCCGCCAGGTACTTCCACCCCAGCGTCCCCATCGGAAATACCTTGACCGCTTCGGCCCCCGCGCTCCAGGCTCGCACGATCTCAGTCGGCGTCATGACGCCCGGCCATACCGATACCCCTCGCGAAGCGCCCAGCGCCACGACGCCTTCGTCCAGATTCGGCGAGATCAGGAACTGCGCGCCCGCGTCGATCGCCTCCACCGCCATCCCCATATCCAGCACCGTGCCGGCCCCGATCGCCGCCTGCTCGCCGAAACGGGTCCGCCAGCTGTCGATAATACGCGTCGCGCCTGCGGTATTCATCGTCACTTCCATCATTGTAATGCCGCCTTCGATCAATGCGCCGGCCGCTGCGTCCGCATGATCCTGGCCGATGCCGCGAAAGATGGCGACAATTTTTTCACGCTGGAGTCTCTCCAACATCTCACTCATGGCATACTCCTTCCCGGGCGTCTCGCCCGACCGCTATTCCCCCCGTATTGTATCGCGTCGCTACGACCAGGACAAGCCCGGAGTAGCGCAATGGGCGCACCGTGCATACACTGCTTGCAGATGGATGGGCGGGCATGCGCCCGCTCCGCGAACCATTCACCAAAAGGAGTGAAGGATCAATGCGTACGAATCGCTCATACCCGCGTGCCGGCGGCTGCGGCTGCGGCGGCGGCACGCGCGGGCTGGGGCCCGGCTTGTTCCCGCCCCCCGGCCCTCCCGGACCGGGGCCCGGGCCTGGTCCGTTTCCGCCGGGGCCTGGGCCCGGACCGTTTCCGCCCCCGCCGCCTCCGGGGCCGGGACCATTCCCGCCTCCACCGCCCCCGGGCCCCGGACCTGGCCCAGGGCCGTTCCCGCCAGGGCCGGGGCCGTTTCCGCCGGGACCAGGGCCGTTTCCGCCAGGGCCGGGACCGTTTCCGCCGGGGCCGGGACCGTTTCCGCCGGGACCCGGTCCATGGCCGTTGCCGATTCCGCTGCCCATCCCGGTGCCGATTCCGCCGGGGCCCGGTGCGCGCAGCGTAACGGTCGTACTCAACGGCGGACCGCGCTACCCGTTTGTAACCCAGGCCTACCGGGTGCCGTTCCGACCGGGTCTGACCGTCGCCGAGGCGCTGGCCTTCACCGGTGCGGTCCGCTTCGGACCAAGCGGCAATATTGTCTCGGTCGGCGGAGTGTTCGTCGGCGGCAATCAGGTGCCTTACGCCCTCCGCCTGAATGGGCGGACTGTCCCCCTCTCGCTGCTGTATGCGCCGTTGCAGCCCGGGGATACGGTTGAAATTCAACTTTTTTAATCTTTTAATCGAAGCATGAGATAACGCGAAGCAAGTGAATAAAGCGAAGCGGCTGCGTCGTCCCTGGGCGGCGCAGCACGTACGCTAACGGACACAGGAAGTCCTTAGAATCCAATTTCGCTCGTTCCCCGGCTCTAACGGACATGAGCGAGGCTTAGACGCATTTGCGACGCGTTATTCCTTTGATATTGGGCGCTAAGCGTCGCTGGTGACCGTTACATTGCCAGATCGTTCGTTAAGACTCGCTAAGCGTCGCTCATGACCGTTACAGTTTGACTTGCTTCAAAATCCCTTGACGACGGAGGCAATCCGATTGTGCATGCGAACCAAGTGTGGCATGCAAGCCGAGCGTGTATTTCGTAGTTTGTATTTCTTAACGCTTTCAAATTTGTAATCGTACTGAAACATTTCCTTCAGGATACGTTCATCTTCATGTTTTATTCTTATAGACATGACCCCCCTTATACAATACTTTAGGCCGACGGAGTTTCCGTCGGCCTCTTTGTTTTTTCCGGTGCTACGCGAATTTGTGCGCACTTGCTATACGCTTTTGTGTGCGAATGCTGCGCTCGTTTGTTTGGGATGCAAATGCGGTCATCGCTTCCGCATCAAGCATGATGCTGCTCATCGATAGCCGCAAAGCTTTTCAACGCAAGCGGATTGCCGTTTGCGCTTCCTTTGCGCTGGCTGACCACTTTCCGCTCCGCGCTTCCAGCTCGGTGCGCGGCTGGCCGTCCGCTCTCGCCGAGCGATAGAGGCGGCGCAGCGCTGAGCGCCGGGCCGCCGCGTCTAGCGCTCGGCGCGGCCGCGGCCGGTCAGCAGCAGCATCACGAACGAGATCGCCACGATGGACAGCGTCCATGCCCAGGCCATCTCTTGCCGTCCCGCATCGACCGCGACGTAGATCGCCGTCGGCACGGTCTGCGTGTGGCCGGGAATATTGCCGGCTATCATCAGCGTCGCTCCGAATTCGCCGAGCGCCCGCGCCGTGCCCAGTACAAAAGCCGCCGCGAACGAGCGGCCGACGAGCGGAAAGGTCACGTAACGAAAAACCTGCCATTCGCGCGCGCCGGCGGAGCGCGCCGCATCCTCGAGATGACGGTCGACCGAATTGAACCCGACCTTCATCGTCTGGTAGACGAGCGGAAAGGCCACCACAACGGCGGCGATGACGGCCGCCCACCAAGAGAACAGAATCGGGGCCGCGAAGATCCATTCCGCCAACCGGCCGAGCGCGCTGTTGCGCCCCAGCGCCACCAGGAGCAGGAAGCCGACGACCGTCGGCGGCAAGACGAGCGGCAGCATGAACAGCGTCTCTACGAGGACGCGTCCGCGGAAGCGGCGGCGCGCCACCCCCCAGGCGGCCAGCGTGCCGAGGGCGAGCGTACAGGTCCCCGCCAGCAATGCGACCCGGAGGGAGAGCAGGACCGGCTCCCAAAAAGCCGCCCAGTCAAAAGGCTGCGCCATCATGGAGCAGCGCTAAACCCGTATGTCTCAAACACCTCGAGCGCCTCGTCCGATTGCAGGAAAGTATAGAGCGTCTGCGCTTCCTCCGGATGCCCGGTCGCCGAGACAATGCCGGCCGGATAGTCGATGGCCGCATGCAGCGAGGGGTCCACGTCGAACGCAATCCGGACGCCCCCGGTCGAGGCCGCGTCGGTCTTGTAGACGAAGCCGGCCTCGACATTGCCGGTCTCGACATATTGCAGCACCTGCCGCACGTCCTTGGCCTGCACGGTCTTCGCCTGCAGCGTCTCCCACACTCCCGCATTCATCAAAGCTTCCTGGGCATACGCGCCGGCCGGCACGCTCTCGGGAATGCCGACCGCCACCCGGGCAATCGCGTCCGACGTCAGAGCCTCCAGGTCGGCCGGCGCCTCTTGCGCATCGGCCGGCACGACGACGACGAGCGAATTGCCGAGCAGCGTGCGCTGCTGATCGGCCGCGATCAGGCCGGCCTCGACGAGCGCCTCCATATGCGGCATCGACGCGGAGAGGAACAGATCGGCCGGCGCGCCCTGCTCGAGCTGGCGGCGCAGCGCGCCCGAGCCGCCGAAGTTGAACTGCAGCTCAATATTCGGATGCGCCGCCTCGAATTGCGACTCCAGCTCCTCCAGCGCATCGGTCAAGCTCGCCGCTGCGGAGACGGTCAGCGTGACGAGCTCGCCGGCGGACGCCCCCTCCTCCGTCGGGGCGGCGTTGCCCGAGTCTCCGGGTTCCGCGCCGCCGGTTGCGTCCGGCGCTGCCGCTTGCGCATTGTCCGCCGTTCCGGCCGACTCCGGCGACGTAGCCTTGCCGTTATTGGAAGCGCCGCAAGCACTTAGCAACACAGTCACGAGCAACAATAACCAAACCATACGAAATCGATTCAAACGAGATATCCCCTCTCCAAATCCATACATTTCATTATATCTAAATATAATTAATATGATTATATAAGGTCCTGTATGGTTTGTAAACCGCGCTGTCCCGAAAGTATGCTACAATGACAGCAGTTCAATCGGGGAGGAATACGCGTGACCGAGGACATCTCCTACACGACGGAGGAAATCGCCAAGCTGCTCAAAATATCGAAGCTGACCGTATATGATTTGATCAAAAAAGGTGAACTGCCTTCTTACCGGGTCGGCAAGCAAATGCGCGTCGACGCTTCCGACCTGCAGGCGTACAAACAACGCGCCAAATCGGCGCGCCCAGGAGCGCCAGCCACAAGCCCAGCCGCGGCGCAGACGGGAGAGGGCGCGGCGGCGCCTGCGGCCGCAGACGCCAACCTGCGGGCCGTGATCATTACCGGACAGGACACTAGCCTGGATATTCTGGCCCGGCACCTGGAGGGCGGCGAATCCGGCATCCGCCCGCTGCGCTCGCATATGAGCAGCATGGACAGTCTGATCGCACTGTACAAGGGCGAGGCCGATCTGGTCAGCCTTCATCTGCTGGACGGCGATACCGGCGACTACAACGAACCGTACGTGCGCCGCCTGTTGGTCGGCCTGCCCTATCGGATCGTGCGGCTGCTGGCGCGGCAGGCCGGCCTGTACGTACAGCGCGGCAATCCGCTCGGTCTCAAGAGCTGGAAGGATCTCGCCCGACCCGGACTGTGCCTGATCAACCGCGAGCAAGGCTCCGGCACGCGGGTGCTGCTCGACGAGCAGCTGCGGCTGCACGGCATCGACGCCGCCGGACTCGCCGGCTACGACCGCATCGCCACCAATCACCTCGGCGTCGCGGCCAAGGTCGCCTCCGGCGAAGCCGATGTCGGGATCGGCATGGAAAAAGCCGCCATGCTCGCCGGCGCGGTCGAATTCGTCCCACTGCTGCGCGAATGCTGCGACTTGGTCATGCTGGATACGACAGTCAACCGAAGCTGGATCGGCGAAGTGCTGCGCATTGTGCGCTCCGACGCGTTTCGCCGCGAGCTCGAGGCGCTCGAGGGCTACGACCTGTCCGAGATCGGCCGGCTGATCGCGCCCTCCGGCCCGTAGGGCCGCCCTGCTCCCCTCGCAAGCTTATATTGGATCCCTCCCCGCAAGCCTGGCCCGAAAAGGCGTCCGACGTGCTGCTCGGATCGCTACTGCACGTCAAAGTCGTAGTAGCGCCGCGGCTGCGGCTCATTCTCGTACGTGTAATGCCACCATTCCTTGTCGTACGCGCGGAACCCGCCTAGCACCATCGCGGACTTGAGCACGGCCCGCGCCGCGGCCTGCTCCTCTCCGATCAGCTCGGTCCCATGGCTCGAGACCGGACCGAAAAAATCGAACGGCCCGCCCATGTCGACCTCTTCCCCGGTCGCCGCATCCGCCAGCGTCAGATCGACCGTGCTGCCGCGCGAATGCCCCGAGCGCGAGGCAATGAAGCCGAGCTCGAACAACCGACGCTTGTCCAGCTCGGGATAGTAGTCGTCCTTCATTTTCGTGTCTGTCGCGTCCTGCGACCAGCGCTTGAAATGATCGACGGCTTTTTGCGGACGGTAGGCGTCAAAAATTTTTAACACATACCCTTCCTCCTGCAGCGCCTGCTGCACAGTCTGCAGCGCCCCGGCCGCCTCCTCCTGCATAATGGCCAGCGGCGCCAAATACCCGTCGATTCGCGTCCCGACAAAATTGTTGTCGCCGTAATACCGGATGTCGTACTGCGCGCCTTCGAGCACCTCGTCCAAATAGACGAAGCCCTCCGGCAGCTCATACTTTTTTGAACGATTCGGAGCCAGCGCACGCTCCTCGCCAATCGTATGATTCGTATCGTCCGGCGGCAAGGGGTCGCGCGGCGCGTCTGCTCCGGCGCGGTCCGCCGCGCCTCGTCCGTCCGCCCCCTCATCCGTCTCGCCATCGCCCTCAGCCGATTGGCCCTGCCCGGCAGCCAAGGGCGCAGACGCAGCGTTGTCGCCGCTTTGCTCGTAGGCAGGTCGCTCGATTGCCGGCTGGGCGTTGCTCGGAGCGGCCTCGTCGCCGCCGGTCGCCCCTTCGGGTCCGTTCGTTTCTCCAGTCGTACAGCCGACCAAGGCCAGCGCGATCATTATGCAGAGCAGCCACCCTGCGCCTGCGCCGCTTTTCCATCTGTTCATCGGTTCACGCTCCGCTTCCTTGCAGAATTGGCCGCCAAAAACCCCGTCGATCTGCTGCGGGCCGCAGACCGACGGGGCGGAGCGGCGCGCAATACCCCTATGCTTGCCCGCGGTTATGATTTAGAATCTTGAAATTTAAGGACTTTGAAATGTAAGGGCCTTTAACCTTAATCCCGCTGATCATTAAGGCCCCTAGTCGTTAAGGCGGCTGATCGTTGAAGCCGTTAAGGGTACGCTCGCTCACCCGTTCTCCTTCACCCGCCCGCTTACTACGCTTGCGCCGCTTCTTCCTTGATCGCCTTGAGGCGCTTCATGACGTCGTTGGCGCCGCGGCCGAAGTAATCGTGCAGGGCGGTATATTCTTGGTACAGCTTGTCGTACACGGCGACATTGGCCGGGATCGGCTTGAACGTCTCCTCGCGCACGCGCGCCATCTTGGCAGCCGCGTCGACGATGCTGTCGTAGCCGCCGGCCGCGGCGCCGGCCGCGACCGCGCCAAACATCGCCGCGCCGAGCGCAGGCGTCTGCTTCGAGGCCGCGATCTTGATCTCGCGATTCGTGACGTCCGCGTAGATCTGCATCAGCAGCCGGTTCTTTTGCGGCAGGCCGCCGCAGGCATAGAGCTCGTTCACCTCGACGCCGCTGTGATGAAAAGCGTCGACGATCTTGCGCGTGCCAAACGCCGTCGCCTCAAGCAGCGCCCGGTAAATTTCCTCCGGCTTGGTGAGCAGCGTGCAGCCGAGCAGCAGGCCCGTCAGGTCGGTGTCGACGAGTACGGAGCGGTTGCCGTTCCACCAGTCAAGCGCCAGCAGGCCGGACTCGCCCGGACTCAGCTTGGCCGCCTCGCGCTCGAGCAGCTCGTGGATGCTGATGCCCTCGCGGTCCGCCGCCGCCGTGGCGTAGGCAGGCACGCCGTGCTCGACGTACCAGGCGAAAATGTCACCTACCGCCGATTGGCCGGCCTCGTAGCCGTAATAGCCGGGGATGATGCCGTCCTCGACGACGCCGCACATGCCCTCGACCTCCTGCTCCTGCGTGCCGAGCAGCATGTGGCAGATCGAGGTGCCCATCGCCATCACCAGCTTGCCCGGCTCCACGACGCCGACGCCCGGCACCGCGGCATGCGCGTCGACGTTGCCGACCGCAATCGCCGTGCCGGCCGCCAGGCCCATGCGCGCCGCCATATCCGCCGTCAGCTCGCCGGCCTTGGAGCCGAGCGGCACGACGTCGCCGCGCAGCTTCGTCTCCGGCAGATCGGCCAGCCGCGGATCGAGCGCCGCGTAGAAGTCGCGGCTCGGATAGCCGTCCTGCTTGTGCCAGATCGACTTGTACCCGGCCGTACAGCTGTTGCGCACGATCCGGCCGGTCATCTGGGAGACGACCCAGTCGGTCGCCTCGACGAAGCGATCGGCCGCCTCGTACATCTCCGGCGCCTCGTTTAGGATCTGCCAGGCCTTGGCGGTCATCCATTCGGAGGAGATTTTGCCGCCGTAGCGCGCGAGGAAGCGCTCGCCGCGCGAGGCGGCCATTTCGTTGATCAGATTGGCTTCGTCCTGCGCCGCGTGGTGCTTCCACAGCTTGATCCAGCTATGCGGATTGTCGCGGTAACGCTCGTCGAAGCACAGCGGCAGCCCCGCCGCGTCGACCGGCACGAGGGTGCAGGCCGTAAAATCGATGCCCAGTCCGATCACGTCGCCCGCGGCAATCCCGGTCTCCTTCATGACGGCCGGCACGCAGGTCTCCAGCACCTCGATATAATCGGCCGGGTGCTGGAGCGCCCAATCATGCTCCAGCTTGATCCCCGACACCGGCAGCGCCTCGTCGATCACGCCATGCCGGTACGGCAGCACCTGCTCCGCCAGCTCCGCGCCATCGCTCAGATCGACCAGCACCGCCCTCCCCGACTCCGTACCGAAGTCGACGCCAATTGCATACTTACGCTTGCCCATCGTTCGCTCCCCTTCCCTCAATTACGATTGTCCGTAGTAGGCGCCCGCTCCGTGCTTGCGCAGGTAATGCCGGTCGAGCAGATGGCGGTCCATCGGCGGCGTATCGGGATTGAGCTGGTATGTGCGCAGCGCCATCGCCGCGACCTCCTCCAGCACGACCGCATTATGCACCGCGTTGTCCGCATCCTTGCCCCAGCAGAACGGCGCGTGGCTATGCACCAGTACAGCGGGAATCTGCAGCGGATCGAGTCCCGCGCGCTCGAACGTCTCGACGATCACATGGCCCGTCTCCGCCTCGTAGGCCCCTTCGATCTCGGCGCGCGTCATCGGACGCGTGCACGGTACTTCACCGTAGTAATAGTCGGCATGCGTGGTCCCCAGCGCCGGGATCCCCCGGCCCGCCTGAGCGAAGCTGGTCGCCCAGGGCGAATGCGTATGTACGATGCCGCCGATCCTCGGGAAGGACCGGTACAGCAGGACGTGCGTCGCAGTGTCCGAGGAGGGCCGGCAATCTCCCTCGACGACATTGCCGTCCAGGTCGACCACGACCATCTGCTCCGGCCGCAGCTCCTCGTACGGCACGCCGCTCGGCTTGATGACCACATAGCCGCTCTCCCGGTCGACGCCGCTGACGTTGCCCCATGTGAAGGTCACCAGACCGTGCTCGGGCAGCGCCATGTTGGCCTTCCATACTTCCTGCTTCAGCGATTCCAGCAAGTCTCTCACTCCTTACCCCTGTTCATGTTGTACGTACAAGTCGAAACGGCGAGGACGTTTTTGGTCGCGCTCAAGCAAGGTTTATGGCGCGGCTGCGGTCGACTCCCGCAGCACGAGCCGCGGCTCGTACACGATGTCCTGCGGTCGCTCGCTTGCGCCCTCGATCATCCGCCAGAGCAGTTGCACCGCCTGCCTGCCCATCTCCGTCTTGGGATGCGTCAGCGTCGTCAGCTTCACCTCGGTGGCCACCGCCAGCGTCGAGTCGTCGAAGCCGATCAGAGAGATGTCCTCGGGCACGCGCAGGCCGGCGCCGCGTATGACGTCGAGCATCCGGACGGCGAGCTGATCGTTGTAGCACACGAGCGCAGTCGGCCGTTGCTCCGGCGCGCGCTGCAGCAGCGCACGCAGCCGCTCCCCCGGCTTGCTGTGCTGCTCCTGCGTCGCGTAGCGCACCAGCAGCTCGGGATCGAGCACGAGGCCGCGCTCCCGATAGGCCCGGCGGAAGCCGCGCATCCGATGCACGCCCTGATAATCGTCGGTCTTGAACAGGCCCGCGATCCGCGTGTGACCGAGCGCCATCACATGCTCCGCAGCGCGGTAGCCGCCGAGCTCGTCGTCGACCTTCAGACACGGCGCGTCGATGTCGCTGTAGCGCTCGTTGAGCATCACCAGCGGAATCCGCTGCGCCTCCAGCGCCAGGAAGGCGGAAAAATTCGGATTGCCCTCCGCGCTCCGGGTCGGCTCCAGAATGAGTCCGTCCACCGGCTCGCGCAGCAAAGCGCGCAGGCTGTCGCGCTCCTTGGCCTTCTCGTTGTCGGTACTGGCGAGCAGCAGCCCGGCCTCGCGCGCGCGCAGCTCCGATTCGACGCCGCGCACGATGACCGGGAAGATGTAATCGGAGATGTACGTCGTGATCAGGCCGATCGTCAGCGCCTGTCCGACCCGGCGCGGCGCCGGCGCGCTGGCCGCGACGAAGGTGCCCTTGCCCTGCTCGCGGTACAGCAGGCCTTCCTGCTCGAGCTCGCCCAGCGCCTGCCGCACCGTCTGGCGGCTCATCGCGAATTCGCGGGCAATCTCGTTCTCCGACGGCAGCTTGTCGTGGGCCCGATAGCGCGCCTCGGCTAGCCACGCTTGGACCGCCTGTTTGATCCGTCTGTATTTGGGCTGCTGCTCCACGTTCACGATCCACCTCGCTGCATAATTTTTCGGGTCTGACACACTTGTATTATAGCACAGTCCTCTTGTATGTACATGTAGAACTCCAACCTGACATATTGCGGGCAAGCCGCACCAGGCGAAACGGCGAGACCGTCTGCGATCGGCCGGTGCTCCCTGCAGCCGCCATTTTGGCGGTTTCACGCTCCGCTCCCCTCGGCCGCACTCCTACAGCCGCCATTTTGGCGGTTACACGCTCCGCTCCCCTCGGCCGCGCTCCTGCAACCGCCATTTTGGCGGTTACACGCTCCGCTCCCCTCGGCCGAGCTCCTGCAGCCGCCATTTTGGCGGTTACACGCCCCGCTCCCCTCGGCCACGCTCCTGCAGCCGCCATTTTGGCGGTTTCACGCCCCGCTCCCCTCGGCCGCGCTCCTGCAGCCGCCATTTTGGCGGTTACACCCCCCTCTTCCCCCGTCCGCGCTCCTGCAGCCGCCATTTTGGCGGTTACACACCCCTCTTCCCCCGTCCGCGCTCCTGCAGCCGCCATTTTGGCGGTTTCACGCTCCTCTCCCCTCGGCCGAGCTCCTGCAACCGCCATTTTGGCGGTTACACACCCCTCTTCCCCCGCTACGCGCTCCTGCAGCCGCCATTTTGGCGGTTACACGCCCCGCTCCCCTCGGCCGAGCTCCTGCAGCCGCCATTTTGGCGGTTACACACCCCTCTTCCCCCGTCCGCGCTCCTGCAGCCGCCATTTTGGCGGTTTCACGCCCCGTTCCCCTCGGCCGCGCTCCTGCAGCCGCCATTTTGGCGGTTTCACGCTCCGCTCCCCCCCGTCCGCGCTCCTGCAGCCGCCATTTTGGCGGTTTCACGCCCCGCTCCCCCCCGTCCGCGCTCCTGCAGCCGCCATTTTGGCGGTTTCACGCTCCTCTTCCCCCGTCCGCGCTCCTGCAGCCGCCATTTTGGCGGTTACACGCCCCGCTCCCCTCGCCGTGCTCCTGCAGCCGCCATTTTTGTCCGTTAGGATGAAAATGTCATATATTTTCGTTCAAAAAAAAGGCCCGCATAGCGGACCATAGTCAAATATCGTTTGACGCGGCTTGCGAAGCATCCAGCAGCAGCCCTGCCTGCAGCAGCAGCCGCGCCGCCACCGGCGGTCGCCCGACCGCCGTCATGCCGCCGGACCCCGCAGGCTTAGACGACGTCGTAGCCCTGCTCCTCGATGGCCGCTGCCAGTTGCTCGCGCGTCACCTTGGTCTCGTCGTAAGTCACTGTAGCCGTACCGGCCGCCAGATGCACCTTGCCCTCGGCGCCCAGCTCGCGCACCGCGCCTTCCACGGCTTGCACGCAGTGATTGCACGACATGCCCTTTACGTTCAGCGTTGCTTGTTGCATCTGCCTTCCACCCTCTCTGCGCATAGATTGTACAAGCGTCCCGGGTCAGGGGAGCAGCAGACCTGCCGCTTGCATTTATTTCAACAGCTTGTTGATGGTCACGAGCAGCTCGTCGACTACGGCGTGATCGCCCTCTTCAATCCGCTCCACGATGCAGCTCTTCATATGTCCTTCAAGCAGCAGCCGGCCTACGCTATTCAGCGCAGACTGCACCGCGGCAATCTGATTGAGCACGTCGTCGCAGTACGTGTCCCGCTCGATCATGCCCTTGATCCCTCTTACCTGCCCTTCGACCCGATTGAGCCGCGCCAGCAGATTGGACTTGAACTTCTCGGAGTGGTGCGCCTTGCGCTCGCCTGCTCCGTGACAGTCTCCTTCTTGCCGGAGCGGCTGCGCCTCTTCCATGGCAGTCATCCCCACCACCTCCGTCTTCTATTTTACCATACCCCCCATGGGTATTCAACAAGTTACTTAACACTCCTCCTGAGCCAGGCGCCGCTGCAAGTAGCTGCGCACATCGTCCGCCATATCCGCGCGCCGCAGCGCCAAATCGATCGTGGCCTCGACGAAACCGAGCTTGTCGCCGACATCGTAGCGGCTGCCCTCGTAGCAGTACGCCGCGATCGGCACTTGGCGATTCAGCTCCTGCAGGCTGTCGGTGAGCTGGATTTCTCCGTTTTTGCCCGGCTTGGCCGCGGCCAGCAGGTCGAATATACCCGGGTCGAGCACATATCGGCCGACGACGGCAAGGTTGGACGGCGCCTCGCCGAGCGGCGGCTTCTCCACCAGGTCGCGCACCCGGTCCGCGCCTTCTTGCTCAAGCGCCACAATGCCGTATTTCTCAGTCTGGTCCCATGGCACTTCCATGACCGCGACGACCGAGGAGCCGTCCTGCTCGTAGCGCTCGATCATGCTGCCCAGACAAGGCGGGTCGGAGAGCAGGATGTCGTCGCCCAGCAGCACCGCGAACGGTTCGTCGCCGATAAAGGTGCGCGCCGACAGCACCGCATGCCCGAGGCCGAGCGGTTCTTTTTGACGAATATAACAGATGTCCGCGAGTCTGGATATGCGCTGTACGAGCTCCAGCGTATCCGAGGAGCCGCGCGTCTCGAGCGAGTGCTCGAGCTCGACGGACTTGTCGAAATGGTCCTCGATGGCGCGCTTGTTGCGGCCGGTCACGATCATGATGCTCTCGATGCCCGAGGCGACCGCCTCCTCGACAATGTACTGAATCGCGGGCTTGTCGATCAGCGGCAGCATTTCCTTCGGCTGCGCCTTGGTTGCAGGCAAAAAACGGGTACCTAAACCGCCTGCGGGAATGATGGCTTTTCGTACTTTTTTCATGGTTGCACTCCTTTTCCGAGCCAAACGTATTCTTCTTCTATGCTTACGTTCCATAACAGTATGTATTCCTGATGCGGAGCAGTCCTCGGCATACGCTGCATACAGCTTATCCATAAGGGGGAGCCGCAATACGGGGGTCCCACTCAATATAACATAATTCCCACTATTGAGCACATCGACTGCCGCCGGCAGCCCTCCTGCGCCGGATTGACAGACCGCGGCCGCACATGGCACACTTCAACGAGAGCCAAAGGGCAGAGGTTGAGTAGGGTTGGAGTTGGACAGGAGCTAACATTTATCCGAATTCGAATAGGAGGCTGACGCGTATGCTATACAAGGAAGCGCTGCGCACGACGCGCAGAGACGAGATGATCGACATCACGAGGCAGGTCGCGGCGCTGGTCGCGCGCTCGGAGACCGAGGAAGGCGTCGCGGTCGTCTATTGCCCGCACACGACGGCGGGCATCACTATACAGGAGAATGCCGATCCGGACGTCAAGCTGGACGTGTTGATGCGGCTGGACGAGGTCTACCCGTGGACGCATCCGAAGTATCGACATGCGGAGGGCAATACGGCCTCGCATCTGAAGGCAATGACCGTCGGTGCCTCGCAGACGGTACCCATCGCCGGGGGGCGGCTTGTGCTGGGACGCTGGCAGGGCCTTTACTTTTGCGAATTCGACGGTCCGCGCAGTCGGGAATACGTCGTCAAGGTGCTGCGCTAGCTCGTCGCGGCTGGCGGGAGGCTGTCAATGCTTGCGTAAATGGTCGATGAGCTTGCGCAGGATGCGGTCGTCCTCCCGCCGTTCTTCGTTGCCCAGCCGCACAATGCGAATCTCGACCGGGTCGTCCCCGTTGGGATCGAAGAAGATCAGCCGCTCCGGGTCCTTGATCTGCGCGCCGCGGTACCCGCTGCCTCGCAAAAATTGCTCGATCTGATCGGCCGTAGGGGGCCGCTCGCCATCCGTGAAGATCAGTCCCTTCAGGTTGCGCTCTTCGCCGTGCTGCCTGAGGTAATCGATCCGAAATACAAAATTCCATTCCATAGGGGCTCGCTCCCTTGTTTGAGCTTGTCAGTTGTCTGAAAATTTGGTAAAGTCAAATCAGGTCCCGGAAGATACGCTGGGCCTGAATAAGCAAATAACCTCTCGCTAGCGGAGAGGTCGCGTGCCGATTAAAGAAGCTGTCGCTTGTTTAATCAACGGTATGCAGGTGCATCACGCTATTCCATGCGAGAGGAGGTGAACACCATGGCCAAGGACGTCCTGTGCGAGGTCAGCTCATGCCGCAACTGGCAAAGCAACAATCGCTGCAGCGCCGACTCGATCTACATCGTCAACAACAGCAGCAATACCGCTCACAAGTCGGCAGAAACTGACTGCAAAACATTTGACCCCAAATAAGTGAAAAAGGATACCGGTGATTGAAAAAAATATTGGCTTACAGGAGGAAGGGATCTGCGGTCCCTTCTTTCTCTTTGTATTTTAACAAGAATGATAATTGTTATCAAGTTATTTTTATCGGTTGACCGCGTCCAGGCGCGCGCTTGACAAACTCCTTTTATTATTTATAATTATTATAAAGTAATAATTTTTATCATTTAAGAAAAGGAGCTGTTTTCTGATGTACAATACGGTCATTGTCGGTACCGGCCCTGCCGGCCTCACGGCCGCAA
Organism: Paenibacillus sabuli; assembly: GCF_014705605.1. GTDB lineage: Bacteria > Bacillota > Bacilli > Paenibacillales > Paenibacillaceae > Paenibacillus_D > Paenibacillus_D sabuli. Next base: position 28,117 of record NZ_JACXIZ010000046.1, read on the forward strand.
TCTACCTCGCCCGCGCCAATCTGAATCCACTTGTGCTGGAGGGACCCGAACCCGGCGGACAATTGACCACCACGACCGAGGTGGAGAATTTCCCCGGCTTTCCCGAGGGCATCCTCGGCCCCGAGCTGATGGCGAACATGCGCCGTCAAGCCGAGCGATTCGGCGCCGTATTCAAGAGCGGCTGGGTGACTCGGGCTGATCTGGACCAGCGCCCCTTTACACTCGAGGTCGACGGTCAGGAGCAACTGCAGGCTCAGACGTTGATCATCTCCACCGGCGCCTCGGCTCGCTATCTCGGCATCCCCGGAGAGAAGAGCAACGTCGGACGAGGCGTCAGCACATGCGCCACCTGTGACGGCTTTTTCTTTCGCGGCAAAAAAATCATCGTGGTCGGCGGTGGCGATTCGGCCATGGAGGAAGCCGGCTTCCTTACCCGCTTCGCGTCCGAGGTGCGCGTCGTCCATCGCCGCGGCGAGCTGCGCGCTTCCAAGATCATGCAGGACCGGGCCCGCCAAAACGATAAAATCTCCTGGAGCCTGAACCATACGCCCGTGGAAGTCGTGGCAGGCGGCCTGGGCGTGACCGGCCTCAGAACAGTCGACAACGCCACCGGCGAGGAGACCGTACTGGAGGCGGACGGCGTGTTCATCGCCATCGGCCACAGTCCGAACACCGCCTTCCTGGACGGGCAGGTCCATACCGACGGGCAAGGCTACATCGTCGTCCAGCCCGGCACGACCCAGACCAGCGTCCCCGGCGTGTTCGCCTGCGGCGACGTGCAGGATACGAAGTATCGTCAAGCCATCACCGCGGCCGGCAGCGGCTGCATGGCGGCGATGGATTGCGAGCGCCTGCTGGAAACGCTCGAAGCCTCGCACGCTCCCGTCGCTTCTGTCTAACTCGAACGCAATCAACATCATAAATGATAGAAAAACAGGAGGGATTAACATGTCTGCACAGGCTATCCATGACCTGCTCAATCGTCAAATCGCAAGCTGGGGCGTCCTGTATATCAAGCTGCACAACTATCACTGGTACGTAAGCGGCCCGCAATTCTTTACCCTCCATGCCAAGTTCCAGGAGCTGTACGAGGAGGCGGCTCAGCATGTCGACACGCTCGCCGAGCGCCTGCTGGCGCTGCGCGGCAAGCCGCTGGCACGGATGAGCGATTACGCCGCCCACTCGCTGGTCAAGGATGCGGACGGCGACGAGACCGCGGAGCAGATGGTCGAAGCCTTGATCGTCGATTACACACTGCTGATTCACGAGCTCAAGCAAGGCATCACGCTGGCTCAACAGGCTGGCGACGAGACGACTGGCGACATGCTGCTCGCGATCCATACCGAGCTGGAGAAGCACGTATGGATGCTGGGTGCCTGGAGCGGACGCCAAGTCTGAACGAGGCTGGACAGATGTGCCCCGGCGAAGCCGCCTATACCCGGCGATTCAATACCGCAAGCCCCCGGACCGACACTTCCTGCGTCGGCACGGGGGCTTGCGGCTTGCCGCTATACGAGCGGCCGCTTCGATCTGCGCTGCCGCCTAGCCATCGAGCGCGCTAATGCTTGGCCGCTTCGATCTGCTCGGCCAGCTCCTGCAGCTCTGTCCAGCGCTCCAGCAACCGGTCCAGTGCGGCCTCCGCAGTCCGCTGCTCCGCGACCAGCTCCTGGAGCCGCACCGCATCGCTGCCGGCCTGCTCCATCTGCGCCGTCAACTGCTGCAACTGCTGCTCGGCCGCTTCGATCCGTCCGTCGATCTGCTCATAATCCTGCTGATCGCGGTAGCTCATTCGCGGTGCGCGCGACCGATAGCGGGACGAGGAGTCGGCCTTCTCCTCGAGCGCCGCGACCTCCCGGCCCTCCTGCACAGCCGGAGCCTTGCCCGGGGCCATGCGCAGCGCCTCCTGCTTGCGCGCTGCGTAATCGCTGTAATTGCCGACGTGCAGCGCCAGTTCGCCGTCCCCCTCGAAGGCCACGATGCGCGATACGGTCCGGTCCAGGAAGTAGCGGTCATGCGAGACGATCACCGCGACCCCCGGGTATTCGTCCAGGTAGTCCTCCAGTACGGTTAACGTCGCAATATCCAGATCGTTGGTCGGTTCGTCGAGCAGCAGCACGTTGGGCGCCTCCATCAACACCCGCAGCAGTTGCAGGCGCCGCTTCTCGCCACCGGAGAGCCGCTCGATCGGCGTCCACTGCTGCGGACCAGGGAACAAAAAACGCTCCAACATCTGCGACGCCCCGATCATGGTGCCGTCGGATGTCCTGACCTGTTCTGCGGCCTCGCGAATATACTCGATCGGACGCAGCCGCTCGTCCATTTCCTCGTGCTCCTGCGTGAACCAGCCCAGCTTGACGGTCGGACCCAATACGACCTCGCCCGCGGTCGGCTCCAGCCTGCCGGCAATGAGTCGCAGCAGCGTCGACTTGCCGAGCCCGTTACGGCCGATAATGCCGAGACGGTCGCCGGGCACCGTCATATAGCTGAAGTTCCGAATCAGCACGCGTCCGTCCACTTCCATGCCCAGCTCGTGCAGCTCGAGGATCTTTTTGCCAAGCCGGGTCGATGCGACCGAGACGTCGACTTTGCCCGCCGCCTCGCGCGTCTGCTCTTGCTGCAGCGTTTCGAATCGATCGATGCGCGCCTTCTGCTTCGTCGTGCGCGCCTTGGCGCCCTTGCGCATCCACGCCAGCTCCTGCTTCAGCAGCTTGGCCCGCTTCGATTCGGCGGCCGCCTCGCGCGCCTCGCGGTCCAGCTTCAGCTCGAGGAAGCGGCTGTAGTTCGCCGTATAGAAAAACGCTCGTCCTTGATCCAGCTCGAGAATGCGGCTCGTCACGCGATCCAGGAAATAGCGGTCATGGGTAATCATCAGCAACGCCCCGCGCCGCCGCTGCAGCATCTCTTCGAGCCAGGCCACCGAATCGTTGTCGATATGGTTGGTCGGCTCGTCGAGGATCAGAATGTCCGACGGCTGGACCAGTGCTTCGGCCAGCGCCACCCGCTTGCGCTGACCGCCGGACAGCGTGCCCATGCGCGCGCCGTAGTCGGCGATCCCCAGCCGCGTCAGGGCGGCCTTGGCGTCGCTCTCGAGCTGCCAGGCCCCCAGCGTCTCGACCCGCTGGCTGGCCGTCAGCAGGCGCTGCTGCGCGGCCTCGTCGCCGGAGCGCAGCTCCAATGCGGTCATCGCCTCGCTGTAGCTGCGCAGCGCCTGCAGCTCTGGCGAGTCTCCCTGGTAGACGTGCTCCAGTACGGTCATATTCGGATCGTACGGCGGATTTTGCGCCAGCATGCGCAGCCGCACTCCGCTGCCCTTCACCACCTGTCCTCGATCGGGCGGTTCCAGCCCGGCAAGGATATTCAGCAACGTCGTCTTGCCCGTCCCGTTCACCCCGATGATGCCAAGCTTGTCGCCTGCCTCGACACCGAACGATACTTCCTCGAACAGCAACTTCTCGCCGTGACTCTTGCCGAGCTGCTCCGCCGCCAACAGATTCATGCGCATCTCCTTCTTCCCGCGCGGACACACCGGCCGCTCTTATGCTGCGCCCGGCTGTCATCCCGCCGCTCATGCCCCTATTCTAGCAAAGATGCGCTTGCCGCCGCAACGGCTGTGCGACCGTTAATCTTATACGCGCAGTCTCCCAGCCGCAACCTCATATTCCCGCAGCTTGCGATCGGCCTCGAGACGGCACAGCTCCAGCAGCTTCGCCCGCGCCGCAGCTCCTGCGACGACCCGTTGTTCTTGCGAATCCTGCTCCGTATCCGCCGTCCATTCATGCCGGGTGATCACCTCGTACAGCATACCCACCGAATTCCCTCCTTCCTCTCTTATCGTCGTCCGCCTCCAGTTGCTTCGACGAAGTGCGAACTCAGCCTCTGCTGCCTGTTGCGCAATTAACCGATCTGCGCCGCCAGCAGCGCTTCCGCGAGTCGGCGTCCGGTGGCGCGACATTCCCCCAGCTCCTCGATTGACGGCGCCAGCTCGATTTTTAACCGTTCCAGCACCTGAGCGGCGCCGCGCTCCAGCAGCTTGTCTGCAAGCAGATCGACGGCTGCGCCGTACATCGGGTAAGACGAATCCGCCGAGCCGAAGGTCGTGCAGATGCGGCCGTCCAGATTCAGCGTGTCCATCCCGTCGTAGAAGTCCAAAAACTCATCCGGCAAATCGCCGTCGCCCCACGTGTACGCCCCCAGCGCTACCGCATCGTAGCCTTCCAGCTCGGGCGCTTCTACATCGAGCACCGACTGCAACTCAGGCGCAATGCCCGCCTCCCGAACTCCGGCAGCCACCGCTTCCGCCATCTCTTCCGTATTGCCGCCCAGACTTGCGTATACGATGATTACTTTAGCCATTTTGTGTTTCGCTCCTTCATAGGATAATGATAATCATTATCAATAATAGAGGCTGGCGCTCCCTTAGTCTGTCTTTCAATCGCGAAGTTAGACGCGACTTTCGCTTCCGCGCCGTGCCTCAGGTCATCGTCTGCACGCCCTGGAACAGGGTTGCCATGTACAGATTGTCCCCGTCCATGTCGATATCGGTCACCGGACAGCCGAGCTTCACCGAGATCAGCGTCGGCTGTCCCGCGCGCAATACGCTCATGCGATACAAGCCCCGGTCCGTGCACAGGAACACGCCGCCCGCCTTACTCACGACAGAGAAGATAAACTGCTTGCCGAAGCGTATGCTATCGAAGCCTCCCCGCTTGTTGCCCATCATGAGCTGCCCCTTCTCCGTGACCGCCAGCACATGCCCGTGATAGATGGCCAGCGACGTCACCGCCACGCCCCAGTCGTATTCCTGCCAGGCGTCGGTCAAGCGGTCATACAGCGCGAGCCCGTGATCCATCGCCAGAATGATGAACTGCGGCAAGTATAAGAAATCGTAGACGATCGAGCTGGCATACGCCGTTTTGGTCCAATGGCCCCCTACGCTGCTCCACAAGCCGTATTGCGTCGCGGCCAGCGCCAGATTGCCGAGCTGCCTGTATTGATAACATCCGATCGCCAGCCTTGTCTCCTTCCACTCATCATTGCCCTGCAGCGAGTAAAGGCCGTGATTCGTACAGGCGTATAGTGCTTGCTCGTGGACGTGGAGCCGGTTGATATGCGCCTCCGAGGGCAGCCCCTTCTCCAGTCGCTCCCAGCTGCCGCTCTCTGTGCTGCGCAGCACCCCCTGGCCCATCAGCGCCGCGACCAGCTCGTCCGGGCGCAGCACCTTGACCGATGAAAAATGAAATAAAAACCAATCCTCGTGATTGGTCGAGAGATTGCGATTATCGGGCATTGCACGCCCTCCCGTCAGTCCGTTTTATGTAAGCGAACGGTTTTCATTTCCCATTTTAATTGATAACGATTATCAATGTCAAGAGAATGCAGAAAAAGCTTGCGCTTTCATTCCCGGTCTCCATCTTGGCCAGCATGCCGAACAAGGTCGCTCTTGGGCGACCCTGTTCGGCTGGGGACTGCCGCTGGTCGGCACTCCGCCTTACATTTCGATATAGACCCGTCCCTCTTCTACCTCGGCCTTGTAGCCTCGCAGCTTCTGCTCGCCCGCCAGATGCTGGCCGGTCTTCAGATCGAATTCCCAGCCATGCCACGGACAGCGCAAAATTTCCTGGTCGCGGCCGTAGACATATTCGTACACATTCGAGGCGAGCCGGGTGCCGCACACCCGACCCTCGCAGACCGGAGCGAAGGCGTGCGGGCACAGGTTGCGCCATGCGCGCACCTCGCCATCCACCTCGAACAGCCCGATCTCCGCCTTGCCGACCTGCACGATCAGCCTCCCCTTCTCCCGCAATTCCTCCAGCGATGCCACGTCGTGCCGCGTCTTGGTCGTCATGCTCGCACCGCCCCCTCGCCCACCTGAGGACGGGTGTGCAGGCCGTACAGATCCATGGCATTGCGGGCGAAGATGCGGTCGCGCAGCGGCTTGCGAATCTGCTGCAGCGCAATCTGCGGGTTGTCGAAGTCCCAGTGCGGATAGTCCGACGAGAACATGACCATATGATCGGCGTCGATCATGTCGAAGATCGCGTTCAGATGATCCTTGCGCTCCGGCTCCTCGATCGGCTGGGTCGTCAGCCGGATGTGCTTGCGAATGTACTCGGACGGCAGCTTTTTCAGCCATGGGACCGTGTCTCGCAGCCCCTTGTAATTTTTGTCCATGCGCCACATCAGATGCGGCAGCCAGGCCAGACCGCCCTCGATGGCGACGAATACCATCTCCGGGAACTTCTCGAATACGCCTTCGCAGACGAGGCTATTCACATGCGCCATGTAGTTCGTCGGCAGGATGTTGTGCCATTCCAGGTAACGCGTCGGATGGCCGGACGGCGTCGGTGGACCGGCGATGCCGCGACCCTCCGTGCCGGGATGAATTGCTACGGGCAGGTTATGGCGCGCTGCCGCCTCATAGATCGGATGAAACACACGCTGTCCGAACAACTGGCGCGAGCCGCTGCACATAATGACCTGCACCATGTCCTTGTGGCGGGCCATTCGCTCGATTTCCTTGGCCGCCTCCGGCGGGTCCGAGTGGTTGACGAGGATCGAGCCTTTATATTGCGGGCTGGCCTTCAGCCATGTCTCCACGAGCCAGTCGTTGTAGGCGCTTGCCACTGCATTGCCAAAGTCGGGATCGGGGTTCAGCGAGATGCCGAGGATGCCCGACCCGGTCAATACGGCGTAGTCGATGCCGTAGCGGTCCAGATGATGCTTCTTCAAAAACAGCGGGTCGCTGCCGGGCGCGCCGCCTGTATCCGTTACAGCGTCGCTGCGGTTGACGCTGTTGTTGCCGTAGTAGCCGCCCCCGTAACCGGGACCGCCGCGCAGCCACTGCTCGTGAAAAGCTTTTGGCAAAAACGGCAGCAGATGGTCTTTGTGGCCGATTGCATTATGCACGTCCGCATCAATGATGCGCGGGGCTTCAGCCCCCTCCTCCGTCTGAGCGATGCGCGAGGAATCAGTCATATCCTTCAGCTCCTTGGGTTGACGATATAGCTTAAGTATAGAAGACGGCGCCGATGCCGTCGATGCAGGATTCACCTAATTTCGGACAATATTCCGATTATTTATTTGCCCCGTCCATCTTGACTGGCACACAACTCCACTCCTGTATATACAGTTTATTCGCTCATCTCCGGTTGTGCTATAATAGAAATCAATATGCCTCACCCAATACTTTCAGAAAAAATTACGCCCGTATAGAAAAGGAGTGCTGCCGCCATGTTCGACATTCGCATGATGAACCGCCGTCACAAGGTCACCGCAGCCTGGCGCATCGGCCCGTCCAACGTGCCCACCCATATCCTGGCACTCATCACCGACGGCATGGTCGATTACCAATTCGAGGACGAGACGCTGCGGCTCTACAAAAACGATATGCTCTACCTCCCGATCGGCATCGCGCGCGCTGCCGTCCCCGTGCCGCCGGACTATCACAAGATGATGTCCGTGCACTTCGTCGCCGCGCCGAGCGCACCGGCCGATCTGCCCGTGCTATGCGAGCGCGAGCTGCGCATCGTACGGCTGGGCAACGCCGAATATGCCAAGCAGCGCATGTCGACCTTAGCCGAGCTGTGGGAGAACCGTCCGCTCTATTACGAGCTGCAGACGCAGGCGATCATCCTGGAGTTGCTCTGTCTGTTCGGACGCGAGCTGACCCACAGCCGCTACAGCCCCCGCAAGCATGCCGTCGTCCAAGAGCTGCAACGCTTCATTCACACCCGCTACGATCAGCGGCTCACCCTGGAGCGGCTCGCCGCCCACGTCGACCGGACGCCCAATTATATCTGCACGCTATTCAAGGACATGACCGGCCAGAGTCCGATCGAATACATCAATCAGATCCGCGTCAACGCCGCCCATGAGCTGCTGCTTAATACCGAGCAGACGGTCACCGACATTGCCGAGCAGGTCGGGTTCTCGGATCCCTATTATTTTAACCGCGTCTACAAAAAAATGTACGGCCTGCCGCCCAAACGGTCGGTCGTCGAATAACGCCGCCACGATCGAACCTGTCAAGCGCGCGACGCGCTGCATAAATCGAATCGGGCATGGTCATGCAGACTGCCGGGTCCCGGCAGCGCGGGCATTGCCATACAGAGCGAGCCGTGCCACGACTGATCGGACCATGTCCTACCAAGAACTCCGGGCCGCTGCAGAACGGTACGCTCCATGACAGAGTCGGCGGGGCCGCCGCAAAAAATTGGACGGCCCCTGCCGTGTGCCCGGCAGGGGCCTGTAATGGTGCGCGTTGCATGCGTCCGGCAATCCGCAACATAGCTTGGCGGCCGGAAGCGAAACGCGTCGTATGACGTAGCGTAACCGTGCGGATCTTCACAACATTTACACGAAAACAACGAAAGCCCTATCCTCTCGATCGTCCTTGCGGTTCCATGACCAGCGCCAGTGCGAATCCGTGCTCCTTTATTGCAATAAAGCGTCAATTGAATTTCGCTTGAAAGGGAATAAAAGAAATGTCCTAACGGATGGGAGACAATCCTAAAAAAATCGAAGAAAATCCAAGGGGTACACTACTCTTACACAAATGCTAGTATAACGCGTTTTACTGATATTGTCAAACAAGTGTTCTTGCCAGGCGAACCTGAGGCCCTATAATGGTCCTATGGCCTGGTGGCTCCTCTGTTATCCGCGCCCGCGGTGGGGGCAAGCGGATTGTAACGGTCATGGGAGCCGCTTAGCGCTGATTTTTTGCTCCTGCTTGCTCCTGCTTACTCCTGCTCGCCCTCTCCTGCTCTGCCCTTCCCTCTCGCGCCGCCGGCAAGCCGGCGACGCGAGAGCCGTCGCTCTAGCTCAGTCCGCGCAGTGTGAAGGAGAAGCGGTAATTGCGATTCGCGTACAGCGTGTATTCGGGATGCACCTTGGCCTTCCAGCTGTCGTCGCCGCCGACGCCCATCTGCTTGCCGGCGATGCGCACGACAACGCGCTCCGAGGCCGGCAGCTTGTAGGCGTGGCTCGCTTCCTCGAGCTGCTGCGCCGTATACGGCAGCGCGCTCAGCTCGATCGTCGGCGCGCCCTCGACGCGCAGACCGGCGCCCGACTCGTCGCACAGCTCGGCCCAGCGCACGCCGACCTTGTTGCCGCATTCCTGCGGCTTCAGATACGGCGTCAGCTGCTCCGCAACCGTACCGCTGTATACGCCGAGCGGCGCGCCGTGCTGCCGATCCCAGTGGCTCTCGTGCGGGCCGTGACCGTACCAGTCCAGCCGCCCGTAGCGGCCGTCCAGCTCGAGCTGGAGCGCCACCACCGGCAGCTCCGGCAGCGACGGATCGCCGGGCACGAGCACGCACGACACCTCGATCGCGCCGTCGCCCGTCACCGTATAGGCCGCCTCGAGCGCCGAGGCGGCGCCGGTCGGCAGCGTCCACAGCTGGCGCACCGTCACCGTCCGCTCGCCCTTCTCCACCCCGGCCAGCACGGCCGTCGCGCCCTCCGTGGCCTCGCGCCAGACGGCGCTGCGCTGGTCCAGCTTGCTGCCGCGATCATTGTCCGTCCAGGCCCGCCACAGCATCGGTCGCGGGCCCTCCTGCAGCAGCTCCCGGCCGTCGCAGCGATAGCGCGTCAGCCCGCCGGTCGACGCGTCAAAGACCGCCTCGAAGCGCTCGCCCGCCACCTGAATCCGGCCGTCCGCCGCCGTCGTGACGAGCAGCGGGGCCGCGCTCAGCCCGCCCGCCGTCTCGACCGCGGGGGCTTGCGGCTGCGCCGGCAGACGCAGCTGGCGCTGCCCGATCACATGCCCGGCGGACGCCCACGGCGTATCCGCCGGCAGACAGAGCCGCACGTCCAGCCATAGCTCCTCGCCCGCAGCCGTCTGCAGCGTCGTCTCATAGGCCAGCGTCAGCTCTGCCGTCATCCCGGGCGCCACGGCGAAGCGACCGCGGCGCGTCTCGACGGCGACGCCGCCGCGCAGCACCCGCCACTCCCAGTCGTACGCCTCCAGATCCGTGAACAGATGCGTGTTCGTCACGCGCACCCGTCCGGCCGCCGCGTCGAGCGGCTCGATGCTCACGTTCTGATAGCAGGCCTTTGTCTCCAGCAGCTTCGGCGTCACGCTGCGATCGGCGAACAAGAGGCCGTTGCCGCTGAAGTTGCCGTCGTGCGGCGACTCGCCGAAGTCGCCGCCGTACGCCAAGTAAGACGTGCCGTCCTCGGCCTTGGTACGGATCGCCTGATCGACCCAGTCCCAGATGAACCCGCCCTGCAGCACCGGGTAGCGGTCGAACAGCTCGGTGTACTTGTGCAGATTGCCGCTCGAGTTGCCCATCGCATGACTGTACTCGCACAGGATGAACGGCTTCGCCGGCTTGCCGAGCGCATACTTCTCCACCTCGGCCGGCTGCGTATACATGTGGCTCTCGATCTCGGAGGCGTCGTCGAATTCGCGGTGATGGAACGTCCCTTCGTAATGGACGAGACGACCCGGATCGCGTTGCTTGAAGAAGTCGCGCATGTGCAGGAAGTTCTCGCCGCCGAACGACTCGTTGCCGAGCGACCAGATCAGGATCGACGGATGGTTCTTGTCGCGCTGGTACATCGAATTGGCGCGATCGAGCACGTTCGCCTTCCACTCCGGCTTGCTGCCCGGCAGCGCGCCGCCCTCGCCTTGCTGACCATACGTCCACAGCCCGTGCGTCTCCAGATTGACCTCGTCGATGACGTAGAGGCCGTACTCGCTGCACAGCTCGTACCAGATCGGCTGATTCGGATAATGCGACGTGCGCACGGCGTTGATGTTGTGCGCCTTCATCAGCTCGATATCGGTCCGCATCGTCGCCACGTCCATGACGCGGCCGCTCTCGCAGTGGAACTCGTGGCGGTTGACGCCCTTGAAGACGATCCGTTCGCCGTTGAGCTTCATGAGGCCGTCCTCGATCGCGAAGCGGCGGAAGCCGACTCTGCTGCGGTGCGCTTCCAGCATAGCGCCGTCCGCATCCAGCACGCTCAGCACGAGCGTATACAGATTGGGCTGCTCTGCGCTCCACAGCCGCGGCGCCGCGAGACGCGCATGCAGCGCCAGCTCCGCCTCCATGCGCCCCGTCAGCTCCGCCTCCGCGCGCAGCGGCGCGTCCAGTACCGGCCGACCGTCCGCGTCGTACAGCATCGCCTCCAGCGCCGCCGCCCTCGCATGACGGCCGTCGTAGTTGACCAGTCGCGCCGCGACGGCGAGTTCGCCGTGCGTCAGACTCTCGTCCGGCTCGGCCGTCACCTTGTAATCGTACAGGTGCGCATCCGGACGCGCATGCAGGTACACGTCGCGGAAGATGCCGCTCAGCCGCCAGAAGTCCTGATCCTCCAGCCAGCTCGCATCGCACCAGCGGTACACCTCGACCGCGAGCTTGTTGTCGCCGTCCGCGAGGTACGGCGTCAGGTCGAATTCGGCCGGGGTGAACGTATCCTCGCTGTAGCCGACCAGCTCGCCGTTGAGCCAGACGTAGAACGCCGACTCCACGCCCTGGAAATTCAGGAACACGGGGCGGCCTTGCCAGCCTTCGGGCACGCGAAAATGCCGGACGTACGAGCCGACCGGATTGTATTCGACCGGGGCGAACGGCGGCTGGATCGCTTCCCGCTCGCTCCACGGATAGCGAATATTCGTATATTGCGGATAATCGTAGCCCTGTAGCTGCCAATGCGACGGGACGGGCATATCCGCCCATTCGTCCGTCCGATAGTCCGTACGGTAGAAGTCTCGGATGCGCTCGTCCGGTTTTTGGGCCCAGGCGAACTTCCACGCGCCGGCGAGCGACAGCCGCGCCGCCGCGCGGGAGGGATCGCCGATCAGCGCATCCTCCGCACTCGCATAGGCAATCGATTCGGTATGCGCTTCCATCCGGTTCAGGGCGTACAGCTCGGGATTGTTATTCCACTCCGGGTACCCGTTGGCTGGCGGCGTATACATAAATTTAGCTGGCATGATTCACATCAACCTCGCTTCGCTGTAAGAACTCGAAGAACGCGCAGACGCAGCATCTGCACGCGCTTGTCATTCAAGTATAGCGGAAGCCGGCCCCTCGGGAAACCGCAACATTTGAAGCCGAATAGCACAATTTGAAGACAATGGTCAGCGCCGGGAAGTGGGCGGCCCGCCCCCGAGCTTTTCGATCTGCCGGCAAATTTCGTGCTGCCAATCCGTATCGTCGGTCATCGAGGCGAGCAGCGAAATGTTGCGCAGATGCGCCAATTCACGGCAATAGGACGCATTGACGGCCAGACAATGGTCCATGTCCATTTGCTCCTGATCGGTCAGCTCGCGCGCGCTGCGGATCGTCCACAGCTCGGCGAGCCGCTCGTGTATCGGCAGCAAGCTCACCCTCCTCCCCCCCTTCCGTCGTCACCTTCTTTATAGTATTGCCAGAATGTGCCGAACGAAACGATTTATTTGCCCAAGCGGCGCAAATATTGACCCGGCGTCACGCCGTTGTAGCGCTTGAACAAGGCATAGAAATGGGCCATGTTCTCCATGCCCGCCGCGCGCGCCGCCTCCGCCACCGTCAGATCGGCGGAGACGAGCAGCCGCTCCGCCTCCTGAATGCGCCGCCGATTGACGAAATCGGTAAAGCTCGAGCCGGTCGCCTGCTTGAAATAGGCCGAGAAATACGAGTAGCTCATTCCGGCCGCGTCGCTCGCCTCCTGCAGCGTCACCTTGCCTGGCAGGCGGCTGTCGATGAGCGTCAGCGTGCGCCGGATCACCCGCGCGTCCCCGGCGCCCGCCGGCGCCAGCACGCCCCGCGTATCCGCGCGCAGCAGGAGCAGCAGCAGCTCGTGCACGGCGGCGCTCACCGCGAGCTCGTAGCCCGGCCTGCTCTGCGTCACCTCGTCGTAGAGACGGCCCACGAGCGCCGCGGCCTCCGCCCGGGCCGCCGGCTGCTCGGCGAAGATATAATTGACGCTGTCCAGCGGCTCGAGCAGCTCCGCATAATGGCGCGCATACCGCCACAGCGCCGCATCGAGATAGGGCTGCAGCTCGAAGTGAATCACCATGCAGCGCATCGGGTCCGGTCCCGGCGGGCCGGTGCGGTGCAATTGATTCGAGCCGAACACCGCCACGTCTCCCGCCTCCAGCCGATAGGCGCGCTGGACCGTATGCATCTCGTGGACGCCCTCGCAGACGAGCACGACCTCGATCTCCTTGTGATAATGCCAGCGCCACGCGCTCGGCTGCGCCTCGGCGGGACGGGGCGCACTCGTGTACGCCAGCACCTTGATGCCGAGCTCGCGGTCCTGCGGATGAATCGGCTCCTGATAGATTTGCATGGCAGCGCGCCAACCCTTCATCGTAAATTTGCATAAAAACCGCATAAATCACGGCATAGCTCGGGCGCCCGCTCCCATTGTATCGTAAGAAGCAGATCGCCAGTACAGAAAGCGAGGCATGTCCAACATGAAAATCGCAATCGTCGGCTGCGGCGGGATGGGTCACATCCACGCCGCCGCATACGCGCGCATGACGCATGTCCGGATCGTCGGCGTATGCGACGTCGACCCGATCCGCGCGGCCGAGCTCGGCGAGCGAATCGGCGCGCCGTCCTACACCGATTATGGACAGTTGCTTGCAGCCGAAGCGCCCGAGCTGGTCAGCCTGACCGTCCCCAGCCATCTGCACCTTGCCTACATCGAGCAGACCGCCGCCCATGGCGCGCATATCGTCTGCGAGAAGCCGCTCGCGCTGACCGTCGCCGACGCCGAGGCCGCACTTGCCGTCTGCGCCAAGCACGGCGTGCGCCTGTTCGTCGGCCATGTCGTGCGGTTCTTCCCGGACTACGCCGGCCTCAAGCACGCGGTGGACGGCGGGCGGATCGGCACGCCGGGCGTCGCGCATCTGCGCCGCGTCGGCGGCTATCCGGAACGCCAATGGTTCGCCGAGGAGGCGAAGAGCGGGGGCGTCATCACCGACCTGATGATTCACGATATCGACTATGCGCGCTGGACGCTGGGGCCCGTCCGCTCCGTCTACTGCCTGCGCCGGACAGCCGCGGGCCTCGATTACGCGCTGGCGACGCTCGTCTTTGCCAGCGGCGCAGTCGCCAATCTGGAGAGCCACTGGGGCTACCCCGGCTCCTTCCGGACGGCGGCCGAATTCGCCGGCGACGGCGGCGTCGTCCGCCTCGACAGCGCAGCCTCCGCCGCGCTCCACATGCGCAAGACCCCTCCGAAGCGGACAGACGCATGCGCTCGAACGGGGGAAGGCCCTGCACCCGCCGCTGCCGACGCAGCTCCGGCCCCGGCAGCGGCGGAGATCCCGCGCAGCCCGCTGCGCAAGAGTCCGTACGCCCGGGAGCTGGAGCACTTCGTCGACTGCCTGCGACTAGGCGGCGCTCCACTCGTCACTGCGACCGACGCCCTGCAAGCGCTCCGGGTAGCCGAGGCGGCGCACCAATCCGCCCGCACTGGGCGAGCCGTCTACCTGTCAAGCGAGGAAGGAGAACGCCTATGACACCACCTGTAAAGATCGGCATGATCAGCATGGCGCACGGCCATGCGCACGCCTACATGGAGGCGCTGCTCGCCATGCCGCAGGCCGATATCGCCGGCATCGCCCATCCGTCCCGGGACGAAGTCGCCGACGTACTGGCGCGCACCGGCATCCCGTATTACGCCGATTATCGGGAGCTGCTGCAGACCGACATCGACGCTGTCGTGATCTGCTCCGAGAATGCGCTCCACGCTCGTCACACCATCGACGCCGCCATGGCCGGCAAGCACATACTGTGCGAGAAGCCGCTCGGCATCGAGGTCGGCGAAATGACGCGCATGATCGACGCCTGCCGGGAAGGCGGCGTGCAGCTCATGACGGCGTTCCCTTGCCGCTATCTTACCGCTGCAGAGGAGGCGCGGCAAGCGATTCTGCGCGGCGAGATCGGCGAGATCCTCGCCTTCAAGGGCACCAATCGCGGCACCTTCCCCGGGAGCTGGTTCGCCGATAGCGCCCGCTCCGGCGGCGGCGCGCTGCTCGATCACTCGGTGCATGTGCTTGACCTGCTGCACTGGATGATGCCCGGTGCCGCCGTGCGCGAGGTGTACGCGTATGCGGCCAATCGCTTCCAGCCGGAGCATGAGATCGATGACGCCGGAATGCTGCACGTCACCTTTGACAACGGCGCCTGCGGCGTCATCGACACGAGCTGGTCGCGGCCGCGCACATTCCCGACCTGGGGCGACGTGACGCTGGAGATCGTAGGTAGCGCGGGTGTGCTCTCGCTCGACGCCTTCGCCCAGCACAATGAGGTCTACTCGGATGCGGCCGGCAAGGGCGCTTACGCCTATTGGGGAGACGGCATGGACGAGTTGATGGTGCGGGCCTTCGTCGACGCCGTGCGCAGCGGTCGGCCGGTGCCGATTACCGGCGCAGACGGACTGCACGCCGCCAGGGCCGCACTCGCCGGCTACGACTCGGTGCGCAGCGGCCAGCCGGTGCGGTTAGCCTAGCATGGACGACAGGGGCTGGCCCTCGGGTCTATTTATGACCTGAGGGCCAGCCCTTGTCACTCAGCCTTCGTTCAGATACGTCCAGTCCATGACGTTCCGCAGAAGGACTGCAGCTTCCTCCCGCGTAATCATAGCTCCCGGTCGGAAGGTTCCGTCCGGATAACCGCCGACGATCCCTTCGCGCGAGAGCATCGCCACCGCTTCGATCGCCCATGGCGGAATTTCTTGCGCATCGCGGAATGCCGCCACCGCCCCTGCTCCGCTATCAGACGGCGGCGCCGCATCATCAAGCACTCGCGCCAACATGACAACCGCCTCGGCTCGGGTAATTTCTTGCAGCGGATTCAGGTACAACATCTCGCCGGCATCCGAGCCTGCGACCCATCCCGCATCCACGGCTCGGATCATATAGGGGAGGGCCCATGTGCTGACACGGTCTCGATCGGCGAATCCTGGCTGTAGTTCCGTTGACCCGCTCGGCGGCAACTCTTCCATCCCCACGATCATCTTCACGAATTCCTGCCTCCGGATCGATTGTCCCGGGGCGAAGACCCACCGTCCGGATTGCTGCCAGCCCTCCAGGATGCCGACCGAGGACAATCGATACACGGCATCCGTCGACCAGCGGCCGCGCATATCTGCGAATCGAGTCATCTGCTCATCGTATAATAATGCGTACTTGCTGAAATGCGGGAGCTCGGCCACCACCGTGCCATATAGCGGGTTCACCTCGCCTCCAATATACTCCCAGCGGAGCTTGCGCTCGTTGTACCAGTAGATACCAAGCTTCTCGTAATCGGCGACATCCTCGAGACCGAAGCGGATCAGGAGCTCCGGCGGCTGTTCGAAGCGCACCGGCTTGTTCGTCTTCACTTCATAGATCGAGCCGATGAGCCGCCTGCTCTCGCCTGCCAGGTACGGCTCCTCATTCGTCACCGTACCGATTCCGACACCTGCCCCTTCCAGATCCCACCGCTGCGCGAATACTTTCAATGCCGCGCGGTCCCCGACAGCGATATCGCGCGCTTCGCCATCCTGCAGGGCCAGATAATCGAGAAATACCGTTCCTTGCTCCGCTTCAATGATCGACCGCAGGGCTTCCCGCAGCATGACATCCATATCCTCAGCCGGTTCCCCGTCCGGGCTCGTCGGGATCCAGATCGGAAGGTCGACGGGATTCCGGGGGTAGTTGTCCTTCCAATCCTCGTCGTACCAGTCCTCGTAATCCGCGATCTCTCCTTGGCCATCCCCCGGTTGGATGTGCACAACGAAGGCATCCTGCAACGCGTAGTCGCCGGCGATGCGATAAGCAGCATGGGCCACCAACTTGCCCGGATGATTCACGCTTATTTTGCCATTGGACAGTTCGCCGTATTGTTCGCCCAGCAGCAGGTCCCAACTGACTAAATTCGAATCCAGTACGTAGGCTTCCCCGCGATCGTCGATTGCCACCAGCTCCAACTCCGCCGTCTCGCCAACCTGCAAGACCAGGTCGACTCCCTCTTGCGCCTCGTCGGCTTCGCCCTCTTCAAGGGTCGCGGAACGTTCGCGAAGCTCCGCGAACTGCAACGATCCCACACTGTCGTTCACAGCCTGGAAGGCGTAGACGGAGCGATTCCCGGCCGCGTCTTCGGCTGTCACCTCTATATAGCGGCTCAGATAGCCGGCAATCGAGACGTCAGCGGTAAATCTGCCGTCCAAATCGGATTCTACCGTCGCGCCGTCCACCGTGACGACGCTCCCGGGCTCGGCAATGCCACTCACCGTCACGAGTTCGTCCCCGGAAGAGAGTACGCTGGTCCCCGGTGATTCGATCTTCAAGTCCGGGGCGGCTGTATCCAGTCGAACCTGGACGCCGGAGATTGTGACATCGCCCTGCTCGTTGACGGATACGACATCAATCCGATTCAGCCCCTCCGTCAATTCGACAGCCTGCTGCCACTCGTCGCCCGAGCGATCGGCCGCATGCCGCTCGTTGACCCTCACTTCAGACTCGACAGTCTGATCGGCTTGAAGCGCCACATCCACTGCCGGCTCATGGACGACATAGATCCTGTCTCCTTGCGCATCCACCATACGCCCGGCTTCCACCCCGTCAATTCGAACGGTCAACTGTGCTTTCGCAGGGGCCGGCTCAGGTACGTACAAGGGGGCGGACACCGCTGCCCGGCCGTACACGTTCAAGCCATCCACCTCTTGGTAGGCGGTGACCTCCATTCGATAGGTATCGCCCGGGACCAAGCCGAACTGCTCTCCCGTGCCCTGATCATGATAGGTGCCGCCGATGCCAGCCTCTCGCCGGCCTCCCTCGACCTGCACCGCCCCGATATTCGGCAGCGGCCTGCCATCGGCGTCCAAGGCTTGCAGCACGAACCCGTCCGCTTCTCCATCGAAGTCCCATTGCGCCCGGATTAAGCCGTTGCCCACCGGTTCGATCACGACCTGATCGGGCGCAGGCAGCTCATACGGATTGTCAATTACGAACGAAGTGTCGCTGTATCGATCAGCCTCCAGCATGTCTTTGTCTACCACCGTCGCACGGATGTAATAATTGCCGGAAGCCAGCGTTTCAGGCAGGGTCACCGTCGTCGACCCGGACGTCGGCAGCGCATGAAGCAGCAGCTGACCGGAGTCCGTATCGCCGTCTTCACTGAGATACAGCGCCACATTCATGTCCTCGTCCACATGATCGGCGTGCCACTGCACCTTGAGCACGTGGCTTCCGGTCTGTTCGACCGTCAGCTGATCGAGCACGGGGAGTTCCTTTACATCCAGCAGGCGCCCGTCGTCCAGCGGCTTGCTGGTCGCCACCTTCCAGGTGCCCGGCTGAGGATCCGTCACGGAGACGTAGATGTACTGCTCCGCAAGACCGCTTTTGCTTTCCTCGGCGGATATATGCTGGATCAGCATATTCTCGTCCTCAATCAGTTCATACGGCTGACCTCCCGGAGTCGTCATCTCCACGTCCGGACGCTCGCCGCTATAGGCAAATTCGAACAACGCAAAATCCTGCTCGCCCACCGGAATGTCCAGCGTGGACGGCAACGCACTGGACAGCAGCATCACTTGCCCCTTGGCTTGATTCGTCCAGTTCGCCATGGAGGACACCCGCTTGATATTGCTGCCGTACAGCATCGTTCCGGCTAATTCCCCGTTCTCCAGAATTGGCTCCGTCGATAATCCTGCCGCTTCCATCATCGGCATCGAACTGAGCGAGGCCAGCCTAGGACGACTGTCGCCCCAATCGTATCGCATATTGATCGGAATATTAATTATCCGGGCGGTGGCCGAGACGCCGCCCGTGCTGATGTATCCTCTTACGTCCGCAATTTTTTTGCCGCCGACGAAGAGAATATTGCGCGGTACGATCAAGGAGACATTACCGCCACCTGACATGGTCACCGGCCCCATAATCCCTGTATTGTCGGAGCTGTAAGAGATCGTAGCCGAAGCGTCCCCTTCGATCACATCGAAGACCGAGATCTCCGCGCCGATCTTGGCTTCAATCCCCGAATTCCGCAAGCTGTCCTCGATCAGGTACCGCCCGTATGCCTTCTCGAAAATCGGAATTTCTAAAACCGAGATCGACGATTCGAAAAGGATGCCCCGAAGCGAGGCCTCAAGACGCATATCATCGGCAAACAGGATGTTCCCGATCGACATCCCGCCGATCACGACCAGCTTCAAGGGAGGCAGCACATTGAAGTTGCCGGCAAGGGTATCGTACAGATCGTTGAATCCGCCGCCGCCCTTGGTGATATAGCCGACCGTATAACCGGGAATCAACGGAATACCCGGCTTGCCGCCTACATAGAACTCAAAATTATCGAGTATTGGAATCGAATTGTTCAGAAAACGAATCGTAAACAGCCCGCCTGTTTCGATGACTTTAAAGTTCACGTCGGCTTCCAGCTCATAGATCTGATCCAGGGTATCGACGAGCAGTCGGCCTTCCGCGCCGAAATCCATCCCTGGCAGTAAATCCTTGGGCATGCCGACCTCGCCCTCTGCCCGCAACCCGAGAAAATCGAAATTCCGATTGTCGTTCAAGCCGAAACGAGCCTCTTCCAGGTCAATGTTCAGCTTGAGCGGGAAATCATCATCTCCGTCATCCTGCAACGCGCCAAAGTTCATGGACAACCTACCGCCAAAAGAAACGCTTTTGTCTCCAACAACGGCATTTTTGATCGTCACCGGGAAATACGACATCGTGGCGACTTCATTCAAGTAATCCACCAGTTCCCATTGAACGCGAACGGGCGATTGCTCACCCCTCGCATCCAACGCGTAATGCTTGCCATCCTCCAGCTCGATGGCGAACGGTCCCGACACAAACGGGAAATACGGGACTGACAATACGCCCGTGCCGCGAATTTCCAAGGTGCCGTCATTTTTCTCGATCCGCAGTAATTGATCGCCGCCGAATCGACCTCTGACCGTCTCGTCTCCGTCAAAACGAATAACCGAATTGATGGTCGTGCCCGGAGCCGCTTCAAAAACCGAGGCTCCCCCGGAGCGAAGCTCGCGGATGTCGCCGCGGATCGTCAGCAATACCTCGCCGCTCACCTGCGCCAATGCCTGCTCCTTATCTATCGGTACCATTTCATAGCTCGTGCTCCGCTTGACAATTGCGAGCAACCCATAGCTTCTCGATTGATACTCGGTATCCATTGTCAGTTCGATCTGCCTGTCGAAGCGGCCGTACTCCCCGGCGTCCAGTTGCAGCGTGTAATCGCCCGCCTCGGGGCGCTCCTCCAACCACAGCTCATTGAGCTCCGCTTGCATCAGGCCGTCGTCCAACACCTCGTAATCGACAAGCGGGAAGCGTCTGCCATCATGCTCGCGGACCAGTGCAAGATCAGCGTCCCAGTTGTTCACCAGCGCGGAGAAGCCCTGCCCCTTCATGCGAATCCAGCGATCACCGGCCTCAATGAATTTTTTGCGCGGCAAGACGTCCAGCAGTTGCAACTGCGGCGCGGCGCCGGAGAGCGCCGGCATAATCACATAATCGGCATGGGTCGTCTGCCGCCCGCCAGACTGTCTCACCCCGACCCAATACCGCGCTGCTTTGTAGGTTTGCTGCGGGATCGCCTTCACTTGCCACGACAACGTGGTCACTTCGCCGATTCGCAACAGATCGATGCGCTTCTCCCGCATTTCCCCTTCGGCTAATTCCAGTTCCAGCGGCAACCCGAGCTCGACGACCGCATTTTGAATCACCCTGGCATCTGCTCTCGTATTATCAATCGTTACCATTATCTCAAAGTGGTCTGGTGCATAGCTGTCTTGCTCCTCGTTTACGCGCAGTTCTTTCGGCGCGAGAAATTGCACCCCGTAACGCGCCTCCGGTTCGGAGGTGAAAAAGCTGCCCAGACCATAATAGGTTTCAAATTGCATCGTCTGACCCGCGCGCAGCGTGGCCGGGTTCCAGTACAGCGCCACCGCGCTGTCGCGGCTGCCGTAACGGTTCTGATCCGTTGTGAAATCAATGTCTTGTACAGCGTAATCCCAGGTCGTCGCCGACAGGCCCTCCCAATGCGCCACAACCATTCGATCCGGGATGCGGTTATCCCAGCCGCGCAAAAACCCGTAGGTCATCACTTGAGGCGAGAGCGGATCGTCGACCGCCCGCCAGTAGGCCGGTACGTTCGATCCGTTCAGATCGGTCTCTGTCCGGATGTACTGGTCGCTGCCGGACAGCGCAATCGGCGACGAATCCTCGGCGCCCAGCATCGTATCGAGCAAGATGCGGCTGCCGACGGAGACCGATTGAGCGGTCGTATTCGTCACCTCATAGGCAATCTTGACATTCCCGATATTCGGATTTTTCACATCGTCAACCAACGTAATCGTCTGGACCACTTCCATCCCGTCGATCCGCCATACCGATCGATTGGACAGCCCCTGCGTCGCGGGGCGGTCCGAGAATCCGCTATCCAGACCGAGGTAGCCGTAATCTGCACCAAAAGTGTAATCCGCGCCGTCGATCCGGAACGTCGTGAACGACGTATCCGGCTGCTCGTCCAAAAAAAGCAGGTCGCCCTCGTCATCCATGCGTAGCGGGTGGCCCTGCTTCGTCTGAATGCTGAACCGCCCGGTATCCTGACTCACCGACACCTCTACATAATCGTTGCCGACGTACTCGATTTCGGAAGCTGAGGCGGGCTGCGCCTCCGCCGGCACAAGCGTGCCGGCTGGTAAAAAGAGTACGCCGCTAATCAGCATCAACATGAGCTTTTTAATCATCCGTTATCTCCTCGCTTCAGGATTTCAGAGCGCCAATAAGACATAGGGGTTACTTATTCCGGCACCACGTATACATGAATCAAATGATAGCGCCTCTGCTGATCCTGGAGAAGGAATGTATAATAGCCGTATTGCGTCACGGTGATCGCATCCGTGTCCAGCCACTCTCCGTTGGACTTAAAGTATCCCTTGGCCCGGAACCCCCTGTCCCACTTGACGTTCAAGTGTCCCAGCGCCCCAATCGGCCGCAGCTGAATGTCATAGCCTCGCACCGTCAACGCCGTACCGCTCGGCGGCAACTCCCCATTCACGTAGCCCCTGAGCGCGTCCCGTCCGATTACCTGCGCCGGACGCGTGAAGCGCAGCGCATTCCCCGCCCGATCGAACGCCTCAAAGGCAAGTTCATACTCCCCGGCACGGTGGACATCGATCGAATGCCGGACAGTGGTCGCCGACGTGAGATCCCCGTCTTGCGCATCGACAATACGCATACCTTCGAACGGATCAAAAGCCTCGCCTTCAACGATGATCAACGGCTCGCCTGCCGAATAGCGAACCTCCGGCGCCTCCCGGTCGATGTTGTCCACCGTGATTTCCAGCCAGTAAACATTGCCAAGCGCATCCTGCGCCTGAAGCCAGCGCGTCTCATTGCGTGTGAAGATCTGCTCCAGCCCGCCGTCGGCCTCGCGCAATGTCAATTCGCGGTCACTCGCGATCGTTACCGTGACACTCTCACGAGTCGGCTCCGTTTTCGAATAATGCAGCGCGATCTCGGCCAGCGATGTATCAATATTCGTCACAACGGCCTCCACCGTTGTCCGATTGCCGGCTTCGTCTTGCACGAAAAACGTGAAGCTGCCGTTCTCGGTAAAAACATATTCGTGACGCCTGAAGTTATTCGTGACATAGATTGTCTGGCTGGGATCTGCGGCGCTTACCCGGGCGATCACCCGTCCGCCGGTCGGCTCGGTCGTGCTGTATGTGACCGTCACGTCGGGTTCGTCCCGTACGATATGGTTCACTTGTGCCATGACGGGCGTCACATTGCCCGCCCGATCCATCAGGATGAAAGTAAAATTTCCGTTTTCCACAAAGTCATAGGTCGTCTTCCCGCCATTGTTGACGACTTGCACGCCCGCCTCGTCCGGCTCAATTGTGGCTCTAACCGGCGCATTCGTCGGCTCAATGGTTGAGTAGCGCACGCTCGCCTGCGGCGGCGTCTTGTCAATGCGGTCGACCACCGCTGTGACCGCATTCTCATTTCCGGCGGCATCCCGGAACGTAAAGGTGAATGACCCGTTCTCAGTAAAGGTGTGCTGTGAACCTCCATCATTAAGAAAAATCACGTCCGCTCCTGAATTGTCGGAAGGCAGCAGGCTCACGGTCACATCCTCGTTCGTCCAGCCTCTTTCGCTGAAAAGCAGCGTACCCTTCGGTGCCTCCCGATCGATCCAGTCCACCGTCACCGGCCCGGAGTCCCCGACATTACCGGCGGCATCCGCATAGCGAAAGGTAAAGGTGCCGTTATGTTCAAACGTATAAGTACGTTCATCCAGATTCGTCATCGCGATCGGTGCTGTTTCCTGTTCAAAAGACAAGGTCGCCGTCACCGGCCCTGACGTCCACGTAGCGGGCGTGAATGTGACCGTCGGTTCAGGCGTTGCACGGACGATCCAGTCGACAAACGCCGTCCTTTCGGTCTCGTTGCCAGCCGCATCTCGAAATCGGAACGTATGCTCGCCATTTTCCGTAAAGACGATCTCGTCTCCGCCCTCGCTCCATATGACGGGTGCCATCCCCGAGTCATCGTACACCGACAAGGTGACCGTCACGTCTTCCTGCGTCCAGTATTCCGTGGAATACCGAATTTCCCCGCCCGGAGCCTGCAGATCAATATTCATGACTTGCGCCTGCCCGTTGCTGGTAAGCCCCGTCTCCAGATCCTCGACAATGAAATCGAGCGTGCCGTTCGCATGGAACCGGTAGACAACCTCGGTTACCGTCGCATCCGCTGAGGGATGACCGAGAATATCGCCCCCGTCTGTCTTGATCCGAATCAGCTCGGCATCATCCGGGCCCCGGATGCCGCGCAGAGCGCGCGGAGGTTCACCCGCCACGCTGACAGTCACATCCACCGGCTGATTAGTCCAGTTAGATGTAGAGCGAGACACGTCCGCTGTCGGCAAGCTTGTATCGATCCAGTCCACATTCACCGTGTAGACGGATGCATTGCCCGCCTCGTCGGCGAAGCGCGTCTCGACACTTCCGTTCTCCGCAAAGGTCAACTCGTACTTCGTGACTGGAGTCTCAAGCGCATCCGGCGCCGATACGTACACCGGCTCAGAGAAGGTGAGCGTCGCGATTACCGGCATCGCCGTCCGCTGATCCGGCGAGAAAGATTCTTCCGCGACCGATGGGACCGTATTATCCAGCCAGAAGGAATTGCTGACCGCGATTCGCGTATTCCCTGCCTCGTCGACGGCCCGGACCCATAAATACCAATTGCCATCGGCGGCCTCCAATTCAACCGCTTCTCCCGCGTCCACCCCGCTCCAGGCTTCCGGCGCATCAAGCGCATCTGCACGCATCGACCATGCATATTCTAATGCAAGGGCCGTCGGAGCAGAGGCGTTGTCCGTTGCGAGGACGATTGTCGATACCGCTTGTTGCTTGTGATTATTGCCATTGGTCACAAACTGGATGACGGGAGACGTCCTGTCGATATGATCGACGTTCACGACCCGGGTCGCCGCATTGCCCGCTTGATCATATACCGTCAAAGTGCGGGTTCCATTCTCTTCAA
This sequence comes from Paenibacillus sabuli, assembly GCF_014705605.1. Classification (GTDB taxonomy): domain Bacteria; phylum Bacillota; class Bacilli; order Paenibacillales; family Paenibacillaceae; genus Paenibacillus_D; species Paenibacillus_D sabuli. The sequence goes on from NZ_JACXIZ010000046.1 coordinate 52,619, forward strand.
TCTGAAAATCTTGCGTCCCGGCCGGCGTAAAGTTATCCGTATAAGATAAGGTGACCGTAACATTCTCTTGCGTATAGCCGTCAGGATCAAACGCCGCATCGGTAATCGTCGGCGGGGTCACATCATAGGTCGCCCCAATCGTGTACACCTCGCTTTCGTTGCCGGCCTCATCCCGATATTGCACATGAATGTCCACTTTTCCCTCCGCGTCCGCCGCGTCGTCCAGATCGATCGTTGCGCTCGGCGTCTGGACATAGGACAGCCAGTCGCCCCATGCGGCGTCTTCCACCGCGTAGCGGACTTCCATAGCGGTCACGGCGCCTTCGTCCGCGGCCGTAAAATTAACTGCAATTTGCTTTTCATTCGTATGCCCGTGTCCATTGGCAAATAGCGCGGCGCCTTGCGGCGGCAAATGATCGAGCGAAAAAGGCTTGCTCGTCGCTGCGGTCGTATTGCCAGCTTCATCCGTCACATTCACATGGATGCGGAGGACACCGGACACGCCGTTCAGCTCAAGATCTCCGTCTGCAGAAGTCAGCCAATCGCCTGTCCCGTAATCTTCGGGGGACTTCCCTTCCTCCAGAATAAGATAGGCGATGTCGCATTGGGCTGCATCACTGATGGCATCATCCACCACGACAGCTATCTCGGCACGGGAAGCATATACGCCATTGTTGCCATCGGGTTGAAATTCCACTTCCGGCGCGATGTTGTCCACCAGGAACGAGACGCCTTCAGCGCTGCCTACAGTGAACCGCTCGACATTCCCCAGGTTATCCTCGGTCTTCACGTGCAGATACAGATTCCCGTTCTCGCCCTCGGGCGTCGTCTCCGTCCAGGAAGCCGGCAGCAACTTTCCGTCGATCCGTTTCTCCCAGCCGCCGTCTGATTCGTCCGGTTGGCCCCCGCTATGCGTCCACATGACATACAACGTTCCCTGCTCGTCCGCCCGATTTCCCTCCAGCGTAATATCCACTGAATGGAAGGTCTTCGGCTGGTCAGACGCCGTGTAGGAAAAATTCGGTACGGGTGCAGCATCGTCCACGATGTAATCGCCAAACGTCTGCACCTCGGACTGATTGCCGATTTGGTCCGTGGCCCTTACCTCCAGCACGTGCGTACCCGCAGTTGCCGGTATTGTCGTGTCGACCTCGTCTGACGATTCGCTTTGCCATCCTCCCCCGTCCCAGCGGTAGTCCATGCTTTGTACGCCTGCATCATCCGAGGCACGAAGCGTAACGGGGATTCCGCCCGCACCCGCACTCTCGCTCGGGGAGGCCGTAATCGCCGGGGGGGTATTGTCGAAATAATACGGACCATGGCTTACATTGGTGGCATTCCCTCCCCGATCCTCAACGCGCACGTGCAGATAATACGCGCCATCCACATTACCGGACGGGGGCAAGGCCTCCTCTGTCACTTCACTCGGATTTCCCGCGAACCCTACATCGGTCCAATTCCCGGAGCCTCCTCCCGTTCCTTCCACCCATTCATATTGCACCTTGGCCAACCCCGATCCGACATCTGTTGCCGTAATCTCCTCTTCGGGATTTTTTGTGTATGTATGACAGTACTCGCAGGTCACGCTGCTTTCGGGAAAGATGGCATCCAGCGTAATCGCTACGCCACTGGCCGCGAGCCCGTGTTCCGCACTGTCGTAGGTTGTTCCCCACGCATTGCCGGCAAAGTCGGTTACCGTCCCGACAAAATCCGTCACCTCCAATTGCGCGACATCATCGCCTTCTTTCACCCGGTAAATAAACCAACTGCCGTATCCGTTGTACGAGCTAAAAATCGCTTCCTCTCCATTATTAAGCTGAAGTACGGCATCTTCCGGCATGATGGTCGGTTCATCGAACCGCGCCTGAAAGTAAATTGATTGCGTATAACCGCTGGTACTATATCTCCCATATACACCTGATTGAGCTTGCAAACGTTCGAATTGGGGAGGTGTAATATCGATCGCAATGGCGTTCTCGCCTCTTATAAAGGCGGTCAACTGGTTATAAATATCCGTTTGTCCAGAGACTTCATAGTTGGTGCCGCCGCTGCCAGAACAGGGGATGGTAAGGGTAAATGCCAGCGGCCCGCCATCGGTAGGCTTGAATTCAAGATCCTCGTCGTACAATTCCACACCGCCGCTATTCACCACCGTGAAGGTGAAGATAGCGGTTTGGTCGTCTTTTTTTCCGGCGTACTGAAAGTTCAGCGTAGGGGAAGAACCATAGTTGTCCAGAACCATCGGAATGCTGCCGCTTGTACAGCCGACAGGTTGGTTAAATTCAATCATAAGCTCTATTTTTTCGCCATATGTATAGTAATACGGAACTTCCCCCACCCCGGTCAAGTGCGTCGCATTGTCGATCGGCTTCTCCTTCTCCACATACACGTTGGTTACTTCCAGAGACGTATCCGCATGCGCCGGTATGACCGAAAATAATAACCACAAAAAACCGAACAGCAGCATCATTCCGGCAGTTCGTCCATACCTGCGCAAACCTGTCAGCATCAATACCATCAGCATTCTCTCCTCCTCCTAATTTCCCCTCTTGATTCCATCCCAAAAATGCCCCCACGCCAGTTCGAATCCTTCCCAGAACGTCTCCGCAGATACGCACCGCTGCAATTGCCAGAACAAGCCGTCCATCATGCATAGCAACGCTCTGGCATAGATCGCGCTGTCTCCTGCCCGCACTTCGCCTCGGCGCATGCCTTCCTCAAATAGCTCGGCAAATAATTGACACTCCACATCAGCCAATTGATTGAGCGCTTCTTTCAAATTGGTTTGAAACACCTTCGGCGGGAACAACAACAACCGCATAAAGATTTTGAGCTGCAAATCGTCTTCAAAGTGAAAGTGAAAAAGCTCGCGAAGCAACCGGTGCAGCTGCGCCTGAGTTGAGAGATTTCGAAACTCCCGGGAGTGGGACTGGGCGATATCCAAATGATTGTTCAATACTTCTTTGTAAACTTGAAAAAATACATCCTCCTTGTTTTTGTAAAAGGCGTATATAGCAGAAGGCGTGATGCCGACCTCATCTGCAATCAGCTTGACCGTCATACCTTCGTAACCTTTCTCGGCAAATAATCTAGCAGCGGCATCTATAATCGCTTTTCTGGTAGACATGACTTCATAATCTCCTTATGAATAAACGTTCATTAACCTTATCTGATATTATAGACCCGGGTCTTTTGGACTGTCAATGCTCAATTGAACGTCGCTTCGCGCGACAAAACGAGCCTGCCGCATTAGGCGGCAGGCTCGTTTTGTATCAATTTGTGTATACTAGCCCTGCAGCACATCCTCGATTCGCTGCACCACATCCGCGGCGAGCTTCACCCCGGCCGCCTTGACGTTCTCCTCGACCTGCTGGGGCCGGCTGGCGCCGACGAGCGCGCTCGACACGTTGGTCTGACGCAGGATCCAGGCCAGCGCGAGCTGCCCCACAGTCAGATCCAGCTCCTGCGCAATGCCGGCGAGCTGCTGCACCTTGGCGATCTTCTCCGCCGTCACGCCCTTTCGCATGCCGTCCTTCTTGGCCGCCCGGCTGTGCTCGGGGATCGCGTCCGCCGAGGCGTACTTGCCGGTCAGCAGCCCTTGCGCCAGCGGCGAATAGACGACCTGACCGATGCCGTTGCGCTCGCCGAACGGGATGATCTCCTTCTCGATATAGCGGTTGAACATATTGTAGATCGGCTGATTGACGACGATCCGATCCAGCAGATAGCGATCCGCGACCGCCAGCGCCTCCTGCATCTGCGCCGCCGTCCACTCGCTGACGCCGACATACAGCACCTTGCCCTGGCGCACCAGATCGTCGAGCGCGCGCAGCGTCTCCTCGACCGGCGTCGACGGATCGTGGCGGTGGCAATAGTAGAGATCAATATAGTCCGTCCCCAGCCGCTTCAGGCTGGCATGCGCCTGCTCGGTGACGTGCTTGCGCGAGAGTCCGCGGTCGTTGGGCCCGTCGCCCATCTCGCCGTATACTTTCGTCGCCAGCACGTAGCTTTCGCGCGGATACGCTTTCAGCGCCTGGCCCATGACCCGCTCGGCCGCGCCGCGTTCGTAGACGTTGGCGGTATCAAAGAAATTGACGCCCGCCTCATAGGCCGCCGCAATCGACTTTGCCGCGGGATCCTGATCGACGTAGCCGCCGTACGTGAGCCAACTGCCCAGACTGATTTCGCTCACCTTCAGACCGGTCTTGCCCAGCTTCCGATATTCCATTCGATGCCCAGCTCCTTTTACGTTGCGATAATTAAGCGCTTAGCTATGCGCCTGTCGGCACTGTGCGATACGCCCACCCGTTAAGTGTAGAAGAGTTTCTATCAAATGAGAAGTAGTGAAATCTTTCTCACTATATTATACTTGATATACCTGCTATACAAAGGATAGCAAGTAGTGCGATTGGAGGAGGAAGAGCATGAGCAACAGCAATCAGGTGCCGAAGGCACCGCTCGTCATCGAATGCAACATCGAAAAAACACTGGACGTGCTCGGCGGCAAGTGGGCGTTTCTCGTGCTGCGCGAGCTGTTCGGCGGCACCCGCCGCTTCGGCGAGCTGCAGCGCTCGATCCCGGCGGTCAGTCCGCGGGCGCTGACCAGCACGCTGCGCCACCTGGAGAACAAGGGCGTGCTCGAACGCACCGTCTATCCGACCGTTCCGGTGACGGTGGAGTACACGCTGACGCCCAAGGGCGAGGACCTGCACGGCATCATCAAAAATATGAAACTCTGGGCAGCGAAATGGACGTAGCCCAAAGCTCCGCTCTGATTGCAACTGACTGCGGCCGCTTGCGCAAACGCTGTATCGGCTTGCCAATGTTCAGATTTTGTTTAGATACAAATTGTATAATTTGATCAGAAAGCAACATGGACGAAGCGGAGGGCGAAGTGTGGCGAAGATTATGATCGTGGACGATGCCGCATTCATGCGCATGACACTGCGCGGCATATTGGAGAAGGGCGGGCACGAGGTCGCCTGCGAAGGGGCAAACGGCGAGGAAGCGGTCCGGCTGTACGGCACGCACCAGCCCGATCTGGTCACGATGGACATCACGATGCCCGTCATGGACGGCATTGAAGCGGTCCGTCAACTGATCGCCCGCCACCCCGCAGCCAGGATCCTGATGTGCTCGGCGATGGGCAATCAGAGGATGGTCGTCGATGCGGTCCTCGCCGGCGCCAAGGACTTTATCGTGAAGCCATTTAACGGCGAGCGCGTCCTCGAATCGGTCGAGCGCGCGCTGAGCAGCGCATTCTCACCCCCCAGCGTCTGAACACGTTCCATGATTTAGATAAAAGCCGTACGCAGGTCGTCTCCCTGCGTACGGCTTTTTCATTCCCGCGTTCCCGCCTTAATTATCCGTCCCGCCATTCTCCTCGCCGTCCTGCGACAGTTGCTTGCCCTTCGGCTGACCGTCCAGACCGACGTACGCATCGTAGGCATCGAAGATCTGCCGGGCGATCGGCGCCGCGCCGCGGCCGCCGTAGCCGCCGTCGGGCACGACGACCGCCACCGCCAGTACCGGATCGTCGGCCGGCGCGTACGCGATGAATACGGCGTTCTCCACCTTTTTACGATTGCCGACATCCTGCTGCGACGTCCCGGTCTTGCGCCGGAAATCATAAGGAAAGTCGTCGAAGCCCCGCACCGGCACCTGATCCATGCCGATCTCGATCTCGCGCCAGTATTCGTCCGGTATGTCTACTTCGTTCAATACTTCGCGTTCATAGGTCCGCACCAGCTCGCCGTCGCTTGTCCGGATCTCCTTGACGAGCTGCGGCTTGATGCGCTGGCCCCGATTCGCCAGCATCGTCGCGTACTGCGCCAATTGCAGCGCCGTGTACTGGCCCTGCTGGCCAAAGGAGGCGTAGATCAACGCAGACTGCGAGCTGCCCGATTCGGCCTCGTGGAAATAGTTGATGATGCCCGACGACTCGTTCGGCAGCCCGCTGCCGGTCGGCACGCCAAGTCCGAATTCCTTGTTGTAACGATCCCACAGCTCGAGGCCCTCGTTGCCCGGCATCATGTAGAGCTTGTTGCCGACCATCTCCGACATGAACGCATTGGACGACTTGGCGATGGCCCGGGACGGATCGAGCAGACCATTGCGGGCGTTGCTGGCGTTGTTGACGCGCGTCTCGTAGCCCTCGCGGCCGAATTCGAAAAAGCCGATATCATTGTACATCGTCGTCGTCGTGAACAGACCTTCGTTGAGGCCAAGCAGCACCGACAGCGGCTTTTGCGTGGAGCCGAGCGGCACGAGCGACGACGGGTGATTGTAGCCTTCCTTGACGTCCTCGTAGTACGCCGGAACGCTGCGGATCGTGCCATTGTTGGTGAAGTACATCAGATAATTGTATTGCTCCTGCGACACGCCGTCCTTCCAGACATTAGGGTCGTAATCCGGCATGCTCGCCATCGCCACCACATTGCCCGTCTTGACCTCCATCGCCACGGCGTAGCCCGTCTTGGCATAGGGGGCGTACTCCTGCGGATCGGAGGAGGTGTTGATCGTGTGCAGGTGATCGAGGATCGCCTGCTCGGTATCGAGCTGGATATCCCGATCGATCGTCAGATAGACGTTGTTGCCCTTCTCCGGCAGCGTCAGCTCCATCGGCCCGACGATCCGGCTCATGTAGTCGACCGGATACGTCTTGAGGCCGTTGCGGCCGCGCAGCTCCTCCTGGAACATCAGCTCGATGCCGTCGTAGCCGACCAGCTCCTTGTCCAGGTATTGATCGGCTGGATCGCGGTTGCCGTTGTCCTCGGCAATATCGACATAATACCTGATCGCATTGTTGCCCTGATTAAGGGAATTGAAGCCGCGCATATACCCGATCAACTGCACGGCAATCGTATCCTCGCTGTAATTGCGGATGCTCTCCTCCACGATCTCCACGCCGGGGTACAGGTCGCGGCGCTCCATGAAGTAGGCGATCTCGCGCTCGCTCAGGTCGGCCTTGATGCGGCGCGGCTCATAGACGTACGAGCGCCGGCCCTTGACGTCCATAATATCGAAAATCTGCTCCTCCGTGAGCGCCTCCGCGTCCGGCTCCCGGTTCGCGTTGAGCGCCTCGGCGAGCCGGCCCGCCATCTGCTGCGCTTGCTCGGTGCTCGTATCGTACGCCAGCGTGTAGTAGAGCGACTGCATAGAAGTCGAGTACGCGATCTCCTCGCCCCCTGCGGCGAGAATATTGCCGCGAATCGGCGGAATCTTGACATAGCGCGTGCCGATGCTGGCCTCCCGCTCCTTCATCTCCGGCCCCTCGACGAACTGCAGCACGGCCAAGCGCACGATCAGCACCGAAAACGCGAAAAACGCGACAAAGAAAAACACGTTCAGCCGGAATGAAAAATTCCGGCGCTTGGCTGCCTCGCGCTTGCGCTGCTCCTCGGTACGCAATTGCATAACTGGTCCTCCCCCCGGACGCCGATCCCCCGATCCGTCCGGCCCTTACTCGTTACGTTCTAGTATACTGGAACGTCCGGCCGATTCCAACTCCCCGCGTGGACGAGCCGGTCCGTGCCTCGCAGCGCCGCAAGATCGACCGCGCCGATACCCAGCATCGCCGCCCGCAGCTCCAGTTCGATCCGGGCCAGCAGTGCATCGAGCCGCTCCTCCGAGTCGACCGCCGCGGCCAGCAGCGAGCGGCCCAGCCCCGCCAGATCGGCGCCGAGCGCAATCGCCTTGGCGCAGTCGACGCCGGTGTGGATGCCGCCGCTGCCGATGATGCAGCCGCCCGGCGCGGCCGCCCGCGCCTCTCGGATGCAGACGGTGGTCGGCACGCCCCAGTCGGCGAACGCCGACGCCGCGGCGCGCCGCACGTCGTCGCGGCTGCGGTGCTTCTCCACCTCGCTCCAGCTCGTGCCGCCCGCGCCGGCGACGTCGACGAATGCGACGCCCGCGTCTGCGAACTGGCGCGCCGCTCGGCCGTCGATGCCCCAGCCGACCTCCTTGACGCCGACCGGCACCGGGAGCTCGCGGCACAGCCGCTCGATCTTGGCCAGCAGCCCCGCGAAGTTCGCGTCGCCGCCCGGCTGGAAGACTTCCTGCAGGCTATTGAGATGGAGCACGAGCGCGTCCGCCTCGGTCAGCTCCACCGCACGGCGGCATTCCTCGGCACCGTAGCCGTAGTTGAGCTGTACCGCCCCGAGATTGGCGAGCAGCGGCACGTCCGGCGCGCAATCGCGCACGCGGAAGGTCGCCGCCTGCTCCGGCGATTCCAGCGCCGCCCGTACCGAGCCCAGCCCCATCGCCCAGCCCCGCCGCTGCGCCGCTGCGGCGAGCCGCCGATTGATGTGATGCGCGCGGCTCGTGCCGCCGGTCATCGAGCTGACGAGCAGCGGCGCCCGCAGCGGCCTGCCGAGGAAGCGCGCGCTCAGATCGATGGCCGCGAAGTCCAGCTCGGGCAGGGCGTTGTGCCGGAAGCGGTACTGCTCGAAGCCCGCGCCCGTTCGCAGCCCCTGCACCTCCTCGTCCAGACAGATCGCGATATGCTCGGCCTTGCGGCGGGCGGTCTCCGACTGCGGCTCCGCGGCGCGCTCGCCCTCCCTTATTTCCTTTCTCGTCATTCGTGTACCCCCTTAGTCCTTTTGCCTTCGTCAGCCTTCCTTCAAAATCGCCTCGGCCACCAGCTGGCCGGACAGCGCGACCAGCGGCGTGCCGCCGCCCGGATGGGTCGTGCCGCCGACGAACCACAGCCCGCGCAGATCGCCGCGATTGGACGGCCGGGCGAACGTCTGGCGGGCCGAATTGGACGAGATGCCGTAGATCGCGCCGCGGTAGGCCGACGTCTCCCGGCGCAGCTGCTCCGGCGTATACGTCGCCTCGACCTCGGCGCCGTCCGCCAGGCCGTCCACCCCGAGCTCGCTCAGGCGCTGCAGGATGCGCCCGCGATAGGCCGGCGCCCGCTCCGCCCAATTCCAGTCCGGCGACGTGTAGGGCGCGTTGACGAGGATGAACAGGTTGCTCCCGCCCGCCGGGGCCATGCCCGGCTCGGAATGGCCGGAGTGGCAAATATAGACGGCCGGGTCGTCCGGCGCCCTGCGGTGATTGAAGATATCGTCGAACTCGCTGCCATAGCGCGCCGGGAAAAATACCGTGTGGTGCAGCAACTGCGGGTAAGTGCGGCGAATGCCCGCCAGCAGCACGAATCCGGACAACGAGGGCTCGTAGCGCGCAATCCGCGCGTCGCGCAGGCGCGGCCGCTCGGCTTCCGTCAGCAGCTCGCCGCTGATGGACAGCACATCGCCGCCGGCCACGACGACCTCCGCGGCGTACGCCCCCTCCTCCGCATGCTCGCCCTCCGCGGTGCGTACGCCGCGGACGCGGCCGGACGCGGACAGGATGCGCGTCACCCGGACGCCGGTGCGGATCGTCACGCCCAGCTCCACGGCGAGGCGCCGGAACGCCTCGACGATCGCATACGTGCCGCCGCGCACGCCGTATACGCCCAGCGCCGCCTCCAGATGGGGCAGCATGCCGAACACGGCCGGAGCCCGGCGCGGATCGGAGCCGACGTACGTGGCGTAGCGGCCCAGCATCGCCAGCGTATTGGGATGGCGAAAATAGCGGCGCAGCAGCCGGTCCAGGCTGAGCAGCGGACGCACGCGCAGCAGCGCGCCGAGCAGCCGCGGATCGGCCTTGTCCCGGGGCGTGAGCAGCAGCCGATGCAGGAAGTGCCCCTCCGCCAAGCGGTACAGCCGCTCCGACTCCGCCATGAAGGCGCGATAGCGCTGCGCGTCCTGCGGACTGTAGACTGCGATCTGCGCCTCCATCGCCGACGCGTCCGCCGACAGATCGACCATCGAGCCGTCCGCGAATACGTTGCGCGCCGCCGGGGTCAGCCGGTACAGCTCCAAGTAATCCGCCATCTGGCGGCCGGCGGCCGCAAATACGCGCTCGAACGCGGCGATCATCGTGATCGTGCTCGGTCCGCGATCGAAGCGGTAGGCGCCCATCTGCACGCGCTGCAGCTTGCCGCCCAGCGCGTCATGCTGCTCCAGCAGCATGACGCGGCAGCCCGCGGCGGCGAGCCGAATCGCCGCGCTCAGCCCGCCGAGTCCGCCGCCGATGACGACGACCTGCTTCATGAGTACCGCCTGCCTTTCCATCGATATCCGCCGCGGCGCGCGCCATGCCACGAGGCCGCGGCGATCGCGACCAGGAGCGCCGCCGACAGCGGCTGCAGCAGCGCGAGCCAGGGCGGGTGCCCGGCGCTGCGGTCGGCCGCCAGCTTGACCGCGATGCCGAGCGCCCAGCCGAGCGCGGCCG
>NZ_JACXIZ010000047.1 GCF_014705605.1 Paenibacillus sabuli
GCCCGCGCCCAACCGGCGCCGCCGCCCGCGGCGGCGCCCCAAGCGCCGGGGCCGACCGCCGGCGAGCTGCACCAGATGGTGATGGCTTTGCCGCAGCTCCAGCCTGACGTTTTGGCGGACAAGGTATACAAGGAGCTGCAAAAGAAAATCAAGTTTGAATCCAGACGAAGAGGGTTTTAAGCGATGGCACTCAAAAAAGCGATGATCATCGTCCTGGGCAGCAAGCAGCAGACGATCGACGTCCTGTTCAATCCGAACGAATATTCTCTGGAATCGGGAAACAATTTTTCCTGGAAAACGATTCCCGGTCTGCAGACGCCTATTGCCCAGTTCATCAGCGGCGAGGCGACGACGCTGTCGATGGATCTGTTCTTCGATTCCTACGAGCAGGGCACCGACGTGCGCCGACATACCGCCAAGGTGGCCAAGCTGCTCGAGGTCGACAAGGACTTGCATGCGCCGCCGGCCTGCCGATTCGTCTGGGGCTCGCTCGACTTCAAGGGCGTGGTGGAAAAAGTTACTCAGAAATTCACGATGTTCCTCGATTCGGGCCTGCCGGTACGGGCGACGCTCAGCGTAACGTTCCGCGCCTTGCAAAGCATGAAGGAGCAGTATCAGAACATCCCGCGCCAGTCCGCCGACCGCACCAAGCAAAAAATGCTGGAGCAGGGCGACCAGCTCTGGATGATTGCGGGCGAGGAATACGAGGAGCCCGGCCAGTGGCGCGCGATTGCCGAAGCCAACGGCATTGACAACCCGCGTCTGGTCCGGACCGGACGCAAGCTGACGATTCCGAGGCTGGAGTAACGCGATGGCCAACGTCAAATTCGACAATACGTCCTACAAATTCGATACGCTCGAGGCCAAATACCGCAATTTTTTTGCGCCGGCCTTCGAGGTGCTGATCGACGGACGCAATCTGATCCGCGAGAGCGTGGCGATCTCCTCGCTTACGGTCGACACGACCGTCGAATCGAAGGCCGACTCCTTCCGCTTTAAGGTCGAGAACGCTTTTGATCCGGTGCGCCGCCAGTTCCAGTGGGTGGATTCGTTCCTGGCCGTCGGCAAGTATATCGAGATTCGCATGGGCTACACAGACAAGCTGGAGACCGTTTTTTACGGCGTCATTACCTCGGTCGCGCTCGATTACCCGGCCGACGGCAATCCGAATATTACCGTGAGCGGCATGGACATCTCGTTTTTGATGATGAAGGGCGTGCACTCCAATTCATGGAAAGAGAAAAAGGAGAGCGACGTCGTGCGTTCGATCGCCGCGAAGTACGGAGCCCGCATGAAAATCGACGACACGGCCGTCAAAAAGCCGATCATCGAGCAAAATCAAATGAACGATTTTCAGTTTGTGCATGCGCTCGCCGAAGCCAACCATTTTGATTTTTTTGTGGTCGGAAAAACGCTTTATTTTCGCAAGCCGAAAGCATCCAAAACCCCGGTCGTGACGCTGATGTACGGCAAAAATCTGGTCAGCTACCAGACGAATGTCGATATTTCGAATCAGGTGTCGCAAGTGGTAGTGCGCGGCTTTGACGTCAAAACGACCAAACCGATCGAAGCCAAATCGCGATCCGTCGACATCATCGGCACGAATTCGAAGACCGGCAAGGACATCATGCGCGCGCTGGCCGACTATACCGTCGAATACGTGTACACCAACTCGATCACGCAGCAGGAAGCGCAAGCGCTGGCCGACGCAATGCTGAACGAGCGGGCGATGGACCTGGTGACGGGCTCGGGCGAATCGATCGGGCTGCCGGAGATCCGGGCCGGGCGCTATATCAAGCTGGACGGGCTCGGCGCCAAGTTCAATCAGCCGATGTACCTGAACCAGGTGACGCACCAGATCGATTCTTCCGGCTACATGACGAGCTTCGAGGTGGGAGGCAATGCGATATGAATTTTAACTTGGACGGCATGGGCATGCAGCACCAGACGGGCGGAGCCGGTCAGCAAAAGATGTATGGCGTGCTGCTCGCTGTCGTCACTAACAACCAGGATCCCGAGAAGCTCGGGCGGGTCAAGCTCAAATACCCGATCCGGGAGATTGAGCAGGAGTCGGACTGGGCGCGCGTCATCACGTTCATGGGCGGCAAGGACCGCGGCGGCCTCTTCACGCCGGAGGTCGGCGACGAGGTGCTGGTTGCGTTCCATATGGGCGATTTCAACCAGCCGTACGTGATCGGCTCGCTCTGGAACGACACCGACAAGGCCCCGGCACCGGCCGAAAAAAACGACATTCGCAAAATTCGTTCCCGCTCCGGGCACGAGCTGATCTTCGGGGACAAAAGCGGCGACGAGCGGCTGACGGTCCAAACGAAGAAAGGGCATGTGCTGGAGATGACGGACAAGGACGGCAAGGTCAAGCTGTCCGATTCGACGGGCAACCATTCACTGCTCATCGAAGGCTCCGGCTCGGGAAAGGTGACGCTCGCCAGCTCGGGCACAAAAATTGAAATCACCGCCCAAGGCGACGTGTCGATTACCAGCAACAAGCAAATTACGCTGAAGTCGACCCAGCTCAAGCTGGAGGCGTCGGCCACAATGTCGCTGAAGGCGAGCGCCTCGCTCGATCTGAAATCTGACGGCATAATCAATATTAAAGGCAGCATGGTCAAAATCAATTGATACGCGGGCCCGCGGCAGGGGGAGGAGCACGATGGCGGCATCGTTTCTCGGAAAAGGCTGGAAATTTCCGATCGAGGTGGACCAAACGACCGGACGCATCAAAATGGCGGAGGACGAGGACGATATCGCGGAAGCGATTCGCATCATTTTGTGGACATCCAAGGGAGAGCGCGTCATGCGTCCGGAATTTGGATGCGGGGTGCGCAATTTCGTATTTGAATCGTCGGACGAAACGACGCTGCGTCTGATGGAGACCAACATCCAGGAAGCGATTCGGGTGTGGGAGCCGCGCGTCGAGGACGTCGAGGTGCACGCCGTACGGGACGAGCAGACGCTTGGCCGGCTTGAGATCAATATCCGCTATGTCGTGCGGTCGACCAACAATTTGTTCAATCAGGTCTATCCGTTCTATCTCCACGAAGGCACGAAGTAAAGGATGACGGAGCAGCGAAATGACGACTAAACCGATGCAGGGCCCGGCCTTGCAACCCCCATTGATCGACAATCGGAATCTGGCCGCGCTCATTGAGCAGATGAAGGAGATGGCCCCGTTTTACACGCCGGAATGGCGGTTTTCGCCGGAGGACCCGGATCCGGGGACGGCGCTGTTTTTTCTGGCTGCGGACATGCTCCAGGAGAACATCAAGCGGCTCAATCGGGCGCCGCTCAAAAACTTCATCGCTTTTTTGAATATGATCGAGGTGCAGCTGCAGGAGACGCGGCCGGCACTGGGATACGTGACATTCCGTCTGAACGAAGGCGTCTATGAGCCGGTATGGATCCCGGCGGGGACGCAGGTGACCGCCCAGGATGAAGACGGAGGGGAAGAGCTCATCTATGAAACGACGCAGCCGCTGCTCGTGACGCCTTCCTTGCTGACGGATCTGTACAATGTGAATCCCAAGCTCGACCGCATCATCCGATTGACCGGCGATTATCCCGCGCTGCAGGTGCTCGAGCCGCAGGCTCGGCTGCCGTTGTTCGACGTAACGGGGCCCAATCTGCAGGAGCATGTGCTGTACATTCGCCATGACGAGCTGTTGCATGCGACGCACCCGTCCGAGGTCCGTCTCGTATGGAGCAATACGCTGCAGCGCTACAAGCAGTCCGACCTGCTGCGGGCGCTGGCCGATACGGAGCTGCTGGAATGGGCATACCCATCGGGCGGCGAGTGGGTGGCCTTCGACCGGGTCGTGTCGGACAAGGGAGCCGTCCGTCTGGTCAAGACCCGAATCGCCGCGCTTGACGAGCTGGAGGTGTTTGGCGTCCCTGGCCGCTGGATCCGCTGCAGGCTGCGCGCCCCCGACGGCGCGGCGCCGCCGCTGCTCGAGCGCACGCTGGAGGCGGACAAGCTCGAGCTGGCGACCGATTTTTACCGCGTGGACGGGGTAGCGGGTATCGCGCCCGCGCTGATGTTCCACAATGACATCGAGCTGGACGCCGCCGGCTACCATCCATTCGGCGAGCACTTTGCGCCTTACTCCACCTTCTATATGGGCAGCGAGGAGGTGCTGGGCAAGCGCGGCAGCGAGCTCGAGCTAAGCTTCATGATGGTCGCCCATCTGAACCCGCTGCGCACCGCGCCCGATCCGGAGATCAACTGGCGCATGGTGATGCGCCGCCACGAGCTGGCCAAGAAGGACCCGCCGCGGGTGGGGATCCTCAAGGTGCAGTGGGAGTACTGGAACGGGGACGGCTGGATGCGCATCCCGGGCTCGCAGCCGTACGAGGAGCTGTTCAGCAATCCGCCGCTGCGCGAGGCGGCGCCGCAGACGGTTAAGCTCGTCGTGCCGCATGATCTGCAGCCGACGTATGTCAATGCCCAGCTCGGACATTGGCTGCGAGTGCGCGTGCTGACGATGGACCAGATCTATGCGCCGGAGATGATCTACGCCTCGCCGTGGCTGACGGAGCTGCGCTTGACCTATCGCTATCCGGAGGATCGGCTGTATGCGGCGCAGACCTTGACGACGCACAACAACATGGCATATCGCGATCGGACGCTTGAGGCCAGGCAAGGCGGCACGCTTTTCCGGCTCTTCGAGGGACTGGAGGCGCGCTCCCCCGCCGTATATGCGGGCTTTGACGCGCCACTGCGCAAAGGGCCGATCCGACTGCATGTGTCGCTGTATCCGGCGCCGCCCGCCGGGACCGACGCGCCCGTCGTCGAATGGGAATATTGGGGGCGCGACGCCAACGGGCAGCGCTGGCTGCCGCTCAAGACGGTCGATGCGACGGCGGGGATGACCGAGAGCGGTACGCTCCAATTTATCGGACCGCCGGACATGGTTGCGGGCCTTCATTTTGGACGGGAGCGCTACTGGCTGCGCGGCGTCAATCGGGACGACCGGTATGCGGACAGTACAGCTCCGTACCCCGTCGCGCGGCGGCTGGAGCTCAACGCGGTAGAAGTGCGCCAGCAGCGGAGCGTGCGCGGCGAGACGCCGGAGCGCGTGGCGGGCGCGTACGCCTTGTCAGCGGCGCCGGTCATCGACGCCGAAGTATGGATCGACGAGACCGGGCATCTGTCGGAGCACGAGGTGCTCCAGCGCCGCGAAGCGCTTCCGGAGGAGACCGAGCTCATCCACGATAGCGAGGGACTGGTGCAGCGTGTCTGGGTGCGGTGGCAGCGTGCCGACTCGTTCCTCGGATCGACGCCGTCCGACCGGCATTATATGCTGGACGGCGCGAGCGGGCTGATCCGATTCGGCGACGGCGTGCGCGGCCGGGAACTGCCGCACGAAGGACCGGATATCATCCGCGTGCATTACAGAGTAACTGCCGGGAGCAAGGGCAATGTCGCCGCCGGGCAGATTGACGGTTTGCAGCATTCGATCGCTTTTATCGCCGGAGTGAGCAACAGCGAGGCCGCGGTGGGCGGGTGCGATACGGAGCCGCTCGACTCGGCGCTGTTGCGCGGTCCGCAGCGGCTCAAGCATCGGGATCGGGCGGTGACCGCGGAGGATTTCGAATGGCTGGCGCGCGAAGCCTACGCAGATTTGGCCAAGGTGAAGTGTCTGCCCAACCTGAACGGCCTGATGCGGCGCGAGCTGGGCACGATGACGATGGTTGTGCTGCCGCGCGGCGGCGTCGGCGACAACTTGCTGTTTCCCGTCGTGAAGCGGCAGGTGGAGCGCCACCTGGTTGAGCGGATGGTGGGAGGCGCCGATCTGCCGGCTGCGGTCCAGGTGATCGAGCCGGCCTACCTGGAGGTGTCGGTCTCGGCCGTCGTCGCAGTCCGGACGATGGAGGAGGCGTTGCCGACCGAGCTGGAAATTCTGGAACACCTGGAGCGTTTTCTCGATCCGGAGCATGGCCATATGGACGGCCGGGGCTGGGAGATTGGCGAATCGGTGCATGCGACAGTCTTTCATTCGCTGCTCAAGTCGATTCACGCCGTACAATTTGTGGAGAAGCTGTATTTGAGCATTGCCAAAGTGGAGCACGGCACAGCCGAGGAAATCGATCCCCAGCGCCAACGGTTGTATCCGCACGGGCTGATCGTGAACGGCAAGCATACCATACATGTCAACGCGAGCGGCGCCCGATAACTTCATTTAGGAGGAGACCGCATGCTGCCATCCCCGAATTTGGATGATCGCGATTTTGAGCAGATTGTACGCGAAGCGCGCCGCGCCATTCCGAAGTGGCTGCCGGAATGGACGGACGAGAATATGCACGATCCGGGCATTACGATGCTGGAGATGTTCGCCTGGATCAGCGAGATGCAGCAATATTATATGAATCGCGTGCCGGCGGCGACGCAGCTAAAGTTTTTGAAGCTGCTCGGCTTCGCCCCGCAGCTCGGAAGCTCTGCCGGGGCGCTGGTGCAATTCGGCAACGTAAGCGAGCCGCTGGTGCTGCCTGCCGGGACCAAGCTCAAGGGGCAGGATCAGCTCTACGAGACGACGCTGCCGATTCGGTTGTCGCCGGTCGCACTGCAGCGCATCATCGTCCGAACCGAACAGGAAGCCAACGATTATACGTCGACAAATGAGAACGCGGGAGTCTCATACTACGCGTTCGGCAGCGATGCGCTCCAGGCAAGCCGCATGTATCTGGCGCTGGACCGTGAGCTCGCAGCAGGCGATCTGCTCACGATGGCCATCAAGCTGTTCGACGACGATCCGGTAGAGGCCGCTCCCGTGAAGGATCTGCATGCCCAGGTCGTGCCGTCCGCCCGGGTCTCTTGGAAGTATTACGGGGTCGGGACGGACGGCAAGACCGCCTGGCTGCCCGTCGAGGTGCTGACGGACGAGACCCTGCACATGGCGTATAGCGGCAAGCTGGCCCTGCGCGTCCCCGGCGAGATGCGGCCGGTCATGGTCCATCCCGCCAACGATCAAGGCCGCTACTGGATCTGCTGTACGGTGGAGGAAGCGGGCTACGAATGTCCGCCCCGCGTCGAGCAGATCACCTTCAACGCCGTGCAGGCGCTGCAGCGCGATACGCATAGCGCGCTCTGGTCATTCGACAGCAGCGGTGAAGGCCATCAAGCGGCGGCGCTGGATCACTACCTCTCCCGCTACGGCAAGCTGCGCGTTCAGGTGCGCGAGCAGAGCGGCCGCTGGCGGTATTGGCGCGAGGTAAGGACGCTGGACGACTGCGCGCCCCATGATCGCTGCTACACGGCACAGCCTGGCAGCGACGGCATGCGGATCGGCTTCGGCGACGGCGAGCACGGCGCGATTCCCGAGCGGGGCAGCGGCCAGATTCGATTGATCGCCCATCTGCCCGAGTTCGGGGACAGGCGGATGATCGGGCGCAGCAACGGTCTTCCCGGTCAATCGATTGCGGTCTATGACATTCCGCTGCAGTCCGGCCGCTTCAAGCTGCAGGTCGGGGTGCCGATCGGCAGCGAGCTGCTGTGGGAGGATTGGGAGCAGGTCAGTCACTTTGACGCCTCGGCACCGGAGGCGCGGCATTTCGTGTTCGATGCGCGGGCCAAGTCGATCCGGTTCGGCAACAACGAGCGCGGCGCCATTCCGTCGCAGCACGACGAACCGAATTTATGTCTGATCGCATGCGAATTCGGCGGCGGCGAACGCGGCAATGTCAAGCCCGGCTTGATTACGGCCTTTGTTCATCCGGAGCAGCACCGGCTCGGACTGAATGTCAACAATCCCTTTTTTGCGGCAGGCGGGACCGAGCCGGAGACACTGCAGGATTGTATCGCACGCGCCCAGCGCACCTTGACGGAGCCCTTCCGCGCGGTGACAGCCGAGGATGTCGAGCGCATCGTGCGGCAGACGCCCGGGCTCAAGGTCGCCAAGGTCAAGGCGCTGCCGATGTATACCGCCGGGATGCGCGAATATCCGAAGGAACGCGCGCCCGGACAGCTGACGGTTGCGGTCGTGCCGTTCGGTTACGCGGACACGCCGATGCCCAGCGCCGGCTTCATGCAGACCATCAAGCGGCATCTCGACGAGCGCCGCCTCATTACGACCGAGGTGCATGTGATCCCGCCGGAATATATACGGATATCGATTCATGCGACTGTGGTGGTCGAGCCTTATTTCGTCGACGAGGCGGCGAGCGTCAGACGGGCGCTGCGGCAGACGCTCAAGCCTCTGGACGGTCCTGCAGGGGCCGGCTGGAGCTTTGGCCGCACGGTTCATCGCGGCGATCTGCTCGGCATCGTCAGCCGCATCAAGGGCGTGGCATTTATCCAGGAGCTGTGGATCGAAGCCGAGGGCCGGGGCTGGACCAAGACGTCCGGCGGCGACATCATGCTCCCGCCCAATGGCCTCGTCCATTCGGGCGATCACGAAATCGAGCTGATGAGCCGCACTGACATGTAGCGCCCGGGGCTTGCGTGACGCACGGTGCACGTATCCCGGCCAGGTGGGCCAATAGGAGAGGAGGCGGCGGTTTTTGGAGCAGGAGATTCAATTTTTTTCGCGCAATCGTCCCTCCGACTGGGAGGCGGGCGCAGCTTCCAATCTCGAATGGGCCGAGGGCGGTCTGCGCATCTGCCAGACGCAGAAGTATGGCATCGCGCGCACCGTGCGCCTGACGGAGCTCGAAGGCGTAGGCGAGGTGGCGGCTTTTGCAATCGGCCGCTACGGCCGCATCTATTTGCTCGACGATGCCGGCAACCTGTGGTTGTACGACCAGGAGAACCGCTATCACGAGCTGCTTTTTCCGCCCGGGCACCAATTGTTCGGCAGCTACGCGATGATGGCCGTCGGCGACGAGGCGGTCTATATCGCCGATCCGGACAGCGTAACGCCGGTCGCGGCCTATTCGCTGAGCAACGGCCAGACGTATTGGAGCCGGGACGAAGCGGAGGAGGGCCAACCGCTTCATCCGCTGGCGCTGAGCGCCGATGCCGAGGCGCTGTACGTCGTCACGGCCGTCGATGTCGAGGACGGGGCGGACGGGGAGACGATCGTGCCGGCAGGGGGACGGTTCGGGATTCTGCGAATCGGCCTTCGCGGCGGCCGTTCGCAGCTGTTCCTCGATGAGAAGTGGATCAATAAAGAGCCGGCCAAGCTGCGTCATATGCGGCATCGTTTTTTTACGGCAGTCCGTACGGGCGGAGCGGTGTATGCCTTTGATGGGCACACCCACATTTTGTACGCTTTTGCGTCAGATGGCGAGCTGCAGTCTCGGATCTACCTGCCGGCGCTGCAGTTCGCGGGACTCGCGGTCGACGCTGCCGGCCAGCTCTACATCGGGGATTCGCGGATCATCGAGGAGGAGGGGGAGGACGACCGCTTCGTCCTGAATCTCGGTACGACCGGCGAGCAGATTGCCAAGGTGGCGGGTTTTCGCGGCAAGGCCGATCAGTTGCAGATCGACGCCAAGGACCGCATGTACATACTTAACGGCGAGCAGCGCACCATCACGATGCTCGAAATGCAGCCGCGCACGATGGAACGCCTGGAGACCGGGAGCATGGAAGGGGTACATCTGACGCGCGCCTTTGACAGCACCGAGGCGGAGACCGTGTGGCACAAGGTGTCGCTGCTGGCCCGCATTCCGGAGGAAACGCAGCTCAAAATCAGCTACTTCAGCTCGGACCGCGACAGCCTGATGGTCGATGGCGCCTATATGCATATCGATTCCTACCTGCTCGATCCGGATATCGCCGTAACGGACAAGGCTCGAGCGCTGGCACCTTATTGGTCCGCGCCGATCATCAATCCGAAGGATGCGCTGCTGGCGGATGCGAAGGGACGTTACTTGTGGCTCAAGATCGAATGGATCGGCAGCGAGCGAAAAACGCCGCTGCTGCAGCGACTGAGGGTCCATTATCCACGCGCCTCTCTGCTCACGTATTTGCCTGCCTTGTATCAGGAAGACCCGCAAAGCCGGCAGTTCCTGGAGCGCTTCCTGTCGCTCTTCGGCACTTTGTTCATGAGCGTCGAGGATCGGATCGCCGAGCTGCCGCGCATCTTCGACAGCGATCTGGCGGAGGGGGACCTGCTGCGCTGGCTCGGCACCTGGGTCGGCATCGAGGTGGACGAGCATTGGACGGAGTCGCAGATTCGCCGCTTCCTCCGCGATGCGCCCGAGCTGTACCGCTACCGCGGCACGCGCCGCGGCATCGCGAAGATGGTCGAGATCTACACGGGCGAGCCGCCGTTCATCGTCGAATTTTTCGAATACCGTCAGATGCGGGAGATGAGCGAGCTGCGCGAGATGACAGATTCGCTATACGGCAGCCACTCCTGCAGCTTTACGGTGCTGGTCAAGCCGGAGCACGTGCCGACGGACAAGCACCGGCAGATGCTGCAGCGGATGCTCGATCAGCACAAGCCGGCTTTTACCGAAGCCCGTCTCATTCTGCTCGAGCCCTGGATGTATCTGGACATGCATACGTATATGGGAGTCAACACGCAGCTTACCGAGCCGTCGCTGCTGACGCTGGACCCGCGCAACTCGATACCGAACAGCACGCTGCTGATCGACGTGGACCGCGATCGGCGCATGGATACCCATACGCGTCTGGAGCTGGATTCCGAGATGGAGTAGGACGTCAATTTACACATTGGGGAGTGTGAAGGATGAAGAAGTCTAGGTACTATCCGTTCGAGCGCAACCGTTACTTTTACGGCAAGCTGCTGACGGTGCGGGATTTCGAATCGGAGCAGAAGTATTTCAACGACAAGCGGCGGCTGCTCAATCGGCTGCTGTACGGGGCGGGCATCGTCTCCGGGATGCAGGTCGTCGCCGTGGACGACAAGTCCGTCTCGGTGGAGATGGGCGTGGCAATGGACTACGCCGGACGGGAGATCGTCATCCCCTCGCCGGTCACGCTCAAGCTGTCGATGCTGGAGGGCTTCACGAACAACGAATACAAAAAGAACGTCTACCTCTGCGTGGCGTATGACGAAAAGGGCAAGGAGCCGGTGCATTCCATTGCGAATACGACGATCCGGTCGGAGGAAGTGAGCGAATACAATCGCGTGCTGGAGAGCTACCGGTTGTTCGTGCGCGAGGAGGCGCCCGACCCGGCGGCGTACGAGCAGATCCAGCTCACGGAGAGCATCGCCACGATCTATCAGGACGCGAACATCCGCATCTATCAGCGCATGCCCAAGTATGTCAATCCGGAGCAAATCTTCGAGGTGACGCTGGTGGTCGAAAAAACGCTGCAGACGCCGAAAATCGCCTTTGAATGCCGGTATACCTGCGACGGCTTCACCGCTGTAGGCGACGGGGGCGACACATCGATCGCCTTCGCCGAGCCGGGCGACGGCCAGGAGACGGAATACACGATGACCTATGCGCTGAAGGCGGCCAATCGACCGGACACGACGGCCCTGCTGCGTGTGCTGCGCGAGACGGCGAAGCTGACGGTCGGCGACCAGCGCATCGCGATCGACACGCATCCGGAGCATCGCGTCGAAATTATCCAGGGTTCGATCATGGATCGCATCAGCGCCGATTATTTCGATCGCTCGCTGGATCAGTCGCTGGACAGCTCCAGGCAGCAGGGAATCTGCCTGGCGAAGATCAGCCTGCTGCAGATGGGGCCGACCTATATCATCGACAAGGTCGATCGCGTTCCGTTCGGCGAATACATCTACAACGCGACGATGCTGCAGATGAACGCGCGCAAGGGCGGCGAGGCGCTGCATCATTTCTACGCCAATGCGGACGCCTATGGCTTGCCGTTCGACCGCGAGCCCGAGCTGAAGGTCGACTACAACCCCGAGCACAATGAATTCAAATTCCAGCTCGGTGTGCCAAAGCCGCAGATGGTCAATGACGAAATCGCCACCGGCTCCTATACGTTTTCGCGCGACCCAGGCGCCAAAACGGGCTTTTTCACGCGCGGTCCGCGCAATCTCGTGTCCGACGAGATCGAGCATCAGCTCGGAAGCGGCCAGATCTACATCATGGTCGGGCTGGAGGAGAGCGATCCGAGCGTCGCCTCCGACCTGCTGCGCTCCAATGAGCTCGTCTATTACGGGGCGTCGGAGGTATTTCGCGGCAGTCCGTTCGAGGCAAGCCTGCCCAGCGTGACCTTCGGCACGGTCGTATACCCGGCCAAGGGCTCCTTCCGGATCGGCATGCGCCTGAATCAGGACACCGACGCGGAGACGATCAAGGTGCGCTGGTGGGCGTTCAAAAAGCTGATCGATGCCGAAGCGCACACGCTCGCAGCCTCCGAAGCCGAGCAGGCCGAATTGGAGGCCGCTGCCGATAAGGGCAAGCGCAGGCGCGAGGCCGACGAGTAACACACCAGCATTAAAACGATGCGTCGATTGCCGTCCTCGGGCGGCATGTCAATTCATAAATAAGAGCCGTTTGCTCGGGACGCCGGTCGTGACCGGGTTTTGAACAAACGGCTTCTTTTATGCAAGTTGAGCGACCAACTGGCATCAGCGTGGGGGGAGCGCGTCGCTGCCGATCATACCGAGTCGCACCGGCGTATTGTCGGCGCTGTACGTAAAGGTGAAGTAGGCACTGTCGTCTTCGGCGGTGAAGACGGCCATCGTCCGTCCGCCGCCAAGCGGCGCACGCGAGCTCGGCAGACCGGCTGCGGCGAAGCGCTCCAGCAGCGTCGTCATGACCAGCCGGTTCCAGGTGTTGGCCTCGGTGACGTAATACTCCTCCGGATTGATCGGGTCCGGCGTCAGCACGAAGGAAAATTGGATCGAGCCGTACGTGTAGGTCACCGGCTGCGGCGAGGCGGCGCCTTCCTGGTCGCTCTCGCCGTTGACGCCGTCGCCCGAGCCGTCCAATGCCCCCGAGCCCGGGCCTTCCACTGCAGTCAGAATGGTGACCGCGCCTTTGCGTGCGGCGCGCGGGAGCGCGCTCGCGGAGGAGAAGGGCGGACCGGCATAGCCTTCGCCGCTATTAGGCGCGGGCGTCTGCTCCGTCGCTTCGTCCGTGTCCGAAGCATCGCTCGAGGGCTCGCCGCTCCCGGCATTGCCGCTCGAAGGGATATCGGATTCGCCGCCATCGGCGTCGCCGACGCCAGATGGTCCTCCGCTTGAGGAATCGGCCGAGTCACTGCTGTCATCCCCTGGACTTGCCGGCTGCTGCGCATCATTCGTCCCGCCGTCCGCCGCGTCCTCGCCGCCGCTCTCTGCGGCCCCTGCGTCGTCCTGGCCAGCCCCATCGGTCGTGCCCGCCTCGGACGAGCCGCCATCGTCGGTCTCCGGCGCCGGTTCGTCGTCCGCTGCGGCCGGGTCCTCCTGCGCCGGCGCTTCGACGTCAGGCTCTTCCTCCACCGGCAGATCCTCTTCGATCGGCGCTTCTTCCTCGGCTTGGGCTGGCGGGTCGGGATCGCCCAGCAGCAGCTTCAGATCGGTCAGGGTCAATCCGACGAAGTCCTCCGCATGCATCAGGCCCTCGCGGAAAAAGCCCTTGTAGCGCGGATTCCCCTGCGCGTCAAGCAAGGTGCCGAAGCCGTCGTAGACGCCGTCTGCGAAGCTGCCGTTGTAGACGACGTTGCCGCTCTCGTCGTAGGCTTCGCCCTGCCCGCTCGGCACCCCTTCGGCAAAATTGCCGACGTATTGCTTGATTCCGGCTTCGTTCATCAGCGTGCCCGTCCCGTGATACTTGCCGAGCCGGAATTCACCCTCGTACTTGGGCAAGCCGTTCGTCATGTATTCGATGCCGGCGCCGGTCAGGCTGCCGTTTTTGAAGCTGCCTTCGTATTGCACGCTGCCGTCCGGCAAATAGAGCTTGCCTTCCCCCTCATAACGTCCGCTCTGCCAGCCGCCTTCGTAGCGCACCGCGCCGGTCTCGTCGTACGATTTGCCTTGGCCGCCGTACACGCCGGTCTCGAAGGCGCCGGCGTAGAGCATGCGGCCGTCCTCGGCATAGGCTGTGCCGGAGCCTTGCGGCAGTCCGGCCGCGAACTGACCGGTGTAGCTGGGCTGTCCGTTCGGATAATACAGCGTGCCCTCGCCGCTGTACTGATCGGCGGCGAAGCCGCCCTTGTACAGCAGCGCGCCCTGCGCGTCGTAGAGCTCGCCCGTGCCGGCTTTCATGCCCTTGTCGAAATCGCCCTGATAGATCAGCGTTCCCGCTTCGTCGTAGAGCTTGCCGGCGCCTTGATAGAGGCCGTCCTTGACGGGGCCCCGATACAGCAGACGTCCGCCGCTGGTGATGCGCGCGCTTCCGCTGAAGGCGGATAGCTTGCTGCTGGCGGCCTCGATGGTGGTCGGCCGCGCCAGCAAATTATTGAGCATCTTCGGGGGGCGAATGAAGCCGAAATAGACGACGACCAGACCGATCAGGAGCACAATGACGATTAACCGTTTGGCAACATAGACGCGGCCGAACGGAATATAATTTTTAATGGAATTTTCCTTTGGGTTAAGCAGACTGCGCACGAATCCGACAAGGAAACGCATGACCAGCTTGGGCAGCATTTTGGCCTTGCGGAGCGGCACCATGACCATCTTCTTGATCGGCTTGACGAATGGTTTAATGAAGCGCTCGATCATCAGGGCACCTGAATCGTCATCTGGCCGGCCATCGAGAACTGAATGACGCCGCCCCAGCTGCACATGCACTTGGAGGAATTGTTGAGGGCGGGCATATTGCCCACCAGCACCGTCGGTGACCCGGGCGCCCATGGCGCGACGGTGACGGGAATGCACGGCATCGGCGTGAAGACGCCGAGCTTGGCCGCGGTCGCGGCCGCGACCTGCGGGTTGGACATCGAATTGCACATGCCGAAGGGCATGATGTTGACCATCGGCTTGCTGTCCATGATATTGGCGATCGGTGTCGCCGTCATGACCCGGTTAACGGGCAGAACATTGAGCGTACTGGGGGCGGCGCCGAATGAACAGGTCATCATCGCGCCTTGGCATACCAATTGACCCATAAAATATCCCCTCTGAATATGTGGTGATCTCGCTAGATTCATAGTACTATATTCATATCCTTCCAGCAATAACCGATGTCAACAATTGTCGCAGCACTGTGCGGAATTGCGTGTAATGTTGCGTAAAATGGTGTAGTATGGAAGAAGAAACGGACAAAAGAACGCAGAATCGGTCAAGGCAGGACTGAAAGGTGGAGCGAGGGCGGCAATGCAAAGCGCAAAAACGAAGCTGTTATTTGTGCTGCTGATCGCAGTGGCGATCGGAGCGGGGTATTATTCGGTGCAAATGAGAGACGTGTTGACGCGGTCTCCGCTCAGCGGCGGAGAGCCGCTGGTCAATCTCTCGGCGACAACCGTCGACGGGGAAGGCAATACCTATGTCGTCGCCCAATCCAAGCAAGAGGTATACAGCATCCGCCCCGATGGCACGCTGCGGTACCGGATCGGGCATGAGCCGGACGACTCCGGCAACCAGATGATTTTTACGGATGTCGCCGCGGACCGCGAAGGGCGGCTCTATGTGCTGAATACAGTGCTCGATCCGTATGGGCTGTACGTGCTGTCGGAGCATATTTTGCGCTATGATGCGAGCGGCGTCTTCGACCGGCAGCTGTTTGAATGGAAGGGCGACGGCCAGAGCAAGCGGATCGGCCAGGTGCGGGCGCTGACCGTTGCCGACAGCCGGCTCAGCTTTTTCATTAGCGAGGCGGAGTCGGTCAGTCTGAAGCTGATCGATTTGCGCACCGGGACGATCGAACAGCCTTACATATTTGATTTGCCCGCCGACCGCTACGTCTCCGAGCTATACGGCCGGGAGCCAGGCGAGCTCTATTACACGACGAAGCGAGGCGCGATCTACGAGGTGGACGTCCAGGGCGAGAGCCGGCTGATCTACCCGCTGGACGGCAGCGACGAGATGCGCAAAAAATTCCCTGAGCGCCCGCATGCCGACGCCGCCGGGAACATGTACGTGGTCGACCGCTCGCAGAATGCGATCGTGCGGCTGGCGCCGGGAGCGTCTTCCACTGAGCTAGTCGTGACGAACGAGGCGCTCGCCGAGGCCGCTCCGGATGCGGAGAGCTACGACATTCAGGACTTCACGCTCGTGCAGGGCGGATTGCAGGTGGTGCTGCCGGACCGGGTGCTGACCTTCGACGGGGCAGGCGAGGTAGCCGCCTCGGTGACCGAGGCGGCGTACGACGGGGCGCGCATGACGCAGCGCGCGCTCGTCTGGGCGGCTCTGGTCGCCGGCGTGGCGGCGCTCTTGGCGCTGGTCGGGATGTTCCATGTTCATGTAATGCAGAGGCGCACGTCTTTTTTCCTCAAGCAGAGCGCGGCGTTCATCCCGTTGATCGTGATCTCGATGGCGCTGCTGTCCAATACGATCTACAACAGCTTCACTGACCGGCTGGAGGAGGAGATGAAGCGCGAGCTGTCGGTGCTGGCCCAGAGCGGCAAGCATATTATCGAGGGCGACCGGCTCGAGCGGCTGACCTCGCCCAATGATTATATGAACGAAGACTACCAGGCGATCAAGTCGCGCATGAGCTTTTTGTTCGAGGGCGATTCCGATCGGCGCGGACTGTACAGCACGCTGTACAAGTACGACGACGGCAAGCTGTACATCATTGCCGACGACGACGACAGCGTCAATATGTTCAAGCCCTTCCCCGTTAATGAGGAGAATCTGCTCGTCGTCGAGCAAGGACGCGTCATTGCCGGGAGCTGGACGGACAGCACCGGGGAATGGACCTATGCGATCGCGCCGGTCACCAACAGCGCGGGCGAGGTCGTCGGCATCTACGAGACCGGCCGCGACATGAATGTGCTGGCGCGCGACAATCAGAAGATCATGCTGAGCATTATTCGGAACATCGTGCTCATGACGGCGGCGATCCTGCTCGTCTTTTTGATTACGACCTACTTCATGATGGCCTCGCTGCGCAAGCTGCGCAAGAGCGTGATGGACATTGCCAACGGCAACTGGGACGCAGAGGTCAAGATCCGGACGCGGGACGAGGTCGCCGACCTGAGCGAGCAATTCAATCTGATGGTGCGCCACATTCGCCAGTACATCAAGGACATCACGGCCTTCAGCGAGGCGTCTTACCGCTTCGTGCCGCAGCAGTTTTTCAAGTATCTCGGCAAACGCGGCATCCTCGACATCCATCTCGGCGATCAGGTGCAGCGCAATATGGTGTTGATGGTGACGAAAATCCGCGCCTTCGAGCTCATGTCCAAGCGGCTCACGCCAAAGGAGAACTTCAACTTCATGAACGCCTTCCTGAGCCGCTTCGGCCCGATCGTCCGTCAGGAGGAAGGACTGATCAGCAGCTACATGGGCGCGGGCTTCATGTCGCTCTACCCGCGCAATTCGGAGGACGCGGTGCAGGCGGCAATTCGCATTCGCAAGGAGCTCGCGGCGTACAACGAGCACCGCGCCCGCGACGGCTATCAGCCGGTCGACATCGGCGTGGCCATACACAAGGGCCCGCTCATGCTCGGGATCGTCGGCGAGGAGACGCGGATGGAGGGCAATGTTATCTCCGACGATGTCAACCTGACCGCGATGCTCGAGGAGATGTCGGCGAATCTGGGCGTATCCGTATTGGTCACGCGGACGGTCATGGATGCGATGCGCGAGCCCGAGCGCTTCCAATTCCGCACGCTCGGACGCATTCGCGTGGAGGGCAAGGGAGAGGCAATGGAGCTATATGACGTGTACGAGGGCGACGACGAATCGATCCGCGCGGCCAAGCACAAGACCAAGCCGCTGTTCGAGCAAGGCATCTCGCTCTATCAGCAGGGCCGCTTCTTCGACGCGCGCGAAGCCTTCATCGAGGTCATCAAGCGCAATCGCCAGGATCAGGCGGCCAAGCTCTACTTCTACCTCTGCGACGAATACTATCAGCGCGGCACATCGGCGGACTGGAACGGCACGCTGGCGGTTTCCTAGACCATGAGCGACAAGGAGCGTAAGAGACGATGAAAAAAACGGCGTACCGGATCAAGCGGCTGACAGAGGAAGCGGAGGCGGCGCGCGTTGTCGATTTTTTTCTCTCCGACGCTTCCTTCGACGATACCCGGCACACCCCGGGCGAGCTGGTTCATTTTCGCACCAATCCCTTTAAGGCGCTGCAAGGCGAATACTGCTTCTGGATTGCGCAGAACGAGCAGGGCGATATTGTCGGCGTGAACAGCCTGCTGCCCAACGAGCAGCAGACGGGCGGCTATTACTGGGATTATGTCGTGGTTCATCGCGCCTGTCGGCAATCCGGCATCGCCGCGGGACTGATCGACGAGATGCTGGCCTTTTTGCAAAAGGCCCGGGCCCGCTATGTCATTACCTATACATGCGATCTGGAGGCGTACGATCCGATTCGCAAGCTGTTCGAGCGGCGCGGCTTCGTGCAGATCGGACGTTGTCCCGATTATTATTTTGACGGCGAGGACCGCTTGATCTATTACCTCAAACTTACAGAGTCTGGAGTCTGACGCTTGTGGAATTTTTGCTTCGCTTGCTGAATATTCGCTCCGAGGATCGGCGCAAGCTCGTCTTGATGGCGCCGGTCTTCTTCCTGTGCGGGATCGCCGAGCTCATGACGTACAATGGCTTCATGACGCTGTTCAATCAACGCTTCGGCAGTGAATTCTTACCCTACGTCTATGCGGCCGAGGCTGTGATTTTGCCGCTGGAGGCGTGGTTCATGTCATGGCTCACCGGCAGATTGAGCAAGCCCGCCTTGATGCGCACGCTGTATGGCATCATGGTCGGTCTGGTCGTGCTCAACGCGGTCGTGCTCGCCGCGTTGCTCGCGGCGGACGCCGATGTGCGCTGGTACTATCCATTCCTGTTCCTGACTTCGAGCTTCGTCGTGCGGCAGCAGACGATCCTGCTGTGGAGCCTGGCCGTCGATCTGTGTCCGACGCAGCAGGCCAAGCGGCTGATGCCGATGTTCGTCTCGGCGGCGACGCTGGGCGGCATCGTCTCGGGCCTGCTCGTGCAAGCGGTCAACAAGCTGCTCGGCGCGGACTTTGTGTATATCCTGGCGCCGCTCTTTTTGCTCGCAGGCATGATCAATTACCGCAAGGCCATCGTGCGTTATCTCGTGCCGCTGACGCTGCGCGACGACAAGCGGGCCGCCGAGGCGCCGCAAGTCCTTCGCTCGTCCGATTACTTCAAGCAATCGCTGCGCTCGCCTTTTTTGCTATGCGCAATCGGTCTGATGACGCTGATGCCGGCGCTTTACTTTTTGATGGAATATCAGTTTTTGACGATCTCGCATCGCTATTTTGCGACGGAGGAGCAATTTGGCGCCTTTTTTGGCCTGATTACGACCTTGCTCTTCACGGCGGCCTTCCTGCTGCAGATGATCTCGGGAAGGCTGATGGCCAGGCTCGGCGCCAGCAATGTGCTGGTCGCCATTGCCGGCGTATTCGTATTGTGCTTTCTCGGCCTTGCCCTGGCGTTCGATACGTCGCTGCTTTTGTACGCGGTGTCCGGCGGGTACATGTTCGTTTATTTGCTGCTCTATTATTTCGCCGAGCCGTCGTATCAGCTTTTTTTCAAAATTATGCCGATCGAGAGTCGCGACGGCTTCCGCTATGTGGCCCAGGGCATCGCCGCTTCGGCCGGCATTGCGCTCGGAGCCGGACTGCAATTCTTGCACACGGGCTTCGGCCTGCCGCTGCAGCCGCTGGCAATCGTCGGCACGCTCGCGGCCGTCGCGCTGATCGGGCTGGCCTGGACAGAGCGACAGCTCTATGTCCGCGAGCTCATTCGTGGCGTCCAGCATATGCGCAGCGCTGGAATGGAGCTGGCTGCCTCGTTCGAGGGCTTCTTCCATCACGCCAAGACGCTCGCGGCCGTGCGCGGGCTGCTGCGCCATCCCAACGACTATGCGCGCGAGGTGGCGCTCGATATTATACGCCGCACGCAGGACGAGCGCTTCCTCCCGCAATTGCTTGATCTGGTCGATGATCGGAGCGCGCGCATCCGCATCGCCGCACTTCGGGCAATGCGGCTCGACCTGGCGGATCTGCCGGCGATGGTCAAGGTTGCCTCTTACCTGGAGGACCCGGATTACGAGGTGCGGGCCGAGGGAGTGCGGCTGCTGGCACGCGCGGTTCATATGAAGCATCAGGCGTTCTACTTCATCCGGCTCAAGCTGCTCGACCCGCATCCGATGGTCGTGGCGGAGGCGGTGAAGGGGCTCTACGCGCTGGAGAGCGAGCAGAGCTACGAAGCGTGCTACGAGGTCATCCAGCGGCTGCTCGGCGAGGGCGGGGAAGGCGCGGTCTACATGATCGAGGCGATCGCCGAGCTGGACATGTACAGCTTCTTGCCGGACGTGGAGCCGCTGCTGCAGGCGGAGCAGCCGTCGGTGAAGACTGCCGCGATCCGGTGTCTCGGCAAGCTAGGGCATCATGCGGCGATCGGCGGCATGCTGACGCTGCTGCCGACCTCGGACCCGGAAGTCCACGCTTCGGTGACCGAAGCGTTCGGACAGATGGGCGAGCAGGCGGTCGAACCGCTGCGTCAGGCGCTATTCTACGCGCACCCCAAGGTGTGGAACACCGCGATGACGGCGCTGGCGCGGCTGCTGGATGAGCAAGGCTGCCAGGCGCATCTCGTGCCGGAGTGTGTGCAGCGGCTCGATCAGCTGCACGGCGAACGCGGCATGGCGGCCGCGCTCGCCTATCGGGACTGGGCCGATCTGGCGGAGCTCACGGAGCTTCGTCTCGGCGAGATTCGCGCGCTCGTACTGGGCGGCGTATGGGCGGTCATGAGCCGCCTCTCCGACGAGCAGGTCATCGCCGCGCTGCGTCAGGCGATTGAGGACGCCGATGAAGAAACGCGGGAGAACGGGCTGGAAATTCTGTCGGAGGGCACGGGCGACCGCAGGCTCTCGGCGGCGCTGCTCGCCACGCTGCAAAAGCTGGAGCAGCCGATTCGCGTGGCCTCGGAGGCCGAAGCGACGGAACGGATTCAGCAGGGCGGGCAGTCCACCGATCATTGGCTGTGCGCCCTGGCCTTCAGTGCATATCAACGAATGGAGAACAAGACGATGCAGGATGAATTGCAATTATTCGGCATGCTGGATAAAGTCGTTTTCTTAAAGCAAGTCTCGTTTTTTTCGGATCTGTCGATTGAGGAGCTGGGCCTGATCGCGGGCATCGCCGAGGAGGAAACCCATGCGGATCAGGCCGAGTTGCTGCGCAAGGGCGAGGTCAGTCCGGCGATGTACGTCATCATTTCCGGCAATGTCGAGCTGTCCAGCCGCTCGACCAGCGGCGTCGAAGGGACAATCGGCGTGCTCGGGCCGCGGGAGGTATTCGGCGAGACGTCCGCACTGGACAGCAGCCCGTCCAATGTCACGGCGGTTGCGCTGCTCGGCGAGGTGCGGATGCTCGCGCTGAACGGCGAAGAGGTGTCGCGGTTGATCCGGCTGCATCCGGAGATCGGCATCGGCCTGCTGCGCGCCTCCTTCGCCCGCGTGCGCCAACTGGAGCAAATGATCATGCGGATCGGGGAGTAGCGACAAGCGAGGCGAGTTGTGCTATATTGATAACAAAATGAGCGAGGAGGCGAGCGTATGGGGATGCTGCGACGGTACCGTTCCGCACACAGAAAAGGGCGCAGGCGCGAGGAAACGGATGCCCTGCCGCTCCAGACCCGCTCGGCCGCGGCCGAGCGGGCGACGCCCGCCGCTCAGCCGATGACGCTCGCTCCGACGCACATGCATCACCTGCAGCGGACAGTCGGCAATCATGCGGTGCAGCAGCTGCTGCGCCGCAAGGCGGAGCAGCCCGTCCCGCTCGTGACGCCCAAGCTGCAGATCGGCGCGGTGCATGATCCGCAGGAGCAGCAGGCGGATCAGATCGCGTACCGCGTCGTCCGCGAGATCAACACGACGCGACCCTCGGATACGACGATCCAGCCCAGCCGCTCCCAGAGCCCCGCGGAAATGACGGAGGCCGAATCCGAGCATGCGGCGCCGGGATGGACGATGCTCCCGCTGCTGCCGGGCCGCTCCAAAAAGAAGCCGCAGCAAAAGCAGGCGCCTCCGAAGGTTCAAATGACGCCGCAGCCGCATCAGCATCCTCGGCAATGGGCGGGCGGCGCTTTTTGGCAGCAGGGGCAAACGGTGGAGCAGCTGCTGGCGCGCACGCGCGGCAACGGAGACCCGTTGCCCGCTGCCCTGGCGCAGGAACTGCAGCAGGCGTTCGGCGCGGATTTTTCACATGTCGTCGTCCATACGGGAGAGACGGCCGATCGGCTGGCGCGAATGGTCGGCGCACGGGCCTTCGCGAGCGGACGCGATCTTTATTTCGCCCAGGGGCAATATTTGCCGCATACGAGAGGCGGCCAGCAGTTGATCAGTCACGAATTGGCCCATGTGCAGCAGCAGATGCGGCAGTAAGGGGCGCGCGTCCGAGATTTTATGCCTGGATAGTTGCGGGGAGCGGGGAATTACGAGTACAATAGCAGGGTGAACCACTGCGCATGGCGCACTTGCGGTGTTTCGCGAATTCAGGTAGCCGGGAGGAATCCGCAATGGACAACTGCATGTTGGTCAGCAAGCCTGCGCTGCATTTGGTGGGCATCAGCTATTCCGGTCCGTATTCCACGATTCCGGACGAGGCGATTCGTCTCCAGGGAGAATTCCAGGCCCGCAAGCATGAATTAAACGACAGCGTCATCTCCAACGCGATTTACAGTCCGTATTACGGCAACGAAGCGTTTGCTACGTATTGGGCGTGCTGCGCGGTGCGCCGGCAGGAGCAGGCGCCAAAGGGCATGGTCCAGTTCACGATTCCCGAGCGGACCTACGCGCTCGTGTCCTGCACGAACAAACGCATCGGCGAAGGCTACGAACAGATCTTTTCGTGGATGCGCGAGCACAGCCTCATCAAAGAGGAAAAGGCCGTCGCAATCGAGATTTATTACGTCGACGAGCATCTCGAAGAAGAGCAGGTCGAGCTATTGATCCCGGTCGTCCAGCATGATCGGACGGGCTCGCAGTAGCAATTCCATAGCGCGACAACCAAGAGCTGAATATCGGCTCTTTATTTTTTTCGGGGGGCTGAGCATGGCGCATATGATTGGAGAACGGATCAGACTCAGGGAATATCGGCGCGAGGATGTGCGCTGCATGCGGGAGTGGGTCAACGATCCGGACATCTGCAATTGCTTGTCCGACATTTTCATGTACCCGCATACGCTGCATCAGACCGAGTCGTTTGTCGAGCGCGTACTCGAGGGACAGGACGGGCATCAAGGCTTTGTCATCGCGGAGCGGGACACGGAAGCTTATATCGGTCAGCTCGATTTGTTCGAGATTGATTGGAAGAACCGCTGTGCCGATCTGGGCATCGTCATCGGCAACAGACACCATCACGGCCTGGGCTACGGCAGAGAGGCGCTCCGGCTGCTGCAGCGGTTCGCCTTCGAGACGATGAATCTGCACCGGCTGCAGCTCGAGGTCCATGACGACAACGAGCGTGCAATCCGCTGCTACGCGAGCTGCGGCTTCCGCGAGGAAGGCAGGCAGCGGCAGCGCATCTATCGACGGGGCGCATATCGCGATCTCGTCTGGATGGCTTGCCTGCGCGAAGACTATGCTGCCGCGACAACGTTGGAACAGGAGGCTTAATCGTGAATATTTTGCAGGCTTTGTTTTTCCCTCCCGAGCAGCCTGGAGGCGTATCGTCGATGGTGCCGTATATTCAGGACCGCTTCAAGGCGATGGGGTGGCAGACCGAGCTTTTCTCCCTGCCCAAGCGCATTCGCGGCAAAGGGCAGGAAGAACTGCCGTTCGTCACTTTCGACGTCGGCCCTTACAAAGGAAATGCGACGGTGGATAAATATTTACAAACGCTGATGGATTATTTGTGGTGGACGAGATTGCGCATCACCAAATCCTACGACTTGATTCATGCGCATCATCCCATAGCGGCGCTCGTCATGAAACGCGTATTCCCGGATACGCCGGTGCTGCTGACCATCCACTCCAGCTATGAGCGCGAGCTCATGCTCAATGGCAAAATTGCAGAAGGCGGTCTGGAGCATCAGTTCTTGACCGGACTATATGGGGAGCTGGAGCAGCTGACCGACGGCATCCTGACCGTCTCGGCCTCCTTCCGCGATTATATGGCGCCATACCTGAAGGCTCCGGGCAACGTGAAGGTCATTCCCAACGGCTTCGACGAGAAGCGGTTCCGGCCGGTTTCGCATGAGAATCCGATTCCGCAGCTCATTACCGTCTGCCGGCTCGTCCCGGCCAAGGGACTCGATGTGCTGCTTCGCGCGTGCGCGCTGCTCAAGCAGCGCGGCAAGCCTTTTGTGCTGCATATGATCGGCGACGGTCCGATACGCAAGGAGCTGGAGGCGCTTGCGGTCGAGCTGGATCTGTATGACGACATTATTTTTTACGGATACATGCTGCATCCGGAGGAGTTCATGCCCTTTTTTGACATCTTCGTGCTGCCGTCGCGGGCGGAGGCCTTTGGCTCGGTATTCGCGGAGGCGGCGCTGTGCTGGCTGGCGTTGGTCGGGACGAACGTCGGCGGGATCGCCGAGCAGATCGATCACGAGGAGAACGGCTTGCTAGTGCCGCCCGACGACCCGGAAGCGCTCTGCGAGGCGCTCGACAAGCTCGTATCCGATCCGATCTACCGCTACAACATGGCGCGCGCCGCCTGGAACAAGGCCAAGCAGGTGTATTCGCTGCAGCGGGTCATCGTGCAGCTGCAGCGCGTGTACGAGTCGTTCCGCCCTGCGTGAAGCCGGCGCGTGAGGACGAGGGCGAGGCTCCGGTGCGGCATTAGGGCGTCCGATGCCGGGAGCGCGCGCTGCGCCGGATCATGAGCGCCAGCCAGCCCAGGCTGACGAAGCCGAATATCGGGTACAAGGTCGAGAGCAGCGTGCCGAATCCGATCTGGCTCAGCAGGAAGCTGACGCCCAGAATCGCAAGGATCAGCAGATCCCGCGGCCAATTGAAGCGCGAGCGGACCTGCAGACTTAACCCGTAGACGTCGGCGATCAGCGTCGTGAAGATTTCGGAATAAATTAAAAAAATATAGATCCACTGCGCCACCATGCCGAGCTGACGGGCAATGCCGCCCATCGGGATCGCGAATTGCGAGATCCCGGGCATATTGGCGGAAAGCGCGATGTGCCCGACGAGCAGCATGAAGCCGATCCCGATGCCGCCGAGCAGCGCGCCGAGCCGAATGGCGCCGCGGTCCTGGATGCGGGCGCCGAGCGGCACGAGAACGGCCTGGGCCAGCGTAAGATTAAACGCGGTGTAAAGCAGCGGAGACAGCCATAGCGTCCAGGGCGAATAATCGTTGGTCAGCTCGAGCCATCGATCCGCGCCGGGGGCGCGAGTCGTGTGCCACATGACCAGCAGCGTGAACAAGAGCATGATTGGCACCACTACCGTATTCACGAGCAGGATCGCATGCATCCCTTTGCGCAGCAGGAGGAAGCACGCGAGCAAGGTGACGGCCAGACCGAGCTGATAGGAGGCGTTCAGATGCTCGGAGAATACCGAGCCTGCACCGGCCAGCATGACCCCGGTCACACCTAGCAGTACGAGCATCATGAAATAACTGACCAGCTTGCCGAACCTTGGTCCGAACAAGGCCATATTCAAGTCTTCGTAAGACTGCGCGCCGATCTCGCGCGCAAGCAACATCATTTTGGCGCCAAGCCAGGCGAAGAGCGCCGCTGCAAGCACGATGGTCAACGCGGCTACAGCGCCAAAACGGGTGAAAAATTGCAGAATTTCCCGACCGCTGGCAAAACCTGCGCCGACGATCGTCCCGATGTAGGTGAGTGCAATCTGCAGGGCGAGTCCCAACCTTCGCATCGCTGCTCGTCCCTTCCTTGAGGCTGACTTCTATATCAGCCTATGTGCAGGGGCGGACAGGCATGACAACGAACAAGAAAAAGACGCGTGCGCCGCGTCTTTTGAACTCGAACGTATGAAAGGAAGGCGTCAGCCGTTTCGCCTTAGCGTAGGGGCGGCCGCCGGACGTTATCGCTCAGTTGGCAAAAAGCTTGATGGAGAGAATCTCGCCGCTGTGCGGATCCATATCGAGCTTGAGCAAGGAGCCGCTGGCTGCATAGCTCAGCACGTAGGTGGTGTGGTTGGTCGGCTTGCCTAGCGCTTCAATGGCCATTTCCTCGTCTCCGCCGATTCGGAGCCCGTTGAGACCGGTAGTCGCCTCCGGGCCGTGCACCTCGACAAAAATGACGTGCCCGTCCGAATCGAAGCCGATCGAAAACCCGTCATAATCGTTGACCTCGACCGTCTCGCTGTCCCCTTGCATCGTAAAGGCGTCGCGGGGCTGACCGAATCGCGCTTCGACGTCGCTGCGCGCCATGCCGATCGAGACGTTTTTCAGCAGGGGCCGCTCGGTGTTCCACTGCCGCTCTTGCGTCGTCGAATCGTCCGCATCGCCAGAGTCCGCGTCCTCTCCCTTGCCCGGAGTCTTGACGCCGTCGTCGGGCAAGGCCAGCCCGTCCTCCGGCTGATTCTCAGTCAGCGAGCTGTCGTATGCCTGCTGGGGACTGGACTGCCCGTCCGGTCGATTGCTCGTGTCTTCCGGAGAGGAAGTGCCCACATTCGAGGGGCCGCCCGAGACCGGAGGCTGGTCATCGGCGGCGCAGCCGAGCGCGCCCGCCAGCAAGAGGGCGGCTGCCGCGCCAGCCGCAGAGCGTATGTATAGAGGCATAGCCTGCTTGTTCATTGGATTCAACTCCCGTAGGTTACGAATCAAGGCGAAACGGGCAAGCCGTCTTTTACGGCGTTACCCGTTTCGTTCCGAATATTCAAGAATAGATACTATATTAGACGCGCCATGCTGGCAAAAGGTTTCATCGTCTCGGCATTTTTTGTTTGCCGTGGGCCTGCCAGTTGCGCAGGGGCCGGGACTATGTTAATTTTAACGGAAAAGGATTACCCATGGAAGGAAGCGAAGCCATGCAAAAATTAAAGGAGCGCATCTTGGAGGAAGGCGTGGTCGTCTCCAACGATGTGCTGAAGCTGGACGGACTTTTGAATCATCAGGTCGACCCCGAGCTGACGATGGACATGGGAAGGGAGTTCGCCGCACGTTATGCCGAGGAGCCGATCACCAAGGTCATCACCGTGGAATCGTCCGGCATCCCGGTCGCCTTTGCGACTGCAATTACCCTCGGCGTGCCGCTTTTGTTCGCGCGTCGCAAAAAAACGCTGATCGCCGAGCCCGATGCGCTTACTGAGCGCGTCCCTTCCTTCACAAAAGGCATTGTCACGGACATTATGGTTTCGCGCCAGTATCTGGGGGAGCAAGATCGCGTCTTGTTCATCGACGACATCATCGCCAACGGCGACGCAGCGCGCGGCTTGATCAAAATCATCGAGCGTTCCGGCGCATCGCTGGCCGGATTGGGGATAGTGGTCGAGAAGTCATTCCAAGCGGGCGGCAGAACGCTTCGCGAGCAGGGGATCCGAGTCGAATCCCTGGTGCGAATCGCTTCGCTCGCAGGGGGCAAAGTTACCTTCACATAGAAAGTTCCAGCCCCTTATCTCTTTTCTCTCGCGTCAATATCATTTATAATAGGAACCAAGTGGCTAAGGGGAGGCACAAAATATGGAAAATCATAATGTTCCCGAGCAGTTCTTTGAATCGAAGTTGTCTGACGCCAAGCTGCATTTTGAGCGCGCGCTTGACTGCAAGCATACGGAATTTGACGATCTTTATCCTTATATGATCGAGCATCCGCAATTTTTCTGGTACAAGCGCTATGTGGCGTGGTCGGAGTTGTTGACGGTTGTGAAGCTGTGCGAGGAGCTCAAGATCGACTGGTCGCAGCAATTCACCGAACGCCAGGTCGACTATATCGCCAAGCGGGTCATGTCCTCGCGGGTGTTGGACGAATGGTACGAAACGAATGATTCCAAAGAGCATGTAGGCTGACAAAGCTTTTTTTGAATGGGACGGGGGCCGGTCGCTCCGCTAGACGTGCGCGTGTCGCGACGGCTGGCGGAGCTTTTCGTTTAGGCGCGCCGCTTCGTGCATCTTAGCTTAACAGCGGTCTTGATGAGGAGAATGAATATGATCAGCGAGGAACAGTTAAACGAATATCGTCTGGACGGCACGAAAATTCGTGTCATCCGCGACGAAATGCCGGAAAACGACGTGCGCGGCATCATCGTAGCGTGGGACGAGACGCATGTCATGGTGCGCAGGGCGAACCGCCGCATCGTCAAGCTGAGCCGCAGCTACCGCTTCGAAGCAGCCGCGCTGAAGCGCTCGGATACGGAGTCAAATTAGGAGATCGAAAAGGGAGGGACATGCATGTTGAACTGTCCGGTATGCGATGGAATTCGGATGCGCGAGGTGGAGCGGGAAGGCGTCATGATCGATGTCTGCCCGCAATGCAAGGGCGTGTGGCTGGATCGCGGTGAATTGGACAAGCTGATGAAGGGCGTGCACGATATGCAGGATGAGCTGAACGCACGCGAGGAGGAGATGGCGCGTGACGGGTATGGCATGACTCCGCCGCCGCAGCCTCCCGGCGGCCTGGGTACGCCTCCGCCACGGCCCGAATATGGGACGCCGCCGATGAATAATGGCCAATACGGCCACCAGCCGCCGGCCTACGGCAGCGGTGGATACCGCCAGGATAGCGGCCGACTTGATGCGTATGACGACCGATACCGCTCCGGCAGCGACAAGCACGGCTACCCGTATCGCAAAAAGAAAAAGAAATCGGTGCTGGACGTGTTTGGCGATCTGTTCGATTAAGCGGTGACAGCAAATTATTTCGTTTCGGCCATCGACACCTCTGGATAAAGATGTTATACTGATGTTAATAAATCGAACATCGATATAATGTTTGAAGGCTAACGATTCCGGTTATATTGGAGTATACAGTTCTGAAGCGTGGGCAACAACGCATAATCTAGTACTGTTCCATATTCTAATATAGAGAGGTTGATAGACCTATGACGAAGGCAGCGATGCAGGAGTATTTCGAGGAAATACTTGAAACGACTGGGGATTTGCTGTACCGCGTAATTATATACGATCGGGAATTGAACAATTGCGACGAGATTGTCGCTCTTGACGAAGCCTACACCGCGATCAAAAAGTCCGCATGGATGAGCAGCAACTCGGTCTGGCTCGGCAAAGCGATCGAGAGGCTGGAGCGCATGAAAGCGCGGTTGCTGACGCTTATGGAGGACTTGTTATACACGGCTTAACCTGGACCGCCAATCGGCGGTCCTTTTTGTTTTACTTGCGCGTCTGGACCCACCTCAGCACTGCGCTGAATACACTGATGCATAACCCGACGACCAGCAAGGGCACCCCGTATGTCGGATAATCCAACACATACAATACGAATCCCCCGATGATTAAAAGAGATGAAAAAAGCGACAGTCCGACTGGATTAATGCGCATCAAGAATCCTCCTTTCTGTTCGTGTAGCTAACAACCAGCATTTTACCATCGAATAATCGGCGTTTGCCGTCTCACCGTCACTTTACGCTCATACACTAGCAGAGGACGAAGCAAGCGCGTCCAATTTGCTGGTGGAGGGGAACGCTTCATGGATATCGGAACGATCGTTCGCACAGCGCTGCTGGTGCTGGCGTTGGTGAACCAAGTGCTGGTCATATCGGGAAAATCGCCTGTGCCGATCAAGGATGAGGACGTGGAAATGACGGTGACCACCGTAGCCACAATTATAACGTCCGTCTGGGCATGGTGGAAAAACAACTACGTCAGCAAGCGCGGGCAGGCTCAAAAAGAGGCGCTCAAGAAAAACAACCTGTATAAACCTTAGAAAAGCGGCCCCGGGCAAAAGCCCGGGGCTCGTTGCGGACATAAAACAAAAGCTCCAGCCGCATGAGCTGGAACCGATGATAAAAAATGGTGCGGTCGAGAGGACTCGAACCTCCACGGTATTGCTACCACTGGAACCTGAATCCAGCGCGTCTGCCAATTCCGCCACGACCGCATTAGTTGTGCGCTTGTTTCACAGTAAGCTGTGTCCCTCGCGACTACGTTCCTAATATTAGCATGGGCTATATGGGAAGTCAAGCTGTAGAATCGCTTTGTGCCAAAGTTCCAATTTTCACGCAATACAAGCAATTTCATGCCGGTTACATACTTTTCGCATGCCTGCCGCACAATGAAGGTAAACGACAAAGGAGGTTGGCATATGCCCTCTACAACGCTGCGCCTCATGATAAAAGCGGCAGTCAGTGCGGCCTTGCTGTTGACGCTAATTGGGCCAAGCCTTGCACATGCAGATGAAAAAAACAAAATTGCGCTGGTCATTGATGATTTTGGCAACGGAATGAACGGCACAGCGCAGATGAAGAAGCTGCCAATCGCATTCACCGCAGCGATCATGCCGTTCATGCCGACGACGAAAGCGGACGCGGAAGCGATGTTCCAGCTCGGCCATGACGTCATTGTTCACCTGCCGATGGAACCGAACCAAGGCAAGCCGGAGTGGCTGGGCCCTGGCGCCATTCTGACCCGCATGTCGGACGAGGAGATCCGCTCTCGTACCGAAGCCGCCATTCAAGACGTGCCGCATGCAGTCGGAATGAACAACCATATGGGCTCCAAGGCGACGTCCGATCCGCGCGTCATGCGAATTGTCCTGCAAGTCTGCAAGGAGCACGGCTTGTTTTTTCTGGATAGCCGGACGACGCATCGTTCGGTCATCAGCCAAATTGGAAGTGAACTGGATGTCGCAGTGCTGCGAAACGACATGTTCCTCGATGATCAGTATAGCGCGTCTCATATTGCGGGGCAAATAAACAAGTTAACTGCCGAAACGGGCCGTACGCCGGCGCTCGTCGCAATTGGACATGTCGGTCCGCCGGGTAAGCTGACGGCGGCGGCCATCGAGCAAGCGGTGCCGCGATTACGGCGGCAAGCGAGCTTCGTGCATTTGTCCGAGCTGCTGCCGTCAATTTCCCGCGAGCGTCAAATACTGCCGTAAGCCGGCGGCAATCGCTTGCGCGATTTTCGTTTGACCGACAGGGGTCGTTAGCATTTGCCGGTCATTGACATTGCTGATGAACCCCATCTCGATAATGACGGCGGGCTGCTCGACACGACGCAGCAAATAGAAGGGCTTGCCAATGCGAGGCAGCCGGTCCGTCCTTTGCTGCGCGTTAAGCGCATCCTGCAAAAAAGAGGCGAGTAAATAGCTTTCGCCCTGGTCTTGATGCAAAATCAGGGGTCCCCGGGTACGGGCGTTGCGTGCCCAATTGACATGCAGACTGACCAGAAGCTTGGTGCGAAGCTCACGCGGAAGCTGACCGCGCTGCACCAGGTCGCGGTTGTGGCGCGAGCGGCTGGCGTGCCAGCGATTCTCGTCGCTGAGTGCGTAGTCGCCGGTCCGGTTCATGATCGCGGTCAAGCCGTGCGCGCGCAGCAGCAGGTAGAGCTTGCCGGCAACCGCCAGATTGATGTCTTTCTCGAGCGTAGCTCCGGCGAAGGTGCCGCCGTCGATTCCGCCGTGCCCGACATCGATCAGAATTTCCGCTTCCGGAAGCGCCCGGTGGTATTCGGGTTCGGTGCGGGCGGCGCGCGCCGATGAGCGGTCGGTCAGCAGGCAGGCGATGAATAGGAAGCAGCCTAGTAATCGTACAAGTCTCACCTCGTGAGCCTCCCTTTATTCGCGTCGTCATTGCTTATATCCTGACACAAAAAGGGATGTGCTATGCATACGGTCACAAAGCGATCTTCCGTTTATGAAATCGGTCGCAATGGCAATACTGAAAAGAGGCAGCAAAAGAGGAGGGCAAGCATGGCTAAAGAAGGCTCGGAATGGGTCAAATACATGACGAAGCGCGTCGCCACATATATGGATCTGCCAAGCGACGAACGGAAGGCGCGCAGGCAAGCGGCGCGCGTCAAGCGCGAACCGTGGCTGTCGCGCTGGTTCGGCATTGCGCCGCTTGGAATACGGCTCTGGTGGAGCCGGCGCAAGGGCAAGCGAAGCGGATGAAGTGGACCGCACCCCGCAAGGGGAAGCGGCCTATCGTTCAATCGAAAAACTGTCCGGTCGCCGCCAAAACCTCGGACGGGATCATACGCACGCCTTGTTGGTCCACCGCAAAATAGGAAACCTCTCCCCATACATGAGCCCCTATTGTCGGCCATACATAGCGTGCGCTGTCGCCATACGGCTCTGCGCTATACCATACCTTACGGCGCTGTTCCAGCAGGGACAGCGCTTCGTTCATGTCCTGCAGCGGCGTCTTGGTCAGCCAAGGAAAGCGGATGTAGGGGTCGAAGCTGGGGTTCAGCAGCGTGCGAGCCAGCTTGTCGTGTTCGTCCGCAGCGTAATCGCCGGACTTGTCCGCCCGCTTCGCGGACTGCGTCCATTGCCGGTCCTCGATCGGCAAATATTCGCCGCTTTTGGCGTCAAAGTAGTAAATCGCCCGGTTCGGCAGTGTGACGCGCCACACGGCCAGGAGCGGGCTCAGGTAGCGGCGCTCCACGCGCGCGTCTGCAGCCGAATAAGAAGGAATGAGTTCAAGCTGCACCATGGATCGGTACAGCGCCTGCTCGTCATATAGCGGTTGTCCGCCTGTGCCGTACTCGCCCAGCTTGTAGCCGCCGTCGGGCTTGGCTTGTACGACGAGGTAACCGACGACCTTGTCGTCGCTCGCAAGCTGAACGTACCAGCCGTGCAGGCCAGGACCGAGTGGCATGATTTCCTGCTTCGCCGTCTTCCAGGCTTCAAAACCCGGTTGTTTGGCAAGCTCGCTTGTCCAGCGGGCAACGGTATGTTCCAGCCGGCTCGGCTGGGCGGCTATGCTCGCCTCCTCCGGAGGCGAGCTGCTGCGAGCGGCATGCACGCTGCCCAGCGAGGTGAAGATCAGCACGGCTGCCGTGTAGACCGGCATCCATTTGCGCATCACAATGGTTTCCACCTTCTTTAACATAATTTTGTCTTATAAGATGCCAGCAACGTCCATTCTACCAAAGCCGACAAGCGAAGACTGGTGGATGGTGTCGCGCGAGCGGCCGGGTTGCGCTTCTATTTTTGACGTCAGGCTGCGAACGTTGTCCGATTCTCGTTCACTGAATGCCGCTCAGATGAAAGATGCCGCAATTGATGACGGAAACCGTCACGCGTGGGCGATACTGCCAATCGATCTCATGCGCTCTGGCCCGATACTGGGCTTCGATCTCCGGGCGTCGCTCCTCCTCGACCGATTCGAGCAGAGGCTCGTAGTAGAGCTTAACCAGCTCTTGTTCCTCGGCGAAGCGGGAGGCGGCCTGATCCGCCCAACTATAGTCGTAAGTACGCAGCTTGCGCTCCAGCGCTTGCTCGGCGAGCGCGGCGGCGCGGCGCACCGTCACGGCGCTGCGGGCGAGATGGATATTAGGCGGCAGTCGGGGCGTCATGCGCAATCCGGACAGCTTGTCTTGGAATTGCTCCTCGCACTGACCGGTGGCGAGCGAGACGCCGATAGCGTGAATTTCCTCGCGCTTGCGGTCGCAGTGCAAGGATACCTTGAAATTTACGCCGAGCCACGGGGTGTACGCCTGCGATGCGAAGGGGTCGCGTTCGCGCTCCTGCGGGGTCTCGAACAAACAGACATACGAGCCGTCCTGCGCAGCCGCTTCGAACATTTGCTCCAGCCGCCGGGAGCCGAAATACAGGTCCTCCCGCGGCATGCGCGCCTGCTGCAGCGCGCCGCGCGGCACGAAGCCGAGTGAGCGTCCAAGCGCGGTTTCAGCTGCCTTGTCTTGGGTCTGCTCTTGATCGTCGCCCGTCCGATTACTCGGCTCGGCAGCAGGCTTGCTCTCCGCCTCTTCCTTCATTTTGTCGTAGCGC
Organism: Paenibacillus sabuli; assembly: GCF_014705605.1. Classification (GTDB taxonomy): domain Bacteria; phylum Bacillota; class Bacilli; order Paenibacillales; family Paenibacillaceae; genus Paenibacillus_D; species Paenibacillus_D sabuli. The sequence continues at coordinate 33,816 of NZ_JACXIZ010000047.1, forward strand.
GGCTTGTCGGTGACAAATATAAACGTCATCGTCTCCGGCTCTGCACCAGTCCGATCGACAAAGCTCCAGTAATAAGTTCGGCCCGTTAACCTGCGGTCGGCCTGGGGTGACAGCTTGACTTGCAAGTGAGCGGGCGACTTCTCGATAATCCGGCTTCCGGTCGATTCCATGTACTGCTGGACAAAGCGGTGCACCTGCTTTGTATTCATGGTCTCACCTCCACGGATTGACTCGCGCCGTCGAGCAGCGCCTGCAAGGCGGCCCGGTCCTCCGTCGCATTGTCTTGATGCTCGCGCAGCTCGCCGAGTGTGTCGCCGAGCGCGTCGAAGCGGTGCCGCAGTTCCTCCGAACCGCGAGACTCCAACGCCAGCTTGGCGATCTGCTTCTCCATCTCGCCGCCATCCTTGTCGAGACGCTCCAGAATATGATCGAGCCCGCCGATAACCAGCTCGAACAGGTTGATTTTCTCATGCAGCAAATTGACGATATGCTCCTCGATCGTACCCAATGTGCACAGGTTGTAAATCTTCACATCCTCGGTCTGTCCGAGCCTGTGCACGCGGCCGATCCGCTGCTCGACGCGCATCGGATTCCAGGGAAGATCGAAGTTGATCATGTGATGGCAGAATTGCAGATTGATGCCCTCTCCGCCGGCCTCTGTCGCGATCAACACCTGGGCGCGCCCGCGAAACAGGTCCATCATCCAGTCTTTTTTGCCCCGGTTCATGCCGCCGCGATACGGCACGGCCACCAGGTTGTGGCTCCGAAAGTACTGCAGCAGCGCTTCCTGCGTCGCGCGGTATTCGGTGAACAGAATGAACTTTTCATCCGTCTGCTGAATCAGCTCGAGCGCTTTTTCCGCTTTGGTGTTGGCTGTGATGCCCCGGATGCACTCGACAATTCCCCAAATTTTAGCGCGAAGCGGAGAATCCTCGGCGGTTTTTTTGAAGAGATTGACCAGGGTCACGAACACCGCGTCACGGCTGCTGCATACCTCGCGCTGCAAGGTGACGAGCGACAGCATGCTCGTCAGATCGCCGCCGCTCTCGTCATAGCGCTCGCGCACGAAGGCGGTCACCGCGTCGTAGAGCGCCTGCTCCTCCTTTGAGAGGCGAAGCGGAATGTTGCGAACGATGCGCTTGGTGAAGCGGATGCCGCCGTCGCCTCGGCGATTGCGGATCATCACGCCGGACAGCGCTTCCTGCAGCTGAGCTTCGTTTTTGGGCAGTCGCTTGTCGACCACAAAATTGGCTGCGAACTCGCGCTGCCCGCCCAATTGGCCGGGCTTAAGCAGGGTGATCAGATTGTAGAGCTCGTCCAGATCGTTTTGCACCGGCGTTGCCGTCAGCAGCAGGCAATATTTTTTTCGTAGCAACGTCACGAACTGATAGTTGGAGGTCTTTTTGTTTTTAAGCTTGTGCGCCTCGTCAATAATAATCAGATCATAGTCGGTGCCCAGCAGCAGCTCGCGGTGCGGCTCGCGTTTGGCCGTGTCGATGGACGCCACGACGACGTCGTATTGCCACGTGTGCGCTTTTTTTTGCGCGACGGCGGCAATGCCGAATTTTTGGTTGAGCTCGCGGACCCACTGCAGGACGAGCGAGGCCGGGACGAGGATCAAGGCCTTGCGTACCAGTCCGCGTACCAGGTATTCCTTCAGCACGAGACCGGCTTCGATGGTTTTGCCGAGACCGACCTCGTCAGCCAGGATGGCGCGGCCGCCCATCTCGTGCATCACCTTGGCTGCGGCCTCAATCTGATGCGGCATCGGCTCGAGGGCCGGCAGCACGCGCAGGCACTGGAGCTCGTCGAAAGAGGCGACGAGTCTGGCTTGTTCGGCTTCGTAAGCCAGCTTGTACATGCTCCAATCGTCCCAAGGCCCGTTGCGCTTGATGCGCTCTTGCAGCTGTTCCTGCCATTCGCGCTCGTAGCGCAGCTCGACGAGCGGATGAATGCGATGATTCGTACTGGCTTGTTCGGTCATAGCGACTCCTTTCCAAATGAAGGAATTGGTTAGGTATAGTATGGCCGCAAACGCGACGAATCATAAGGGGGGGTCTTTCAACCGATAGAATTCCTACATATTGAGGTGTATAATATGTATTCAGACTAGATGTTGTGCGAGACGAGCTTGGAACGCGGGAATTGATTCTAGCACCGATTGTGGATCAAGGAGGATGCGGACGATGAAAACAAGCGGCACGTATCAACTGGAAGGCCTAAGCGAGAAAATATTTTTGGACCGTTACGCCTGGAAGCAAGCCGACCCGAGCGGCGCGGCCGTCGGCGACGTCGTGCTAGTCCTGACGAAGGACGACCCCAAATTTCCGACGAAGGAGGTAGGCGAAATCGTCGCGCGTAACGGCAGCGTGGTCCAGGTGCGCACGCGCAGCGGCCAACTGGTGGAGTCAGAGGTCGAGAAACTGACGCTGACGGTTGAAAAAACGCCGGACGAGATGTGGGACCGCCTGGCAGCGGCGATGGCGGCCGTGGAAGACAGCGAGGCCAAGCGGGCGCAATGGATGGAGCGTTTTCGCTACATTCTCGACGATTGGAAGCTGGTGCCGGGCGGGCGGATCGCAGCGGGGGCGGGAGCGAGCGACGAGCTCACGCTGTTCAATTGCTATGTCATTCCGTCGCCCCACGACTCGCGCGGCGGCATCATGAATACGTTGACGGAGATGACAGAGATCATGGCGCGCGGCGGAGGCGTCGGCATCAATCTGTCCTCGCTGCGCCCGCGGCGGGCGATCGTCGAGGGCGTCAACGGCTCGTCGAGCGGCTCGGTATCCTGGGGCGGCCTGTTCAGCTATACGACCGGACTGATCGAGCAAGGGGGCAGCCGCCGGGGCGCGCTCATGCTGATGATCAACGACTGGCATCCCGATCTGCTCGATTTCATCACGGTCAAGCAGACGATGGGTCTGGTCACCAACGCGAACCTGTCGGTCTGCGTCAGCAACGATTTTATGCGCGCGGTCCGAGAGGATCTCGAGTGGGAGCTGGTTTTTCCGGACACGAAGGACCCCGAATACGATACGCTCTGGGACGGCGATCTGGAGAAGTGGCGACAGTTGGGGAAAAAAGCGAATGTGTACAAAACGGTGCGCGCTCGCGAAGTCTGGCATACGATCATTCAATCGGCGTGGCGCACGGCCGAGCCGGGCGTGGTTTTCATGGAATATTACAACCAGATGTCCAACAGCTGGTACTTTAATCCGATCATCTGCACCAATCCGTGCGGCGAGCAAGGCCTGCCCGGATGGGGCGTGTGCAATTTGTCCGCGCTTAATTTATCCAAGTTCTACGATGCCGACAAGCATGACGTTGATTGGGAGGAGCTGTCTCGGGTGACGCGCTATTCAGTGCGTTTTTTGGACAACGTCATTGATCGCACGCCGTATCATTTTCCGGAGAACGAGCGCAATCAAAAGCGCGAACGCCGCGTCGGGCTCGGCTCGATGGGGCTGGCGGAGCTGATGATCAAGCTGGAGATTCGCTATGGCAGCCCGGAATCGCTCGACTTCCTCGACAAGCTGTACGGCTTCATCGCCAAGGAATCGTACATGGCCTCCACGGAAATCGCCGCAGAGAAGGGTTCGTTCGAAGCATTCGATGCGGATAAGCTGCTGCAAAGCGGCTTCATGCGCAACCTGACCGGGTCCTTCCCGGAGGTGGGCGAGGCGGTGCGCAAGCGCGGCCTGCGCAATGTCACCGTGCTCACCCAGGCCCCGACCGGCAGTACCGGGACGATGGTTGGCACGTCGACCGGGATCGAGCCTTACTTTGCGTTCGAATATTACCGTCAGAGTCGGCTCGGTCACGACAGGCAGTTCGTGCCGATTGCCCAGGAATGGAAGGAGCGCCATCCCGGCCAGCCCTTGCCGGCGTACTATGTGACGTCGATGGAGCTGTCGGCGATGGATCATATTCGCGTGCAAGCGGCGGTCCAGCGCTGGGTGGACAGCTCGATCTCCAAGACGGCCAATTGCCCGGCCGACTTCACCGTGGAACAGACGAAGCAACTGTACGAACTGGCCTTCGAGCTGGGCTGCAAGGGCGTGACGATCTACCGCGACGGCAGCCGCGACGTCCAGGTGCTCTCGACGAAGAAGGACGAGAATCCGGCGGAGGCGCTGGCCGAGCTGGAACGGCAGCAGGATACGCAGGTGACGGAGGCAGCGCAAAGCCCACATGCCGGAGGCGCGGCCGGGTCGGCCGATCTATCGGAGGCAGTCTCCGGGGCAGCGTCCGCGGCTCCGGGTCCGACGGATGCGCCGGAGGAGGCGACATCTACGGACATGGGGAGAGCCGCCCTCGCTGCCGAGCCGGTCTACTCGCCCGAGCGGCCTTACAAGCGCCGTCCCGAGGTAATGCGCGGCGCGACGTACCGGATGGACACGCCGCTGGGCAAGGCGTACATCACGATCAACGACCTGGACGGCACGCCGGGCGAGATCTTCCTGAATGTCGGCAAGGCGGGCTCGGACGTCTTCGCGATGGCCGAGGCGCTCGGACGCGTCTGCTCGCTGTTCCTGCGCTATGGCGATCACGGCGACAAAGCACAGCTGCTCATTCACCATCTGCGCGGCATCGGCGGCTCGGGTGCGATCGGCTTCGGTCCGAAGCGAGTGGAATCGATTGCCGATGCGGTGGCCAAAGCGCTGGAGATGCACCTGGTGGCGGGCGCGATGGCGGCCACGGCGGAGCGAACGGCATTAGCCGATCGAGCGGAGGACAGGCGCGATGCCGATCCGGCCCCGCATGCGGCGGGCGCGCAACAGGCGGAGTCGCGCGACCTGTGCCCGGCCTGTGGCTCGGCTGCGCTGCTCAACATCGAAGGCTGCCGCACGTGCAGCAGCTGCGGATACAGCCGCTGTTAACGGATCGACGTGGTATAGAAGAAGCGCCGGCGGTAAGATCGTCGGCGCTTTTGCTTATGTGAAAATTTCTTTGCTACAAAGTGCCTACGCGGTATACTGTATGTAGAAAGCGTTTACAGTGAGTTGGATTCACATTATCGCTATGACCGAGGTGAGAGGTTATGCTGCGCGCGTTGCTGGGCAAAGGGGAGTTTCGGTTTCGATTGTTTCGCTATTATTACGCCATTTTTTTGCTGCTGATTCTCACGCCGACCATTGTCGCCAGCGTGCTGGTGCACACGTATGTGGTCGGACTGATCGAGCGCGAGGTCGACAAGTCAAGCAGCATCCTGATCGGCCAATCCGCTTCCGATACCGACAAGCTCGTCGACGAGCTGCAGGGAGACATGATCGGCATGCTGGATTACCCCGGACTGGAGCGCTATGTCCGTGCTCGCGAGGAACTGGATCGGATGGCGGTCAATGAAATCATGACCGGATTATTCAATCGGCTGCAGGCGCTGGACGACCATGCGCTGGCGGGCTATGCATTTTTATTTTTTCCGGAATCGGGGCTTGTCGTGGACAGCTTCAACGGCCATTTCGATCAGTCGATGTTTTTTCAATATACGAACCGCTTCGTCGAAGACGAGCGCGTGGCGCTGCGCGAGCTGTACAACGGTCGGCAAATGATGACGATGAGCGCGCCGATGGAGATTGATCATGTGCAGCTATTGTCGCGCACGCTGCTCGGCTCGGGCGAGTATATCTACGCCGTCGTCAGCTACCCGTTCAACGCCGCTGTACCGTCCGCCTACTTGACGGTGGCGATCGATACGGCGAAGCTGCAGCGTCAGATTGCGATTGACAGCGAACCGTCGATCAGCACGGCGGTCATGAATGCATCCGGCGATCTGCTCGCCTATGCCGGCACGCGGCCGCTGGGCGGCGAGCGGCTGCACGAAGCGCTGCTGAGCGGCGGCGGAGCGGCGCAGTCCGTGGCGGCCGAAGGTCGGCGCTACAACATCTCCTACGATCAATCCAGCCGCTATCAGTGGACCTATGTAGCGATCGCCAATATGAACCAGCTTCGTCAGCCGGTGGCGACCTTGCGCACGGGCAGTGTGGCCTTCGTCCTGTTCATGCTGCTGGCGGGCGCAATTGCTTCGTATTATCTCAGTCGCCGCGTGTATACCCCGATTCGCGGCATTGCCGAGGAGCTGGCAGTCGGGCCGCAGACCGACGGCGAGCTGCAGGCGTCCAAGGACACCGAGTTTGCGCGCATTCGCAGACGATCCAGCTTGCTTGTGCGGGAGCACAAGAGCATGCAGGCCTTGATTAGCGGTACGGCGCCCGTGGTGCACGAGCATTTTTTGGGCAAGCTGCTCAGCGGAGAGCTCAAGGACGAATTGGCGGTCGCCTACTACGGCAAGGAAATCGGTCTCGACGCCCGCTCGGCCGGACCGCTGGCCGTGCTTTGCGTCGAATTCAACTGGCTGCCTGTGACGGCGAGCTGGACTGAGACGGATCGCTCCTTCCATCTCACCGAGCTCAAAAATGAGATCGGCAAAGAGCTTGAGGTCTGGTTCTGCCGACTGCGCGAGGACCAGCTCGCCTGTATCGTGCATCTTGCGGATGATGCGTCGACAGGGCCGCAGACGGCCGCGTCGGTTCTCGTCAGACAGCTCCAGCGACACACGGCGTTCTATCACGCGGCGATCGGCGTCGGCGGCGCGGTCGGCGGGGCATGGCAGCTGCATGTCTCCTGCCGACAGGCCCAGCAATTGCTGCGTCGGCGCCGACTCGTGTCCGGGGTGGATCTCTGTGTCGATGCGGCGGATTGGGAGGAGCGCAGCCCGGTGGACAGCTTCTTGCCCGCAGCCAAGGTCGGACAGTTGCTCGAGTGGTACAGAGCCGGGCAGTACGAACGGATGCTGGAGGACGTGGAACGGCTGCTCGACGAAAAGATTCCTTCTGATGCGCCTGCGGAGGAGGTCCGATTGCTCTGTGTCGACGTGCTGAATACCTGGCTGCGCGCAATGGCGGCGGACAGTCAGGCGGACTATGGCATCGAGCACAGCGCGACCTTGTATCGCCAGGTTCAAGCTTGCGCGACGCGCGAGGAGCTCAAGCAGCTGTTTCGGCGAACCTGCGGCGAACTGGCGGCAGCCGAGACGGAGCAGCCGCCCGAACGATTTGCCGGCGTACTGCAGCAGATCCGCGAGCATTACGGCAGCGACCTGACGATCGAGCAATTTGCCCGTGAACTGAATATGTCGGTCGGACATTTCAGCCGCAGCTTCAAGGAAGCGGTCGGTGAGAAATATATGGACGTGGTGTTGCGGTGTCGCCTGGATGCTGCCAAGCGGCTGCTGAGTGAATCCGATCTGAAGCTGGACGAGATTGCCGGCCGGGTCGGATACCTGAGCCGCAATTCATTTATCAAGGCCTTTCGCAAGCAAGAGGGTATCACGCCCGGCAAATATCGCGAGCAGACCAGTTGAGTCGGACGCGAGCCTCCCTGCTTTTCAGATGAAGCAAAGTCCGGCCTGCACATTCGTCGACGCGCACTTCCGTCAAGCGGCGGCTTTCCGGCAGTGCGCGTATTTGCGTGCCTGCAGTTCGTATTGCTGTACGCAATTCCGGCGTCTGCGGCAACTGAATCGTTAATTTTACAGCGCGCAACTATGGATACCGCACCTCAATTTCGGACACTCTGCCGCCCGCGGCGCCAGACGTGCCCGGCATTCGACCTTCGAAGGCCGGGGCGGAACAATGGAGCCTTTACCGGCAGCGTCCGCGCCGAGTAGCATGAGGTTGACGGCGACGAACCAACGAAAGGAGGGGGAGGAATGAAGCGGCACCCGCTGATGCGCTACAAGGCGTTGTATCTGCTGATGCTGCCCGGCATCCTGTATTATCTGATCTTCAAGTATGTGCCGATGTACGGCGTTTTGATCAGCTTTCAGAATTATTCGGTCGTGCGCGGCGTATGGGGAAGCGATTGGATCGGGCTTCGGCATTTCGTCAGCTTTTTCTTTGAGACGCCGGAGGCCTGGCGGCTGATTCGCAATACGTTGCTGCTCAACGTGTACGACATGCTGTTCCATTTTCCGGCGCCGATTGTGCTGGCGCTGCTGCTCAACGAATTGCGCAGCGTTCGCTTCAAGCGAATCGTACAGACGGTCAGCTACATGCCGCATTTTTTATCGACGGTCGTCATTGTCGGCATGGTGGTCAATTTTTTGTCGCCGCAGAGCGGCATCGTCAATCATTTGCTGGCTGCTGTATTCGGTACCGATCCGATTCTGTTCCTTGGGGAGCCGGGGTGGTTCCGCTCGGTGTTCATCGGCTCGGAAGTGTGGCAAAAGCTCGGCTGGGGGACGATTCTTTATCTGGCCGCCATCGCCGGCATCGATCCGACGCTCTACGAGGCAGCCAAAATCGACGGGGCATCGCGGCTGCAGCAGGCGCGCCATATTACGCTGTCGGGCATGGTCCCGGTCATCATCATCCTGTTCGTATTGAACCTGGGCAATATGATGGAGGTCGGCTACCAGAAAATTATTTTGCTGTACAACCCGATGATTTATGAAACGGCCGACGTCATCAACACCTTCGTGTACCGCAGGGGGATACTCGGGGCCGATTTCAGCTTCGCCACTGCGGTCGGTCTGTTCCAATCGGCGGTCGGCTTCGTGCTGGTCGTGCTGGCCAATCGGGCGGCGCGCAAGTATTCGGACACCAGTCTATGGTAAGGGGGGATGCTAGGTGAAAGGCGGATCTGCCTCGCGGGCATTCGATGCGGCCAACGTGCTGCTCATGCTGCTGCTGATGGCTGCAATGCTGTACCCGATGATCTATGTCATGTCCGCATCGGTCAGCAACCCGGCTCTGGTCTCCAGCGGCGCAGTCAAGCTGCTGCCGAAGGACTGGACCTGGATTGCCTACGAGCGCATCCTGGCGCTGCCCGAGCTGTGGACCAGCTATTGGAACACGATTCGGTATACGGTCGTGCAGACCGCTCTGACGCTGCTTGTCACAGCGATGATGGCGTACCCGCTGGCGAAGCGCTGGCTGCCCGGCCGCAGAGCCATCCTGCTCCTGGCCGCATTTACGATGCTGTTCAACGGCGGGCTGATTCCGACCTTCCTCGTGGTCCAGCAGCTCGGCATGTTGAATTCGATCTGGGCCATCGTCTTGCCGACATTGGTCAATACGTGGTATTTGTTTATTATGCGAACGTTTTTTGAAGCGCTTCCACAGGAGCTGGAGGACGCGGCGACGATCGACGGCTGCAGCTCGCTCGGCGTGCTGCTGCGGATCGTGCTCCCGCTCTCCTTGCCGGTTATGCTGACAGTCGGGCTGTTTACCGCGGTCGGGCAATGGAACTCCTTTTTTGACGCTTTGATTTATTTGAACGACCGCGATCTTTACCCGCTGCAGATTTTGCTGCGCAACATCGTCGTTGCAGGTTCGGGCTCGGAGGCTTATATGGACGAAGGCGGCGGCACGTTTGTGGAGACGGTCAAATATTCGACGATGATCATCGCGACACTGCCCATTTTGTGCATCTATCCGTTCATACAGAAATATTTCGTGCAAGGCAGCATGATCGGCGGAATCAAAGGATAGAAGGAAAGCAAAGCATAAAAGGACGAGGGGGCTAAAGCATGAAGCATGCAATGCAAGCGACGGGATGGGCGAGAGGCAAGGGGGTCGGAGCGGCGGTGCTGGCGCTGCTGCTGGCGACCGCGTGCAGCAATAATGGAGGCGAGCCGGCCGCACCGCCTGCAGGCGGTGCGACTGGCACGGGAGACGCGGTCGAGAACGGCAAGCTGTCGGCGGATCCGGTCACGTTCAAATGGCTCGTCACCGATCGCCGCGAGGCGCCGGTCAGCAATGACTGGCAGATCTTCGACGAAATCTACGACAAGACGAATGTGCAAATCGAGTTCGAGCCGGTGCCTCAGGACGGAGCGGCCGAGAAGCAGCAGATCATGATCGCGACCAACTCGGTCACCGATCTGATGTCCGTCTCCCATGCCGACGCCCGGCTATACGGCGCGGAGGGCGTCTTCCTCGATCTGGCGCCGTATCTGGATACGATCGCACCGAATATGAAGGCGTTCTTCGAGCAGTATCCCGATGCGAGGGCGCTGGCCAGCGGCGAGGACGAGGGCATCTATTCGCTGCCGGTGGTGGACGGACTCGGCTTCAACTACAACTGGATTGTGCGTCAGGACCTCAAGGATGAGTACGGACTCGAGACGCCGGACTCGCCCGAGAGCTTTTACGAATTCCTCAAAGCGCTCAAGCAGCATCAGCCGGACACCTATCCGCTGATCACGGCCGGGGTGAGCGGCGATACCGGATTGTATACGGTCATGCTGCGGATATTCACGGGCATCGAGGGCTACCTGGAGATCGACCCCGACAGCGGGGAGTACGTATTCGCCCCGGACCGCCCCGGCTTCGAGGATGCGCTGCAATTCATGCGGCAGCTCTATGATGAGCAACTGCTCGATCCCGAGTTCGCCATTGTCAACGGCGCGCAATGGGAGGAGCGGATGCTATCGGGCAAGTCGCTCGTGACGTATCACTGGAAGACGCGCAACCAGATCTTCACCGACCGCGCCAAGGAGTCGGGCCTGATCCCCGGCTTCGACGCCAATGCAATGCCGGAATTCGCGGCGGAGGGCATCACGCCCTACCAATATTCGCGCAATATCATCTCCGGCAGCGGTCTGGCGATCTCGGCCAAGGTCAAGCACAAGGAGGCGGCGGTGAAATTCCTCGATTATCTGCTCAGCGAAGAAGGATCGGACTATGTGGCGCTCGGCATCGAGGGCGAGACCTATGATCGCTCGGAGGGCGAACCCAAGTTCCTGGCATCGCTGGGAACGGCGCCTTACGACCTGCTGCGCGGCAAATGGGGCGTCTGGTACCCGGGCATCAATCCCGACATGGACAAATCGCGCAAGGCCGAGCGCTTGAGCGAAAAAGCGCAGGCTATCGAGGAACTATACATGCCGCTTGTCGTGCCATCGCCCAAGCCGCTCGTGCTGAGCGAGGAAGAAAATGCGCTTCGGCAGCAAAAGCTGGATCAATTAAATGTCTACATCGAGGAAAAAATGACGGAATTCGTCACCGGGCGGACCTCGATTAACGAACAGACGCTGCAGGAATTCCAGGCGCAATGCGTCAAGCTCGGCGCGCATGAGCTGCGCGATATGTTCAATGCCGCCAATGCGCGCGTGTACGGCGATGCGTAATTCGGGCACGCGGATGCGGTCCGCAAACAGTTACCGCATCTCCCGATCGACAGGCCTGCAGCGCTGACAGCATGCACGTAAAAAAAAGCGGCGGTCCGGACACTGGTCCGGGCCGCCGCTCTATGTGTGCGTGCGGTGACGCTCAGATGACGCTTCGTCTTGGGTTAGCGAGGGCCGTCCTCCAGCCGCTCGACCACTTTTTCCTGCTCTTCGACGACCTTCTCCTCCCGATCCGTCACCGGGCTCTCCGCTGCGGTCTTGCCGGAGAGGAACCAGCCGCCCACTGCAATGCCCACGAGCACGAGCCAGAAGATCGACTTCCAGACTGTGGACTCGATAAAATGCTTGTCGATGACGTTGATCTGCTCATGCGCCAACGTATACAGCGCCAGCTTGACGCCGACCCAGCCCACGATGAGAAAGGCGGCCGTCTCCAAATTCGGGCGCTCGCGCAGCAGCTTGACAAAATAGGTGGCTGCAAAGCGCATGATGATCAGGCCGATCAAGCCGCCGGCAAAAATGACTCCGAATTGCCCACCGTCCAGACCGCCGATCTCGGGGAATGTCGTCGGCGGGAGCGTCACCGCCAGCGCGACAGCGGCCAGAATGGAATCGACCGCGAAAGCGATGTCCGCCAGCTCGACCTTGAGTACGGTCATCCAGAAGCCGGATTGCTTTTTGGGTTTCCCGTCATGATCATCCTTGCGGAGCACGAACTTCTTCACGATGTGATTGATGGAGATGTACAGCAGATAAAGCGCCCCAATCGCCTGCACCTGCCACACGTTGACGAGGAACGAGATCAGGAAGAGCGCCCCGAAGCGCAGGACAAATGCGCCGGCAAGCCCGTAAAACAATGCTTTTTTGCGCTGCGCATCCGGCAGATGCTTGACCATTACCGCCATGACAAGGGCGTTGTCGGCGGCCAAGATGCCCTCCAGAGCAATCAACACCAACAATACCCAACCGTACTCCAAAACTAACGACGGATCCATGCACGACCTCCAAAATGGTGGATTTTCTCGTTTCCCAGTGGGCCGGGCAATAAAAAAAGACCTTTGCCGACATTGGGCAAAGGTCTTGCTGAGCATGATTAAAGTTCAAACATGCCAACAAAGCCGATGGACCGCACGGATCCATGTAATGACGACTTTGTTTCCGAATCGTTAGCGTGATTCGGACGCTACTCCCCTTTGAGAGAATATTATTAAGTTAGATTCATTGTAGCCGGAAACAAACAGGTTGTCAAGCGAAGGACATGGAACGAGGGGCGGGTAGCGGATGCGGGCCGAAACGGCATGTGCTATGCTAAGGGGAAGCAGGGACTGGGAGGCGATAGCAGATGAAGATCGAAATTGAGGAACAGGCGGTCCAATGGTACAAACGCGAGATGGGGCTTGGCGACGGCGATTCCATTCGGGTGTTTGTCAGGCTCGGCGGCTGCGGCAGCGTGCAGCCCGGATTTTCGCTCGGCATCGCGCGCGAGGAGCGTTCTGCGACGGCGGCGCTGAGCCAGTCGGCATTCGGGCTCACCTTTTTTATCGAACCCGAGCAGCTGTGGTATTTCGACGGCCGCGACCTGCAGATTCGATATGACGAGGCAGCCGACGAAGCCGTGCTGCAGGTCGCGCAAGGAGCGGCAGATGACCTTTAACTTGCAACACCGCCAGAGGCGGGCGGCAGCCGGTTCCCCTTGAAACGTTTCAAATCGCTGGCTGCCGGTGAAGATGAGGATAGGAGCCGCAGGCTCCCTTAGCTCCGATCTCATCAGATTGCCGGAAGGGACTACTGCCTACAATGAATAAAAATGCGAATAAGCTCGTGGCTGCCCTCGCAGCGCTTGTGGTGGCGGCGGGGTGCTCCGTTCCGTCCTCCGGGAGCCCTGTCGCAGCCACAGAAGCGCAAGCCGCTGCGAGCGAGCACCAAGCCGCGCAAAACAACGCCAGCAGCAGCGCCTCGCTGGACGAGCCCAAGCGAATGCAGCAGGCGTCCAAACGCCTAACGTCGGCCAGCGGCGAGCTCGAATTGACAGTTCCGGACAACTGGAGCAACGATCCGGTGCTGGAGCGCACTGCCATGCTCAACGCTTCGCATCGCGGCGAGGAGCAATACGTTGTCGTCAATCGCTATCCCAAATCGGATTTCAGCGATGGGACCTCGCTGGAGGCGTACAAACAAACGTTTCTCGCTGCCACGTCGGCTTCGATCGAGGCCTTCGAAGAAGAGGGGACGGAGCGGCTCGACATCAACGGCAGGTCGGGTATTCTGGTGACCTTCTCCGGCACATCCGATAACGTAAACGTTCGTTACATCGCCGGCCTTGCGGAGACCGAGCATGCCTTTTATCAGGTGGTCGCGTGGTCGACAGCCTCGAAATTTTCGGAGCACGAGGCGCAATTCAAAGCAGTCATAGGCTCCTTGAAGGTGCAAAGGGAAACGCTGACGCAGCACAGCGGCGAAGCGAAACGACCGCACAAACAGGACGAGACCGAGCCAGGCGTCGTCATGCGCAGTGCCGACGGGACACTGGAGCTGACCTTGCCGGGCAGCTGGGAGGAAATGCCGCTCAACGACGAAGCGGATCTGCAGGGCGGAGTGCTCGCCACCGAGGACTATTTTATCGCCATGCATGAGCCCAAAGCGATGTTCGCAGACGACATGAACCTGGCCCAGTATACTTCGCTCGTGTTGGAGAACATGGCGACGGCGCTTGAGAACGGAGCAGTGGGCGAACCTGCTGCAGTAGAGGTGAACGGCATGCCGGCCTTGCAAACGGAGCTGAGCGGAGAGGTCGAAAGCGTCAAAATCCGCTACCTTGTCACAACGGTCGAAGCTGAGCAATCCTATGTCCAGGTGCTTTTTTGGACACAGCATCATTTGATGGCGGACAAGCTCGGCGACTACCGCGCTGCCGTCGAAACGCTCAACGTAAACGAATCGCAATGGCCGGAAGGCGCGAGATAGCAGGATCGTTTTGAACGGCCCGGCGGACCATCAGGTCCGCCGGGCCGCTTGCCGTTCCAGCTCGAGCAATCTGGTTTTTAGCGGGAGGCCGCCCCGATATCCGGTGAGCGCGCCGTTTTTGCCGATTACGCGGTGGCAGGGCACGAGCACGAGCAGCGGGTTGGCGGCGACGGCCCGGCTGACCGCGCGCACTGCGCCGGGCCTGCCGATTGCTTCCGCCAGTCCCGAATAACTAACGGTGCGCCCGTAGTCGATCGCAGTCAGCTGCTGCCACACCTCGAGCTGGAAGCGAGTGCCCTTATAATGAAGCGGGACCGAAAAGTCGGTGCGCGCGCCGCTAAAATAAGCGGCAAGCTGTCCGGCAGGATCGGCGGTAGCCGCCTCATCGTAGATCAGCCGAGCCCGAGGGTGCTGCCGAGTAGCCCAGCCGGCCAATGCGGCTTCGGGTGTCACGGGATCGGCGCTGCTGTCGACAAAGCAGACGCCACCTTGACTGACCGCAAGGACAAAGCGATGCTCCAGCCAACAGTATCGGCTCCAATATAACGATAACGATTCACTCATCCGAGCAAGCCTCCTGATTCGCAAAGGGTGCCTGACTGGCGCGATATGCGGTAGGCGTCAGCCCGAAATGGCCGCGGAACGCCGCGGCGAAATGGGCGACACTGCGCCAGCCGCCGCGAAGTGCAATGACGCTGACGGTATCGCTGGTGCTGCGCAAGCGCTCCGCCGCGGCCAGGAGCCGCAGCCTCTTGTGATAGTGAGCCGGACTCACGCCATACACACGCTTGAACAAGCGCTGCAAGTGGTATGGGCTGCTATGAAACGTCTCGCCCAGCCTGCGTAGCGGTACCGCCTCGCCGAGATGCGAAGCGAGGCATTCGGCGACACGAGTAGCCAATTGCTCGTCCGGCTGCTGAAGGGCGTCCGGCCTGCAGCGCTTGCAGGGACGATACCCCTCGGACGCTGCTTCCGCTGCACGGCGGAATAGCCGGACATGCCAGCGCAGCGGCAGGCGAGAACGGCAGGAAGGGCGGCAGTAGATACCGGTCGTACGGACGGCATAGACAAAACGTCCGTCCTGATCGGACCGGCACTCCACGATAGCGTGCCAGCGTGCTTCGTCGAGCGCGAGAAGGTCCGGTCTGCTCGGGTCTGCAGTCAAATCGAACGAGCGCATATATGGACCTCGCTTTCTATCCGTTGTTGACATCAGTATAACGCGAATACACGTTGCGTGTAAGCTTTGAAAAATAGGAGCGCAACTTTTCGATGGGCAACCGGATGACTCGGGAGTGCCAAATAGGGTATAACGGAGAAGACAGAAGACACTAGCAAAAGCGGGGGAGGTATTGCGATGGAATCGCCAAGTCTGCAGCTGCCAGTCCCGGACCTATTCGACTATCGGCAGCTGGTGGAGCGGTTGATGCGAGCCGCCAGTGAAATTGTGCATCAAGTCGAGAACGACAGAATCTATAAGTGTATCCCATGGAATGACGAGGATGTGCTGCTCGAGCTAAGCGACGGCGGCGATTGCTTGCGCATTTGGTTGCCGACGCAGACGAACCCGCCCAATGAAGAACTGCTGGCGCATATTGCGGATTATGTAAAGGAGTGGCTCGATCTGGATACGAATCTGACTCCGTTCTATGCGCTCGCCGCGCGCGATCCGTTGCTAGCCGAAGCGGCGAATCGCTTCCGCGGGCTATGGCTGATCGGCATTCCGGATCTGTACGAGGCGCTGAGCTGGGGCATTCTCGGTCAGCAGATCAATCTGAGCTTTGCCTATACGCTCAAGCGCCGGCTCGTCCAGCGGTACGGCAGCGCGGTGCATTACCAGGCTCGGACGTACTGGCGGTTTCCGGATGCGTCACGAATTGCGGCCGTCGCGCCTTCGGAGCTGCAGGAATTGCAGATCAGCGGGCGCAAGGCGGAGTATCTGATCGACATTGCTTCGCGCATTGCGGCAGGGACGCTCAGCAAGGAAGGCTTGCGCGCGGCCGGCGATGCGGCCGCGGACGAGCTGGTCGCGCTGCGGGGCATCGGACCGTGGACGGCCCAATACGTGCTGATGCATTGCTTGCGCCGTCGCAACGCTTTTCCGGTCGCAGATGTCGGCCTCCACCAGGCCATTCGGCAAGCGGCTGGTCTGCAGCGCAAGCCTACGCCGGCCGAGGTCTCCGAGCTTGGCCGCGGCTGGAGCGGTTGGGAGGCCTACGCCGTCTACTACCTTTGGCGGCTGCTTTATTGACGGATGCGGCGATGCCCCATGCTGAGCAGCACGGGACATCGCTGATCGGAATGACTTGTCCAGATTCAGAGCACGCGTCTGGCACTCACGTATTTTTTGCTCCAATAACCAGACGAGAGCGAGCTGATATTGACATTTCCGGACGGTGAATTGTGTATGAATTCCCCGTCGCTTATGTAGATGCCCACATGATTGATGCCGCCGCCGTTCGTATCGAAAAACACCAGATCGCCAGCTTTCAGGTTGCTTTTGCTGACACCGTAGCCGGCATTTTTTTGATAGCTGGTGCCCCATTTCAATGAGACGCCGTTTTTCTCAAACACATATTCCGTAAAAGAAGAGCAGTCAAAAATCAAGCGCGATACATTCCGGGTGCCGAATTCGTAGCGGACCTTGCCGATCAGGTTGCGGGCGTCTGCAATAATCGATGCGGCCGTGCCGCTAACGGCGGAGCCGCTCTCGCTCCCGCTGTTAGAGCCGCCGCTGGATGACAAAAAGCTGGTATCAACGTAGCCGGTTACGCCGTTGTATACAATTTTGACCCACCAGGAATTGACTTGTTCTACGATCCGGACATTGGCGCCCCGCGGTACCGTGCCGATTTTGTTGTTCGCCACCTTCGGCGAGGAACGGAAATTGACGGAGCGGGCAATGGTTGCGTTAGCGGATCCGCTCGAGCCGCCGCTGACTGACGTATACTTGCTGCTGGTGGAGATATAACCGACGCTGCCGCTGGCCGTCTTGACCTTGTACCAGTACGAATTAGGCTGGCCGACGATCTCCACCTGCTGACCGCGCGTCAGCATGCCGACGACGCGCGCATCGGTGCTCGGAGCAGTGCGGAAATTGACGCCGAACTTGACCGTTGCAGTTGCGGCGGATGCTGCCGTCGGCACCACGAGCGATGCCGCCAAAACTAGAAAAATCAACTTCTTCAAGAAATATTCCTCCTTGCTTGGTAGTCTACTGCCATACTAACCAAAAGGATGAAATGATTGCATTGCACAATTATTTACAGTTGCACTACGAAAGCGTTTTATTTGTGTGTAAATTTCGCCAAACAGCCCGGAATATTCACGTTTTGCATGATTTTCTCCCGCTTGGATTAAGATTTTTTAACGATTGGTTCAAGCAGCTTGCAAACGTTTAAAGTATGATAAAATTTTAGTAAAACCCAACTGAATTTTAGTGATGAAAAAAAGAAACAGTTGTGGTAGGATGAATATAAATCGACAAAAACCAAATTAAAACGAAATGTAAGCGGATTCAAAAAAAAGGGGGGCTTTCCCGTCTTCAGAAGGCTTCTCCGGCATTGCGGGGGGATAACGCATGAAAAAACGGCTGCTGAATCGCGATCGCAAGGGGAGGCTGTTTCGGCGCTTTTTGCTGCCGTACTGCTTGCTGCTTCTCATTCCGCTGATCATTGGCACGCATGCCTATTACCAGACGGTGCAGGTCGTGCGCGAAGATGCGCTGGAATTGCATCAGGCGGTACTCGAACAGACCGAACACAGCTTGAATCAACTGTTTACCGAGATTCGCGACGTCGTATCGCTGATTTCCATTGACAAGGATTTGCTTGCGCTGATGCTCAACGCCGAGCCGGTATGGACGCCCGACAATATCTATCAATTTTCGCTGCAGCGCGACGAGCTGAACAAGCTGTCAACCAACAATTATATTTCGGATCTGTTCGTGTATCTCAAAAAAAGCGGCACCATCATCGCCCGCGACCATATTGAACGGCTGAGCACGCACCCGATGCAGATCGGGGAGGAAAATTTCGAAGCGTGGCTGGAGCGCATTGTCGAGACGGAGCAGCTAGGTCGGTATCACCGGCTCGAGAATGTGACCAACGGTCGCACGGTCGGCAATTACCTCGCCTATGTGAGCGGCCTGCCGGCCGGCTACAGCAATAAGCCAGAGGGCGCCGTCGTCATCATGATCCGGGAGCAGTCGATCGTCAACTTGTTCAGCCGTCTGCTCGGCCCGGAGGGCTCGTTCGCGTATATTGTGGACGGCGGCGATGCGCTCATCGCCGCGGCCGGCGTCCAGGCGCAGCCGCTCGCGCTCGCAGGCCAGGGGCGCATGAATTATACGTTCGAGCAGATCGGCGGGCGCGACATGCTCGTGAGCTATGCCAATTCGCCAGGCAACGGATGGACCTATGTGGCCGGACTGCCTGCCGATACCGTGTTCTCCAAAGCCGATTTCGTCAAGCGCATCAATTGGATCGTGCTGGGTGTCGCTTTGTTGCTGGGCGCGCTGCTGGCGATGTTGTTCGCACGGCGCAATGCCAAGCCGATTTCCGAGGTGCTCGATGCGCTGCGCGACTTTGCGTCCAAGGGGGAGCCGGGGCGCAAGCTCGGTGAACTGGACGTGCTCAAATCGGCGGTCCATCAGGTCATCAGCAGCAATACGTCGCTCAGCGTGCGGATGAAGCTGCAGCAACCGGTGCTGCAGGCGGCTTTTGTGGAGCGTTTACTAAAAAACGGCTTCAATCGCCAGGAGGAGCTGGAGGCCCACGCCGAGCACGCTCAGCTCGATCTGGGCGAGGCGTCGAAGCGGGTGGTCGTCCTCCGGCTCCTGGAGCCGGAGCTGCTGCCCGCCGGCTCGACGGCGATCGCGGATACGGAGCTGGCCATGGAGCAGATGCGCGCGCTACGCGGCTGCCGCTACGTACACGAGCTGAGGAGCGGCCGTCTGGCGGCCATCGTCGCCTCGGAGGCGGGCATCGGTCTGAGCGAGCAGGAAGCGACCGACGCGCTGCAGACTGCGCTAGCCGAGCTGCAGGAGGCGCTGCATCAGCAATTCGGACTGCTCACGCTCGTGGGCATCGGGCAGCCCTATGCGGCATGGCTCGATCTATGGCGCTCGTGCAACGAGGCCGAGCAGGCGCTCGATTACCTCGATCCGGAGATGCCGCAGCAGCAGGCGCGGTACGACGCCTGGGGCAGCATGTCCGGCCATTACTACTATCCGCTCGATCTTGAGGTCAAGCTCATGCACGCCCTGCGCGCCGGCGATTCGCAAGCGCTGGAGCGGCTGCTGGACCACATTGAGGAAGAGAATTTCCAGCGTCGCCAGCTCGGGCCGTGGCGTAAAAAGCAGCTCTTCACCGAGCTGCAAGGCACCCTGCTCAAACTATCGGAGCATCTCCAGCCCGGACATGTCGAGCTGGAGCAGCAGCTTGAGGGCATCGACATCGAGGCAGGGGACGGCGGCGGGACCGAGCAGGCCTTCGCGCGATTGCGACAGCTGGCGCTGCTCGTCAGCTTGCGGATTCAGGATCAGAAATGCAGCAAATATTCGGAAATGTTCGGGCAGCTGGAGCGGCGCATCTTGGAAAGCTATGCCGACAGCAATCTCAGTCTCGGCCAGCTCGCTTCCGAATTCAAGCAGACCGAAAGCTTCCTCTCCACGCTGTTCAAAGAACAGAAGGGCATTACCTTCTCCGAGCACGTCGAACGGCTGCGACTGGAGCAGGCGTGCAAGCTGCTGAGCGGCACCTCCGATCCGATTCAGGAGATCGCGGCTCGGATCGGCTACAATAGCGACAAGTCGTTTCGCAGGGCCTTCAAGCGCGCTTACGGCGTACAGCCGACGAGCTATCGCAGTTCCGCGCCCGCGGCCATGGAAAGTCTGTAACGAGCGAAGTTATAGAAGGAACCGCAGGTTACGGCCGGATGCGCGCAGCTCATGCGCCAGCCGGCCGTTTTGGCGTCAGGGCATCTTGAAGCGGGACGCCGGCGGAACCGTCGCGCGACTGGCGAAGCGATGCGCGGCACACCCTGCAAGCCTCGAGCGGACGTTGTTTTGCAAACGTATTCATTTTCGGGGTACAGAACAATGGTGTGCCCAAAAAATAAGGTGTGTATCCGTTAAAAAGCCTTGTGCGGAGCGGGTTTCCAGGCATTTCAGAAAAGGTCGGGGCGCTGATGAAGTGTTCCTTTACGAAGCTGTCCGGGGCGAGGTATGGTGAACACATGACAGCGCTAACAAGGAGGGATGCCGGATGGGTTCAGGCGTGCTGCTGCGAAAAGTAAAGAAGCAAAAGGTGCTGCTGCTGCTTCTGCTGCCGGCGATTGTGTATTTTATTGTATTCAACTACGTGCCGATGTACGGGGTGCTGATCGCCTTCAAAAACTTCAAAATGCAAGAGGGCGTCAATTTCGTAGCGAATGTATTCAACGCGCCATGGGCCGGAAAATGGGGGCTGGATCATTTTAAAACGTTTGTAAACGGGCCGTACTTCTGGCAGTTGCTGCGCAATACCTTTTTACTCGGCATTTATTCGCTCGCGTTTGGCTTTCCGATTCCGATCATCTTTGCACTGCTGCTGAATGAGCTGCGCAAGCGCTTCTATAAAAGCTTCGTGCAAACGGTCAGCTACCTGCCGTACTTCCTCTCCATCGTGGCCGTCATCGGCATGATGAAGATGGTGCTCTCGCCGAGCTCGGGCGTCGTGAACAAGCTGCTGGAGCGGGTAGGCCTCGACTCGATCTACTTTTTCGCCTTGCCGGAGTGGTTCCGCTTCCTGTTCATCTCCTCCGGCATCTGGACGAGTATGGGGATGGGCGCCGTCATCTACCTCGCGGCTCTGTCCAAGGTGGATACGGAGCAATACGAGTCCGCGGTCATCGACGGCGCGACGCGGCTGCGTCAGATGTGGCATATTACGCTGCCGGCCATCAAGCCGGTTGTCGTGATCACGCTTATACTGAACATGTCCGGCGTGCTGAGCGTCGGCGCCGAGAAAATTATTCTGATGTACAACTCGCTGACGTACGAGACGGCGGACGTGTTCTCGACCTTCGTCTACCGGCGCGGCCTGATCGAGCTCGACTTCAGCTTCGGCGCAGCCGTCGATCTGTTCAACGCCATCGTCAACATCATTTTCCTGGTCACGGCCAATACGATCGCAAGAAAGGTGGCAGGTGAGAGTCTATGGTAAAGGATACGTCGTTTGGCTCGCGCGTACTCGATGTGGTCGTTCATGCCACGATGGTGCTCGTCGTCTTGATCACCTTGCTCCCGATTGTTCACGTCGCCTCTATCTCGTTGAGCTCGCCCGACGATATCGTGCGCGGCGAGGTGGGGCTGTGGCCGAGCAATTTCAGCCTGGGCGCCTATCAGACAATTTTATTTGAAAACGCACACATTCCGCGTTCGTTCCTTAACTCGGTCCTGATCACGATCGTGGGCACGGCCATGAATGTCGTCTTCACGACGGCGGCGGCCTACGTGCTGTCAAAGAAGGATCTGCTGCTGCGGCCGCTGTTCATGACGATCTGCATTCTGCCGATGTTCTTCACTGGCGGCATCATTCCGCAATTCCTGCTCGTGCAGTCGCTGGGAATGATGAATACGATCTGGTCGGTGACCGTGCCGGTACTGATCAGCTCCTGGTGGCTGATCATCATGATTTCGTTCTTCAAAAACTTTCCGGTCGAGATTGAGGAGGCGGCCAAGCTCGATGGCTGCGGCGACCTGCAGACGCTGATTCGTATCGTGCTGCCGCTGTCGACCGCAGCGGTGGCGACAATCGGTCTGTTCTACGCGGTCACCCATTGGAATTCCTACTTCACAGCCATGCTGTATCTGCGCAACTACGAGAACTATCCGCTGCAGTTGATCCTGCGGGAGATCGTGCTGCAGAATACGCTGGCCGACCAGTTGGCCTCGCAAGGCAATGCATCCTTGGCCGAGGACATGAGCTCCAATCTGACGCCGGAGAGCGTGCAATATGCAACGCTGGTCATTTCGATCGTCCCGATGCTGGCCGTCTATCCGTTCATTCAGAAATATTTCGTGCGCGGCATCATGATCGGTTCGCTCAAAGGCTGACGCGGCCGACGACGAACAGATTCGGCAACCATGAAGGAGGTGGTGCTCGGGCTGAGTGGGCAGGGCAACTGATAATCGAAGGGGCTTGACCAAACTCATTAAAGGGGATGAACACATGGCACACAGAAAATGGCTGAGCGTGCTGCTGTCGGCAATGCTGGCCGCATCGCTGCTCGCGGCATGCAGCAACTCCGGCAACTCGGGCAATGCGGGCACGACGAATAGCGGCGGCGACGGGACGGGCGGCAACGCGAATAGCAGCGGCGACGCAACTGTTGAAATCTCGGTGGCAAGCATGCCGAAATATCCGCCGAACAACGTTCCCAATGATTACATCACCGAGGTGGAAAAGAAGTTCAACATGGAGTGGGACTTCCAATCGATTCCGCTGTCGGCCGGTATGGAGAAATATAATGTCATGTACGCCTCCGGCGACTATCCTGACTTCATACCGAATATGAACAGCCCGAGCAGCGTCGCCAAATGGGCATCCGGCGGCTACCTGCTGCCGATCGGCGATTATATCGATCAGCTGCCGACGTACCGCGCCCTGTTCAGCGACGAGGACTGGGAGCTGCTGCTCGACTTCGGCAGCACCAACGGCAAGCTCTACATGCTTCCGAGCGTCGCGACCAACGATCCGATGACCTGGATCTACCGCAAGGACGCCTTCGAGCAGGCCGGCATCACGTCGTTCCCGACGACGCTGGACGAATTGCATGAAGCGCTCAAGTCGCTCAAGGCCGAATTCCCCGGCAGCGTAGGCATCGGCGTACGCGGCGGCAATGACAATACCGGCATCAACAACCTGATGAACGGCTTTCGCCAGGCGTTCCGCAATCCGAACAACACGCACACCAACGGCTTCTGGAATGATCCCGACGAAGGCGGCGCCGTCGTATGGAATATGGCTTCGCCCAAGCATCGCGAGATGCTGACGTTCCTCTCGCAGCTGTACAAGGAAGGCTTGATCGAGCCGGAATTCGCCACGATTACGAAGGAGCAATGGGCGACCAAGCGGCTGACCGGCAAGGTGCTGCTCGACTTCCAGTGGGCGAGTCACACCGTCGATCCGGAGTACGAGCTCAAGGACATTCCGGGCGGGCAGTGGGATTATGCACGCACGCTGCCAAGCGCGACCGACCAGCCGGCACTCGAGTTCAAGCCGCTCAACTTCTCGCTCTTCGGACCGATCTTCAGCAACAAGCTGGCCGACCAGCCAGACAAGCTGGAGCGACTGTTCGACTATGTCGAGTGGGGCTCGACCCCGGAAGGCCAACTGTTCCATCAGATGGGCCTTGAAGGCGTGACGTACGCCAACGAAGGCGGCAAGATCGATTATATCGAGGGCTACGACCGGCAGAAGGTCGCCGAGCAGCACGGCTTCGACTGGTGGCTCAAGCAGAGCGAGGAGAAGCTCTCGACCGACCCGATGTTCCAGAAAAAACAAGAAGCGATGACCGAGCTCGCAGACATGTTCAACACGATGCCGAAGAGCGCGGCGCTGACCGAGGAAGAGCAGCAGACGATCAACACGACCGTCAGCGCGATGCAGGATATCGCGTATCAGTACTCCACCAAGGCTGTCATGGGCATCGTCGACCCGACGAGCGACAAGGAGTGGGAGAGCTATCTGAGCGACCTGGAGAAGGTCGGCATGTCGAACGCACAAGCAATCTACGAAAAATACTTGACGGCAAACTGACGGCTTGCCCCCGGCAGCGGCAGCCTGCCGCCTGCCGGGGGCGGCTTCTTATCAAGGACGGGGAGGAACATCATGACAACAGTACTGCTATCTATACCGGATAATGCCAGCGCGCGCGTGCGCCATGGCGCCGAGCTGATCACCCAGGCGCTGGCCGCCTGCGGTCTGGAGGGGCAGCTGTCCGGGCCATGGTCCATCGACAGCTATCGCGCGGCGGACGCGCCCAAAATCGTACTTGGCGATCGTACCGCGACGCCGCTGATTGCCGAGCTGGAGGAGCACGAGGTGCTGCTCTATCATAGCGCTGTCCCGCAGGGCGAGGGCTATTACCTGGCGAGCGTGCCGGGCGCGCTGACTGTCGTCAGCGGCGGCAGCGACAGCGGCGTGCTGTACGGCTGCCAAGAGCTGGCTGCGCGCATCAAGCTGGCCGGCGCGCTGCCGGAGGACCTGGCCTTCGGCGACGGCCCGGCGATGAAGCTGCGCGGACCGGTCGTGCCGCTGCAGAAGACCAAGATCGAGCCGCCGCGGCGCACGTATGAATATCCGATCACGCCGGGCCGCTTCCCGTGGTTCTACGATCGCGGGTTGTGGACGGAATTCCTCGATCAGATGCTGGAGGATCGCTGCAATGTGCTCTACATCTGGACCGGGCACCCGTTCTCCTCGCTGATGCGGCTGGACGACTATCCCGAAGCGATGGAAGTCACAGAGGAGGAATTCCGGCTCAATGTCGAGACGTTCCACTGGCTGGCGAATGCGTGCGACCGGCGCGGCATCTGGCTTGTGCTGAAGTTCTACAATATTCATATCCCGCTGCCGTTCGCCCGGCATCACGGCCTCGATCTGCATCAGCCCAAGCCGCTGCCGCTGACGAGCGACTACTATATCCAGTCGATCTCGACCTTCATCCGCAGGTTCCCCAATGTCGGCCTCATGGTCTGTCTCGGCGAAGCGCTGCAAGGCGCGATCTACGGCGTCGAGTGGTTCAACGAGACGATCCTCGCCGGGGTGAACGAGGGGCTGAAGGACCTGCCGGACAAGGAGCTGCCTCCGATCATCGTGCGGGCGCATGCGATTCCGTCCGACAAGGTGATGGCCGAGGCGCTGCCGCGGTACGCCAACCTGTTCACCGAAGCGAAATACAACGGCGAGTCGCTGACGACCTACACGCCGCGCGGCCGCTGGCAGGACATCCACCAGCATCTGGCGTCGCTCGGCTCGATCCATTTGTTCAACGTGCATATTCTCGCGAATCTGGAGCCGTTCCGCTACGGCGCGCCGTCCTTCATCCAGAAGTGCGTGCAGGCGGCGAAATATCGCCTGCATACGAACGGCATCCATCTGTATCCGCTGTTCTACTGGGACTGGCCGTATACGGCGGACGACACGAGTCCGCGGCTGCGGCAGATGGACCGGGACTGGATCTGGTTCGCGGCCTGGTTCCGCTATGCCTGGAATCCGGATCATCACCCCGAGCTGGAGCGCCGCTACTGGATCGAGCGGCTGAAGGAGCGATACGGCTCGGCGGAGGCCGCCGAGGCGATCCTGGACGCGTACGAGCAGGCCGGCGAATGCGCGCCCAAGCTGCTGCGCCGCTTCGGCATCACCGAGGGCAATCGCCAGACGATGAGCCTCGGCATGACGATGAGCCAGCTCACCAATCCGGACAAGTACCGGCCGTGGAAGGAGCTGTGGGAGGCACAGGCGCCGCAGGGCGAGCGGCTGGATGAATACGTGGCGCGCGAACTGGCGGGCCAGCCGCATATCGGAGAGACCCCGATCGACATCGCGGACGACGTTGATCGGCACGCCGCCGCCGCAGAGCGGGCGATCCAGGCGGCAAGCGCGCAAGTCACGCAGGGGCAAGCGGAATATGAGCGGATCGCCGCCGACATTCGGGCGATCGCGCTGATGTCGCGCGCCTATACGCACAAGGTGCGGGCGGCTGTCTCCATTCTGACGTACAAGGCGCGCGCCGCGGGCGACTATACGTCGCACATAGAGCTGCTGCGCGAGGCCGAGCCGCAGTTCCGGGCGAGTCTGGAGGCATACCGCGAGCTGACCGCGCTCACCTCGGAGACTTATCTGTACGCCAATAGCATGCAGACGCCCTCGCGCAAGGTGCCGTTCCCGGACGGCGAACGCTATGCGCACTGGACGGACTGTCTGCCGATGTATGAAGAGGAGTATGCGAACTTCGTGCGGCAGATCGCAGCGCTCGGGGAGGGGCGCCTGCCGCAGCAGGTGGCCGAGGCGGCGGAGCCGATCCGGCCGTATCGTTCCGCAACATTCGCGCTGCTCTCGCCGCACGCCGAGACGTACACGGTCGAGCCGCAGGCCGTCATCTTCAAGGACAGCGACATCATTGTCTCCAACGTCGCCGAGGAGCTCGTGGGGCTGGAGGGTATCCGCTTCTCGCACGAGCAAGCGAGCAAGGATGGCGTAAGCGTCGCCTTCGAGGTGCAGGAGCCGGTGCGCGTACTGGTCGGCTACTTCAACTCCGGGCATCCGCAGTGGCTCAAGGTGCCGGATCTGGAGACCAACACGCATGCCGACGACCGCGGCGGACTGGCGCCGGTGCTGCTCAACGGGCTGAAGGTGTTTTTCCAGCCGAACGTCAATGTGCATGCGTTCCGCTACGAGCCGGGACGGCACGAGCTGGACTTTGGCCAGGGCTCCTACGTCATTCTCGGCGTCATTCGCGACGACGAGACGCTGCGCGTGCGCGATCTCGAGGGCGCCGGCAGCGCCGACACATTAGACTGGCTGTACGAAGCGTAGAAGTAGGGTGAAGGAGGAAGTGAACCATGCGGCTGACAGGAAAAACCGCGATCGTCACCGGCGCAGGCTCCGGCATCGGCGACGCCATCGCGCGGCGCTTCGCCCGTGAAGGCGCGGCGGTCGTGCTGGCCGATCTGAGCGAGAGCGGGGAAGCGGTAGCCGCCGCGATCCGCGAGGCGGGCGGCCAGGCGCATTTCGTGCAGGCGGATCTGCGTCAGGAGTCCGAGGCGCAGCGTCTGGCGGAGGAGACGCATCGCCGCTACGGCGCGCTGCATGCGCTGGTCAACAACGCCGGCGTGACCGGCACGACCACTGTGACGACCGCCACCGACGAGGAGTGGGAGCGCGTCATGACGATCAATCTGAAGGGCGCCTGGTACTGCTGCAAGCACGCCATTCCGCTCATGGCCGCGGCAGGGGGAGGCAGCATTGTCAACATGTCGTCGACGCATGTGCTGCGCACGCAATACAATCACTTCCCCTACCACGCCGCCAAGGGGGGCATGCAGGCGATGACGCTCGGCATCTGCGTCGACTTCGGCGGCCAGGGTATCCGCGCCAACAACCTGTTGCCCGGCTTCGTCATGACGCCGCTGGCGCGCCGCTTCCTGGACGGCTTCGACGATCCGGCGCGCAAGGAGAGGACCATGCTGGACGCGCATCCGCTCGGCCGGCTCGGCACGCCGGAGGATGTGGCCGCTGCGGCGGCCTTCCTCTGCTCCGACGACGCCGCATTCATCTCCGGGACGTCGCTCGTCGTCGACGGCGGACGCTCGGCCTATCAGAAGTCGGATTAGGAATGCGGATCAGGGGAGCGGATCAGGTAATCGGTAAAGGAGGAGTTGGACATGTTCGAGGCGATCAAGGCCAGAATTAGAGGCATCAATGCGATCAACATTACGCCGTTCCGGGAAGACGGGGCGATCGACGAAGCTGCGCTCGGACGCAATCTGGACGATCTGGTCGCCAGCGGCATCGAGGCGATCTATCCGTGCGGCAACACCGGCGAATTCTATTCGCTCACCTTAGGCGAGGCGCGCCGGGTGACGCAACTCGCCGTGGAGCGCGTCGCCGGTCGGGCCGCCGTCATGGCCGGCATCGGATACGACACGCGCACCGCGGCCGTGCTGGCCGAGTCGGCTGCGGAGGCGGGAGCGGACGGCCTGATGCTGCATCAGCCGGTGCATCCGTTCCAGTCGGAGCGCGGCCTGCTCGCCTACTATCGCGAGGTCGCGGCCTCCACGTCGCTGCCGATCGTGCTGTACGTGCGGCACGAGAGCGTCGGCGCGGAGCTGCTGCGCGAGGCGACCAACATTTCGAATATCATAGGCGTCAAGTACGCCGTCAATCATCTGCCTTCGTTCGCGGCGGCGGTGCAAGCTGCGGAGTCGGACCCAGTATGGATCTGCGGGACGGCGGAGCTGTGGGCGCCGTTCTTCTTCGCGGCCGGCGCGGTCGGCTATACGTCGGGCCTGGTCAATGTCGAGGCGCAGCGCTCGCAGGCGTTGCTGGCGGCGCTACGCGCCGGAGATACGGCCGAGTCGATGCGTATCTGGGCGGAGCTGCGGCCGTTCGAGCTGCTGCGCGAACGCGAACGCAGCGGAGCCAATGTGAGCGTCGTCAAGGAGGCGATGGCTCAGCTCGGACGAGCGCGCGCCGACGTGCGGCCGCCGATCGCGCCGCTGACGGAGCGGGAGCGGCAGGAGATTGCGGCGATCCTGGATCGCTGGGGATTGACGCGCGGGCAAGCGGAAGGGAGCGTGTAGGAGATGAAGGAGATTTTGAACTATATCGGCGGTAAGTGGCAGGCGGCGGCGTCGGGCAAGACGACGATAAATGTGAATCCGGCCAGCGGCGAGCAAGTCGGGCGCGCGCCCGTGTCGGCAGCCGCCGACGCGGAGGCCGCCGCGGCGAGCGCCCAAGCGGCCGCG
>NZ_JACXIZ010000048.1 GCF_014705605.1 Paenibacillus sabuli
ATAGGATCAGCTTTATGCATTCTATGATTTCAAGGCGAAACGAGCAAGCCGTCTTTGCGGCGCGTGAAGTTTCATTCCGAGAAATCTAGATATGCATAGGATCAGCTTTATGCATTCTATGATTTCAAGGCGAAACGAGCAAGCCGTCTTTGCGGCTGGGCGAATTTCAAAAAAAAACCTTTTCATGCGAACAATTGTTTGGTATAATCCAAATAAGAACAAATGTTCCTCAAAGGAGGCGGATCATCATGAGCAGCTGCGAAAATTTTCGGTTTATCGAGAACTACCGACCTTGGAGAGATTTAACGTTTAAATTTTATGCCGACGGAAAATTAACGATTATCGACAATCGCACCGGCCTGGTGGTTGCGCCGCGCGATCTCAAGGGCGAGAGTCGCGATTTCTATGTACGCAAGCGCATTGCATTTATAAAAAACGACCTCGTGGCCAAGCGACTGCGGCAGGCCAATTAAAGATACGTAAAGCACAATCCCGCCGCATCCATCTTGTCTGCCACGCACTTAAAACGAAAAAGGGCTGTCCGGCTCGACATCCACGATGTCGCCGGACAGCCCTTGCTGTCATATGTCAAATACCTGTGCTGCCGTCGAAGCCCCTTTTTTTCGCATCGGGTTCAAACGGCAACGGAACAAGTCGCATGCGCGACCTATACGGTTTGCCCGCCTTAGTGTCCATTACAGAATAACTTGGTGCGATTGAAACCGTCATTATCCCTTCACCATCCGCCAACGAACCTAACGGTTGCCACAGCGGCTATTGCGCCCAAAAAAGCGCCGCTTGAATTGTAACGGTTGCCATAGGTCTTATTTTCTTGAAATCCATCGAAAAGACGCGATTGTGACCAAATAAGCGCTGTGGCAACCGCTAGCCTGGAAATCCCCTGAAATCGATCGAAATAAGCGCGCTGGCAACCGTTAGCTGAGGTGAGTCCCTTTGCCCGCGTGATGGATTACGTGATGGATTAGCTGTCTTTGGTTATTTCGTGAAGATCCTTATACGGCTTGCGCGACCATCCGGCGGCACGCCTCCGCGCAGCGGAAGCAAGCTTCCGCGCATCGTTTGCAATGTGCATGCGCGTGCTTCTCGCATTCACGACCGCAGGCCTCGCACGCTTCGGCGCAGATCCGGCAGATGTCCGCCGCATAAGCGCTGTTGGTCGACATGGCTTGCGCCGCAAAGAAGCAGAGATCCGCGCATTCGCGATCAGTGCGAATGCAATCGCGCATCATTGCCACATCCTCTTCGTTCAGACACGCGTCATAGCACTGGTTGCAGGCTTGCGCGCATTTGAGGCATTCCTCGATACATTCCGCGTAGTGCTGCGTATTCCCCATCGGTGACACCCTCCCAATTGGCAAGTTAGGGGCATATTAACCGAAGACGCGAGCATCCATTCAGCATCGTTTCAGATTAAGCCTTTCGTCGCATGCTTGTCCGACTGACGGAGCGTTTGACTCCATGTGAGCTTTCGGTTAGATTGGTAGCAAGGGGGGATGACAGAGATGAAACAGACCCTGTTTTTCGATCTCGACGATACACTGATTCATTGCAATAAATATTTTTATCTGACGATCGACCGCTTCGTCGCGGATATGCTCGTCTGGTTCGGAGCCGACCGGATCGACGAAGAAGAAGTGCGCGCCAAGCATATGGAGCTCGATATCGCGGGCATTCACGCGCTCGGCTTTCAGAGCGACCGCTTTCCGCAATCGTTTATCGAGACGTATCGACACTATGCCGAGCTGACGGGACGGCGCACCTCCGCTCGGGAGGAGGACCGGCTCTGGAGGCTCGGACGCAGCGTCTACGATCACGAAGCCGAGCCGTACCCGCATATGGCCGAGACGCTGGACGCGCTTGCCCGCGCGGGACATGAGCTGCATCTCTATACCGGCGGCGAGCCGCTCATCCAGCATCGCAAAATTGCCAGGCTGGGGCTCGAGCGCTACTTTGAATCGCGCATCTACGTACGCCAGCACAAAAACGTCGACGCCCTCGAGCATATTTTGACGGCCGGCGGGCAAGACCGCGACCACACGTGGATGATCGGCAATTCGATCCGCACCGATGTCGTCCCTGCGCTTACCGCCGGCATTCACGCCATTCATATGAAAACAGACGCCGAATGGATCTACAACCTGATCGACATTGAAATCGAGCCCCGGGGCGCCTTTCTGACGCTGCGACAGCTCGCAGAGGTGCCGGATGCGATCACCGGCTATGTCAGCGGCGCTCAGCGCTCCAGTTGAACGCCGACCTTGCCGTCGTTGCGGCTTTGCAGCACGAGCCTCCCCTTCTGCGACGAGCCGTCGGGCTGCTTGAAGCTGAGGCGGCTCGTCTCGCCCTTTTGCGCGAGTGCCTTGGCCATCGTGGCCGACACCGTCTTGGGACCGGCATTTTTCCAGATGACGAAGCCGCAGCCTTGCTTGTAATGCGTGCAGCCAAAGCCCCGCCTGCCCTCGATCAGCTGCCCGCCGCAGCCCGGACGGGGGCAGGGCGCCAGCGTCTGGCGAACGGAGTCGGAGCGCTGCGGCGCAGCAGTCGCAGGCCGGATCCCCGACTTGCCCGAGCGAGCTGCGACCTTGGCGTCGCCGCCCGCCCTGGCGGCTCGCGTCGCTTCACCGGCGGCACGCTTGCCGCCGGTCAAGGCGCGGGCTTTGCCCTTGCCGCCCTTCCCCGCACGCGCGCCTTCCGATTCGCCAAAAACCGCCGCAGCCGCCGGCCGCTGGGCCGCTGCCTTGTCCACAATAAACGCCGCAAACTGCTTGACCTTCGCGATGAACGGCTCGTCGGACGCCTCGCCCTTGGAAATCTGATGCAGCCGCTGCTCCCACCGTCCCGTCATCTCGGGCGAAGTGAGCAGCTCCACGCCCGCCTCCCGGATGAGCGTGACCGCCGCGCTGCCCTTTGCGGTAATCGCCAACCGCTTGCCGCTCAGCTCGATATAGCCTACCTGCTTGAGCCGCTCGATCGTCGCGGCGCGCGTCGCCGGTGTCCCGAGCCCGGTATCCTTCATCGCTTCCTTCAGCTCGTCGTCCTCGATCGCTTTGCCAGCCGTCTCCATCGCTTTGAGCAGCGTGCCTTCGGTATACGGCTTCGGCGGCTGCGTCTTTTTCTCCAGCAGCTCCGCCTCCCGGCAGGAGACCGGCTCGTCCTTGCGCACCTGGAAGGGCGCCGTCACGAGCTCCTCCTCCGTCTCCTCGGGCTCCGTCTCGCCCGGCTTGGGCTTGCGTTGCGGCTTCGCGGCTTCCATGCCGCTCTGGACGACCTTCCAGCCGGGATCGAGCTGCTGCTTGACCTTTGTTTTGAAGCGTTCGCCCGCCACCTCGGTCAGCACCTCGTGATTGTCGTACAGCGCCGGCGGATAATAATGCGCGAGGAAGCGTCTGACAATCATATCATAGAGTTTTTGCTCTTCGGGCGGCAGCGCGGGCGGCTTTTTCGGCGTCGGCAGGATCGCATGATGATCCTCGACCTTGGCCGGGTTGCAGACCGCTTTGTTGCCCTTGTGCACACGCGCGGGATCGGCTCCATTTGCCAGCTCGGCATAGTCCGTATGCTGCAGCATGCGGAGCGTCTTGGCCATGTCCGGCACATTTTCTTCGGTGACATAGTTTGAATTCGTGCGGGGGTAGCTGATCACCTTGTGCTTTTCGTACAGGCGCTGCGCGAGGTCGAGCGTTTTTTTTGCGGAATAGCCGTATTTGCCGTTGGCCTCGCGCTGCAGCAGCGTCAGATCGTAGAGCCGATACGGGTATTCGCGCGACGGTGCAACCTTGTACGAGACGATCTCTCCCGACTGGCCCTTCACCTTGTCCACGATCGCCTGCGCCTTGTCCGGGTCGGTCAGCCGGTCCCCTTGCCACGTGCCGCCGTAGCCGTCCGTCTCCGCCTGCTCGAATCTGGCCCGCACGACATAATACGTCTCCGATCGGAAGGCCTCGATCTCCCGATGCCGCTCATGGAGCAGCGCCAGCACAGGCGTCTGCACCCGGCCGACCGAGAGCAGCGCCCGATGCTTGATGGTGAACGCGCGCGAGGCATTCATGCCGATCAGCCAATCCGCTTCGCTACGCGCCCGTGCGGCCCGGGTGAGCGGATCGTAGGCGGTATCGCTGCGCAGCGAATCGAAGCCGCGGCGGATCGTCTCCGGCGTCAGATCGGAGATCCAGAGACGATCCGCAGGCTGCTTGAGCTTCAGGTACCGGCAGATCAGATGGAAGATGAGCTGTCCCTCTCTCCCCGCGTCGCACGCATTGACGAGACGGTCGCAGCGCCCGGCCAGCTCGCCGATCGTTTTCAGCTGCTCCTTCGTACGCGGATTGGGCCATAGCTTGAAGCGCTCCGGGATGATCGGCAGATCCTCGGCACGCCATTTTTTGTAGCGAGCGTCATAGCGATCAGGCTCGGCGAGGCCGACCAGGTGGCCGATGGCCCACGTGATGATGTAGCGTTCGCCCTCGAGATAGGCGCGGCTGCCCCGCGCTCCGGGCTCCACCACGGCTGCGATCGTACGTCCCATGTCCGGCTTCTCGGCGATGATCAATGTTTTCATGACGTTCATCCTCCGCTTCTACAGCTTGGTCATTGTGCGATTGCCGCGGCTTCCGCAGGGCCCTGCTGCGGCACGTCGTGCGCGGCTCGGGCCAATAGTGTCTGCAGGATGGCGCTGACCCCGACATGCCAATTCGGGTCTTCGGCGTATTTGCGATTAATCCAGGCAATCGGGTCCGTGCCCTCGGGGCGGTCGGCGCTCCAGCGCAGCACGGTCCGCGCGGCGATCTCGGTCGAATCCGCGATCGACGTGTTGTAATCCTGCCAGCTGTAATGGACGTTGAACGGGTTGTTGGCTATCGCCTCCGCCTGCTCGTGACTGCGTGGCACGAAGCCCTGCTCCTGACCGGCAATCGCGAACATCAGCAGCGGATGAATATTGTAACGGTCGGACACGTCGACGATCGCCTCGAAGTAAGGGGAATCCGCCAGCAACGCGTCGCGCTCGTCCAGATACGCACGCAGCGCACGTTCGTCGAATGACGAATAGCGTAGCTCCGGCGGGAGCGCATTGGCCTGACGGATCGGATCGGCGGCGTCAGCGGACACGGTCTGTCGCACCGGTTCCCCGGCAGGCGCCTCGAGTGGCGCCGCTTTGTCTCCCCCATAGAGCAATGCGCAGCCTGCGACAATGACGCAGCTCGCGAGATAGCGAAGCGTCCGAGGCGCGCCTTGCCGATCAGGAGCTGCGCTCCCGCCTTCGCCGGCAGCAGGCGTCTTCTCTGCCGCGTGTAGCTCTGGTGCCGTGACGAGGTCGGCGGCGCGCCGGTCCGGCTCGGGAGGACGCTCGTTCGCCGGCGCCCGCCACAAGCGGGGATCGCCGACTCGTCCGTTCTTGCGCGCGGCGTCCGCGTCGACGCGCAGCGCCTGCAGCGTCGCGGCGCCCACGCCGCGCGCCCTCGTCCAGGCCAGCAGCGCCGCCGCCTGGCGTTCGTCATCGAGCGCCAGGCGGCGCAAGCATAGGCCATACATATCCGATGCCTGGACAGGTCGGCGTTGCGCCAGCACGACGGTGCGGACGAGCTCGCCCGCCAGTCGCCCGCGCAGGCTCGGCTCCAGCTCCGGCAGTTGACAGAGCAGCATGCGTTGCATGGCATCGGCTACGATCCGGGCGCGCTGCTCGCGGGTCATGGCGGCATGCTTGCGAGCCACGTAGCTGCGCAGCTTGTCCAGTTCGTGCGCGCCCAATACTTGCGTGCCTTCCATCGTCATCGCTGCCCCCTCCGGATCTGATCCATACAAGACGCTGCCTACTGCGCCTCTGCAATTCGAGCCTGCATCGCAGTGGACATGATGTAGGCCTCCAGCTGCGCTTTTTCCCCGGCCGTGAATTGATATTCGCAGTCCAGGCCCCCGTCCTGCGGCACAATCTGGGCGATCTGACCGCCTGTCGTGCAGATGATCAGTGCACTCAGACGTTCCAGCTCCGGATACAGCCGCTCCGCTTCCGAGCGGAATCGCGCCTCCACATCGACCCACTGGGCATCGCGCCGCTCTACGCGCGCCGTCAGTTGTTCGAATCGCAGCTCCGTCACGCGGTCCGATCCATATTGAATCATTTGGACGTCCTCCTTCTTGTACCCTGATATCAAAAAGACCGAAGCGGCCCATCTCGGCTATGGCGCCGGGCGGCTCGCTTCGGTCTATGAGCGGTGATGAGGCAGAAAAAGGTCAAGGCAATACCGAAGCGCCCATCAAATACTTGTCGACCTCGCGCGCCGCTTCACGCCCTTCGTTGATGGCCCATACGACGAGGCTTTGGCCGCGCCGCATGTCGCCGGCTGCAAATACTTTATCGACATTCGTCTTGTACTGGCCGTACGACGCTTTGACATTGGAACGACGGTCCTGCTCCAGCCCGATTTGATCGATCATTGTGCTTTCCGGTCCTTCAAAACCGACGGCAATCAGCACCAGGTCGGCCTTCCACACTTTTTCAGTGCCCGGAATTTCTTTGTAAATTTTGCGGCCCGTCTCGTCGACATAGCGCTCGATCTGCACCGTATGCAACTCCTTGAGGTTGCCCTCCGCGTCGCCGACGAATTTTTTCGTCAGGACGGAGAATGCGCGCGGATCGGAGCCGAACAGCGCCTTGGCTTCTTCCTGCGCATAGTCCAGTGTATAGACGTTCGGGAATTCGGGCCACGGATTTTTGATCGGATCGCGCTCCAGCGGCGCCTTGGCGACCGTACCGAATTGCGTAATCGAGCGGCAGCCGTGCCGCAGCGCCGTGGCGACGCAGTCGGTGCCGGTATCGCCGCCGCCGATGACGATGACGTCCTTGTCCTTGGCGGAGATGTAGTTGCCGTCCTCGAGATTGGATTCGAGATAGCTCTTGATCGTGCCGTTCAGATAGTCCATCGCCAGATGGACGCCCTTGAGCTCGCGGCCCTCCATCTCCAGCTCGCGTGGCTTCGTCGCGCCGCCGCACAGGACGACGGCATCGTAGTCCTCGACGAGTTGCTTCGTCGAGATATCCTTGCCGATTTCGGTGTTGACGACGAATTCGACGCCCTCTTCGGCCAGCAGATCGACGCGGCGCTGCACGACATGCTTCTCCAGCTTCATCGTCGGGATGCCATAGACGAGCAGTCCCCCGATCCGGTCGGCACGCTCGTACACTGTGACGAGGTGGCCCGCTTTGTTCAGCTGGGCGGCTGCGGCCAGGCCGGCCGGTCCGGAGCCGACGACCGCTACTCGCTTGCCGGTGCGGACTTTGGGCGGCTGCGCCACGACCCAGCCTTCCTCGAAGCCTTTCTCGATGATCGCTTCCTCGATCGCCTTGATCGTGACCGGCTCGCCGATCAGACCGACGGTGCACGAACCTTCGCATGGCGCCGGGCAGATCCGTCCGGTGAATTCGGGGAAGTTGTTCGTCTTGTGCAGACGATCCAGCGCCTCCCGCCACAGCCCGCGATAGATCAGATTGTTCCACTCGGGTATGAGATTGTTCACCGGACAACCGGACGTCGAGCCCGCCAGCTCGATGCCGGTATGACAATAGGGCGTGCCGCAATCCATGCAGCGTGCGCCCTGCGTGCGCAGCTGCTCCTCCGACATCACCTTGTGGAATTCTTCCCAATCCTTGAGGCGCTCCAGCGGATCGCGATCGACAGCCAGCTCGCGTTTATATTCCATAAATCCCGTAGGTGTAGACATTTATCGCTCTCCCCTATCTATAATTACTTCCCACGCGCTATTTCTTTCATCTATCATACAATATCCTAGCATTCGCGCGCATCTGCGTCCAATGGATTTTCCGTACACGAATTTGTACTTATCCTCATCTTGGTCGGATGTAGGTGCAAAAGGCGTAGGCGTACGGATTTTTTTCGTTGGTCTCGCCCGGCGTCTTCTCCTGCAGCTCCCATTGATCCGGCGGCAGCTCGGGAAAAAACGCGTCCCCGTCAAACTCCGCCTCGATCTCCGTCAGCAATACCTTGTCCGCATGCGGCAAGAACAGACGGTAAATCTGCTCGCCCCCGATAATCATGACATCCCGGTCCGGGTAAAGATCCAGCGCTTCTTCGGCGGAGTACACAACCCGGCACCCGTCGCACGCATAATCGCGATTCCGGGTAATGACGACGTTCGCTTCGCGATTTTTGAGCGCTCCGCCGAACGACTCCAGCGTACTGCGTCCCATCACCACGATTTGCCCCGTCGTCATACGCTTGAAATAAGCCATGTCCTCGGGCAGCTTCCACGGCAGCTTGTTGTCCTTGCCGATCGTGCGGTTGCGGCCCATGGCGGCGATCATCGTAATCGACACGTCTGCATCACACTCCCCGTATGGCGATCGTCACACCGACACATCCGCCTTAATCGTCGGATGGTGCCGGTAGTTCTCGAATTCGAAATCCTCGTAGCGGTAATCGAAGATGGAAGCAGGCTTGCGCTTGATGACCAGCTTCGGCAGCGGGTAAGGCTCCCGGACGAGCTGCAGCTTGACCTGCTCCACATGATTGCGATAAATGTGGACGTCTCCGCCCGAATAAATGAATGTTCCCGGCTCCAGCTCGCATTGCTGCGCAATCATATGCGTGAGCAGCGCGTACTGGGCAATGTTGAACGGCAGCCCGAGGAATGTGTCCGAGGAACGCATCGTCAGCATGCAAGACAGCCTGCCCTCGGCCACATGAAATTGAAACGCAAAATGGCAGGGCGGCAGTTTCATGTCTTCAATCTGGGCGACATTCCATGCGCTGACCAAATGACGGCGCGAGTCGGGATTGCGGCGAATGCTCTCCACCACCTGCGCGATCTGATCGACAGTCCCGCCCCCCGGCGTCGGCCAGGCTCGCCACTGCGAGCCGTAGACCGGCCCGAGCTCGCCATCCTCGTCCGCCCACTCGTTCCAGATGCGGACGCCGTTCTCCTGCAAATAGCGCACGTTCGTATCGCCGCTCAAAAACCACAGCAGCTCGTGTATGACCGATTTGACATGCATGCGCTTCGTCGTCACAAGCGGAAAGCCCTCGTTCAAATCAAACCGCAGCTGGCGCCCGAATACCGAGCATGTTCCCGTCCCCGTGCGGTCCTGCTTTTGCACGCCGTGCTCCAACACATCGCGCAGCAGCTCCAAGTATTGCTTCACCAGTCAGCCACCTCGCTTTATCTGTCTATCATACCATTTTCGACGGATTTTGTCGCTCCTGTTTTCGCTTGAGCCGGAGCGCATGACGCTCGGCCGCGCTCTCGTGCCAGCGCCGCTCCGTCTCCGTCTGTGGCATGACGGACGGGACGGTGTCGGGCTTGCCGTCCTCGCCGAGCGCGACCAGCGTGAGAAAAGCCGTCGCCGTCAATCGGCGTTCACCCGTATACAGATTCTCTGAATGCACGTTGACGATCACTTCCATCGAGCTGCGGTGTGTCCACGTCACATACGCCTCCAGCTCGATCACCTCGCCGAGCTTGATCGGCGCGAGGAAGTCGAGGCTGTCGCTGGAGGCGGTGACGACCGGCTTTCGGGCATGACGCATGCTGGCGATTGCGGCGATCTTGTCGATATACTCCATCACCTTCCCGCCGAACATCGTCCCGTGGTGATTGGTGTCGGAAGGAAATATAAGCTGCGTCATGACCGAACGGGAGGCCCCGCACGTTTTGGCTTCCTTATTCTGGTTCATCGGTTCGCCTCCTCACACGTTTAACGAAAGCGGCCTGCCGGTCGGATGGACGCGGCAGGCCACTGGTGCAATCAAAGACGCGTGCGATTACTTCTTCAGAAACGTATGAATCGGATGGCCAAGCGCGACTTCGGCCGCTTCCATCGGAATCTCGCCCAGCGTCGGATGCGCATGGATCGTCAACGCGATATCCTCGACGGTCGCGCCCATCTCAATCGCGAGACCCAGCTCGGCGATCATGTTGGACGCTTCGAGACCGGCGATCTGCGCGCCGAGCACGAGGCCGGAATCGGCGTCGGAGACGATCTTCACGAAGCCGTCGGTCGCATTGAGCGACAGCGCGCGGCCGTTGATGTTGAACGGGAAGCGGCCGACGGTGACCTTGTGGCCCTTGTCCTTCGCTTCCTGCTCGCTGTAGCCCACGCTCGCGCATTCCGGATCGGAGAAGACGACGAGCGGGATGCACTTGTAGTCGACCTTGCTTGGCTGGCCGGCGATCGCTTCGGCGGCTACCTTCGCCTCGTAGGTCGCCTTGTGGGCAAGCGCCGGCCCCGGCACGATGTCGCCGATCGCGTAGATGTTCGGAATGCTCGTGCGGCATTGGTCGTCGACCTCGATCAGGCCGCGGTCGGTCATCTTCAGATCGATCAGGTCCAGCCCCAGATCGCCGTCCGTGTTCGGCTTGCGACCGACCGTGACGAGCAGGTAGTCGGCGGTGATTTGCTTCTCTTCGCCGTCCACACTGTACGTGATCGTGACCTCGTCATCCGTCTGCTCGGCGCTCTTCGCTTGCGCCCCGGTG
Source organism: Paenibacillus sabuli (assembly GCF_014705605.1). Classification (GTDB taxonomy): domain Bacteria; phylum Bacillota; class Bacilli; order Paenibacillales; family Paenibacillaceae; genus Paenibacillus_D; species Paenibacillus_D sabuli. The sequence goes on from NZ_JACXIZ010000048.1 coordinate 10,507, forward strand.
ACGATGTCTACGCCTTGGCCGCGCAGCTTTTTGTCGACGAGCTTGGTCAGCTCCGGATCGAAGCCGGCCAGGATGGAATCCAGCCCTTCGATGACCGTCACCTTGGCGCCGAACTTGGCGTACATCTGGCCCAGCTCGATGCCGATGTAGCCGCCGCCGATGACGACCAGGCTCTTCGGCACCTCTTGCAGCGCCAGCGCGCCCGTCGAGGACAGGATGCGTCCGCCGTACGGGAACGGCTTGAGCTCGATCGGACGCGAGCCGGTGGCGATGATGCAATTTTTGAAGCGGTAGCGCGGCGACTCCTGATCGTTGAACACCCGCGCCTCGGTATCGCTGATGAACATCACTTCGCCGTTGAAGTATTCGACCTTGTTCGCCTTGAGCAGCGCGGCTACGCCGCCGGTCAGCTTCTTCACGACGCCGTCCTTGAAGCTCTGCACCTTGCCGAAATCAAGCTTCACGCCTTCGGCCTCGATCCCGATGTCCGCGCCGTGCGACACGGATTCGTATTGATGGGCAGCCGAGATGAGCGCCTTGGAAGGAATGCAGCCGACGTTCAGGCAGACGCCGCCGACGTTGCCTTTGTCCACGCACAGCACCTTCTGGCCGAGCTGCGCGGCGCGGATGGCCGCGGCGTATCCGCCGGGCCCCGCTCCAATCACCAATGTGTCAATATCCAGAGAAGCATCTCCTACGACCATGATGTTACACCTCCATCACGAGCAGCTCGGGATCGGCGAGCAGCCGTTTGATATAGTTCATGAAATTCTGTGCCGTCGCACCGTCGATCAGACGGTGATCAAAGCTGAGCGAGAGCGCCATGACCGGAGCCGCTACGACCTGGCCGTCCTTGACGACCGCCTTCTCGGAGATGCGTCCGGTTCCGAGGATTGCGACTTCGGGGAAGTTGATGACCGGGGTGAAGAACATGCCGCCTGCCGAGCCGATATTGGTAATCGTCATCGTGCCGCCCTTCATCTCGGCGGCGCTCAGCTTGCCGTCGCGCGCTTTCGTCGCCAGATCCTTGATCTCGGCGCCGATCATCCAGATGCTCTTGCGGTCGGCGTCCTGTACGACCGGCACGACCAGCCCGTTGTCCGTATCGGCGGCGATGCCGACGTTGTAGTACTTCTTGTAGACGATCTCTTGCTTCTCCTCGTCCAGCGTCGCATTGAGGATCGGGAATTCGCGCAGACCCGCTACGAGCGCCTTGACGATAAACGGCAGATACGTCAGCTTGACGCCCTTCTGCTCGCCGAGCGGCTTGGACTTCGTGCGCAGCGCTACGAGCTGCGTCACCTCGACTTCGTCCATCAGCGTGACATGCGGCGCCGTATAGACGGACTTGGACATCGCGCTTGCGATCGCCTTGCGAATGCCCTTGAACGGCACGCGCTCTTCGGCGCGGTCGCCTGCAGCGACCGTCTTGGCCGGCGCAGCTGCGTCCGATTTCGCTTCGGCTGCCGGCTCTTCGGCCTTGGAAGGCGTCTCGCCGCTGGCGATGCCGTCGACGTCCTCGCGCGTGACGCGGCCGTTTTTGCCCGTTCCGCTCACACCCGCCAGCTCGACGCCTTTTTCACGCGCATAGCGGCGCACGCTCGGCGTCGCCAGCACGAGGCCGCCCGCCTTGCCGTCCGCTTGCTCCTTGCCGCCGGATTCGGCTGCCGGCTGCTGCTCGCCCGATTCGGCCTTTTCGTCGGCTTTGGCCTCTTCCTTCGCCTCTTCTTCATGCGGCGCGTCCGGCTGCTCCGGAATTTCGCCCTCGGCGTCGATGACCGCGACGACCTCGCCGACGGTGCAGACCTGGCCGTCCTTGACGAGGACCTCCAGCACCTTGCCGTTCACCGGGCAAGGGACCTCCACGATCGCCTTGTCGTTCTGTACTTCCATGATGATATCGTCATCGGTGACCGTATCGCCGGCCTTGATATGCATTTTGACAATTTCGCCTTCATGCAAACCTTCGCCGAGCTCAGGGAAGCGGTAGTCGAATTTTGCCATCTGGTCAACCTCCTGTCTATTTAGAAGTGTAGTTTAAAAGTCCAGTACTTTGTTCAGCGCCGCGACGATGCGCGCCGGCGTAGGCAGCCAGGCGTCCTCGATCTTGGCGAACGGGTACACCGTGTCCGGACCGGCGACGCGCAGGACGGGCGATTCCAGATGCAGGATCGCTTTTTCATTGATTTGGGCAATGATTTCAGCGGCCGCGCCGGACGTTTTTTGCGCTTCCTGCACGACAATCGCCCGGTTCGTCTTCTGAATCGATGCCACGATCGTATCGATATCCAGCGGCATCAGGGTGCGCAGGTCGATGACCTCGGCCTTGACACCGCGCGTTTTTTCAATTTCGTCGGCGGCCTTCTGCGCCGTATGCACCATCATGCCGTAGGCGAGGATCGTCACGTCCGCGCCTTCGCGCACGACCTTCGCCTTGCCGATCGGCACCGTGTAGTCATCCTCCGGCACCTCGTCGCGGAAGGCATGGTACAGATTGAGATGCTCCATGAAGAACACCGGGTCGTTGTCGCGAATCGCCGAGATCATCAGGCCTTTCGCGTCGTATGGATTGGACGGAATGACAACCTTCATGCCCGGCGTCTGCAGCGCCAGCCCTTCGAGCGAATCGGTGTGCAGCTCGGCCGCCTTGACGCCGCCGCCGAACGGCGTGCGGAACACGACCGGCGCGTTGTAGCGTCCGCCCGAGCGGAACCGCATGCGCGCCGCCTGCACGAACATCTGGTCGAGCGCTTCATAGATGAAGCCGACGAATTGAATTTCCGCTACGGAGCGGAAGCCCTGAGTGCCCATGCCGACAGCGAGGCCGGCGATGGCGGATTCGGCGAGCGGCGTATCGAAGACGCGCTCCTCGCCGAATTCGGCCTGCAAGCCTTCGGTGGCGCGGAATACGCCGCCGACCTTGCCCACGTCTTCCCCGAACACGAGCACGCTCGGGTCGTTCTTCAATTCCACGCGCATTGCGTCGCGGATTGCTTCTTTCATATTCATCTGAGCCATGATGGACGCTCCTCCTTATTCGAAATCGGCTTTTTGCTCTTCCAGATGCTGCGGCGTCGTCTCGAACATCGTGTCGATCAGGCCGGGAATCGTCATTTTTTCGGTCGCTTCCGCCTTTTTGATCTCCTCGTTCACCTTCGCCTTGGCCTCGTCCTTCACACGAGCCGTATCTTCCTCCGACCACAGCCCCTTTTTCTCCAAAAACTTGCCGAATCGAACGAGCGGATCCTTCTCGGCCCATTCTTGCTCCTCGTCCTTCGTGCGGTACTTGGATGTATCGTCCGACATCGAGTGCGGACGGAAACGGTACGTCAAAATCTCGATCAGCGTCGCGCCCTCGCCGTTGCGGCCGCGCTCAGCTGCGTCGGACACGGCTTTGTACACTGCCAGCACGTCCATGCCGTCGACCTGCACGCCCTTGATGCCCGCCGCCAAGGCCTTGTGCGCGATCGACTCGGCAGCCGTCTGCTTGGCGAACGGCGTCGTGATGGCGTAGCCGTTGTTTTGCACCGCGTAGATGACCGGCAGCTTGAACGCTCCGGCAAAGTTCATTCCTTCGTAAAAATCGCCTTCTGAGGAACCGCCGTCGCCGGTGTACGTAATGACGACGCGTTTTTCATCTTTTTTCTTGAAGGCCATGCCGATCCCGGTCGCATGCAAAATCTGCGCGCCGATAATAATCTGCGGCATCAACACGTTCACGTCCTCTGGAATCTCGCCGCCGTGCTGATGGCCGCGCGAATACAGGAAAGCCTGATAGAGCGGCAGTCCATGCCAGACGATCTGCGGCATGTCGCGATAGCCCGGGCAGATGAAGTCTTCCTTGTTCAGCGCGTACTCGCTGCCGACCATCGACCCTTCTTGTCCGGAGACCGGCGCGTAGAAGCCGAGACGGCCTTGACGGCCGAGATTGACGGCACGCTCGTCCCATGTGCGCGTGAACACCATGCGGTACATGATTTCTTTCAATTGATCGTCGCTCAGATCGGGCATGGCCTCTTCGTTGACGATCTCGCCTTCTGGAGACAGAATCGAGAGCGGCGTGACCGGCTCGGTCTGGACCTCGTAAGGAAGCTTGCTCATGAACGTTCACCTCGAGTAAGATATTTGAAATTCCAATTCCACTGTTATAGAATTATTATAAACCTGTTTACCGATTTTGGTCAAAACAAAAATCGTGAAAAGCTTTGTTTTTCCTTACATTTTCAGATCTTTTTCACATCGATTGTAGTTGATACAGGGAATCAAATTATGTATAACAGGATGGTACAAACAGCGCGAAAACGTTGCCACGCCAGCCTTTTCCTCCCTATTGTTTACCCACAGTTCGTCCAATCCATGCAGACGAAAGGAGAAAACGATGAGCGACGCCAATTATACGAGACGCACAATCAACAAGGAGGTCGTCCCTTCCGAGCATCTGCCCGAGGGCGAGCGCGCGCTGCGCGTCTATTTGCCGCCGGGCTACAATCAGGTCGTCAGCTATCCCGTCATCTATTGCCAGGATGGCGAAGATTTCTTCAACTTTGGGCGGATCGCCACGCAAGTGCAAAAAATGATTCTCGACGATGAGATGGAGCCGGTGCTGGTCGTCGGCGTCGACGTCGACAAATCCAAGCGCACTGCCGAATACACGCCGGACGGGGATCGTCATGAAGCGTACGTGCGCTTTTTTGTCGAGGAAATGATGCCCTACGTCGCTTCCCGCTACACGGTGCGCGGCGAAGCCGATCAGATCCTGCTGGCCGGCGACTCGCTCGGCGGCACCGTCAGCCTTCATATCGCGCTCGCCTATCCGCGCCGCTTCCGCTATGTATTGTCGATGTCGGGCGCCTATTACCCCGCATCCCGCCGGCTCGCCGCCGCTTCGGACGAGCGGCTGGACTGGCTCAAGGCCTATATGATCGTCGGCTTGCAGGAGACCGCCTTCGAGACCGATACCGGGACCTTCGACTTCGTCGCCCTCAACCGCGACATGAAGGCCGTGCTGGAGAAGCGCGGCGCGCAGCTCCACTACGAGGAGAAGGACGGCAAGCACCAGTGGGGCTTTTGGCAGCGGGAGCTGCCCGCGGCGCTGGCCTGGTTCGCCCGCGAGGCGCTGGGCTGACGCGCGCTTCCGCGATCGGTCGCGAGCCCGCCTTGCTCCGACGTCGACCAGAGCTCCATCCGCGGCGGCACCGGGGCATGAAGATTGCCGATCGAGATTTGCCTGCCGCTCTAGCGCTGCGCTTGCTCCGTGTCGCCCAGTTCGTGGCGCAGTCGATCCAGCAGGCGGCGGCAGCCCGCCTCCACCAGCTCGTACACCTCTCCGAAGTCGCCGGTGAAGTAGGGATCGGGCACATCGGCGAAGCCCCGCTCCGGCAGCAGCTCCATGAATTGCAGCACGCGCGCCTTGCCGGGACCTTCCTTCGGCAGCCACTGGCGGATGTCGCGTGCGTTGCTGCTGTCCATGCACACGATATAATCGAATTCGGCGTAATCCTCGCTGCGCATGCGGCGGGCCTTCATGCCGGCGCAGCCGATGCCGCTGCCGGCGAGAATTTTTTGCGTCCCCTCATGCGGCGGCTTGCCGATATGCCAGTCGCCGGTGCCCGCCGAATCGACGGCAATCCGCTCCTCCAGCCCTTCCTGCGCGATCCGGGCCCGCAGCACCGCCTCCGCCATCGGCGAACGGCAGATATTGCCCAGGCATACAAACAGCACCTTCAGCTTTTCCATAATTGCACACTTCCTTTCTTATCATTTGCCGCGTCGCTTGCCGCGCCACCTGGCGCGCCGCTCGCGGGGAGCGGCCGCAGCGCTCCCCGTCAAGGAACGGCGCGGCAGCTTCCACTTATAGTGCACCGACATCATGCGGAAAATAATGACCAGTGTAAACAAAACGAGCAGCTGCAGCGTCGTCGACGCCCAGCCGAGGCCGATCGCTGCCCCGGCCGCCATCGCCCATACGGCGTAGATCTCGTCGCGCAGCACGAGCGGCTTGCGCCCGGCCAGCAGATCGCGGATCATGCCCCCGCCGATCCCCGTCAATACCGCGGCGACGATCACCGCGCTCAGCGGCACGCCCATGCTCGTCGCGGCCAGCGCGCCCTGGATGGCAAAGGCGGACAAGCCGATCGCATCGAACAGCGCTTCGCCGCGCCGCCAGCGCTGAATCCAGCCGACGGGCAGCAAAAACGCAATCAAAACGGCGATAATTGCCGTTTTGAGGAAAAGCCCCTGACTCCATAGCGTCGTAATGGGCATGCCGATCAGCGCGTTGCGCACGACCCCGCCGCCAAAGGCGGTCACCAGGCCGAGAATAAACACGCCCAAAATGTCATACTCTTCCTCCATCGCCACAATCGCGCCGCTCACCGCAAAGGCGACCGTGCCGATGATGCTGAACCAACTGAAAATATCCAGATCCATTGCTACCCTTTCCTCCGTCATTCGGAGCAGCGCCGTCCGGACCGGTCCGGCGTGCCCGCGGCAGATGTCCTCGCTTGTCGAAGCCAATATTCACAATAGCATAACACAGGAGACAACACCACAGGGATTCGGGCCGCCGGACAGGCGTCATTCAGGCGGCCCGTTGTCGCCCCTATTCATTGACGCCGCTTCGCGCTATAATGGACTATTGGCGCAAGCCTTCGATTCTTGTAAGCGAGGAAGGATTCGAATATGAACCCACGCACACTCATTTTCAGCGGCGGCGCGCTCGGCGACTGGGCGCGCGCGCTGATTCGTCCGGGCGACCGCCTGATCGGCGCCGACCGCGGCGCGCGCTACCTCGTCGAGCACGGCTACGCGCCGGACCTCGCGATCGGCGACTTCGATTCGGTCAGCGCCGCCGAGCTGGCAGCCATCCGCGCCGCAGCGCGCGAGACAGCCGACTGCGATCCGGTGGACAAGGACTATACCGACACCGAGCTCGCCGTTCGACGCGCGCTGCAGGAGCGCCCGCGCGAGCTCGTGCTCGTCGGGGCGCTCGGCACCCGGCTCGACCATTCGCTCGCCAATCTTCACCTGCTGGAGCTGGCCCGCCGCAGCGGCGTCGAAGCCTCGATCGTCGACGCCCACAATCGCGTGCGACTGGTGACGCAGCAGCTGCAGCTCGAGCGCAGCGCCTATACCCATGTGTCGCTGCTCCCCTTGAGCGAGCGTGTCGCGGGCATCACGCTCGAGGGCTTCCGCTACCCGCTGCGCGAGGCGGAGCTCGCACTTGGCCAGTCGCTGGGCATCAGCAATGTGCTGGAGGGCGAGCGCGGCTCGATTGCCGTACGCGCGGGTCTACTGCTCGTCATTGAGACGCACGATTGAGGCCCGCAGCGGACGCGACAACCCTAGTCTGAGGAGGATGCAACCCGTGGATATGGATAAGCCCAGTCAAAAAATCGACCCTGGCGCGCTCAAGGCCTGGCGCGTATCCGGTATGCTCTCGGCCGTCTGCTACAGCATTGCTGTCGCCGTGCTGATCTGGCTGACGGTACGTCTGGATTGGCCGATCTGGGTCTGGATTACGGCCGTCCTGCTCGCCGGCGCGGGCGCCACTCTCGAGATTGCCGTCCTCCCCGCCGTCAAATACCGCCAATGGCGCTATGCCGTAGACGACGAGCAAATCGAGCTGCGCCATGGCATCATCGTCTTGAAGCGCACGACCATCCCGATGGTGCGCGTGCAACATGTCGACACGAAGCAAGGTCCGATTCTCAAGCGTTACGGCCTGGCGACCGTAACCTTCTCGACCGCGGCCGGCAGTCACGAGATACCCGCGCTGACCGAGCGCACAGCCGACGAGATCCGCAGCCGCATTGCACGACTGGCCATCCTGTCCGAGGAGGAGCTGTGATGGATAAGACGTCGCATGCGCGCCGGATGCATCCGCTGTCCGTCGTTTTCTTTATCGGCAAGGCAATCAAGGACTTGCTGTATCCGCTGCTCGTGTTCGTCGTATCGACCCTGCTGCGCGGCGAGGTCAGTCTGAAGTGGATCATCGGCGGCGGCGGCGGACTGGCCGCGCTGCTGCTCGTCGTCGCCTGGCTGCAGTGGTACCGATTCGTCTATGTGCCGACGACCGGCGGGTTGCGCGTGGAGCAAGGCGTATTCGTCCGCAAAAAGCTGTGGCTTACCATGGACCGCGTCCAGTCGGTCGACGATTCGGCCGGCGTGCTGCATCGCCTGTTCGGGCTGGTGAAGCTGCAGGTAGAGACCGCCGGCGGAAAGAAACCCGAGATCGAGCTGAGCGGCATCACGCTCGCGGCAGCAGCCGAAATACGCGATGCCCTGGGACTGACGGCCTCGTCCAACGAAGCGGATTCCGCTCCGGCAGCCGACGAACAGCCTGAGCTTGACGCCGCGGCCCGGTCTGACACAGACGCCTCGCCGGACCGGGCCGCGGCATCGCTCCGGCTGTCCCTGCCACAGCTGCTGCTCTACAGCGCAACCTCAGGTCGGATCGGCGTCGTGCTGGCGCTGCTGGGCGCCGCCTATTCGCAGCTCGACGATTGGCTGGAGCAGACCTTCGATGTCTGGGACACGATCCTCTTGCTCGGCAGCGCGGCCGGATGGACTTGGCTCGGACTGATGCTGCTGGCCGCCGCCTGGCTGCTGGCCGCGGCCGGCACGATCATCCGGGACTACGGCTTCACGATCGAGCTGAGAGACGAGCGTCTCACCATTCGGCGCGGCTTGCTCGAGCGCAAGCAGGTGACTGTACCGCTGCAGCGCATTCAGGCGGTCCACCTCGTCGACAATCTGCTGCGCCGGCCGCTGGGACTCGTCACCGTCCAAGTCGTCACTGCCGGCTATTCCGGCAAGGAGGGCCAGGCCGCCATGCTTTTTCCGTTGGTCAAAGAAAGCGAGCTGGCCCGATTTTTGCAGCAATTCGCCCCGGCTTATCGACTGCCGCAGCAATGGAATCCGTTGCCGCGCCGAGCGCTGCGCAGCTACGTCGCCGTGCCGACCGCCGCTGCCTCGCTTGCCGCAGCAGCCATTATCATTTGGGCGCCCGCTCCTTACAGCTGGCTTAGCGCAATCCTGCCGCTCTTGACGCTGCTGGAGGGCTGGATGCGCTACCGCCTCGGCGCGTGGACCGTCGTGGACGACGCCCAGCAGTTGGCGCTGCGCTACGGCAGCTTGAGCCGTCATCGTGTGCTTGTCCCTCGCAGACGCGTGCAGTGGCATCGCCTGTCGCAGACACCGCTTCAGGAAGGGCGCTCGCTAGCGACCGTCCATGTAGCCGTCGCATCCGGCATGTTGCCCGCCGTGTTTCACATCCGTCACCTGGGCGTCGATCATGGCGCACAGGTGCGCGGCTGGCTCGCCTATCGCTCCGGCGGCGCCGACAGCGACGGCAACGCCTGACGCCTAGATCGATCACCAAAAAGACGCTGGCAGGCCGCGATTCGCCTGCAAGCGTCTTTTTTTGCTTCGCCTTCAGCGGTCGACGCGAGCCGTCTCGCCTTCGCTCATCTCGACCCTACACCTCGATGCACAGGCCGCTCTCGCCGAACGACGCGTGCGCCGGCAGGCCGTAGTCGCGGCACAAGTCCAGATCATGCGAAAGGTGCGTAAAGACTGTGCGCTTGGGCACTAGCTCCTTCAGCAGCTCCAGCGCTTCGCACACATCGTAGACCGACCGCGTCGCGAGCGGGAACGGTTCCTTGTAAAAGCTCGTGCCGAGAACCAGCAAATCGAGCCCGCGCAGCGGCTCCAGCTGGCCAGGCGTCAATCCGATCGCATCCGAGCAGTAGGCCCAGCTGAATCCGTCCTGGCGATCGAACCGAAACGCATGCGAAATCCCGTTTTTGCCGTGATTGACGAGCCAGCACCGCACGTCCCAGTCGCCGAGCACGAGCCCGTCGTCGCAAGGGACCAGCTCCAAGTGACGGTCCAGCCAGGGGAACTGGCCGCGAATCTGAGCGATTGTGCGCGCAGGCGCGTAGCATTGCCCCGCGCGGCCTAACCAGCGGCACGCATCCGCCCACTCCACCAGCCCCCCGATATGATCAAAATGCGCATGCGTCACCAGAATGCGGTCCACCGTCCGCAGTCCGGCCGCGGCCATCTGCCGCCCCCAGTCCGGACCGCAATCAATCAATGTATGCCCGCTCCCAGGATCATCGATGTGAAGCGAGGCGCGCAGCCTCCGGTTGCGGCCGCTCGCACGCGCCTCCGTACAGACCTCGCAGTCGCAATAGACCCGCGGCACGCCCATGGCGTCTCCCGTGCCGAGCAGGGTGAGATGCGTCGTGGCGCGCTCGCTCATAGCGGCAGCAGACCTACAGCCTCCTGGCCTTGGAGACCGGCCATCATGTCGTCCCACGCACGCGGCTTGTTCGGCAGCGCCGTATAGTACGTCTGCAGGAAGTGATGGACGAGCCCGGCCGGTATTTGATCGAGCCCGTCGTCGGACGGCAGGAAGCACAGATCCAGCCCTTCGACCGCCAGGCCCTGATGATCCCAGGACGGGTGCACATAGGTCAGATCGAGCCGCTTGTACCCGATATGCGACAGTACCTCGCGCCGCACGTACGGATTCATCGGCGTCACGCCGCCGAAGCCATGGTCGGTGGCGTACGGATTGTACACCTCCGCGAACATGCCGATCGGCTCGCTGCCCGACGCCTTCGCCAGCTCGCGAATCGCGCGTTCGCGATACTTCAGCAGGAACCGTCCGATCCCCAGACCGGGCCGACCGACGATCGTGAAGTCAGTCATCGCGACGCGCAGCGCGGCATAATAACGGTACTCGGTCGCACCGACCACCTCGTCATCATGGATCGCCACGACGACGTGAATGCCCGGGTCCTGGAGCGGCGCTTCCCACAAGCCGGCTTCCAGCACCTCCTCGGGAGGGAATACCTCCTGCATCAGCCGATGCAGCTCTTCAAAACGCGGATCTTGAATCGATACGATACGATGGGCTTTCATGCTCAGGACTTCCTCTCTTTGTCAAATGAAAAATGGATTGCGCCATTCCATCAGCGCGGCACAGTCGCAGGACTCCTCGTCCTCCAAATAGCCGCGCACCGTGCCGGCCGGCATGCGGCCGCAGCGCAGCAAAAAAGACAACACCGGATCGCGCAGCTCGCCTCGGATGACGCGCTCCACGTAGGCGTCCGGAGAGAGCGTTGCCGCATGCCGATGATAATTGGGCATGCGCCCGCCGCCCACGAGACGCGAAAGGCCCAGATGGACGACCACCTCGTACATCGACTGCATCAGCCATTTGCCGATCCCGGTCGCGCGATAGGCCGGGGCGACACAGATATCGACAACGTACAGCACTTGGCCCTGCGGATCATGATTGCGAATGTAGCCGTCGTCAGTGATGGCCGCCCAGGTGTGCCCGCCCGCCAGTTGATTCTCGCCGACCCGGAGCGCCGTCATCGAGCCCGCCAGCCTCCCGTCGATCTCCGCACAGAGCGCGCCCTCCTGGAAGCGGCCGACATGCTCGCGCAGCTGCGCTTCGTTCCACCACAGCTCGGGCGGGAAAGGCGGCGGGAAGCTCTGGCGCTGAATATCGATCAGCCCCTCGAAATCGTCCGGGCCGTAACGGCGAATGGCGGCGCGCTGCGCGGTCTGCTCGCCAAGGATGATGAACGACTTGTGCATGAGCCCTCAGTCCCCCTGCTTGGCGCCGGGCCGCCAGTCGGGATACAGGTCGATCCGCCGGTCGCGCCACGTCGTCACCGCGCCGCTCTGCCGCACCCGCTCCAACAGGCCTACGTCGAGATCAGCCGCGACCAGCATCGGCTGATTGATTACGCCCTCGGCCAGCAGTCCTGCCGGCGGGAAGGGGATGTCATTGGGCGAGATGATGGCCGCCTGTCCGTAGTTGGCGCGCATAAAATCGACGCTGCGCAGCGAGCCCACCGTGCCGGTCGTCACGATGTACACCTGATTCTCGACCGCGCGCGCATGGCAGCAATAGCGCACGCGGTGATAGCCATGCCGATCGTCGGTGCAGGAGGGACAGAAGATGACATCCGCCCCCCTGGCCCTCGCCATCCGCACAATCTCCGGAAATTCAATGTCGTAGCAGGTAAGCAGCGCAATCGTGCCATACGGAGTCTGGAATACCTCCAGTCCTTCGCCCGGCGACATCCCCCACTCGCTGACCTCCGTCGGCGTCAGATGCAGCTTGGCCTGACGAGCGATCGTGCCGTCCGGATAGAACAGATACGCCGTATTGCGAAGCTTGCCCGCCTCGCGGCGCACATGGGTTCCGGCTACGATATGGACGCCATACTCGGAGGCAAGCGCACGGAACAGCGCCTCGTACGCATCTGTGAATTCGGGCAGCCGCTCGATCGGAAGGCCTTCTCCTGCGCCGCCTCGCGTCCCGATCGACAACAGCTGCGTCGTCAAAAATTCCGGGAACAGCACAAACTGCACCTCGTATTCACTAGCGTTGCGCACGTAATGCCGGACCTGTGATTCAAAGTCGGAAAACGCCTCGATATCGGTCAGATCGTACTGTACGGCTGCTACGCGATAGGTCATCGTCATCCCCCCCCCCCGCTTATGATGAGAAATTTCTCATTAAATTTTAATAAATAAAGTGCAACCTTTGGCGAACCCAGTTATTAATTCTTTTTGTCAATTTAAGGAAATCAATAAAGTGTTATACTGTTTTCGCAGCCAGAAAAGAACAAACAATTTATTTTATGGAGGTAAGTGCCATTGTTTATGACCAGACTCATTCGTAAAGTCATCATTGCCGGTCTAGTCGCAGTCGTCAGCATGTCTGCGGCCAGCGCTGTCGAACAAGCCCCCGTCGCAAGCGCGGCATCCGCATCCGTTACCAAAGCCAACAACATTATTAATACAGGGGAAAAATATTTGGGCGTACGCTATAAATTCGGCGCGCCGTCGGGCGTAACCTATGCCTTTGACTGCTCGTCCTTCACCCAATATGTATATAAGCGCAACGGCATCTCATTGCCGCGCACATCCAAAGCGCAATCCAAAAAAGGCGCGTACGTATCCAAGTCCAATCTGAAAAAAGGCGATCTTGTCTTTTTCTCCGTTCCGTCCCGGGGAAGTGGCGTAGGACATGTCGCCATTTATGCAGGGAACGGACGCCTTCTGCACACTTACGGAACAGGCGGCGTCCGCTATTCCAGTCTCAACGCCTCTTATTGGAAGAAAAATTACGTCACCGCACGCCGCGTCATTTAAGACGCGGTACATACACTGGCTGTCTGTACAACCATTGATCCGGCCTAGCCGCCGATCAATGGTTGTTTTGGTTCTAATCCAGCGAAGATTCCAGCCGGCGCTGCTTCGGGAACTGCAGCGCGATGGTCGTGCCCTGCTGGAGCTTGCTGAACACCTCGATCTTGCCCTCGTGCAGCTCGACGATCCGCTTGGCGATCGACAGCCCCAGCCCGACGCCTCCCGTCGAACGGGTCCGCGCGCCGTCAACCCGATAGAAACGCTCGAACAAATACGGAATTTCCTTCTCCGGAATGCCCATGCCTTTATCCGCTACCTCGATTCGAATGGCATTCTTGCCGGACTGCACCGTAATATCAATCGGCTCCTTGCTGTACTTGATCGCGTTATCCACGAGAATGACCAGCAGCTGCCGGACCTTGTCCTTGTCCGCAGTCATGCTCGCTCCGCCCGACTCGGAGCGTACACGCACGACCCGCCCGAACGTATTGTGCATCATCGCGGCCAACTCGTCGATCATCTTGACGACATCGAACGTGCCCAGCCGCAGCCAGTCCTCCTGTTCGGCTTCGGCCAGTGTCAGCATCGACTTGGTCAGATTTTGCAAGCGCTGCGCTTCGTTGGAGATCGCCTCCACCGCCTCGTCCCGCACCTTGGCGTCGTCTCGTCCCCAGCGCCTGAGCATGCCCGCGTAGCTGCTGATGACCGTCAGCGGCGTCTTCAGTTCATGCGAGGCGTCGGCGACGAACTGCTTCTGTCGCTCAAAGGTGCGATCGAGCCTGGCAATCATCTGGTTGAAGGCGCGAATCAGCTGTTGCAGCTCCGCCGACTCCTCCTTGCCGTCCAGCTCGATCTGCCTCAGCTTACCGCTGCGGTCGATCTCCCGCATGGTCTGGACCATGTGCTGGATCGGCGCGGTCAGCCGTGAGGTGAACCAGTACGTCCCGAAGATCGCGAACAGAATCGCGCCGACGCTCGTGACCGCCAGCGCACCCACGAGCACCTGAAGGTAGCTGTCCAGCAGATTCAGCTTGCGGGTAATCTCCAGCATTCCAATGACATTCATGTCATCGTAGATGGGCACCCGCAAATAAATAACCCGCTTGCCCGCGTAATTGATAATGTCGGTGTCGCGGCTCCAGCTGAATTCGACCGGTATCTCCAGCAGCTCGGGATCTGAGCCGACCTGGTTGAGCACGACCCCTGTCGTCCCGACGATGCGAATGACCTCGTTGATGTTGTAAAATTCGCTTAGCAGCTTGGGGTCATCAAGCGATCGCGCCTCCTGCACCTTCTTGTTCTCGAGCAGCAGGTCCACTTTGTTTTCCAGCAGCTGCTGCTCGCTGCGCGTCGTAATCTTAATGACGAAGAAATAGACAAAAATGTTGAATAAAATAAGGATGAAAATTAACCAAAAAATTGTAAATAAAGTAAACCGCTTGCGGAGTGTCATCATTCCGGCTCCTTGAGCATATAGCCGACCCCCCGCACAGTATGAATCAGCTTGTGGCGGAAGCCTTTATCGATTTTTTGACGCAAATAACGAATGTACACATCGACTAGATTCGTTTCTCCAATAAAGTCGTAGCCCCACACCTCGGAGAGGATTTCCTCGCGGGATTTCTCCTGATTTTTGTGCTCCGCCAAATAAACCAGCAACTCGAATTCGCGCGGCGTCAATTCGATCGACACCTCTTTGCGCGTCACCTTGCGGGTGCGCAGCTCGATAGTCAGATCTGCAACGCGCAGCAGATCGGCTCCGTCTGCGTTCTTCTTCTTCTGCTGAAAAATACGCAGCAGATTGCGGACGCGCGCAAGCAATTCTTCCATCGCAAACGGCTTGGTAATATAATCGTTGGCCCCGTGCTCAAAGCCGCTTACCTTATCCGGCACGGTATCGCGCGCAGTCAGCAAAATAATCGGCACCGGGTTGCCGGCGTTGCGCAGCCTGCGCAGCACCTCAATACCGTTAAGCTCGGGAAGCATCACGTCCAGCAACAACAGATCCCATTCGCCGGTCATGGCCATTTCCAGTCCCATGCGCCCGCTCTCGGCACGACCGACCTCATAGCCCTCGTGCTCGAGCTCCAGTTGCAGAATACGTGCAATACTATCTTCATCCTCAACGACGAGCAGTCGTTCTTGCTGTTCTTTTTGTTCCATGTCGCTCACCTTTTTCGGCAGACCGTCCGCAGACAGCCGTAAAATTAGACACTGCACGGTGACGCCAATTGCGCTCCGTATCGCAGATGCAGCCAACGCATTATGCAACGCCGGCAGACGAGATCATCGATCGTCGCCCTGAGCTAATCATAATGGAACGCGCGGCCCAAAAGCAAGCAAGCGCGGCTTGGCCATGCCGGCCCAAAGCAAGTATGCCGTCTTTGGCAGCCATGTCGGTGCGGCGCGCGTTTGCTCTCTCGGGCAGCTGTGTCGATGCGGCGCGCAAGTATCAACACACAGCGAAGGCAGAGCGCTGAGCGCTCTGCCTGGCAAGGCATGATTTACCAACTGCCGCTAGCGGACACAGGAGGCGCTTAGCGCTTAATTTGCATCGCTTGTCCGTTCTAACGGACAAGCGCGACGCTTAGAAGCGGCTGCGCGCCAATATCCGCTCTGTTTGAGGCACTAAGCGTCTCTGGTGACCGTTACAATTCCAGATCGTCCGTTTGGGTACGCTAAGCGTCGCTGATGAGCGTTGGCGGGATTCGTACTGAATACCGATAGCCTCATAATGAGCGGGGTGAGCGCGATACGGACTGTTGACCGTCAGCGCGCGCGCATGTCGATCGGTTGAAGCCTTTGCTCTGATCGAGCAGAACGCTTCGCTTTCTTCCAATCGCGCACGCAGCTCCTTGCCCGATGCGTCCTATTGCGCCGCGCTTCGCTGCGCGGACCACGCTTCGACGTCCCACACCTTTGTCACCCAGTCAGTGTAGAATTCCGGTTCGTGCGAGACCAGCACAATCGTGCCCTTATAGGCCATCAGCGCCCGCTTCAGCTCGGCCTTGGCCACCACATCGAGATGATTCGTCGGCTCATCGAACAGAATCCAGTTGCTCTCGCGAAGCATCAGCTTGCAAAGGCGCACCTTCGCCTGCTCGCCCCCGCTGAGTTGATTGAGACTCCGCGTAATATGCTCGTTTTTGAGACCGGTCCTGGCCAGCGCCGCTCTGACCTGATGCTGATCCATATACGAGAATTCGCCCCAGACATCGTCCAGCGGCGTGCGCGCCTGCGCCTTCGACTCCTGCTCGAAGTAGGCCGGATGCAAATAATCCCCCAGATACGTCTTGCCCCCAAGCGGCGACAAGGTGCCCATGATCGTTTTGAGCAGCGTCGATTTGCCGACGCCGTTGCAGCCGACAATCGCGATCTTGTCGCCGCGTTCGATCAGCATATCGAGCGGCGGCAGCAGCGCCCGGGAGTAGCCAATCTCCATCTGCTCGCCCTGGAAGATCGTTTTGCCGCTGGTGCGCGCTTCCTTGAATTGAAAGGTGGGCTTGCCCGCCTCCTCCGGCTTGTCGATCCGCTCGAGCCGCCCGAGCTGCTTCTCGCGGCTCTTTGCGCGGCCCGAGGTAGAGGCCCGGGCTTTGTTGCGCTGGATGAAGTCCTCCTGCTTTTTGATATAGTCCTTTTGCTTCTCATAGGCGTCCAAATGCTGTGACTTGCTCTGCGCCGCCATCTCCAGGAAGGTCTCGTAATTGGCCGTGTAACGCGTGAGCTTGGCGAATTCGAGATGATAGATGACGTCGACCACCTGATTCATGAAGCTCGTGTCATGCGAGATGAGCACGAAGGCATGCGGGTACGACTTGAGATAAGTGGTCAGCCAAGCGATGTGCTCGTCGTCCAAATAGTTGGTCGGCTCGTCGAGAAGCAGCACCGTCGGCTTCTCCAGCAGCAGCTTGGCCAGCAGCACCTTCGTGCGCTGTCCGCCGCTGAGCGCGGCGACGTCGCGTTCGAGACCGATTGCCGCCAGGCCGAGCCCGTTGCCCATCTCCTCCACCTTGGCATCGACCAGGTAAAAGTCGCCGATCTCCAGCTCCTCCTGAATCTCGCCCATCCGTTCCAGCAGCCGCTCGAGCCGGTCGGAATCGGCCTCGGCCATTTGCTCCGCAATGTCATTCATTTCGCGCTCCAGCTCCAGCAAGGGCAAAAAAGCATCCTTGAGAACGTCGCGGATCGTCTTGCCGGTCTCCAGCTTCGTGTGCTGATCGAGATAGCCGTATTTAATCTTCGGGGTCCACTCCACCCGGCCTTCGTCCTTCAATTGCTGACCGGTCAAAATATTCATCAGCGTCGACTTGCCCGTGCCGTTCGCGCCGACCAGACCGACATGCTCGCCGGCCAGCAAGCGGAACGACACATCCTTGAACAAAATCCGATCGCCGAAACCATGTGTTAATTGATCTACCGTTAACAAGCTCATACCTGCATACGACTCCATTTCCTGTCAAATTAAATGCAATGCGAAACGAGCATGCCGTGCTTTGGCGGCCCAGCGAGTTTCGTTGAAAATGCTATGTCCCTCATTGTATCACAGGAGGGGGCCGCTTGCCGAGATCAAGTCTGAATCTGTGCCCACAGCGGCTCCAATCGGCGCATGTACAGCTTGCGCCAACGCGCGGAATCGGTGAGCCAGCGCCCGCGCCACAGGCAGTCCGCCCATTGCGCCGACGGCAGCTCCGGCAAAGCGCACAGCAGCTCGGCCGGCACCATGCGCAGCCACTCCTCCCTGCCGGCGAACGCCAGATCCTTGTTGGCCGCCCAGAAGGTGCGCAGTCCCCGAGAGGCGCGCGCCTCCGACAGCTCGCGCAGTCTGCCGACGGCGCGCGGCCTCCATCTCGCCGGCCAGGGGTCGGCGACGAACAGGCAGTGCTCGGCCTGCTCCAGCAGCGCCGCTACCGCCGGATCGGTCCAGCGGCCGGACAAATCGATGACGGCCAGCGGCGCCGCCGACTCGCTCGCCAGCCGCTCGAACGCGGCGGAGTCCGCCTCCTCCATGCGGGCATGCGAAGGCTCCAGGGCGTACCATGACCCGCCGTCGCGCCAACCGCGATAAGGGTACTCGCTCTGCGGGCCTTGCCGGTCGCGGCCCGCAGAGCGCTGGGATTCGGGCAGCAGGGCATGCCACTGCGCAGCGCCAAGCGGATGCTCGAGCGCCACGAACGGCTGTCGGCGATGCGCGAGCAGCTTGGCGATCGTGAGCGCGACGAATGTCGCGCCCGAGCCAGGCGCCAGCGACGCGATCACGAGCCGCTTCGGCGCACCCGGCAGCGTGCGCGTCGCGAGCGGCTCCGCCGCCTGGAACGACGCGAGCGCGCCGCCGCCGACGAGGTCGGCGGACAGGACATGGAGCGTCTCGCGTACCTCCTGCATCGAGGCGGGGCGCCGCGCCGGATCGAGCTCCAGCATCCGCTCCAGCAGCGCCGTCAGCGCACGCGGCAGCCGGCTGAAGCGCATGCCCCGCAGCGCTTCGCCCGCGCGTGGATGACGCCCCCCGCTGACCAGCCAGTATAAGAGCGCGCCCAGACCATAGATGTCGGCGCGCGCGTCGCTCTGCGCCGCGCCGCCCTGCTCCGGCGCGGCAAAGCCCGGCGTGCCGAGCAGCTGCGTATCGGTCAGCGCTTCCTCGCTGTAGTAGCGGGCGATGCCAAAGTCGATCAGCTTGAGATGTCCGCCGGGCTCGAGCATGACGTTGCCCGGCTTGAGATCGCGGTGAATCACCGCCGGAGACTGGCGATGCAAATACGCCAGCACCTCGCTGAGCTGCCGCGCGATCGGCACCAGCTCCGCCGCCTTTAGCGGTCGTCCGAGACGCGCGGCGTACGCATGCAAAGTCTCGCCTTCGACATAGGCGGTCACCATCGCGATCCGCCCGTCGGCATCGGGCCCGCAGCAATCCGCGAGGACGGGCAAGTAGGGATGGCTCAGGCGCATCAGCATCTGCGCTTCGCGCAGCGCCTCGCGCGCCGCAGCTTCCGCGCGGGCGCGCCCCTGTGCCGCATGGTCCGGGGCGGGGCTCTCCGTCAGCTTGACCGCCCAGCGCCGCCCCGGCAGGCGCAAATCTTCGGCCGCATACACCGCTCCCATGCCGCCCCGTCCGACGATGCCGGTAATGCGGTAGCGCCGGGCGATGACCGTGCCGGGCTGCAATTCCGTGCCCCACTGTTCCTCTCCGAGCCGGATTTCGTTCATGAATGATGTCCCCCTTCGATTTTTTGAACTTGCCGATATGGTCGCCGTCCGACAATGCTCGCCGGATCGGTTAACTGAAAAAGCATCCCGAAAGAAATGTCGCGGCTGCGACAGCTTCCTTCGGGATGCTTTCCCGTTTGTTTGCGTTATGGTGGGAGAAATCGGAGAGCAGGAGGTCGGACGCTTCGCTTCTCCAACGCCTCTCCGGCTGCTTGGTCAACCGCGCTTGCACAAATGCAGCGTAATCTCGTCGCGATTGTGGAACAACTGCTTGGCCTTGCGCAGCTCGAAGCCTTGCTCGAGCCGCCCGATCACGTCGCGAATCGTCTGCAGCGGCTTGCGATGCATCAGCTTGACGGTGACGATCGCATGCGCGCCGCTGCGCAGCGCCTCCCGCAGATCGAGCACCAGCTTGCACATGAGCGTCGGACTCCAGCTCATATCGCATACGAGCAGATCGAAGGCGTACGGCTGCAGCTTCGCCTCCGAGGCATTCTGCCGCAGCACGGTCAAGCCCGGGTGCCCGTGCAGCGACGGATGCAGCTCGGCCGGATCGATCGCCGTGACGCGCAGGCCCCGCTCCAGCAGCAGCGATGTCCAGCCGCCCGGCGCCGCGCCCACATCCAGCGCCTGCTCGAACTGCTGCAGCGACAGGTCAAAGCTCCGCTCGGCCTCCAGCAGCTTGAACTTGGCCCGCGAGATCTGGCCGTCCTCGCGCTGGAAGCGCACGGCCCCGCCCGGCCAATCGGACAGCATGCCCTCCGGCGAGCCCCAGCCGACCAAGAGGCGGTCCGTCGTCGCATACAGCGACAGGATCAGCTCCGGGTCCTGTAGCGCGTGCCGGCCGCCCAGTTCGGTCAATACGGCATCGAGCAGCGCCTTGGTGTCGGCGGCCGAATACGGGAACGGACTGGCTTGCATTTTGCGCAAATGAACCGCGATTCCGCGCCCCTCGAACACGTGGCGGGCATGCCGAATCAAGCCGGTCAGCTCCTCCAGATCGTCTGCGTCTCCGCTGAGCGGCAGCTCGCGGTCGACCGGCTGCACATGACGCAGGAAGATCGGCTCGTTGGCCAGTATCGTCTCCCATACCGTGTCGCGCTCCCCCTGCGCCTCAAAAAGAAACGTCTCGCCGGGCTCCAGCTGGCGGCAGGAAATTGCCCCGAGCGTGCGACGCAGCTCTTCCATTGCATAGGAAGCGTAGCCCTTGTTAGCCGTCCCGATCCATATGCTCACCGGGACGGGTCCCCCAGAGCGACGCGAATCCAAGGCCGGTCGTGCGCCCATTCGACCTCGATCGGCAGCTCGTAAGCGCGGCTCAGGATCTGCGGCGTCAGCACCTCGCGTTTCGGACCTGCGGCGGCTACCCGCCCCTCGTGGATGAGGGCGACGTGTGTGAACATCGGGACGATTTCCTCGATATGATGCGTGACGTACACCGCCATCAGATGATGCCGGGTCAGTCGATTGAGCTCGACCAGGAATTTCTCGCGCTCGTACAAGTCGAGTCCGGCGCACGGCTCGTCCATGATCAAGATGCGCGGATCGGCCATCAGCGCACGTGCAAGCAGCGCTTTTTTGCGCTCGCCCTGCGACAGCGTCCCCAGCGGCTGATCGGCGAGATGGCCGATTCCCATATCGGCCAGCATGGCGCGGGATTTGTCCTGCACCTCCTGCGGGATGTCCTGATAAAAGCGCAAAAACGCGTAAGCGCCCGTCGCGACAACCTCCCAGACCGGATCGCCCAGCGTCAGCTTTTCCATCAGCGACTGGCTAATGTAGCCGAGCTGCTTGCGCACCTCGCGGACGTCGCAAGCGCCGAAGCGGTTGCCCAGCACGTCGACCGTACCGGAGCTCGGGAACAGGTACCCCGTCATCATTTCCAGCAGCGTCGTTTTGCCCGAGCCGTTGCGCCCCAGAATGACCCAGTGCTCGCCCTCGTTCATGCGCAGCGTGACCCCGTCAAGGATCGTCCGGGCATCGCGGCGCAACTGCAAGTTTTGCAATTCGATCATGATTTCCAGCTCTCCCACTTTCTCATTTATGAATCGCCCGCCAGCCAGCCTTGCAGCCGATTGAGCTGGGCCGCGTGCGTGTGGACGCCGGGCTGCGGCGTCTCCAGCACGAGCGGCGCCGCCGCAATCTCGGGCACGGCGAGGATCGCCCTCAATCCTTCCGCGCCGATCTGTCCCTCGCCCAGCGCCGCATGCCGATCGCGTCGCGCGCCGCTCTCGAATATCGAATCGTTGAAGTGCACGGCGCTCAGCTCCGTCAGCACGCCGCTGTCGCGGGCCCGGCGCAGCCATTCGCCTCCCGGCGAGCCGTCCCATACTCCGCTGGCGAACAAGTGGCATGTATCCAGGCAGTACCCGATTTGGTCCGGGTAGCGGGCCAACTGGCGAATCTGCGCCAGCTCCTCGAAGGTCGTGCCCATGCGCGCGTGATCCCCGGCCTGATTCTCGACGAGCAAGCGCGCCTTGCCGTCCCAGCCCTCCAGGACGAGATCGAGCATCCGGATGATGCTGCGATAGCCCGCCAGCAGATCGTCTCCCTTGTATACGCCGAAATGAACGACGGTGCCCAAGGAGCCGCAGGCCTCGACAATCTCGAGATCGTTGCGCAGCGAGGCTGCGGTGCGGACGATCTGCTCCTCGTCTTGCGCGGCCAGATTCGCCGGGTACGGCGAGTGGCCGATCGACACGATTCCCCGCTCCCGGCAATACGCAGCGCAGCGGGCGGCATCGGCGCGGTCATACCGTTTGATCGCCAGCCCGCGCGGATTTTTGGGGAAGTATTGGAAGGCAGTTCCCCCGAGCGCCGCCGCTCGCTGAGCCGCGCCCAGATAGCCCTTCACCGTGCTGACGTGACAGCCGATCTTCACTGTCCGTGCTCGCCTTGACAGACCGGACAGTAAAAAGCCTTGCGCGACGACACCTGCGTCCGCACGATCGGGCTGCCGCAGGTCAGGCACGGCTCGCCCTCGCGGTCGTACACCTTGCAGTGCGCATTGTAGGTGCCGGTCAGCTTGTCGTCGTGCGTGAACGGCTGCTCCATGTAGCCCCCCAGCGCCGCCGCCTCGGGCAGCACCGCCATCATGCCCGCGTACAGCCGCTCCCAATCCGCCTCTGCCAGCTCGGGTATGCGCGCGCTCGGCCGCACGCCCGCGGCAAACGCGATCTCGTCGGCATAGCAGTTGCCGATTCCCGCTATGACATGCTGATCGGTGAGCGCCGACTTGACAGTGCCGCGCTTGCCCTTGAAGCACGCCCGAAAGCGCTCGGCGGTCATGCGCTTGTCAAACGGCTCCGGCCCAAGTCCTTCGAGCTGTGCCTCCACCTCGCGCACACTGAGCAGGTGGAGATAGCCTAGACGCAGGCCGATGAAGTACAAGCTGCCTCGCGTCAGCCGCAGCGTTACCTGAACGGTGCGGCTTGGCCGGTCTTCCTCTTCCTGTCCGTAATACATTGAGCCGCCGAGCATCAGATGCAGCAGCAGCCGGCGTCCGTTGTCCAGATGCAGCAGCAGATTTTTGCCGCGCCGCTCCACGTACCAGACGACGCGCCCGGTCAGCTCCTTGTCGAATTGCTCGGCCGGCACATTGATCGACTTGGCGCGGGTCACCTCCGTGCCGACGATCGTATCCCCCACGAGCTTCTCGGAGAGCAGCGTGCGATACGTCTCCATCTCCGGCCATTCCGGCATGGTTCATCTTCCTTCCTGCGTAAAGCACTTGTTGTCCTCTTTATGTCCGGAGCATCGCGTTCATATACCGCTCCAATTGCATGAGGTCCTCAAAGATCAGATCCGGCGAAATGCCCGCCCTCTCGGTGTCGCTTCGCAGCGAGGCGGCTGTGGTCACGCCGGTCAGCACGAGTACCGCTCCGCAGCCGGCGCGCCGTGCCGCGGCAATGTCGGTCGCCATGTTGTCCCCGACCATCCAGACGCTCCCGGGCGTCATGCCCAGTCTGGCCAGCGCATAGCTGACCAGGATCGGCGAAGGCTTGCCGATGATCGTCGGTTCGCGCTGCCCGGCGGCCTGCAGCATCGCCCCGAGCGCGCCCGCGCCCGGCTCCAGGCCGTCTTCGGTCGGCAGCAGCAGATCGGGATTCGTCAATATGTAGGCCGCACCCGCGCGGATCAGCCGCGCGGCATGCGACAGCTTCGGATAATCGAAGCCGCGGTCGATCCCCTGCAGCACATAGTCCGCAGACTCCTCGACCAGCGCCAGACCGGCCTGCTCGGCGGCAGTCCGCAGGCCGACCTCGCCGACGATGTGCACCGGCGCGCCCGGACTGCGTCCGGCGATATAAGCGGCCGCCGCCTGAGCGGACGTGCAGACCTGCTCGGCCGCGGCCGGTATCCCCATCGTCTGCAGCCGCTCGGCCACCGCTTCCGGCGCAAGCGAGGAATTGTTCGTCACGAACAAATAAGGCAGCTCGGCCGCTTGCAGCGAAGCCACCCAACGATCGGCTCCCGGAATCATTCGCCGACCGTGATAAAGCGTGCCGTCAAGGTCGATCAACAGCCCTTGCGGAACGTCTGTGCGCTTGCCCTCCATAGCTCCCATTCCCCTTGTTGGTTTTTCGCTGCAGCCGCTCCAGGCGGCTGCGAATCGCGGTCAGATGCGCCCGCGCGCTTCCCCCTGCACGCTCCAGCCCGGCGCGCCTGAGCGCCAGCCGCTCGGCCGCCTCGGCGTAGCGGATCGCGGCCTTCAGGTCGCGCACCCGATGCTCGTAGTACATGGCCAGCTCAATATGCGCGTCCAGACAGGGCGCAGCCGCCTCCTCCGCTTGCAATGCGATCTTCTGCCACAATACCACAGCCCGCCGCCAATTACCAACTTTCTTGTCGCGCGCGGCGAGCGGCAGCGCCCATGGCCCGGCGCCGGACATTTCCGCCGTCAGCCGCTCATAGCGGCGTTCGGCTTCGTCGGACGCGCCCATTTTTTCGAGCCAGAGCGCGGTGCGCATCCGCTCCTCGCCATGCTCGGGCTCGGGCAGCTGCAGCTCGCCGCCCAGCAGCCGGCCGAAGCGAATGGCCAGCGCCGCCAGCGACAGCATGTCCAGCTCATTGTGGCGAAAGACGCCCGCCAGCGGAGCGGGATCGCCGTCCGCGAGATAGCGGAAGTAGATCGCCGGCGCCTCCGAGCCCGGCACATCGTGCTCGCGCCGAATGCCGAGCCGCTCCTCCTCGACATGGCTCAGTCTGCAGGAGGTCAGCGTATTGCGCCAGATGCTGCGCGACGGGTGCAAAAAATCGAGATGCCGCAGCGCCTCCCGCCGCCGGCCGAAGCCGTTCATAATATAACGGCCGGCCAGCACCGGCCAATCGAAGGTTTTGCCGTTGTAGGTCACGAGGTAGGACCGGCCTTGCATGCGCTGCTCGAGATAGGCCAGCATCGCCCGTTCCTCGGCCGGATGGCGAATGAAGAGCTGCTCGACGACGAAGCGCTCGCCCGCCGCATAAGCGATGCCGACCATGAACGGCACGTTGCCCGTGCCGACGCCCAGCCCCGTCGTCTCCAGGTCCAGGAACAGCAGATTGTCTGCGCTCGGGAGCGGCGCCTCCGGATCGGCGCGATGAAAGGCCGCCAGCGCCCCTGCAGCCGGCGCCAGCTCGCCCAGCACATGCAGGCCGTGACGCGCGTCGAGCGCGTGCTCGACGCGGCGCAGCAGGAAGCTGCCCTGCTCGCCGACATGCTCGTCCACCTGCAGCCGCGCCCACGCCGCAGCCTCGCTGTGGTCCGTCGAATCGAACGCGGCCATCGAAGCCGCGGCCGCCGCAGTCTCGCGCGCCGACGAACCCGGTCCGTCCTCGGCCGTCTTGCGCTCGTCGACGTCCGGCTCCGTCTGCGGCCGTGGATCCTGCTCCGGCGCAGGCGTCCCGCCGCGCAGCCGCAGCATGCGTTCGCGCAGACCGCTCATCGGCTTGCCTCCGCTTCCGCCAGCAGCTCGAGCGCATGCGACTTGCCGAGCAATCCGACCTCCTCGATCGGCCCGACGCAGGCCGGACAGCCGCTCAGACAGGTGCAGGAGGCGATCAGCTCGCGCGCGCGGCGCAGCAGCTCGCCATGGACGTCGTAGAGCCGCTCGGACAGGCCGATGCCGCCGGGATAACGGTCGTAGAAGTAGATCGTCGGACGCTTCGTATGGACGGCCTTGACCTGCGGCACGACGCGAATATCGAGTGGGTCGCACATCAGGTAGAGCGGAGCGATATGGATGAGCACATTGGCCAGGCCGAGCAGCGCATGCTGCATCTCGCTCGTGCCCTTGCGCGCCGCAGCCGCCTCGCTGAAGGCGAACCAGTAGCCGCTCGTATGCAGCTCCTCCTCCGGCAGGTGAATCGGTCCGGAGCCGATGTTCTCATGCGTGCGCAGCCGAATTTTTTTGAAGATCGTGGCCTTGGCGTTGACCGTGACCTCGCCGTACTGGCGCTCCAGCTCGCCCGCCTCAACCGACTTGTCCACATGCAGTACCTTGAGCTCGACCGCCAGATTGGCGTCGGTGAAATAATCGACGTCGACCTCGCGGACATACGCTTTTTTCTCCGGGTAATCCAGCTTCTCCACCTGATATTGCACGCCCTCGTGCAGATAGATTGCTTCCTCGTGGATCAGCGTCGGCGCGCTGAAGCGATCGACCTCGCCGAGCACGCGGCTGCCGCTGGTCAGATCGATGATGATGAAATTCTCCTGCGCCGCCGAACGCAGCGAGATGTTGTGCGCGGGAAAGGACTGCTCCATCCAGTACCAGCGCCCGGCGCTGTGATGCAGCACCTTCTCCTCGGCGAGAAATTCCAGCATATCACGAAGCGGCTCTCCGCCGAACGTATCCCCTTCTTCGAACGGCAGCTCGTAAGCCGCGCACTTGATGTGATCGATCAGAATGAGCAGGTTGTCCGGATGGATCAGCGCGCGCTCGGGCGGACGATTGAAAAAAAATTCCGGATGCTCGGTGATGTACTGATCCAGCGGATTGCTGCTCGCCACCATAAACGTGACCGAGCTGCCCTGACGGCGACCGGCGCGGCCCGATTGCTGCCAGGTGCTGGCGATCGTGCCCGGATAGCCGTTGAGTACGCAGGCCTGCAGTTGACCGATGTCGATGCCCAGCTCCAGCGCATTGGTGCTGACTACGCCGCGGATCTCCCCGCTGCGCAGACCGCGCTCGATCTCGCGTCTGAGCTTCGGCAGGTAGCCGCCTCGATAGCCGCGGATCGTCTTCGGCCCGAGCTCTCCCTTCACTTGCTCCTGCAGGTAGGTCAGCAGCAGCTCCACCCGCACGCGGCTGCGGGCGAAGACGATCGTCTGCACGCCCTGACGCAGCAGCATGCCCGCCAGGCGGCGCGTCTCCAGCACGCTGCTGCGGCGGATGCCGAGCTGCTTGTTGACGACGGGCGGGTTATAGAAGACAAAATGTTTCTCCCCCGCCGGCGCGCCGTTGTTGTCCACGAGCGTCACCGGCACGCCGAGCAGCCGCTCGGCATGCTCACGCGGATTGTCGATCGTCGCCGAAGCGCAGATGAACTGCGGCGACGAGCCGTAGAACCGACAAATGCGCTTCAGGCGGCGGATCACGTTGGCCACATGGCTGCCAAAGACGCCCCGGTAGGCATGCAGCTCGTCAATGACGATATATTTGACATTCTCAAACAGCTTGACCCACTTCGTATGGTGAGGCAAAATTGCGGCATGCAGCATGTCCGGATTGGTCACGACGATGTGGCCCGCGTTGCGAATCGCCGTACGCACCGTCGGCGGCGTATCGCCGTCGTAGGTATGCGTTTTGAGATCGACCTCCATCGCAGTCGCCAGCTCCTGCAGCTCGGCCACCTGATCCTGGGCCAGCGCCTTGGTCGGAAACAGGTACAAGGCCCGTCCCTCGTCATCGTGCAGCAGCGACTGCAAGACCGGCAAGTTGTAGCATAGCGTCTTGCCCGAAGCCGTCGGCGTCACGGCAACGACATTCGCGCCGCCTTGCACCGCTTCGAACGCCTCGTGCTGATGCGTATAGAGCTCGCCGACGCCGCGGCCGCGAAGCGCAGCCGCCAGCTTGGGATGGAGAGCGGACGGCAGCGCGCGCGTCACCGCCGCCCGTGCGGGCAGGGTGTGCCAATGCGTCACCTGATTCATAATCTGGGGGTCACGACGCACCTCATCCAGCCACTCCTCCAGGCTGTCGGCCACGCCCGTCCATCGATTCATTCCGCTTCGCTCCTTCAATTTCCCGTTTGATTTCCTGTTGTCTTCTATTCTACAGAATATACGTTCCCCCGGCAATCCCCATTCGATTGTCGAATATTCAGAATTTTTAGATCCTTTCGCTCGACAGGCGCAGACTTCCGGGCAGATAAGCGGGCTTCTTGTCGCTTCCTGCGCTTTCCCGGGAAAAGTTCCATTTCCCGCAGACGGCCGATCCTAATCCATGCCGAGGGGATTCGTCGGCGCTTTCGCACTGGAAGTGTGCGAGGAATTGGGATACAATGGGTCCATGAACCAAGAAAGGTGGAGTTATACATATGCTACCCTCAGACAAGGATGAGCCGCTTAGTAGCGAGGCGGTCAAGCACCGCCCTACGGATTACGACATCAACCCGTTGATTCTGAACCGCTGGTCCCCGCGCGCCTTCGCCGACCGCGCGGTTGCGGAGCGGGACCTGCACGCCATTCTCGAGGCGGCCCGCTGGGCGCCCTCCTCATCGAATCTCCAGCCCTGGCGCTTTATCGTCGCTGCGAGCGAGGAGCAGAAGGCCCGCTTCCACAGCTTCATCAACGACGGCAACCTGATCTGGTGCAAGCATGCGCCCGTGCTGCTGCTCGTCGTCTCCAAGACGACCAACAACAAGGGCGGCATGAACCGCTCGCATGCCTTCGACGCCGGCGCAGCGTGGGGCTATCTCGCGCTTGAGGCGTGCCGCCGCGGCATGATTGCCCACGCAATGGGCGGCTTCAATGCCGACCAGGCGCAGCACGAGCTCTCCATCCCGAATCAATATGCCGCACTGGCGGTTGTTGCCGTCGGCTACCAGGGCGATCCTGCGATGCTTCAAGGCCAGCTGCGCGAACGCGAGCACCCTTCCTCCCGTATGCCGCTGAACGATATTATCATTGAAGGGTCATTTGCCTGAGCGGACGAGAGCGCCTGTCAGCATTTAATTAATCTCATTAATCATTAATGTCACTAATGAATAATGAAAATAGACGCGCCACGATTGCAAAAGACGCCATGCCGGGGAGGAAGGCGTCTTTTGCGTTCGTGGCGCGTCGACCGTGCATTTGCCGTTGCGGCGCGGCAAGTTACGAGATATCCACTCTTGCTACGGCAAGCGGGCCTCAGCTTTTCTCGACGTTGAAGTACTGCGCCTCGGGATGGGCAAATACCATCGCCGACACCGAAGCCTCCGGCTCCATCATGAAGCCCTCGGTCAGCTCGACGCCGATATCCTGGGGCTGCATCAGCTCGAACAGCGGGCCCTGATCCTCCAGGTTCGGACAGGCGGGATAGCCGAATGATACCCGAATGCCCTGATAGCGCGCGCCATGCCGCTGCTTCATCGTCATCTCCTGCGGATCGGGGTAGCCCCAGATGTCGCGCATAATGTGATGCACACGCTCTGCGAGCCCTTCCGCCACCTCCAGTGCCACTGCTTGAATCGCATGGGAGCGCAGATAATCCCCATTGTCCTTGAGCACCTCGGCCCGCTCGCGAATGCCGGACCCGGCCGTGACCACGAGGAAGCCGACATAATCCATCTCCCCGCTGTCGACCGGCCTCAGGTAGTCGGAGAGGCACAGGAACGGCTCCACCTGCTGGCGCGGGAACGTGAACCGCTTGATCTCCTTCGCATGGTCCTCCGGATCGTAGATGATGACATCGTTGCCCGACGATTGGGCAGGAAAAAACCGATACATCGCATGCGCGCGCAGCAGCCGTTCCGACGCCGCCTCCTGCAGCAGCTCGTCCACCGTCTCCTTGAGCTGGCGCGTCTTCGCGTCTCCGGCCGCGAGCAATTGCTCGACGCTGCCCTTGACGCCGAGATGGTGGCCGAGCAGCATCTGCATATTGACGTAAGGCACGATGTGCGGAATCGGCACATCTCGCAGCACGTGGCGCTGCAGATCCGGCGGCACGAATACCGACACAGTTTGCGAAATGGCCGAACGCTTCGTGCGCGTCAGCTTGGGCAGCGCGGGCTTCTCTTCGACCTGCGCCCCGCCCGAAGCTTTGTATTCCGCATGCTCCTGCTCCATGCGGCCGCGATGCGCTTTGTCCATCAGCTTGTTGGCGATGTCCAGCCCGTCCATCGCGTCCTTGGCATACAGCACGAGTCCTTCGTATTCGGGGCCGATCCGGTTTTTGGTGAATTTACGGGTCAGGGCCGCTCCGCCTACGAGAATTGGCACCGCGATCTCCGCGTTGCGCAGATCCTGCGCCGTCACCACCATTTGCTGCGCCGACTTGACGAGCAAGCCCGACAAGCCGATCGCATCGGCCGGCTCGTTGCGGTAGGCTTCGATCAATTGTTCGGGCGCCACCTTGATGCCGAGATTGATGATCCGGTACCCGTTGTTGGAGAGAATGATCTCCACCAGATTTTTGCCGATATCGTGCACATCGCCCTTGACCGTGGCGAGGATGATCTTGCCCTTCACCGAGGTATCGGATTTTTCCATATACGGCTCCAGATGCGCGACCGAGGCCTTCATGACCTCCGCGCTCTGCAGCACCTCGGCGACAATCAGCTCGTTGTTGTTGAACAGCCGGCCGACCTCGTCCATCCCCTTCATGAGCGGACCGTTGATAATTTCGAGCGGTCTTTTCGTCTTCAGCGCTTCATCCAGATCGGCCAACAGTCCGTCCTTGGAGCCTTCGACGACATACGCCGACAGCCGCTCCTCAAGCGTCAGGTTACTGACCTTCTCCTTCTTGACGACCTTCTTCTCCCGGAAAGCCGCTACGAACGTCGCCAGCGTCTCGTCTGACGTGCGATAGATCAGGTCCTCGGCCAGCCGACGCTCTTCCTCAGGGATCGAGGCATAGCGCTCGAGCTTCTCCGTATTGACGATGGCATAGTCGAGCCCCGCCTTTGTCGCCTCATACAGGTACACCGAATTGAGCACCTCGCGACCGGCGTCCGGCAGACCGAAGGAGATGTTGCTTAGTCCGAGTATTGTCTTCGTCTCGGGGAACGTTTGTTTGATCAGCCGGATGCCTTCGAGCGTCTCCACTGCGGAGCCGATATACTGCGGATCGCCCGAGCCGACCGGGAACATATTGGGATCGAAAATAATATCGCATGGCTGCATGCCGTACTTGTCCACGAGCAAGCGGTACGCGCGCTCCGCCACCTCGAGCTTGGCTTGCCGCGACACGGCTTGGCCCCGTTCGTCGATCAGGATGCACACAACTGCAGCGCCGTATTGATGGATAAGCGGCAATATCTGCTCGAACTTGGACTCGCCGTCCTCCAGATTAATGGAGTTAATGATCGCCTTGCCTTGCGAATACTTCAAGCCGAGCTCGATGATATGATCGTAGGTCGAGTCAAGCATAAGCGGCGCTTTGATTTTTTTGGCCACCATCGGCAGGAATTGATTGACGGCATATGCCTCGTCAATATCGGTATCCTGCAGGTTGATGTCGATGATTTGGGCGCCGCCCTTGACCTGCGCCCGCGCAATATCGGAGGCCTCGTCGAACTTCTCCTCCTTGATCAATCGCTTGAACTTGCGCGAGCCGGAAATATTGGTGCGTTCGCCGATCATGATCGGCCGGTTGTCTTCTTCGATATAGACTGTCTCAATCCCGGAGACGGCCGGCGGATGGCTCCCGTTCGCCTGGCGCGGGGCATACCCGGCCATCTGCTCGGCGAGCGCGCGAATATGCGCGGGCGTCGTGCCGCAGCAGCCGCCAGCTATGTTCAGCCAGCCCTGCTCGGCAAAGGCACCCAGCTTGGTCGCCAGCGATTGCGGCGATTCGTGATACTGCCCGTTCTCATCGGGCAGTCCCGCGTTGGGATAGCAACTGACCGCGCTGCCGGCAATCTCGCTCAACGAACGAATATGATCGCGCATGAACTCCGGGCCGGTGGCGCAATTCAGTCCGACCGAGATCGGCTTCAGATGCTCGAGCGAAATGTAAAACGCTTCAATGCTCTGACCGGCGAGGGTCGTGCCCATCGGCTCGATTGTGCCCGAGATCATAATTGGCAGCTCTCGCCCCGTCTGCTCGAAGGCGCGCCGGATTGCGATGCTGCCAGCCTTGACGTTCAGCGTGTCCTGCGACGTCTCCAGCAGGATCGCATCGACGCCGCCTTCGATGAGCGCCACCGTCTGCTCGAGATAGCTCTCCACTAATCCGTCAAAGGTGACGCCGCCGGTCACCGACAACGTCTTCGTCGTCGGGCCGAGCGCCCCGGCAACATAACGCGGGCGCTCCGGCGTTGCGTATTTGTCCGCGGCTTCGCGCGCGAGCGCCGCCGCCGCCAAATTAAGCTCGCGCGCTTTTTCCGGGATATCGTATTCCATCAGGACGACGCTCGTCGCGCCGAAGGTGTTCGTCTCTATAATATCAGCGCCTGCTTCCAGGTAGTCCTCGTGGATGTCCCGAATCAAGTCGGGCCGCGTCAGCACGAGTATTTCGTTGCAGCCGTCGAGATCCTCGCCGCCAAAAGCGTCGGCCTGCAGATCCGCCTGCTGAATCATCGTGCCCATCGCGCCGTCCATGATCAGAATTCGCTGCTTAAGCGCGTCGTACAAAGTCGATTTGGTCATCTTGAACAACTTCCTCCCGCAAAATCATATCCCCTAGTCTAACAGAATCCACTACATGTGAAAAGCACGAGGCATCGACAGAAAGCCACCCTTACGTTATAATGACCGTAAATCTGGATAAAGCTATAGGAAATGAGGGATTGGAATGGCTGAAATCGTCATTCGCGACTCCGGCGAACGCATACGCGGAGAAGAACAGGTACGTGCATTTTTAGATCGTCAAGAGGTGCTCTACGAGCATTGGGACGCAGCCAAGCTGCCCGCGGAACTGCAAGAAAAATTTACGCTTTCGGACGATGACAAAGCGCAGATTCTTTCGACCTTTGACAGCGAAATCCGTGACCTCGCCGGCCGCCGCGGCTACCGGACATGGGACATCATTGCCCTTTCCGACGCGACGCCGAACCTGGACGAGCTGCTCAAAAAATTTGAGCAGGTGCACACGCACACCGAGGACGAGGTGCGGGCAATCACTGCAGGCAAAGGCATTTTTATTATCAAAGGCTCGGAAGAAGTCGGTTATTTCAATGTCGAGTTGGAGGCCGGCGATGTCATTTCCGTACCGGAAAACAAGCCGCATTTCTTCACCTTAATGGATAATCGGCAAATTGTAGCCGTACGGCTGTTTATCGAGACCGAGGGCTGGATCGCGCATCCGTTTGCAGACCCTGCTTTTTCAAAGGCATAATAAACGAAGGCGCAGCAAATCAGACATCAAAAAAACCTTATCTCCAAGCCGGAGGTAAGGTTTTTGGTTTGCGATAATGCCCCCGTTTTGAGGGCGGGTCTTACAGTTGCTCCAGCAGTTCCGGCAATTCGTCCAAGTTTGAAATTTCATGGGTCGGCAGTATTTCGTCCGTTCGCGTGGCGCCATGCCGGTTGAGCCACACGGCGGTCATGCCGACGCCGAGCGAGCCGATAATATCGGTCGTCAGCTTGTCCCCGACCATCACGGCTTCCTCGGGCTTGACCTCGAGCCGTTCCAGGCAATGACGAAATATGGAGGAGTCGGGCTTTCCTTTACCAAAGTTCCCGGAAATGACCACACATTCAAAATACGGGACGAGCTCCGGGACGCCGTCCAGCTTCTCCTGCTGCAGATCCGGTGAACCGTTCGTCAGCAAAAGAAGACGATACCGGCCCTTCAACCGGTCCAGCACGCGAAACGTATCGTCGTAGACGAAGGCCCTTTTACGGCGTTCGGCCGGAAAAAGCTCCGCCAAGCGTTCGCCGAGCTCCGGCTTTTTTACGCCGAGCGCTTTCAGGCCGCGCGTCCAGGCATTTTTGCGATAGACCGGCGCCAGCGCGCGAAGCGTCTGGAATTGTTCCTGCTTGCCCTCGCGAAAATCCGCCCACAGCGCCTCAAACGGGTTGATGCCGATCATTTTGGTAAACGGGAAGGTTTCATACGATTCGTACAAGGTTCGCGCCTCCGTACGGACCGATTGCTCAAGCTCCTCCGGGTCGACGCCCGTCTCGTCCGCAGCGGCGCGGCATGTCGCTTCGAACGCCTCCTTTACACTGCGCTCGTCCCACAGCAGTGTGTCATCGAGATCAAAAAGTACTGCCTTTTTCCCCATCCTCCAAGTCTCTCTCCTTCATCGATCATGCTGCGATAGTTATTTTTTTTGAATGTCAATGTGATGCTCGCGGGCAAATTGCTGCAATCGCTCGGCCATGTCATCGGTCGGGAAACGATTAAGCAATTTGGAAAAGCTCCATGCCGGACCCTTGGTCTGTTCAATCGCGATAAAACCGGGTTGCACCGTAATGCGCTTGATTGCACCCGGTTCAAGCCGCTTGTCCCCCGTAAGGCGCCGGGATTGCACGTAATTTTTGCCGACGTTCAGATAAGGCCGCCGGAAAAAAAAGAGCATAGCGAGCAGTATGTAGCAACCTGCCGTCACCCAGAGCAACGTATCGTTTTGCCCGAGTTCCGGAGTCAGCGAATTCATATACATGTAGAAGCCAATGAATATGACGATGACAATCGGCAAAATGTAATTGCGGCCTTTGAATCGGTCGATCCGGCTGGCCTCCGGCACGTATCCGGAAGTGCCGCGTTTTTTTTGCTGTTGGCTAAGATGACTCATGTTTTTGCGCACCTTGCGCTCCCAGGAACGGGACATCGGAACAGCCTCCTAAATCATCGATTGATCCGGCTCGCTCAGGCCGGGACGGCGAAATTTCTCTAAAAAGCGATGCGGATATTCGGACGGGAGTCTGCTGACCTCGTCCAGTCGGAGCCACTGCTCGTCGGGCATCCTCCAGCCTGCGGCCCCCATGTTGTCTTCGAATTGCTCGAGCGTGCTTGCTCCAAAAATCGGAGCGGTGATGCCGTTTCGGCGCAACAGCCAATTGAGAGCGACCTGGGATGGCGACTTGTCCAACTGGTCGGCAATCTCGCGGACCGCATCGAGAATGGCAAAATTTTTGTCGGTCGCACGAAGCGCCCACGAGCTTTCCCCTGCGACAGCCGTCAATCGTCCGGAGGTCGGCGGCTCCTTTCCATACCTTCCGGTCAAAAAGCCGCCGCCGATCGGGGCCCAGGGGATGATCCCGACATTCTCCTCCAAGCAGAGCGACAGCATCTCCCGATCCATTTCACGGCTCACGAGACTATATTGCGGCTGGATTGAGATAAATTTGACATAACGGTTCAACTCGCTTACCGCCAGTGCTTTCATCAGTTGCCAGGCCAGAAAATTGGAGCATCCGATATACCGTACCTTGCCGGAAGCGACAAGGTCATCGAGCGCTCGCATCGTTTCTTCGATTGGCGTGGCGTGATCCCACACATGCACCTGGTAAAGATCGATGTAATCGGTGTTGAGACGACGCAAGCTGTCGTCGACCCCGTCCATAATATGCTTTCTGGATACGCCTGCCCCGTTGACATGCTCCGCCGTTTTCATCCGCACCTTTGTTGCCAGCACGATTTCAGAACGCTTATCCTTGATCGCCTTGCCGACAATTTCCTCGGAGCGTCCGTTGACATAGACATTGGCCGTGTCCAAAAAATTGCCGCCTCGCTCGACAAAACGATTAATCATGTCAATCGAATCGGGTTCGGACGTCGTGTTGCCAAAAGTCATCGTGCCGAGGCAAAGCTCGGAGACGGCCAGACCGCTTCGACCCAATCGCTTCATTTTCATGCGCATTCATCCCCTTGTCAGGCTGAGATCTATTGTTTTGAGCCCTTGTCGGGCTCCTCGTCCGTCCATTCAATCGCTTCGAGCTGGTTGCGGAAGTTCCGCTTGAATACCTCCAGGTATTGCTTGCGAAGCTGATCGCGTTCCGCCGTTTCTTCTACAGTCAATCCGACCGTCTTATGCTTTCTGGCGAGTTCGTTGATCCGTTCCACCAGCTTGTCCATCTTTGCCACCTCCGCTTCCAAAGCACGTGTCCCATTATACTTTGACATTACTGTTCTAATATTGTCAAGGCAAAAAAGGCCCTGCAGATAAATGCGGGCCTCGGTGGATACAAACGGCAAACGCAGATAAAGCAATCGAACCTATGCTCAAGGCAGCTAATGCTCGACGGACGTCGGAATAATCAGTCGCTGACCGACCTGAAGCGAAGAGCTGGACAAGCCGTTCCGGTGCCGAAGCTGAAACACAATCTCGCGAATGTCAGCCTCGGCGGGCTTGACTCGCGCCGCGATGTCCCAAAGCGTGTCCCCCGCGGAAACGGTGATCCATTGTTCGTCCGCACCGGCAGGCTCCGGATGCTCCATCCCTGCCGTAGACTGAATTACGAAAAAGCCTGCAAAGAGCAAGACAAAAACGGCGAAAGCAGCAACGATACGAAAGAACGTTCGAAAATTGTTTTTGAAACCGGGAGAGCTTGCGAAACGCGGGGATGAGGCTCGCCTAGCGCCTGACTCAGCCAACAATCCTGCCGATCTCGCTTGATTCGAATGCATGCTGGTATACGAATAAGTATTCATCATGTCGACCACACTCCAAACGTTTGTTCTGTTGTTCTTACTTTATCACGAACAAGTGTTTGTAGTCAACAATTTTCGGAACATTTGTTCGATAAGCATCTGCGCAAATCTTCGAACTTATGTTTGTACGAACTCCGGTTCTGTGCTATAATTTTACACATCTACTATTCACAGATGGAGTGATCCCGGTGACGAAATTATCCAATCGACAGCAGACCATTTTAGACTTTATCAAAACAGAAGTACGCGAAAAGGGATATCCGCCGTCCGTCCGTGAAATCGGAGAAGCGGTCGGCTTGGCCTCCAGCTCCACCGTTCACGGTCATCTGGACAGGCTTGAAAAAAAAGGGCTGATTCGACGTGATCCCACCAAACCGCGGGCGATTGAAATTTTAGGCATGGAAGACGTAGACGCGCAATTCTCATTGTCCGTATCCAAGATACCGGTTATCGGCAAGGTAACGGCTGGCGAACCGATCACCGCAACCGAGAACATTGAAGAATACTTCCCCCTCCCTACTCATTTTGTCGGCGATAACGAAGTCTTCATGCTCCGCGTCGTAGGCGACAGTATGATCGAAGCCGGCATTCACAACGGCGATTTCGTCATCGTCCGTCAGCAGCAGACGGCCAACAACGGCGAGATTGTCGTCGCCATGACCGAAAACGACGAAGCTACCGTTAAAACCTTTTATCGCGAACGCGATCACGTCCGACTCCAACCGGAGAATCCGACCATGGCGCCGATTCTGCTCAAGCAGGTGACCATTCTCGGCCGCGTCGTCGGCATTTTCCGCGACATTCATTAAGACTGGTAAACGACCAGTAAATAACGAATGAGGACACAAGCGCCCCAACGTTAAAAGCCTCGCGCGCAATCTTGAATCTTTATGCGCGGGGCTTTTCGCCATTCATCGCAGGACGTTATTTTGTTCCAATTAGCCTCCCTAACGGACACAAGAGGCCCTTGGTCAGCGAGCGCCGAACTTGTCTGGATTAGGAACTCAATTGAGGAATGACCGCACATTTTTGACTGCAAGTCCAAGGACATGACCTTGACACGAGCCGGCATCCCGTCAGTCGGTTCATGCGTGTGCGCACGCCGCAGACGCCACAGTCTGGCTGAACCAAATTGGCCGCACCGGTATCGCAGACCGGCCCCGATAGCCTAGTAGACTGTCGAGGCTTGGCTGTAATGGACATGAGAGACGCTTAGGGCCAATTTTCGGCTCGCTTCAACGTGCCAACGGTCAAAGAGCGACGCTTAGCAGGCATCTTGGTCCTTCTAACGGGCCCAAACACCTCCTAAGCGTAGCTGATGACCGTTAGAATCGTGCAAGCGCCGATTTGGGCGCTAAGCGCCGCTAGTGTCCGTTAGAGCTTCAGGTTGCACGCTACGCGAGTCCTTCCGCTCAAGACAATCATGCGCACGTCTGCTCTCTCCCCTAGCTTGTGCCAGGCTTACCTTGTGTCCGATCGCATGCCTGTCTGCGAATTCATACAAACGCTGGGTTGAAATCATATACTTTCTATAATGGAACAAAAAACAGCCGGCCAGGATGAAGATCCTGGACGGCTGGTGTTTGAAGCGTTAATGTTAGTACAGCGTCAAATACTGATCGCGCTCCCACTGGTGAACCTGGGTGCGGTACATGTCCCACTCAATTTCCTTGAGCTCGTAGAAATGCGCCAGCGCGTGATCGCCGAGGGCCTCGCAGATGACCTCGTCGCGGAGCGTTTCCTCGAGCGCTTCCTTCAGATCCATCGGCAAGCTCGGGATGCCGTCCTCGACCCGTTCTTCTTCGGTCATGACGTAGATGTTGCGATCGGTCGGCGTCGGCAACGACAATTTGTTGCGAATGCCGTCCAGACCGGCCTTGAGCATGACGCTAAGCGCCAAGTAAGGGTTCGCAGCCGGGTCGGGGTTGCGCACCTCGATGCGGGTGCTGAGTCCGCGTGAGGCCGGAATGCGAATCATCGGGCTGCGGTTGCTAGCCGACCAAGCGACATAACACGGCGCTTCGTAGCCTGGCACGAGCCGCTTGTACGAATTGACAGTCGGGTTCGTGATCGATGCGAGCGCGCGCGCGTGACGAAGCACGCCGGCCATATAGTAGCGCGCGTTTTCACTCAGTCCCAGCTTGTCCTTTTCATCGTAAAAGGCGTTTTTGCCGTCTTCGAACAGCGATTGATGGCAATGCATGCCCGAGCCGTTCATTCCGACGAGCGGCTTCGGCATGAAGGATGCATGAAGTCCGTGCTGGCGGGCAATGGTCTTGACGACCAGTTTGAACGTTTGGATCTGATCGGCCGCTTTGACTGCATTGGCGTACTTGAAGTCAATCTCGTGCTGACCCGGCGCAACCTCGTGATGCGAGGCTTCAATTTCAAAGCCCATTTCCTCGAGCGTCAATACGATTTCGCGACGGCAGTTTTCGCCAAGATCGGTCGGCGCGAGATCGAAGTATCCGCCCTGGTCGTTCAGCTCGGTCGTCGGCTCGCCTTTCTCATCCGTCTTGAAGAGGAAGAATTCCGGTTCAGGTCCCACGTTCATGGCGCTGAAGCCCAAATCCTCCGCTTCCTTGAGATTGCGCTTCAGGATACCGCGCGGATCGCCGGCGAACGGCGTGCCGTCCGGCATATAAATGTCGCAGATCAGCCGCGCAACCCGGTTCTCGGTTACCCACGGGAAGATGACCCACGTATCCAGATCAGGGTACAAATACATATCCGATTCTTCAATCCGAACATAGCCTTCGATGGAAGACCCGTCGAACATCATTTTGTTATCCAGCGCTTTTTCCAGCTGACTTACAGGAATCTCAACATTTTTAATCGTACCGAGCAGGTCGGTGAATTGCAATCGGATAAAGCGGACGTTCTTTTCTTTGGCCTGTTGTAAGATGTCTTCTCTGTTGAAACTCACAGAATCCTCTCCTTTTAGCCTTTAATTAGGATTTGTTGCTATAGAAACGGGACAATTGGCCTTGAATAATCGAGGCTTTGCCCGGTCTCTTCTCGAGTAGCTGCTGCTTCAATAGGCGGTGGAGCTGCGTTTCGGACATTTCCCGTCGCTTCGTTTCCGTCTGCTCGGTAATGACCGTGGCTTCCTCGGACTCCTTGGTCACGGGATTCATGACCTGCTTGATGCCGGCAATGTTGACGCCTTTCTCGATCAGCGACTTGATCTCCAAGAGACGCTCCACGTCGTTAAACGAAAAGAGCCGTTGATTGCCGTTCGTCCGAGCCGGCACAATAAGTTCGTGCTGTTCGTAATAACGGATCTGCCGAGCCGTCAAGTCGGTCAGCTTCATGACGATCCCGATCGGGAACAACGCCATATTTCTGCGAATTTCGTCAGCCATGCGCATCAACCATCCAATCCCTAAATGATATGCTTCCATTGTAACGTTGTGTCAGAAACATGTCAAGTTGTGTGAGGTTTAATCACAATTAATCCGCTTTCATGCAGACGGGAAAAGGCGGTAAGAAGGCCAAATTTGACGTGCGCATAGGTTAGTCCGCCTTGCATATACGCAATATACGGCTCGCGAATCGGAGCGTCCGCCGATAACTCGAGACTGCCCCCCTGAATAAACGTCCCGGCCGCCATAATGACCGGATGGGCATACCCCGGCATCGCCCACGGCTCCGGCACGACATGCGCATCGACCGCGGCCGCGCGCTGGATGCCTTGGACGAAGGCAATGAGCTGAGCTTCGTTGTCCATGCGCACTGCCTGAATCAGATCGGTGCGGGGCGCATCCCAGGCCGGACGGCTCTCAAACCCCGCAGCGCTGAACATGGCAGCCGCCAGGACCGCTCCCTTGAGTGCCTGGCCGACGAAATGCGGCGCCAGAAAAAGGCCCTGAAACGTGGCGCGCAGCGTATCGAGCATGGCGCCGACCTCGCCGCCGATGCCCGGGGCGGTCAGCCGGTAAGCCGCTTGCTCGACCAGATCGGCCCGACCGCAAATGTAACCGCCTGAAGGGGCTAGGCCGCCGCCGGGATTTTTGATCAGCGAGCCGGCCATCAGGTCGACGCCGCAGGCGGTCGGCTCACGCTCCTCCGTGAATTCACCGTAGCAATTGTCCACGAATACGAGCACGTCCGGCTTGATCCGCTTGACGCGAGCGGTCATCTCGGCAATTGCCGCCACGTCAAAAGAACTCCGCCAATCGTAGCCGCGCGAACGCTGAATCCCGATGACGCGGGTGCGTGGCCCGATTGCGGCCTCAACCCCTTCCCAGTCGATGCCGCCGTCCGGCAGCAGCTCGACCTCGCGGTAGCCGATCGAAAAGTCGCGCAGCGAGCCGGCCCCGTCTCCCTCCTGTCCCACCACCTTGCGCAGCGTATCGTAGGGCTGGCCCGTAATATACAGCAGCTCGTCGCCGGGCCGCAGCGAGCCGAACAGCGCGCATGCGATCGTATGCGTGCCGGAGGCAAAATGCGGCCGAACGAGCGCAGCCTCAGCCTCAAAAACGTCCGCATAGACCAGATCCAGCACCTCGCGGCCGCGATCATTGTAGCCGTAGCCGGTCGATCCGGCGAAATGAAAGTCGCTGACGTGATGCTTTTGAAATGCGCGGATGACCTTGCGCTGGTTACGCTCCGCGAGCTTGTCCAATTCGGTCATGCGGCCGGCCAGACGTCCCTCCAGCTCGTCAGTCCATGCTTCCAGATCGAATGGCCCCTCCGGGCGGCTGTCTCTTGCTCCCACCAGTTCTTCTCTCCCTTGTACGTATAAAGATTGCGTCTATTGATACGGCGCATCGGCTTCTTTGTAAACCCGGAGCGGCCCGCCGTGCTGCTCATACTCGCTCGGGTCCAGCTCGACCGTAAACCGCAGAGTCTCGCCATCGGCCGTCTGCTCGATCACCTCGCCCATTCGATGCGCCAGCGCGATCAGATCCCCCCGCGCTGCCGGAAGCGCGAACCG
Source organism: Paenibacillus sabuli (assembly GCF_014705605.1). Classification (GTDB taxonomy): domain Bacteria; phylum Bacillota; class Bacilli; order Paenibacillales; family Paenibacillaceae; genus Paenibacillus_D; species Paenibacillus_D sabuli. Next base: position 51,556 of record NZ_JACXIZ010000048.1, read on the forward strand.
CTCGCGCCGTCCGGAGAGACGTTCTTGAATATGCCGACGCAGCGTCTCCAGATCAACCGCATCGTACGCGCTGATCCATAGCGCATCCTTTCCGGTCGGCACACGCTCGGCCTGCTCGCCGGAGCACAGATCCTTTTTGTTGTACACCGTAAGCTGAGGCTTGTCCCCTGCGCCGAGCTCGGTCAGAATCTGCTGTACGACGGCAGCCTGCTCCTCGCGCGCCGCAGAAGAGCTGTCGACGACATGCAGCACCAGGTCGGCCTCGCATACCTCCTCCAGCGTCGCGCGGAAAGCCGCCACGAGATCATGCGGCAGGTTTTGAATAAAGCCAACCGTATCCGTAAGCACAATTTCCTTGCCGCCTGCGAGCTTCAATGCCCGCGTCGTCGGATCCAGCGTCGCAAACAGTTGATTCTCCACATAGACATCGGCCTCGGTGAACTGCCTTAGCAGCGTGGATTTGCCGGCATTGGTGTAGCCGACGAGCGCGACCTGCCGCACGCCCGTCTTGTGGCGGCGCTCCCGCAGCAGCTGCCGGTGCCGCGCCACCTCGGACAGCTGCCGTTTCAGCTCGGAGATGCGGCCCCGGATATGGCGGCGATCGGTCTCCAGCTTGGTCTCTCCGGGTCCGCGGGTGCCGATGCCGCCGCCGAGGCGCGACAGATGTTTGCCATGGCCAGACAAGCGCGGCAGCAGGTAGCTCAGTTGAGCGAGCTCGACCTGAATGATGCCCTCGCGCGTCCGTGCGCGCTGGGCGAATATATCGAGAATGAGCTGGGTGCGGTCGATGATCTTCAGATCGAGCGCCTGCTCGAGATTGCGCACCTGAGCCACGGACAGCTCCTGATCAAAAATGGCGGTTGTCGAGTCTGTGGCCGCAGCCAGCTGACGCAGCTCATCGACCTTGCCCTTGCCGATCAGCCAACGCGTGTCCGGCGCTTCCCGCTGCTGCACGAGCGTGCCGGCGACCGTCACGCCGGCGGTCTCCGCAAGCCGCATCAGCTCCTGCAGCGAATGCTCCGGGTTGATGCCGCCGCGCGTCTGCTCCGGCGTCACGACACTGACCAGCATAGCCGTCTCCTGTTGTTCGGTTTCTATCCGGTAAGTGGTTGGGCGCATCGGGCGTCTCTCCTTACGTTGCTTTGTTGGTCCAGCGCAGATCCTCCGGACGAATGGTCATGAGCTCTTGCTTGCCTGGCGAACCGCTCGGATAATGCTCCAGCAGGCGCACAGCTTGGAACCGGATTGCCCGCTCGATGACGTTGCGTACGTACCTGGCATTGCTGAACGAGAACATCGATTCGCCGCGCTCTTGCATCAGATGCTGGCGCAGCTTGAATAGCGATTGCGGCATCAGCGCATACTCCCGATCGCGCGCCATCAGCTCGGAAATTTGAATGAGCTGGTCGACGGTGTAGTCCGGAAATTCAATTTGAATCGGGAACCGGGAGGGAAGCCCGGGATTGGTCATCAAAAAATGATCGATTTCCAGCGGGTAGCCCGCCAAAATCAAAACAAATTGGTTTTTGTGATCCTCCATCGCTTTGACGAGTGTGTCGATGGCTTCCTTCCCGAAATCTTTTTCCCCGCCGCGCGCCAGGCTGTAGGCTTCGTCGACGAACAGCACGCCGCCGAGCGCCTTTTTGACGAGATCGCGTGTTTTTTGCGCCGTATGACCGATGTATTCGCCGACCAGATCGGCTCGTTCCACCTCGATCAAGTGGCCTTTGGCGAGTACGCCCATCTTTTGAAACAAACGGGCTACAATTCGGGCGATGGTCGTCTTCCCGGTCCCCGGGTTGCCTTTGAAAATCATATGATAGACATGCGAGCCCCCGGCCAGACCCGCGTCAAGGCGCAGCTTGGAGACATGCAGCAGCGCGTAAATTTCATAGACCAGCGACTTGACATTCTCCATCCCGACCATCGGTTCCAGCTCTTTTTGGATCTCCAAATACGGATCGCCGGGCGCGTGGGCTTTGGCCGCGCCGCCGGAGGCGGGCTCGCTGTCCTCCAGCGTCTGCATTGCGGGCGCTGCTGCATCCTGACTTCGCAGGACGACATTGATTTGCCGGGACGGCCGTTTTTGAACGGACGGGCCGGCGCTGGCGGCATTGGAATTCATGAGGCATCCCACCCTTTGGAGCGCGTCGGCAGGCGTGTCTCGCGCAGTAGGCGAGCCGCATGCCGCTTTATCAATGTATGCCGCGCCCCGCTCGTCCTAGTCTCGCGCCGGTCATAGGCCCAGCGGAAGCTCGGGGAGCCGCCAGCCGACCTTGAGCAGTAGTCGGTCAAGCGTCCACTTCGTATAGGCCAGCACCTCCCGCAGCTCGCTGCGCGCATGGGAGAGCGCCCGCGATTTGACGCCAGTCGCCTGCACCTCCTCGATCCCGACAACCTGCGCAATCTCCAGCGCGCGGGCCGCATGGAAGTCGTGCGTAATGACGATGACGCTCGTCCACCCGCGCTCGATCATGAGCGCGCGGCTATAGAGCAGATTCTCATATGTGCTGCGCGCCTGCGGCTCAACCAGCACCGCTTCGTCCGGTACGCCGCGCGCTACCAAATGGCGTCGCATTCCTTCGGCCTCCGTAATGGTCGCGCCATTGCTGTCGAGACCGCCGCTTACGATCAGGCGCCGGACCTTGCCTGCTTCGTACAGCGCTAGCGCCCGATCGAGCCGCTCGCGCAAGCCGGGGCTCGGCTCGTCGTTGCGAAGCGAAGCCCCGAGCACGATTCCGACATCGGCAGGCTCCAGCAGGCGCGGCTCGCGAAAGTCGTTGATCTGCCACAGCGCATAGGCCATCCAAAAGATGCCGGCCGCCCCTGCCCAAAGCGCCAGACGCAGCAGGAACGGAAGCAGGCGGGAGCGGGCCAGTCCCGTCGAACGGCTTTTTTTCGTAGTCCGCTTGCGGCGGCCCGGCACCTTGCGCGCGCGGGGAGGCGCGGGTTTTCGATCGTTCCGCGACGGCCCCGCTTTGCGATTGTGAGCCGGCGTCCCGGATTGGCGGCTGCGGGGCGGCGGAGCCGGTCTCACGATTGCTGCGCGCCGCCCATGCGCGGCGCAAGCGAACGACGATGCTTCAGACTAAGCGTGAAATAACGAAAGCGTCCGTTTTTGATCAGGTCGAGCAGACGGCGTGCCGTCTTGCGCGCCATCGTCGCATCCTTGGCGGTGATATCGCCGCTGCGCAGCGCATCCTCCAGCTCATCCTCGTCGAGCAAAAACACCTCGCCGCTCGGCAGCACGACGACATCGAGAAAGAGGTCGTCGAACCACGGCACCTGTTGATCGGTAAGCCCTTGCGTTTTGCAGACATCGATGTACCACTGCACGACGCTACCTTTATCGTCGAACATCGTCGTTACGACGAACTGCTCGCCGCGCGGAAAGTGCTGCATCCACAGGTAGCCGCGGTCGGCGAGACAGAGCCTGCGTCCGTTGTATTCTTTCCACAGCGGCTCCCGCAATTCATGAATGCGATAGAACGTAACCAGCCCTTTGAACTCCTCGTTGTCCAGCGTGAGACACGAGTAGCTCTTGCGAACGATGCGCCGCCAGTTGGCGCGGTCTGAAAATTTTCTTTTCATACGGGTAACGTACCTTTCCGTTCAAAATGTAATGCACCGCGTCCCAAGCGACAAGTCGTTGTGGAAGCATCCAACACCTATGCCAAAAAGCTTACCATATCTTCGCAGCTATCTCCAGCCGCACACCGAAACTACTGCCCTGAGGCCAAAATTCTAAAACGCAAGGGGCTGTTGCGAGTACGCAATGCGGGCAATCAGCGGGGCGCTATGCGGCAGTCAGTTGTGTAGAGTAAAGGACTGGTAGCACCAGCCCCTCCTCATCAAACCGTACGTGCGGTTTTCCCGCATACGGCTTTCCGACGTTCTTCACCTTGC
>NZ_JACXIZ010000049.1 GCF_014705605.1 Paenibacillus sabuli
GTGGCTCTGTCCATTAACACGGTGGCTCTATTTCATTAACATCGTGGCTCTCACTCATTAACTCAGCGGCTCCGCCGCACTGAAATATTCAAGGAGGTCGTTCGCAAAAAACGAGGACGTCCGAAGCACGGCGATGTTCCCCAAGTGGATACGGTCTACGTGCTGGAGGCCGCCATCACGCCGGACGAAGCGCGGTTTCAGAAAGCGCGCCGGCGGGCATCCCGCTTCGTGCTGGCCACCACCTTGCCGTCCGAGTGGCGCGGCGAAACGATGGATGGAGCGGCGCTGCTCGGCTTATATAAAGGACAAATTCACATTGAAATGAATTTCTCGTTCCTGAAGGATCCCGTGTACACCGATGAAATCTACCTGAAGAAGGCGGAGCACGTGAAGGTGCTGGGGTATTTGTTCTTGCTGGCGCTTACCGTTTATCGCGTGTTCCAACGACGAATCAGGCAGCACATCACCGAGCAAAACCCGATGCATGGATCGGGCGGTCGGATCCTGCGCAAGCCCACAGCCGCGGCCATCTTCCAAATCTTCAAGTACCGGAAGGTTGTCGTGTTTCGTATGCCGGACGGGACCCGAACCAGGCAATTCGCTCGACCCTTGACTAAAGAAGAGAAGCGTGTGTTGGCCAGTCTCGGCTTGAATGAATCGGTCTATCTTGGCTAATCGAATCGCCTGACTCCGCGGTGGTTTTGCTCCTTGAACCATCGCTACATCTGTTTAACGGCTGCTTGACCCCCAAAAATTCCATTCGCTACCACATGCTCAGGGTGCGGAATGTGAGCTGGCTCAAAAAGATATTGACAAAAACATATATATAAATTCCAAATCCATAATTGGTTTTTGTATCCAATTCTACATTTCATCCTATTACACTGCCGGAGAATTTTCACATGCAGATTTTGAGGAATTAAATTGAACATTGTCGAAGGCTCTACGTTTTTGGATTTATGATGCGCTTGTGGAATTGGGAAACTTAAATTCTAACAAAAAATTGTTCCATGCTTCCAACGTTTCAGTTTTATCGCTTTGATCCTGAACGGCTTTGTCAGTGAGGGCAAGTGCGCGTTTCAGTGTTGGCAGCACGCTCTCCGGACCGCCTTCGTCCAATTCAACAAGACAGTATTCAATATACCCATTAACATTTTCAAAAAAACCGGCACCTAATCCAATATATCGAATCGACTGAATTTGCCCACGGATATGATCAACCGTTTGTTCCGTTTCTATGCTATTTATAATTGAAGCGGTTAGTTGATGTTGCGCATGCAAAAGATATCCGATTTGTTGATTTTCATGTAGACGATTTTGAGTATTGATATAAAAAACAATCCCTATAACAAATACGCTTATTAATATAATAGATGTTACAGGTTTTTTCATAATGCAAACACCGCCTTCTCTTAGTAATTAAAGTTTGAAATTATAACAAAATTGAATCAATTTTATAATGCTTAGTTACTGAATCGTAGACTAACCGAATTTGAGTATTTCCGATTTTTGAAAATTATGCGGCTTGTTCTTGTAAGTGGCGATTTAGACGATCACATGCTAACTTCGTGCCATTGTAAACCAGCGTTACCAAGGAACATTTATAATATTTATTTAAAATTTCAAAAATCCAAAAAGAGTTGTAATTCAACTCTTTTTGGATTAAAATATTTCCATAAAATATAATTATTGATTCACGTAATGTATAGCATACGCCTCGTCAGACCAAAGGTTTAAATATAGCCCACTAACTGTGCGAGCATTATATCTTACTTGGGCATACGACTTGACAGTCGCATTAGGTTGATAATTTGATACGTTAAAATAAGCAGTTGCACCTCTCTGAACACCATCGTAGGTACTTACAACGTTATTAGTTGATACATTAGCAGGAATAAATGTAGTACTAGATAAACCTAATCCCCTCGCATATTCAATAGCTTTATCTTGTGGGTTTCCAGAATTTCCTGATAAATGAGTTATAGAAGAGCTAAAACCATTTGCTACTGAAGCTATAGTATTAGTTGGAACACCAGCCACACTTAAAAAATCATAAATTACAGTAGTTGATGTAGAAGACGTCTCTAAAGGATACACTTCATTTACTTGTCCATTATTATGTTCAACTCCCATTTTTATTTTATTGGGAATAATATAATTATTTCCAGATTCATTTTCTACATCTTCATAAGGAACAAAAGCTTTAAGAATCACTTCACCGCATTGGCAGTTAGTTGAATACTTCCTTCCAACGGCCAAAACTGCTGCCCTTCCCCAATATTGGTTACTATCAGAAAAAGCAGTATCTACTGTTGCTTTATAAGTGTAACTTCCCCAATTAACTGAGGCTGCCGAAGTTTGTTTGCTAGTTACTTGATCATCTAAATGGAATTCCTTTTCTTCCATGATTTTAAGCGATTGCTCTACTTGATTCATTAAGTCTTTTTTTAAGAATCGTTCTCCAAAATCTACAGCTAAAAAATCACCTGAGTTGATTTCTCCCACAGAAACACTTGCGTAATATTTTTCTTCATTTGGGAATAAAGCAAAAAAAACAGAAGAGTTTCTTTTTTCGTTTTTAACATCAACCTTAGAATCAATTTCAATTAAGCTGATATAATCACCATTTTCAAGTTGTAATTCCAATAACTTTTGATTATCAAAATTCGTTTTAAATTCTAGTTCATTAAATTTTACTTTAACTGTTCCATCTATTAAAGTGTCTCCTTTTATAACTTTACTATTAGTTATTTTTAGATTAATTTTACCGTTATTTCCATTCGAATTTTTCGCACTTCTAAAAATTGAATTCAATTTTGACTCTTTAATTTTCATACCATTTTCCATTAGCTCATTCCTAATATTTTTATTTATTAGGTTTAATTCTAAATCTTTTTCTAAACCACTGTTATTAGCTTTTATCACTTGTTCATTCATAGAAACAACTAATAAACATAATAAAACAACAAATGATGAGAAAAGAATTTTTTTCTTAATCATTTTAACAACCTCCACCTGGTACAAAAAATTTTTAAAGACGCGAGCTTAATAGAAATACTGAATTTCTAATATTCCATATTTTTTATCTCGAACCGGTTCAAGACATCCCAAATCCTACCACACCCAAAAACTGCTTTTCAAGGGAAAATCCCGGATTTCCCACAATTCGGTACCTTCGTCCCATCCTTCCACGTCGCCTCCTGTCGCACCATGTCGAAAAAAGCCGACCGCGGCGGTCGGCTTTACACTCTAATCCCTATTTTGCTCTGCGCATCTCATGCTCTACATTCAGCCACGCCCCAAAAACGCTGCCCCATCCCCTAGCCCAGCACTCCTCTTACGATTCCCTTACAGCCTCACCAGCTCCCCCTCACCACCGCTACTCCAGCCGCGCCGTCTCGCGATACACGCTTGGCGTCACGCCCTCGTACTTCTTGAACAGCCGGATGAACGTGCTGATGCTGAAGAAGCCGACCGCCTCGCCGACGTCCTTGATCAGGATCTCGTCCTCCGCCAGCAGGCGCTTCGCGTGCTCGACGCGCAGCTTGTTGATGTAGTCCGACACCGTCTCGCCGACCTGGCTCTTGAAGTAGCGCGACAGGTACGACGGATGCACCCCGCAGTGCTCGGAGATCGTATTGACCGACAGGTTGTTGTCCGCGTAGTGCGCGTGGATGTAGTCGAGCGCCTGCGCCTTGAGCCGCTCGCTGTGGCTGTGGCGGCGGCTCGTCACGTGGGCGCACACCTCGGCGAGGAACTCGCTCATGCGCGAGCGCATTGCCGCCACCGTGCTGCCGCCGGTCAGCTCCTGCACCGCCCGCAGGTTGTGCGCATACAGCTCGGACTGGTCGAGATTGGCCTCCATCGCCGCCTTCATCATCGTGCTCGTCATGTCGAACATGAGGCAGCGCACCATCTCGATCGACAGCCCCGGCTCCGCCAGATTGCGGTCGATGACCTCGTCCAGGATCGCCTGCGCCTTCGCATGCTCGCCCGCCTTGACGTGGTTGATCAGTTGCTGCTCCTTCTCCAGCGGGTACAGATACGACGCATCCTGCTGCCGGATCTGGTCGTAGCCGATGATCGCCTGCGAGCCGTACAGCAGCTTGTACTCCATCGCCTCCAGCGCCTCTTGATACGCCGCCGGCAGGCCCTCGGCCATGACGTGCAGGTTGCTCACCGCGACGGTGAACAGGATGTGGAACTTGCGCCCGATGAAGCGCTGCGCCTCCTCCGCCAGCTGCAGCAGATCGGCGCGCGCCGCTTCGTCGCTCGCTTCCTCCCGCACATTGACGATGCAGGCCAGCATGCCGTCGATCTCGGTCATCCAGCCCTGGTGGGCGTGCCCGGCCAGCTCCTCGACAATGTTGGATAAGATGAGCTGCACGAATTCGTGCTTGGTCTCGCCGGGATCGTCCTGCGCGCCCAGCAGCCCGCTATAGTCCTCGACGTAGAACAGCAGCACCGCGAAGCGGTCCGAATGCAGCTCGATCCCGTACTCGCGCAGTGCCTCGCGGATCGGATAGCCCCGCTCCACGCGCCCCTTGAGCAGCCGCAGCAGCAGATTGGAGTACAGCACCTTCTTCTGCTGCTCGATGATCCGGTTCATCTCGTGATTGCGGCCGAGCGTGCGCTCCAGCGCCTCCTCGATATACGCGTATTCGTTGCCGCGCCCGTGCGGGTCGATCTTGGCGCGCAGCGCCAGCGATTGCATGAGCCGCTGCAGCGGATGATAATTACGGCGCGCCAGCCACACCGCCGACAGCGTGCCGAGCCCGAGCGCGACGAGCAGCATGACGAGCGTCAGATTGCGCACGTACTCCGCCTTCTCGCTGTACAGCTTGGCCGGCAGCACATAGGCGTACGTCCAGTTCGTGCGTCCCGACTGGATATACGAGATGACGACCTCCTCGCCCCGCCACTGGCTGCGCACCGTGCCGAGCTCGCCGCGCAGCCCCTTGAGCCCGGGCATGTCGCTCGGCTCCGCCAGCGAGGAGGTCAGCACCTGGCTGGAGCTGTCGAGGATGAACACCTCGCCCTGATTGTACGCCTGCACGTTGCGAATCGTCGGCAATAGCTGCTCCTCGCTCAGCTCGACCACGAGCGTCGCCCGCGGCGCGCCGCGCTCGCCCATCGGCAGCGATTGCATGAACAGCATGCCCCGCTTCCCGGCGCCGGCGATGCTGCTCATATTCATGAACTGGCCCCGGTATTGCTGTCCAAGCAACCGCTTCCAATTGACCTGCGTCAGCTCGGTGTCCGCCAGGTGGAGATCGTAGTACATATCGGAGGTGTAGTTCGAGCTTTCGGTCAGCACGAAATCCCCCTCCTGAAAGTAAATGTAGAAATGGTTCAGGTAGCGGGATGTGCTGTTGTACACCTTGAAATCCTTGATCGCCTCCACCATCGTGATGCGCTGCGCGGAGCCGAGCGTACGCTGCTGCACGAGCAGCGCGTTGACATGCTCGTTGTAGGCGATGTTCCCGCTCAGCCGGTAGGCGTATTCCAGATGGCTGTCGATGTCCTGCTGCAGCTGCGTGAGCAGCGCCGTATTGGCGCGGTTGATCTCATGCTCGATGACGCGCCTCGTCTGGAAGTACGTGACGCCCATCAGCACGATCGGCACGAGCAGCACGATCGCATACGAGCGCAGCCAGCGGCTGCGCACGCTGGTGGATGGCTTGCCTGGCGCTTTGCTCACGTCGCGTCACGCTCCCTGCCCCGGGCCTGGCGATCAGCCCTTGATTGATCCTATCATAACACCTTTGACAAAATATTTCTGCATGAACGGATAGACGAACAAGATCGGCAGCGTCGCCACCATAATCGTCGCGTACTTGATGCTCTCGCCGACCGACTCGACGTCCGCGTCACCTTGGGCCATCATGTACTCGGTGCTATTCTGAATCAGGATCTCGCGCAGCACGAGCTGCAGCGGGAACAGATGCCGCTCGCGCAAGTAGATCATCGCCTGAAACCACGAGTTCCAGTGCTGCACGCCGTAGAACAGGATCATCACCGAGATGACCGGCATCGACAGCGGGATGACGATGCGGAACAGGATCGTGAAGTCATGGGCCCCGTCGATGCGCGCCGACTCGATCAGGCTGTCCGGCAGGGCGCCGAACGAGGTGCGCAGGATGATCAGATTCCAGGTCGAGATCGCGCTCGGGATGATCAGCGCCAGCAGGCTGTTGCCCAGATGCAGCCAGTTGTTGACCAGCAGGTACATCGGGATCAGGCCGCCGGAGAAGAACATCGTGAAGACGATGATCAGCATCAGCTTGGGCGCCCACGGCACGCCGCGCCGCGACAGCACATACGCGCCCATGCACGTCAGCAGCAGATTGAGCGAGGTGCCGCCCACGACGACGATGAGCGTATTGAGATAGCCGCGGGTGATGTTCGGATTCTGGAAGACGAGCTTGTACGCCTCCCATGTGAAGCCCTTGGGCCACAGCAGCGTCCCCGTATGCGAGAGCAGCTGCCGCGAGTCGCTGAGCGAGGACATGACGACGTAGACGAACGGATAGAGCGTGATGACGACCATGAACAGCATGAATGCCGTGTTGGCCCCCTGGAAGATGCGCTCCCCTTTGCTTTTGCGAATCACATGCATGATGACGAGTCCCCCTCTCCCGTGTCTACCACAGGCTGCTGTCGCTCACTTTGCGGCTGAAGCGGTTCGCAAGGATGAGCAGGATGAAGTTGATGACCGCCTGGAACAGGCCGACCGCGGTCGCGTAGCTGAATTCGAACGACTCGCCGAGGCCCTTGCGATAGACGAACGTATTAATCACGTCAGCCGTGACATACGTATTCGGGTTGTACAGCAGGATGATCTTCTCGAATCCGATCTCCAGCATGTTGCCCATCTTGAGGATGAACAGGATGATGATGATCGGCAGGATGCCCGGCAGCGTCACGTTGATCGTCTGGCGCCACTTGTTGGCCCCGTCGATCGTCGCCGCCTCGTACAGCTCGGGATTGATGCCGCTGATCGCCGCCAGGTAGATAATCGAGCCCCAGCCGACACTCTGCCAGATGTCGGAGACGACGTAGATCGTGCGGAAGTACTCCGGCTGTCCGAGCAGCGCCGTGCGGTCCATGCCCATCCAGACGAGCAGATCGGTGATCATGCCGTCGCGTGCCACGAACTGCGTGATCATGCCGCAGATGACGATGAGCGAGATGAAGTGCGGCAGGTACGTGACCGTCTGCACGAAGCGCTTGAACAGACTGCGCCCGATCTCGTTGATCAGCAGTGCGAAGATGATCGGCGCCGGGAACGAGAACAGCAGCAAGTAAGCATTGAGCAGCAGCGTGTTTTTCATCAACCGCCAGAAGTAATAGCTGTCGAAGAAGCTCAGGAAATGCTTGAAGCCAACCCACGGACTGCCCAGGAATCCCTCGGCGATCCGGTAATCCTTGAAGGCGATGATCGCGCCGTAGAGCGGCCCGTACTGGAACAGCGCATAGTACAGCACGACCGGGAGAATCATGAAATACAAATATTTGTGCCTCTTGTAATCGCGCGCCAATGTCTTCATTGCGGCACCCTCCTGTTCGCCTTTGCCGCGAGCGAGGCCGGCCGCAGCCCGCCCCGCCCGCCGGCGCAAAAGCCCTTGCTTCGGCCCGCGGGCCGTATAGTCCGGCCCGGCCCGCAGGCCGCGCCTCATCCTGCCGCCTCATCCGGCGGGCTTGCTGTTGCTTCACCCGCGTATGAGCTTAACGCTGCTTGTAACGCTCCAATGCGGCCTGCTTGAGCTCGATCGCCCGCTCGATGTTCATCTTGCGCAGCTGCTCGGTGTACGCCTCGTAGCCGTCCTCGAGCGATTCCGACCCCATGATGAACTTGAGCAGCATCTCGTCCTGGTACGTCTGCACCTCGGCCATGATCGCCGACAGCTCGTTGGCTTCGTCCGGCGTCTGACTGATGCGCGGCAGCAGCACTTGATCGGCATTGTCCTGATGCTCGCTGTAGGTGGCGGACGCTTTCTTCTGCTGCTCGTACTCGTAATATTGCTCGGCGTAGCGGTCGTCGCCCACCAGTCCCGGCGTCGGAGTGGACACCCGCAGATACTTGCCCATCGCTTCGCCGATGGAGAGGCCGTCCGGATTATCCATGATCAGCTCGGAGTATTGCGGATCGCCGTCCACCATGTTGAACGTCTCGCCCTCGATGCCGAACGACTTGAGGATATGCCCCTCGTCAGAGTACAGGTAGTCGAGCCACTCCGCGGTCTCGGCCACATGCTCGTTGTTGGGCGTGATGCCTGCGCTGCCGCCGCCGCGGTATTCGTACGGCTTGTTGACGAAGTACGGCTCCTCGCCCTCGTTCAATACCGGATAGGGCGCGCCGACGAGGTCGAATTCCTGTCCTTCCATCGCATTGAGGAAGCGCCCCATGCCGCTGCCGATGTAGGCGAAGAATGCGCCCGAATCGCCGTTGCTGACCTTGGCGTCATGGGCCTTGGCATCCTGCGTGGCGAAGTCCGGATCGAGCAGCCCTTCCTCATACCAGGCATTGAGCTGGGCGAGGTAGTCCTTGTAGCCTGGCTCGAGCGGCGCGTACTTGACCTGACCGTCCTTCTGATAGAAGTTCTGCCCGACGCCGTATGCGCCGTTGAACGCATTGGTCGCATTGAACGTGCCCAGGCGAGCCGTGAACGGGAAGGCCGCGCCCTTCTCCTTGAATGCGCGCAGCACATTCGTCCAGTCGTCCATCGTCACCGGTACGTCGAGCCCGAGCTCGTCGAGCCAGTCCTGACGCAGCATCAGGCCGCCGGACACCGCGCGGTTGCCGATGCCGATGCTCGGGAAGACATAGATCGTCCCGTCGTCGGTGACGATTTCCTTGCGAAATTCGGGATGCTCGTCGAGATACGCCTTCAGATTCGGCGCGTGCTCGTCGATGACGTCGTTGAGCGGGATCAGCACCTGATCGGCGATCGCCTTCTCCGGTCCGCCCGGATACGCGGTGAAATCGCTCTCAATGACATCCGGCAGATTACCGGAGGCGATCATTAGGTTGAACTGCTCCTTCTCGCTGCCGACGGCCGGATGCTGGAATTCAACCTCCACGCCCGTACGCTTCTCCAGCTCCTGGAAGAAGAGCATCTCGCTGTAGCTGCCGAGCGAGCGCGACGCATTACCGTCCATCGCCACCCAGTAGGTGAGCTTGACCGGCGCCGTTTCGCCGCTCCCGCCTGCGTTGCCGTTTGCATTTGCGCCAGCGTTGCCACCTGTGTTTCCTGTCGAATTTCCCGGGGCATTGTTGCCGCCCGAGCAAGCTGCCAGCACGAGCACCAGCGACAGCAATAAGAGCAGGGACAGCTTTCTTTTGTTCGGCATGTTACGCATCGTTCATTTGACCTCCCTTATGAAGTTCCACGATCGGATTCGGCCAGCCGTTGCCGCTTGCGTATTGTGCAGTCTGCGTGCAGCGCGATCGTTGGCGCTTGTCGCCACGTCCGCGGCCCATGCTACCAGTGTAGCGCGTCTCCGCCAGGAAGCAATACGCAATCGGCGTCGCCGCTTGTCATCTCATGACCGAGCGGCGCCAGCGCCCATATTCCCGCTTGAGAAGAAGCGCCGGACGCTCTGTTGGGCAACGGCTTTGCCTGGACTCATTATTCCAGGCTGGTAGCGCTTTCGCAATCGGCAATGCCGCCTTTCGCTTTGCAGCTCATGACATGGTCATCAGATGGCAAGGGCCTTGGCAAATAAAAAAGCGCGCGCTGCCCTTGTCGGGGCGAGCGCGCGCTGCCAGGTCGGCCGCTATATTAATGAAGGAATCATTTTAAGTAGTTCAGAGGATTTAGCACTTCGCCGTCCTTGATGATCTCGAAGTGAAGATGGATGCCCGTGGAGTTGCCGGTCGTACCCATTACGCCGAGCTTGTCACCCTTTTCCACAATCTCGCCCTGCTCCACCGACAGGCTGCTCATGTGACCGTAGAGCGTCTTATAGCCGTTGTTATGGTCGATGATGACCGCATTGCCGTATCCGTTCTTGCGTCCGGCGAATTCGACGACGCCATTGTCGGAAGCGAGGATGCTGGAATTGCCGACCAGATCGATGCCCTTGTGCTGACGGCCCCAGCGCGGCCCGTACTTGCTCGTGATTCGGTAATTGTTTACCGGCCAGGCGAAGGTGCCCGTACCCTCCCCGAGTACCTTCGTGCCCTTCATGACCACCTTGGGCACCGCCTCGCGGACGAGCGTCTCCTCTACCGGCTCCTCGCTCAGCAGCTTGCCGTTCTGCTTGATCTGCTTGTAGGTGACGCGCTTCTCGCCCGCCTTGCCGGGGCGGATCACCTCTGTCGTGCCGGTCGGCATGTCCGGATTCTCGCGAATCTCCACCGGCGGCTCGAGCGTGATCGTCTCCGTCACACGCTCGATCGTCTGCACGGTCACAGCAGGCTGCTCGATCGTCAGATCGAGCACATCGCCCGGACGCACGATCTCGTCCACGATCCACGGGTTATTGGCATGGATCGTCTCCATCGGCACCTCGAACTTCTGCGCGATACAGCCGACGCAATCGCCCTCCTGCACCGTATATTGAGTCGGACGCGTCGTACCCTGGATCAGCCGCTCGAATAGCTCATCCTCGCCGCTCACCCGATCCGGGTCCGCTACCCGGATGTCCGCCGTATGTACATCCTCCACGATCTTGATCGAGACCAGCTCCGATGATTCGGGCGCCGCAGGCGCCGCTGCCGCCGTGGCAGCGTCATACGCCAGTGCCTTCACCTCCGGCTCGGACGCCGTCTTGGCCGCCCCTTCTCCGGCGCCTGCGTACTGCTCCTGCACGCGCTCCAAGACGCGCTGCGCCGCGGCCTCGTCCTTGGCGATGCCGATCAGCTTGCCGTTGACGCGCACCTCCGCGCCGGCGGCGGTCACGGCGAAGGTATCCGCCAGCCGCGCCAACGTTGCCGCACTGTTGACTTCCGCCTTGTAAGCGTTATCAGGCTCATAGGTGATCCTGCCCGTCTCGACGATCATCGTCGCATTCGGATGCGCTTGCCGCGCCTCGGCTTCCAGCCGAGCAGTCAACTGCTCTACGTCTTCCTTCGAATCCACCGTTCCGATGGCTTCGCCGTCTTTATATACGTGATAAAAAGAGACCGTATTGGCTTCAATATGGGCACGTACGCCGAACCAAGCCGCCGCAAGGGCGATGAGTGCGAGCCCTGCCACCGCCATCCATTTGACCCGGACCGTCTTCCCTTCGTCTGCAGCGGGGGTCTGAATCGGCGGCTGGTCGGCTGGACCTTTATTCCTAAAAACCGTCATGATCTGCTCCTTTATCGCTTGCACGATGCGTTCATTTTCGTAAATCCGACAGAATTTCGGGAAAATAGCCCTAGCTTGTCAATTTACGAAATCTACTTTAACACAGTGCAGACAATATGAGCAACTGCTCTTGGAGCGATCTGAGATTAATATTTTTTTAGAATGCCCATCAGCTCTTCATAGGCGGCTTCGTCCAAATAACGCGCGACGATTTGCTGCACATTTTGCAGCTCCTCATCCGTCAATCCATCCTCCATATAGGTGGAGATTTCCTGCCACGCCGATTGCGGCAATTCGCCGATCAGCAGCGAAAAGAGCTGGTCCCGATCCGATGCGCTGAGTTCGTTTTTGACCTCGCTCAGCTCCTCCTCGGTCATGGCCGTCTCCGTCGTCCACGCCGCCTGCGCATCGTCCGAAGAATCCGACAATTGTGTGTCTTCGATCTCGCCCCGCGCCGCGCCCGCATCCGCACTCGCGCCTTCCCCGCCTCCAGATTGCGTGCTGCGTGGCGGCTCCCCCGTCGCATCCGGCTCCGCCACGGGCGCATTCGCTCCCGCTCCGTCTCCCTGTGCTTGGCTGCCGATTCCGGCTTCGCCCTCTACGCCGCCTTGCTCGCCCTCGCGCTCCGAGGAGGATGCCTCGCCGCCGTTCTCCCCGCGCGGATCGCCCAGGCCGTCGGCCGGCTCTTCGGATGCCGCCCCGTCGCCGCTCGGTGCGCCGCTGCCGGCCGGGTCGTCGTGATCCTCGCCCGAGGACAGGTCTGCGCCCCCCGCCTCGCTCGAGGTCCGGTCGCCGGCTGAGCCGCCGGTCTCCGCCGCATCGCGCTCGGTCAGCAGGTCGCCATCCTCCTCGGCCGTCACCTGCTCGGCTCCCCACAGCCGGCCCCACACGCCGGAGAGTGCCACCGGCTGGATCTCCAGCGGCAGCTTGTACTGCTTGACGATCGTCATAATATAGCTGTTTACGATATACCCCGTCGTCCAGATCGACAAAAAGCTGGCGATCAGCACAATCGCCGCCGCCTTCCCAATCGAAGCGATCCATTTCCACATGACTTGGTCACCCTTTCTATGCCTTGACCCTACCAGTCTCTCACCCTACCAGTATGGACCAAGATTCGGGCGGCCATTCTCCTTTCCCGGGAAATAAAAAAAACGACTTCGCATAAGCGAAGCCGTGAAAGCGCCCTGAACAGGCGACGATCTCAATAGATCTCGATGACCGGATTGGTCTGCTCGCGATTGCGGCCGACCGAGAAGATCGCGATCGGAATGCCGGTCAGCTCGGATACCCGCTCCACATAGCGGCGCGTATTGGCCGGGAGCTCCTCCAGCGACTTCACTCCGGTGATGTCCTCGCTCCAGCCTGGCAGCTCCTCGTATACCGCCTCGCACTCGCCGAGCATCTTGAGGCTGGCCGGATAGTGCTCGATCACCTCGCCGCGGTACAGGTAGCCGGTGCAGATCTTCACCGTCTCCAGTCCGGTCAGCACGTCGAGCGAATTGAGCGACAGGCCGGTGATGCCGCTGACGCGGCGGGCGTGGCGCACGACGACGCTATCGAACCAGCCGACGCGGCGCGGGCGTCCGGTGACGGTGCCGTATTCGTGGCCTTTCTCGCGAATCGCGCCGCCGACCTCGTCGTGCAGCTCGGTCGGGAACGGGCCGTCCCCGACCCGCGTCGTGTAGGCCTTGGCGACGCCGATAACCTGCTCGATCTTCGACGGGCCGACGCCGGAGCCGATGCAGACGCCGCCTGCCGTCGGATTCGACGACGTGACGAACGGATACGTGCCCTGGTCGATGTCCAGCATGACGCCCTGCGCACCCTCGAACAGCACCTTGCGGCCTTCGTCGATCGCATCGTTGAGCACGACCGACGTATCGGTGACGTACGGGCGCAGCTCCTCGGCGTAGCCGAGGTACTCGCGCAGGATCTGATCGGCGTCCAGCGGCTCGCCGCCGTAGACCTGGCGAATCAGATGGTTCTTCTCCTCGACGAGCCGGCGCAGCTTCGTCTCGAATTCCGACGCGTCCATCAGATCCGCGATGCGGATGCCGGAGCGCGCCGATTTATCCATGTAGCAAGGCCCGATCCCCTTGCGGGTCGTGCCGATCTTGTCGTCGCCCTTGCGATCCTCCTCGAGTGCGTCGAGCACCAGATGATACGGCATGATGACATGCGCGCGATCGCTGATTTTGAGATTTTTGGCGGAGAAGCCATTATCGTGAATGTAATTGATTTCTTCAATGAGCGCGGCGGGATTGATGACCATGCCGTTGCCGATGACACACAGCTTATCGTGATTGAAGATGCCCGAAGGGATCATCGTCAGCTTGTATTTCTTGTTGCCGATCAGGATCGTGTGACCGGCGTTGTTGCCGCCCTGATAGCGAGCCACGACATCGGCGCCGTCAGCCAGATAATCCGTGATTTTGCCCTTCCCTTCGTCTCCCCACTGCGTTCCGACAACCACTACCGTAGACATGCGCATACCCCCGATTCAGTGCTTGACCACACCGAAAATTACCGCCCCTTGCGCAGGAGTGCGCGCCTAAGGCAGCACTAACAGTGTAGCAGGCCCGATTTTCATTGTCAAATCAAATGCGAACAATTCATTATCCCTAAATCCGAATGTTCGGATTTAGGGCTATGATGCGTAACCCGGCTCCTCATGCGCCCGATCCAGGCTGACGAATTTATTGAAATTTTTGAGGAAGGCCAGCTCGACCGTGCCGACCGGCCCGTTCCGCTGCTTGGCGATGATGATTTCGATAATGTTCTTCTTCTCCGACTCCTTGTCGTAGTAGTCGTCCCGATACAGGAACGCCACAATATCGGCATCCTGCTCGATCGAGCCCGACTCCCGCAGATCGGACATCATCGGGCGCTTGTCCTGACGCTGCTCGACACCCCGGCTCAACTGCGACAGGGCGATCACCGGCACCTCCAGCTCGCGGGCGATCTGCTTGAGCGTCCGCGAGATCTCGGACACCTCCTGCTGGCGATTCTCCCCCGCCTTGCCCCGGCCGGCGATCAATTGCAGGTAATCGATCAGGATCATACCGAGGCCGCGCTCCTTCTTGAGCCGGCGGCACTTGGCACGGATGTCCGCGACCGTGATGCCGGGCGTATCGTCGATGTAGATCTCCGCCTCCGAGAGCGAGCCGATCGCCATCGTCAGCTTCTCCCAATCGTCGCCCTCGAGATACCCGGTCCGCATCCGGCCCGCGTCCACATTGGCCTCCGCGCAGATCATCCGCTGCACGAGCTGCGCGGCCGACATCTCCAGACTGAAGATCGCGACCGTCTCCCGCGCCCGCACGCCGACATTCTGCGCGATATTGAGGGCGAAGGCGGTCTTGCCGACCGAGGGCCGAGCCGCGACGATGATCAGATCATTGCGCTGAAAGCCCGACGTCATCCGGTCCAGATCGGAGAAGCCCGACGGGATGCCCGTCGCCCCGCCCTTGTTGGTATAGAGCTGCTCGACGCGGTCGAACACCTCCATCAGCACGTCGCGAATCGAGACGAAGCCGCTGCTCGAGCGTCGATTCGAGAGCTCCATGATGCGCTGCTCGGCCTCGCCGAGCAAGCGGCCGACATCGTCGGCCGCGGCGTAGCCGTTGGAGACAATCTGCGTCGCCGTGCGGATCAGCCGGCGCAGCATTGCCTTCTCCTCGACGATCTGGGCATAGTGGTCGATGTTGGCAGCCGTCGGCACGCCTCCCGCCAGCTTGGCCAGATAGCTGACGCCGCCGATCTCCTCCAGCTGCTGCTGATCCTGCAGATGCGCCGTCAGCGTCACCAGATCGATCGGCTCGTTGTTCTCGCCCAGCTCCACCATCGCATCGAAGATCAACTGATGGGCGCCGCTGTAGAAGTCCTCGCTGCGCAGCCGCTCCATTGCCGTGATGAGCGCCTCGCCCTGCAGCAGGATCGCGCCCAGCACCGCCTGCTCGGCCTCCAGATTCTGCGGCGGGATGCGGTCGAACATCATCTCCGAGCTCATCGCGCTTCACCTGTCCCGACTCTTGATGCGCTCCGGCGCGCGTCCATGCGCCGATGCAGCAGGCTCGCCATTATTCCTCCGCCGCCTGGACGCGCAGCTTCGCCTTCACTTCGGGATGCAGCTTCACCTGCACCTCCGTGATGCCGAGCGAGCGAATCGGCTCGTCGAGCTCGATCTTGCGCTTGTCGACCTTGATGCTCTCCGCCTTCGCCAGCGCTTCTGCGATCTGCTTGCTCGTGATGGCGCCGAACAGCCGGCCGCCTTCGCCGGCCTTGGTCGGGATGACGACGATCAGCTCGCCCAGCCTTGCCGCCAGCTCCTGCGCTTCTTCCTTCTCCTTGTCCTTGCGCTTTTGCTCCGAGGCATGCTGCACCTCGAGCGTCTTGATATTCCCGTCCGAGGCCGGCTTGACGAGCCCCTTGGGCAACAGGAAATTGCGGGCGTAGCCCTCCGAGACATTTTTGACCTCGCCGCGTTTGCCTTGCCCTTTGACATCCTGCAAGAAAATGACCTTCATTCGAATAACCCCTCTTCCTCTTCAATTTCGTCCAGCACCTGCTTGAGTCGCTCCGCCACCTCGGCCGGCGAGCCTTCCAACTGACAGGCCGCATTCGTCAGATGGCCGCCCCCGCCCAGGCGCTCCATCACGACCTGCACATTCATCGCCCCGAGCGAGCGGGCGCTGACGCCGATCTGGCCGTCCTGAC
Source organism: Paenibacillus sabuli (assembly GCF_014705605.1). Taxonomy (GTDB): domain Bacteria; phylum Bacillota; class Bacilli; order Paenibacillales; family Paenibacillaceae; genus Paenibacillus_D; species Paenibacillus_D sabuli. The sequence goes on from NZ_JACXIZ010000049.1 coordinate 16,020, forward strand.
GCTGCCCGATGACGAAGGAGGCGAGCACGTCGTTCATATTGAGCAGCGTATCGGCCGCCTGCGCGATCAGCAGCTGCGGATAGGTGCGGCTCGGGTCCGTCACTGCGATGGCGATATGCTCGTGCACGAGCTCCGCATCCTTGATGATTTCCGCCTTCTTAATGTACTGCTGCAGGTCTTCCTTGAGCATGCGCTGGATCATCGCCGAATCGGCGCCATTGCGCCGCAGGAAGGACGCCGCCTCGAACGTCCGCGCTCCGGTGCGCAGCGAGAAGCTCTTGGTGTCGACCGTGATCCCCGCCAGCAGCATCGTCGCCTCGGTCACATCGAGCACGACCCGATCGATAATATACTGCAGCAGCTCCGTCACCAGCTCGCAGGTCGAGGAGGCATACGGCTCCATATAGACCAGCATCGGATTGGTGATGAATTCCTCGCTGCGGCGGTGATGGTCGACGACCACGACCCGTTCCGTATGCGTCAACAACTTGGGCTCATCGACCATCGAGCCGCGGTGCGTGTCGACGACGACCGCCAGGCTGCGCGCGTCAATCAGGCCGAGCGCTTGCTCCGGCGTGACGAAGCACTTGTAGAGCGGCTCCTCTTCCTTGACGATCTCCATCATCTTCTGGATCGCCGGATTGACGCCGTCGAGCACGATGTAGCCGTCCCGGCCGAATAACCGCGCCGCCTTCAGTACGCCGATCGCCGCCCCCACCGAATCCATGTCCGGCATCTTGTGCCCCATGATGACGACGTTGCTGCTGTCCTTGATCATGTCGCGCAGGGCGTGGGCGACGACGCGCGCCCGCACCCGGGTCCGCTTCTCCACTGCATTGGACTTGCCGCCGTAGAAGGTCTGGCGGTCGCCTTGCTTGACTGCGCACTGATCGCCGCCCCGGCCGAGCGCGATGTCGAGACTCCGCTGCGCCCATTGTCCGGTCTCGATCAGCGTGTCGCCGCCGGTCGCCAGGCCGATGCTCAGCGTCACCGGAATCTTCTGGTCGTGCGTCAGCTCGCGCACCTCGTCGAGGATGACGAAGCGCGAATGCTCCAGCTGACGCAGCGTCTCGCGGTTCGTCGTGATCAGGTAGCGATCGGAATTGAGCCGCTTCAGATAGAGCTGATAGCGCTGCGCCCAGTCCGTGATGACCCCCGTCACCTTGGACATCAGCGCCGAGCGCTGCTGATCGTCCATCCCCTGTGTCACCTCGTCGAGATTGTCCATCACGACGACGCCGAGCACGAGCTTTTCATCCTCGTAGGTTTTGGCCAGCTTCCAGCGCGCGGTAATATCGCGGATATAGATCAGCCGCTCCTCGTGCTTGACGATGAGCTCATACATGCGCTCGCCGATCGGCACCTCCACGAGACGCTTCTTTTCCTTGCCCGGTTTCCAGGCCGGAATGAGCTCGGCCAGAGGCTCGCCGACGACTGACTCCCGGCCCATGATCTCCGAGACGAACGGATTGTGCCATTGCACGATTTTGTCTTCATTATATAGCACGATGCCGAATGGCAGGTCGGTGATGACCTCGCTTCCGGCTTTTTTGACGCGATACGTCAACGTGCTCATATACGCCTTCAAGTCGCGTCGAAAAGCGCGCTCCGCCACATAGGATAGCGCGCCAACCGCCAGCGTCAGCAGCAGGCCGACCAGGCCTAGCGCCCACTGATAGAACGTCAGTGCGATCGTAAGCGCCACCAGCAGGACAAATGCCCATACATGGTGCATACCATGCCAGCGTTTGACTAGAAACTTCGGCATTACAACCCGCCCCTGTACCTATGTTTTTTTGAATGACTTGCGAATCGGAAACGCCACGTCCAGCACGCCGATCAGACTCAGCGGCGGGAAGATCAGCACCGGGATGGCCAGCAGCAGCGGCACAGCCTTGCTCCACCCGCGCTGGTAAGCGACATAGAAGAAAAACCCGATCGCCTGAATGGAAAAGGCAAACCGCAAGAGCGGAATCAAATTGACCAGCACGACGGTCAAATACGAATCGTCGCCGGCCGGCACGAACAAATCCAGCACGAGCGCGATCAAATAATACCACACCAACACACGCGGCAGCATCCAATCGCGGGCCGGCTTGGCGCCTGCCACCTCGGTGCCGTAAGCGGCGCGAAGCACGCGGCGCGCGACCCAGTGGGCGACAACCGCACACAGGAATGAAATGAGAATGAGCACGAGCGGTATGGCATGCACGAGCGTCTTGATCAGCTGCTCTGTCATCTGCGGATCCCACATCTGTCCGGCAGGCGTCTGCGCGGTCAGCTCCGCGAACATGAGCCGGACCTGCTTCGTCATTTCGCCGATCAGCGAGATGTCGAGCAAGACCGAGAAAACCAACAGCTCCAGCAAAAATTCCGCCAACAGCGTCAACGAGACGGCCATGATCACCGTGCGCGCCTGCGCGCCGCGGCGATACAGGTGCCCCATGACGATCGCCGGCACCAGGAAAAAGATACCGAGCATCAAAGCCCCGGGGCCAAGCAGCCAAAACCCGAGCGCCAGCACAATCGCCACGCACCCTGCGAACAGCCTCGCGGACACGCTCGTATACAACACGGCAAACGGCACAATCAGTAGCGCAGCTGCGATCAAATTCAGCCCCGGCACAAGCAATAACACCAACAATCCCAATGCCGCCGAGCTCCACAGCAGCGATTTCAGGCCAGTAGTCACACCGTTCACCTCTTGATTCAAAATCCGTCCGAATGCTGTACGTGCTGCCCGTTCGGGCAACGTTAAGCCTCATTATAACACAAATTGGGGCCGCGTCATAAGGCGTGCCGGGATGACTCGTCTTCGTTAGAAAAAGACCGGCCCTGGATATAGGGCCGGTCTGATGGGCTGATTCGCCTGTGCGGATTCGCCGCATGGCGCAGATCGCTATACTTGGCTATTCGATCGTCCATACGTCGCCGTCATTGACCAGGTTCAGACCGAGCGCCTCGAGATCGGTGATCGGCATGAACACACGCTCGCCGATCGAGAGCAGCTCCGCTTGGACGCCGTCCGCATCAGCCGTGTAGCCGCGCTCGAGCATCAAGGTGCCGCTCTGCGGCTCGGCTGCCGGACTGGGGCCTGCCTCGGAGGCGGTCCCGCCGGCCTCAATGGCGTATACCTTACTCGTCGAGACGTGGCTGACGCCGTAATTATGCTCCGCCAGCGCCGCCAGATCGACATAGAGCCGGTCGCGATAATTCACGAGCGGATATGTCTTGTCCGTCCACAGCAGCTCCCCGGCCGCCTCCTCGAAGCGGACGAACTCGCTGCGCAGCCCCTGCCCGAGCCGGATGTCCCGATTGAGCTCGCCGTTCTCCAGCGCCAGTTGGCCCATGACCAGCACGTACTCAATGCCCGCCGAGGTCAGCTCGGGCGAGACTACCGTCGAGCGGTCGCTGATCGTCTCCAGGTCGAATACGACAATGTCCGCATCCATGCCCTTGGCAATGCGCCCCTTCTTGCGCAAGGCCGGCGCTTGCTTCTCCAGCCGCTGGGCCGGCTGCAGCGATTGCTTGCGGATCGCTTCGCTCAGGGTGATCTGCTCCTGCTCGCGGACGTAGCGGCCGATCGTGCGGGCGAACGTCCCCGAGGCGCGCGGGTGATTGTTGTGCCCGGGCTCCAGGATGGCGTCGCTGCCGATCATGACATTCGGATGCTGCAGCGCCAGCACCGTATCCTCCTCGGGAATGGCATAGGCGACGGCGAGCTTGCCCTCCGCCTGATATCGCTTGAACGATTCCGCGGTGAGCCGCTCCTCGGTGCCTGCAATCTGCAGATCGTCATACGAGATGCGGAAGCGCTCCTGCCAACCCTCGTCGAAGCGCGCCGAATTCAGATATGTGCCCCAAAAATCGTACGGATACACGCAAGCCGTAATATCCAGCCCCTCGGCCAGCGCCTCGTCGATCATCTGCAGCGACTGCTCCATGGAGAATGTGCCGCCCGTGCTGTTAATATGGTCAATGTGCACGGCAGCTCCCGACTTGCGAGCATAGCCGATGATTTCCTCCATCGTGTCGATATTCGTGCCGGGCTCCTCCATATCGGAGTAGCGGCCGTGGAAGTAGACCGGAACATTATATTCGTAGGCCAGGTCCATCAACGGTTCGACTTCCTCCTGCGTGATCCCCGGCACATATTCAAAGCTGAACGAAATGCCGAGCGCGCCCTCCTGGAGGGCTTGCTCCGCCTGCTGCAAGAGCGCCTCGGTATGCTCCGGGCGGGCAGCGTCGTAGCGGCCGAGCTGCTGGTCGTAACGCGCCCGCGTGTAGAACCACGACGCCCCGAAATGAACCGGGGGCCTATCACGCTCGTAATAGCGGTAGAATTGCTCCGGCACCGTGGTGCCGCCGTGCATGGCGATATTCGAGGTCACGCCGTCGGCGATTTTGTTCCACACGCCGAGCGGATTGGGGTCGTACGACAGATTGTCGACGAAACCCGGCGCCACGACGAGGCCTGACGCATCGATGACGCGCTCGCCCTGCAGCGGCTGTGAGGTAACGACTTCGATCGTATCCCCGCTGATGCCCACATTCATGCCTTCCTTGTCCAGATGCGTCTCGGGATTGACGACGCGGCCCCCTGCGATGACGATGTCGTATACCTTCCCCAGTTCCTCGGGCGTCGCCTCCTCCTCCGGATCGGCCTGGGTCTCTTCATCCCCATCAGCCTCTGCCTCGCCGTTCGCACGATCGTCTCCTTGCTCGCCGTCACCGGCTTGTCCGCCATCCGGCGTCGTCTCGCCGGCGATCGGCGTCTGGTCGTTGCCGGATTCCGGACTCGAGCCGCCGCCAAAAAGCGACCACGCCAGATAAACGCCGACCGCGATTACAATGATCGCAGCCGCGCCCGCCAGCAGACGTGTACGGCCACTGCGCCGCCGATTGCCTCTTCCGCTTCGTTGCATCGGCATCGGTTAGGCCTCCTGTTCCACCGCTTGAGGCGGCTTGACCTGCCGCTCGGCGCTTTCGGCCGATTGCGCAGACGCCTCCAGCACGACTCGCGCGCAATAGTCAATGATATCGCTGCGCCGCACAATGCCGATGAAGCGGTTCATATCGTCGACCACCGGGACGTAATTCTGTACCTTGGCGAGCGAGATCAGGTCTTCCATGTTGGCGTCGATCGCGACAGCCTTATGCTTCAGACAGAGCGGGACCTCCGCCAGCTTGACGCGATGCGTTTGTTCAAAGGAAAGCTGCGAATGATTCTTCATGTACCAGAGCAGGTCGCCCTCGGTCACCGTGCCGCGATAACAGCCTTCGCTATCGAGAATAGGCACAGACGAATACCTATGATATTCCATGCGTTCCAGCGTCTGCCGCAGAGTTGCCTCCTGCGTCATGCAGATCACCTCTTGCTTGGGCAGCAAAAAAAAGGCAATGTTCATATCGAATTGGACACTCCGTTCCGTTATCGTACTGTAGAATTTGCGTTATTGCTCTACCGCCTCGGATGCGGAGAGCGGACGGCCGCCGCCGGTGCCTCCGTCGTATTGGCCGGGCCGCGGCAGCCGCGCAAAAGTGCGCGTGTCGTCCAGCCAATCGGCAATCCAGCTTTTCGCTTCTGTCAGATCTTCTTCGTCCAGGTAGAAATACCAGGCGCCGGAATCGGAATAACCGCCGCTCCCGCCAAGAGTTTCGCCATAGATCGAGCGCGTATCGGCCTGCACCATCGCCTTAGCGACATCAATGATCGTATCCGGCTTCATGTCTGTGGCGAAATTGTCGCCCATCGTTTCGATTAGCTGCGGAATTTTGCTCCAATTCTGAATATCTCCCGCTCGCTCCAACACCGCATTGACGAAGGTCTGATGGCGACCCGTACGACTGATGTCGCCGCCGGCATCCTCGCGGAAGCGCACGTAATTCAGCGCATCCTGACCGTTGTAAAGGTCTTGCCCCGCTTTAACGACGAACTTCTCATGCCCGGGATCGTCGTTGACCAGGTCCTTGTCGATCGGCAAGGAGATACCTCCCATCTCGTCGATCACATCGCGGAATCCGGAAAAGTTGACGGTCGCATAATGATCAACCTTCGTATCGAAGAGTGATTCGACCGTTTCGACTGCGAGCTCTGCTTCACCGTAGGCATAAGCATGGTTGATCTTGTCACCGTGACGACCCGGAATCTCGACATAAGCGTCGCGTGGAATTGAGACCATCAGCAACGCGCCGTCCACCGGACGAACGACGGTGTACAGCATCGTGTCCGAGCGTCCGCGCTCACCGCCCCGCTGGTCGAGGCCGAGCAGCAAGAGCGAGAACGGCTCGATTTGCTTCGTTTCCGCATGGGTGACGACGACAGGCTCGCGCCCCTCGAGCGGTTGATACGATTTTTCCAGCTCCTTCTCCACATTTGACGAAAGAAAGGTGTCGAAGCCCCAAATGGCGAGCTGCATTCGATTATAATAGCCGACCGTTCCGGCAATCAAAACAAGGGCGATGGCCGCGAAGAGCCATTTGTATTTTCGTAGCATTGTCATGATAATCTCCCATTCTCCATTCGTCTGTAACTCATTACACCGCTTCTCTCTATTTAAAACGGTGCCAGATGCAAGGAAGTTACAAATTGCGAGCAAAATGTCGATTCTTTTGTGGATCTGGCAGGTATACCCGTCCCCGAGCCCGAATACATATGCCATACCGAGAACTTTTGATTAGAAAGGATGTGTCGCCCCGTGCAGGAACCGAACTTGTCCCGCTCCTCCACCGGACTGGACCCCAAGGTCGCCGGACTGCTTTGCTACGCCGGCATCTTTGTCACCGGCATTATATTTCTGGTTCTGGAGAAAGAAAGCCGGTTCGTCAAATTTCACGCGATGCAATCGATTGTCGTATTCGGCGCGTTGACCGTCATCAACCTGATCCTCGGGCTCATCCCGTTTTTGGGATGGCTTGCATCGCTGGTGCTGACTCCGCTCTCCTTTATCCTGTGGATCGTGCTGATGCTCATGGCCCTTCAGGGCAAATGGTTCAAGCTGCCGTATGCCGGCGATTACGCTGAGCAACAAGCCGGCCGCTTCTAAAGGTGTGGTGAAAAACTAACGCCGCCGTGCCCGAAATGCGTTTCCAGCCGCCGTTCCGCCCCGATTCCTTGAAATTAACCTTATCAAAGGAAGGAATCGAGGAGCAAAATGGCGGACTAAATTACTGCTGGCCGGCTATCCCTCGTTAAATCTCGGTTTCCCCTCCGGTCGTCGCAGACGGTCGGATCTTGGCGCGGTCCTCGTACAGCGAGGACTTGCGCCGGACCCAAATGAACAGGTTGGTCACGATCACCTTCAATACGGCATAACCCGGCACGGCCAAAATAATCCCCAACACGCCGAACAAATTGCCGGCTGTAATAATGACGAAAATGATGGTAATCGGGTGAACCTGCAACGTTTTCCCCATAATTTGCGGCGAGATGAATTTGCCCTCGATGAGCTGCACGATCGTCCAGATGACAATCATCTTGATCAGCATGATTGGAGACGTCACCATCGCCACGATGAGCGCCGGCGTGATCGCAATCGCCGGGCCGAGGTACGGGATAATGGCCGTACATGCGGCGATCAGCGCCAGCACCAGCGAATATTTGAGCCCGATAATGAGATAGCCGATATACAGCAGCAGGCCGATACAACAGCTGACGATAATCTGACCCCGGATATAGCCGCTGATCTGCGTGTTGATCTCGCGCATGATGCGCAGTGAGTGCGAGCGCATGCGCGTAGGCAGACCGGACGCAATATAACGAGGCATGCGCTTGCCGTCCTTGAGCAAGTAGTACAGGATGAACGGCAGGGTGATAATGGCGAGCACGACTTCCTTGAGGGCGCCGACAAACGACCCCAGGCTGGACCATGCGTCATCCAAAAATGCCGTCGCCCGGCTCGTAATATCGCTGGTCAGGTCAGACGGTTCGATGGACAGCCAGTTTTGCGCCTGGCTCATCAGACCGCTGCTCATGAACAGGTTGAATTCTTCCTGAATCTGCTCGCCGTAGGTCGGAAGATTGTCAATCAGATCCCTGATCTGCTTGTCGATGAGCGGGATGACCGTAAATAGTAATATGGTCAACAGCCCCGCGATGAGCAGGAAAATGACAAAAATCGAATAGAGGCGCTTGATCTTCTTGCGCTCCAGCCAATTGACAAGCGGATTGAGCAAATAATACGCGATACCAGCCAAAATTAGCGGCAGCAGCACCGTTTTAACGAGAACCACAAACGGCTTGAATATAAAAGAAATTTTGGTCAAAATCATAATATTGAGCCCGACCAGCATGAGCACGAACAAAAACAGCACAAATTTGTTGTTTAAAATAAATCGCTTGAAACGATCCATGCCGGTTGCCGGCTGCTTCTTCTCCATGCCGAACGCTCGCTTTCTATATCCATATTAAGTCGATAGAGGGAGAGGCAGCCGCACGGCCGTCTCTCCCTCTATTCCGCCTGTGCATGGGCAACAGCGCAATCTATATTCCGTACTTCTAATTCTAAAAATCGGAAATTTTCGTGTCCTCGTTAACTATACCGCATCGGCCTGCAAAGCGCAACTTGACACCCAGGCTCTTGACTGCGACGAACCCTGCCTGGTGGACGGCCGACAAATGCAAAACGGGCGCGGCTCCGTTAGGAGCCGCGCCCGCAATAAGACGCTTGCTTAGTTGTCGGTCGTGTAAGGCAGCAGCGCTACCTGTCTTGCGCGCTTGATCGCGATCGTCAGAGCGCGTTGGTACTTGGCGCTCGTGCCCGTGACACGACGCGGCAGGATCTTGCCGCGTTCGCTGACGAAACGTCTCAGCAAGTCTGTGTCCTTGTAGTCAATATGCGTGATTTTGTTCACCGTGAAGTAGCACACTTTTCTGCGCTTGCCTCTGCCTTTGCGGCCGCTGAACCTTCTTTCGCTTCTGCCTTCCGTGCGTTCTGCAACAGACATGTTCAAAACTCCTTTCTATGTGGATAATTGAGCAAATCGCTCGATTTTTTTAAAAAGGTAAATCGTCCTCTGAAATGTCGATCGGCCGTCCGTCGTCGGAGAATGGATCGTTGTTGTTGTTCCGTGACGTATTCCCCGATCGGCCGCCGCCGCCTTCGTACGAGCCGCCGCCACTGCCGCCGGAGCCCCCCGAATTGCCATAGCCGCCTTGTCCACCTTGGCCGCCGTAGCCGCCGCCGGAACCTCCGCTTTGGCCGCCGCCGGAATCCTCGCCCCGGGAATCACGGTTCGACTCCAGGAAGCGGACATTGTCCGCGATGACCTCGGTCACATAGACGCGCCGACCTTCGTTATTCTCGTAATTGCGCACTTGGATACGGCCTTCGACCGCGGTCAGACGGCCCTTGCGCAAGTAATTCGCGCAGGTCTCGGCCAACTGACGCCAGGTGACAATCGGAATAAAATCGGCCTCGCGCTCGCCGGATCCGCTCGTGAACGGCCGATCCACGGCCAGCGTGAACTGCGTCACAGCCACGCCGGAAGGCGTATATCGCATCTCGGGATCCCGCGTAAGTCTGCCTATCAGGATTGTACGGTTCAACATCGCTTATCGCCTCCCCATTCAAGGCTTCCTATAATTTGAACACCACCACTTGACGCAGCTTACGCTACGTCTCTGACGACCAAGTAACGGATGATTTCATCCGTAATCTTAATGACGCGATCCAGCTCATTGACGACTTCGGAAGTCGCGTTGAAATGAACCAGGACATAAATCCCGTCACGAAGCTTGTTGATCTCATACGCAAGGCGGCGTTTGCCGACGACATCGGTCTTCGTCAATTCTCCGCCGTTGTTGATGATGGCATCGAACTTCTCGACAAGCGTTTGAACAGCTTCTTGCTCGACATCAGGACGAATAATGTACATCAATTCGTATTTGCGCATTTGATTCACCTCCTTTTGGACTATGCGGCTTCCACCGTGGCGGAAGCAAGGAGCGAGTAGACTCGCTAAATATGCATGGCATGACACGCACACCATATCAGTATAGCAAATATTGAAACTGGAGGCAAGGCAAAACTCGCGTAGACAAGACAGACCGGTGAGATCGTCTTTTTGAATGCACGCGATGGGAATTGCAAACACTACGCTCAGGCAGTCCGGACTGCCGTTCATTCTTCGATATAAGGAGGAACAATCGACGTGGGCGAGTGGACCAAGTTCAAGCATGGCGACAAGGCGCCCAATGACGGCGTATATATGGAGGTCGGCGAAGACGCGGTGCATATGGGCATCGAGGATCCGCAGAAGATCAAGCTTCGCAAGGGCGAGCGCTTCCCCGAGACGACTAACGACGATCGCAAATGGAAAAGAATCAACAAGTCATAATTTGGATGTATGAAGGATCGCTCGCGTGGCATCCTACTAGTGGCGGTGCAAAGAGAGGTGTGGTTCCGTTGAACCGAGTTACTCCCGCACAGCTGTTTTAAAACAACTATGCGGCTGTCCACGGTGATTTGGAAAACCTATGCTGGAATGCGCAACTGCGTGAATGGCATGGCAAATGCTCGCCTTATTCTCACATTGCATCAAGCACCTGGCACAACCCAAACGAAGCACCGCCACCCGAAAACACGGTTGCCGTTAGCATAACGGCAACCGTGTTTTTTGATACCTCTTTTAAGCCAATTCCATCCCTGCAGCCTCACATTTTGCGCGCTTCTTTCAACTCTAGGGCCGCATCCTACAGCTAGTTTCGCTAGACATTTCGAAAACAAAAAAATCCTCTGCACCTCTGGCAGAAGATCTAATTTTAAAAAAGAATGTGGCGGAAAGGGTGGGATTCGAACCCACGCACGGGAGTTACCCGCCTAGCTGATTTCGAGTCAGCCCCCTTGGGCCTCTTGGGTACCTTTCCATTTCCGCAACAGAATTTATTTTACCATAATCCAACGGTGTTGGCAAGCTTTTTTCAGGTTCATTCTCCGCCTTGTTCAGCACTGTTCTCCGCGCGGCGAAGCACTTTTTTCAAGCTCTTTTCGAACTTCAAACGCGGAATCAGCACGCTATGCTTGCAGCCTACGCATTTGATCCGAATATCCATGCCCATTCGTATAATTTCCATTTCATTGGTGCCGCACGGATGCGGCTTTTTCATTTCGACCACGTCGCCGAGCTCGAACTGCTTACGCTCCATTTTGTACCCCCCCTTCTCCATTCCGATGATAGGTCACGACTTTCGGATACGGAATTTCGATTCCGCGTGAATCCAGCGCTTTTTTGACATGCGCATACAGCTTACGAGTGATAGCGGCTTGCGTATTAGGACGACATTCCGCGATGATGCGTATGACAACTTCGGACGGACCGAGCGAATGCACCCCCAGCACCTCCGGCAGACGCACCATCTCGACGTCCTCCACTTCTTCGACCGCTTCCCGTATGACGCGCTCAGCCTGATCGATATTCTCTTCATAAGCGACAGAGATATCGATGACCGCCATGGAATTATTGAGTGAGAAGTTGGTCACTTCATTAATCATGCCGTTGGGAATGATATGAACCTCGCCGGTCCAGCTTTTCAGACGCGTAGAACGCATGCCGATCATTTCAACCGTGCCCTTGAAGGTGCCTGTCTGCACGACATCTCCGATTGCGAATTGATCTTCCACCACGATGAAAAAGCCGGTAATGACATCCTTTACGAGGCTTTGGGCGCCAAAGCCAATCGCCAGCCCGACGACGCCGGCTCCCGCCAGCAATGGACCGAGGTTGACGTTGAATTCTGCCAAAATCAACAAGCCCGCCACAAAATAGACGACATAGGTTACAATGTTGCTAAAAAGCTTGCCCACGGTGCGAATACGCCGCGTCTGGATCGCCAGGCGACTAGACTTACGCTCCATAATACTATCGGCAATGGTCTTCGTGGCGATATAGACTGTCAAGCGGCCCAGCACCAGAATCAATACAATGCGTATGACCGACCAACCGATATTCGACCAGACCCATTCGTTTGAGAACCACCCCCGAAGGGCCTCCCCCCACGAGTCCCATTCCATCTGTTCGTCGCTCCCTCGTTCATAGCGTCGGCCTTTTTCGCCGCTGTCCTCCCGCCATCCACGCACTGCAATGCGGAACCCGCTCATCATTTTTTATAATTGGATGGGAAATTCCCGCTTTTGTATACTAGATCGGATCGTATCCGTCCGCCGTCTTACGGAACATACCGCGAATTTCGATCTGTTCCTCCACAATGACGGCGCGCACGGTTTGTTCGTCCGCGTCGTCAAATGCAATCGACAATGCACAACCCGCTGTTATTTCCTTGGGTGTCGGGCAAATGTCGATTTCGATTTCCGCATATTCCAGCAACAATTCGGCGCGCAACGCCTGCTGCGTCGAGTCGAATGCGATGAGCACCCCATCCCTCCTCCGAAAGTATAAAACATATTGCTTCTCCATATACTATATACTAACCCTTACTGGCGGAGGAAATCGAAAATGAAACTTCCATCGTTGCATGAAGCATCGTCGCTCAGAATTGCATACACTGATCCCGCAATCCATACCACCTTGACCTCGCATCTCGGTAGAACCATGAGCCGGCTATATAATCGAAGACAGATTGCCGTCGTATGCATCGGCACGGACCGCTCCACCGGCGATGCACTCGGTCCGCTGATCGGCACTGCACTTCATAAGTACGCTTGTCCCCTCTTCGAGCTCTATGGCACGCTAGAGAGCCCGGTACATGCTATGAATCTCGAAGAAACGATGGCACAGATTGATCGCGAAATGGACAACCCCTTCATCGTCGGGATAGATGCGTGTCTTGGACAGGTGTCGAGCGTCGGAAGCATTCAGATCGGGCTGGGGCCGGTGCGTCCAGGCGCCGGTGTGAACAAGGAGCTGCCGCCAGTCGGCGACATGCACATTACAGGCATCGTGAATGTCGGCGGCTTCATGGAATATTTCGTCCTGCAAAACACTCGCCTGCATCTGGTCATGTCCATGTCCGATATCATCTCTACGTCGCTCCTGCACGCGATCTTGTCGCTCGAGCGGACCGTCATGCCTGCTGTAACGCTTGAGTGATGGCCTGCTGTTCCTCCGTCGACAGGGCGTACATGGAGGCCCCCTCCTTAAGCGGCTTCGCATAGACGTACGTCTCTTGCCGACTGTGCAAGCCGGTAATGACGATCCCGTCACGACGCTCGTTGACGATGGCCAAGGAGAAGCTCATATCGCTTCCCTGTTCGGCAAACGCATTGTACCGCACGACACCGACATGTCCATGTGCAATGGCCATTGCCTCGGACAGGGCCTTCAACTTTTCCGTATGCACCTGCAGGTGTTCCTCTTGCCGCCGGAGCGACGAATGGAACGTCTGAATCACGTCCTCCAGATTGCTCACCTGCGCACCGGATACCCACCTGTCGTAGGTGAGACGCATCTTGCGGAGCTTCACACTCAGCACGATGAGCCAGAGCATCAATAGCAGCACCCCTGCTCCCAGTATCGCTGCCGCCATCCACTCGCTATTACGCATTGCCTCCATCTTATGTTTCGCTCCCCTGATGTAATTGCCCTTGCGGCTGTTCAATAATGCTTCATGATCTCCTTCATCGCTGCTATGAAGGCATCCACCTCGTCCGTCGTGCTCGTCCAGCCGACGCTCGCCCGCACCGCTCCGGTCGACGACGTCCCTGCTTGACCATGCGCGAGCGGCGTACAATGATACCCGGCACGCACCGCAATGCCGTAGTGCTGATCGAGAATGAACGCCAATTCCGAGGGATCCACCTCAGACGCTACAAACGACACGATCCCGGTGCGCGGCCGCCCGGCCGGCGGCCCCAAGATTCGCAATCCCTTGAGCGCCTGCAGCCCGTCCATCAGCCTCAACGTCAACTCACGCTCGTGCGCGCGAATACGAGCAGTGCCTACATCCAGGATCGTCTCTACCCCTGCACGGAGACCGGCGATGCCCGGCGTATTCGGCGTGCCTGCCTCGTATCGGTCCGGCCGAATATCCGGTTGCCCTTCCGCCTCGGATTGACTCCCCGTCCCCCCGTGCAGCAGCGGCTCCAGATCAAGCTCGGGGTGCAGGTAGAGCCCTCCTGTCCCCTGTGGACCGAGCAGAGCCTTGTGGCCGGGGAACGCGAGCATATCTATACCCATCGCTTCCACATCAATGTCGAGTACCCCGGCACTTTGCGCCGCATCCACCAACAGGCGAACGCCATGCCGACGTGCGACCTCCCCGATATCCGCCACCGGCAGAATGCTTCCGAGCAGATTGGAGCTGTGATTAACAATAATCAAAGCGGTATGCGGGCGAATGGCCGATTCCACCATCGCTGCGTCCAGTTCCCCGTGCTCGTCGGTATCTACATACGACACTTCAACACCATGCTCGCGTATATACGTGAGCGGACGGCGGACCGAATTGTGTTCGACAGCAGTGGCTATCACATGATCCCCCGGCTTCAAAAATCCTTTGATCGCCACATTCAAGGCGGCTGTCGTATTCAAGGTGAACGCAATATCATTAGGGTTGCGAATTCCGAACAGCTTGGCAAGCGATCTCCGCCCTCCAAAAAGCACCCGACTTGCTTTGACCGCCATCCGATGGCTTCCCCTCCCGGGGTTAGCCGATTCGTGTTGCATGGCCGACATGACCGCATCCAGCACCGCCTGCGGCTTCGGCCAGGATGTCGCTGCATGGTCGAAATACAGCACCTCATTTTCTTTCTGCACCTTCCCACCCCTTCCCTTTACAGCCCGCATCTCGACAAAACAATAGCACCCCTAAGTTTAATCCTTCCCCGAGAAGAATACAACTTGGCGTGCTATTGCAAAACAAACTTTAGGCCAGTCTCTCGAGCAGTTCAAGCAATCGTTCAAGATCTTGTTTATTGTAATACAACAGCTCAATCCGACCCTTATCTTTTTGCTGTTTGATTTTGACGGTTGTCTTAAATGTTTCCCGGAGCGACTCCTCGATATTTTCAATATAGGGATCGCGTTTTTTCGTTTTTGTTTTCCCAGTCTCTACTTTTTGTTCTGTCGATCGAACATCCAGTTTTTGAATCGCATCTTCCAGCTCACGCACGCTCCATTCTTGAGCGACCGCTTCCTGAGCGAGTTCCTTGCGCACCTTATCCTGCTTAATCCCCGCGAGCGCTCTGGCATGCCCCATCGATAATGTTCCACGTGAAACATTTTCCTTGATTTCCTCCGGTAGTCCAAGCAAGCGCAAAAAGTTGGCTATATGTGAGCGCGATTTCCCAACTTTTAATGAAAGTTCTTCCTGGGTCAACTGGAATTTGTCCATAATGGCTTGATACGCAATCGCGATTTCAATCGCATTGAGGTCCTCACGCTGCAAATTCTCAATCAATGCGATTTCCATTACCTGCTGATCCGAGAAAGAACGAACGACTGCAGGAATCGTTTTCATGCCAATAAGGCTGGAGGCTCTGTATCGCCGCTCGCCGGCGATGATTTCATATCCCTTCAAGACACTGCGAACAATGATAGGCTGAATCACGCCATGCTGCTTGATCGACTCGGCAAGCTCGCGGATGGAATCGTCATCGAATGTCTTGCGGGGCTGATACGGATTTGGCCTCAGCTGCTCCAGCGGGACCTCAACCACTTTATCGTCTTCGCTGACTGACAATGACGGAATTAATGCATCAAGCCCTCTACCTAGCCGCTTGCTCATATGTGATCACTTCCTTTGCCAGTTGAAGATAGACTTCGGCACCCTTCGATCTAGGGTCGTATGTTACAATCGATTGCCCGTGCGAAGGCGCCTCACTGAGTCGTACATTGCGCGGAATAATGGTTTGGTACACTTTTTGTTGGAAGTACTTCTTCACTTCTTCTATGACTTGAATCCCCAGGTTCGTCCGCGCATCGAACATCGTCAGCAGCACACCTTCAATTTGCAGTTGGGTATTCAAGTGTTTTTGGACCAGACGAACGGTATTCAGCAGTTGACTCAGCCCCTCCAACGCGTAATATTCGCACTGAATCGGGATGATGACCGAATCCGAAGCCGTCAAGGAGTTGATTGTCAAAATACCGAGCGAAGGCGGGCAATCAATCAAGATGTAGTCATAATGCTGACGAACGAGTTGAAGCGATTTTTTCAACCGCACTTCTCGGGAAATCGTCGGAACCAGTTCAATCTCCGCCCCTGCAAGCTGTATTGTAGCCGGAATAATGGAAAGTCCGGGAATCATCGTCTCTTGGATGGCATCATTCGGGTGGACCTCATTAATAAGCACGTCGTAAATGCAATTTTCGACGTCGCCTTTGTTTATCCCTACTCCGCTCGTTGTATTGCCTTGCGGATCAATGTCAACGAGCAGCACCTGCTTTCCTAAGGAAGCGAGCGATGCGCCTAAGTTGACGGATGTCGTTGTCTTTCCAACGCCACCCTTCTGGTTTGTTATCGCTATGATCTTAGCCAAGCTGTTCACCTCTATAATTTGAGCATAATATCCTGATTTTGTTACAGCCGTTCATGACCGTCATCGCCAACCTCCGTTTCGTTCCGAGAATAGATAGAACCGTTTATAAGCGTGGATCTTATAAATTCTATCTATTCAAGGCGAAACGGTTGCATGCCGTCCTCGGACGGCACGCAAGCTTCGTTCCGAAAAATCTAGACACGTATCAAACAACTTTTATACGTTCTATGATTTCAAGGCGAAACGGCGAGGCCGTCTTCTTATGGCCGATTCCGTTTCGTTCCGAGAATAGATAGAGCCGTTTATAAGCGTGAATCTTATAAATTCTATCTATTCAAGGCGAAACGGTTGCATGCCGTCCTCGGACGGCATGCAAGCTTCGTTCCGAAAAATCTAGACACGTATCAAACAACTTTTATACGTTCTATGATTTCAAGGCGAAACGGCAAGGCCTCTTTGACCTCCTATTACAAAAGGACGCGCCGTCCCAATCAGGACGGCGGCTCATGAGCCTTATGTGCTTAACGTTTCGGAATTTTAATAACAATTTCGTAATGTTCTTCCGTATCCTTTTCATCCGTCTTGATCTTAAGCCCTGAACCCGACACCATTTCGATGGACTGCCGAATCGTATTCAAGGCCAGCCGGACATCCTTTGTATACGAGACGCGCCGCGACTTATTGAGCTTTTTGACCTCTTTGTAAAAAGCGACGCGACCCTCGGTTTGCTTGACATTCAGTTCTTTTTCCAAGACTTCCTTCAAAATCTTCATTTGAAGCTCTTCGCCGTCGAGCGCGAGCAAGGCACGAGCATGGCGCTCCGTTATTTTACGATCGATCAAGGCTTGCTTCACCGGCTCCGACAGATTCAACAAGCGTATTTTATTGGCAATGGTTGACTGACTCTTCCCTAGCCGCTGTGCCAAGCTTTCTTGCGTCAATTGATGCAGATCGATTAACTTCTGATAGGCCGCAGCTTCTTCAATGGCAGTCAATCCCTCACGCTGCAGATTCTCGATCAAGGCAATGGAAGCTGCCTGCGCATCATTAAAATCCCGTACAATTCCCGGAATGGTGTCCAAGCCAAGCTTCGAAACCGCCCGAAATCGCCGCTCGCCGGCAATGATTTCATACCGGTCCTGACGCATTCTGACGACGATCGGCTGGATGACGCCGTGCGTCCGAATCGTCTGACACAATTCGTCAATTCTCTCGTCGTCAAATATGGTCCGTGGCTGATACGGACTGGGATCAATCTGCGTCAATGGAAGCTGTTTCACTTCGTCCTGCGCTGGTTTCTCCCCAAGCCCGAATAAACGTGAAAATTGTTCTTTCATAATATGGATTACCACCCGATCATCTTTAAGATACCCGCAAAGCCAAACGACGAAATTTAGTTCACGGCGAAACTCACATGGCCATCTATTGCGACCACGCGAAACGTCCGCCGGCTTTGTCTGGCGCGACACGTCTCGCTCTCCCCACGCTATCCATTCGTTCGATTGGCAACACCGAATGCGCACTCTTATTCCAAAATGAATCAGCCGTTTTTAAAGCACGTTTAACCGCCTGAAGCTCCTGCCACGGGCACACCAATTCAGCCGATACAGTCTTCCGATCGAAGGCGAAACGGCGAAGACGTTTTGCGACCGAGCAAGCTTCGTCCCAAGAATTTATCAATTCAAGACGAATAGGCTGGCGCCGTCCTTTTGCGGCGAAGCGAGTTGCTTTCTATACTTTTGAGATAGGATATATACTCTAATAAATTCGTCGATCCCCGTTTCATTTCCTGCTTGACATCTGCGATTCCCAAAAAATAAACCAATGTTCCACGTGGAACATTGGTATTATTATGACGCATCTGCGTCATCGCCGTCAACCAGAGCGATTCGGGTTGGCTTGACGTTTATAAGGGGGTTTTGGCCGGTGTGCCTGCCTTGCGCGGGTAAGCAGGCGGCGTTGCATCCGTTTTGTGTATCCATACAATGTGACGTTCGGATCTTTCTTGGGGCAGCTCCAATTGATCCACCTTTCTCACGGTCCCCTTCAGCTTTTTCAGGCTGTTCCCCGCTTCCTCTAGCTCAAGCCTTGGATCGGCCCCTTTCATCGCTGCAAAATGGCCTTGCGGGCGAACAAAGGGCAAGCACAGCTCATTCAATACCGACAATCGAGCTACCGCTCTGGCACTCACCAGGTCGTAACGATCACGATGCTCTGTCCTGCGTGCGACATCCTCTGCACGACCGTGCACACCCTTCACATGCTTCAGCCCAAGCGCATCCGTCAATGCTTGCAAAAACTGAATGCGTTTGTTAAGGGAGTCAACAATGGTCACCCGCAGCTCGGGAAGCATAATCGCGATCGGCACGCTCGGGAAGCCTGCCCCGGAACCAATGTCAGCCATTGTATGAATGTTGTTCACACCTTGGGGAGCACGCATCATCACCGTCAGGGAATCGTAAAAATGCTTCTCATATACGGCCTCGCGCTCGGTAATGCCGGTCAGATTCATACGTTCATTCCATTCGACCAGCATACGGTAATAGATCTCAAATTGCTCGGACTGCTCCAGGGACAACATTAGCCCTTGCTCTGCCAACCTTGATTCGAACCAATGCTTCACGTTCTACCCCCGAGCCGCGACGACGCGGTTGTGATGCTCCATATACACCAGAAGGATCGAAATGTCAGCCGGTGTGACCCCGCCGATTCGGGAAGCTTGACCAATCGACAATGGCCGGATCTCGGTCAGCTTTTGTCTGGCTTCCGACGCCAAGCCACGCACATCCGCATAGTCGATATTGGCCGGAATTTTCTTTTTCTCCATCTTGCTCATTCGTTCCACCTGCAGCAACTGCTTCTCAATATAGCCTGCATATTTGATCTGAATTTCCACCTGCTCCTTCATCTCGTCCGTCAGCTCCAGCGGAGACGGAATCAACGGCTCCAGGTGCGCGTAGGTCACTTCAGGGCGACGTAGCAATGACAGTGCGTCGGAAGTCTGAGTAATCGGCGCCGAACCCAGGCCCTGCAGCATCGACTGAATCGGCTCATCGGGCTTGATTTTGACAGACTTGAGACGCTCGATTTCCTGCTGTACCCGCTCGCGTTTGACGAGAAATTTGCCGTGACGCTCCTCGCTGATCAGGCCGAGCTGATAGCCCAGAGGGGTCAATCGCATATCCGCATTGTCGTGGCGGAGCAGCAAGCGGTACTCGGCACGGGAGGTCAACAGCCGATATGGATCGTTCGTTCCCTTCGTGACGAGATCGTCAATCATAACTCCGATATAGCCTTGTGAACGCTCCAGCACGACCGGATCTTTGCCGAGCACCTTGCACGCTGCATTGATTCCGGCCATGATGCCCTGCCCCGCCGCTTCTTCATAGCCGGATGTGCCATTAATCTGTCCCGCTGTGAAGAGATACGGTACCCTCTTCGTCTCCAGTGTCGGCCAGAGCTGCGTCGGCACGACTGCATCATATTCGATGGCATAACCGTTGCGCATCATCTCGACGCGTTCGAGACCGGGGATCGAGCGCAAAATTTTGAGCTGCACATCCTCGGGCATACTGGTAGAGAGCCCTTGTACGTAGTATTCCGATGTCTGCTTGCCCTCCGGCTCCAGGAAAATCTGATGCTTCGGCTTGTCGGCGAAGCGCACGATTTTATCCTCAATTGACGGACAATAGCGCGGCCCCGTCCCTTCGATTGCGCCAGAGAACATAGGGGCGCGGTGCAGATTGTCGTTGATAATCTGATGCGTTTCGGCCGAGGTATAGGTCAGCCAGCATGGCAGTTGCTCGTTATCCGCATAGAGCGTTTCGTAGGAAAAAAACTTCGGCTTTACGTCGCCCGGTTGAATCTCCGTCTTGTCGAAGTCGATTGTATCCTTATGGACGCGCGGCGGCGTGCCGGTTTTAAAGCGCACCAGATCAAAGCCCAGTTCACGCAAGCTTTCGGACAGCTTGACGGAAGGCTGTTGATTGTTAGGGCCGCTTTCGTAGATCAGCTCGCCCATAATAATTTTACCGCGCAAATACGTGCCTGTCGTCAGGACGACCGATTTGGCACGGTAGATCGCACCTGTTTTGGTGACCAGACCGGTACAAGCACCGTCCTCCACCAGCAGCTCCTCCGCCATGCCCTGGCGCAAGGTAAGGCGCGGCGTTTCTTCAATCGTTTTTTTCATCATGTGCTGATACAGAAATTTGTCGGCCTGCGCCCGCAGCGCATGGACCGCCGGCCCCTTGCCGGTATTCAACATTCGCATTTGAATATATGTTTTGTCGATGTTGCGCCCCATCTCCCCGCCGAGCGCATCGATTTCCCGCACGACATGGCCTTTGGCCGGGCCGCCAATCGACGGATTGCACGGCATGAAGGCCACCATATCCAGATTGATCGTCAACAGCAGAGTTTCGCATCCCATGCGCGCCGCGGCAAGTGCCGCCTCGCAGCCGGCATGACCGGCGCCGATGACGATAATATCGTAGTTTCCCGCTTCGTACGTCATGTTGTCTTCTCCTTCCTCTTATTTTCCGAGACAGAATTGCGAAAAAATCTGATCGATTAACGAATCGCCGGCGTTCTCGCCATTGATCTCGCCCAAGCGCTCCCAGGCGGTACGTACGTCGATCTGGATCAAATCAATCGGAATCCCCGCGTCGGCCGCATCGATCGCATCCGCAGCCGCAGCCTTCGCTTGCTTCAACAACGCGATATGCCGCGCATTGCTGACATAAGTCAGATCCGCAGACTCCAGCTCGCCCGCGAAAAAGATCGTGCGAATCGCGTCCCCCAACTGCTCAAGTCCTTGCTCCTGCAAGACTGACATCTGCACAAGCTGCGGCTCGGGCATTTGCTCCAGCACCTGCTCCAGCTCAAGCCGGCGTGGCAGGTCGCTTTTGTTCAAAATTACGATGCATTGGCGGCTGCGCAACTGCGCGAGCAGCTCGCGCTCGTCCTCATGCAGCGCATTGCCGGCACTCAGGACGAACAAGATCAAATCCGCATCGACGATAGCCGCGCGCGAGCGCGCTACGCCGATCTGTTCAACCGTATCGAGTGTCTCTCGAATACCCGCCGTATCGAGCAGCTTGAGCGGAATCCCTCCCACCGTCACATACTCTTCGATCACATCCCGCGTCGTACCGGGAATATCGGTCACGATAGCCCGGTTATCCTGCGCCAGCGCATTGAGCAACGAAGACTTGCCGACATTGGGCCGGCCGACAATAGCCGTCGTAATGCCTTCGCGCAATATTTTGCCCTCGTTCGCGGTGCGCAGCAGCTCATCCACGCGCGAAATGACTTTGCCGCATTGCGTGCGAATGTAATCGGCCGTCATCGCTTCCACGTCATGCTCGGGATAATCAATGTTAACCTCAATATGCGCCAGCAGCTCGATCAGTTCGCCGCGCAGCCCTTGAATCATGCGCGCCAGACGGCCGTCGACCTGCTTGAGCGCAATCGCCGATGCCCGGTCCGACTTGGCGCGAATCAGATCCATGACCGCTTCGGCCTGCGTCAGATCGATTCGGCCGTTCAGGAAAGCCCGCCTCGTGAATTCACCTGGCTCAGCCGCACGCAATCCAGGCTGACGCAGCACAAGATCAAGCACTTGCTTGACCGAAATAAACCCGCCATGCGTGCTGATTTCCACGACATCCTCGGCTGTGAAGGAGCGCGGTCCGCGCATCACCGTAACGAGCACTTCCTCGATGGCCTCACCCGTTTGCGGATCGACAATACGGCCGTAATGCACCGTGTGCGATTCGACCTCGCCTAGCTTGCTTTTGGAACGAAACATGCGCTCCACCGCAGGGACTGCTTCAACTCCGCTTACCCGTATAACGGCAATGCCGCCCTCTCCCACAGCGGTCGAGATAGCGGCAATCGTATCCAGTATCATAGGCTTTGACACCTCTATGTTGTCATGCTTTTTTATGACGTTCTCATCGCAATCACGACGCGTCGATTCGGATCGTCGCCTGTGCTGTGCGTCTTCACACGCGGATGTTGGATCAGCCGGGTGTGGATGACTTTGCGCTCATGGGCCGGCATCGGCTCGAGCACGACTTCCTTACGCGTCCGAATGACGCGACTGGCCAAACGATCGGCCAAATCTTCCAAGGTCTGGCGCCTGCGCGCGCGAAAATTCTCGGCATCGAGCACGATGCGAAGATACTCGTCGGCATGACGATTGGCAACAATATTGGTCAAGTACTGCAAAGCATCCAGCGTCTGGCCGCGACGGCCGATCATCATGCCCAGCTCGTCTCCGCCGACGAGCTCCAGCCGCACGCTGTCATCCTCGTCGGCGCGAGAGATTCGCACCGATAATCCCATCGCTTCCGCCACCTCGCGCAGGAAGCGCTCCGCCTCCCCTACCGGATCGGGCAGCACCTCCAGTTCAACCTTTGCTTCTTTGACCCCGATAAGACCAAACAGCCCTTTTGCGGGCTGCTCCAGTACGGTGGTCCGTACGCGATCTTCGGTCACTTGCAATTGTGCCAATCCATTCGCTACCGCATCTTCGATCGTCTTGCCCGATGCAACGAGCGTTTTCATTTTGCAGGAACCTCCTTGCCTTTATCCGAATTGCGGACATACAGGAAGTAGTTCTGAGTAATGGTGTAAATATTGCTGTAGATCCAGTACAGCGGAAGCGCGGCCGGGAACGAAATGGCCATAACGAAGATCAGTACCGGGAAAATAAGCAAAATCATTTGCATCGGGTTATTCGGCTGCTGCGGCATCATCTTCGACTGCACAAACGTCGTAATCGCCGCGATTACCGGCAGAATGAAGTAAGGGTCCTTCTCCCCCAGCTGGAGCCACAAAAATGTATGCTCGCGTATATCGGCATTCCAGTAAATTGCATTGTAAAGGGCAATGAAAATCGGCATCTGCACAATCAGCGGCAGACATCCGGCAAGCGGATTGACCTGATGCTTTTGGAACAGCTTCATCGTCTCTTCCTGCTGCTTTTGCGGATTATCCTTGTACTTCTCGCGAATCTGCTTCATCTCAGGCTGCAGCGCCTGCATGGCCTTGGAGCTTCGATATTGCTTCAGCGTCAACGGCAGAATGATTGTTCTTACTATAATAGTAAGCAACAAGATCGACAGCCCGTACGACCCGCCGAACCAATCGGCGAAGGTATCGAGCATGGTCGCGAAGTAATACACGACGTTGCGCTCCCAGAAGTTACCGTTCTTCAAGTCCCCTGTGTCCATCGTATGGTCGAGCGGCGCGCAGCCGGCCAGCACCACCATTAGCGCAAGCATTGCCAATATAAGCAGCCATCTTTTTCGTAAAATCCGGGACAACATCAAAACTCCTCTCCAAGGCGAAACGGACAAGCCGTTCTTTTACGGCGCAGCGAGTTTCGTTCCGAGAAATTTAGAAAAGCATAAGCGAAATCCTATGCTTTCTATAATTTCAAGGCGAAACGGACAAGCCGTTCTTTTACGGGCGCAGCGAGTTTCGTTCCGAGAAGCCACGCGTTCATTCTCAACTATATCACATATTCTGGGACAAGGAAACAGAACCTGCGGCTTGTCCGGATCGCTTAGCGTGACAACAATTTCGCCTTGCGAAGCACATGCAGCACACTGCGCTCCAAATCCTTTGAACGCATGCCGATGGCAGGTCGACGCGCAATCAGAATAAAGTCCACATGCTTCCCGATCCGATCCGCCTGCAGCCGCACGATTTCTTTGAGCACCCTTCGCATCCGGTTGCGCACGACGGCATTGCCCAGCTTTTTGCTGACCGACACGCCCATCCGGAAGTGCTCCACCTCCGGCGTGCGCTTCCAGTACACGACGAGCTGGCTATTCGCAAACGAACGGCCGCCTCGATATATGCGGTTAAAGTCCTGTCTGTTCCTCAGGCGCAGCTTACGTTGCACGGACCATCCACCGAACCTTCTTCATATATTTCAAGCCTTCCCATATTTCCATAAAAAAAGACCACCGAACGTGGCCTTTCCCTCGAAACATCATTTGCTCTATGCGCTCAGTACTTTTCTTCCCTTTTTGCGGCGAGCGGTCAGTACCTTGCGTCCATTTTTCGTGCTCATCCGTTTACGGAAGCCGTGCACCTTTTTGCGCTTGCTCACGTTCGGCCGAAATGTCGGTCTCATCGATCCTGCACCTCCTTACATGAACGATCTCAATATTGCTTCTTCTATTGGGTCATCCGCACACGGCGCGGTCTGTCCCTCAACCGTGGCAGCCGTACCATTACCTCATGCAAGCAGAAAACACCAGCTATCATTATCGCACGGTTATCCTCAAAAGTCAAGGTTCCACGTGCGTTCCCTTCTTTCCCCTTTGATTCGCCATTCATCCACAGGATCGGTCCCGCTTCAACAAATTTAACAACATGTGGACAACATTTTCAGTCGTTTACGCGAATGCTGTCGAATCTTAACAAGTTATAAACAATATCTAGTGTTGTATATAACTGCGTCATACAAGTT
This sequence comes from Paenibacillus sabuli, assembly GCF_014705605.1. Taxonomy (GTDB): domain Bacteria; phylum Bacillota; class Bacilli; order Paenibacillales; family Paenibacillaceae; genus Paenibacillus_D; species Paenibacillus_D sabuli. Next base: position 40,947 of record NZ_JACXIZ010000049.1, read on the forward strand.
GTTGATAATGTGGATAAAATCGTTCGTGCCATTGAATTCAAGGGGTTATTTTGCTATGATAGATTTGTTTTTGATGTGGACGGCTATGGCAATGCCCGCGTTTTATTAACAGCCTGTGGATAACATTGTGAACAATTTTCATCCCCATCGTATAACTCCACCTACATAATTCTTAATAATGTGGATTATATTTCGACGAATTCCCCGCCCTCGGACGGCGAAAAACGATACTGACGCTCAAAGTCTCCCGCCAGCTGCAACGCTCCGGGAGACGTTTCGCGTCTTATGACAAGCCCGGACACGCGCCTACACAGGAGCTCGGCTTGTCTAACGCACCCTACGGACAAGGAGTGACATGCTGTGGATCGCGATACGCATGAAGTCTGGCAGCAGGTGCTGTCAATCATTCAATCCAAACTGAGCAAGCCGAGCTTCGATACCTGGTTCAAGGCCACCAAAGCGTCTATGATCGGAGAAGATCTGCTTGTCATTACTGCGCCGACGACATTCGCCGCAGAGTGGCTGGAGAGTCGATACACCAAGCTCGTGCGCGCCACGCTACAGGATTTTCTCGGCAGAACAATCGACATTCGCTTTGCTATCGAAGAAGACAAGCCGCCCGAACCGGCAGCGCCTTATCCGGCGAAGCCGGCTCCGATGCCGGTTCAGGAAGAGTCGTTCTCGCATATGCTCAATCCCAAATATTCTTTCGACAGCTTTGTCATCGGCTCGAACAACCGTTTTGCGCACGCAGCTTCGCTGGCGGTGGCGGAAGCGCCAGCCAAGGCGTACAACCCGCTGTTTCTCTATGGAGGCGTTGGACTTGGCAAGACGCATTTGATGCATGCGATCGGCCACTACATCTTGGAGCATAATCCGCACATGCGCGTGCTCTATATTTCTTCCGAAAAATTTACCAACGAGTTCATTAATGCCATTCGGGACAACCGCGGCGAAAATTTTCGGATTAAATATCGCAATATCGACGTTTTACTCATTGACGACATTCAGTTTTTGGCGGGCAAGGAGCAAACGCAGGAAGAATTTTTCCATACCTTCAACGCGCTCCACGAAGAACGCAAACAAATCATCATTTCCAGCGACCGGCCGCCCAAGGAAATCCCGACGCTCGAGGAACGGCTGCGCTCGCGCTTTGAATGGGGCCTGATCACCGATATTCAACCGCCGGATCTGGAGACGCGGATCGCCATTCTGCGCAAAAAAGCAAAAGCGGACAATCTGGATATTCCAAACGAGGCGATGATCTATATCGCCAATCAGATCGATACCAACATCCGCGAGCTGGAGGGCGCGCTGATTCGCGTCGTCGCCTATTCCTCGCTGATCAATCAAGATATCTCGTCTCATTTGGCAGCGGAAGCGCTCAAGGATATTATTCCGTCGACGCGTCCCAAAATGATTACCATTCAGGATATTCAGCAGCGCGTCGGTGAATATTACGGCCTCAAGCTGGAGGACTTCAAGGCGCGCAAACGGACCAAGGCCGTCGCATTTCCAAGGCAAATCGCCATGCACCTGGCCCGCGAGCTCACTGAATTCTCCTTGCCCAAAATCGGCGAAGCTTTCGGCGGACGCGACCATACGACTGTCATTCATGCGCACGAGAAAATTAGCCAGCAGCTCAAGGTGGACCAAGAACTGTACAAGATCGTGCAGACACTGTCCGAACGAATCAAAAGCCACACGCATGCCTAGACAAAAGGCTCCCGGTTCGGGGCCCGGACAGCACAAAACACGTAGCGCCGTCAAAGGACGTCTTGTCCGAATCGTCATGCGCATACACCTGTGTACAACAGAGCAAGCCCATTCACAAGCTATGCACATGTGGATAAGCTTGCTCCGTCTGCGTTTTCTTGGCTTATCCACATATCCAGCGCCCCTACTACGACTTCTACTAAAAGAATGTTAAAATAACTTAAATACTAGCGGCTGCAATTAGGAGTGAATCGCGATGAAACTGATGATCCAAAAAAACGAACTGAACGACGCCATTCAGCAAGTATCCAAAGCCGCGTCAACGCGGCCTGCTATTCCGATTCTCGGCGGCATCAAATTCGAGGTGGCGCACCAAGGTCTAACCTTGACCGCCAGCGACACGGATATTTCCATCCAGAGCTTCGTGCCGGTCGAAAGCGGCGAGCGTATTAACGCTAGAATCGACAAGCCGGGCAGCGTCGTATTGCCCGCCAAATTTATTGTCGAAATCATTAAGAAGTTGCCGTCCGACGAAATCGAAATTGAGGTTGGCGAGCATTTCCAGACCCGGCTGCGTTCCGGATCCAGCGACATCCAAATGGTCGGTCTCGATCCGGAAGAATTTCCGGTGCTGCCGCAAATGGACGAACACGAATCGTTTGCGATTCAAGGCGCGCTGCTCAAAACCTTGATCCGTCAAACCGCGTTTGCCGTCTCCACAAGCGAGCAAACGCCCGTGCTGACCGGCGTGCTCTGGAACCTGCAGGAAGGGCGCTTCAAATTCGTGGCAACCGATCGGCACCGGCTCGCCAGCCGCGTTGCTAATGTGGAGACGGCGCCGGAATACCGCTTTGCCAATGTCGTCGTAGCCGGACGCACGCTGCAGGAGGTTTCTCGCTTGGTACCCGATCAAGGGGAACCCGTGGAGATCGTCGTCACAGACAACCAGATTTTGTTCAAGATTGGCCGTGTGCTGTTCTATTCGCGTCTGCTGGACGGGACCTATCCCGATACTTCTAAGATTATTCCGCAACAATACAAAACAGAACTAGTACTGGATACGCGCCGATTAACCGATGCGATCGATCGGGCCTATCTGATGTCGCGCGAGGAAAAAACGAATATCGTGCGGCTGATTACGCTCGAGGACGGCACAATCGAAATTTCCTCCAGCTCGTCGGAGCTGGGCAAGGTCACCGAGCAGTTGGACGCCGTACGCATCGCGGGCGAACCGCTGCGTATTTCCTTCAACTCGAAATACATGCTCGATACGCTCAAAGCCATTGACAGCGAACAATTATTCATCGGCTTCAACGGCGCCATGAGCCCGATCATCGTCAAGCCGACAGAACATGATCACAGCCTGCATCTCGTTCTGCCTTACCGGACGACAGGCTAATGCATGCAGCGGAGGTTCTTTTCCCATGAAAGAAATTTCCATTACGACCGAATATATTGCCCTCGGCCAGTTTCTCAAGCTGGCCGATTGCATCGATTCCGGCGGACAAGCCAAAATCTTTTTGCAGACCAACGAGGTCGTCATTAACGGCGAGCCGGACAACCGGCGCGGTCGCAAGCTTTACCCCGGCGATCGCGTATCCGTCGGCTCGCACGGGACGTTTGCGGTAACGCGAGAAGGCTAGCGCGGCCCGCACAGGAGGCCAAGAGGTGTTTTTGAACCGAATTGCAATGCAGCATTACCGCAATTACGAAAAACTGGACATTCAGACCGATAGCGGCGTCAATCTGTTCATTGGGCCCAACGCGCAGGGCAAAACGAATTTGCTGGAGGCAATCTTTTGCCTTGCACTGTCGCGGTCGCATCGTACCGGCAAGGACCGTGAATTGATCGGTTGGAACGCCGATGCTGCGCACGTGCAGGGAGAAGTGTCCAAGAAATATGGCGACGTCAAGCTGGCGCTCAGCTTTTCGGCGCAGGGGAAAAAAGCGAAGATCAACGGCTTGGAGCAACGCAGACTCAGCGATTTTGTCGGCACGCTCAATGTGGTCATGTTTGCGCCTGAGGATCTGGAAATCGTGAAAGGAACCCCCGGGAATCGCCGCCGGTTTCTCGACATGGAGATCGGCCAGGTGCAGCCCGGTTATTTGCACCTGTTGCAGCAGTACGGAAAAGTGCTGCAGCAGCGCAACAATTTTTTGAAATCGCCGCAGGCGTCAGCCACCCAACAGACCATGCTGGAGGTATGGAATGCGCAGCTCGCCGAGCACGGTGTTAAAATTATGAAAAAAAGGCAAGGCTTTATTTATACCCTGCAGCGCTGGGCCGAGCAGGTCCACAGCGGCATTACGGCCGGCAAGGAGGAATTGCGCATTCATTACCGTCCTTCGCTGGACGCCGCAGCCGATCAAGATGAATCTGTTTTATTTGATCAATTTATGATAAAGTTAACACAGGTGAAAGATCAGGAAATGCGAAGGGGCATTACACTGGTAGGCCCACATCGCGACGATCTAGCGTTCGAAATTAACGGCAAAGAAGCCCAAATCTACGGCTCGCAGGGTCAGCAGCGCACGACCGCGCTATCGCTCAAACTGGCCGAAATCGAGCTGATTCGCGAAGAAATCGGCGAATATCCGCTGCTGCTGCTGGATGATGTGCTTTCGGAGCTTGATCGTCAGCGGCAGACGCAATTGATCGAGACCTTCCAGGGCAAGGTGCAGACCTTCATTACGACGACCGGACTCGAAAGCGTCGATCTGGCCAAGCTGAAGGACGCCAAGGTGTATCAAGTGCAGGAGGGCCAAGTGATGCGCTAGCCTGACGAACATACGCTCGCGATAAGGAGTGGATCGCATTGTATATCCATCTGGGCGGAGAAAAAATTATACGGGCCTCCGAGCTAGTGGCCATTTTTGACATTTCCATCGAGCAATCCTCCAAGCTGTCGAAGCAATTCGTCGCAGGCGCGCGCGAGCGCAAAGGCGTGGAGGTCATCGGCGAGGAAGAATCCAAATCCATCGTCATCACAAAGCAAAAAGTGTTTTATTCGCCCATATCTTCTTCGACGCTCAAGAAGCGGGCCCATCATTTTGCGGCTACCTGATACGCCGGCAGCCGCGCAGTTAGTTGAGCAGCCTGAGAGGAGCAGTGAAGCAAGCATGTCTTTGAATCAGCATACCTACGATGAGAGTCAGATTCAGGTACTCGAAGGGCTGGAAGCGGTGCGCAAGCGTCCCGGCATGTACATCGGGTCCACGAGCGGCAAGGGTCTGCACCATCTGGTGTGGGAGGTTGTCGACAACAGCATTGACGAGGCGCTGGCCGGGTATTGCACGCGCATCGAAGTCATCATTCACCCGGACAACAGCGTCACAGTCATCGACAACGGCCGCGGCATTCCCGTCGGAGAGCATTCCAAAATGAAAAAGTCGACCCTGGAGGTCGTCATGACCGTCCTGCATGCCGGCGGCAAGTTCGGCGGCGACGGGTACAAGGTGTCCGGCGGCCTGCACGGGGTCGGCGTGTCGGTTGTGAATGCCCTCTCGGAGCTGGTCATTGTACAGGTCAAGCGCGACGGCAAAGTTTATCGGCAAGAGTACCGGCGCGGTGCGCCGCAGCATGATCTGGAAGTCATCGGAGACACGGACGAGACCGGGACGCAGACGCGCTTCAAGCCCGACCCGGACATTTTCACGGAGACGACGATATTTGACTACGAAACGCTGCAGACGCGGATCCGTGAGCTGGCGTTCTTGAATAAAGGGATCGAGCTCTCGCTCTACGACGAACGGACCGAAACCCGCAATACGTACAAGTACGACGGCGGCATTATCGAATTCGTCGATTACCTCAACCGCAACCGTGAGGTGATGCACGAGCAGCCGATCTATGTCGAGGGCGTCAAGGAGCAGATTCAAGTCGAGGTCGCACTCCAGTACAACGATTCCTTTACGGAGAACATTTACTCCTTCGCCAATAACATCAATACCCATGAGGGCGGTACGCATGAGTCCGGCTTCAAAAGCGCATTGACGCGGATTGTCAACGATTACGGGCGCAAAATCGGCATGCTTAAAGATAATGTGTCCAATCTTACCGGCGACGATGTTCGGGAAGGGCTGACGGCGATCATCTCAGTCAAAATTCCCGAGCCGCAGTTTGAAGGGCAGACCAAAACCAAACTCGGCAACAGTGAGGTGCGCAGCATCGTTGAATCGTGCTTCGCCGAGAAGTTCCAGGAATTCCTAGAGGAAAACCCGTCCGTATCCCGCAAAATTATGGAGAAGGGCATGCAGGCGGCGCGCGCGCGCGACGCAGCGCGCAAGGCCCGCGATCTTACCCGCCGCAAAAGCGCGCTTGAGGTGAGCTCGCTGCCCGGCAAGCTGGCCGACTGCTCCTCCAAGGACGCCTCAATCAGCGAGCTCTACATTGTCGAAGGCGATTCCGCGGGCGGCTCGGCCAAGCAGGGACGGGACCGGCATTTTCAGGCGATCCTGCCGCTGCGCGGCAAAATTCTCAATGTAGAGAAGGCGCGGCTGGACCGCATCCTGGGCAATACCGAGATTCGCGCGATTATTACTGCACTTGGCACCGGCATCAGCGAGGACTTCGATTTGGCAAAGGCACGGTATCACAAAATTATCATCATGACTGATGCCGATGTCGACGGCGCCCACATCCGCACCTTGCTGCTCACCTTTTTCTTTCGCTACATGCGCAAAATTATTGAGGCCGGCTATGTCTACATCGCGCAGCCGCCGTTGTTCAAAATAGAGCGCAATAAGGTGGTGCGCTACGCGCAGAGCGAGGAAGAGCGCGAACGCATTATCGCCGAATTCGGCGAAGGCACGAAGCTGAGCATCCAGCGTTATAAAGGTCTCGGCGAGATGAACGCGGACCAGCTGTGGGAGACGACAATGGATCCCGAGAGCCGCACCATGCTGCAGGTTACGATTGAGGATGCGATAGAGGCGGACGTGCTTTTTGACACCCTGATGGGCGACAATGTCGAGCCGCGCCGCGATTTTATCCAAAGCTTCGCTCGATATGTAAAAAATCTTGATGTATAGACTATTCCTTCCAACTGCCGAATATGATCGGCAGTTTTTTTATGTTAAGATTGCGGAAGGTACCAGGCAATCTGAACGGCGGGTTGGTCGATCAGAGCAGGTGTGTTACCATACTTCTATGCATAGCTTACTTCTTTTACAATTGGGTTTTTGAAAATAAGTGTAGTATAATGATCTAGTATATTGGTCGCAATTCATATCCAAAATACCTGTCAGCATCCAGAATCCGGAGGTGAGTCTTCATGACAACGACACCGAGCTTATCAGCTACGGCAGGGGAACGACTGATTGCCCTCAGCGATGAATTGGCCGAGTTGGCGACTGCTCGCCAATATAAGCTGCAGCCGGACTTGATGGAACGATTCGGCGAGCGAGGTCGGAGGAAGACGCTGCAGGATACGCTATACAATATTCGCTATCTGGGGCAAAGCCTGCAGATTCACAGTCCGCTATTGTTCTCAAGCTATATCCATTGGCTGAAGGTCCTGCTCGATGGGTATCAGGTGACTACGGACGACCTCAAAATTAACATCGATTGCATTCGCGCTGTCATCGCCGAGCGCGTGGAAGAAGAACTGCATGCCGTAGTCGACTCCTATATTGAGCATGCTTATGTCCAAATTTCAACGCCGCTGGCTCCGCAAAAATCGCATTTGGAAGAAAGCGAGCTGCAAGCAGAGGCGAATCAATATACGGAGCTGCTATTGAGCGGCGACCGCAGCGGCGCGAGTCGGCTGATTATGGACCTGGTGCAGCGCCAAATATCCGTGGAGCAGATTTATACCCATATTTTCCAGCAGTCCCAATACGAGATTGGGCGATTGTGGCAGACGAATCAGATCAGCGTCGCGCAGGAGCATTATTTTACTGCAGCTACCCAGACGATCATGTCACAGCTCTATCCGTATATCTTCTCGGCCGAGGGCGGCGGTCCCAGACTGGTGGCGGCGTGCATCGGGCAGGAACTGCATGAGATCGGCTTGCGGATGATCTCCGATATCTTCGAGCTGCATGGATGGGATACGTATTACATTGGAGCCAACGTGCCCACTAGGGCCATTATCGATACCGTGATCAAACGCAAGGCGGATGTATTGGCCGTCTCGGCCACCATGACTTATCATGTCACGTTGGTCAAAAATCTGATTGCCGATATTCGCGCCGACGAACGATGCGCCGACGTGAAGGTACTCGTCGGCGGGCTGCCGTTTAATATCGACAAGGACCTGTGGAAGCAGGTCGGGGCGGACGGATATGCCGTTTCGGCCCGTGAGGCAATCCAGATGGCTACGCATTTGCTGAACCCTTTAGTATCATCAGACGAAGCTGGGAGGACAACTTAGCGTGGAGGAGGACCAGGGTAACGTCATCTCATTGCTATGCGACAATCGGGGAAAGATCACACGCATCATCCGGGACGATCTCAAGCTTGCCGATCGGATTGACAAATCGCGAGGCTTGTTTTCCGCGATGGATGAGCTCAATACGGTCAAGTTTCGGGACTTTCTTGAAGAATTGTCGCGCAAGCAAGCGGTTTTCAATTGGGAGATCAACCTGAATTTGCCGGAAAAGACCGAACTTTTTTACATGAACGGCGGTTTGTTTGAGGACCATATCTTGCTTGTCGGCTCCACATACAGCACGAGCTATTCCTACTTTTACGATGAACTGATGAAAATCAACAACCAGCAGATGGTCTCGTTGCGCGATACGATTAAAAAGCTGTCGCAGGAGATGGTTCAGAAGCTGGAGCAGGAACTAAAAAATTACGACGAATTTTCGGCGCTGAACAACGAGATGGTTTCCCTGCAGCGCGAGCTGGCCAAGACCAATATTGAGCTCAAGCTGGCCAAGGAAAATGCCGAGAACGCCAATCGAACCAAAAGCATCTTTTTGGCGACGATGAGTCATGAGATTCGTACGCCGATGAACGGCATTATTGCCAGTACGGAGCTCCTATCTCAGTCCGAGCTGGACGAAGCGCAGCAAAAAACGGTTTCGATTATTCTCAATTCCGGCAATCTGCTGCTCAGCATCATTAACGATATTCTTGATCTGTCCAAAATCGAAGCGGGCGAAATGATTCTGGACCGCAAGGAATTCTACCTGCAGCCGGCAGTGCAGAACGTGATGCAACTGCTGCAGGCACGTGCAGACGAGCAGATGAACCGCATGTCGTATTACCTTGACCCTCAGATTAGTCAACTGCTGCGGGGGGATGTCAATCGGATCAGCCAAATTATGGTGAACCTTGTGGGCAATTCGATCAAGTTTACCACCAGCGGCGAGATCGAAATTCGCTGGTTCATGGTGGCGGACTCCGGGGTGAAGCAAAGACTGCGCTGCGAGGTGCGCGACACGGGGATCGGCATCAGCGCGGAGAATAGCAAAAAATTATTCCAGCCTTTTTATCAGGTGGACCAATCGTATACCCAGCCGCAGAGCTCTACCGGACTTGGCCTGTCGATTACCAAGCGGCTGGTGGAAATGATGAATGGCTCAATCGGCGTCGTCAGCGAAAAAGGCGTCGGCTCCACCTTTTGGATCGAAATCGAGCTCGAAAAAGCGGAGGTGCCGGCCGGCGAAATCGTAGCCCCGCGTTCGGCCTTTAAATCCCAGCACAAGCTGGCTCAGAAAAATCTGGATACGGTTATTTTGCTGGCGGAGGACAACGTCGTCAATCAGCAGATTTCCATGCTGCAGCTGCAGCAGCTTGGCTTCACCAATGTGCTGGTGGCCCGCAACGGAGAGGAAGCGGTCCGGATGTGGGAGCAACAAAAACCAGGCATTGTGCTGATGGACAATCAGATGCCGGTCATGGATGGCTTCGAGGCCACCGGCAAAATTCGCGAGCTGGAGAGCGCGGCATGCGCCGGCGAGCGGGTGCCCATTATTTCCATCACGGCCAACGCGATGAAGGGAGACCGCGATCGCAGCTTGCAGGCGGGAATGGACGATTACATCACCAAGCCGGTGCAGCTCGAAAAGCTGCGGGAAATGCTCAATCTGTGGCTGCCGGAATGGAAAAGCGAAGCCGAAAAGCGTGCGCTGAATGGCGAGCCCAATGAAGAAGAATTGATTCATCTGGAGACGATCCAGGACATTGTCGCCTCGCCTTGGGACGAGGAAGATCTGGCGATGCTAAGGCAATTGTTCGAGATGTATCAGCAGGATACGCCAGCCAAGTTGGCGATGCTGGCGCGTTCGGTGGAAGCGGGCGATCTGACGCTCTCCGAGCAGACCGCGCATGATATCAAGTCGGCCAGTCTCAGTATCGGCATGGCCGTGCTGGCCGATGTGGCCTCCGCGATCGAGCGACGCGCCAAGGTCCGGACCATCGGCGGCTATTCAGAGCTGCTTGAATATTTGCAGCGATTGTACGAACACTCTTGCGACAAATTCGCTGATATGATCGCGCTGCGTAGCGGAGAACAATAAATAGAAGCTGCTTCAAGTTCAGGAGCGCTGGGCAGTCTGTCTCCGGTATCCGGAAACGGACTGCCTTTTTATTCCCACACCGGCAGCAAGGAATGGTATAATAGACAATAACGCGTTCGCACGTTTAATTGTCTATTAAATGTGAAATGAATATACTAACCATAGTGCGTTGATTAGGGATAGATCAGGAGGTTGAGCATGGCGGAAGATCAGCGTTCCCCTCAAATACGAGGTCGTGATATTGGAACGGAAATGCGCGATTCCTTTATGGATTATGCGATGAGCATCATTGTCAGCCGGGCGCTCCCCGACGTGCGCGACGGATTGAAGCCGGTGCATCGCCGAATTTTGTTTGCCATGTCGGAGCTCGGCATGTCCCCGGACAAGCCCTACAAAAAATCGGCCCGGATCGTAGGCGAAGTCATCGGCAAGTATCACCCGCATGGCGACAGCGCGGTCTACGAGACGATGGTGCGGATGGCGCAGGATTTCTCCTTGCGCTACATGCTGATCGACGGCCACGGCAACTTTGGCTCGGTCGACGGCGATATGGCGGCAGCGATGCGTTATACAGAGGCACGCCTCTCCAAAATTGCGATGGAAATGCTGCGTGACATCAACAAAGAGACGATCGACTTCATCCCCAATTACGACGGGGAGGAGCATGAGCCTGCTGTATTGCCGGCGCGCTTCCCACAGCTGCTCGTCAATGGTGTCTCCGGCATTGCGGTCGGCATGGCGACGAATATCCCGCCGCATAACCTTGTAGAAGTTATCGACGGTCTGCAGGCCATGATTGAATACCCGGAAATCACATCGGACGAGCTGATGGAATTTATCAAAGGGCCCGACTTTCCGACAGCCGGTCTGGTCATGGGACGCTCTGGCATCCGCCAGGCGTACAATACCGGTCGGGGATCGGTGACGATGCGGGCCCGCGCCGTCATCGAGGAGACGAGCGGCAAGGCGCGCATCCTGGTGCACGAGCTCCCGTACCAGGTCAATAAGGCGCGGCTCGTAGAAAAAATCGCCGAGCTCGTGCGGGACAAAAATATTGACGGCATCACCGATCTTCGAGACGAGTCGGATCGTAACGGCATGCGTATCGTCATTGAATTGCGGCGGGATGTCAACCCGAGCATCGTTTTGAATAATCTCTACAAGCACACGCAAATGCAGAGCAACTTTGGCATCAACATGATTGCGCTCGTCAACGGCGAGCCCAAGGTGCTCAGTCTCAAGGATGTGCTGTATCATTATCTGAATCACCAGATCGAGGTCATTCGCCGTCGTACCGAATACGATCTGCGCAAGGCGCGCGCGCGCGCACACATCCTCGAAGGACTACGCATCGCGCTCGATCATCTCGATGAGGTGATTGCGCTGATCCGCGCTTCGCGCACCGCCGATGAAGCGCGTGACGGCTTGATCTCGCGTTTTGAGCTGAGCCAGGAGCAAGCGCAAGCGATTCTCGATATGCGCCTGCAGCGCCTGACCGGACTGGAGCGGGACAAGATCGAGGCGGAGTATGCGGAGCTGCTGCGCAAAATTGCCGAATACGAAGAAATTCTCGCCAACGAACGGCTGATCCTGGGCATTATCAGCGAAGAGCTGAACGAGCTGAAGGAGCGATTCGGCGACGAGCGCCGGACGGAGCTGGCTATTGGCGAAAATGAGATTCTTGACGAGGACCTGATTCCGCGGGAGGATGTCATCATTACCGTCACCCATACCGGCTATGTCAAACGCCTGCCGGTCAAGACGTATCGCAGTCAGAAGCGCGGCGGACGCGGGGTAATCGGCATGGAGACTAAGGAAGACGACTTTGTCGAGCATCTATTTGTGTCCAATACCCATCATTATTTGTTGTTCTTTACGAATAAGGGCAAGGTGTACCGGCTGAAGGCTTACGAAATTCCGGAATTGAGCCGGACAGCACGCGGCACGCCGATTATCAATCTGATTCAGATCGAGCAGGGCGAGACCGTCAATGCGGTCATTCCGGTGCAGGAGTTCGACTCCGAGCACTACCTGTTTTTTGCAACCCGGCAAGGGGTGGTCAAAAAAACCTCGCTTGACGATTATGCCAACATCCGCAAGGTCGGCCTAATTGCCATTTCCCTGCGCGAGGACGACGATCTAATCAGCGTCAAACTCACAGACGGCCAAAAAGAGATCATTATGGGCACAGCCCAGGGCATGTCCATTCGATTCTTGGAATCAGATGTACGCTTCATGGGGCGCTCGGCGACGGGCGTCAAAGGCATCCAGTTGGATGACAACGATGCGGTTATCGACATGGATGTCATCATCCCCGAGCAGGATGTGCTGATCGTGACGGCGAAGGGCTACGGCAAACGTACCAATATCGAAGAATATCGGACCCAGAGCCGCGGCGGTAAAGGCATCAAGACCCTGAACGTGACGGATAAGAATGGTCCCGTCGTGGGCCTCAAGGTGGTCAGCAACGAGGAGGATCTTATGATTATGACTTCTTCGGGGACGATGATTCGCACGAGTATTTCCGGAATTTCGGAAATGGGACGCATCACGCAGGGAGTAAGGCTGATCAACATCCGCGAGGACGACGCCGTCGCTACGGTAACCAAAGTAGAACGCAGCGAAGAAGCAGAGGCCTTGGTCGAAGCTGCAGTCGAGGCTGTGGATGGCGAGCTGGAGAACTTGGATGAAGGTGCTCTTCCGCAACTGGATGTAGCCCCCGGCGAAGCGGAAGAAGAATAAATATAATAATGCTTGACGCAGGATAGAGAGCCGTGGTATATTACTTCTTGCCGCTTTTGCGGCGAGGGTCATATACACGGCTCCTTTTGCTTGACTTTAGGGGATCGCTGGCACATCTTAATCGATCGAATCAGCGCACTGCCACCGCAAAAATTTTAAAAAAAGTCTTGCATTATACCAAGGAAATGTGATATATTATTCTGGTCGCCGCTTGAGAGAGCGGAGGCGAGCAAGACGAACAAAATGGTTCCTTGAAAACTGAACAACGAGCGTAAAGCCCCAGATTCTTTCGGGA
>NZ_JACXIZ010000005.1 GCF_014705605.1 Paenibacillus sabuli
AGTCGAGATGCGGCAGATGGCGGAAATAAGCGCAAAATGTGAGGCTACTGAGTCGAGATGCGGCAGATGGCGGAAATAAGCGCAAAATGTGAGGCTACTGAGCCGAAATGCGGCAGATGGCGGAAATAAGCGCAAAATGTGAGGCTACTGAGCCGAGATGCGGTAGATGGCGGAAATAAGCGCAAAATGCGAGGCTACTGAGTCGAGATGCGGCAGATGGCGGAAATAAGCGCAAAATGTGAGGCTACTGAGCCGAGATGCGGCAGATGGCGGAAATAAGCGCAAAATGCGAGGCTGCTGAGCCGAAATGCGGCAGATGGCGGAAATAAGCGCAAAATGCGAGGCTACTGAGTCGAGATGCGGTAGATGGCGGAAATAAGCGCAAAATGCGAGGCTGCTGGAGGGTGTCGCAGGCCGCCCGAAGCCCGCTGCTGTCCGCAGCCGGTGGGTCCGAGCGGCCAATTGCCGGCGCCCGCCCGCAAGAGAGAGGTGCGAAATATGGCAACGAAACAAACGGCAGAACCGGCGCTGCTGCGGATGCTCGATATCCGCGCGGCGGGAGCGCGCTGCCGCATGCTGCTCGGCGATCTTAATGGAGACGGCCGCATGGAGCTGGTGCTGATTCAGGCGGATGGCGGTATCGACGATCGCTATGTGCCGCATCAGGTGCAATGCGCGACCGCCTACAATCTGGAGGGCGAGCTGCTCTGGCAGCGCGGGACGCCTGACCCGAAGGCCGGCGGACCGGGCTCGGACTATCCGGCGCAGCTCTATGATCTCGACGGCGACGGCTGCTGCGAGCTGGTATGCGTCATGGACAAGCGCTTGCTTGTGCTCGACGGCAAGACCGGCGAGGTGCGGGAGGCCCGTCCGCTGCCGGACCCGTCGGCGCATGATTGCATCGTGCTGGCCGATCTGAGCGGGCAGGGTCGCCCGCGCGACATCCTGCTCAAGGACCGCTACCGCCGCATGTGGGCGCTGGACGCAGACTTCCGCTTGCTGTGGCGGCACGAGGGCAACCTCGGCCACTATCCGTGGGCGATCGATCTCGACGGCGACGGTCGCGACGAGGTGATGGCGGGCTACGACCTGCTCGGAGCGGATGGCCGGGTGCGCTGGTCCTGCCGCGATCTTGATGAGCATGCGGATTGCATCTGGGCAGGGGACTTGGCGGGCAACGGGCAGACGCAGCTCGTCATCGGCGGCAGCGTTACTGTCGCCTACGACGCCGAGGGGCACGAGCTGTGGCGCTACGACGGTTCGATCGAGTCCCAGCATATCGCGCTTGGCCGCTTCCGCCCCGAGCCGCCGGGTTTGCAGGTAGCGGGTCTGGATAGGATCGTACGCGGCGGTCCGAACGGCGGGCGCGACGGCATCTTCCTGCTCGGCAGCGACGGCCGCGAGCTGTGGAAGGAAGATCGGCGCACGCCGGGCTGGCTGACTATCATCGAGACGGTGCGCGGCTGGGACGGCGGCGAAGCGGATCACATCCTCGCGTACCGCCGCGGCGGAGGCGAACTGCCTGCGCTGCTGGACGGCGAGGGCCGGGCGGTCTGCAGCTTCCCGCGCGACGGCTATGTGCAGCACGGCGATCTGACCGGAGGCGGGCGCACCCATGTGCTCGTCTACGGCGAGGGCGAGGTCGCGATCTACGCTGCCGTGCCGGGCGAGCTGATCGCCGCCAGGCCGGGCGTGCCGCTGGCGCAGACGAAGCGGCTGTATAATGCGACGCTGTATCCGGGCGGGGAATAAACCGTCTTGCTCGCGAAGCTCGTGACAAAAAGACCGCCTCGCAGAAATGCGCAAAAGAGGCGGCTTTTTGATTGGATTAGTGTTGGCCCAGTTGCTCCGCCAGTCCGATCAAGAGGCCGTCCTTGCCGCGAATGTAGCAGAGTCGATAGGCCTGCTCGTACTGCACCACTTCGCCGACGAGCTGCGCCCCGTGCTTCATCAGTCTGGCCACCAGTTCGTCAATGTCTGCAACGGTGAACATGACGCGCAAGTAGCCCAGGGCATTAACAGGAGCATCTCGGTGATCGGATACGGCCGGAGGCGTGAGGAAGCGCGAAAGTTCAAGTCGGCTATGGCCATCGGGGGTCGCCATCATCGCAATCTCGACACACTGCGTACCAAGTCCGGTCACGCGTCCGGCCCATTCCCCTTCGACAGTGGTCCGACCTTCAAGCTTCAAGCCGATCTCCTCGAAAAATGCGATGGACTCCTCCATGGATTCGACCACGATACCGACATTGTCCATTCTTAGCAATTTGTTGTTTGCCATTGGTTTCATCTCCTCTAGGTGTGAATTTTTCTCATAAGGGATTCGGGCTAGAAATGCGAGTCCCTTCCGACTCGAAACAACCGTATTCCGTCGCACGTGGCACAGTTGCAGTTGTCCTTCTTCGTCAAGAGCCGTTATAATGAGGGCATCCTATGAATGCAAAGGAAGCGCATAAACGATGACCGATGGGGACAATCAAATCGCGATCGGGCTGATCGGCCCGGAGGCGATGCTTGGCAAGGTGCTGCGGGTGATCAGCGATTTTCCGTCGTTCCGGCCGGTGACAGCGGCAGCCGATACCGCCGAGCAGGCGGCGGAGGCGGCGCAGCGCCTGCTGCCCGACGTGGAGGTGCTGATGCTGACCGGACCGGGCCTGCTTCACCCGGCGATCAAGGAAATGCAGCCGGAGCGCAAGCCGATCCACGTAATTCCGCTGACCGACACGGGATTTTTGCGAGCGTTCTATCAATTGCAGGTGCTGGCGGGCGTGGCACCGAGCGAGGAAGCCGCCTATAGCATAGATTCGCTGGCGAGCTCGGCGCTGGACAAGCTGACAGCGGAGCTCGACGAGCGTCAAGCGTCGTTCATTCGCTACGATCAGGCGCTGCATCCGGGCGCGGCGGCGCTGGTCGAATTCCACGAAAGGCACTATCGCAGCGGGCGCAGCCGCGGCGCGCTGACCGCGGAGCACCAGGTGATGGAGATTCTCGGGGCGCGCGGCGTGCCGTGCGGGTGGATCACGCCTTCGTCGCAAAACATCGTCGTCGCGCTGGAACGGGCCCTGCTCTCGACCGAGACGCGGCGCGGCATTGAGGCGCAGATTGTGGTCGGCATGCTCAACGTCGACGACTTTGGCAAGCAGCTCGAGCGCCACAGCTCGGAGCACGAGATCCAGCGCTTCAAGCTGGACGTGCATCGCACGCTGATCGACTACGTCGAATCGCTGGACGGCTATCTCATTCATCTGGGCAGCGACGACTATCTGTTCTTCACAACGCGCGGCATCTTCGAGCGCGAGACCGGCGGCTACAAGAGCGTGCCGCTGGCACGGGAGATCAGCCGCACACTCGACTTGTCGCTAAGCATGGGCATCGGCTTTGGCCGTAGCGCCAACGAAGCGGGCACGCACGCCCGGCTCGCGCTGCGCCATGCCAAGGAAGCGGGCGGCAACGCCTGCTTCATCGTGCGCGAGGACAAGACGCGGATCGGCCCGCTGGAGATGACCGACCCGATCCAGGTCAGCCTCTCGCTCACCGACAGCGAGCTGCTGCGCAGCACCGAGGACGCGGGCATGACCTCGGCTTATCTGAGCCGGCTGCTGCATCACGTCGGGCGGACTGGCCGGCTCGAGTACGAGGTTCACGAGCTGTCCGAGGTGCTCGATGTGACGGTGCGCAGCACCCACCGGCTCGTGCAGCAGTGGACCGACCACGGGCTGGTGCGCGTCGCCGGATACGTGAAGGTCCCGAAGGGTCGGCCGAAGCAGGTTTTTCGCCTGAGCTTTTTGGAGACGTACGAAGGCGGCCGCTAGCGGCCGCCTGATTTTGTGATGGCAGTGCGGCTGCCCGGACCGCGGGGGCGGGCACGCTGCACCGAAAGCGCGCCGATACGGGCGGGGTGGCGGCCGTGCGGCACAGAAAACGGCGGCATTCAGGGGCCATGGGGGCTGGCGCCCGTACGGGTGCCGCGGGCAGACACGAGGCACAGCTAGCGGCGACATAATCAGAGGACCGCGGAGCAGATAGGTGCTGTATGGCCGGCGGTAGTTGGAAGGGACAACCTGCGTTGCTTGGTGCGCAGCTCTAACGGACACCAGCGCCGCTTAGCGGTCATTTTCGTCACCTGGACCGCCCCTTATCCCCGCTAAGCGTCGCTCATGACCGTTACACGGCGAAGGGATCCGAAAAACGGCGCTAAGCGTTTCTCTTGATCGTTAGAGCCGCTTGCGCCCGCACTGCGAGTTCGCTCACGAGCCGAATCACGACTCTGCTACTCATGAAGGCAGGTCGGATCGACCTCGTTCGGCTTACCCGCGGACGATGTCCGCTCGTTTTGAGCGGGCAGCGATACGGGGCGGCGACTTTGGGACCAGGTTAGTGGCCGGCCGTGCGCCGGTCCGTGTGCGGAATTGCCGTCGTGCGTGGCGGATCCGGGCGATCGTAGTTGAGACAGGCCAAGGGCACACCGTCTAGAGCAGCGTATCCGCCAGCAAGAAGACGTTGAGCGCAATGATCACCCCGGCGATGCACCAGGCAATCGCCGTCGTCCACGGACGGTTGACGAGCGGGCCCATCAGCCGACGGTCGCTCGTGAACAGGATCAGCGGCACGAGCGCAAAGGCGATGCCGAAGGAAAGCACGATCTGACTGCCGACAAGTGCCTTGGTCGGATTGAGGCCGAGCAGAATAATGACCAGCGGCGGCGCCATCGTGATGACGCGCCTCAGATAGATCGGAATGCGTCTGCGAATATAGCCCTGCATGATGATGTCGCCGGACATCGTGCCGACGGACGAGCTCGACAGACCGGCGGACAGCAGCCCGATGCCGAACAGCGCCGCAGCGAATGGACCGAGCAATGCGCCGAACTGGCCGAACGCGACCCCCAGATCGTCGACGCGCAGGCCGGACTGATGAAAAAGCGCCGCCGAGACGACGAGCATGCTGGCGTTGATGCCGCCGGCGATCACCATTGCGATCAGCACGTCGGCGGTTTCGAAGCGATAGATGGTCCGACGCTCGCGGTCATCGGCGCCGACGATGCGACGCTGCGTCAGCGCCGAATGCAGGTAGATCGCATGCGGCATTACGGTGGCGCCGAGCATGCCCGCCGCCAGCAGCAGACTGTCTGTGCCCTCGAAGCGCGGCACGAGCAGTCCGCGCAGCAGCGGACCGGCCTCCGGACTGGCATAGAACACCTGGATGGCGAAGGCGATCACGACGACGAAGATCATGCCGGCAATCACGGCCTCGAGATGGCGTACGCCGCGCCGCTGCAGCTCCAGGATGGCAAATGAGCCCGCCGCCGCCAGCAGGGCGGCCCATACCATCGGCAGTCCGAAGAGCAGATGCAGGCCGAGCGCGGCTCCGATGAATTCGGCCAGATCGGTCGCCATCACGACCAGCTCGGCCTGCACCCATAGCAGCACTGCGATCGGCGTCGCGTAGCGGGCGCGGCATAGCTCGGGCAGATTGCGTCCGGTGGCGATGCCGAGCTTGGCGCTCAGGAGCTGGATCAGCACGGCCATCAGATTGGCGGCGAGGATGACCCAGAGCAGCTTGTAGCCGTACGCCGACCCGGCGGCAATATTGGTCGCGTAATTGCCCGGATCGATATAGGCGACGGCTGCGACGAACGCCGGGCCGAGAAAGGGAAGCAGCCTGCGGAGCCCCTTGACGCTGCCCTGCAGCGCACCGGAGGCAGCGAGTTGTTCACGCGTTGCGGTCTCCATGTTTCATCACCTCATCACAATTGAAATTTGAACGACCTTGCCATCGTGCTGGATAAGCTCCGGAGGACACAGAACGGCGATCTTTAGATGCAGGCGTCTCTTTCATGCAAATGAATGATTGGAATACAGGGGTTATTTGAAGCTTGAAATTGCCCTCCGGAATAAAAATTGCCCCAAGGAAACTTTATTGTTGTGATGCCAATTATATGCCCGCAGGCAGGAAAATGTCAATGCAAAATCGGGAACCGTGAAAAGCCCAAAAGGAAGCAGTGCATACGCGTAAATGGAACCGTGAAAGACCCAAGAGGACGTAGTGAAAACGTGCAAATGAGACCGTGAAATGCACAAGCGGAAGCAGGGAAAATGCACAAGCAGGATCATGAAAGTGAGCAAGAAAAAACACTGGAAATGATTAAGAGGAAGTAGTGGAGGCGCACAAGCGGAAGCAGCGGAAATGCGCAAGCGGAAGCAGTGGAAGCGCACAAGCCGACGCAGTGGAAATGCGCAGCGGTGGCCGGAAGAGGTGCCGCTTGTCTGAACGGAACATGCGGGATGGTCATGAACTGCTCGTGCGCGCTAGCAGTTGTCAGCGTGCTTAATTCGGATAATTTGAATGTTTTTTAGCGCTAACGGTTGCAGGGGAGCTTAATTCGTCAAATTTATGTGGTTTTGAGTGAATTTGGTGAAATAGCCACTGGTGCAACCGTTAAAATTTACAAGAGGCGGATTCGCGCAACATAACCTCGATGGCAACCGTTAGCTCGGAGTTCTAAGGCAGCCTGCATGTTCACACCGACCTTGCATGTACAAACTTTCTTAGCGAAGGGGATACCGGTGCAAGGGTCGCAGGACGAGATATAGCGACGCCCATTTATGGACGATTAAAAGATTTGTCTTTTATTAGTCAGGGGCGTTATGATGAGTGCAGATTGATGCAAATGGAAAACCGACAAAACCATGTGAAGGAGTCTGACTGCATGCTGCAAACATTGGAAGATCTCGACCGCTTGATGGTGCGGCCCTCGCCCGCACTGATTGACATGATGAAGGAGCTGGACGGCGATATCATGCTGCTCGGCGTTGGCGGCAAGATGGGCCCGAGTCTGGCGAAGCTGGCGCTCAAGGCGATTGAGCTGGCTGGCGTGCAAAAGCAGGTGTACGGCGTGTCCCGCTTTTCCGAGGCTGGGCTGAAAGAAGAGCTGGAGAGCTGCGGCGTGAAGACGATCGCCTGCGATCTGCTCGATGATGCGGCGCTGGACGCGCTGCCTGACGTCAAAAACATTATTTATGCCGCCGGCACCAAATTCGGCACGACCGGCCGCGAATATTTCACCTGGGCGATGAATGCCTATCTGCCCGGCCGCGTGGCGCAGAAGTTCCGCAACTCGCGCATCGTCGCGTTCTCGACTGGCAATGTGTACCCGCTGACCCCTGTGAAGCATGGCGGCGCTTCGGAGAGCATGACGCCGGGCCCGATCGGCGAATATGCGGCCTCCTGCCTCGGCCGCGAGCGCATCTTCGAGCATTTCAGCCACAAAAACGGCACCCCGGTGCTGATCTACCGGCTCAACTATGCGATCGACCTGCGCTACGGCGTGCTGCTGGAGCTGGCCAAGTCGGTGCAAGCCGGCAAGCCGATCGACGTGTCGATGGGTCACTTCAACTGCATCTGGCAGGGCGACGCCAACGATATCGCGCTGCGTGCCCTGGCGCACACCTCGAGCCCGCCCAATTTGCTCAATGTCACCGGGCCGGAGACGGTATCCGTGCGCTATGCGGCGACGGAGCTCGGACGGCGGCTCGGCAAGGAGCCGGTCTTCGAGGGCGTAGAGTCGGATACGGCGCTACTCTCGAATGCCTCGAAAGTGATGCAGCTGATGGGCTACCCGAGCGTCTCGCTGCTGCAGATGATCGACTGGACGGCGCAATGGCTGGCGAGCGGAGGCAAGCTGATCGACAAGCCGACGCATTTCCAGGAACGGGAGGGGAAATTCTGATGACGGCTGCACGGGAATGGACCACGGAAATGAAGCGGGCGCTGCATGACGGACTCGTCATCCCCGCCCATCCGCTCGCGCTGGACGCGGAGCGCAAGCTGGACGAACGCAGTCAGCGCGCATTGACGCGCTATTATATGGCTTCGGGTGCGGGCGGCGTCGCCGTCGGCGTGCACTCGACGCAGTTCGAGATTCGCGATCCCGGCATCGGGCTGTTCGAGCCGGTGCTGCGCATGGCGGCCGAAGAGATCGACAAGGCGGCGCTCACGCGCCCCTTCATCAAGGTGGCGGGCATCTGCGGACCGACCGAGCAGGCGTTGCAGGAGGCGGAGATCGCGGCGGGTCTGGGCTACGATGCCGGATTGCTCAGCATGGGCGGGCTCAAGGGCTGGACCGAGGCGCAGTTGCTGGAGCGCACGGCGCAGGTCGCGGAGCGCATTCCGGTGATCGGCTTCTATCTGCAGCCGTCGGTCGGCGGGCAAGTGCTGAGCTACGAATTTTGGAAGGCCTTCGCCGAGCTGCCGGGTGTGATCGCGATCAAGATGGCGCCGTTCAACCGCTACCAGACGATTGACGTCGTGCGCGCCGTCTGCGCCTCGAGCCGTCGCGATGAGATCGCGCTCTACACCGGCAACGACGACAACATCGTCAACGACCTGTTCACGACGTATCGCTTCCGCATCGACGGCGAAGTCGTGGAGAAGCGGATCGTCGGCGGGCTACTCGGCCATTGGGCGGTCTGGACCGAGCGCGCGGTGGCGCTGCTCGAGGAGATCAAGTCGGCGCGGCAGAGCGGGTCGATCGATGCCGAGTGGCTGACGCGCAACATTGAGGTGACGGACAGCAACGCGGCGTTTTTCGATCCGGCGCATGCCTTCGCCGGCTGCATCCCCGGCATCCATGAGGTGCTGCGCCGACAAGGGCTGATGCAGGGCACGTGGTGTCTGAATCCGCACGAGACGCTGTCGCCTGGCCAGGCGGAGGAGATCGACCGGGTGTACCGCGACTATCCGCATCTGCACGACGATGCATTTGTCAGCCGGCATCTGCAGGACTGGTTGAAGTAGGGGGAACGTTGCTGGTGATGAATGTAAAGGAGGCCCGGCGACCATGCGCTTCAAGGATGTATTCTCCATCATCGGGCCCGGCATGATCGGGCCGTCCAGCTCGCATACGGCGGGCGCGGTGCGGATCGGCCGCGTGGCGCGGGAGCTGCTGGGCAGCCAGCCGGAGCGGGTCGTGATTAGGCTGTACCGCTCGTTCGCGGATACGTACCGCGGCCACGGCACGGATGTGGCGCTGGCGGCGGGGCTGCTCGGCTGGGACACCGACCACGACGGCATTCCGCAGGCGCTGGTAGCGGCCGAGCAGGCGGGCATGGAGCTGAGCTTCGTGCCGAAGCCGGACAACGTGCCGCATCCGAACACAGCGGCGCTGCAGATGCATGGCGGCGGGCGCGAGCTGCTCGTGACCGGCACCTCGATCGGCGGCGGCAATATCGCGATCGTCGGCATCGACGAATTCGACGTGCGCTTCTCCGGCAGCTTCCCGACGCTGGTGCTGCGCCATGCCGACCGGATCGGCCTGCTGGCCGATGTGACGCGGCTGCTGAGCGCGGCGCGGCTCAATATCGGACAGATGAATGTCGACCGCACGAGCCGCAGCGGCGCCGCGCTCACCGTGGTGGAGACGGACGGGCCGCTGCCGCGCGATCTGGTGCGCTCGATCGCCCGGCTGGAGGGCGTGAGCGAGGTGCGCAAGATCGATCTGACGAAGAGGAGGCGGCGCACATGAGATTCCAGGATCTGCAAGGTCTGGCGGCGCTGTGTATTCGGGAGGGACTGCCGATCCACCGGCTCATGCTGGAGGAGCAGGCGCGCGAATCCGGACGCACGGTCCGCCAAGAGAAGATGAAGATGACCGACTATTACCGGGTGATGAAGGAGGCGGTACGACGCGGCTTGACCGAGGACACGCGCTCGCGCAGCGGCCTGACGGGCAATGACGCGAAGCAGGTCGAAGCGCTCCGGGAGAGCGGCGCGGGCATGCTCGGACCGCTCGGGGACAAAGCGCTTGCCTATGCCTTGGCCGTATCCGAAGTCAATGCGAGCATGGGCCGCATCATCGCCACCCCGACGGCGGGCTCGTGCGGCGTCATCCCGGGCGTGTTCGTCAGCGCGCAGGAGGAATTCGGCTGGAGCGACGAGCGCATGACCGAGGGGCTGTTCACGGCAGGCGCGCTCGGGTATGTGATCGCCAATCGCTCGTTCGTCTCCGGCGCCGAGGGCGGATGCCAGGCGGAGATCGGCTCCGCCGTAGCGATGGCGGCGGGCGCGCTCGCGGAGCTGCGCGGCGGCACGCCGGAGCAGGCGGTGCACGCGGTCGGCCTGGCGCTGAAGAATTCGCTCGGTCTCGTCTGCGATCCGGTCGGCGGCCTCGTCGAGGTGCCGTGCATCGTGCGCAACGGCTTCGGCGCGGTATCGGCGATCACCGCCGCGCAGATGGCGCTCGCGGGCGTGCGCAGCGCCATCCCCTCCGACGAGGTCATCGAGGCGATGCGCGAGGTCGGCGGCGCGATGCCCGACAAGTACCGCGAGACCGCCCGCGGCGGATTGGCGGCGACGAAGACGGGCAAGCGCATCATGGAGGAGCTGCATCCGCGCAGGCACGCCAAGCGCGAGGAGGCGGCCGCTTCGGATGAGGACGGAACCGGCCAGGGTGCCAGCGACAAGGACGCGCCCTGAGCGTCGTCAGCTACCCGCGGCGCTGTACACGAGCGGATTAAGACGGCTGTCCGCCAGCTCGCCCGGACGGCGCTCGGGCATCCAGCGCGTCAGGTCGCTACGGCGGGCATTGGAGTCGGGCTCGAGAATGCGCGTGCCGTCCGCCACATAGATGATCGTCATCACCTTGCGCATCGCGTCGGTCGGATTGGACGGCGCGCTGTGCAGGGTCCAGCCGGCGTGGAAGGTCGCGTCTCCGGCTTGCATCGCTCCGTAGTGGACGACCGGCATGCCGCTGCCGTCGATATAGTGCTGCAGCGTGCGGTGCGACTCGTCGGAGATGACGAGCTTGCTGATATAGCCGCGGTGATAAGAGCCGGAGACGAACGACATCGAGCCCACATCGGCGGGGATGTCGACGAGCGGCATCCACATCGTGATCGTCTGTGTCGTATCGAGCGGCCAGTAGATCTGGTCCTGGTGCCACGGCGTATGGCCGCCGCCCGGTTCCTTGAACAGCGCCTGATCGTGATAGATGCGCACGCCGTCGGCTTGCATGAGCCGGGCGGCGATCCCGGCGAAGCGCCGCGCCATGACGAAGCGCCGGACCTGCGCGCTGGTCTCCCACAGGTTGGAGATTTGAATGAACGCCTGACCATACGTATCGCGCTCCCGCAGCGGCTTGTCCTGACGGTTAAGCCGCTTTACTTCTTCCTCGATCGCGGGGGCGAACGCCTTCAGTATTTCCCGATTCGCCACCTTCGGCAGCAGCAGATGACCGTCGCGCGCATAATCGGCAATTTGCGACTCGCTCAGCGCGTACCCTTCCGCCAAATGACCCTCCAGCTCCATTTCCCTTGCCATACCCTCATCTCCCGTTCCCTGGATTTCCGGCAGACCTGGCGTCGAATTGCAGACGCAAAGGCCATAACGGATGCGGAATCTATGATACGATGAAACGATACGGGGCAACAAGACCGCCGGCACGGCGAGGCAAAATCGATCATCTTTTGCACAAATCGATCATGGGAAACGCCGTGCCCGGCCGGTACAATGGGTGCAGGAAGGAGGCGGATGTCATGCTTCGCATCGGCATCTGGGGGCTCGACACCTCGCATAGCCTGCGATTCGCCGAGCTGCTCAACGACCCGCTGCACCCGTACCGCGTGCCCGGTGCGGTCATTGCCGGCATGTGCCGAAGCCGCGCAGACGGCAGCGCTGCCGCGCAGCGCGAGCACGAATACATGGCTGCGCTCGCCCAGGCGTACGCCGTCCCGGAGTATGACGCGCCGGAAGCGCTGGCCGCGCATTGCGACGCGCTGATGCTCGGCAGCGGCGACGCTGCCGCCCATCCGGCACAGGCCGCGCGCGCCGCGCCGCTGGGCAAGCCGCTCTTCGTCAACAAGCCGCTCGCCGCCAGCGCCGCGGACGGCGAGGCGATCTTTGCGCTGGCCGACACGCACGGCGTGCCGCTGATGAGCTGCTCGGCCTTGCGTTATACCGAGCCGCTGCTGGAGCTGGCCGGATATGGCGGCGCAGGGGCGATCACCGGAGCCGACATCAGCGGACCGGTGCACTGGCTTGCGGGGAAGCCGGATTTTCTGGATTACGGCATCCATGCGCTGGAGGCGCTCTTCGCCATACTCGGACCGGACTGCCGGGCGATCCGGCCGGCGGGCGACGCGCGGCACGATCTGATCGTCGGCGAATGGGCGGGCGGCCGCTACGGCGTCGTCCGCGGCAACCGCACCGGCAGCGACGCGTTCCGCTTGACGGTACACTACGAGCGCGCGAGCCGCAGCGCGAGTCTGCTGACGCACGAGATTCCGTATGTCCGCACGATGCTGCTGCGCTATATCGCGATGTGCGAGCGCGACGCGGCGCCGATCGAGCCGCAGGAGACGCTTGCCGTCCTGCGCTGCGCGGACGCCGTGAATCGCCACAGGAAGCGGCAGGTACGCGTGCGATTGTAGTGGCGCTGCCGAGCGAGCGGGCTGTATACTTCATACTAGGAGGACAAGCATGAAAAAACCGAACGTCCTGCTGATCATGGCCGATCAGCATCGGGGAGACACGATGGGCTGCATGGGCCATCCGGCCGTGGAGACGCCCAATCTGGACTGGCTGGCCGCCGAAGGAACCTTGTTCCGCAACGCCTACACGCCATGTCCGTCCTGCGTGCCGGCGCGCGCGAGCCTGCTGAC
Source organism: Paenibacillus sabuli (assembly GCF_014705605.1). Classification (GTDB taxonomy): domain Bacteria; phylum Bacillota; class Bacilli; order Paenibacillales; family Paenibacillaceae; genus Paenibacillus_D; species Paenibacillus_D sabuli. The sequence goes on from NZ_JACXIZ010000005.1 coordinate 12,657, forward strand.
GGGGATGGACCCGTGGCATACGGGCATTCTCGGCATGGGCAGAGGGCAGGGCCAGTTCATCGACGGCTACGCGCATACGCTGCCGGGCGAGCTGTCCCGGGCAGAGTATCATACCTGTGCCGTCGGCAAGATGCATTTCGAGCCGCAGCGTTCGCTGCGCGGCTTCCATCAGACGCTGCTGGACGAGGACGGCAGGCAGCTCGATCCGGGCTTCGTCTCCGATTACCAGCAATGGTTCGACCGCAATAAGACCGGCGATTACGGCATCGTCGATCACGGCGTCGACTGGAATTCCTGGATCAGCCGCCCGTTCCACGCGCCGGAGTTCCTGCATCCGACCAATTGGACGGCGCAGACCTCGCTGCGCTTCTTGCAGGAGCGGGACCCGCAGCGTCCGTTTTTCCTGATGATGTCGTTCTGTCGTCCGCATTCGCCGTACGATCCGCCGGCCTACTATTACGATCTGTATATGAACAAGCAGTTGCCCGCCGCCGCAATCGGCGATTGGGCAGCGCGCCACGACGTGCCGCGCGACGCCGCCAATCACAATGCCTGGCGCGGACGCCGCAGCGACGAGGAGATCCGGCGGGCCCGGGCCGGCTATTACGGCGCCGTGCATCATATCGATCATCAGATCGGCCTGGTGCTCAATTACTTGACGCGCACGCGCCAGATGAACGACACACTCGTCATCTATCTGTCCGATCACGGCGACATGCTGGGCGATCACCATCTGTGGCGCAAGACGTACGCCTACGAAGGCTCGGCGCACATCCCGCTGATCGTACGTCAGCCCGGCCGCATGGGCAGGCCGCAGCGGAGCATCGTGGACGAGCCGGCGGTGCTGCAGGACATCATGCCGACGATTCTGGAGACGGCGGGGCTGGACATTCCGTCCGAGGTGACCGGACGCAGCCTGCTGCCGCTGATCGGCGGCGAGGCCGCGGACTGGCGCGAATACGTGCACGGCGAGCATAGCACCTGCTATGCCGACGAGCAGGAGACGCAGTACGTGACCGACGGCCGCATGAAGTATGTCTGGCTGCCGCGACTGGACGAAGAGCAGTTGTTCGACCTCGAGGCCGATCCCGGCGAACGGCGCGACGTCTCGGGCGATCCGGCCTATGCCGGGCAGCTGGCGCAGTGGCGGCAGCGGCTCGTGCGGGAGCTGGAGCCGCGCGCCAACGGCATGGCCGAGGGCGGACGATTGATCGGCCAGCAAGGCAAGCCTTACCAGGTATCTCCCCATTATCAGCGCAGACTGGCCTATGCCGGCCGGCATCAGGAATAGCGGGGCAGGGCACAGCAGCGCGGAACAGGAGCTGCATCCGGATGAACTTGTCGCTCAAATCCAAACTCACCTTGATGATTATCCTCTGTTTGTTTGTGCCCTTCGCCATTCTCGGACCGCTGTGGTACTGGCAGTCCAACCGGACGATCGAGGAGAATGCGGCGTACTACAGCCGCATGCTCGTCGATCAGACGGACAGCTACATCAACGCCTATCTGTCCGAGCTCGAGCGCATGGCGGTGCCGGTGCTCGTCAATCCGTCGGTGCAGCAATTTCTGCACGTGGAGCAGGAAGACTATTACGACCTGTTTATTTTGCAGCGCCGCATCCGCCAGGAATTGTACGCCAACCTCGTCTACGGACGCTCCGACATTTACGGCTTCACCCTCATCATCAGCGAATCGCTGCGCTACAGCACCCGCCAGGACATGATGAATCATCACCGCATGGACCGCTATGTGCAGCGGCTGGCCTCGGCTCGGGCGGAGGAGGACTTCGTCATCGAAGGCCTGAACCGCATCGACGCCATCCCCGTCATCACCGCTTACAAAGTATTCGCCGATCCCGTCAACGCCGCCAATCGCGGCATCATGATCATCGACCTGAACCTCAGCAAAATACGCGATATCCTCAGCAGTCTCAAGCTGGACAATGTCGGCACGGCCTATCTGCTGGATGCCGCGGGCCAATATATCTACCACCCGGACCGTAGCCGCATCGGCTCGCTCGCCGGAGCGGACGAGCTGGCCTCGATTCGCGCAGCGCGCGGCTTCCGCATGACCGGCAGCGGCGCGGACGAAGCGATGGTCACCTACCATACCTCGGCGCTGACCGGCTGGACGATCGCCTTCGAGGTGCCGATGCATAGCCTGAATGCCGATCTGCAGGCGCTGCGCGCGCTGACGCTGTCGTTCAGCCTGCTGTTCGCAGCCGGGGTGCTCCTGCTGCTCGGCGGCTATACGCTGCACTTGACCCGCTCGCTGCTGCGCCTGCAGAAGCTGATGAAGCGGGCGGAGATGGGCGATTTCGACGTGGAGGCCGACCAAGGGCGACGCGACGAGATCGGCGCGCTCAACCGCAGCTTCAATCATATGGTCCGCGAGTACAAGCGGCTGATCCAGGTCGTGCACCGGTCCGAGCTGCGGGCCAAGGACATGGAGCTGGGTCGGACCGCCTCGATGCTGCAGGCGCTGCAGGCGCAGATTCATCCCCACTTCCTGTTCAATACCCTCGGTACCATTCATTCGTATGCGATTATGGCGGGCATGCGCCCGATCAGCAAGCTGGTCTCCAATCTGTCCGGGTTGTTTCGCTACAGCATGCACAGCGGGACGCAGCTTGTGACGCTGCAGGAGGAGCTGCGGCATGCCCGCGCCTATCTGGACATTCAGCGCGAGCGCCACGAGGAGCTCGCAGTCGAGATCCGCGTCGCGGTCGGCCTCGATCCGCATGCCCTGCCGGCGGTGCGGCTGATGTTGCAGCCGCTGCTGGAGAATGCGCTGCTGCACGGCTACCAGCAGCACGGCCGCAGTCCGGATTATGTCGGCCTGTTCGTCTCGCGGACGGCAGGCGGATGCGCCGTGCGGGTCGCTGACCGCGGCGGCGGCATGACGCGCCAGGCGAGGGAGCGCTTCAACCGTCTGTTCGGCGAGCTGACGGCCGCGCAGCTGCTCCGCGACGATCTGCCCGATCTGCCGCAGCGCATCGGCCTGTGGAACGTGCACAAGCGCATCCGGCTCTTGTTCGGCGAGCCGTACGGGCTGTGGATCGAGGCGGCCCAGGGCGGAGGCACGGTGGTGACGATTACGATACCTGACGAACACGGAGGCGATGACGATGCTGCAGATTATGCTCGTGGAGGATGAGACGCCGACGCGGCTCGGTCTGCGTCAGATGATCGAGGAAGCCGGAGACTGCGTCCTGATCGGCGAAGCGCGCGGCGGCCGCGAGGCGCTGGAGCAGCTGCGCCGCCAGCCGCCGCAGCTGCTGCTCTCCGACATCATGATGCCGCAGATGAACGGCCTCGAGCTGGCCGGCGAGGCCAAGCGGCTGTACCCGCGGCTGGAGGTGGTGCTGATCTCGGGATACGACGACTTCGACTATGTGCGCGAAGGGCTGCGCCGAGGCGTGCATGATTACTTGCTCAAGCCGGTCGAGCCGGAGGAGCTGCATCGGGTGCTGCGCCAGGTCGCGCACAAGCTCGATCTGGCGCGGACCGCACTGCCGCAGACCTTCGCCCGCATGCAGCAGTGGCGCGACCTGATCGCGACGCTCGCCGGCCACCTGTGGATGGCCGAGGAGGCGGCCTTCGACCGGCAGTGGCGCGCTCTGGCCGCCGCCGCCGCCGAGGAACTGGGCGATCGGCTGGATATGCACGAGCTGTACCAGCAATTGCTCTACCGCATGAGCGAGCGCATCGGCGACGATTACGGCGGCCGTCTGCCGGAGGCGGCCTTTCGCCCGGTCGACTTCACCGGCCGGGTCGGCGACGATCTGCAGGCGGCGCACGCCCAGCTGCGGACGCTGATGCGGCAGCTGCGCGCCGAGCGCAACTGGGGGCGCAGTCAAGCCGTGCTGCGGGCGATGCAGCTGGCCGAGGCGCAGGCTGACGACCCCGCGTTGTCGCTGCAGGAGACGGCGGAGCAGGTCGGGCTGTCGGTCTCGCATCTGAGCCGGATGTTCCGCATGGAGACGGGCCGCACATTCGTCGAGTTCGTCACCGAGCTGCGCATGAAGCGCGCCAGGCAGCTGCTGGAAGACCCGGCGGCGATGGTGTACGAGGTGGCGGGACGGGTGGGCTACAACGAATATTCCCATTTCGCCCGCGTGTTCCGCAAGCAGATCGGCTGTTCTCCGAGCGAATACCGTCGACGGCTCGGCATCCGCTGATGAAAAATAGATCATGAATTGGCAGAAAAGTTGATATCAACGGCTGCGCATGCCTTTTACAATGAAAGGGTAAAGCCTGCAATCATCATGACGAGGGGGATGAGGGAAGATGCGTAAACGCAATGGGCGGCTCGGACCGCCGGCCCTGCTGCTCGCGCTGGCGCTGCTGGCTGCCGCCTGCAGCAACGAAGGCGGGGCGACGACGGACGAGCCCGGGGCCGCAGCAGGGGAACAAGGCGCCAACGGCGCAGCCGCGACGGAGGAAGCGAGGGAAATTTCGATTTTGTCGACCTCGCCGGCGCCGTACACCCAGACCGTAAGCGATTGGGACGACAACCGCTATGTTCAGAAGCTGGAGGAGCTCTCCGGCAACGCGTACGACCTGCACTTCGAATTCCTGAGCTGGCAGGACTTCCAGACCCAGCTGACCGTGCGCTTCGCCTCCGGCGATCTGCCCGATCTGATCCGCACGTACGGGCTCGACTATCCGGCCCACACCGGCGCCGTCGAGCAGGGAGCGGTGCTGGAGCTGACCGACCTGATCGAGCAATACGGCCCGAATCTGAAGGCGCGCATTCCGGAGGAAGCGTGGAACAGCCCGGCTGTATCCAAGGACGGCCGGATCTATGCGATTCCGGCGCTGGTGCCGAATCCGCATACCCGGGCGCTGTACGTGCGCGAGGATTGGCTGGAGCAGGCGGGCATGGAGGTCCCGTCGACGCCGGAGGAATATCTGGCCTACTTCGAGCAGGTCAAGGCGCTGGATATGAACGGCAACGGCGACCCGAATGACGAATACGGCTTTTATGCCCGGGAGAACATGGCCGGAAGCGAGCTGTTTTTTTACGAATTCGGCGTATACCCCGACCTGTGGGTGATGGAGGACGGCGAATTCGTGCCCTCGGTCATCACCGACAACATGAAGGACGTGCTGCAATTCTGGCGCGAGCTGTATGCCAACGGCTATGTCAATCCGAACCTGTTCACCAACAAGTCGGCGGACTGGTTCGCCGGCATCCAGAACGGGCTCGCGGGCAGCTGGGTCCACTATGTGGACAATTACGTGGAGCAGTGGGATCCGTCGCAATTCATCGATCAGCCGGAGGCGGAGCCGATCATGGTCGAGCCGCCCGCCGGACCGGGCGGCAAGGGCCTGCAGCCGGTCAACGCCGGGATCTATTACGTCTGGATGATCCCCTCGGACGTGGAGCGGCCGGAGCAGATCATCGAATTCCTGGACTGGGCCTGGAGCAGCGACGAGGTGCAGGAATTCTACGCCTACGGCATCGAGGGACATAATTACGAGCTGCGGGACGGCCAGATCGTGTGGGGCCCCGACAATCCCAACAATGCCGACAATATGGAGATGCGCGCCTATCAGATCAATGTCAACGTCACCGGACACAGCCTGAACGGGCCGAAGATGGTCGAGCTGTCGCCGCAGGCAGACGCGCTCAAGGCGGGCTTTGATATTGCCGAGCGCAATACGTTCATGAACGAAGCGATGTACATGCCGCAGCCGGAAGCGTTCGAGACGCGCCCCGAGCTGATACCGAACTTCGCCGGCGGAGGCACGATGCTGCTGGATATGTTCGCCAAGGTCGTGACCGGCCGGGAGGAAGTGGACGCGGGGTTTGAGTCGTTCGTGCAGGAGTGGCGCAGCCGCGGCGGCGACGAAGCGATCGCCGAGGCGACGCAGTGGCATCGGGCGTTTTACGGCGAATGATCGGCGACAGATCCGTGCGGACATGCTTCGCGCCAGCCTCCCGACGGGCGGCGGGCGCGAAGGAGAGGAGGTGAGCGGCGATGCGGAACCGGCTGCGCTCGCTCAGCGGCAAGGATTCGCTGATGCTGTGGCTGATTGCGCTCCCGGGCGTGCTGTATTTTCTCGTATTCAAGTATGTGCCGCTGCTCGGCAATGTGATTGCGTTTCAGGATTACAGCATTTTTATCGGCATCTGGGACAGCCCGTGGGCGGGGTGGAAGCATTTCGTCTTCATGTTTGAATACGAGGAATTCATGAACATTTTGCGCAATACGCTGGTCCTGAGTTTTTATACGCTGTTTTTCGGATTCCCGGCGCCGCTGCTGCTGGCGCTGCTGCTCAACGAGCTGCGGCAGATGCTGTTCAAGCGCACCGTCCAGACCTTGCTGTACTTGCCGCATTTTTTGTCGTGGATCATCGTCGGCGGCATCTTCATCAATCTGCTGGCCGTAGACGGGCTGGCGAACCGGGCCGTCGAAGCGCTGGGCGGTCAGCCGGTCGAATTCGTCTCCGATTCGCGCTTCTTCCGCAGCGTCGTCGTGCTGACGAGCATGTGGAAGGAGGTCGGCTGGGGCATGATCATCTATCTGGCGGCGATTGCGGGGATCAATCCGAATCTGTACGAAGCGGCGGTGATGGACGGCGCCGGGCGCTGGCGGCAGATGGTGTCGATCACGATTCCGTCGATCGCGCCGGCCATCGTGACGCTGCTGCTGCTGCGCATCGGCAATATGCTCGATACCAATGTGGAACAGATCCTCGTCTTCCTCAATCCGCTCGTGCGCGATATCGGGGAAGTGATCGACACGTATGTCTACCGCGTCGGACTGCTCAATGCGCAATACAGCTTCACGACGGCGATCGGACTGTTCAAGTCGGTCATCGGACTCGTGCTGATCGTCGGCCTCAATCATCTGAGCAAGCGGACGACCGGTCAGGGATTGTACTAGAGGAGGGGACAGCCGGTGGTAACCAACAAGTCGGAGCGCACCTTTCAATGGATCAACAGCCTGTTCTTCGCGCTGCTCAGCCTGAGCATGATCGCTCCGCTGATTCATCTGCTGGCCGTCTCGCTCAGCGCGCCCAAGTATGCCAATGCCAAGCTAGTCGTGCTCTGGCCCAAAGGCTTCAACCTCGATGTCTACGAGACGATCTTCGGCCTGGGGGCGCTCTGGCGCGCCATGGGGGTCAGCATCTGGATCACCGTCATCGGCACCCTGCTGACGCTGGCGCTCTGCTCGAGCCTCTCTTACGCGGTATCGCGCAGGCAGATGCGCGGGCGAATCGCCGTGCTGCAGGGCATCCTGATCACGTTCATCTTCTCCGCGCCGCTCGTGCCGACGTATCTGGTCATCCGCGGGCTCGGCATGGAGAATACGCTGTGGGCCCTGATCGTGCCGAGCGCGCTCAACGCGTTCTACGTGCTGATCATGAAGACCTTCTTCGCCGGAATCTCGGGCGAGCTGTTCGATTCGGGCAAGATCGACGGCTGCTCGGAGCCGCGCATCTACGCCAGCATCGTCATGCCGCTGTCCAAGCCGGTGCTGGCGACGATCGCGCTGTTCCACGCGGTCACGCAATGGAACAGCTACTTCCAGGCGCTGCTGTTCATTCGCTCGCGGGAGCTCTACCCGCTGCAGATCATCTTGCGCAATATGGTGATCGAGGACGAGGCGAGCGCCGTCGTCGGCAATATGGAGACGGTGCAGGCGGCGACGCCGGAGATGATGAAGGCGGGGGTCATTTTGTTCGCCACCGTGCCGATTCTGATCGTGTATCCGTTTCTGCAGCGCTTTTTTGTCAAAGGGGCGATGCTCGGCTCGCTCAAGGAATAACGCGCATGAGGGCAAGTTGCGCGCATGCGCGCAAGGAGGCAGCGACTGTGACCATCTTCGAGAGTCCGCCCGCGGCGCAGCCGGATACCGTCCGGCTCGGCCGCTGGCTGCATGCCTGGATCTGCGCCGACGGCGCCATCCACGGCTTCAACAATCATGCGGTATGGGGAGGCAATCCCTACCGCTGGACCGACTTTCACAGCGGGCACAGCACCTGGAGCAGCCCGCTCCTGTCCGCGCTGGCGCTGCTGCTCGAGCGGCGGCCGGATGACTACGGCGCCGAGACGCTGCGGCGGCTCGTGCGCTTCCAGATCGCGTCCTTCCAGGACAATGGGCAGTACCGCTACATCGGCTTCGAGTCGGGCGAGGTGTCGCGCAATGCGCTCATTCACAACATGGTGCCCGACCTCGCGCTGGCCACTGCAGTCCGGCATGCCGCTCCCCTGCTCGGCGAGGCGCTGTGCGAGCAGGTCCGGCAGGCGGTCGTGCGCAATCTCGAGGCCTGCGCAGCGCGCTGGGGCGGCGGCCGTCCCGGTCCGTCGGGCACGTGCAACCAGGAGTATGCCCGGATCTGGGCAAAGCTGGCGCTGCGCGAGGCTTGCGGCGAGCGGCGCTGGGACGAAGAGCTGACGGAGGATCTGGACCGGATGATCCGGGACTATCATGTGGCAGGCGTGCCCGACGCGTCGTGCGAAGGCACGCTGCGCTACGCCGGCGACGCCCGCACGCTGGAGCCGGCCGAATACTACGGGCTGATGATCGTGCCGCTCGTGCTGGCCGCCGCGGCCTTCGGCGAGTCCCGGTATCTGGACCGCGCCGCGGCGCTCTGCCGCCACATCGTGCGCTCGGCATGGGTGGACGGCGCCGGCCAGACCCGCTTCCACCGGCTGTGGCATCGCCGTGCCGGACGCTGGGAGAAGCTGGACCAGCCGATGCTCATCGCCGGGATGGGCCTGACGCTGTACGGCATCCGGGCCTGCGCCGCGGCGCTCGGCGGCGATGCCGAGCTGGAGGGCTTCCTCGAGGATTGCGAGCGCACCTACGCTCATTACCAGACGGCGGGCGGCTACTTCGTCTCCGCCACCGGCTGGGGCAATGAAGCGGATATCGCGCCGAGCACGGCCTGGCACGCCCACGATCTGCTCTATCTGGCGTCCCGCACCGCGGACCCTGCGCCGTTCTGGAGAGGCTGGGCGGACGGGCTGCCGCCGCGCTCGGTGCTGCTGGGCAATGATTGTCTCTGGATCGAGGACGGGCTGCACTGGTCGATCGGCGATTACTTCTGGCAGGATATCTACAATCTGCTCGGCAAGCGGGACGAAGCGCGCTTCCACCGCAAGATCCCGGCCTGGACCGGATATGCGCGCATTCATCCGCCCCGTGTCGAGCTGCCCGATCCGCCCGTGTTCGTCAAGACGGAGCGCGGCATCTATCTGAAGTCGGACCACGATACGCCGTATGCGGTCCGCTCGGCCACCGATGTGCCCTATCTGGGCGTATACGAGCAGCAGTGAGGGGACGCAGGAATGACCGGACATCAACGATGAAGGGGTGAACACGCGATGAACCATGTAGCACAGCAGTTTGCGTCAGAGGGGTATGTCATTGCCGAGCAGCTGTACGCCGAGGCAGAGGTGGAGGCGCTGCGGCTGGCCATCGACGAGGTGCTGGAGCGGCTGACGCGCGAGCGTCCGGAGCAGGCCGAGCGCGTCCATCGCCAGGGGGTGTACGTCGGCATGGCCGCCGCCAGCCCGCGCTTTCACGAAGCGGCGCGCAAGCCGGAGCTGGTGCGGATGCTGCAGGAGGTGCTGCCGGGCGAGCTGGAATTTCTGAGCGACAAGCTCGTCTTCAAGAGCAAGCAGACGGCGTTCGATTCGCCGTGGCATCAGGACTGGGAATACTGGCAGGGCAGTCACAAGGTGTCGGCGTGGATCGCGCTGGACGATGCGACGCCGGACAACGGCTGCCTCAAGGTCGTGCCGGGCTCGCATCGGGCCGGCCGGCTGCCGCATACGGCGCCGCCGTCGGACGAGCAGGGCTTCGTCAGCCGCGTCGACGAGCGGCGGATCGACCCCTCCCGCATCCGGGCGGTGCCGCTGCGGGCCGGCAGCGCGCTGATCTTCCACGATCTGCTGCTGCATGCCTCGTATGCCAATGTCTCGGGCGCGCGGCGGCGGGCGCTGATCGGCACCTACCGCAGCGCGGCCACGGACGATCCCGAGTATGCGTGGGCGACGTCCGCCTTCCGCATCGGAGGGGGACGCGTATGAACGGCAACCAGCCAGGGGCTGTGGGCGCCGGGCGCCAGCCGCAGCTGCGCAATCCGGTGCTGGCCCGGCGGCTGCCGGTGCGCGATCCGTCGGTGGTGCCGCTGGCGGACGGCTATCTGATCCTGTTCACGCGCAAGGGCGAGGGCAGCGTGGCGGACCGGGCGCACTGGCGGATCGGCTGCGTCCGGACGCGCGACTTCGTCTCGTACGAGCCGCTGCCCGACCTGTCGGCGGACGGCTACGCCTCGCCGGGCGATCTCGTGCGCTGGCACGGTCGCTGGCTGCTCCCGTATCAGACCTACCCTGGCGAGCGCAATCGGCTCGTCTATGTCGAGCTGGAGCGTACCGCGGACGGCCTCGCGCGCAAGGGCGAGGAGACGGCGTTCCTGGACGAGGCGCGCGAGCTGCCCTGGAACGAGCGGGGACGGCTGATCGATCCGACCTTCGTGCGCCACGGCGACACGCTGCATTGCTACTTCACCGGCAGCCGGCCGATAGCCGGCGGCTGCGGCCATGCCAATCTGCTCGGTCACGCCGTCACCGACGATCCCGAGCTGCGCCGCTGGCAGATCGTCTCGGCGGAGCAGCCGCTGATGGGGGTGATGGAGGACGCGCCGGACGGCGTGGAGAATGTGGCGGTGTTCCACAACGGCAGCGTCTGGGTGATGATCTACAGCGCCGGACTGGTGGAGCAGCATGTAGGCTGGGCGACATCGGACGATCTCTACGCATGGCAGGTGCACGGCAGGCTGGAGCTGTCACTCCAGCACTGGATGCGCGACAAGCACGGCGCGCCGTTCGTCTGGCGGGAGCCGGACGGCTGGCGGATGCTGCTGATGGGCGACACGGACGGGTATACCAGCTTCGGCATGCTGGCCTCGACAGACGGGCTGAGCTGGCAGCCGCTGCCGGAGGAGGGGCCGGGATGAGTATGGGACGCCGCACGATGAACGGGCGATTCGCAGGCAAGTGCGCGATCGTCACCGGCGGCAGCTCAGGGATCGGCCTGGCTGTCGTCGAGGAGCTGTGCGCCGAGGGCGCGGCCGTCGTCTTCACCTGCCTGGAAGAGCGGGAGGGACGCGAGGTCGAGCGGCGGCTGCGGCAGTCGGGGCTGCGGGCGCACTATGTCCAGGGCGATATGGGCGACGAGGCATTCTGCCGCCGCTGTGTGGCGGAAGCGGCGGCTGCGATGGGAGCGGTGCATTATCTGGTTAACAATGCGTTCTCTTTCGTCGGTCGGGGCCTGGAGGCCGGGGCGGACGATTGGGCGCGGAGCTACGGCGTCGGGCCGATCGGCTACGCGCGGATGGCGCAGCACTGCGCGCCGCATATGCAGAGCGCCGGCGGCGGCGCGATCGTCAACGTATCGAGCATCTCGGCGCATATCGCCCAGCCGCAGCGCTGGACGTACAATTCGGCCAAGGGCGCCGTCCACGCCATGACCAAGTGCCAGGCGCTCGATCTGGCGCCCTATGGCATTCGGGTCAACAGCGTCAGCCCGGGGTGGATCTGGACGCGCGAGACGGACCGCTCCGCCGGATTGGACGGCGGCGGCCGGGACAAGTGGGAGCCGATCTGGGGCGCCTTTCATATGCTGGCGCGCTGCGGCGAGCCGGCCGAATGTGCCGGCCCGATCCTGTTCTTGCTCAGCGACGACGCGTCCTTCGTGACCGGCGCCGATCTGCCGGTGGACGGCGGCTATCTGGCGCTCGGTCCGGAAGGGCTGGGGCGGCATACGGTCAATGTCGGCTCGGAGTGAAGGGAATGTGCGAACCACAGGAAGGAGCGGGATGGAATGAGCTTGAAGGTGGCGCTCGTCGGCGGCGGCGCGATCGCGGCCCAGCATCTGCAAGCGCTGCGCAGGATCGACGGCTTGCGTGCCGTTGCCGTTGCCGATCTGAACGAAGCGCGAGCATCGGCGCTTGCGCAGCAATACGATATCGCAGCCTATACCAATTATAGGCACATGATCGAGGCGTGTCAGCCGGAAATGGCCATCATCTCGTTGCCGCATCATTTGCACCGGGAGGCGGCGGAGTATTGCGCCTTTCGCGGCTGTCACATGCTGCTGGAGAAGCCGATGGCGATGAATGCGCGCGAATGCACGGCGATCATCGAAGCGGCGGCCGCCGCCGGCGTGCAGTTGATGGTCGGACATACGCAGCAGTATATCGCCGACAACCGCGTCGTCAAGCGGCTGCTGCGCGAGCGCGAGCTCGGCGAGCTGGCGATGATTGTCGAGACGCGGCATACCGATTATTTCGCTGCGCGCCGGCCCGACTGGTTCCTGGACAAGGCGCGCGCCGGAGGCGGGATCCTCATGAATCTCGGCGCGCATTCGATCGACAAGCTGCAATGGCTGACCGATTCGCGATTCGTGCAGGTGCACGCGCGGCTCGGCTATTACGGCGGGCGCGGCGATGTGGAGGGCAACGGACTGCTGCTGCTGGAGACGAGTCGCGGCGTCCCGGTCGTGATTGCCCAGTCGGGCTACGACAATGTGCAGCGTCACGAGACGGAGCTGCTGCTGACCGGAGGGACGATCCGCCTGGCGCCCGGACAGGGCGTATGGCTCAGCACGGGCAACGGCTGGGAGGAGGTCCCGGTCGACCGCAGCGCCGACCCGTATGCGCTGCAGCTCGAGGAGCTGCTCCTGGCCGTCCAGGGCCGCGATACGATCCGCTGCACGGGCGCCTACGCGCGCTCGGTGATCGAGGTCATCGAAGCGGCGTACGCCTCGGCCGAGTCGGGCCAAGCGCAGACGGTCTCCCGGGCGGAACGAGGGTGATGACAATGGTGAAGCTGGGGATAATCGGATACGGGCTGCGGATTCACGATGTGTTCCCCGATATCGAGTCGGCCGAGCGGGGCTATCGGATCGCCGCGATTGCGGACCCGAACCTGGGCGCCCTGCGGGAAGAGCTGGGGGAGCGGGCGAAGCAGGTGCAATTTTTTGCCGAAGCCGAGACGATGCTGGCGCACTGCGAATTGGACGGCGTCGTCATCGGCACGCGCTGCAATTTGCACACCGAGATGGCGCTCAAGGTGCTGCGGCGCGATCTGCCGCTCTATCTGGAAAAGCCGGTAGCCACGACGTACGAGGATCTGGCGCGCTTGCGGGCGGGATACGCGGCTTCCCGCTCGGAGGTGGTCGTGTCGTTTCCGCTGCGCAATACGCCGCTTGTCCGACTCGCCAAGGAGATCGTCGATTCCGGCAAGATCGGGACGGTCGAGCATGTGCAGGCGGTGAACAATGTGCCTTACGGCGGCGTGTATTATCATTCCTGGTACCGCGACGAGCGGATTACGGGCGGCTTGTTCCTGCAGAAGGCGACGCATGACTTCGATTACCTGAATCATCTGCTCGGCATGCGTCCGGTTGCGGTGTGTGCGATGAAGTCGAAGCAGGTGTTCAAGGGGACGAAGCCGGCGGGGCTGAAGTGCGCGGACTGCGAGGAAAACCGCACCTGCGAGGAGAGCGCATTGAAGGCGAAGCCCGGACCCGGCCGCGGCGAATACTGCTGCTTCGCGGTCGATACCGGCAACGAGGACGCGGGCAGCGCGCTGCTGCGGTACGAGAGCGGCATGCATGCCAGCTATTCGCAAAATTTCTTCGCCCGGCGCGGTGCCGCGCGGCGCGGCGCCCGGCTGCTCGGCTACAAGGGGACGCTGGAATTCGACTGGTATGCGAGCGAGCTCAAGGTGCATATGCATCATGAAGCCCGCGTGGAGTCGCATGCGATCGACGCGAGCGCGCTGGATGGACACGGCGGCGGCGATGGAGCGCTGGTGGACAATTTTTTGGAGACGATACGCGGTCGCGAGCGCTCGCGTACCACGCTGGATGACGGCTTGCTAAGCGCCCTGCTCTGTCTGAAGGCCAACGAATCGGCGGAGACGAGCCGGTTTTGTCAGGTGGCGTGGTAGCCGCAGGATGAATCGGCGCGGCGGCGTGTGCTATACTGGGACGGGACAGCATATGCACGTACGCCAACAAGCGCCCGGCCTCGCAAGCGGGGCGGCATCCTGAGCGGCAAGTACGGCAGCAGCGGCGATGCGCCGGCGCCGGAGCGCTCGCGGGCGCAGACCGATCCGAACTTCCGGCGCTTCCTGAGCGACGAACGTCTGGCGCTCGGCCGCAGCGTCAGCGCGCTGGCCGAAGCGAGCGGCTGCTCGCCGAGCGCGCTCGCCCTGGCCTGGCTGATGCGCCGTCCCGCCGTCTCCACGGTCATCGTCGGCGCGACGCGGCCGGAGCAGGTGGAGGAGAATTACCGCAGTCTTTCCATGAAGCTGAAGAGCGAGATCATGCCGGAGCTGGACCGTCTGAGCGACCGCTTCCGGCACGGCGAGCCATTTGCGACGTACAGGCTGAGCTAGCCGGCGCCGTCTAGCCTACCCCTTCACCGCCCCGAGCATGACCCCCTTGACGAAGTAGCGCTGGATGAACGGATAGACGATGATGATCGGCAGCGCGACGAGGAAGATCGAGGCGGTGCGCACCGACAGGCTCGACGTCTCGTTGACCACGCCCATATCCCCGAGCACCGCCGCCATCTCGAGCTGCACGACCATGTCGCGCAGGAAGATCTGCAGCACCTGCTTGCTCGCCGTATTGATGTAGATGACCGCGTCCATGTACGTATTCCAGTGCTGGACGGCGATGAACAGCCCGATCGTGGCGATCGAGGCGGTCGACAGCGGCAGATAGATGCGGGCGAAGATCGACAGGTCGTTGGCCCCGTCGATGCGCGCCGACTCCTCCAGGCTGGCGGGGATGTTCTCGAAGAACGACTTGAGCAGGATGACGTTCCACGTGCTGATCGCCGCCGGGATGACGAGCGCCCAGATCGTGTCGATCAGCCCCGTCCCCTTGACGACGAGATAGGTCGGGATGATGCCGCCGTTGAACAGCATCGTGATGATGGTGAAGATCATGAAGAACTTCTGTCCCGGCAGATAGCGCTTCGACAGCGCATAGGCGAAGGTCAGCTGCAGCGACAGGTTGATCGCCAGGCCGAGCCCGGTGCGGGCCAGCGTATTGCCGAACGACGTGATGAAGCGCTCATTCTGCAGGATGATCGTGTACGCCGTCAGGTCCAGGCCCTGCGGCCACAGCAGCAGCTCGCCCTCGCGGATGCGGGCCGGATCGCTGATCGAGGCCATGATGACGTAGTAGAACGGCATGAAGGTCATGAAGGCAAACCCAATCAGCACGGCGCCGATCACGGCATTGCCGGGCTGTATTTTTTTGGACATGGTCGAATCCCCCCTTTTACCAGATCGAATTGTCGCTGAAGCGCTGCGCCAGCCGGTTGGCGCCCCAGATCAGGAAGAAGCCGATGACCGACTGGAACAGGCCGATCGCCGTCGTCAGGCTGAACTGCGCATCCTGCAGGCCGACGCGGTAGATGTACGTGCTGAGCACGTCGCCGACATCGTAGACGGTCGGATTGTACATCACGTAGATCTGCTCGAAGCCGTAATCCATCATGTTGCCGATCTTGAGGATGAGCAGGATGACGATCGTGTTGCGGATGCCGGGCAGCGTGACGTGCACGAGCTTCTGCATCCGCGTCGCGCCGTCGATCGTCGCAGCCTCGTACTGCTCCGGGTCGATCGCCGACAGCGCGGCCAGATAGATGATCGCCAGCCAGCCCGTCTCCTTGAGGATGAGCGAGCCGATGATGATCGGGCGGAAGTAATCCGACTGCGTCATGTAATGCACGCTGCCCCATCCGAATAGCTCCCGGAGCTGGTTGACGAGCCCGTCATTGGGCGAGAGCAGCTGGATGACGATGCCGCCGAATACGACCCACGACAGGAAGTGCGGGAAGTAGACGATCGTCTGGATCGAGCGCTTGAACGCCAGGTTCTTGAGCTCGTTGAGCAGGAGCGCCAGGATGATCGGCGCCGGGAACGAGAACAGCAGTTCGTAGACGTTGATCAGGATCGTGTTCTTCACGATGCGATAGAAGTCCGGGTAGCCGAACAGGAAGTCGAAGTGCTTCCAGCCGACCCACGGGCTGTCCCAGATGCCCTTGCCGAAGTTGAAGTCCTTGAATGCGATAATGACCCCGTACATCGGCAAGTATTTGTACACCAGGTACCAGGCGAAGCCGGGCAGCAGCAGCAGATACAGATACTTGTACTTGGCGATTCGCCGCCAGTGCGCTTGCATGTCGATCCCCTCCAGTGGCGCGGTATGGCCCCATTATGGCGCGCCGCAGCCAGTCTGCCTATGAACCGTTTTTGCGATCATGTCGATCTTTTTGGATGACGCGTGAACGGTTTTTTTGATCTGGACATTTAGGCCCGACCCACGTATATTGGGAACCGACACCCATGCAGAAAAGAGGGCCAGCCATGCGAACCGGGTTATTGGGATGGAAGGACAAATCGGTGCTGCTCGTCTTTGCGGTCATTCTCCTGGCGTCGATCGCCGCCGTCTTGCTGTACGATCAAAAAACGCGCGCGGCGTATATCGACGAGCGCATGTACGATTATGAGCAGCGACATGAGAAAGCGTATTCATCAATGTATCTGTACACGGAGCAGCTGCAGGCGCTGTACCGTCAGCTGCTGCTCGGCCGCGAGCTGAACGCCTGGCTGAGCAATCCCGGCGAGCTGACGCAGGATATGTACGGGCTCAGCCAGATTCAGGGCTCCTTCTTCGATCTGATCAACAGCCACGCCGGCATCGCATCGATCTACCTGCACAATCGCAAGACCGATGTCGTGCTGTCGACGCACGACATGCTCGCCGAGCTGGCGCAATTCCCGCGGCATGCGGTATTCGACGCGCTCTATGCCCGCGAGCAGCCCTATCTGTGGCAGGTCTCGGGCTCGGAGGACGCGCCGCGCATCTCCGCCGTCGCGGCGATCGGCAAGCGCGGCGCGGTGGCGATCCAGATCGACGCCGCCTACCTGCAGGAGCAGGTGCTGGGCGGCAGCCCGCATGTGCTGTGGCTCGACGAGCACGAGCAGGTGCTGCTGGCGGGCGATCCGGGACTGCGCGCGTATTATGGCGCGCATCGCCGCGAGCTGCTGGACGTGCAGCAGACGTCGTACATGCTCGGCGATTATTTCGTCATCCGCTCGTCCTCGTCCTCGCCCGCGCGCAAGTGGCAGCTGCTGACGCTCGTGCCGCGCGGCGAGCTGCTGCCGGCCGCTGCTCGCCAAGCGCCCTACACCTACACGATCCTCGGGTTGTGCGCGGCGATGGGCGTGCTCATGTTCGTCTACTTCCGCTATATCCGGCGCGGCCAGGAGCAGCTGTCGGCGGTGCGATTCCGGCGCCATCTGGAGGACTCGCGCAGCGCGCTGATCGCCGATCTGCTGCACGGCAAGCACAGCGTGGAGCAGCTGCGGGAGACGGCCGCCCAGTACGAGGTCGAGCTGTCGGCGCGCGGCTATCAGGTGCTCGTCTTCCAGATCGACAATTATTACAATTACCTGCTCGCCAAGTCGAGCAGCGAGCGCTTCCTCACGAACAAGCAGATCTACAGCGCGATCAAGTGGACGTTTGCACTGCGCTACAATGCATATGCGATCAACACCGAGCCGGAGAAGGTGGCGGTCCTGCTCTGCCACGATACGCTGGACGAGGGGACGACGGGCGAGCTGGAGGCGACGATCCGCTATATCCAGGACGATATCCTGGCGAACTGCGGCCTCACCGTGTGCGCCGGCGTCAGCGAGGTGGCGGGGCCGCTCGAACAGGTGCACAGCTGTCACGTCCACGCCCGGTCGGCACTGGAATACAAGGCGGTCTACGGCAAGCACGCGCTCATCCACTACGAGCGGATCGCCGCTCCGGGGGACGCGCCGCTGCAGCAGCGGAGCGAGGAGATCGGGCGCATCCCGGTCTATCTGCAGGAGGGCAAGCTCGAGGCGATCCAGCGCTGCATGACGCTGGCGCTGGAGCAGGCGATGGCGGCGGAGCGCTTCACGCCGGAGTGGATCGACGCGGTATGCGCGAATATGATGGCGCAGCTGATGAAGGTCGTGATCGAGCAGCGCATCGACATCAATCAGGCATGCGGCGAGGATGTCTTCATCACGCTGTACAGCTACGAATTCCTGGACGAAAAAAAGGCGTATATGCTGCATGTGTGCCGCACCATCGTGGAGCAACTCGAGTCGCGCCGCGAGAGCGCGCAGTCCAATACGAGCCTCAAGCTGATCATCGACTACATCGATCATCACTACGACCAGCCGATCTCGCTGACGATGCTGGCCGGAGAGCTGTCGATGAGCCCGTCTTACTTGAGCGCCTTCATCAAAAATCAGCTCGGCATCGGGTTCCTCGACTACGTCATCAAGCTGCGCCTGCAAAAGGCGATGAAGCTGCTGGAGAACGACGATCTGACGATCCAGAAGATCGCCGAGTCCTGCGGCTACGACACTGTGCACACCTTCATCCGCCACTTCAAGAAGGCGCACCATATGCCGCCCAACGAATACCGCATGCGCAACCGGATGTGCAAAAAATCGGCCATCCCCGAATCGTAAAAACGATACATCGTCGTAGAGATTATCCATTGAACATCGGGTTGGGGCAGCTAGAATGAGGGGTATCCGGGGGCAGTCTCCGGAAATGCGCGAGAAGAAATGGGGAGGGTGTGCAATGAGCAAGCGGACCAGATGGCACTGCGCGGGGGCGCTCGGCATGGCGGCGCTGCTGCTGGCGGCGGGCTGCGGCAACGGCAATAACGGCGGTAACGACGGGAATGGCAACACGGGAGGCGCCACCGGCGGCGACGGGGGCCAGGTCGGAGCAGGCAGCGTGCCGACCTTCGAGGTGATGTTCGATTATAATGTCGACCCCGAGGGGATGTCGCTGACGGACAACGAATACATCGACTACCTGGAGGAGCAGACCGGCGTCAGGGTAGAGGTCAATTCGCCGGGCTCGGCCGGCTATATGGATAAGCTCAATATCCTGATGGCCTCCGGGGAGTATCCCGACGGCTTCATGGTGACGGAGGCAAATCGGGCCAAGCTGCTGCAATTCGCCGGTGACGGGCTGCTGACCGATCTGGCGCCGTATCTGGACGATTATCCGAACCTGAGCGAGGTGATGCCGGAGGAGGCGTGGCTGCCGGTGACGCAGGAGGGCAAGGTGTGGGCCCTGCCGTACAATCGCCATGACGGCTTCAATCAGGTCGTCTACATCAATAAGACGTGGCTGGACGCGCTCGGGCTCGACATTCCGCGCACGGTGGACGAATTCTATGCCGTCATGAAAGCGTTCACGGATAAGGATCCGGACGGCAACGGCAAGGACGACACGTTCGGCCTGCTCGCCAACAGTGACCTGTCCTACGGCGGCCGGATGTTCCAGGCGGCGTTCGGCGCGGAAGGGTATACGTACGAGGGCGGCGAGCTGCTGCCCGCGGAGATCACGCCCGCCTACCAGCAATACCTGGCCTTCATGAACCGGCTGACCGCCGAGGGCATCCTCGATCCGGAGTTCCCGACGACGACGGGCACGATCTTCCGGCAGAAGATCAACACGCTCAAGTACGGCATGTTCAACGGCTTCTGGCACTTCCAGAGCGGCAAGGAATTCTCGCCGGGCGTATTCGACCACTTCATCGCCATCGCGCCGCCGCTGCGTCCGGACGGCTCGGAGACGGTGTTCACGTATAACTCGACGAATCGCCATTACATCGCCATCCCGGAGAGCACGGACAATGTGGAGGCGCTGCTGTCCTTCTACGACTGGGCGGTATCGGAGGAAGGCACGAAGTACAACTTCATGGGCATCGAGGGCGTCCACTGGCAGGAGACGGCGGACGGCGGATACGAGAAGATCGGCGAGCGCAACGCGCTGCACTGGGCCTTCTCGATGATCAAGCACGGCCTGTACACCGACGAGGTGAAGGCCTATATGAAGACGGAGTTCGGCGACGACGTGATCGACAATCTGACGCTGGCCAGCGACACCGGGACGCTCGACAAGATCGCCGCCTCGCTGCCGTATTATCCCGAGCTGGCGGCGTACAATCTGCCCAAGATTGTGGAGGAGTACCGCGCCAAGGCGATCCTCGGCAACGCCAATGTCGAAGCCGACTTCGACGCTTTCGTCGCGAAGTATCGCGCCTCCGGCGGCGACAAGGCCATCGGCCTGTGGACGGACTGGTACGAGGCGAACAAGGCGAGCTTGCAGGATTAGACGCGGCGATAGGAGGTTTACGTATGACCACGACAACCATTACCCTGCTGCACGAGCGTTTCAGCGACTTCGCGATCGGGCCCTTCCCTTACGATCCGAAGCACTCGGCGCTCGGCGAATACCACTATTACCCCAATCCCGGCTATACGGGCGACTGGCACGACCCGGTCGTGTATTACGGCTGGCTCGGTCCGACCTGGATCGTCACCGAGTACGCCGGGGCCCATTACATGGAGCAGACGCGGCCGCAGGCGGCGATCCGTCCGGAATGGCCGCTGCTCGTCAAGGGCGATCCGAGCTGGCGCGACTATACGCTGCAGGCGCAGGTGCGGCCGCTCTCCACGGCGTCGCATACCGGCATCGTCTGCCGCTACCAGCACGGACGGCGCTACTACTTCCTCGGCCTCGAGGGCGGGCGGCTGCGTCTCCTGAAGCGCGATCAGGAGAGCGTGCACGAGCTGGCGTCGGCGGACTTCGCCTATGATTGCGATCACAGCTACGAGCTGCGCGTCGTCTGCGCGGGCGACAGGCTGCGCGGGTACGTCGACGGCGCGCTGCTGCTGGAGGCGCGGGACGGGGCGTATGCGCATGGCAAGATCGGCCTGTCGGCGCGGATGCCGGCCCAATATGCCGACGTGCAGGTGACGATGGAGCCAGCCGCGCATGCGGCGTGGCTGGCGGCGCGTCAGGTGGACGAGGCCGAGCTGGCGGAGCTGCGCGCCGCGCAGCCGCAGCCGCGGCTGTGGAAGGCGCTCGATCTGGGCGGGTACGGCACGGCCCGGGAGCTTCGCTTCGGCCACTTGCTCGGCACGGACGAGTGGCATATCGTGCTGGCCCAGCATCAGAAGCGCGGGCACAAGGACGCCTACGCCCATATCAGCTGCCTGACGGCGATCAATCTGGACGGCGAGGTGCTGTGGCAGCTCGGCGAGCCGAGTCCGCTGGACGATCATGCGCTGCTCTCGGCGGACTTGCCGCTGCAGATCTGCGACATCGACGGCGACGGCTTCGAGGAGGTGATCGTGGCGCGCAATTTCATGCTGATGATTCTCGACGGCCGCACCGGGCAGGTCAAGGCGCAGATCCGGACGCCGCGCTCGGACGCGCCGGACGAGAGCCTGTACGTCGTGCCGCACGGTGCGTACGCCTTCGACCGGATCAATGTCGACGCGATCCGCATCTGCAACTTCAGCGGCAACCCGCAGCCGACCGACATCCTGATCAAGGACCGCTACAGCCGCGTCTGGGCCTACAACAACAAGCTGGAGCCGCTCTGGCACTTCCACGAGGGCATTACCGGCCACTTCCCGTACACGGTGGACATCGACGGCGACGGGCGGGAGGAGATGTTCGTCGGCTATCATCTCGTCGATCACGACGGCACGCTGCTGGCGACGCTGCCGGTGGAGACTGATCACACGGACGAGATCCTGATCGGCCGCTGGGATCCGGACGCGCCGGAGCCGCAGATCGCCATCGCCTCCGGCGACGAGGGCTTCATGATCGCCGACCTGCAGGGCCGGCTGCTGCGCAAGGAGATGATCGGTCACGCCCAGCGCGTCTCGATCGGCAACTATCGCCCCGACCTGGCCGGGCTGGAGATCTGCGTCACGACGTACTGGGGCAATCAGGGGATCGTGTACCTGTTCGACTGCAAGGGCGAGCTGCTGCATCAGTTCGAGCCGACGAGCAACGGCAACGTCATCACCCCGGTCAACTGGACCGGCGACGGCCGCGATCTCGTGCTGCTGAGCGGCAGCGTGCGCCACGGCGGCCTGATCGACGGGCACGGGCGGCGCGTCGTAGGCTTCCCCGACGACGGCCATCCCGAGCAATGCGCCGAGGTGATCGACCTGACCGGCGACGGCCGCGACGAGATCGTGCTGTGGGACCGGCAGCGGCTCTACATCTACACCCAGGACCGCCCGGCCTCGGCAGACCCGGTCGTTGTGCCGCGGAAGTATCCGCACTACAATGCGTCCAACTATCGCGGCGAGTTCAACTATCCGGCGTCCGGGCTGCCGCAGGGGGACGGCGCGGGGAGCTGAGCGGAGGGCGTATAAGCTGACACGTCGCATGAGAGGGAATAGGGGCAGAGCATGCCCCCTGCCGAAGCTATGGGCAGAGCACGCCCGCAGAAGCTATGGGCAGAGCACGCCCGCAGAAGCTATGGGCAGAGCACGCCTGCAGAAGCGCCGCACAGGGAGACTTGTGCGGCGTTTTGGCTGGGATCGCAGCGCGCGGGGGAGGCATGGAGGGTCAACGGATGGTGTTCACGGATGGTCATGGAGGGCATGGAAGGTTAACGGATGGTCATGGAAGGCATGGAGGTCATGGAGGTCATGGAGGGCCATGAAGGGGCGGCGGGCTAGCGCAAACTGTAAAAATACAGTAGAATGAATCGAAAAAATGAGTAGAGGATGCTGAACTGCATAAATACAGTTTATTTCACCGATTTCGGCCAATTTGGCGCCGAGGGGCCATTTTAAACTGTATTTTTGCAGTTCGTGAAGCGAATTTCCGAGAAACTGACGATTTGAACTGCATTTTTGCAGTTCAGCGTGTTTGAGCGTGCAGTTGAGCGTGATGGGAGCATTAGGACGTGTTGGGACGTGCGTGCCGGGGGCTGCCCGGCAGAAGGCGCGCGAGTGTCGAACCCGGATTAGTCGAATCTGGCTTGGACGAGGTCGCCTCCGGGCGCCCAATTTCGCTTCGAAGCCGCAGAACAAGAAAGGATGTGGGAGTGATGAAGCCGCAGCTTGTATTGGACGTGGCCGGCGTGCTGGTCGAGAATTTGTCTCCAGGCTATTGGCAGGCGCTGGGTCGACTGTCCGGCGATGCGCCTGAGGAGCTGCGCGCGGCCTTCAAGCGCGAGCTTCGGGCCGGGCTGTGGTCGGGGGCGGTGCCGGAAGCGGAATTCTGGCATTGGCTGCAGGCACGCTGCCCCGGCGTCGATACGGCGACCGCCCGGCGGCTGCTCCGGGCGCAGCTGCAGCCGCTCCCTGCGCTGGCGCGGCTGCACGCCTGGAGCCGCCTGGCGGATGTGCATCTGCTCAGCAACCATCGCGCGGAGTGGCTGGCGGAGCCACTGCGGCAGGTCGCGCCGCTGCTGGCGAGCGCGACGATCTCCAGCGCCGCCGGCTGCCGCAAGCCGGAGCCGGCGATCTATCGACTTGCCGCTGCAGGCCTGCGTCCGGGGCCGGTCGTCTATGTGGACGACCAGCAGCGCAATCTAGCGCCCGCAGCAACGCTCGGCTGGACGACGGTGCTGGCGGAGTCGGACGGAGCGTGGATCGGCCGGGTAGATCGGCTGCTTGCGGAAGGTTAGCCGTGCCTGGCAGAAGGATGCTCCTTTTTTGCGCATCCCCAACATACGTTCTCAGCGCGTATTTAGACGGAAGGGTCTCCCTTGGTCCTCTCTGCCAGCTTCGTGATCGATTCAATGTCCGCATCGGTCAGCTGGTCCAGAAAATACGTGCGTATGGCCTTGGAGACGACGGGCAGGGCTTCTGCCAAGGCCGACTGTCCGGCAGCGGTAATGCTCACTTCAATTCCGCGCTCTGTAGCCAGCGGCTTTCTCTGCACGAGCCCCCGTTTTTCCATTCGCGTCAGATGATGCGACAGCCGGCTCTTGTCCCATTCCATCGAGTCGGCCAGCTCTTGCTGACGCAGCTTGCCGCCTCCCAGCTGGACTAACCGATCCAAGACTCCGAAATCGCCCTCCGATAATCCCGTGTGCGCCGACATGTCTGCTACGACACGACCGAAGATTCGCTTGAAGGTACCTTTCCACAGGTTCCATATTCGCATTTCCTGCTCGTTCAATTCATTAGTATCCATGTCGGTATCATATCATGGTTGACGTATCAACCACAAGATGGTATAGTGCTCTAAGGTTGATGCGTCAACCTAAAGCCGATATAGCACTCTAAGTTTGGTGTGACAACCAAAGGCAATATAGGGCTTTAAGGTTGATGTGACGACCTGAGGTTGCGGCAGTGGCCACTGCGCATTAATGCTTGCATCATCTTCCCCATTATCGTTGAGGAGTTGTTGGGATATGGACTATGTAAAACTTGGACGATCAGGCTTGGAGGTGTCGAAGCTATGCCTGGGTTGCATGAGCTTCGGGGTGCCTGAGCGCGGCAATGCCCCTTGGTCGCTGGATGAAGAGCAGAGCAGGCCGATAATTAAAAAGGCGATTGATTTGGGCATTAACTTTTTCAGTACCGCCAATATGTATTCCGACGGGACGAGCGAAGAAATGGTCGGGCGAGCCTTGCATGACTACGCTCGTCGTGACGAGGTGGTCATAGCCACGAAAGTATTCGTTCCGATGCGTCAAGGTCCGAATGCGATGGGACTCTCCCGCAAAGCCATCCTGACCGAGGTGGACAACAGCCTGAGAAGACTCGGAACGGACTACATCGACTTGTACCAGATTCATCGCTGGGATCCGCACACGCCGATTGAAGAGACGATGGAGACGCTGCACGAGGTTGTGAAAGCCGGCAAAGCCAGATATATCGGCGCCTCCTCCATGTCGGCCTGGCAGTTCGCCAAAGCCCAGCATGTCGCGGTGCAGAATGGCTGGACGCGGTTCATCTCCATGGAGAACAGATTGAACTTGCTCTATCGGGAAGAAGAAAGAGAAATGCTCCCCTTGTGCAAAGATGAAGGCGTCGGTGTTACGCCATACTTGCCCTTGGCGGCCGGACGATTAACCCGCGATTGGAGTGATCGGACCGCGCGATCCGAGCAGGATCAGGTGGCCCAAGCGTTATTCGCGAAGACGGCAGCGGCTGACCGCAAAATAGCGGAAAGAGTGGCGGAGGTTGCCGCTGATCGAGGTGTATCACGCGCGCAGATTGCCCTGGCCTGGTTATGGCAAAAAGAGGAGGTCGCAGCGCCGATTGTCGGCTCGACCAAGATGAGCCACCTGGACGAGGCGGTGTCGGCGCTGTCGGTCACATTGTCAACGGAGGAAGTCGAGCGGTTGGAAGAGCTGTATGTGCCGCATCCGCTCGTGTAAAACGTTCACTTTCAAGCAGAATCGACTGATCAAGGCGCGGCGGCATGGCTTGTCCTGTCACGGCAGTCCCTGCTTCCGATTAGGGGGCAGGGACAGGCTGCGGTCGATGGTGTGCTGGTTCTGACTGAATGGGATTTCGAGCGCGACGGTAAATGACAAACAGGTGCGGGAGATTGCCGAGGCCTGTTTTTTATTTGCGTTACATTGCCATGCACCCGCTGTATATAATTTCATTTCATGCAGGGGGTCTGCCTTGATAAATGAGATATGATTCATTCACACACGGTGAGCTCGCGCTACGCGTCGCACTTGTTCGAACGCTTTTATCGAAGGGCTTGCATCTATCCGAAACAGAGAAGCTGCATTTGGTATTTTTCACTGTAATGCGGGATTTGACAAAGCAGAAAAGCGGTGACATAATTTATATTGAATAAAAAATTCAATCAAAAAACTGTACAAGAAAATGTCGTGCTTCCAAATCTTAAGGAAAAGAAGGGATTCAATTGAAGGATGAGTTTCTGCCACTGTTCGAACCTTTCGATTTGACGAGTGGAGTTCAGCTAAGGAACAGAATTGTGATGGCGCCCATGACCCATACGGCGTCCCATTTGGACGGCTCTGTTTCAGAAGTCGAAATCAACTATTATGTGCGACGCGCAAGAGGGATCGGTATGCTTATAACGGGTTCAGCATCGGTTATGGCAAACGGAGGTTTTCCGGGATCAGCAACGGCCGACCGAGACGAGTTGATCCCGGGCTTGCGCAATCTCGCTTCTGCGGTCCGAAGCGTAGGCGCAAAAGCTGTATTGCAAATCGCTCATGGCGGCCACAAATGTCCGCCGTCTATAGATGATATTGTGGGTCCGAGCTCCGTCCCCGAGCCTAAAGAAGGTGCGATTGTCCCGCGTGAGTTGACCGCCGAAGAAATCCCGGGCATGATCCGTGCTTTCGGAGAGGCGACAAGACGAGCGATTGAAGCGGGTTTTGACGGAGTGGAGATCCACGGCGCCAACGGATTTCTCATTCAACAGTTCTATTCGCCTCATACGAATAGGCGTGATGACGAGTGGGGAGGATCAAGGCAAAACCGTATGAGATTCCCTCTGGAAGTGGTAGATGAGGTTAGGCGTGTCGTAGAGCTGCATGCCAAACCATCATTTATTGTTGGTTATCGGATAACGCCTGAAGAAGCCGAGACACCAG
The DNA here is from genome assembly GCF_014705605.1 of Paenibacillus sabuli. Lineage (GTDB taxonomy): Bacteria > Bacillota > Bacilli > Paenibacillales > Paenibacillaceae > Paenibacillus_D > Paenibacillus_D sabuli. Next base: position 39,119 of record NZ_JACXIZ010000005.1, read on the forward strand.
GCATTACGATGGATGACACGTTGGCGCTCGTCCAGGCTCTTGTGTTGAAGAAGTTGGATTATCTCCATATTTCACAGACTGACATGTGGTCGGGTTCTCAGCGTGCGAATGGCGACACTCGACCATGCATTGAAATCATTAAAGAACACGCTGGCAATCTTCCCATTATCGGAGTCGGGTCGATTCGTACAGCTGAAAATGCCGCTCATGCATTACAAGCGGGAGTCCCTCTGATTGCTTTGGGAAGAGAGCTTATTATGGACCCTGAATGGCTGAAGAAAATCGCACAAGGTCGCGAAGAGGATATCAAAACAAAGCTGGCCAAGACGGATCAACTCCAATTGGAGATACCCGATTCATTGTGGGGGGTTATTATGCGTATGCCCGGCTGGTTCCCTTTCGAAACGGAAGCATGAGTGAACGATGAGCCATTTACATCACAAGGAGGTAATTGCAATGCGAGGAAAAGGGATTACGTATGAAACAGGATTTATTAATGAATCGGGCACCATCACCCGTAAAAGCTTCGATTCCGCAATCGTCGAGCGTGAGATGCGCATCATCCGGGAAGACCTGCACTGCAATGCGGTCCGGATCACTGGCGGCGATGCGGATCGTTTGGAGATGGCGGCCAGATTCGCAGCCAATGCCGGATTGGAGGTATGGTTTTGCCCTTTCACATGCGGACTGACCATCGACGAGCAATCCGACTTTATCGTCGATTGTGCAGAGCGTGCCGAGCGGATACGTCAGCAGGGAGCGGAGGTCGTATTTCTCACCGGATCTGAGATTAGCCTTTTTACTGTCGGGTTTCTGCCTGGCGAAACCCTTCAAGAGAGACTGTCCGTGTTTGCTGCTCCAGAGCGGCTTCGTGAGGTCTTGGCTACCATTCCCGCGCAAATTAATAGGTTTTTAAGCAAGGTCGTCGGGCTTGTTCGGGAAAGATTCGGTGGAAAGATCAGCTATGCCTCGCTTCCTTTTGAAGGGGTGGATTGGTCGCCCTTTGACATCGTTTCGACCGATGGCGGCTACAGGTCCGCCGAGGTTGCCGACCAATTGATCGCCGGCACGCGAGCTTTGCTGGCTATGGGAAAACCAGCAGCTATAACGGAATTCGGGTGCACCACTTACCGTGGCGCGGCTGACCTGGGCGGACGCGGCGACAAGATCATTGTGTGGGACGATGCAGGCAGACCGCTCAGACTCAATGGCAGCTATATCCGTGACGAGGCTGAACAAGCCGAATATATTCGTGAATTGCTGGACATTTACAACAGGGAAGGGGTCGACTACACGTTTGTATGTTCTTTCGCATACTATCATCTGCCACACCGCAGCGATCCTCTAGAAGACTTGGATATGGCCAGCTTCGGGATTGTGAAGATTTTTGAAGACCGTATGGGTGATACGTATCCCGACATGCCTTGGGAACCCAAGCTGGCATTTGCCGCTCTCGCTGACTACTATCGCGGTTGATCACCTCTTCGCTTGCGATTGACAAAGCAGGATGGCGGTATAATAATGATTTATAGTTGAATAAACCATTTAATCATTATTGGGGTGATTACAATTCCACGAACGGAAGAAGAAAATAAACGTGTACGAGAGGCACAGCGCATAAGCATCCTGGAAGCGGCGAAAGACATCTTTGCCCGCAAAGGATGGTCGACGACCATTACAGATATTGCCTCTGCTGCTAGCATAAGTCCAGGATTGATTTATCATTATTTTGCGAACAAAGAAGCTATTTTTTGTGAGCTGTTAGGTCAAACGATCCAATCTGATTTGGATATATTCCAGCAGCTCATGCAATCCGGAGATACGGCTGCGCAGCGTCTGGAAGTGTTGATCTCCACCATGCTCAAATTCAGGCAGGATCAAATTAAACGATTCGGAATCACTGTGCAGGCTGCGAAGGAAACATCGTCGTCCGGCAACGAGCTTGAAATCATGCGGAGGATTTTTAAAAATCTAAAAAGCGATGATGCGAATGCCAAGGACTTGCAGGAACTGATGATGAAACGAATGCAGACCATACATGAGATTGTATTGCAATTGATTGTTGAGGGCCAAAAAAACGGAGAATTTGCTTCAGACCCGCCTCCCAAATTGGCCTTGATGATCTTCCAATCGATCCAAGGCTTAACGACGCTTGCACTCGACAAGCCAGAAGAATATGAACAACATTATCCATATACAGAGATCATCATGCGGATGCTGTATAGTAGAAACATGTAGGGAATGGTTAACAAGGGCCGTTATGCTTTTCAAAAAAGGTAGACGCCTCAAATTATAAAATGCGTTTCATATTTTCGGCGGGACTAAATTTCTTATGCTTATGTTTTGGAGGCCGCGGCGGGCTAGCGCGAACTGTAAAAGTACAGTAGAATGAATCGAAAAAATGAGTAGAGGATGCTGAACTGCAAAAATACAGTATATTTCTCTGGTTTCAGCCAATTTGGCGCCGAGAGGCCATTTTATACTGTATTTTTGCTGTTCGTAAAGCGAATTCTGGAGAAACTGACGATTTGAACTGCACTTTTGCAGTTGAGCATACAGCTCAGCATGGTGGAGTCAGTCGAACCCGCCCTCTAGTCGAAACGGCTGGAACGACGTCGCCTTCGGGCGCCCAATTTCGCTTCAAATGACGCAGAGCACGAAAGGAGGTAGGCGCCATGAAGCCGCAGCTTGTATTGGACGTGGCCGGCGATCTATCGCCGCGCCGCCGCGGGCCTGCGCCCGGGGCCGGTCGTCTATGTGGACGACCGGCCGCGCAATCTGGCGCCCGCCGCCGCGCTCGGCTCGACGACGGTGCTGGCGGAGTCGGACGAGGCGTGGATCGGCCGGGTAGATCGGTTGCTTGCGGAAGGTTAGCCACTTGGAGGAGGCGATAACGGCACACTCGGTACAAGGGTCAGCGGAGGCAATCGCGATTGGAAGAGTTGGATGTGACAAGCAGGACTTGGCGCAGCAATCACGAATTCACCTTGATAAGAACCACGGCTAAGGGAGGAACTCATGGTGTTGCGAAGGGGCGTGAAACCCAAAACCGCTGCGTATTTTGCACTTGGGCTACTGATCCTGGGCGCGGCGGCATGGCTCGTCCAGTCACAGCAGTCTCTGCTTTCGATAAGGGGGCAGGGGCCTGCTGCGGTCGATGGTGTGCTGGATTTGACCGAATGGGATTTCGAGCGCGACGGTGTGGTCAGTCTCGGGGGAGAATGGGAATTGTACTGGAATGCCCTGCTGAACGAGAAGGATATCGCCGATCCGACTGCGATACCCCGCTCCGCGATTGTGACTGTGCCGAATGTATGGTCGGGCTACGTCATCGAGGGCAGAGCGCTGCCCGGGTTCGGCTACGCCACCTATCGGTTGACGATCAAGCTGAATGAAGCCGGGCAAAAGCTGGCTCTTAAAATCCCTACGCTGTCAACCTCATGCACGGTCATCGTGGACGGACGAACGCTCGCGCGATGTGGACAAGTGGCCGATCGTCCACAGGATGCCGAAGCCCGATACGCTCCGCAGATTGTCCGTTTCGATGCCCCTAACGAGCAGTTCGATGTCCTTGTTCAACTTTCCAACTATTTATATAATAGCGGCGGAATGTGGTATAAGCTCGATCTGGGGACGGAATCCCGGATCGAGGCGTTCCATGATATCGGTCTCAGCCTGGATATGATGATGTTTGGCACGTTTATGTTCATGGGGCTGCACCATGTCTTCATTTATTTTCAGAGGAAAAAGGGAATGTCGGCCCTTTTGTTCGGTATCGGATGCTTAATTGGAGCGGTTCGGCTGTTATTTGCCGGCGAATGGTTTATTCTCAAGCTGTTCCCGAACACGAGCATTTCCGTGATTGCCACAATCGGCTATTTGACCTACTACTGCGGCGTGACCGTCTTTGTCTGGTACTTGCGCAGACTGTATCCGGAGGAGCTGCCGAAGCGGATTGCGCAGGCAGTGACCCTGGTTTCCGGGGCGTTTGTGGTTTCGGCTTTGTTTGCGCCTGTTTACGTGAATTCGGATCTCATTGTGTATTATCACTTCTTTATGGTCCTGCTCCTCCTCTTGCTGCTAAGGGCTGCCTGGCTGGCTGTTCGACGTCGGCGGGACGGCGCCAAATGGCAAGTGTTTGGCATTGCGTTTTTTATAGGAATGTTCGTGCTGGATATCGGAGTGACGACCTTCTACTTTTCTACGAACGGACAGCACACGCTCCTCTCCTATATCTTGAACCGCCAGCTCGTTTTGCTCGGCTTGTTCGTGCTCGTCTTTATCCAGTCCGTCATTTTGTCCAAGCGTTATTCCTCCGCCTTCCGCACGATTGAATTGATGTCGGAAAAGCTGGTCGCGCAAAACAAAATGAAGGACGATTTCCTGGTCAATACGTCGCATGAATTGATTACGCCGCTCCACGGCGTCATGAATATATCCCAGTCGATGCTGGAAGGTACAAGAGGGCATCTGAATGCCGGACAGAAGCATGACTTGTCGGTTATCGTATCGGTGTCGCGCAGGCTGAGCAATCTCGTTCACGATATTTTGGACTTTACCAAATTAAAATACAATGATATCGTGCTTCATCAACGAAGCGTATCGCTGCCCGCGATGATCCGGAACAACCAGGAAGTGTTCCGGCATCTGATCGGCGACAAGCCGATTCGTCTTGAGCTGCGGATGCCCGATGAGCTGCCGATGGTCATAGCGGACGAAAATCGGTTGCAGCAAATTTTGTACAATCTGATCGGCAATGCGATCAAGTTTACGGCAGAAGGCTCGATCGTGGTGGCTGCGACGGTCGCAGAGCCTATGCTGGAGGTGCGGGTGAGCGATACCGGCATCGGCATTCCGACGGAGAAGCAGCAGATTATTTTTCAATCGTTCGAGCAGGTCGGCTCTCCTGTGTCGATCGAATACGGAGGAGCCGGTCTAGGGCTGTCCATCTCGAAGCGACTGGTCGAATTGAACGGCGGCGAATTGAGCGTCGAATCGGAGCCGGGCAAGGGCTCTACGTTTATCTTTACGATACCGATCAGCGAAGCTGCGAGAGTAAGGAATGAGACTGACGCCTTTCCGGTGGAGCGGGAGAGGCTGTCGCTGACCGACACGCCGCGACCTGCAGGGACGGAAGAGGAGAATTATGTCAACACGATTCTATCCGTCGACGACGATTCCACCAACCAGCAGGTGATTGTCAATATTTTGGCAGGCGAGCGATATCGTATCGTAACAGCCGGCAGCGGCGAAGAGGCGCTGCGACTGTTGGCGCAGTCGGATTCGTTCGATTTGCTCATTCTTGATGTGATGATGCCGGGTATGAGCGGTTACGAGACGACACGTAAAATCAGGGAGCGGCAAAGCTTGACCGAGCTCCCCATTCTTCTCGTCACCGTCAGGAACAGCCGAGAGGATATGCTTGGCGGATTCTCTGCCGGGGCGAACGATTTTTTGCACAAGCCGTTTCATGCGTATGAACTCAGAGCAAGGGTCAGGACATTGTTGGAAATGAAGAACGCAGCCGCGTTGGCCGTGCAATCGGAGATGGATTTTTTGCGGGCGCAAATCAAGCCTCATTTTTTGTATAATGCTTTAAGCACGATCATTGGCATATGTCCGCGCGATCCGAAAGAAGCCAGCAGACTGCTGAAGAAGCTCAGCTTTTTTTTGCGGGGCAGCTTTGATTTCCATAATCACGAAAAATTTTTTTCCATTCGCAAAGAGCTTGAGCTGGTGGAGGCGTATTGCTTGATCGAGAAAGCGCGTTTCAAGGAAAGGCTGCGCATTATCTATGATATAGACGATACAATACAAACCACGATCCCGCCGCTGACCATTCAACCTCTGGTGGAGAATGCCATTCGGCACGGTGTGACCAAGCGGATGGACGGCGGAACGGTCACGATCACGGCAAAACGACGGGAGAACGAGATTGAAATTACCGTGGAGGACGACGGGGTAGGCATCAAGGAGGAGCGGGTGCCCGAGTTACTTGCCGAATATCGGGAACAACGAGGCGTTGGCTTGTATAATATCGATCAGCGCTTGAAAAAAACGTATGGCGCAGGCTTGCGCATAGTCAGCGCCGAAGGACGAGGAACGGCGGTGTCGCTCTGTATTCCAATGGATGACGAGGTGATTTCGACGCATGTTGAACGTTTTGGTCATTGACGACGAACGCAGCGCACTGGATGCGCTGCTGGACGAGATGAATGAGTTTGACGAGATTGCAGTTGCGGGGGCTTTCACCAACATCATGGAAGCCTTGGAATGGATCAAGGAAGCTCACTTGCGTGTCGATGTCGTGTTCCTGGACATCGAGATGCCTGGCATGAATGGTCTCGAGGCGGCACAACGCATCGTGGAGCTTGATGCCTCGATTGATATCGTGTTTATAACCGCGTATGACCAGTATGCGTTAGAGGCGTTCGAAGTGAGCGCCGTCGATTATTTACTGAAGCCGGTCATGACCGAACGATTGGCCAAGACGATCAGGGGGAGGCAGCTTGCGCACCGCCGATCTGACGAGGAACGCAAGAGTCAGAGAGGGAGTCGGCTCAGCATCACGTGCTTTGGGATCTTCCAACTGCGAATGGGGGAGATTGGCACGCAGATTGTGAAATGGCGCACGAACAAGACGAAAGAGCTGTTTGCTTATTTTGTACATTTCAGAGAAGGCGAGCTGCATAAGGCGCACATTATCCGGGATGTGTTCGCCGAACTGGATGAGCACCGCGCGTATGCGACCCTTCATACAGGCGTGTACTATATTCGTAAAATGATCAGGAATTATGGGCTTGATTCATGCATGCAGTTGAATTATGCAAATGATTGTTATCATTTTGCGCTGAGCGGCGTTGCTCTTGATGTGGAAGCGTATTGGCGTGCTGTCGACCGGGACAAGCCCGTCACCTTGTCTAACCATCGGGCTTGCGCGCGCGCAGCCGCCTTGTATCGCGGAGATTATATGGGCTCGTCCAATTATATATGGGCGCTGCCCGAGCAGCGTAAGCTTCGCCTTTCCTTTTTGGATTTAATCAGAAAATTAAGCGCCTTTTATTTCGCAGAAGGTTGGCTCGATAAAGCGGTAGAGCTGCTGGAGGAAGCGGCGACGCATAGCCCGTTGCTGGAAGAAGGGCATGAGATGCTTCTGGATGCATATGGAAAGACAGGAGACTTTGATGCGCTAAGGCGTCATTTCGAACGGATGAAGGGGATGTTTCGGCAGGAGCTGGGCGTAGAGCCGGGGACAGCCGCAGAGGCCGTCTATCGGAGATGGCTGGAATAATGTCGATTTGAATCTCCATGTACCTCCCTGGGCCTCCCCGGCAGGAAGCCGGCAGACCTTTGTCCGCCAGGCGGTTGTCGAGAATTTGACAAGCGTCGGCATGCTACAATGGTCGGTGCCGGGAATAACGGGATGACGGTCCGTTTGGTCCGCGACGGGAGGAGAGTCTGAACATGAAAAAAAGGAACAAGCTCTGGATGACGTTTATGGCAACGTTGCTGCTGCTGGGAGTAGGCCTGCCGGCGCCTGCAGGGACGGTATCGGCATATGCGCCGGAGCTGCAGTGGCAGGAGGTATATGCTCCGAATGCGAGCGGGCAATGGTTCCATAAAGTCGTGTGGGCCGACGATCAATTCGTTGCCGTCGGTGCAGGCGGGAAGGCGCTGACTTCGCCGGACGGCGTGGTCTGGACGCAGCAGGCGACAGGCACGACCGCAGAGCTGACGGATCTGACATACGCCGGCGGCAAGTATGTCGGCGTTGGCTATGACGGGACGGTGATTACATCGAATGACGGGGTGGATTGGTCCACTCAGCAGCTAGAGTCCGATTATGTGAATCCCCTAGCCACCTATTATTTGGGCAATGTGCTGTGGGATGGTTCGCGCTATATGGTTACGTCTTCCTACTCTACGTTATTTATATCCGCAGACTTGGAGAATTGGACAGAGCTGGAGGCTTCGAACAGCAACAAGATCCTCTATGTGGATGGCCAATATTATAATGTGTATGCCAAGGACAACAAGGCGCTCATACAAAAATCGTCGAATGGCGGAGCAACCTGGGTCGATGTGTACAATGCTGCCCCGGGCGTGCTGTACGACATTGCGTATGCGAATGGAACCTTTGTGGCGATTGGACGTTCTATGACGGGTTGGGACTTGAACGACACGACAATCATTCTGACTTCGAATGACGGGGAGAATTGGAATGAACAGACGGAGATGCCCGATCGCATCCCAAGAAGCATTGCGTGGGTCAACGGCGAATTTATCCTCAGCGTCTCAATAGCGAATGAGAATCGAAGCGCCTTGCTCTACTCAAGCGATGCCGTAAACTGGACGGAGCATAGCACGGGCTTCGGGAGCGGGAGTGTCAAGAGCATCGCGTACGGTCCCGGCTACTACGTGGCGGTCGGGTACACGAGCGGCACCCAGGCGTTCTACCGTTCCGCAGTCGACCCGCTAGACAGCTTGCAGATCGGGGGAACGAGCGCTACACAGGTGTCCCTGCAATGGGATGCGCCTGTCGGGGCGAACGCCATTCGACTGGAGTACAAGTCGACAGGCGACGGTATATCCGCCTGGGCGGAAGCGACGACGCTGGATGACCTCACGTTGACTTCGACTGCGGCGACCGTCTCCGGATTGCAGTCGGGGACCAGCTACGACTTCCGCGTGCTGGCGATTGGCGGAACGAACGACGGGTATTCCAATGTCGCGACCGCCCAGACCGATGCTGTCCCGATTAACGATCTTACAGTCGAATCGGTTACGGCCGAAACGGCGGATCTAAGCTGGACGGCGGCTTCGCTTGCGACCGCTATTGCTGCCCAATATTCGGCAGATCATGGCGCGACATGGGAAGTCGCAAAGACAGAGAATACGTACATTAACCCGACTGCGGGCGGCGCGACGGTGACAGAGCTGACTCCCGGCACCTCCTACTTGTTTCGCTTGATTGTCACAGGCGGGGAGAATGCAGGGGAGTCGAATCATGCGGCAGAGACAACCCCGCACTTGCAAGTGACGGATCTGTCCAGCAATCCGTATTTCGGAAGCACGGCGACTACCGTCGAGCTGTCGTGGACGCCGGCCATGAACGCCGATAGCGTTGCAGTCGAGCAGTCTCCCGGCGGGGAGGGCGCCTGGCAAACGGCTGAATTGTCAGGGCCGATCGCGCCGGATGCGGGCGCGGCCACAGTTACCGGCTTGGCGCCTGCCACAGCCTACGATTTTCGGCTGTCGGTCACCGGCGGGCATCACGAGGGGTATTCCAACGTGCTTGCGGTGACGACGAAGACGCTGACGATCTGGGATTTGGCGGCGGAGGCTGAAGGGAACGATATTCACTTAACCTGGACGCCTGTTCTTGATGCGAGCTCTGCGACTTTGGAAAAACTCGCGAGCGGACTCTGGCAAGATGTCGACACAGGCATTGACGCTTCGGCAGGAAGCTATACCTTTGTGGGGGAAACCCAGACCTCGTATGACCTGCGGCTTACTATCACTGGCGGGCAAAGCGCAGGGGCATCCAACCAGGTCAGAGTAGGCACAAGCCTTGACACCGAATTTAAAATCGAGGGGTTTGATTCGACAAGCGCCTCCTTCAGTTGGGCAGAATTTCAGCAATATTATCCGAGGAGCGTGGCGTACCGCATAGTCGGTGCAGCAGACTGGGAGACGAAAACGTTGGCGACGAGCGCGCTGACGGCGACGGTATCCGGACTGGAGCCGCATACGGAATACGAATTCGCACTGTTCTCTACGGTCTTTTCGGCCTACTCGAATCGTGTCACGCTCACCACGCTGCCGGGGACGCATACGCTCGCGTATTCGACAGACGGCAACGGCAGCATCGATGGCGAGGCTGAGCAGACGATCGATCATGGAGCCGACGGCACGACGGTAACGGCTGTGCCTGATCCGGGCTATGTGTTCGTGCTGTGGAGCGACGATCTGACGACAGCTAGTCGAACGGACGAGGATGTCCAGGCTGATCTGAGCGTATCGGCCATCTTCGAGCCGGCGGACATCAGTGTCAGCTATGATGCCAAGGACGGGAACACCCCGACAAGCATGACGGCCCCGTTCGATTCCTTGCTGACCGAGCCGACAGCGCCGACCATGGTCGGTCATACGTTCGAGGGCTGGTACAAGGATGACGGGACTTTCCTGGAGGCATGGGATTTCGACAATGATCGCGTCCCGGCCACGAGTCTGACGCTGTATGCCAAATGGTCGCTTCTTTCGTACGCCGTGACGTTCGACACGGCCGGAGGCAGCGCGATCGCGGGGCAGACGATTGATCACGGCGCGTATGCGGAGCGACCGAGCACGGACCCGACGAAGGAAGGGTACACGTTCGCCGGCTGGTACACGAGCGCCGACTATGACACCGTCTTCGATTATGAGACAGCGGCGATTACGGAAGCGACGACGGTAGTAGCCCGGTGGACGTTGAACACGTACGCGGTCACGTTCGACACGGTCGGAGGCAGCGCGATCACGGGGCAGACGATTGATCATGGCGCGCACGCCGAGCGACCGGCTGCGGACCCGACGAAGGAAGGGTACACGTTCGGGGGCTGGTACACGAGCGCCGACTATGACACCGTCTTCGATTATGAGACAGCGGCGATTACGGAAGCGACGACGGTAGTAGCCCGGTGGACGTTGAACACGTACGCGGTCACGTTCGACACGGTCGGAGGCAGCGCGATCACGGGGCAGACGATTGATCATGGCGCGCACGCCGAGCGACCGGCTGCGGACCCGACGAAGGAAGGGTACACGTTCGGGGGCTGGTACACGAGCGCCGACTATGCCAGCGCCTTCGATTTTGAGGCAACGGCGATTACCGGACCGACGACGATCTATGCCGACTGGACGTTGAACACGTACGCGGTCACGTTCGACACGGTCGGAGGCAGTGCGATCGCGGGGCAGACGATTGATCACGGCGCGTATGCGGAGCGACCGGCCGCGGACCCGGTGAAGGAAGGCTACGCGTTCGCCGGCTGGTACACGAGCGCCGACTATGCCAGCGCCTTCGATTTTGAGGCAACGGCGATTACCGGACCGACGACGATCTATGCCGACTGGACGTTGAACACGTACGCGGTCACGTTCGACACGGTCGGAGGCAGTGCGATCGCGGGGCAGACGATTGATCACGGCGCGTATGCGGAGCGACCGGCCGCGGACCCGGTGAAGGAAGGCTACACGTTCGCCGGCTGGTACACGAACGCAGACTATGCCAGTGTCTTCGATTTTGAGGCAACGGCGATCACGGAAGTGACGACGATCTACGCTCGTTGGACGTTAAACACGTACGCGGTCACGTTCGACACGGTCGGAGGCAGTGCGATCGCGGGGCAGACGATTGATCACGGCGCGTATGCGGAGCGGCCGGCCGCGGACCCGACGAGGGAAGGGTATACATTCGCCGGCTGGTACACGAGCGCCGACTATACGACCGTCTTTGATTTCGCGGGCACGGCGATCGCGGAAGCGACGACGATCTATGCCCGGTGGGACGTGAACACATACACCGTCACCTTTGACGCGCAGGGAGGCAGTGGTGTAGAGGCTGTGACGGGAAACTACAACACAACGGTAGCGGAACCGGCGTCTCCCACGCGTGAAGGCTATACGTTCGTCGGCTGGTACAAGGATGAACAAGGCGGGGAAGCATGGGACTTCGCGGCGGACCGGATTCCCGCGACGGATATGAAGCTGTATGCGATCTGGTCGATGCTTCCGCCAGATATCCCGGTGCTTCAATCCGTCATGCCGGGTGATGCCGGCGTCACGCTTGACTGGGAGAGCGTTCCGTTCGCGGCCGAATATTATCTTTACCAGCGTGCGGCGAACGGGCAGTTCGATTTGCCTGCTGCCGTCGTTGCGGATACGGTCTATACGATCACCGGTCTGAACAATGGGGCGGAGTATTATTTCGTGGTGTCGGCCGTCAATGCGGGAGGAGAGAGCGGCTTCTCCGAAGAAGTGCGCGCTACTCCGCAAGTGCCCGCCCCCGGCGCCCCGGTGCTGCATGCGCCCGAGGCCGGCAACGCGCAGGTGCGGCTGACCTGGAGCGAAGCCACAGGCGCAACAGGATACAGTATCTATTACGGGGGATCAGGAGCCGTGGCGGATATGGAGCTGGCGACCGTTACGGATCATGTGTATGACTATACGATGACCGGCTTGACGAACGGAACAAGGTACTACTTCGCGGTGCGTGCAACGAACCCCGGCGGAGACAGTCCTTCTTCCAATATCGTGAGCGCCATGCCGCTGACGGTGCCATCGGCGCCGGGAGCTGTTGCAGCAGTCGCGGGTAACGGGCAAGTCACTGTCAGCTTCAGTATTCCGGCGGACGATGGAGGAGCCCCGATTACGGGCTACGAGATATGGGACCAGGAAGGCAATGTGGTCGCGCATGGCGCCTCCAGTCCGATCATCATCTCAGACCTGACGAATGGTGAGTCGTATCGGTATGTCGTCAAGGCGGTCAATCAAGCAGGGATAAGCGCCCCTTCCGAGGTGTCCAATGAAGTCGTCCCGCAGGCGCCTTCTTCCGGCGGAGGATCAGGGGATGACGAGACAGACAATGAAGGTAACGAAGGTCATGAAGGTAACGAAGGTCATGAAGGTAACGAAGACAATGAAGGCAATGGCGGCAATGAGGAACCAGGTTCCGGGACTCCGGTGAATCCTCCGCAAAATGAGTCGTCGGACAACGAGCAAGAAGCCATTCCGATTGACGTCATGATCAATGGGCAATCCGTCGACGCAGGACGCGCGGTCTTGACGAACGAAGACAACGTGCAGACCGTTACAATTGCTCTTGATTCGGCTAAATTGGAACAGCGTCTTGCGGAAGGGGAAATCATCGCACTCTCGATTCCCGTATCGATTGCATCCCATCGCGTGATCGGGGTCCTCAATGCGCAAATGGTCAAGAACATGGCGCAAAAAGAAGCGGCAGTTGAAATGATAACTGGAGATGCGTCCTATACATTGCCGGCGCGGCAGATCGATATTGACGGAATAGCGGCCCACTTCGGCGACGATGTTCGTCTAGAGGACATTGAAGTCCGGATCGAAATTTCGCCGCCCCTCGCCTTGCAGCTGCAAGAGATGGAGCGCGCGGCGGAGCAAGCTGGATTTACGGTTGTGGCGGCTCCTCTCCAATTTAACGTGACAGGTGTGTATGCGGACAGCGCAATTGACATTTCTACCTTCAATGCGTATGTCGAACGAACGGTGCGGATCCCGGACGATGTTGATCCCGAGCAAATCTCGACAGCGGTCGTCTTGGAGCCGGACGGCTCCGTAAGGCATGTTCCGACTAAGATCGTAGAGCGGGACGGCCAGTATTATGCCGTCATCAACAGTTTGACGAACAGCGTTTATTCTGTCATATGGAACCCGGTAGCCTTTGCCGATGTTGAGCAGCATTGGGCAAAAGATGCGATAAACGACATGGGCTCCAGAATGATTGTTCAGGGAACCGGAGACGGGTTGTTTCGACCGGATCAAGAGATGACGCGCGCAGAGTTGGCGGCGCTTGTGGTCCGAGGACTGGGGCTCAAGCCGGAGGGCGGAGCAGAGACGTTCACGGATGTGGAGGATGACGCCTGGTACCACGATGTGATCGCGACGGCTTATGCATTCGATCTCGTCCGGGGTTACGAGGACGGTACGTTCCGGCCGAATGAGAGAATCACGCGCGAACAGGCGATGACGATCATGGCCAGAGCGATGGAAGTGGCCTTGACAGACGATCAGCGTCCGCGCAAGACAACGGAATCGGTCCTCCGAGCATTTCGGGACGTGACCGACATCTCCGGCTGGGCGCTGCAGGGCGTAGTCGATCTGGTACAGGCAGGCGTTGTATCAGGAAGAACTGACGCAGTATTGGCTCCGAAAGATCACGTGACGCGTGCGGAGTTCGTAATCATGCTCGCGCGACTGCTTCGAGGATCAGACCTGATCTGATCTCCGCGAATGTCATCGCGCGTATATAAAAAGGGCAGCCCCTCAGGTCTATTGTTCGACCTTACGGGGCTGCTCCTTTTGTGTAAGAGAGTCACAGATAGCGCTATTGCTACACATGCAGGGTTAATCCATCCGCTCCATCGCGCGCAATAGTACGACGACCGCTTCCGCCCGAGTCAATCGATCGTACGGATCAAAACGATTTCCCGGCTGGCCTTGCATAATGCCGGCTTTCCACACGCCGCCGACCGCTCCTCTTCCCCATTGCGGAATAGAGGTGCCGTCCGCAAATTGAGCAGAAGCTTGTTCTGAAGCGCTCAACTGCAGCGCTCTTGCAAGAAAAATGGCGGTTTCTGTACGCGTAATGGTCTGCCCGGGTCGGAAGGCGCCGTCGGCATAGCCTTGCACGATTCCGGCCTGATGGGCTCGGGCAATCGCCGTCTCGGCCCATGCGGGAACGTCGGCTGCATCCGTAAAATAAAGATCGTCTGCCAGCGCGTCTGCCTGCGGGATGAACTGCGCTCTTGCCAACATGCTTACAAATTCCGCCCGGGTGACGGCACGGTCAGGTGCAAACGAACCGTCGCCGTCTCCCGATACCAGTCCCTCGCTCGCTGCTTGGAGGATGGAGGCCCGGGCCCAGTGGCGAGCGATATCGTGAAATGCAATGACGGGCGGTTCATCTACGGCAAATACCGCATATTGTCCGGTGTGCTGAATGGCAGCTATACAATTCGCGTTGTCTTCCTCGCAGCCCAGCATGTCCGTCCACTGCTCCTCTGTCTCGTCGTAACGGAATAACGCCAGTGTTTGACCGTCGTCTGAATCCGTACGCGCAAGCTTGATTTCAAGCTCTACCGGTTGTAGGAAGGTTCCTTCAAAATCGGTTTTCAATTCGTATACCGGACTTTGTATCGACATGTTGACCGGAAGTACAACAGCAATATTAGGTGTTTTTTGGACGGTCCATGTAAAGGCTCGATCATGGGTGCCGGCAGGCACTGAAATATTCAATTCGTCAAATGCCGTGCCGCTGCATCCCTCCAGCCCGCAATACAGACGATAGACACCGTCCGAGGTCTCGGGTAGCGGTGTAACAGGGCCGGGCAGTCTAGGCGCGACAATGATCTGTACGGCGGCCTGAAGGCCGTCCGTATTGATGGAGCCGGCGGGCGGGGTCAGCGTGCCGGTGAAGGTGTAGCTGCCCGCGGCGTCCGGATCGTAGGCGGGGGCGCCGCCGTCCCAGGCGACGGAGGCGCTGCCGCTGCT
>NZ_JACXIZ010000050.1 GCF_014705605.1 Paenibacillus sabuli
CGGGCGACAGGCTCCGCAGCTCCGCCGCGGCCGAAGTGGCGGCGGCGGCGGCGGCGGAGCCGCGCCCCGCGCGGGCCGTATGCGAGCGCCGGGCGGCGGCGATGCTGGCAATCGGGGACCGCTCCTACGAGAGCGGCCTCCCCTGCTCGGAGAATCGGCCGATTCGGTATGCCGACCCGATCTGGCCGGACGGGGGCTTGCGCCGCTTGCCCGAGGCGAGCGCGTAGCAGCGAATGCGACCTCAGCCTCCACTTCAGCCACGACTGCAGCCGCTGGCCAAGACTCGTCTAGATCGCCTGCGATTCGCTCTGTCCTGCGCGGCGATACCGGATGCGCATCAGCCGCAGCCGATCGTAGAGGACTTCGACCTGGCGCGTCTTGAGCTCCTGCTCCTCATACACCTCGCTGAGCACAGGCTTTAGATAACGATCGCCGACGGACGCCAGCGCTTGCCATATTTTTTGCTGCTCCTCCTGCGACACCTCCGCCAGCTCGCGCTCGATGAGCGCTTCCAGATCGTATCCTTCCGCCTCCAGCGTCTCAATCCGTTCCAGCAGCTCTCTGCGCGGGAGCTCCGTCGACTGCTGCAGCTCGGCCAGCGACAGTCCGTCCTGAATACCCTCAAGAAGGCGCCGCTTCTCTTGATGGCGGTCCAGTTCGCCTTTGAATTTCATTTCCTTCTGACGGTACATCCATTGCGTATAGGTATCCGTATCGAGCGCTTCGGCAACCCAATCCAGCGGAAACGCCGTGCGCTGCGCATAACGGCGCGTAATCTCCAGCACCTCGGCACCGTAAAGGCCATGCTTGTTCTCGCCCCAGCCGGGGATCTGCAGCAGCTCGTCCTCTTGATGCGGCACGTAGGCGCTCAGCATCCACAGCATGCGGTTGGTTGCAATGACGTAGGCCGCCTTTTTCTCCGCGATCGCCCGCCCCCGCCGCCAGTCCCGCAGCGCTTCGAACAGCTCGGGGTCGCTATGCAGCTCGCCGTAGCAATGATACCGGGAGAGCGCGCCCCTCATGCCGCGATCGGGCTTGCGCTCCTCCAGCATGCCGTCCAGGACCGGTACATAGCCTTCGCCCAGCTTGATCGCCACGCTATAACGAAAGGTGCTGAGCATCTCCTCCCATGAAGTGCCCGCGTACCAGCGTTCCCGCTCCTTGTCCCCTTCCTCCCAAACGACGTGCCACAGTCCCTGCTCCTCGCCAATCGAGACCCGGCCCTGGGCCACGCGCCCCTCGCCCAGCTGCTTCTCCAACGTGTTTACGAATACTGCCTGCATACATGCACACAACCTCTCCGTTATAATCCGAATCCACCGTCTGAGGCGCTTTTTCCTCATTTTTGCAAAAATAAAAACACCTCTCCCGCAAAATGCGAAAGAGGTGCTTCCTCGTTCAGAAATAGGCAATATGCGCCTTATTCGGTTGGTTGTGATTCGGTTGAACATAGCTTACCATATCTTAGCAGCCATAGCAAGCAATTTTCGAACATTTGTTCTCACATTGGATGGAGGCCTTTAATAGACCGCTGTGAGCCCCTTATAGACCGCTATAAAATATACGAGGCAAGCACGCCTTGCAGCTCGTAAATATTCAGGCTTTTATTGAATTTTTTGGTCAGCGGTGTCGTCTGGCTTGAGATAAAAATTTTCAATTCCGCATCCAGGTCGAACGAGCCTGCCGTTTCGATGCTGAAGTGCGAGATGCTTTTGTACGGGATGGAGTGCAGCTCCGTTTTCTTCCCCGTGACGCCCTGCTTGTCGACCAGAATCAGACGCTTGTCCGTAAACAAAAACATATCGCGAATCAGCTTGTACGCTTTTTCA
Source organism: Paenibacillus sabuli (assembly GCF_014705605.1). Lineage (GTDB taxonomy): Bacteria > Bacillota > Bacilli > Paenibacillales > Paenibacillaceae > Paenibacillus_D > Paenibacillus_D sabuli. The sequence goes on from NZ_JACXIZ010000050.1 coordinate 1,830, forward strand.
ATGCGCTCGCCGTCAATCAGCACGTGCTGAAACTCCTTTTGCACCTCTGCCGGAGCAAGCTCCGATGCGTTACCCATCAAGCCGTCCAAAAACCCCATTCGTTTCGCCCCCTCGCGAAATTTGGTAGATCCTGTAGAAAGACATCTTCTTACTTATCATAGAGAAGATGGAGCGCATTGACCAGCTTTTTTCGTCAGCCGGTCCGGCCTGACTCGGCCACCACCCGCGTCGACGCGATGAGATCGTACAACGCCTGTTTCTTGGGTGTAAAAATCGCCGTAAGGATATACACAAGCATGAGCGCATATACCGTGCCGCCTACAAGATACAAGTAAGTCGGAATCGCGTCCTCTTCTCCGGTCCTGGAAAGCCGATACGCCAAAAAATGAGCCAGCTCCCAAGGTAAAAATTTGACCGCCGTACGGAAGACCATGCGCGCAATTCCCGGACCATAACCGCTGCGGTCCGCAACGCGAATGCCGATCCGCCGCTTGCCGAAGGTGCCGCCGCCGCGGGCATCGCCGAAGATGAAGTAAAGTGATACCGGGAGCGTCACCATGACAAAACCGGCCAACTGCGCCCGGAGCGGCGAACCGATAAAAAGCTGCTGAAGTTCCGGAAAGACGAACAAATTTACAACCGCCAATAGCGCCAAGTATCCAAGAATGATGACATAATCGAGTAGAAACGCCTTGCAGCGGGATATAAAACTCGCATTTTGCATGTTCTGCCCTCCTTGAGTTAGTTCGCTAGTCTGGCGTACACCAGCTCTTTGTACAATGACGCCGACCGCAGCAGTTCCTCGTGCGTACCCGATTCGACGATGCGGCCTCGGCTCATGACATAGATGCAATCGGCATTCTCCACCGTTGACAATCGGTGCGCGATCACGATCGTCGTCTTGCCCTCCCGCAGCCGATCAAGATTACGCTGTACCCGGCGCTCCGTCTCCAGGTCCAGCGCCGAGGTCGCCTCGTCCAGCACCAGCACCTCCGCATCCGCCAGCAGGGCCCGCGCGATCGCCAGTCGCTGGCGCTGTCCGCCCGACAGCGTGATGCCCCGCTCGCCGAGCACGGTGTCGTAGCCACTGGGCAGCGCCGCAATATCGGCATGAATCTCCGCCGCCCGGCAGGCCGCCTCGCACGCTTGCTCGGTCACGCCCTCCCGGCCCAGCGCTAGGTTGTGCCGGATCGTGTCGGGGAACAGATACGGGTCCTGCGGCACCAGCACGATGCGGCTGCGCCAGCTGTCCAGCGCCAGTTCGCGCAGCGGCTCGCCGCTGACGCGAATCTCCCCTTCCTGCGGATCATAGAAGCGCTCCAGCAGCTGCGCCACCGTCGACTTGCCGCCGCCGCTTGCGCCGACGAACGCCGTCTTGCCGCCGATCGGCAGTTCCACGGTCAGCCCGTCCAGCACGCGCTCGCGCTGCCCCGGATAGGCAAAGCCGACCTCGTGGAACGTCAGGCTCCGAATCGGTCCCTCGAGCAACCGTCCGTCCTCCGGCTCGCTGTCCGTCATGAAGCTGCGCAGCCGCTCCACCGTCCCCATCCGCGCCGAGAATTGCAGGCCGTATCCGAGCAGCTGCTGCATGCCGTCGAGCAACTGGCTGGCGAACTGGTAAACGACGATATAGCTGCCGATCGACAGGCTTCCCGTGATCGTCAGATAGGCGCCGTAGCCCAGCACGGCCAGATTCATGCCCCAGCGCAGCGGCTCGCTCCAGGCGAGCTGCCGGTTCGCCAGCTTGCCCTCGGCCATCACCTTGCCGAAGAAGTGCCGGAAGCGGTGCGCGTAGCGCTCCAGCTCCCAGGCATGCCGGTGAAAGGCAATCACCTCGCGCGTGGAGGCGATCCCTTCCTCGAGCTGCACCGCGACGTCCGAGCGCGCCGCCTGCACCGCCTTGCCCGCCGCCTTCTGGTCGGGCCCGAGCTTGCGCCCGATGACGGTGTAGACGAGCCCGAGCACGACGATGAGCGCCAGCATGAGCGGCTCGGCCCAGCCGATGAAGCCGGCCAGCACCGCGACCCGCAGCACGCCGGTGAGGCTGCCCGGCAGCAGATGCGCGACGAAGTGGCTCGTATCGCGCACCTCCTGATGGAAGCGCTGGGCCAGCGCGCCGATGCGTTCGCTATGGTAGCGGGATACCGGCATCCGATACATCACATGCATCAGTTGCACGGAGAGGCGACGCAGCAGCGCGTACTCATTGCGACGGTTCAGCATGTACGACAGCAGATGCACCGCGTTGTAGCCGACGATCAAGGCCGCGAAGAGCAGCAGGTACCGCGTCAGCAGTCCGTACTCGCCGGCGACGAAGATGTCGTCGATGATCCACTTCTGCACGGCGGTAATGCCGAGCAGGGACAGCATGTCGAGCACGCAGAGCAGCACCGCCAGCAGCAGCGGCCATTTGAGCGGCCTGGCCTGCCCGGCCAGCCATTTCCAATCAGGCATGCGCGATCGCCTCCTCGCCCATGACCAGCCGATACAGCGCCCCGCGGCGCGCCATCAGCGCGTCGTAGCCGCCCTGCTCGGCGATGCGGCCGTCCTCCAGCACGACGATCCGGTCGTAATGCCGCACCGTCGAGAGGCGATGCGCCACCGCGATTGTCGTCCGTCCGGCCAGCAGCCGGTCCAGCGCCTCCTGCACCTCGCGCTCGCTGCGGTTGTCCAGCGCCGAAGTCGCCTCGTCGAGCAGCACGACGGCGGGATTTTTGAGGATCATGCGAGCGATCGCGATCCGCTGACGTTGACCGCCCGACAGCTTGTAGCCGCGCTCGCCCACAGGCGTATCGTAGCCCTGCGGCAGCTGTGCGATGAAGGCGTCGGCATTGGCCGCCCGGGCCGCGGCCCGGACCTCCTCGTCGCTCGCCTGGGGCCGGCCGAAGCGGATGTTCGCCAGCACGCTGTCGCCGAACAGATACGTCTCCTGAAAGACGTAGCCGAGCGCCTGGCGAAGCGCTCCGGATTCCAGCTCCTGCAGGGGGATGCCGTCGAGCCGCAGCGCCCCGTCGCTCGGGTCGTAGAAGCGCCCGATCAGCTTGAGCAGCGTCGACTTGCCGCCGCCGCTCGCGCCCGCGAACGCGACGCGCTCGCCGGGCGCCACGGTCAGCGTGACGCCGCGCAGCACCGGGCGGTCCGGCAGCTGCGCGTAAGCGAACGAGACGTTGTCCAGCTCCAGGCGGCCCGCCACGTCCCGCAGCGTGCGACCGCGCGCCGGCTCCTGCAGCGCCGGCTCCTCTTGCATCAGCCGGTACAGCTTCTCCCCCTGCATGACGAGCATGCTCTGCTCGGTCGCCATCGTGACGACGGTCGTCAACGTCTGCATCACCGTGAAGTAATAGAGCAGGAAGGCGACGAATGCGCCGACGTCCATGCTGCCGCTGCGCACCGCCCAGGCGCCGAAGACGAACAGCGCCAATGCGCCGAGGTTGACCGTCATGCGCCGCGCGGTGCCCCGCAGCAGCGCGTACAGCAGCTCACGCTGCCACCAGCCGCGGTTGACCTCGAACTTGTCGAGCAGGAGGCCAAGGTCCCAGCGCTCGGCGCGGTGTATGCGCAGCTCCAGCAGTCCGGTGAGGCTGTCATACAGCTTCTGATTGTAGTTGGCGCGCGTGCGCGTGCCCTCCTGCGCATAGGCCGCCTGCCTGCGCTCGAACTGCGGGCCGATCAAGTAGTACGAGAGGAAGAACGGCACGATTAGCAGCGTCAGCAGCGGATTTAGCGCGATCAGCAGCGCGAGCGAGACGAGCAGCAGGATCGAGCGCTCGATCAGTACGGGCAGGTAGCGCCGGTAGATCTGCTGGATCGCCGGCACCTCCGCCTGGAACAGCGACAGCGTCTCCCCGGTCGGATGCGTCTCGTAGTAGGCGAAGCCGAGCCGCCGCAGCTGCCGGAAGACGGCTAGCTGCAGATCGCTTGCTCCCTTCTCCTGCAGGATGCGCTGCATCCGATTGCGCACCGCCATCGCGACCAGCATCAGCGCAATGAGCGGCACGAGCATGGCCAGCATCGTCCACAGCTGCGCGAGGTTGCCCGTCGGTACGATGACGTCGATCACCTGCTGGATGAACTTCGGGATCGTCAACAGCACGCCCGACTGGATCAACCCGGCCATCAACAGCGCGGCAAACGGCCCCTTGTATTTCCCGACAAACGAAACGATCCATCCATAGATGCGCAGCTTTTCTTTCCAGTTCGCTTGATTCTGAATTTTTATAGCCTCCACCTGATCCCCCCTGATTGCTCAATCTCTGTCTCTCTCTAGCTCTTCCAAGCTCACTCCAGCTCTCTATCTCTCTCTATCTCTCTCTATCTCTTTCTAGCTCTTTCTAGCTCTTTCTAGCTCTTTCTAGCTTTCTCTAACTTTCTCTAGCTTCCTCTAGCTCTTTCTTGTTCTATCTCATTCTAGCTCTCCCTAGCTCTCCCTATCTTTCTCTTGCTCTAGATATCTCACTCTATCTTTCTCGACTTCTCACCGTGTCTATATCTGTTACGTTCTCCCACTCCAAAAATTCCCTTTATTTTCTGTTGACCAAATATAACGCAATTTGGCCCATAAATCCATCATTATTTCCAACCGCCCTACCAGTCCGCAAGCTTGCCAAGCTGTGCTACACTGATAGGAAGAGGCGAAACGGGCGAGCCGTCATTTACGGCCGAGACAAAACGGCTGACGGCTTCTTTTGGCAGACGTCTTTGTCCAGCTAACGGTTGCCACAGCGGCTAATCGGCCCAAAAAAGCAATGTTTTCATTTTAACGGTTCTCACAGCGCCTATTTCATTGAAATCGTTAAAAAAGAAGCAAATTCCGCCAAATAAGCGCTGCTGCAACCGTTAGCATTCAAATTGCCCGCTTTTCGCTAGATTAGGCTCGCTCACAACCGTTAGCTCAAGAATCAGCATTGCAACAATGATTAAGGCGAAACACCGAGGCCATCTTATCACAGCCAAGCGCGTTTTGTTCTGCAAAACGTGCGCCTTGTTCTATTGGTGAAACGCAGGGCTCGTTCGATTTCTAGCAGGGCTCGCCCGATTTCTATGCGAAAGATTGGCGGCGTCTTTTAAAGGACGTTAAGGATCGAAAATGTTCGATAGGAGGAAGCAACCGGATGAAGCTCGTATCATGGAATGTGAACGGCCTGCGGGCCTGTGTCAATAAAGGGTTTATGGATTATTTCCGCGCTGTGGATGCCGATATTTTCTGCGTACAGGAGACCAAGCTGCAGGAGGGTCAGATCCTTCTCGAACTGGGTGAAGAATATACGCAATACTGGAATTACGCCGAGAAAAAAGGCTACTCCGGCACCGCCGTCTTCACCCGGCTCAAGCCGCTGCGCGTGCAATACGGCCTCAGCGGAGAGGAGGATCCCGAGGGGCGAGTCATTGTGCTGGAATTCGAGCACTTCCAATTGGTCAACGTCTACACGCCCAATGCGCGGCGCGACCTGTCGCGGCTAGAGCATCGGCTCGCCTGGGAAGATCGCTTCCGTGCCGAGCTGCAGCGGCTCGACGCTCACAAGCCGGTCGTCGTATGCGGCGATCTGAACGTCGCCCACCAGGAGATCGATCTGCGCCACCCCAAGCCGAATACCGGCAATTCCGGATTCACCTTCGAGGAACGAGGCAAAATGTCGGCTCTGCTGGAATCAGGCTTCATCGACAGCTTCCGGCACCTGTACCCTGAGCGAGCCGGCGTCTATTCGTGGTGGTCCTACATGCCCAAGGTGCGCGAACGCAATGTGGGGTGGCGCATTGATTATTTCCTGATGTCGAAGCGTCTGGCCCCGGCGCTGCGCGAGGCGGAGATCGCCTGTGAGGTCATGGGCAGCGACCACTGCCCCGTGCTGCTCGAGCTCGATCCGGCAGCATGGCCAACGCCGCGCGCAGACGAAGACAATCTGCTTGTTGGTCACCCGTAAGACTTAGTTTTTCTTTGGCCACGGCCCTCCCGATCCAAGAAGACGACCTAAGCGCTGACAAGGCCTGTTAGACTTGCAGTGCTCAGTCTTGTACAGTGTGTAGCCTTGTGCAGTGATCAGCCTTGTGCAGTGATCAGTCTTGCGGAATGCACAGCTTTTGCAATGCACACCCTTGCACCTCACACCACCAGCACCCCCTTCTTGGCGGCCACGCCGATCGTCGCCCGCACGCCGGAGCGGAACTCCAGGTAATCCTGCTCCATGCCGTCACTGAAGATGACGCCGTCCTCCGGCATCTGCGAGACGAGCTGGAGCGTCTCGCCGCGCGCGATGCGTCCGTATACTAGATCCGCGCCTGTCGTCCGGCTCGGGAAGGGCTCGCGCACCGTGAAGCGCAGCGAGTCGCTCTCCCAGGCGAACACGCCTGCCCCCGGCTCAGCGCGGTCCGAAGCTGCAGGCGCTCCACTTACCGTGCCAGCCGGCACCATCTGCTCCGACTGCTCCGAGCCTGCTCTCGCCGGCGGTTCCACGCCTTCTCGTACTACCCGCGCCTCGCCTTCATTCGCCGCGGCAGGGCCACGCCTTGCTGCTTCCGCTGCCGCGTTCGCCGCAGCCGCGCCGCGCCTTGCAGCGCCCGCAACCGCTTCACCCGCAGCTACACGCGCCGCTGCTCCTGCACGCGCCGCTGCTCCTGCACGCGCCGCTGCTGCCGCCGGCGTGCCGGCCACAGTCCGCTCCCTCGACAGCATTCCTGTCTGGCGGGCGATGCCGGCCGCACCGGCCAGGACGCTCTTCAGCCAGCCGGTCGAGCCCATGCCCGTCGAGACGATGACGCCGCTGGAGGACTGCCGCTCCTCCAGGCCGCCGGCCGCGATCCGGTAGCGAGCCGACACATGGGTCCTGCGCCCGATGAAGAGATCATTGACGGCATACAAGAGCTGGCCGTCGCTCAGTTCCGCCTGCGCCAGCGTTACCTCCCGCACCGGGCGTCGTCCGGCCACAGCCTCGGGGACCACACTCCCCAGATCGCTTACCCCAAAGGGCAGCAGCACGCCATCCCAGCGGGCCGGGTCCGGATTGACCCCGATCAGCCGCTGGCCGTCGAGATACTTGAGCGTATTCGCCGCCAGACCGTCCGGCCCGAGCGCCACGACTGTATCCGCCGGGCCGAACAGATAGTTCGGCACATGCTCGCGGTCCAGCACCTGCACCCGTCCCATTCCGCTCAGCGCCTGCTTCGCCCGGATCAGCGCCTCCCGATACACTTCGTCTTCTTCCCGGTAATCGGAGAAATCCTCGCCCATTGATTCAATGACGAATTCTGCCTGCCGCACCGTATTGTAGCGAACGACTAGCTCCTCCAGCCGCGTGCGGCGCTTGATCAGCACCAGCTTCGCATCGCGCTGCGCTCCCATTGCATTCACGCCTTCCCTTTATATTAAGCGGCTCTCCGGTCGCGTCAAGCTCGACTTGCCGCCTCCATACTACGCTGCCCCTGCCCCTACCCTTGACTTGTTGCCGCAAGCCTATCGCTTGCGACGCTCCGTTACCTGTGCTGCTTCGCCCTGCAGCAATCCCTGTAACAAGTCCGGCGAGATGTTGAGCTGCCCGATCTTGTCCGCCTGTCCGGCCAGCTCCTCGAACGCCGCCGCGATTAGCTGATTCGGATTCATGCCCGACCGGGTCAAGGCTTGCAGCACCTGCTGATCTGCTCCGCCCAGCGCGCCCATGACAGCCGACAGCTCATAAGCGCGAGCGTCCGCCTCCACTCTCCGGTTATCCGCCGAACGTCTGAGCATCGTCTCGCGCTCCTCCTCGTACGCGGTATCAAAGTGCAACTGCTCCTGCTGCATTTCGTTCTTTTTCTGCTGCACGAGGCGGTCGGCGGCCAACTGGCTTTCACGGATTTGCTTCTTCTTCGCCTCTATAGCGATCTCCGTGCCCAGCTCATTCTCGCGCACGATCCGCTCCTGCTCGATCGAAGCATTGCGCCGTTCATACAGCGCCTCGTCGGCTTCGCGGAGGATCTGCTCGCGCGTCTGCGCCTCCAGCGCCCGCATCGTCTCCTTGCTCGGCAGCACGGCCAGGATCGAAGCGCCGATCGCTTCAAGGCCGAGCTTCTTCAGCTCGGGGCTGTCGGCGAGCGCCTCGCCGAGCGCCGCCGCCAGGCGATCGCCCGCCTGGATCGCTTCGCGCAGCGGCATGGCCTCCAGATGCCGTTTCACCAGTACCTTGGCCAGCCCGATGACGCGCTGCCCGAGCTTGCCCGGATCATCCGACAGGTATGCCTTTTTACGCAGATTGTACGTGTAGTCCAGCATCCGCGACATCTGATGAAAATCCGCGATCCGGTACGTCAGCTGGCCCTGTACGGTGACGCTCTGGAAGTCGCGTGTTACCTCCTCGAACATGAACGGCGCATCGACCGAGGAGACCGGTATGACAATTGCCGACGTCACCGGCGCGTAGTAAAAAAACGAGAGTCCGACGCCTTCCCTTACCACCCGACCGCTGCGCATTTTCATGACATATTCGCTCGGTTGAAACTTGACGAATTTGATGCCAAACATGACCATCGCCTCCTTGGAAGAAATCGATTAAGATGAAGTTGGTCCTTCATGAACATTGAATCATGAAAATTAAACCATGAAGATTGAATCATAAAGATTGAATCATGAAGATTAAATCATGAAGATTAAATCATGAAGATGAAATAAAATTTTTACTTTTAATTTGATTTTATCAATTTGAATATATCAAAATAATAATATTAAAATATTGATTTCACAACCTCCAAATTCGTTCAAAATCGCGATAATTCATGCTTGAACATGGTGAAAACCAGGTTTTTCTTCCGATTCCGCTATTTTCAGCCGATTCGCTGAATGTAGCTTGATTTTCATTGTGCTGTGCACAGCGATTCAGTATAATGGGCGCAGCAAAGACAAGGATAGGCAAAATTATATACTTTCTTTACTTTCAAGAAATGGCTTGAGCACGCTTGAATTCGTTTGAGTTACTTGAAATCGCTTGAGCATACTTGAACCCGTTTGAGTTACTTGAAATCGCTTGTTCATGCTTGTACCCGTTTGATTCGTTTGGACAAGCTTGCGAACAATTGGGGACGCTTGAACTGCATTAATACAGTTAAAAATCGTCCATCCCCCGAATTTCGGCTCGCCAACTGTAAAAATACAGTTAAATCGGCAACTGGAGCTGACTTTTTCTGAAATGGATCAAATTCAACTGCACTTTTGCAGTTGAGCACTTCTATTGATGTAGATTTATTAAAATAAACTGCACTTTTACAGTTGGCGATGAGTTGGCATTGGATTCAACTCGATGGATTCAACTCAGTGGATTTGATTCACCTTTCACCTTTCACTTTTCACTTTTAACACTTCATCGCAAGGAGGCGACCCAGACATGCGGATGCGCATTCGGCTCAGTCTGTTCGTCAAAATGATGGGGGCGCTGCTGCTCATTCTGATTCCGCTGCTGGTGTTGTACAGCTACGCCAATCATGTCAGCGAGCAAGTCATCGACCAGGAAATCAAGGCAGCGAGCGAACACAAGCTGCGCCAATTCGCCAATCAGCTCGACAGCCAGGCCGAGCTGCTGTCCGGCATTTCAGTCACGCTGCTGCTCAACCCGAGCGTCAAAATTTACGCTAACGCGCATGAATTCGAACGTCCGTACGAGCAGCTGCATGCCAAGCAAACCGTGCTGGAGCTGCTCAAGGTGTACAACAGCTCCACCATCTGGAGCAACCAGATCTCGCTGTATGCGCGGCAGGCGCATGACGTCGTCTCCACGTCCATCCGGACGCAGTACGACGACGATTATTTGCAGGGCCACCTCGTCAAAAGCTGGCAGTACCGCGAGCAGCCCGCCGGCGGCATCGACGGCCGCAGCTTCGTCCGCTACGCGGTCGACGCCATGTTCGACAGTCAGGAGAATATTAATCTGGTCGCAGAGATCAGCTTCCCCGACGCCAACATCCGCAACATGCTGACGCAGTACAAGGAGGGCGGAAACGGCGACCCCTTCTACTACCATCCGATGCACGATTCGATTGTAAATGCTTCCGCAAATGCAGAGCTGATCCAGACGCTCACCGGCAGGCTCGATCGGCGCGCGCTGCCCGACATCGGCACCGAGACGATGACGCTGCAGGGGCGGCAATATGTCGTGCAGTACGTCCGCTCCGAAGCGCTCGGCTGGCATCTGGTCGATTATTACCCGCTTCAGCATCTGCTGCAGCCGATCGAACGCAGCCGCAATCTGTACTATACGTTCTGGGCCGTGCTGCTGCTGGTCGCCATTGCCGCGGCGCTGCTGCTGTATCGCGAGGTGCAGCTGCCGATCCGGCGGCTCGTCAACGGCGTCCAGCGCGTCAAGAAGGGCTATTACGGAGAGCGCATCGTCGTCCGATCCGGCCATGAATTCGGCTTGCTCGTCGAACGATTCAACGAAATGACTGAGCAGATCCAGACCTTGATCGACTCGGTCTACAAGGAGCAGCTGCGCGCCCGCGACGCGACCTTCAAGCAGTTGCAGTCGCAAATCAACCCGCACTTCCTGTACAACTGCCTGTATGCCATCAAAAATATGGCCGAATACGGCGACGAGGAGGCCGCCGCGGCCATGGCGGTCCACCTCGGCGACTACTATCGCTATATCACGCGCGTGGACAATCCGATCGCACAGCTGCGCGAGGAGGCGGAGCTGCTGCGCAGTTATCTGGCGATCCAGCAGCTCCGGATGAAGCGGCTGGAGGCCGAGATCGACATCCCCGAGGCCATGCTCCAGCTGGAGGTGCCGCGCCTGCTCATCCAGCCGATCGTCGAGAACGCCGTCCAGCACGGGCTCGAGCCCAAGGAAGGGCCCTGCCGCATCCGCATCACCGGCGAGCAGCGCCATGCGATATGGGCGATCGTCGTCGAGGACAACGGCGTCGGCCTGACCTCCGGGCAGCTCGATGCGCTGCAGCGCGCGCTGCTGGAGAAGCGCAGCCCGGCCGAGCAGCCCGCCGGCACCGGCATGAAAAACGTGCACGACCGGCTCGTCTACCGCTTCGGCCCGGAGGCCGGCCTCGTGCTGGCGCGACGCCGCGAGGGCCTGAGCGTGACCCTGCAATGGCCGGTGGGCAGCGATAGCCAAGCCGGACCCTTGCCGCTCTCTGGCGATAGCCGCGACGGGCCCTTGCCGGAGGGCGGCGCATGAGCCGGTGAGCAGCCTGCTCAGGAGGATCGGCACGCGCCGCGCCCGCAGGCGCAGGCCGCGACGGTCTCACCGGTCTCGAAGGACGGGGCCGATCGACTGGTCTGGCAGTCGCGAGAGCGCGGGCAAGCGACGACCCGCCGCACCAGCTCTGCAGGCGTGCCGCGAACGCCAGCTGACCAGAGCAGCACAGCCGGACGGACATTCACACCATTACGCCTAATTCCGCCGGACATTCACACCATCACGCCTAATTTCGACAGGAGGCCACCAACATGTATCACTTGCTGCTCGTCGACGACGAGCCCGCCGTCGCGGACAACCTCGCCGTCTCCATCGATTGGGAGGCGCTCGGCATCGCGGCCGTGCACAAGGCCTATTCCGGCACCGAGGCGCTGGCCGTGCTGGAGCGTGAAGCGATCGACATCCTCGTCACCGACATCCGCATGCCGGGCATGAGCGGCCTGGAGCTGATCGCGCGCATCGGCCGGCGGCGCAAGCGGATCCGCTGCGTGCTGCTGACCGGCTATTCCGAATTCGATTACGCCAAGCAGGCGATCCGGCTGGGTACGGCAGATTACTTGCTCAAGCCGCTGCGCAACGACGACCTGGTCGCCACCGTGCGGCGCCAGATCGAGGCGCTGGACGCCGAGTGGTCGGACATCGCCTCGCGGGAGCGAGCCGAGCGCGTCAGACGGGACAGTCTGCCGCTGCTGCGCCGCGACGTGCTGCTCGGCTTGCTGAGCTCGCGCAACGTGCCGCACGAACGGCTGCGGGAGCGGCTGGAGGCGGCCGAGCTCGGGCTCGCCCCCGGCGAGGCGTGTACCTTGCTGCTCGTACGGGTCGAGGAAGGCTTTCGCAATTATGAATCGCTGCAGCACCCGCTGCTCGAATTCGGGCTGTGCAACATCGCCGAGGAGCTGTTCGCCGATTCCTTCCGCCTGCTGCACTGTCGCGACGAGCACGACTACCTCGTCTTCCTTCTCATGCCGCTGGACGGCGCTGAGCGAGCACCGGGCAGTGAAGCAGACGCGCGGGAGACTGAGGAGGGCGCACGCGATACCGAGGGGCGCGCGCCGAAGGCTGCAGCTGGCGCACGCGGCACCGATGCGCACACGCCGGACACGCAGTTCGCCGCCGGCACCGGCATGCAGGCCAATAGGCCAGGCGACAGCCCGGGCGGCGCGTCTGACAGCCGGCATCAGGCCCGGCTCGAGAATATCGCGGCCCAGCTCCAGGAGAGCGTACGCCAATATCTGAATGGCCGGATCTCCGTCGTCGTGAGCCGTCCCGGTCGATTTCCCGAGGAGCTGCACGCCCGCTATCAGTCGGCCATCGGACTGCTGCGGCGGCGCATCGGCAGTCAGACCGGCTTCTTCCTGACCGACAGCGGCGGCGAAGACCCGGCGCCCGGCGACGAGACGCTGCCCGTGCTGCACAGCCTGTACGAGCCGCCGAGCCTGCATCATCTGCTCGAGGCCGGGCGCTGGGACGAGGCGCTGCGCAAGCTGGAGGCCGCCTTCGCCGAGCTGCATGCGCGCAGCTACGTCTCGCAGGAGCATCTGCTCGAGGTCTACTATTACGTCTCGCACGCCTTGATCCAGCTCTCGCACAAGAACAACCGCCTGCTGCAGGATATCCTGCAGCGCGGCATGCCCGCCGCGGCCGGCACGCAGCCGTTCCAGTCGCTCGACCAGCTCCGCGCCTGGTGCCGCGCCGCGCTGGAGCGGGTGCGCGAGGATACGCGCAGCGAGGCCAGGGGCAGCCGGGCCGGCATCATACAGCGCGTGCAGGCGTTCGTCCTGCAAGGGCTCGAGCGGGAGCTGTCGCTGCAGACGATCGCCGATCACGTCTATCTCCATCCCGTCTATCTGTCCAAGGTGTACAAGCTGGAGACGGGCGAGAGCCTCTCCGACTACCTGCTGCGTCTGCGGATGGAGCGCGCCGCCGCGCTGCTCGGCGATCCGGCGCTGCGGATCCACGAGATCGCCGGGCGGCTTGATTACGCGACGCCGTCGTACTTCATCAAGGTGTTCAAAAAATACCACGGCCTGACGCCGCAGGAATTCCGCAACCGGGGGTGAGCGGCACCTTCGCAAGGCACCCGCGCGACCGTCATTGCAAACGCTTAACAAAGTGCCACGAATGTTGCGATCTTCGCCTATCGCGTCCGCTGCCCGTTGGCTAGAATGGGAATCAGCGGGAGGGATACGATGAAAAAACAATGGAATTGGAAGCGCAACTGGCCGCTTCATCTGATGCTGCTGCCCGCTGCGATCGTGCTCGCCGTCTTCCAGTACGCGCCGCTCGGCGGGCTCGTCATGGCGTTCCAGGACTTCAAGCCGTGGCTCGGCATTCGCGGATCGCCGTGGGTCGGCTGGATGCATTTCCGCGACCTGTTCACCTTCCAGGAGAGCGTGCAGGTGATCTGGAACACCCTGATCATCTCGTCGCTCAAGATGGTGTTCCACCTGATCGTGCCGTTCGTGTTCGCGCTGCTGCTCAACGAGGTGCGCAAGCTGCTCTTCAAGCGCACCGTGCAGACGATCGTCTACCTGCCCCACTTCCTGTCGTGGGTCATCCTGGGCGGCATCTTCATCGACGTGCTGTCGATGGACGGCGGGATCGTCAATCGCGCGCTGGAGGCGGTCGGACTGCAGCCGATCTTCTTCCTCGGCGACGGCGACTGGTTCCGCTTCACGATCGTGGCGACGGACGTCTGGAAGGACTTCGGCTTCGCGACGATCATCTTCCTGGCGGCGCTGGCCGGCATCAATCCGAGCCTGTACGAAGCCGCGCTGATCGACGGCGCGAACCGCTGGCAGCAGACGCTCAGCATCACCGTGCCGTCGCTTGTGCCGATCGCGATCGTCGTCGGGACCTTGTCGCTCGGCAGCATTCTCAATGCCGGCTTCGACCAGATCTTCAACCTGTACAATCCGCTCGTCTACGGCAAGGGCGACATCATCGACACCTACGTCTACCGGACGGCGCTGCTCAGCGGCAGCTTCAGTCTCGGCACCGCGGTCGGGCTGTTCAAGTCGGTCATCAGCTTCGTACTGATCGTCGTCGCCTACCGGCTCGCCTACGTGTTCGCAGGGTATCGCATTTTTTGACCCGAGCTGCGCGACGATCTACGAAAGGAGGCATCCGGCATGACCTACCGCAGCACCGCTTACCGCATCTTCACGTATTGCAACAACACGTTCATCGTGCTGCTCGCCCTGCTGTGCCTGCTGCCGCTCATCCATGTGCTGGCCGTCTCGTTCAGCGGCAGAGCGGCGGCGGACGCCAATCTCGTCACCTTCTGGCCGATCGACTTCACGCTGGAGGGCTACCGCATGACGCTCGGCAACGGCAGCTTCGTCGGCTCGATCCTGATCTCGATCCAGCGGGTCGTGCTCGGCACCGGCGTCAGCATGGCCCTGATCCTGCTCAGCGCCTACGCGCTCTCCAAGGAGAGCGCGCAGTTCAGAGGCCGCAACGCCTGGGCCTGGTTCTTCGTCTTCACGATGCTCTTCAACGGCGGCCTCGTGCCGACCTATATCCTCGTGCGCAATGTCGGGCTGATGGATTCGATCTGGGCGCTCGTGCTGCCGAATGCGGTCAACGTATTCAACATGATCCTGATGCTCAACTTCTTCCGCACCTCGGTGCCCAAGTCGCTGGAGGAAGCGGCGTTCATGGACGGGGCGGGCCACTTCCGCACGCTCTTGTCGATCTATCTGCCGATCTCGTTGCCGTCGCTGGCAACGATCTCGCTGTTCACCATCGTGTTCCACTGGAACTCCTGGTTCGACGGCCTGATCTACCTGATGGACAAGGAGCGCTACCCGCTCTCCACCCTGCTCCAGACGATCGTCGTGCAGCTCGACTTCTCGGCGATCACGAGCGCGGAGGACCTGATGGCGCTCTCCAACCGGACCGTCAAGTCGGCGCAGATCTTCATCGCGACGATCCCGATCGTGCTGGTCTATCCCTTCCTGCAGCGCTACTTCGTCAAGGGCATCGTCGTCGGCTCGGTCAAGGAATAATAACGCGCAAGGCCATTCATGATGAACCTGAGGAGGAACACGAATGAAGCAACTTGGAAAATCGGGCAAGGCGGCCGCGCAGCTCCTGCTGCTGACGGCGCTGACAGTCACGGCCGCCGCATGCAGCGGCGGCGACGCCCCCGGCGCAAGCAAGCCCGAACGTACGCCGGGCATGACGGAGTCTGCAGGCAGCGGCAATAGCGGCGCGGACACGGGCTCCGCAGACGCGGGCAACACGGACGACGGCGAAGACGCAGGGCAGCGGCTGCTGCCGGGCGAGAAGTTCGACCCGGCGATCACGATGACGACCGCGCGCTGGGTCAGCGGCTCGTTCGCATTCCGCGATGGCGAGGATATCGCGAATAATGTGCACACCGACTGGATGCGCGAGGAGATGGGCATCAACCTGGATACACTGTGGTCGGTGCAGGAGGGCGACAACTATATCACCAAGCTGCGGCTGGCGCTGTCCGCCGGCGAGCCGCTGCCCGACGTGCTCGTCGTCGGCGACATGCAGCTCGCCTCGGAGCTGATCGACTCCGGGCTGGTGCAGCCGATCGGCGATGTGTTCGACGCGCATGCCAGCGACATCGTCAAGGCGGCGTACAATCGCGATCCGTCAATCTGGTACCCCGTCTACAAGGATGGCGACTACTACGGACTGCCGATCATCGCCGCCGGAGATCACAACGACAACGTCCTGTACATTCGTAACGACTGGCTCGATGCCGTCGGGCTGGACGCGCCATCCACCATTGCCGAGATGGAGACCGTGATGGAGGCGTTCAAGACGCAGGACCCCGACGGCAACGGCAAGGATGACACGTACGGCTTCTCCTTCAGTCTGGGCAGCAACGTCGGCCGCGGCGACGCCAATATGATCTACGGCGCATTCGGCGCAATTCCCGGAATCTGGATGAAGCAAGACGACGGCAGCCTCGTCTACGGCTCGACGCTGCCCGAGATCAAGCCCGCGCTGGCCAAGCTCAAGGAATGGAAGGAGAAGGGCTACCTTCACCCCGAGTCCGGTATCTACGACCGGCAGAAGACGTACGAGCTGTTCAACTCCGGACGCGCCGGCATGATCGCAGGCGAGGTATGGTTGCCCGTATATCCGCTGCCGAATCTGGCGCAGAACGTGCCGGGCGCAGAGTATGACGTGATCCCGGCCCCTACCGGTCCGGATGGCTCGGCGGCCCGCTGGGGCAAGCCATTCAATGCCGGCGTCGTCCTGGTCAACAAGGACTTCGAGCATCCCGAGGCGCTCATCCTGTATCTCAACAACCTGTTCGAATACTGGAACGCGGACAACCCGAAGTACGAGAACGGCTACTTCCAGGGCTATGATTACGACATCATTGACGGCAAGGTCGTCAACGGCAGCGACATTCCAGGCGGCCAGATCTCGGTGCATCATTACTTCCTGTACAACAGCCAGCGACCGATCGCGCCGTACCAGTATCAGGATACGCTGACCGCACTGTACGAGGGCAAGGCGCCGGAGACGGCGTTCGAGCGCTACAGCTACTCGCTCGGAGAGATGTACCTCAAGGCCGGAGCGGTCGCCAAGTCGCAGCGCGACATCAATGTGTACGATTACGGCATCGGCCTCACCGATACGATGAAGACACGCTGGGACCGCCTGCAGCAGATGGAGTCGGAGACGTTCGTCAAGATTATTTACGGCGAGCTGCCGCTCGACGAATTCGACCGGTTCGTGGAGAAGTGGAAGGCCGAGGGCGGCGACAAAATTACCCAGGAAATGAACGACTGGTACGACGAGGTCAATTCATAAAACATTTTTGACCGTTACAAGCGCGAACTGCAAAGATGCCCCGTCTAACAGACAAGAATGGTCCATTAGACGGGGCAAATCAAGGCATCTCACACATCCCCGTCCGGCGCCTCTTCCTATTGCAGGTACGAAGTTGTGCCCTGCGCGGATTGAGCTTCCGCTTGCGGCGGAGCCGCCAACAGCTTTTTCAATTGTCCCTCCGCCTGCTCCAGGCGCCGGGCAATTTTTTTGACCTGGCGCATCTGCGCGTCCATCTGCGTGACGAGCTGGTTCTCGGCATTATTGAGCTCTTCCCCCACCTGGCGCAGCTCCTGCAGGAATTGGCTCACCTGCTGCGAGCGCGGGTCGAGGCCGGCGCTGCGCAGCGCCTGCTGCGCCATCTGGCGCTCCTGCTCCTGGCGCTGACGCACCTGGTCCTGGAATTGCTGATAGCTCATCCCTTGGCTGGTCGCCTGCTGCGATTGCGAATTTCCTTCGAATGGTTGATTCACGTTGCTCTCCTCCTTCGCTTGCGCGCGGTGTATCGGCAGCCATGTTGCTTGGTGCTCGGACGGCCGCCTTCCAACTGCTAGGATGTCCCACTATGCTCGATTTCATCAGGTGACCTATATGTAATGGACTTATATGCGGCTTCACGCACTCTCAAGATCACCCGATTCGTCTATCTGCAGCCTTACGCCCATTCGAATCAACCAATTCGTAGCGGTCGATCAATTCATGTATAATAAGACGATACAATGCCGACCAAGGGGGACTGACCATGCTGCCCGATTACGATTTTATGTCCGATACGACCGAGGAGACCTCGACCCGCTTTGTGACCTTCATTACGCCCGGCCTCAAGCGGTTCGATCTGGCGGTCACCGCAAGCAACCGATTCTACGGCAAAAAGCTCGTCACCGACCTGCAAGCCGGCAAGACCGCCATCATCGGGCCCGACGATCTGGAGGAGGACGGCTACCTGGAGCATACGTTCAAGCTGTCCGAGGAGGAAGCCGAGGAGCTGAAGCAGTTTTTGCTGCTCGTCGTCGGCACGGTGAATTTTACCGATTGAGCGGGGCACACTGTGTACGGAACAGGCAACGACAGCCGTACATGGAGGTGCAGCAGGAATGGACGAGCATAATGAGCACGACAAGCTCGACAAGCAGCAGCCCGGCGCGGATCAAGCGCTGCGCAACGAAGCGTCTGCCGCGCACATAGACGCCCCCCTGCAGAGCGACCGCCCCGCGCATTCGTCCCGGCTGCGCGGGGCGCCCGGCGCGCCGGGCGATCCCGAGACGGCGGACGGCTGGGTAGAAGAGGACCGCCAGCGCTACACCGATCTGGCGACGGTGGAATCGCAGCGCAACGATCTCATCCCCGAGGAATTCCCCGAGGGACCGTACGGCGCCGACCGCGTTAGCGACGGTCTGGGCAAGCGCGCCTGGCGCGAGGATCAGCGCCCCGCCAATCGCTTCGACTATGAGAACCGCGAGCTGCACGACGGTCTCGAACGCGAATACCCGGGCGACCAGGGCGAGCCCTACGACGCCAAGGGCGAGCAAGGGCACAACTCGCAATGAGATAAGGAAAAAAGCCAACCTTGATGATGCAGGTCCTGAGCGGACCAGCCGGGGTTGGCCTTCTTTCTTCCTGTGACGCTCTACACCGCCAGATTGCCGATCAGCCAGACGAGCAAAAAGCTGAGTACAATCGAGAGATTCGACGCGCTGCCGACAAATTTGCGATCATAATCGAACTCCACCGAATACGGCAAAGCGGAAAGCGATACGGGCAAAATGAAGCTGATCGCCAATGTATACCTGAACATCGGTTCAAACGGAAGCGTCCAGAACAGCAACGCTCCGAGCGCCAGCCCCACACCGTAGCGCAAGCCGATGAACCGAAACAAAAGCACGGTCTGGCTTCGGTCAAAACGAAAATTCAGATAGATCCCGAGCAGCAGCAGCGCCATCGGCATATTGGCATGCGCGATCATCGCCGAGCCTTGCAGCAAAAAGGTCGGGAGCGAGAGGCCAATCAGATTCAACAAGCATACTGTGACATAGGTCATAAAAGGAATCGACTTGACCATTTTGACCGGGATGCTCTTCCAGTGCAGCTTGCCGGCGGCAAAAAAGCTGCCGATAAAATAGCAGACGCCAAAGACGATAAACGCATTGCCTACATCGAACATACCGAAATATTTCAGCCCTTCTTGTCCCCATATGCCTTCCACCAGCGGGTAAGCAAAAAGCCCGACGTTGACGCCGGGGACCATCATGGCGAGCATGCCCCGCACCCGCCTCGGCTGCTTGCGAAACACGGCAAGACCAAGCAGCGCGGTAAGCACGCCGTATAAAAATCCGCTTGCGACCAGCAAAATCAATGCCCTGTCCATGACCACCTCGTGAAAGGTGGAGAGGATCAGCGCGGGCAACGTCACATTAAATACGATTCGGGCCAGCCCTTCGCCGTCCTGCTCCCGAAAGACATGAAGCCGCTTCAGGACATAGCCGAGCGCAATAATCATCACGGCGTACATAAATTGCACATTCAAGCTTTCCAATGCGTACAGCCCCTCAACGCTCCAGCAAAAAAGCGCGCATAATATTGGGATGCTCGAAATCCTTCGTTCCTGCCCCGTAGCCGATCTTCCGAATCACATCCGGAGGGAGCCCTTCGCTCTGCACGGCCAGCGCCTTGACAATACCCGCGCCCGTAGGGGTCGTCAGCTCGCCATTCGCTTGAAAAGACGAGAGCAACAGGCCGGTCGCGATCTCCGAGGTTGCCGGGGCCGGGACCGGATAGAGGCCGTGCGCCATATGCACGTACCCGTGCCCGAGCGCGAGCGGGCCGGCCAGAATGCGGTCAACCTGCAACGACTCCAATGCCAGACAGAAGCCGATAATATCGATGATCGAGTCCATGGCCCCGACCTCGTGAAAATGGACCTCGTCAACCGGCATGTGGTGGATCTTGGCTTCCGCTGCGGCGATCGCCTGAAAGATGCGGCGGCTCCGTTCCTGGACACGCGGCGGCAGCGGGCCGGCTTCGATCATCGCCAGGATCGTCTTGGCACTGCGATGCGCGTGCTGGTGTGCGTGGTCATGTCCGTGCGCGTGGTCTTGCCCGTGTACATGTCCGTGCTGATGCGTGTGGTCTTGCCCGTGGTCATGCACGTGGTCATGCATGTGCTGATGCGCGTGGTCATGCACGTGGTCATGCACGTGGTCATGCGTACCGTCATCCCCACCGCCATCCGCGTCAGCATGAACAGCCTCATCGTCATGGGAAGCATGCGAATGGGGCAGATGTGCCGCATGCTCATGGCCATGCTCGCTGTGAGGCGCTCTTGCAGACGGCGCGTCGCCAGGCAGGATTACATCGAGATGCAAGCCGCGCATCCCGCACTTCATCACATTGCGGGTACGCCATTCGAAGGCATCAATGGGCAATTCCTTCAACTGGGCCGTGATGGCATCCCGATCGGCCCCCAGATCGAGCAAGGCCGCCAGGGCCATATCGCCCGCAATTCCGAATGAACAATCCAGATAGACGGTCTTCACGATCGCTTCGCCTCCGTCATCAGTTGTAGAATGGTCGAGGCATTATAGCCTGCGCCGAATCCATTGTCGATGTTGACCACCGACACCCCTGCCGCACACGAGGTCAGCATGCCCAGCAGCGGCGTCAAGCCTTGGAAATGGGCGCCATAGCCGATCGAAGTCGGGACCGCAATGACCGGACGGCGCGTCATCCCTCCGACAACGCTTGCCAGCGCGCCTTCCATGCCCGCGACCACGATCACGACGCTCGCCTCTGCGATTTGATCCCGGTAGGCCAGCAATCGATCGATTCCCGCAACGCCGACGTCGTATCTTTTCTCCACGTGACAGCCGAGCCAATCCGCGGTGCCGACCGCTTCCTCCGCAATCGGGATATCCGATGTGCCCGCACTGAGCACGAGCGCCTTGCCGTCGAATTTGCCGCGGACACCGCAGGTAATCAGGCCCGAGACGGCATCGTATCGCGCTTGTGCATAGCTGGCCCGGACAGCCTCGGCCATGTCCCTCGTAGCTCGCGTCACCATCGCACGGCCATGCGCTTCGACCAGGGTCGCAAAGATGCGCACGACGTGCTCGACGGTTTTGCCTTGGCCAAAAATGACCTCCGGATGACCGGTTCGCTGCTCCCGGCCAATATCGACTTTGCTGAATTCCAGATCCTCAAAGGTTTTTCTCATGACCGACCAACCAACGCTTTGTTCATGCTGCCGCTGACATATCCGAGCAAATCAACGGTTACATAGCGATATCCGAACGTGTGCAAGGCCTCGTGAATTTCGGTTTTATGCGCCCATATGGTCGGGAGCGCCGCTTCCTCCACCTCGATTCGCGCCATGTCCCCATGTGTGCGTACGCGCACCTGCGCAATGCCCAGTTCCATCAAAAAGGCTTCGGATTTCTCGACTTTGGTCAACTTTTCCACTGTAATCGTCTCCCCGTAGGCGATGCGGGACGACAAGCACGCGTACGAGGGCTTGTTCCAATTGGAGAGTCCCAGCGCCTTGGCCAACGCCCGGATATCTTCCTTGGCCAATCCGACCTCCTGTAGCGGGCCCCGTACGCCGAATTGCTTGGCGGCCTTCGTACCCGGTCGATGCTCGCTCATGTCGTCGGCGATCAGTCCGTATACGACCTGCTTGAACCCGGCTTGCCGCAGGACCGGCATGAGCTCGGCGAATAGTCCCTTCTTGCAAAAATAGCAGCGGTTGCTGTTGTTTTCGGCGTATCCCGGCAATGCCAATTCAGACGTCTGGAGCACCTTGTGACGCACATTCAGCTCGGCCGCAATCGACTTCGCCGCCTCCAGCTCGCGCGAAGGATATGTTTCCGAATCGGCCGTGACCGCGAGCACCTTTTCCTCGCCCAGCGCATCGATCGCGGCCTTCAACAGCAACGTGCTATCGACGCCGCCCGAAAAGGCGACCACGACGCTCTCCATTTCGCGCAATAGACGCTTCAGCCGCTCGTACTTGTCCCCTACCATTGGCGGATCACCTGCCCTTCCCTCTCTGGTTGACGTGTCGCTGTCACCCACACCCGTGCCCATGTTCGTGCTGGTGCGGCATCGCCGGCGCATCCGGCGCTTCGTCTTGCATCGTCAAGTGAACGGCCGCCGTTTTGAAGGCTCTGGGCAGCGCCAGGATGTTCGGCTGCTCCCCGACAAATTTTCGCTTGGCGTCCTCCAGCGCTTCTTCAAACGTCGCCCGCGTCTTCAACCCCATGCCTCTGGCGAATCCGGGCTGCTCCGCGCCGACCAAATAAATCGCCGCAGTGTTCTTCTCCGCCAGATGGCCGCACGACATCATCGAAAACCCGTGGAACGGATGAAACGCGTGAGCAAAGCGATACTTCTGAATATATTCTTCCCGCGCGGAGAAGTACTCGCCGTACTGGTTCATATCGGTCAGTACATTTCTTCGCCCTTGCTGGAACATGTCATACAATTCGCGCAGGTACGGCCATAGATCCTCGTTGAAAAAGCCGTTGCACGACGAAGAACAGATGATCACGCAGCGATCGCTCAAAATGCGCTTGTGCCGGATAATCTGCGCCGACAGCGCCTGCATCAGCATAATCGGGTTGGTCCCCATGCCGTCGCCGTAATGGAAAAACTGCGGCATGCCAAACACCAGCACATCGTATTTTTTTTCTGCGAACGGGACGTACGTCCGTTTGTTGGCGACGGCGAAGGCGCGCGGCTGCATCGCTTTGGCATGGCCGGAAAAAATCTCGATCTGTCTCGACTTGGTATCCAGGACCGCATCGCAGCAGAAGAATTTTTTGCCCATTTGCTGTTCCATGTGCTCGCCGATTTCGTCGAACTTGGTCCGCATCAAGGATTGATTGCTGACCGGCACGAAGTCCGGCCGATGCATCACCTTGGGCACGTGGTGCGACGCAATCGAGCGCCAGTGCGTAATCCCGGTCGCGCAATGCTTGTATCCGCCAGAATAGCCGCCGTACGGATTGCCTTGGGTGTGTCCGATCAGAATGGCGACATCGCTGTCGTACACATATTTATTCATGATGACCGGATCGCCGCGCCCGGTCGTGCCCAGATCGACCAGATGATCGTAATCCTCGCTGTCATGGTTCAATATCTGGTTGGAATTCCAAAATTCATAAAACAATTTGTCGCCCAGTATCCCGCGAATTTCCTTTTCTGTATTTTTGCTGTGCAGCCCGTTCGAGCAGATCAATAAAATATCTTCCTTTTGCACGCCTGCTCCATATAATTCGTCCAGTACAATGCGCATCGCCACCTTGCGGTGCGCCGTCTCGTGCTCGCCCCCCTTGACGCGGTCGGGGAAAATAATCGTCACCTTCGAGCCCTTGCGCGCCAATTTGGAGAGCGGGTCCATGCCGATCGGATGGCGGATCGATTGCAGCGTTCTGTCATAGACCTCGTCGCCCGGAATATGGGGCGGATCGGGAATCGTTTCGCCCGGTATGAAAACATCGGTATCCTCCGGCAAGTTGGCTTCCATCAAGCCATGGCCGTATTCAAATGCAAGCTTTTTCATCTTCTCATCCTTCCCTGTCCGAATTCGATTATAGCGTCCAGCTACCCGATGGGCCGATAATGCTCTTGAAACACTTTGGCCAAAGCGCTCGTGTCCTGCTTGCCCAGCCCTTTTCCTTTCGCATTTTCATTGAGCATTTGTACAAATCCGGCAATGAGCGGCGTGACTCCGGCTTCCTTCGCCATTTCGATACCGAGGCCGGCGTCCTTGCACAGCAATTCAATCGTAAAGGTCGGATCGTCGTACTGCTCGTGTACGATCCGCTTCGCCGTCTCTCGGAACAATCCGCTTACTGTCGCCGCGTCGCTGCTTGCGACCACCTCGTAGAACGCTTTTTTGTCGACTCCGATCGCATCGGTCAACGCCATGACCTCCGCGCTGACGCCGTTAATGACGGAGAACATTAATTGATTCAACAGCTTCAGGGCATTGCCGGCGCCGACCTCGCCGACGCGGACGACGCGCTTGGCAAAGGTCAGCAGGACAGGCGTAGCCACCGCGATCGCCGCTTCGCTGCCGCCGGCCGGCAGCAACCAATTGCCGACTGCGCTAGGCCGCCCCAGGATCGAAGTGTCGACATAGCTTGCTCCCCTGGCCGCCAGGAGCCGCGCTCCCTGCTGGGATGCGCCCGGGCTGACCGTGCTCGTATCGACCACAATGTGCTCGGCCGTGAGCGCGCTCATCAAGCCGCGCTCCCCGCTGATCACATCCATAATAATGTTGGCATTCGGAAGCGACATCAGAATAAGTGTGACCCGGTTTGCCAGATCCTGCGGATCGGCAGCGATCGCTGCGCCCTTTTCACTGGCATACGTCCTCGCAGGGGCGTACGCATCGTACGCCACGACCTCGTAATCGGCTGCGATCAACCGCTCCAGCATGCATTTCCCCATCGTGCCCACGCCGATCAGACCAACGCGTTTGTTTTGCTCCATGCCTGTTCCATCCCCTCTCTTATTGGTGCGTATCCCAGGACCAGCCCCGGTCCGCGCCGACATCAATCCATAGCTCGTCCACGGAGACCCCCGCCTGCTGGTCCGCCTCCTGAATCAGCTTTCGCTTCTTTAGACTGGACTTCACGCGGTCCTCGATATCCTCCGGCCAGCCCGCCGTAGCGTGCGGCAACAGTGCCTCGCTGACGTGCCGCAGCGCCGGGTCCTGGCTGCGATCGTACCATTCATGCGGATCGTCCTGCAGGTCAAAGAGCTGGTACGGTTCGCCCGCCACGTAATTCAGCTTGTAGCGCCCTTGCCGCACCATTGCCATCGACCGCCCGGTGCCATGGGCATGATACTGGCTCCGGATCAGTCGATCGGGCACCGCGGGGCCGCCTTGCAGAATGGGCGTCAGATCCATGCCGTCCAGCTCGCTCGTATCTGCATCGCTGCCCGACAATCCGATAATCGTGCGCGTCACATCGATCAGCGTGACCGGCATCGACTGGCGATGCGGCTTGAACCATGTCGGGTCCGTACAGGAGATGATCAGTGGCACGCGCACCGACTCTTCGTAAAAGGAGGATTTCCACCATAGCTCATGCTCTCCCATCATATCGCCGTGATCCGACGTAAAAATGATGACTGTAGGACGGGAAAGATCCAGCTGGGCGATCGTGTCCAGCAATCGGCCGATCCGGGCGTCCGTCTCCGTGATGAGGCCGAATAACGCCGCGCGCGCGCGCAGCAAGGTCTCGGGATCGACGTCCCCGAAATTGAAAAAGGCACGCAGACGCTCCATCGCGGGATGATCCGGACTGGCATCATCCGGACGCGGCTCCGGCAAGGTCGCGATGTCCTTGTACAGCTCGAAATATTCCGGCGACGGCGTCAAAGGAAAATGAGGCGCGATAAAGGATGAGACCAGCGCAAAAGGCTTCTCCTGATCGCCATCGGCATAGGATTGCAAATAAGAACGCGACTGCGATTCGACCTGATCGTCAAAGGACTTGAGCACCGACTCCGTTCTCGGTCCGGCTTCCTGCAGACGCACACCCGTGCCGCCTCCCGGAAACGGCGTACAGCTTTTGTCCCAATCTTGCGCCACGATGCCCGGATAATTGCAATCCGGCGTTAACCGACGATGGAAGCCGTGCAACTGATCGGCGCCTACAAAATGCATTTTCCCCGAAAGAATCGTCTCGTAACCGGCATAGGTCAGCATATGGGCAAATGTAGGGATATCGCTGCGCAGCGGGACGCCGTTGTCCCACACTTCATGACGATGCACCTGCAGGCCGGTCATAAAGGAAGCGCGCTGCGGCGTACATAACGGAGAATCGCTGTACGCTTGGTCAAATACAACGCCGGATTCGGCCAGTCGCTGCATATTGGGCGTTTTCACGTAAGGATGCCCGTACACTTCGGATACCTGCGGCGATTGTTCGTCTGTCATTAGCACCAGAATGTTCGGTTGTTTGCTTGCTGCCATTGTTTACATCCTTTCCTGACCATTCATTTCATATAATTTGATCTATTGTTCTAACAATAGGAAATTTAGCAATACGGCCAGATTTCGTCCCGTCTAGTCTGGCCGCACGCGTTTTTTCGCTCCCGACTTTACTTGTCGTTGCTTATTGAATCAAGCCCATCATCTTCAAGGTCTCCCGGTTGCTCTCCGTATCTCGCTCGATCTCTTGCTTGAATTCCTCCGGCCCGAGATAGCTTGGAATCAATTGCAGCTCCTCGAACTTGGCCAGCAGCTCAGGATCCTCCAGCGCTTGCTTGAACGCATCCTGCAGAATCGTTTTCAGTTCTTCCGGCGTCTCCAGCGGGACGAACAAGCCATTGAAGAAGTTCGCTTCCACATCGTATCCGAGCTCCTTGAACGTCGGAATATCGGCAGCATAATCGGGCTTGACGCCGGTAATATTCACGATTAGCTTGAGCGTTCCGGCCTTCACATGCTCGTACGCCAGCGCATGGTTTAGAATACCTCCCTTAATTTGCTTGCCGAGCAGGTTGGTCAGAATTTCGTTTTCGCCTTTGTACGTGATCGCTCGAATCTGAACGTCCGCCTGATTGGCAAAATTCTCCATCGCGACGTGCTGCGCGTTGGCGTTGCCGGCCACCCCGTACGTGAATTCCTCGGGATGTTCGCTCGCGTAGGCCAGCCATTCGTCGAAATTGTCATACGGCGCGTCAGCCGGCACCACCAGGAATTGCGCCGCTTTCACATAGTTCAACAGCGGTTCGAGCTCGTCATATTGATAGGGCGTGTCGCCTAGCAACGGCAAATTGGTAATGGCCGCCGCCGCCGCCGTCCCGATCGTATAGCCGTCCGGCTTTGCCTTGAACACCTCCGTCATGCCGATCGTGCCGCCGCTGCCTCCCTTGTTCACGATCGACAGCTTGCCGTTGTTCGGCAAATATTTCTCCACATACGGTTGCAGCGTGCGAGCCGGCAGATCGGGCGCTCCCCCTGCCGGATAAGCAACGACCCACGTAATCGGCTTGCTCGGATACTTGCCCGCATCCTCCGTCTTGCCGCCCGAGCAGCCCGCTACGGCCAGCACGCCGGCCAGTACAGCGATCCATACCGTCAAACGATTCCATTTCATGTTCGTTTCCCCCAATGTTCTTTAAGTTCTTTAATTCTTTGTTTTGAAAAGGTTGCCCTTTTTGAGCAACGGCACCGCGATCAAAGCCGCAATCACAATCAGCAAAGCGACGGAATACGTACGTGTGAAAAAAATGCTGTAACTGCCTTGCGAAATGCTCAATGTGCGCCGCAGGCTTTCCTCCATAATCGGACCGAGCACAAAAGCCAGTACGATCGACGGCAACGAAAACTCCAGCTTCTTCAACACGTAACAGGCAACCCCCAGCACAAGCGCCAAGACAATTTCAAACATCAGTTGCTTGGAAGAATAAATTCCCACCATAAGCAAGAGTACGATAATCGGAATCAAGTACGAATACGGCACTACGATTGCTTTGACAAACAGGGGGGTCAACAGCCGCCCTAATAGATACATCACAATTGTAGTGATGATAAAGCCGTAAAAAATGCCGTAGACGAGCGTTTTCTCACTTGAAAACACGAGCGGGCCCGGCTGTATGCCGTGAATGATGAACGCGCCCATCACCACCGCAATCGCCGGCGAGCCCGGGATGCCAAGCGACAATAGCGGGACCAGAGAGCCGCCCACGGTAGCGTTATTGGCCGACTCCGGACCGGCAATGCCCTCCGGACTTCCTTTGCCGAACTTCTCCTTGTCTTTGGAAAAGCGCTTGGCCGCCATGTAGCTGAACCACGACGAGGCCGCCACGCCCAATCCGGGGAAAATGCCGACGACCGACCCGATCACCGAGCCGATTGTAATCGGTTTTCTCACCCCCTTCAATTCTTTCCAGGTCAAGCCGCCCTTTAGACTTTTTTTGTCGAATTGATGCCGCTTGTCCGGCCCTTCCTCCAGCATGGACAGAATCTCGGAAAATGCGAATACCCCGATCATCAGCGCCACGATATTGATGCCATCCGAGAGCTCGGGGCGATCCAGCGTAAACCTCATCTTGCCGGTAAACAAATCCATGCCGATTGTACCGAGCATCAAGCCGATCACGACCGAGATCAAGCTTTTCAGCTTGTCCTTGGTGCTGAGCATCCCGACCGCGATGACGCCAATGATGCAAATCAGAAAAAATTCAGGATCCGATAAATGTAAAGCAAACGTTGCCAATGGCTTTGATAAAAAAATCAAAACCAGTCCGCCGAAAATGCCGCCGATCGTGCTTGCAACCAGAGAGTAGCTGATTGCTTTGCCCGGCGATTCGTTCTTGGCCAGGGCATACCCGTCCAGCACCGTCGCCGCCGCGGCCGGCGTGCCGGGAATCCCCAATATAATGGCGGAAATCGAGCCTCCATACTCGGAGGACTGGTAGGCGGATAACAGCATAAGGATCGAGCCCAGCGGCGAGATCACATAGGTAATGGGCAACAGAATGACAATCGCCAGCATCGTGCCCAGACCGGGCAATGCCCCCATCACCAACCCTACAAAAGAGCCAAGCAAAATAAACAACAATGTTGAAAGCGAAAACAATTCGGAAAACAAAGCAGAAATATCCATTCTAGACTGCTCCCTTTGATTTAAAGTGGGATCGACATGGAAACTTCAAACACAAGGTAGATGATCAAAACGATCAGACCGGATAACCCTGCGTTGAACACGATTTGTTTTGTGTTGAACTTGCGGCGGTAAATCAAAAACAAGGCCATGAGAAATAAAAACGAAAGGACATAAAACAGGCCGATGAAATGCCAGCAAAGCAAAAACAAAACAATGGTTGCAAGCGTTATCAGGATATACCTGAAAAAAGGAAATTCCAATTTAGCGCTTTCTTTTTTGCGTACCGTTTGCAGAAAACTGAGTGCGCACAAGACGGTAAGCAGCACGGCTAGAATCATTGGAAAATAAGCCGGCCCAATCGTAGAGTTCTGAATTCCTCCGGCTGTCGTCACGCGAATCGAGATCGCGTACACCCAACCGAACAGCGTGAGCAGGAGCAACACCGTACACGTTGCGGCTTTATCCTTCATCTGTTCACCTCCTCGTGATGCATGATTGTACTTCCTGTGATTCATGATTCGTACTTCTTGTGATTCATGATTCGTACTTCTTGTGATTCATGATTCGTGACCTTCGCAGCTTGATTTGTTACATATCTTTTCATATTGTTCTAACATTGATACTTATTTCACCACAAGCATAGTTCATTGTTCCATTGCTGTCAACCTAAAATAGCAAATAAAACATATTGTACTAACAATACGACATGTAATTGTATTATGGAGTTGGAGATGGTAGAATGTTGAATAATACGAATATACGGGAGTACTATCAGATATGATGAACCATTTAAAGTTGGAAAATACCCTGGATCACAACAGTCCGATTCCGCTGCACTACCAATTGACTGAAATTTTGCGGAAAACGCTATTCCACGAGCCCGGCCCCGGACTGAAGGAGAAGATCCCGACGGAAATCGAGCTTGCCAAACAATTCAACGTCAGCCGAGTTACGGTACGAACTGCTCTGAAAACGCTTGTCAACGAAGGCCTGCTGTCCCGCGAACGCGGCCGCGGCACCTTCATCAAAACGAATAAGGCCGAGCAGTGGGTCGGGCAGCTGATGGGCTTCTCCGAGGCGATTCGCTCGACGGGCTTCACGCCGGGCGGCAAGGTATTGCATACGGCGATGAACACCTCCCCGCCAAGCGACGTCTGCAAGCAATTGAATACCGACGTGGCCTGGGAAATGAAACGGCTGCGGTTCGCCGACGAGCTGCCGATCGGAATCGAGCATTCCTTCTATATTCCGGAGATTGGAGCCAAGCTCGAGCAGGCGGAGGATCTGAACAACATCACGATGTATCTCTACATTGAACAGATGCTCCACGTCGCGCTCCAGGAGGCGAGCCAGCTGATCACCGCCGTCAATGCGACTGCTGAAGAAGCCGACATGCTGGACATCGAAGAGCGGGACGCGCTGCTGCACATTGAACGGCTCACGAAGGCGACCAGCGGCCAGCCCATCATCTTGCTCAATGCCAAGTACCGCCCCGATTATTTTCATTACATCATTAATTTGAAGCGCTGATGCTTAACTTGAAGGGCTGATTGTTCATGAACCGCGGTCGGCCACGCGTGCCGCTCCGATCAATTCTGAGGTAGGGGTATCGCCAGCGAGAAGGAATGCCCCTGATTATGCGGTCACGAATTCAGAAAAGCCAAAAAACACTGCGCCGCTGCCGAAAGCGGCACCTGCTCCAGTGTCGCGATGCCGACATGGCGAGGCGGCAGCGCAGGTGTCAGCGGAATCTCGAACAGCTCCTCCGCCTGCAGTAAGTCTGCAATATAATTGCGCGTCACAAACGCCACCCCGAAGCCGCTACGGACAAATTGGACGAGCAAATCCAGACTACCCAGCTCGAATTCCGGCTGCAGGCGTACGCCGTGATTCAGCGCGTATCCTTCCAAAAAGGCTCGCGTGCTACCGCCCTGCTCCAGCAGGAGCAGCGGCAGCTGCTGCAGCTGGCCCAACGCGATCCCTTGAGAGGCCATCTCCCGATAAGCGCTCCCTCCCACCAGACAATCCTGCAACGATATGCTCTGCTGTACGAACACCTTGACATCGGTCGCGGGCAAATTGATAATGCCGAAATCGATCTTGCCTTGCTTCAGCAGCGCCAGCGTCTCCGGCGTGGTGCGATTGGTCACGCGAATGCGAATACCGGGATAAGCCGCATGAAATTTCTCTAGGTGCTGCAACAAAAAATGCCTGCAGAGCGTATCGCCGGCCCCGATCGTCAGTTCGCCGGCCTCCAGCTGCTGCATCGCCGTCAGCTTTTGCTCACCTGCCTGCAGCAAATGCATCGCCTGCTCCACATAATGCAGCAATGCTTCTCCCTCCGCCGTCAGCGTCACCCCCTTGCTCGTCCGAAAAAACAACTGCTGGTTCAGCCCTCTCTCCAACTGCTTCAGCGAGTGCGACACCGCCGGCTGAGTGATCGCGAGTTGCTCTGCAGCCTTCGTCAGACCGCCCAGTCGCGCCGTCCAATAAAACACGCGATACCACTCCATATTGATCTGCACGCTATCATTACCTCTCTTTATGACCGTCATTCATATCATTCATTTCATTTATATCCCTGTCATCATTATACTTGAGTGTGTCAAGGCGAAACGAGCAAGCCGTTTTTTCCGGCGCAGCAAGTTTCGTTCCGCGAAATCGAGCGCATCAAGTCCGGCATGTGAAACGCCGGACACGCTCGATTTCAAGGCGAAACGAGCAAGCCGTTTTTTCCGGCGCAGCAAGTTTCGTTCCGCGAAATCGAGCGCATCAAGTCCGGCATGTGAAACGCCGGACACGCTCGATTTCAAGGCGAAACGAGCAAGCCGTCTTTTCCGGCGCAGCAAGTTTCGTTCCGCGAAATCGAGCGCATCAAGTCCGGCATGTGAAACGCCGGACACGCTCGATTTCAAGGCGAAACGAGCAAGCCGTCTTTTCCGGCGCAGCGAGTTTCGTTCCGCGAAATCGAGCGCATCAAGTCCGGCATGTGAAACGCCGGACACGCTCGATTTCAAGGCGAAACGAGCATGCCGTTTTTTCCGGCGCAGCAAGTTTCGTTCCGCGAAATCGAGCGCATCAAGTCCGGCATGTGAAACGCCGGACACGCTCGATTTCAAGGCG
>NZ_JACXIZ010000051.1 GCF_014705605.1 Paenibacillus sabuli
ATGAAACGCCGGACACGCTCGATTTCAAGGCGAAACGAGCAAGCCGTCTTTTCCGGCAATACTGCGTCTGCACGAGCTGGGCTGAAGAATCTAACGGACACTGGCGCTCCTTAAAAGCCTGTTAGGCCATACTTCTGGCTCAATTTCAAATCATCCAATTTGACACGCTAAGCTTCTCTGGTGTCCGTTAGATTGTCGTTTCCGTCCTTCGACGGTGGAATACTGAATCGGTGAAACGAAAGGATGATTAGGTATGAGCATAACTGCAATTGTCGGCGGAAATTGGGGCGATGAAGGCAAAGGGAAAATGACGGATGCGCTCGCCAGCGAAGCGGAATATGTCGTACGGTATCAGGGCGGGAGCAATGCCGGGCATACAGTCATCGGACCGTATGGCAAGGTGGCGCTGCACCTGCTGCCGTCGGGCGTCCTCCACCCGCATGTACACAATGTCATCGGGCCGGGCGTGGCGCTTGACCTGGACCAGTTGTTCGCGGAGTACGAGATGCTGCGGGAACGGGGCATCCCCGAAGCCCGCCTGACAGTGTCGCATCGCGCGCAGATCGTACTGCCCGTGCACCGCCTGCTCGACGAACTGGAGGAGCAGCGGCTGGGCGACTCCAGCTATGGCTCGACGAGGCGCGGCATCGCGCCTTTTTATGCCGACAAGTACGCCAAGCTCGGCGTGCAGGTCGCCGATCTGTACGATCATGATCGTTTGCTGGAGCGGTTACAGGCAACGCTGGTCCCAAAAAACGTGCTTTTGCAGCATCTGTACGGCAGGCCGCCTCTGCAGGCCGAAGCGTGGCTCGCTCATCTGCTGCGCCAGGCGGAACGCCTGCGGCCGCTGGTCGGCGATACGACCGAGCTGCTCGGAGCCGCCGCCCGACAGGCTCCGGTCCTGCTGGAAGGACAGCTTGGTGCACTCCGCGACCCGGATCACGGCATTTACCCGTATGTGACCTCGTCTTCCACGCTCGCCGGCTATGGCACAGTCGGCGCCGGACTGCCGCCGGGCGCGATCTCGCGGGTCATCACTGTCGTCAAAGCCTATGCGAGCTGCGTGGGAGCCGGACCATTCGTCAGCGAGTTAAGCGGGGAAGAAGCCGATGAACTGCGCCGCCGCGGTGGGGACGCAGGGGAATTCGGCGCCACGACCGGGCGGCCGCGCCGGGTCGGTTGGTTCGATGCGGTGGCGACGCGTTACGGCTGCGCGGTGCAGGGGGCCACCGACACGGCCTTGACCAATCTGGACGTACTTGGCTATCTGGACGCCATCCCGGTGTGTACCGCTTATCGCTTGGCAGACGGCACCCGGACGACGCAGTTTCCCGTGACCGCCGCACTCGCCGGCGCCCGGCCGATTCTGGACTACCTGCCAGGCTGGCAATGCGACATCACTGGCGCTCGCCGCTATGATGAGCTGCCGGAAGCAGCACGCCATTACGTGCGTTTCATCGAGCAAGCCACCGGCCGAAAGGTCTCCTTCGTCTCCAACGGGCCGCATCGCGAGCAATTGATTGCGCGGTAATTGGACCTATGTTTTTGAAATTGAATTAATCGGCAGTATGAGGCATAATGAAACCCAGTAGCTCGCGCATAGCGCGGATCTGGAAATGTGGAATTCATTCCTACTTCTATAATAGATTGGGTTGAGGAAATTGCTGCAACAACGAATTCTGGCAAGATCGGCGGGCATCGTCACCTACGGCATGACGCCGCCCAAGCGGACGCATTCTTCGGAGAAGATCGCCGAAATTGCGGCCAAGCAGGTCCAGCGCCTGCATGGCTTGGACATCGACGGACTGATTCTATACGACGTGCAGGACGAGCAGGATCGTACCGGCGAGGAACGTCCGTTCCCATTCCTCCCTACGCTCGATCCGGCGCAGTACAGCGCCTCGTATCTGCAGGACTTGAGCATGCCCAGGATCATCTACCGCTGCGTAGGCAATTATTCGGAAGCGGAATTCACCGATATGCTCCAGCGTGGCGAAGCGGGGGAAGCCGTCGTCTACGTCGGCGCCTCGTCCCGACATCAGCAGGTGCGGCTCCGTCTGCCCGAGGCCTATGCGCTCAGCAGACGCGTCAATGACGGCCTGCCGTTCGGCGGCGTCGTGATTCCCGAGCGCCATCTGGCACGTCGGGACGAGCATGAGCGGGTAGCGGACAAGATTCGGAGCGGGTGCGCATTCTTTGTGTCCCAGGCGACCTTCAACGTCGAGGCGACCAAGGATTTTTTGTCGGACTATTACTATTACTGCCGCGAGCATGAGCTGGAGATGGTGCCGATCCTGATCAATCTGGCGCCTTGCGGCTCGCCCAAGACGATTGCATTCATGAAGTGGCTGGGCATCAGCATTCCGAAGTGGCTGGAGAACGACCTCGTCCACTCGCATGACATCCTGGACAAGTCGATTGCCCTCTCGCAGCAGTTGTTCGAGGAGCTGCTCGACTTCGGCCTGGAGAAGGGCATCCCGCTCGGCTGCAGCATTGAAAGCGTCTCGACCCGCAAGGTCGAGATCGAGGCGTCGGTCGAGCTGGTCAGTCGCGTCAAGCGCATTCTGGACAATCGGCTGGGTCTGGGGAAGCGGTGACTGTTGCCGCCTTCCTTCTTTTCCTGTGTTCCGCCCTCCTGACTTCTCTCCCCCAACCGCCTTCCTGCAGCCGCCATTTTGGCGCCTACTCGCCCGCCTTCGCCCGTCCGCACACTTGCAGCCGCCATTTTGGCGCCTACCTGCCAGCCTTCCCC
>NZ_JACXIZ010000052.1 GCF_014705605.1 Paenibacillus sabuli
GACCATCCGCACACTTGCAGCCGCCATTTTGGCGCCTACCTGCCAGCCTTCACCCGTCCGCCTTCCTGCAGCCGCCATTTTGGCGCCTACTCGCCCGCCTTCACCCGTCCGCACACTTGCAGCCGCCATTTTGGCGCCTACTCGCCCGCCTTCACCCGTCCGCACACTTGCAGCCGCCATTTTGGCGCCTACCTGCCCGCCTTCCCCCGTCCGCACACTTGCAGCCGCCATTTTGGCGCCTACTCGCCCGCCTTCCCCCGTCCGCACACTTGCAGCCGCCATTTTGGCGCCTACCTGCCCGCATTCACCCGTCCGCATACCTGCAGCCGCCATTTTGGCGCCTACTCGCCCGCCTTCACCCGTCCGCATACCTGCAGCCGCCATTTTGGCGCCTACCTGCCCGCCTTCCCCCGTCCGCACACCTGCAGCCGCCATTTTGGCGCCTACTCGCCCGCCTTCGCCCGTCCGCACACTTGCAGCCGCCATTTTGGCGCCTACCTGCCAGCCTTCCCCCGTCCGCGCTCCTAATCAAGTCGGAACCTTCTGGCTGGCTGAGCACGCTTGGTGCATTCGGCGACTAGACGGCGGCTCCAGCTCTGACGTCGACGCGCGCTTCGTTTCGTTGCCGCATTGTGAACAGCAACGAGCGCTGCCATCCGTTACATGCACAAGGATGGCAGCGCTCGTTTGGGTAGATGTCGCCATTGCCGCTCTGCTCAGAACAGCTCCAACTGATCGACGCGCGAATCAATACGGGTCAGCGTCTCGGGGGCGCGATCGCGGAAGTAGGCATGCTGCACCCGCTGCGTCGGCTCGATTACCTGCTTGACGGCGTCGGCGGTGCCGCGCAGTCGGCAGCTGTAGACGATCGGGAAGTAATCCTGCAAAAACTTGCCTTCCGCATGCGCGGTAAGGGCAAGAATCTGAAAGCCGAGCTGCTCGGCGATGAAGAACACCGGGCTGAGCACATGGTCGCTGGACGCCTTGCCGAACGGATTGTCCAGAATGACAGCCCGGTGCAGCTTCATATGGGTCTGGATGTACTGCCGCCGCTCGGCGACATAATTGAGCAGACCGAGGAACAGCGTCATGTTCTTGCTCCACTTCTCCCCGCCGGACCAGCGGTTCGACTGCTCCCACGAATAGGCGGCCCGCGTAATCTGATGATCGTTGGTCACCTTGCGGCAGGTCACCTTGATCGCCTCGCCCTTCAGCACCACTTGCAGCAGCTGTCTGGAATCGAGCCACTTCTCCAGGCTCTTGCGCAGCCCGCTCTGCTGGTCCTGCTCCTGCTGCTCCCGCTCGCGCTGCCCCTGCCGTATGTCCGCCGGTTCGTCTGCCTGCGGAGCGCGCTCCAGCTGCGCCAGAATCCACTCGATATGGGTGCGCACGCGGTCCTTGCCGTCCTGATCGGTCCATTCCGGGATCGATATGCTATAGATCTCGCGCCAGCCGTCGGCCGCCTTGATCCGCGTTTTTTTGGGCAATTCCTTCAGCTCCTGCACGATATGCGCCAGATGGGTATGGATGCGCTGGATGAACTGCTGCAAATCCCGGTCGTACGTCTGGACCGTCTCCTCGGCTACATGAATCGCCTTCTGAATGCGCGTCTCCATCGTCTGCCTGAACGCCATGACCTCCTCGTACGATTCCCGCTGCTCGATGCCCTGGATCGCCATCTGCCGCAGCTTGACGTCCTTGATCCGCGACAGACAATACTGCCTGAAGCCGTCCCGCCCCTTGCCTACGCGCTCCTGCTCGCGCATCTGCTCCGCGCGCCGGTCCTGCAGCTCCGCGATGCTGCGCTCGCTGCGCGCCGTCCGGTCATACGCGAAGTCCACGGCGTCCTGCGCTTCGAGCGGCGCGGCGGGCAGCTCGTCATCGGTCAAGCGGTGCAGCAGCTCATGCTTGTCCCATAGCTGCAGGACGCGCTCCAGCTCGCGGACGAGGCGCTCGACCGCCTCGCTGCGCTGCCGCCACGCCTTGTCCTCCTGCTCCAGTGCGGCGCCGTCCGCATCCAGACGCGCCCGGACCGCCGGCAGCTCGTCCTCGTAGCGCTGCGGCTGCGCCTGCGGGAAGCGCGCGCCGAATTGCTGCAGCAAGAGCGCGATCCGCCCTTCCTGCGTCTGTAGCCTGGCCTGCTGCCGCTGGACCTGCTCGACCATCGCGCTCCGCTCGGCGCGCAGTTGCCGGATGCTGCGCCAGCCGGCCTGCTTGCGGGCCTCGGGCTCGATCGGCAGCGGCGCCTCCGCGTCCAGCTCCGGGTGTTCGAGCAGCAGATCGCGCATCGCCGCCTCCGCCGCGCTGCAGCGCTCGCGCTCGTGCTCCTGCTCCGCCTCGAGCTGGCCGCGCTCCTTCATCAGCCCGGCGCGCTCTTGCTCCAGCGCGCGATACGCCTCCCTCAGCTCCGCGCCGGAGCCGTCTGCCTCCGCATAGGCGAAGTCCTGCACGAGGCGATACAGCTCATCGCTGCGCAGCACCTGCAGCCGCATATAGGCGTCCTGCCGCTCCAGCTCGGCCGCATCCGCCTCCTCGCGTACCCGGTCCAGACGGTACTGCCCACTCCTGAGCTGGCGCTCCGCTCCTGCGATCTGTCCCTTGACCGGCGTCAGCTCCCGCTCGAGCTTGTCCTGCTCCGTGCCCAGCCGCATATAGTCGAGTCCATCCTTCAGCCAGGCGCCGAGCTGGTGGATCATATCCTGCATCTCGCTGCTCTCGGCACGGATGCGATCCATATCCTCGCCCAGCTGCGCATCGCGCCGCGCCTGCCGCTCGCGCTCCGCACTGTGGCGGATGACCCGTTCGCGGACCGCCTGCAGCTCCTGCTCCAGCTGCTGGGCATGGGCGAGGGGATAGGCGCGCAGGAATTCCCGCAGACGCGCCTCCGCCCGCTGCCACCGCGCGAGCTCCTCCTCCATACGCTCGCGCGCGGCCCGCGTCTGTCCGGCGCGCTCCAGCAGCCCGGACTTCCATTGCCGGAAGGCCTGCTCATCCTCATTGTCCCGCCAATGCGCCGGCACCGCCCAGTGCGCCGCTGCATCCGGGGCGGCGCCGCCCTGCATGATCGCCGCAGCTTCCGCCGTACTCAGCACGCGGATCGGGTAGGCCAGGTCGCGGCCTGCGGCGGCCAGCTTGCGCAGCAGCTCCGGCTTCTCCGCCGCAGTCGTCACCAGCGTCACCGCCCAGAGGCGGTCCTCCGCGCGGCTGCGCGCCGTCTCGTCCAGGCTGAGCCCGCGCGCATACGCCGTCCCGCTCTGCAGTAGACTGAGCTGTCTGCCCCACGTATCGAGCAGACGCGCCACGACCGGATCGGCGAAAAATACCGTCTGCTCGTCATAGTCGTCCACATAGCGATACGCCAGCCGCTCCTTCTGCAGCGCGCCGGCCTTCTGCTCCTGGCGCCGACCGATGCCCTCCAGCAGCCGCTGGGTGACGGAAGCCTCCTTGTCGTATACGGAGGCAAGCCGCTCCCAGCCCGGGTACAGCTCGGCCAAGTCGCGAATCAGCGCCTCATGCGCCGCCCGGGACTGCGCTTGCCGCTGCTCCAGCACCGCCTGCTCGCGTTCCGCGACGCGTATGTCCTCCTCCAGCGCGCTACCGCGCTCGCGGACGACGCGCTGCTCCTCCGTCATCTGCTTGAGACTGCGCACCTGCTCGACCCGCTTGTCCTCCAGCTCCTGCTGCCGCCTGGACCAGATCGGCATTTGCGTCTCGACCTTTTCCAGCGCCGAATTGGCGAGGATGGCGCGGGCGATTTGCTGCCGCTGCTCCTGCTTGCCTTCGATCTGCGTCTGTTTTTTGCCCAGCTCCAGCTCCCACGTCCGCAGATCGGCGCGATGCTGCGCAAGCGCCCGCTCCTGCTCGGCCTGTTCCTGGCGCAGACGACCCAGCTCGGCGGCCCAGCTCTCCTGCTCATCCGCCAGCGCGCGCTCCTCCCGATCCAGCACCGTGCGCAATGCGCCGCCGGTGTGCTCCCAGCGCGCCTGCAGCTGCCGCTGGTCCTCCGTCTGCTCCAGACGGGCGAGCCGCTGCTGCAGCCCGCCCAAGCGCGCGCCGGCCTCCTCCAGCTTGACGCGCTGCTCGGCATACTTCAGCGAATAGAATACACGCTCCTCGTGCCGCAGCCGCCTCTCCAGCGCCTCGCTCGCTTCCCGCAGCTCGGCCAGGCCCGCCTCCAGCGCGGCCTGCTCCTGTCCCGCCTCGGCCAGCTCCAGCGATTGCAGCTGCAGGTGCAGCCGCTCCTGGCGCTGCGTCCATTGCTGCCGCTGCTCGGCCAGGCCGGTCTGCTCGCCGCGCTGCTCCTCGAGGTGCCGCTCGGCCAGCTGCCGGTACGCCTTGGCCGTTGCCCGCGCCGCGTCGTAACGCTGGCCGGCCCGGTGCAGACCTTCGTACAGGCGCCCGTATTGTCCCAGCTCCTGCAGGATGAGCTTGTTCTCCTCAATCTGCTCGCGCAGCGCCTTGTAGCGCCTGAAGCCCTCACGATGCGTCTGGAACAGCTCGGCGAAGCTGCCCTGCGCGAAGCCCTCCATCGCGCTCTCGACCGTCGGGATCAGCAGCCGGTCGACCAGCTGCGAGGTCGTTTTGCACGCATCGAAGAAGCTCTCGATCCCGCCCTCCGTGCTGTTGATCTGAGCCACGGCTTCCCATTCGGAGGCCACCAGTTGGAATTGCTCTTCGAGGTAGGCCTTGTACGCCTTGATCGTCGCGAACGTCTGGGCCTGGAGCGGCGCGCGCTGCACCATCGCGGCGTAGTAGTCCTGGATTTCGCCCTTGTCCGCCGGCCGGTTTTTGCCCATGTATGCCTTTACGAACGGAATATGCTCCAGGCTGTGCGGATCATGCTCGCCGTAGGCGTACGCATAGCGGTACGAGTCCAGTCCGCCGGCGCTCAGGAACAGACTGACGCAAGTGACCGCGTAACGGCGGCGCGGCTTGTCGTTGAGGATCCACTCGATGGCGACATGCGCGGGCCCGTTCTCCAGCAGCAGCGTATCCTTCAGCTTGCGCCCGGCCAGCTCCGTATGCGGCAGCAGCGCTTGCAGCGCCGTCTGAATGAACACCGTCTTGCCGCCGCCATTCTCCAGCACGATCGCGCCGTTGTGCCCGTCGAACAGGAAGGTCTCGTCGTTGTAGCGCTTGTTGCCGCCCTCGTAGAGCACATGGGTGAACCTAATTTTCGAGATTGCCGGCATGCTGTCCCTCCTCTCCCGCGGGCTGGTCCCGTTCATCCAGACTATACAGGAAGCCCAGGATGCCCCGGTTGTACTCCAGCTCCATGAAGTACCGCTGCACGATCACCTTGGCCTTCTCCGTCAGCCCCAGCTCGCCCTCGCCGACCTCCTCGGCCAGCTGCTGCTCCAGCAGGAAGCGCCGCACCGTATCGAGAAAGCTGAGCCGGCTGATCGTATTGCCCGTCTGACGCTTGGCTGTCTCCTTGATATCGTCCATCGTGTCCCACTTCTCGATGATCGCCGACCAATTGTACGAGAATTCGCGCTCATAGCGCTGCAGCTCCTCCTCGTCGTGCTCCTTGAGCGAATCGATCCGCTCCTGCAGCAGGCCCGCCCATTCGTCCAGCGGGAGGAAGTTGCGCGTCGGCTCCAGCGTCTGATAGCTGTCGTAGAAGGCGCCGACCCACACAATGATCGCCATGTACATCAAATACAGGTCGGCATTGACCGCCGACGCGCGCAAGTAGGTGCGCTTCATCGCATCGTTGCTCACATGGAACGGCGAGAGGCGCACCAGCGGAATCAGGTACAGCTCGTCGCCCGCGGCGATGACCGCGCAGTCCACCTCGGCGGCGAACTGATCGACCAGCCCCCGCACCTCGTCGTCCGCCATATACGCCTGCAGGCGCTCCTGCTCCGCCGCGCCGTCCTTGGCCAGCAGCGCATACAGCCGGAACGCCTGCATGACCGTTTCATTGCTATAGCTGTAGACCATCCGGCCCGTCCTCCCGCTTCACCGTCATATTCTGAATCTGATAGCGCGCTCCCGTCTCGACCACGCCGGCGCATTCCCGCACCGCCAGCACGCGGCTACCGAGCAGCGCGAACACATCCTCCAGCCCCGTCTCCTCTTCCCGCTCGTCCACGGACAGCGCCCGCACCGGACTGCGCTGATGCAGGATCAGCCAGAAGTCGTAGAAGCTGCGCAGCTCCAGCCAGCGGCTGTCCCCGGACGCGCCGATGCGCCCGACCAGCTCTGCCAGCTCCAGCTCCGGCTGCTCGTCCAACTGGGCGATCAAGTAAGCCATCACGTCCTTGAACAATGCGCTCCGCCGCCGCACGAACGGCTGGCCGTCCGCTTCGGCGTCCGCTTCCAGGAAGCCCTCGTCCCGGGGCTCCTGCTCGCCCGCGCCCTGGATATTCTGCTCGGCGAACAGCGTCAGCGGCGACCAGCTGCGCAGCTGCTCCAGTCCCGTGAACGGCGCGACCACACCCTTCATCGCCTCCAGCGGGAGCGGGGTGCCCAGCAGCAGTCCCGCCACATCCTGATCGAAATTAAAGGCGCTGAGCCCGGTGTAGTACAGCGATTCCCTAGCGGCGTGCAGCGCCTGATTTTTCAGCTCCATGCCCTGCTGCAGCAGGGACGAGTGCTCGCCGTGCACCCGTTCCAGCTCGCCGGCAATGCGGAGAATCAACGGATAGGCGCGCTCCCGGTTAACCGCATTGGCGCTTGCGTACAGCCGCGTCATCGTATCCTTGACGAATTGCCGCAGCTCGTCGAACTCCTCGTTCTCGCGCTGCAAGCGAATATGGATATCCTCCAGCAAGGCGCTGTAGCGCTTCAGCGTCTCCTCCGAGACGATGCTGCGCTTGATCTCGTGCGCCAGCTTCTGCATCCGCTCCTGCAGCGTCTCGACATCGACCCGCATTTCATTGATCTGCCGCAGGGCCCCCTGGAACTCGCCTTTTTCGAGCTGCTTGCGCAGCACGAGCTGATGAATCGAGAGCTGGAATTCCGAATAAAATTCCTTCGTCGCGAACACCAGCTCCAGCCCGTCCTCATCGAGCGCATAGAACTGCGTATTCGTCTTGGCGTCAAAGGCGTTCGCCCGCAGAATGGAGGTATGGGTCACCTGCGCTTCCCCCGACTCCCAATCGAAAAACGAAAACGCACGCTTGCGCCCAGAGGCCGGGCGGAAGACGTGGATAATCTCGCGCGCCAGCTCCTCGCATTGCGCCGCGTCCGTCTGCAGCCGGCCGTTCATCGTGCGCAGCAAATACGCGGCCAGTTCCTTGACCCCGGCCCGCGGGTTGCGCATCAGCTTCTGCTCGAAAAAGAACAGCAGCGCGAGCAGGCCGAGCTCCATCATCGCAATCGGCCGACCGCTGGCGTCGGTCTGTTTTTTGCGCTGCAGCTCGAACAGCGGGTCGAACAGCGCCACCTTGGCCATGCGGTCGCGGAAGCCCGACAGCGTCCCTTCTACTTCGATTCGATCCATTGCATCCATGCCGGACTCCCCCATATCTGCTGCAATTGCCGCGTGGACAGCGTCTCCTGCGGGCAATACCCGCCCGAGCCCAGACACTGAGCGATCTGCTGCTGCTGCACCTCCGCAAAAAACGGCAAAAACGCGGCGAGCGCGGCTTCCGCCGGACGCTGATACTCCTTGCCGATGGCCCAGGCATGCGCCAGACAAGCCTCGTAGAACGGCACAGCCGGGAGCAGCTCGCGCTGCGCGCCCGCCTCGTGCCAGATGCGGATGCCCTCGTGGTCGAGATCGCCGAAATAGAAAAACCGGTGCTCACGGTCCGGCGCCGGGAATTGCAGCGCAAACATGCTTAAATTGCCGGTGATCTTGTTGCCGCAGCCATAGATCAGCGTGCTGAAGGCACTGCCCGAAAGCACAGGGAGCAACGCCTGAAAGGTCGTCTTGTTCTCCACGATCAGGTGCAGGCAGCGCGAATCATCGGACGCCGCCGCGCCCAGCGCGGCCGGGTTGACCGCCAGCATCAGCGGATCGGCGACCGGCTGAATGCGCAGCGCGTCCCACAGCTGGACCCGCCTCAGCAGCGCCTCGCCGCCGAGCTCGGCGATCCACTTCTCGTTGCCGGTCAGCTGGTAGCTGCGCTCCGGCGCCGGCGCGGACCGCTGCGGCAGGCCTTCCACCTTCAGCACGCGGTCGATCCGCTCGATCCACGGGCGGTCGGCCAGCCACTGCTGCTCCGGCCATGCAAAATAGCCGTCCAGCTGGATCGCCGGATGGAGCCCGAGGCGAACCTGGTGCAGCTGACGGATATGCGACGCTTGCAGGCGCGACTTGTTCACGCGATAGCGGTAGGCGAGCTGCGGCGGCCTGATCGTGCGGCCGGCCGACTTCACGGCGAGCAGCACGCCGGATTGCTCGAGTCCGGCGACCGCCTCCGCGAACGCGCGCGGCTCGGCCTCGCTGCCGTCGAACAGCCGCTCCAGCTCCTCCAGCCCTACCGTCGCTTTTTTGCCGCGGCCGAGATATTCCTCTATCTTTTGCTTGATTTGCATCGCGATACTCCTGTGCGAATTAGATGGCTGTCTCTCAAACTTATGCCAGAACGGAACGCACGTTGCGCAAAACCCTATGTAAAAACTCACTTTCAATCGCTACATGCCCTACGATCATAATTTTCCGTTTTTTTACATCCAGACTTTTAAACTGATCTGTGAGGACGACACCGGAAAATGGAAGGCCATCCGGCAAAGCCACTTCAAACGGATCCCCTTTCGCTTGACTCGTAATCGGACAAACGACCGCAAAGCCGGTCACCGAATTAAAATCTTGTTCTGACAAGACAAGAGCCGGACGGCGACCTGCCTGCTCATGACCGGCTTGAGGATCAAAATCAAGCCAAATGAAATCGCCACGACGTGGAATGCTCAAATGATCTCGTCTCCTTCAATACCCAAATCCACTTCTTCATGCCGCACGTCCGTTTTCACTTGCGCCAACAACTGGCTTAGATGAGCACGTAGCGATATCTGAGACTCCTGGTATTTAGACAAGGGGCGAAGCAAAAGCTCGTTATCGGCCGTTACAATAATTTCAATTTCTTCTCCCTCTGACAAGTTAAGCCGTTTGAGAACTTGGTTTGGAATGCGTACAGCGCTACTATTCCCCCATTTGCTGAGTATAGCGGTCGTCATCATTATCACATCCTTGTCCTTCTCCTGATGACTCAATTATATCGCATCCTTTTCTAAATGTATATCCATATGATATACATTTAGAAAAGGAATGATACTATTTATCGCATCGAAAAAATATCTGGCCCCTCATTGCCCCTACCTAGCTATCTTTGTTGCTGCAAATGAATTCATGCTTGTTAAGGACCCGGATCCTAACTAGCTGAATCGTACCATATTGTACGCTCTTCCTTCAATCCAAGGACATTATACGATAGGTGGATTACTGCGTTTCTCTGTACGTTCACGTTGATGTAAAGGAGATGTGGTTAGAAACATAAAAAGCGAGGAGGCTTTTCCCTTTAAGCAAACCGCTGCCTCGCCCGCCGATACGCCCCCGGCGGCTGACCGGTGTGGCGGCGGAACTGGCGGATGAAGTAATTGTAGTCGCCCATGCCGACCCGCTCGGCGATGCGCTGCAGCGACTCGTCGGTCTCCGCCAGCAAGCGCATCGCCTCGGCGATCCGCAGCCGCAGCTGGTACTGCTGCGGGCGCATGCCGGTATGACGCCTCAGGCAGCGGGCGATATAGTCGAAGTTGAGCTGCAGATCGCGCTCCAGCTCCGCCGCCACGAGCGGCGCAGCCAGCCGGTCGCGCAGCCAGGCCTCTGCGCTGGCGCTGATCTGCCGCGTACGCGCCCCTCCGCCGGCGGCCGCGAGCTGGCCCTGCAGCTGCGCGAGCAGCTCGGCCAGTAGCGCCTGCAGCGGCAGCGCCTGCTCCAGCGCCATCTGCAGGTGTAGGCGGCGCATTCTCTGCAGCACCGGGAGCAGCTGGCCGAGGTCGACCCCGGCATACTTGGGCAGCACCATCGACCGGATCGCGGCCCGCTCGTCGGCGTCCGTGCCCTGCGGCAGCGGGGCCGTCCAGGCGACGTCGTCCGACTCGACCGGCGTCGCCTGTCCGGCGGGATGCGCGAAGTGAACCCACCAGATTTCCGTATCCGCCTTGCATGGACGGTAGCCGCGATGCGTGCGCCCTGCTTCCAGCACGAGCAGCTGCCGCGGTCCGATCGCATACTGGACCCCGTCCTCCTCCATGAATAGCGTGCCGCCGGCCACGAACAGCATGTCGTATACCTCGAACCGCCGCTCGAAATGCACGTCCCCCGCCCGCCATACGCTGTGCCCGATCGT
Organism: Paenibacillus sabuli; assembly: GCF_014705605.1. Classification (GTDB taxonomy): domain Bacteria; phylum Bacillota; class Bacilli; order Paenibacillales; family Paenibacillaceae; genus Paenibacillus_D; species Paenibacillus_D sabuli. The sequence goes on from NZ_JACXIZ010000052.1 coordinate 10,302, forward strand.
CAGGAACTGCGGCAGCGGCGGAATCGCAAATTGAAGTGCCTGCATTCCCTTTGCTCCTCTCTTGCCAAACGTACGCAACGCTTTACGATATGTACCCAAACGACGTACCCCACGCAGACTTTGGTCACATGCAAGGCAAAACCGAAAGCCAGCCCTTCGGTCGCTCAGCACGTCCTGCCATGTCTGCGCAATCCGCGCAAGCCCGTTTTTTGGTCGTCTCCGTGCTATTTACGACGTCTCGTACACTATACGACAGGCTGGCGCCGGTGTACAGTAAAAACAGTATTTTGGCACGACTATCTAGCTAATATGAGGAGGACAACCCGCTATGCGATTCAGACAGGTCCATCTGGACTTTCACACGTCGGAGGCCATCCCGTCGATTGGAAGCGATTTCGACAAGGGGCAGTTCCAGGCGATGCTCAAGGTCGGCCACGTCGACTCGATCACCGTCTTCTCCAAATGCCATCACGGCTGGGCGTATCACCCGTCCGAGGCGAACGAGATCCACCCCAACCTGACGTTCGACCTGCTCGGCGCGCAGATCGAGGCCGCGCATGAGATTGGCGTCAAGACGCCGGTCTATCTCTCCGCCGGTCTGGACGAGAAGCTCGCGCGCAAGCATCCCGAATGGCTGATCCGCCGCCCGGACGAGCGCATCCTCGGCGCGCCCGACTTCCTGACTCCCGGCTACCATCAATTCTGTATGAATACGCCCTACCTCGACGTGCTGCTCGACCAGATCGAGGAGGTCGTGCGCGGCTACGACGCCGATGGCATCTTCCTCGACATCGTCGGCGTGCGCAGCTGCTACTGCCAGGCGTGTGTCGCGTCGCTGCGCGCCCGGGGCGAGGACCCGCGCGACGAGGCCGCCGTGCTGCGGCTCGGCGAGCGTACCTATGCGACCTATACGGAGCGCGTCGCCGCGCGCATCCGCGCGATCAAGCCGGACATGCCGATCTTCCACAATGGCGGCCATATCCGCCAGGGCCGCCGCGATCTGGCGCACATGAATACGCATCTGGAGCTGGAGTCGCTCCCGACCGGCGGCTGGGGCTACGACCACTTCCCGCTGTCGGCGCGCTACGCCCAGACGCTCGGCATGCCGTACCTCGGCATGACCGGCAAGTTCCATACGACCTGGGGCGAATTCGGCGGGTACAAGCATCCGGCCGCGCTGCGCTACGAGACCGCGCTCAGTCTCGCCAACGGCGCACGCTGCTCGATCGGCGACCAGTTGCCCCCGTCCGGCCATATGGACGAGGCGACCTATGCGATCATCGGCGAAGCGTACGCCGAAGTCGAGCGCAAGGAGCGCTGGGTCGCGGGCGGCGACAACGTGGCCGACGTCGCCTTGCTCTCGGGCGAGGCCGCGCGCAACAGCCTTGGCCCGGCAGCCGCCGGTCAGGCCAAGACGACGCCTGCGGACACCGGCGCCGTACGGATGCTGCTCGAGGGACACGTGCTGTTCGACGTCATCGACACCGAGGCTGACTTCTCGCGCTACCGCGTGCTCATCCTGCCGGATGTCGTGCGACTGTCTCCCGAGCTGACCCAGCAATTGGAGGCCTACGTGGCCGACGGCGGCAAGCTGCTGCTCACCGGCGAGAGCGGGCTCGCGGCAGACGGCGACGACTTCGCGCTCGAGATCGGCGCGCGCCGGGTCGGGCCGAGCCCGTATCGGCCGGATTATTTCCGTCCCGACTTCGCGCTGCGCTCGCTGCCGCCTGCGGCCTTCGTCATGTACGGAGAGGGGCAGCTCGTCGAGACGACCGAGGGCGGGACATCGCTCGGCACGCGCGAGGAGCCGTACTTCAACCGCGACGTCTTCCACTTCTGCTCGCATCAGCATACGCCGAGCGCCGGACGCGCCGGCGGACCCGGTATGGTGCGCACGGACAGCACCGTCTACATCGCGTGGCGCGTGTTCGAGGATTATGCGACCAAGGGCAGCCTCGTGCTGAAGGAGCTGGTGCTGCACGCGCTGGTGCTGCTGCTGCCGCAGCCGACCGTGACGACCGAGCTCCCGGTGCAGGGCGTGACGACGCTGCAGGTGCAGCGCGCCCATCCCGAGGCGGACGGACGCGACCGCTACGTCCACCATCTGCTGTACGCCTCGCCGGTGAAGCGTGGAGACGGCATCGAGGTCATCGAGCAGCTCGTCCCGGTGCACGAGGTGCAATCGACGCTGCGCCTCCCCGGGACGCCGAGCCGCGTCTACCTCGCGCCGCAGGAGCAGGACCTGCCCTATGAGACGGTCGAAGGCGGCATCCGCTACACGCTGCCGCGGCTGGATTGCCATCAGATGGTTGTCGTTGAGATGGGCTGATACGTTTATGTTCAATCCAATGCCACACAGGCAGACTCCAATATGGCCTGCTCCTTGGATTTGAGCGCTTCCATCTTACGCATCGTGCGGAGTAAAATCGTTTTCTCCTTGCTCATCCGATATTTGAGCATCAAGTTGCGGATGAGCAAGGCCTCTTTTACGACTTCCTCATAGCGATACTCGGTTTTGAGATCGGGCAGCAGCCTTCTGATTCTCTCGCACATGACCTTCTTGTGATCGTAAAAAAGAGAAAAATGTCGCAAATCAAGCACGAAACCTTCTTTCAAATGCAAGGTTAAATAAGCGAGAAAACGGTCAAAAATGTAGATTCCATAAAATACCTTTTCGGTCGTATAAGGCTCGACCGAGCTTCTGCCATGCAAATAATCCGCCAATTGAGCCTTTATGGTGCTGCGTTGCACCGAATAGGTCGAACAAGCATGGACCTGTATTTTGTAAAAATAAGCATGCAGCTCACGTTCCTCGGGAATGTTCAATTTGAGGTATGCATTTCGAAGCGAAGCATAACTGCAACTAAGTTTCGCAGCATACTTTCCGGTTTTCGTATTATCGGCAAAATAGATCGTTTCCGTAGCGTCGTCATACCCGTAAATCATAATTTCATGAGGAGACGGACGGGAGCGGTTTATTTGGTACGTTTCAATCTCTCTCCTTTCCACCATCAGAATGATGTAGCTCCCGCTGTCAATTAAAGCTTTCAAGCACGCGACAAGTTCTCGACTTGGATTGAATTCCACATCTTTTCTAAGCCTCTCCGTTTTCAAAAATGGACATTTTAGATAATCAACCATAAGATTGAAATAAGGACCATTCATAAAATGAAGACTAAACGGATAACTTGCAGACTCTACGCTTCTCAAGTTGATATAATTGTTCAGCAACCAGGCGTCATCGGCGTCTACAGTGGAAGCAATTGCAAGTAAATCGGCATAAAACCAATAGGAATCAATAAAGCCCGAATGGTTAAGCTTTAAAACATTACGCACTGGCACATACCTCCCGATGATGCATGCCTCAAGAAAATCAAAGTTGTATCCCCTTGTTGGTTTACTCAGGATCTGAAACCCGCTGAATACCTGTCATTGCAAATAAGCAAATTATCCGGCAATGCAATGCCATTTTCTTTCAAGTAGCGACCTCCTACCACAAAACTAATGATGTTGATCGACCTTCTAATTCCTTCTCTAACGTAGAGACAAGTTGCGATAACAGCTTCATTTCCATCTCCTTTATCGCTACCAGTTTCGCTTTCATTCGTTCAATCAGGACCACGCTTTTCGTAAGGTCATACTTCAAGAACAGATTTCGGGATTGGAGAGCCAATTGTTCAAGCGCTGTGAATTTTGACAAATACTCCATGTTCCGCTTCATCATTCCCTCATTTTCCAGATAATGAATATTTCAGTGCGGCGGAGCCGCTGAGTTAATGAGTGAGAGCCACGATGTTAATGAAATAGAGCCACCGTGTTAATGGACAGAGCCACC
>NZ_JACXIZ010000053.1 GCF_014705605.1 Paenibacillus sabuli
TATTCGGGCGATTGACCCTTCACACCTCCATCATACGGGGCACTCCTGTTTTTTTCAAAGCCGCTAGCTTAGCGTATACAGGAATGTTTAGCCTGACCACGCCCCGCCCGACTCCCCCCGACTCTACCTAATACCGCACGCGCGTACCGTCCAGGATCAGCCCCGTATGGTCCACGATGATCTCGGACTGCTCGAACAGGCCGTTGCGGATCGCCGTTGCGTACGCGTTCGAGCCGGCCGTCTCGATGCGCGTCTCGACCGCGTAATAGGCATTGCCGAGCGGGCCTTGCTCGGTTGAGATGGTGTATACATAGGCGCCCTCGCTGTCATAATGGACGGCATCCTTGTTCACGAGCAGCCGGGCTTCCTCGGCCGAGCCCTCGATGCGCACCGTGACGCGTTCGCCGCCGCGCCAGCCCGCCTCGCCGTCCTCTAGCTCGATCGTCAGCAGTCGTGCGCCGGTCAAGCCCGCGCTGCCGACATTGCCGCCGACATCGCCGCCAGCATCGGCGCCGCCCGCTCCAGCGCTCGTGCCGCCGGCCCCTTCCGGGCTCGCGCCCGTCGCGTCCTCGATGGCGGCGATCTGACCGGCGAACGTCCGCGAGGCATCGTCGGTCAGCGCGATGGCATCGAGCGGATCCCCCAGGCTGAGCGTATCCGCCAGCTCGGCCGGCACGGCCAGCCGGATCCGATAGCCCTTGGACGTATCGGCCAGACGAATATCCGGCCCGCCGGACCCGGCCCTCTCGAGCGCGGCCCCGGTCTCCAGGACGCGGCCATCGACCGGAGCGAGCAGCTCGCGCCCGCGCTCCAGCTCCTCCTGGAGCTGCTGAATGTGCCGCTGCTGGTCTTCCAGATCGAGCTTCGCCGTCTCCAGCGCCGCCGCGGCGCTCAGCTTGGCGGGCTCGTCGTCTTCCTTGTGCGCCATCTTCAGATTGTACACGAGCAGGTCCATCGCCATCTGCTGCTTTTTCCGCGCAGACTGCAGATCGGCCAGCTGATACTGTACGTCGCTGTCGTCGTACCGGACCAACGGCTCGCCCTTGCGCACCGCATCCCCGACGCTGACGAGCACCTCCAGCACCGGCCAGCCCGCTGGATTCGTCAGATTCAACGCCGCTGCCGGATGCACCGTGGCGCTCCCCTCGTAGTGGACACCCAGCGTACCGGCGGTCGGTACAGCCGTCACCACCTTCGGCATCGCCAGCGACCGGATCGTGTTGCCCCCCAGCGTCAGCGCGACCAGCAAGGCGACGAACAGGCCGGCCAATACCCGTATCCTTCGTTGCTTCGAACCGACTTTTCCCATGCGTTCTCACATCCGATCCCTCTGAACTCTCCCGGACTCTTCCGGCCTTTCCGGCTTTTCCGGCCTTTTCCGTTCTAGCCTTTGATCCCCGACAATTGTATGCCTTCGACAAAATACGACTCGCCGTATAAAAACACCAGCACCGCCGGAGCCATATAGAGCGCCGACGCGGCGAAGCCGATTCCCCGCGCCTCCTTGTTGATCTGCGCCAGATACAGAGACAGCGGCTGCTTGGCGTCATCGTGCAGGAAGATCAGCGGCTGCTCGATCATGTTCCAGTAGTCGACGAACAGGAGCACTGTCAGCGCGGCCAGCCCGGGGCGGACCAGCGGCACTACGACGCGCAGGAGAATCGTCGCCGGCCCCGCGCCGTCCACCTTGGCCGCTTCGCTGTATACGCGGGGAATGTAGGCCATGAATTGACGCAGCATGAAGACGCCGAACGCGCCGAAGATCCCCGGCAGGATCAGCGCCGCCTCGTGATTCTGCAGGCCGAGCTCGGTCATCACCAGATAATTCGGCACGAGCGTGACCTGGAACGGCATCAGCATTGTCAACAGGTAGACGAAGAACAAGACATCCCGGCCGACGAATCGGAGCCTCGCGAAGGCATACGCCGCCAGCGTAGCGCAGACGACCTGTCCGGCCACGATCGGCGCCACCAGCCAGACCGAGTTCCAGAACATATGCAGATACTTCGGAGACTGCAGCAAGACTTGCGCATACTGCCCGAAGGACAGCCAGTCGGGAAGCAGCTTCAGATTGACGAAGGCGTCCGCTCCACCCTGCGAGACGGGGACCATCACGCCGAGCAGGTCATAATTCCGACCAATCTCCTGCGTGGTCATGAGCGAGCCCGTAATCGTCAGTACAATCGGCACACTGATCACCAGCGCGACCGCGCAGGCGATCAGCGTAGCGACGATTTTGGACAGGATGCCGCGCGGCATTGCACCCGCACCTCCGTTCATTCCATGTTCTCCCGGAACCGGCGCTCGAGGCCGAGCAGGACCAGGACCAGCACACCGATGCAGACGAGCATCAGGGTCGCGGCCGCGGTCAGCTTCTGAACGTCGAGCGAAGCGAACATGTTGTTCATATAGTGTTGCAGCATATACAGGCGATCATAGGGGTAATCACCCGCCAGCAGGTAGGCCTCCCGGAACACCTTGAACGAATTGATCGTAGAGATCAGGATGACAAAGAACAGCGTAGGCGTCAGATAGACGAGTGTAATCCGGAAAAAGCGGTGCACCGGCCCGGCGCCCTCGATGCTGGCCGTCTCGTAGTAGGTCCTGGGGATGGATTGCAGCCCGGCCAGGAACAAGATCATGTTGTAGCCGATGTTCTTCCAGATATACATGACGGCGACAGCGCCGAGCGACCAGTCCGACTGCAGCCAATCGATCCGCTCGAGGCCGAGTCCGTGCAGCCAGGCGTTCAGCGTGCCGTTCCAGTCGAAGAAGATCTGCCAGATCGTGACCGTCGAGGCGACGGGCACGACCAGCGGCAGGACGATCGACGTGCGCAGGCCCTCGCGCAGGAAGAGCGGCCGATTCAGCAGCAGGGCCAGGCCCAGCGACAGCGCGATGAGCAATGGGACACCCACGCTGGTGAAGAGCAGCGTATTCGCTGCCGCCTGGCGGAATGCGCTGCTGTGCAGCAGCGCATCGTAATTGCGCAGGCCGACGTATTGGCTCCTGCCCGCTCCCGCCCCGTCGGTGAATGATTCCCAGATGCCGAGCGCGAAGGGGACGAGATAGAAGAGCGAGAAGCCGATCGCGCTCGGCGCCAGCAGCCAGGCCGCCTGGAATCCGTCCCGGCGACCGAGACGCCGCAGGCTATTCATTGAGCAGCAGGTTGATCCGGTTGCCGATGATGGCTGCCGCTTCTTCCGCCGATTTCTGATCGGAGAAGAAGGCCTCCAGCTGACTGTCGACGATCTCCTCGAGCTTGGAGGGCCCTCTCACGATGTGCGAGGCGCCGGACAGCTGCGCGTCCACTTGCTCCAGCAGGGCGCGATCGATCTCGAGCGCATCCGCGCCTCTTTGCTTGACCACGCCGTCTTGCATCAGCTGCTGTTTTTGTTGCTCGTATACGTGCTTGTTCAGCGGGAATCCGGGACTGGATTCCAGATGGTCGTTGATGTAGGATTGTACGCTCTCGTCGTCCAGCAGGAACTTGACGAACTCCCAGGCGGCTCGGGGGTGCGGTGAATGGGCATTGATGCCGAGCGTGCCGACCGCGCTGTAGTAGCCGCCGCTGTCTTCGCCTGCCGCGTGCGGCTTGGCGTACAGCTTCGTGTTCGGATACCCGGCGAATCGGATGGCGTCCTGGAGCGAATATAGGTAGGTATCGGAGAAATACGCGTTCACGCCCCGGCCGCGGCCTGCTTGGGCAGACAACGCGGACGCGCGGTCATTCGAGACTACGTTGTACAGCAGGCCCTCGTCGAACATCGTCCGGACCTGTCGCATCATCTCCGCGAACGCTTCTGCGTCGAAGTGCGCATTCCCGTCGGATTCGGTGACGAGCTGGGTGTAATGCTCCGTGATCAGCTGGCGCAACAGGTACGACGGTTCGCTGGCAAGGACGGACGGGTAATCGCCCGTCTCTTGTAATTGCTTGGCAATCTCGATGAATTGCGGCAGCGTCCAGTTCGCGTCGTCGATCGCAACGCCGGCTCGAGCGATGGCGTCGGCGTCGCCGAACAGGCCGACCAGCGAGAAGTACATGGGCATGCCGTACAGCCCGCCGTCGCCGCTCTGCGCATGCTCGATAATATTGGTGAAGTAATCCGCCTTGTCAAATGCCGAATCGTGCTCGATCAGTCCGTTCATGTCGACCAGGAGGCCGCGCTTGACGTATTGCTCGAAAGGAAGCTCGTCCAATTCGATCACGTCGGGGCCCCCGCCCGCGAGCAGAGCCGCGTTATTGGTCTGGATAAATTGATCCCGCTTGTTCATCACGTCGTTCAGATCCTTGCCCGAGGTGGAGGCGGCGTGCAGCTCGATCTCGACATTCGGATGCAGCGCCTCGTAGGCCTCGACCACCGCTTGCACCTGCTCGCTCACATAATAGGTGGCGACCACCAGCTTGACCGGCTCGTCGGCATCCACGTCATCGAACAAGCTGTCGTCTGCTCCGTTCGCGGTACCCGGCGCTGATGACGGCGCGGACGCTGGTCCCCCCGTACCCGCTTCGTGCTTCGTATCCGTCTTCGCAGTCGGCGCCCCGGGATTCCCCGGCCCGGAGCAAGCCGAGAGCAACAGCAACACAGCGAGTCCGATCCATACCGTAATTTTCATTTTCCGATCTCCTTTTGTTTCCAGGCTGCCGACAATCCCGGCTCACATCCAAGTGTAAAACCCGCATGTCGCCAAAACGTCGCCAACTTGTAAACAAAATGTCACCGCACAGCGTGATCGGCTACTGAAATTCGACAATAATCTGCTGCCTGTCCTCGGGCCCCTCCGCCACGATCGGCGTGTCCGATGCCGTAGAAGGATGCATCATCCGATCGGACAGGGGGTATCGCTTGCCGCCTTGCAGCAGCAGGCGCTTCCCGCCCGGGCTCCAGTCCATCGCAGTCGGCAAGATCCCTTGATACACCGTCGACTCGTACAAGAGGTTGTTGCCCTGCAGCCTGGCCGCATAGACTGCATGCCGTCCGCTCGCGAAGTAGGCGATCGCCTTGCGGTCGCGCGACAATCGGAATCGCCCGATCTTCTCCAGCAGCACGACCGTCTCCCCGGTGCGGTGGTCATAAGCGGACAGCGTGCCATTCTCGTCGAGATAGATGAATTGATTGTCGTTCACCCATTCGGCCATCGCGCGCTCGATGCCTTCGCCCTCCACCGGAGGCGCGAAGGCGACGAGGTAGCGGCTCCCGTCGCGGACGGCCATCCGGACGGCGCTCTCGGTCACGAACAGCACGGCGCCGGCATCGTTCGTCGGGATGACGGTCATGTCGCTCGTCACGTTGTCCAGACCGGCCACCGGATAGTGCGCGGCGGTCCCGTCTTCTACATCGCAGAGCAGAATGCTGACGGAGCGCTCCCCTTGCACATTGCGCAGCAAAAAATAAGCGAGATAGCGGCTGTTGGCCGACCACGCGCCGGCTTCGCCGAGCATCCGGACCTGACTGCCGGCCAGCTCCGCCACCGTGCGCGTCTCGCCGTCCGGCAGCGTCACCACTCGGACCGCCATGCCGTCCCCGCGATCGCGATCGGTTGCGGCCAGATAGCGGCCATCCGGAGACAGCCGCTCCGGACGCAATCCGTCGTCCAGGCGCAGGGGCTCGGACGCAGCCGCATAGGGAGGGACGAGGGTATGCACACCATAGATGAGCTGTTCTCGCGTCTGGAGACTGGCGGACAACGCGACGACCGTATCCGGGTCCGACCAGCCGATCGGCTGCGTGAGCTCGGACTCCGTCGTCGGGAGGCTATAGATCCGCTCGACCTGGTAGGGGAAGCTCCCTGCGTCGGAAGCCGGCGCTTCGCTGGCATCCGGCATCACGATCAGCTCCGTGTGCGGCCCGCCGCCGCACCCCGACAACACCGCCAGCACCACGACGAGCGCGGCACAGGCCAGGCCGGCTGACCCGATCCTGCGCTTGGGCACAATTGGTCTGTTGCTCATAGCGCTCCCTCCGTTCTGTACGCGGGCATCGTAACCTCGACGCGCGTCATTCGATCCGCGCTGACCATGCGGACCGTCCCGCCGTGATCGTCGACGATCGCCTTGACGATGCTTAGTCCGAGGCCGACACTGCCGGCTTCCGGGGTGCCGTGGTCCGACATATAGAACGGCTGGAACCATCGATCCAGCTGCTCCGGCGCGATCGTCTCGCCCGGATTGCGGACGACGAGGCGCACATCCCCGTCTGCCGCTTCGGCCATGGCCGCGATCTCGGCCTGCGGCGCGCTGTACTTGATCGCATTGTCGATCAGATTGATCAGCACCTGCCGCAGCCGCCTCGGCTGTCCCTCGATCCACAAGCCGTCGCCCGACTCGCAGACGAGGGTCTTGCGGTAGCGCTGTGCCCGGAAGGCCATCGACTCGCAGACGTCGCGCAGCATGCTCCCCGCATCCGTGACCTCGAACGGCTCGCTTCCCGCCCCTCCGCTCGACATCTCCAGCAGATTCAGCACCATGCCTTGCAGGCGCCGGCTCTCTTCGACAATGTGAGTCATCCCCTTATCGAAGAGCGACCGGTCGGTCTCCCCCTTCTCCCGGATCATCTCGCCGTACCCGAGAATCGAGGTGAGCGGCGTCTTCAGCTCGTGCGTGACGTTGTCAAAAAATTGCTTGCGCTCCTCGCTCATGCGCTTCAGCCGATCGCGGTCACTCGCAATCGTCGAGATCTGGCTGCCGATCTGCTCGATCATGCCGTTAAAATCGGCGGCCAGCCGGCCGATCTCGTCCTTGCGCCGGATCTCGGCGCGGACCTCCAGATTGCCGCCGCGCACCGCCTTGGACGCCCGGGCCAGCTTGGCTAGCGGCAGCGTCATGTGGCGGGAGAGCAGATAGGACAACAGGAAGACCGCCGCGAAGATCGCCAGCGCCATGTAGAAGATCGTATCCAATATGCGCCCGCTCTGTCCGTAGAGGAGCGAGAAGTCTTTGGAGAAGCGAAGGATGCCGACCTCGAGGCCGTCCATGACGACCGGGTAGGAGAAGAGGACAGTCCCCGAGTCGTCGTCATATGTGATCAGATAGGCGGTCTTGCCTTGCATGGCCTGCTGCAGATCGGCGTCGTCTTGGCCGGCGAACGCCGCAGGCTGGGAGGACGACAGCAGCGTGCCGTCAGTCGCATAGGCGCTGACCTCGCTGGAGGTGGCATAACGCAGCTCGCTGACCATCTCCTCGGCCATCTGGCCAAAATACAATTCGCCGTTGGCGTACTGGCGGATCAGGAACGCTTGCCGCACGTAGACGCTGCTGTTCTGCTTGAGCCCGTTCAGATCGTCGGTGATGATCTTCTGATTGCTGGTCCGGATCACTTCCTTGACGGACTGGTTCAGGATGAGGAACGCGAGGGTGAATATGAGCAGGAAGCCGACGGCGAACCGGGCGCTGATTGTCCGGAACATGGCGTCACTCCGTCCGCTTCTCGAGCTTGTACCCGATGCCGAATACCGTGGTAATCAGATCGGACGCGTCGAGCTTCTTGCGTAGCCGCTGAATGTGGGTGTCGACCGTTCGCGTATCGCCGGGAAAATCGTAGCCCCAGACGAGATCGAGCAGCTCCGCGCGCGTAAAAATCCTGCCGCGCTGACGCAGCAGTGTCGCCAACAGGTCGAATTCCTTCGGCGTCAGGTCGATCGGGGCGCCGTCTTTGGTGACCAGCCGTTCCTCCGTGGACACCGAGATGTCGCGCAGCCGCACATCGGCCTCGCCCGCGGCTCCAATCGGATTGGACTGGGCGAGCCTGCGCAGCACGGTACGGACGCGGGCGATGACCTCCCGCAAGTCGAACGGCTTCGTGATATAATCGTCGGCGCCGAACTCGAGGCCGAGTACTTTATCGGTGATGTCGGACTTGGCGGTCAGCATGACGAGCGGCAGATTATGCTTCGCGGTCACTTGCTTGCACAGATCCAGCCCGCTCATATCCGGCAGCATCCAGTCGAGCAGCAGCAAGTCCGGCCGGAACGTCTCGAGCAGCCGCATGCCTGCCGCTCCGCTATTCGCCGTCCGCGTCTCGAAGCCTTCGCCGCCAAGCCCGTACGCGAGCAGGTCGGCAATCGCTTCCTCGTCCTCCACAATGAGAATTCTTGTCTTGTCCATCAGACTCTCCCATCCTACTTGGTAGGATGATCTTATCACAATCCGCGGCTTGGCAAAACAACGCGTGCCCCCTTCACGTCTGCTTCTTGCGATAATCGCCCGGCGTCATGCCGACGAGGTTCTTGAAGGCGCGGATGAACGAGAAGGCGTGCACGTAGCCGACGCGGGCGGAGATGTCCTGCACCGACTCGCGGGTCTCGGCCAGCAGCGTCATCGCGTGCTCCATCCGCAGCCGGGCGATGTAGTCGACGAGCTTCTCGCCGATCTCCTCCTTGAACAGCCGGCTCAGGTAGGTCGGCGTCAGGTCGAAGCGGTCGCCGAGCTGGACGAGCGACAGATTCGAGTCGTAGAAGTGCGCCGCGACATAGCCCTTGACCTGCTGAACCGTCGCGTACACATCCTTCTCCTCGCGCAGCGCCGTCATGCGGGCGTAGAAGTCCTCGAGCAGCGCGCCCAGGCGCGCATCCAGCTCCTCGAACGTCTCGAAGCCCGCCAGCAGCTCGCCGATCGCCGGCGCCGTCTCGTCGTTCCACAGCCCGCCGTAATCCACGGACAGCTCCCGCATCTCCAGCGAGCACTGATACTGCAGATAGCTCACGAGATTGATAATCTCCGCGCGCTCGTACAGGCTCTGACGAATGCCTGCAGACAGCTCGGTATATTTAGCCCGCCATCCTTCGTTGCCCTGACGATACAGACGGGCCAACTCGCGGATGTGCTGCAGCTGCTCGTAGATCGGCTGCTCCTCCTTGGGCGAGCCGTCCGGCGGGACGATCACCCGGTTCGTACCGAGCGTCGACTTGTAGCGCAGCCCCTGATCGGCCTGCTCCCGCGAGCCGACCGCCTCGTTGATGCCGACGACCGCCTCGCCCACCGACACCGTGATCGTCAGATGCAGATTGTCGTCGACCCATTCGCGCAGCCGCTCCATCAGCTCCAGCTCCGGCTCGCCACCGGACTCCGCCTCGATCAGCACGCCCAGCTGCGACGGCGACAGCCAGTCATTCCACTGCCGCGCGCCGTACCTGCCCGTCAGCTCCTCCAGCACGTTCACCATCGCGAACTTGAGCAGATACTGATCCTTGTCCGGGTACCGCGTCTGGAGAGCCTTGTACTTGTCAATCTCGGCGATCGCTACCCGATAGCTGCCGTCCGCACGCCGCCAGCCGAGCCGCTCCGTCTCCATCAGCCACTCCTCTTCTCCGATGACGCGGCGGCCCTCCATGATATCGGTGAACAGCACCTTGCGGCGGTACACCTGCCCCGAGGTCGCCTCCTGTTCCAGCTCGTTGGCATTCTCGATCAGGCGCGCGATCGCATGCTCGATGAAGCCGAAGTCGTCGTCCTTGCCAGGCCATTCGAGCAGCTTGCGCTGAGAGATGCGGCCGATCCGGTGCAGGATCGCCTCCACCGGCCGGTACTGCCTGCGGCTGGCCAGGACCATCCAGACGACGCTAACGGCGATGCCCGCGATCCCCAGCAGCAGCCAGGTATACGAGATCGCGTTGAAGACGCCGAACAGCCCGCTCTCCTTCATCCCCGCCCGAATCTCTAGCCCGCTCAGCTCCGAGCGGACCGTGACCGGCGCGGACGCCGACCATTCCGGTCCCATAGCGCCCGTCATATCCGAGCGCACGAGCTGGCCGCTGCCGTCGGTCAGCCACAGCTCGCTCAGCTCCGATTGCGCCATCTCGCTGAAGGCGAGCGCCAGCCGCGCCGTCGAGACATTGACGACGAAGCGCCCCTCGCTGCCGCCGAGCAGCGGGAACTCCCGCACGAGCGAGATCACCGTGCGCGGATTGTCCTTCGGCAGGCCCTGGAACAGCCGTGGCTCGGACCATTGCGCACTCGGCGCCGTCGCTGCGACCGCTCCGAGCCCGCTCGACGCGCTTGCCGACTTCGCGCCGTCGCCGCCGGTCCGTTCCGAGCTCGTCGCCATGTCGAAGCTGCCCGTTCCCGCGGCACCGGCTGCCGATTCGTCTGGCGCTGCGCGCGCTCCCTCTCCGGATCCGCCCGGCTCGCCTGACCCTTGCGGGAGCATGGCGTCGCCCCCGCGCCCGGCATGGTGCGCGATAAACGCAGCATCGCCAAAAGAAAGGGTTTTCATAAAAAGGTTGTTAGATACGACCCTGTCATCATACGATCTGTAAATATAGGCCGAATCGAGGACCGGAAGCATACTCACGAATTCGTTCAGCTGCACCTGTACCTCGTGAGCCAGGTAGTAATCGTCGTGATGCGCGGGATCGAAGAAGCGGGCGAGCGTATCATTGGTCAGCAGCTCGCGGATCACCAACTGATCGACCGTCTGCAGATCGTAATCCAGCGTCTGCATCACGTGCTCGGCATAGATGCGGGTGGCCTGCTCCGTGTCCCGGCGCGTCATCTCGTAGACGGCGACGAAAAAAACCGCGAACAGCACCGTGACGACAAAAAAGAAAATTGGCGCAAAGGTGCGAATCAGCCGCTTGTACCCCGTTCCCTTCATCCCGTCTTCCCCTCTCCTCGATAGTCGGCCAAAGCCTCCTCCCATCAGGGAGAAGGCTTTGGCGCTCGCAGCACCGCTTCCCGATTACGGAGCGGGAGGCGCGAATTTGTACAAATCCTTGACGAGAAATGCGGTATCCTTGTTCTCATTGTACCAAGTCTCGTACCAGGCATCAATTTTTGCCCCGCCGGCCCGTTCCCAGGCCGCCATCGATTCCTCCATCGCCTGATCGGGCGTGTAGGAAGAGCCCGAGACGACCGACTTCTGGAAGTTGTCGAGAATCGTCTTGAACGCATTGGTCACGACGAGCTGCATATCCGACGGCAGCGCCGGCATCAGCTCCGGCATCATCAGATACGGCACCGGCCGCTCCTCGCTGACGTAATACTGCTGCGCCAGATCCTGAAGCTCCCGATTCTTGACCTGCTCTGGCGTCGGTTCGATCAGCGGGCACTTCTTCGCCTCCGGATCCCTGTTGGCCAGCATGCGGAAGTCGCCGGTATAGCTGACCTCCTGCTGCCAGCGCTCCTGATCGATGATCTGCGGACAGCCATCCACCAGCTGATACGTCTCGCCCTCGACCCCGTATTGAAGCGTCTGTATCGTGTCCGGATCCGCCATGAAGTCGATGAAGCGCATCGCCGCTTCGGGGTCCTTGGCCGCCGAATTGATGACCGCCGTCATCTGCACCGGATTGCCGATCGCCGGGCTGAAGGCGCCGTTTGGTCCTTCCGGCAGCGGGATGACCGTGAAGTCGCTGTCCGGATTATTCTGGTAGAAGGCCTCAATGTCGCTGGTACTCATGCCCGAGCCGCCGTAGATGCCGAGCTTGCCGTTGAGCCAGTCCTGCTTCGCCTTCTCGCCCTGGCTGTCTGCCAGGAAGCCCTTGTCGACGGCGCCACCGTCGTACAGCTCCTTCATGTAGGAGAATGCCTGATGGGTGCGCTCCCAGGCGTGCACCAGACGGCCGTCCTCGACATGCCACGGGATCTTCTCGTAGATTGTGAAGACGTCGCCGAACATATAGTCGACGACCATACCGCCGATGAAGCTCAGATTGATGCCGTACGTATCGTCCGCACCGTTGCCGTCGGGGTCCTGATTGGCAAAGGCGAGCGCCGTCTCCAGCAGCTCGTCGCTCGTCTTCGGCGTCTCGAGGCCGAGCTGCTCCAGCCAGTCGACGCGGATGTACAACCGATGGTTCGGACCGGTCGGCGTCACATGGGCGAATTCGTACATCTTGCCGTCCTCGCGCGTCGTGATTTTGCGAATCTCGGGGTATTTATCCAGCAGACTCTTGTAGGTGGTACTGTACTGCTCGATCAACTCATCGATCGGCTGGATCTGCTTTTGCGTGACCAGTTGGTCGCGATATGCCTTATCGTACTCGAAGATCACGTCCGGCGCCGATTTGGAGGCGAACATGACGTTGAACTTGGTCTTCGAGTCCCAGCGCGGAATCGCCTCGAACTTGACATCGGTCGGCCCGTTCTCGTTGATCCACTTGGTCCAGCGGTTATCCGTGATCGTGCCCTCCTCCTTGGGCACTAGCCCCCGGTCGTAGATGGAGGAGGTAATGCTGCCCCGGCGGGGCGGCTCCTCTTCGGCATTCGCCGTGTTCGTCTCGTTCCCCGCCGTCCCGTCGTCGGTATTCGCCGTATCCGCAGTCGATGCCTCGCGGCCCGCTTCCTGATTGCCGTCCGAGCACCCAGCCAGCACGACCGCCAGCAGCAGCATAGCGATTACGATTGCCGTCCACATCCGTCTATCCGTCTTCGTCCCTCTCCGCATGCGTTGACCCTCCCGATATGATATAAGTATGACAAGCTTCACACTTTTCGACTTGAGAGCGCATTCATGATCCCTTGCCGATTGAACGACTACCCCTCCTCTGGCGCTAGCCCTTGATCGCGCCGATCATCGCCCCCTTCACGAAGTACTTCTGCAGGAACGGGTACACCGCGAGCAGCGGCACGATCAGCACCATCATGCCCGCCGACTTCACCCCTGCAGGGGTGACCAGCAGCAGGTCCTCCGGCTGTAGATTGTTGAGCGACTGCAGCATCGACTGGCTGCGAATCATGTTCTGCACCAGCACCATCAGATTGTACTTCATCGGATCGTTGATGTAGATCAGTACGTTCATGAAGGCGTTCCAGAAGGCCACGCCGTAGAACAACCCGATCGTCGCCAGCATCGGCAGCGACAGCGGCAGCACGACCCGCGTGATGAAGGTCCATTCGCCCGCGCCATCGATGCGCGCCGCCTCCTCGAGCTCGTCGGGCATATTCTCGAAGTGTGTCTTCATGATGAGCATATTGTACACGCTAATTAGTCCTGGCAGCCAGATGGCCCCGTAGGAATCGACCAGACCGAGCCCGTTGACCACCAGATAGGTCGGTATGAGACCGCCGCTGAATAGCATCGTGAAGACGATCGCCAGCGTCGCCGGCCTGCGCGCGTAGAAGCCGCGGCGCGACAGCGGATAAGCCGCCAGCAACGTGAACAACAGGCACAGCGCCACGCCGACCACGGTCAGCACCACGCTGTTCGCGAAGGCGCGGACGATATCGCTGGCCTCCAGCAACGTCGCGTAGGACTTCCAGGTCAGACCGATGGGGTAGACCGAGACCTTGCCCGATAATACCGCTGTGCTGTCGCTCAGCGAGAGCGCGGCAATATTGAGCAGCGGCAGCAGACAGGTCAGCGCCAATACCGTCAGCACAGCGTAATTGCAAGCGTAGAACAACTTTTCTCCGGGAGAATCCCGCACTGGAGTCCCCTCCTTTTTTATACGAGAATTACCACAGCCCCTGCTTGAAGCGCCGGGCCACCGCATTCATCGCCAGCACCAGCACCAGCCCCACCAACGACTCGAACAGGCCCATCGCCGTCGTCAGGCTGAACTGGGCACCCTGCAGGCCGACGCGGAAAATATAGGTCGAGATCACCTCGGATACGTTCGAGACGACCGCATTCTGCAGATTATAGATCTGGTCGAAGCCGACCTCCAGCACATTGCCGACGCTGAGGATCATCATCAGCACGATCGTCGGCCGAATGCCCGGCAGCGTGATGTGCCAGATCTTGCGCCACTTGCTCGCCCCGTCCATCGCCGCCGCCTCGTACAGGCTGGGATCGATCGTCGTCAGCGCCGCCAGGTAGATGATGGCGCCGAAGCCGGCGCTCTTCCAGATGCCCGACCCGACGAAGATCGCGATCCACGAACCCTCCTTGTACAGGAACGGATACGTATCGCCAGTGAAGCGCTCCAGCAGATGATTGAGCACGCCGCCATCCTCGGAGAACAGCGTGACGACCAGTCCGCCGACTACGACCCAGGAGAGGAAGTGCGGCAGATAGAGCAGTGTCTGCACCGTCCGCTTGAACAGCATCTGCCGCACCTCGTTGAACAGGATGGCCAGCATGATCGGGAACGGGAATGTGATCGTGATGCCCAGCACACTGAGCAGCAGCGTATTGCGAATCGTGCGATAAGCCGCCGGGTCGAGGAACAGCAATCGGAAATTGTCAAGACCGACCCACTCGCTGCCCCATACGCCATCAAAAAACGTATACTGCTTAAATGCGATGACCAATCCGACCATCGGCGCGTACTTGAAAATCAGGAAGAAGGCGACAACCGGCAAGAACATGATCAGCCACGGCACGTTCTGTCTGAAGCGACGCTTGCGGCGCAGCCGGATCGCGTCGCTCCCGCCGGCCGCGTTCTCCGACGCCTCGCGCCTCCTCTTCATGTGGCCGTTCGACGCCTCGTTTTCCATCGTTGTCATATCGATCACCTCCCGTTTCCCCCGCTTTCTGGCGGCGGCCCGCCTCGGGATAGGCTTACTGTACCCCACTCTCCGGCGGCCTCACAATACACATGAATTTCCCATCCACAATTAGCGGAAATCAACGCGTCTGCACAATTTTTTACGATCCACAATACCGATGCCCACACGCGTCGTACGGGTCGATGCGCAGCAGCAAGGCCTCCTCCCCCGACTCCCGCACGGCAATCTCGCGTAGCATGAAAGGATCGCTGCGCGGCAGCTCTCCATCCGTCGTCCGCCGGTCGCTCACCTCGATCCGCTCCAGCCGCGCCGCCAGCTCGGCCGGGTCGGGCCGGTCGTCCAGCATCACGACTACCCAGGCATGATCGACGCGGTGCTGGCGATGCAAGCGCGCCTCTCCCCGATACCAATGCCGAGTCAGCCGCAGCGCCCCGTCCTCCTGCCGGGTCGTCTCGATCGCGGTCAGCTGCGCCCGCTCCTCCCCGCACGCGATATAGCTGAGCCCCAGCACGGCCACGCAGCAGCGGGGGAAGTCCAGCACCGTCCACGCGCCACCCTCCGTCTCGATCGACCGCGGCACGGCATGGGTCGGAATCGCCGTCTCCGTCCATGCTGTCTTCAGCCGGGCCGGGACTTGGCGGACTGCGCCGGCATAACGCGGTATCAGCCACTCGTCAGCGAGCTCGGAGACGCTGTGGGCCAGATGCGCGATGCTGCGATGCACGATAGCGACGGGTCCGCGCTGGACACACGCCGTCTCCGGCTCGGGCAGCCCGTCCCCGGCCAGCAGCCCCGGACTCAGATAGGCCCCGTGGTAGCCGTCCGCCGGATGGGTCCGCTCGCGACCGTCCTGCGTCGCGCGCAGCCGCAGGAAGGACAACTGCCCATCCTCAGCCAGCCAGCTAACCGGCATCGACTGCCAGCCCAGCCCCCAGGTCGGCCAGTGATAGCTTCCCGGCATCGCCGGGAAGCGGCTGACCGTGCCGAGCCGGCCATTCGCGCCGATCCAGGTGCAGGCATAGACATCGTCGAAGATACGGACGCGTCGGGTGCGCGGCACCGGGAGCTGCGCGGCGGCGGGCAGCAGCCGCGTCGGATCGGCCGACATGATCGGCTCATCCGGCTCGGCCTGCGGCAGCAGCGCCTCATACAGCAGCAGGCTCAGCACGAAGCCCTCGATATGGCCCGTGACCTCCAGCTCCCAGCAGCGGACGCCGGCATACAGATTCGTCAGCGACGGCTTCATGATCTGCCCCTCGAAATTGTAGCCCCGGATGGAGGGCACGTACTCCCGCCCCCCGTGAAAGCGCGCCAGCTCCAGCAACTCGTCGCGCCGGGCGCGCAGCTGCCCTGCCAGCTCCGGCTCGCGACCGTCCCAGGCGAGCAGCGCGAGCTGGAAGGCATCGAGCATGACCTTGCCGTAGCCGGTGCTGGTATTCTCCCCCCACCCCCAGCCGCGCCGCTCTGTATAGTCCAGCCAGCGGACAAAGTAGCGCGCCGCTCCCGCCAGCCCTTCCTCGTCGCGCACGAGTGTCGAGAGCGCAAGCAGCAGCGCCCCGTCGCTGACGGTCTTATTGGGATAGAACAGCTTGGGGTGCGCGCACTCGTGCGCGAACCAGTCAATTGCCGCGCCGAACATGCGGCGCAGCTCGGCGTCATGCGCGGCGGGAATCGCCTCCGGCGCAGACAGCGCCAGCGCGGCGAGCGGCATCAGAATAAAAAAAGCGGCGTTCGTGTCGTCGATCTCCGTCTCCTCGCGGTACCAGCGGAACCCGCCGCGCTGCGGATGGCCGACCTCGACGACCTGTAGCAGCGCCAGCTCCCGTAGCAGCGCCAGGCCTTCCGCCTCGTCCATCCGGCCGAGATACGACGCCGCCGCATAATAGGCGGCGGTCGCCCGACCCTCGTGCACGCCATCGAAGGCCGCGACCGCCCGCGTGTGCCCCTTCGCCTTGCGCATCATGTGCCTGTGCATGCCCGCCCGCGACCGTTCCAGATAGGCCTCGAACACCCGATCCGCGTCCTGCTGTCCAATGATGCGCCGAACCGCTTCCTTCGTGCCTGCTTTCATCGTCTCGCACCTCCGATATGATATGTCCTGCCGACAGGCTGCGCCCGCCATGGCAAAGGGCCGCGCCAGGCGCGGCCCTCCAATGGAGCGCGTACTAGTACTACTCTGCGCGTACTACTGCCCGCCGCCCCCGTACTGCGCCAGCAGCTCCTCGAGCGTCCGCTGCAGTCGCTCGGCCGCCTCCTTGAAGCTGTCCTTGACGAAGAGCGCCTCGGCCGCGTAGAGCTGCGCAACGTTGCGCAGCGCGGCAAGCCGCTGCGGCAGCGGCAGACCGTCGACATCCGCCGCCGCCTCGACGTACGGCTCGAAGTCCTGATGGACGACCTGGATATAGGCCGCCGCGTCGCTATCGTCCACGACCGTCATGTACAGGGCCAGCGCATCCTGCGCCCGTATCTGCAGCTCCGAGCCGCTGGCGACGACGACGGTACACAGGAAGACCGCAAGGGAACGCTGCAGTTCGTCCGCCGCCTCGTCGAGCGCCGCCTGAGTGGCCGCTGCATCCGTGAGAACGGCCTGCGCCGTCGCCACTGCATCCGCCATGACCGCCGTCGTGCCGATCATGTACTGCCCGGGCTGAGTGCCCTCGACCGCCACATCCAGCAGCGTCGCGGCTGCCGCTATCGCCGCCTGCAGCTCCGCCTCGTCAATCGCGATCTCGCTATCCACGAAGACGTCCAGCGCCGAGCGCAGCTCCTCCTCCGCCGCATCGACATCAACCTGGGATGCCGCCGGGTCGTCATGGACCGCCTGCGCGTCGTCGATGGCCGCTTGCAGCGCAGCCTTGGTACCCGGCGGGTATTGACCCTCGCCGTCGCCCTCTACAGCGTCCGTGTGGATCGCCTCCGCCTCGGCGATCGCCTCCGCCAGCCACGAGCGAGCCGCGCGGATCGTGATCGAGCCGCTGCGTGAATAGAGACCGAGGAATCCCGGCGTGCGTACTTGCCCCTCGCCGATGTCCACGGCGTCGACGACGGACTGGCCGTCAACGCGAAGCACGATCCGGACGCCGTCCTCCACATTCATCGTACCGAGCTCCACCTCGTGGGGCTCGCCATACGTCAGCACATCGTTCGGAATCGGCGGTCCGAAGACCGGCGTATAGCCGTTGAGCGTACCGTACAACACCGTGCGCGTGCCACCGTTGAAGCGGTGCAGCTCGATGCCCTCCGGTGTGAACAGCAGCATATACAGCGCGTTGGCTCCGCTGGAATAGCTCTGGTCGCTCGCGCCTCGCAGCGTCAGCGCGCGCCAGCCGGATGTACCGTCGAGCTGCATATTGAAGCGAATCATCTCATCGCCGTAGGTGCGGCCCTGGAAGATCGCGCTGCCTCCCGGAGTGGCGATCGTGATGCTGCCCGTGCCGGGCACTAGCGTCGCGTTGTCACTCAGATACCAGTATTCGGTATCGTGAATCAAGTCCTCGGCGAGCTCTTCGGCGACGGTGATCGTCACGCTGCCTGAGAGCGACTGACCACCCGAGACGCCGGTCGCGGTGATCGTCGCCTCGCCCAACGCTACAGCCGTCGCTTCGCCCTCGTCCACTGAGACGATCTGCGGAGCGGAGCTCTCATAGATCACACCGCTCAGCGGGTAACGATGGCCGTACTGCGAGATCGCCTCTGTCTTGAGCGCGGCCCGCTCACCCGCGAGCAGCTCCGACTTGGTCGCTGTGACCGTCAGACTGTCCAGACTATCGTCGACGAAGATCGCGCCCTTCACCGTGACGGGCTGGCCGTCGACGGTCGCGGAGATTGTCGCGCGGCCCGGTCCGACCGCGGTCGCCATCCCTGCGCTGTCGATCGTGGCGACGGCGGGATCGTCACTCGTCAGCACGACCTCGGCCGGATCATCAAGCGCATAGCCGCTGTGCGTCAGGATCGCCTTCACGTCCAGTTGCGCCGACTGGCCGCTCGCAAGCGACAGGTCGGCAAGGAAGAGCTGGTCGGCCGGTTCGGCACGCCGCAGATGTGCGTAGCCGGGTTCCAGCCCGGCGGCCGAGATAATTGCCAGCGCATCCGTCGGCCAGTCGGCATCCTCGTGCACATGCGTGTCGGTAATCGGCGTATCCGTGCCGTTATTGACCATGCTCGCAGTCGTCGTATACGTATTGTCTACCTGGATGTCATGGATCGTCGTCGCCCACATGAAGACGTAATTCGGCGCGCCCTCCATGACATTGTCGTAGGCATGATAGTAATTGCTGCCTTCGTCGAAGTAGAGCGAGCCCTGACTGCCACTGTGATTGCGCAGCAGATAGTTGCCCGAGACGATATTCGGCTCCGCCGTCGACGCTCCGGTGGTGCCGAGCGTATAGATCGGACCGCCGTCGACGAGCTGCTCCATCGTGTCGTAGATCAGATTGTGCTGAATCTTCAGGTTGCGCGTATTCGACGACGGATTGCTCGCCCAGCCATAGCCGACGTGCAGACCGCTATACGGGGTATGGCCGATCTCGTTGTGCGAGATGTCCATATCGACCGGATAGCCCGCCGAGATCGCCGCAGACGAGCGATAGTCGATGCCGATATCGTACACATAGTTATTGAGCACGTCGTTGTTGCGATTGAGCTTGGCCGGATCGGTCGTCGTCTTCTGTTCGCTGCTCGGCTCGCCGATTGCGAGCGCGCTGCCGGACAGGTCGACGAACCGATTGCCGACGATCCGCGTGTCCTGGCTGCCGTCCAGCGTCTTCAGCGCGATCGAACCCAGGTGAGTGAACGTATTGCCGCTGAATTCGACGCCGTGCGCATTCGCCATCGTCACCGCCGCCAGACCGAGCCAGTCGCCGCGTCCGGAGCCGGACTCGCGAATGTGACTGTTCTGCGCGTCGGACAGACCGCTGTCCGTGCCCGGGCGCAGCCACGTATTGTACGCGAATGTCAGGCCGGAGAAGCGCAGATGGCTCACCGGCTCGCTCGGGCTCGCGCCCTCAATCGTCATCAACTGCTCCAGCTCCGGCGCGATCACCTCGGCCGTCGACATGTCCTCCCCGGCGCGAGGCATGTAATAGATTGCGCCGGCAGCACGGTCCAGGTACCATTCGCCCGGCTCGTCGAGCAGCTCGTACGCATTCTCGTAGAACCACGGGACCGTGATGCTGGTGCCGCCCTTATTGGAGGCGAAGTGCCAGCACGGCTGCTGCATCGTGACCGTCGCCGTTCCCCCGGAGGCAACGATGTCGCTCACCGGGCAGCGCGGATTGGTCCACTTCTCGCTGTACACCATCTCCAGATCGCCGAGATTGCCCCAGTCCGCGAGGAAGGTGTCGCTCGTCGTGTAGCCGTCTGTCGTCTTGACGGCGTCCGTCAACCCTTGCTCGCTGCGCGCCCGCACGGCACGCACGCCGTCCACGTACAGTTGGCGCGTGTCGAGATCGCCGCCGGTCTCGGCCTTATAGATCTGCTTGGCCGCATCGTGCAGCGTCCATCCGGTGACCGGGCGGCCGCCGCTGATGATCGGCGTCTCGCCCGTCGCCGCCTGATAGATCACATCATAGCCGTTCTGCCCCGAATCCCGCTCATCGAAGGCGAGCACACTCGTCTTGAGCTCGCGGGTCGCATACAGCTGGCCGGACTGGTTGTACAATTGCTCCTCCGTTACCGTGTAATCCGGGCGATACACGCCACCCTTCAAGTGGACGGTGATGTCGGAGTCCATCACGCCGCTTACCGCCCGCACCTTGTCCCGCGCCTTCACAAGAGTACGGAACGGCTGCTCGGCCGTACCGGGATTGCCATCGTCCCCATTCGCCGGATCGATGTAGTAATCCGCCCTCGCCTCCTCCTCGATTGGCTGACTCGGCGCGCTCGCATAGGCCGCCCCTTGCGCGTAGGCGTCCGCAGGCGTCACCTCGAACTTCACGTATCGCCCTTCCAGCTCTGGCGTCAGCGCAAGGGTCAGCCCGGTCGCCCCGGCGATCGGGCTATAGGCGCCGTCCGCCGCGCCCGCCGCCAGCCAGCGGTAAGTCGTACCCGTCTCCGCGTCGCCTTCCGCGTCGGCGTACGCGTAGGAGCCCGTCAACTGCTGACCGACGAGCTGCGCGCCCTCGAGCCGCACGTCTGCGGCAGTCGGCGCCGCATTGGTCGTGACGAGTACCGCCTCGCTATATACCGCAGCGCCCACTGTCGGCTCTGTGGCAGTGGCGGGTACGACGGCGAAGCTCACGTACTGGCCCAGCTGCTCGGGCGCAATCGTGTAGGACAATCCGTCCGCGCCCGGAATCGGCGTGAATGCGCCGCTGTCTGTCGCCCCCGCGTACCAGCCGTAGACACTGCCGGACTCGGCGTCGCCGTTGGCGTCGGTATAATCATAGTCCGCTGTCAGCGTGCGGCCCGGCTTGGCCAGCCCCTCCAGCACGAGATTCGCTGCCATCGGCGGCTGCGGCTCGGTGTCGGGCACGCCCGCCTCCAGCGTCACCGCATAGTCCGCTGTCGCCTCCGGGTTGTCAGCCGCGACTGCCCGTACAGTGATCGTACCGGGCGCAGCCTGGTCCGTCACCTTCAGCAGCCCTGTCACCGGATCGACGCTCACTCCCGTCGCGGCGCCCGCCAGCGACCAGGCGATAGCCGGCTCGTCCAGTCCCGCCGTCGTCCCGATCTGATTGCGCACATCGGCGTCATACGCATACGACATGCGCCCGACGACGGGAATCTCGGCCGTGGCCGGTCCGCTGACCGTCAGCGTCGCCGGACGCGCCGGCTCGGCTATGACATCGTCTACGTAGAAGTCGGTGTAATGACCGTTTTCATCTTTGATAGCGCTATCATTTTGCTGGTGCTGAACGAACACCGTCGCATCATCGTACACGTACCCGGCGGTCGGATCATTACCCGATACGGGGAACGTCTTCAATCCCTCGAGATGCGTCCATTCCGTGCCTACCGTGCCGATCGCCATGATCGGGTAGTTGGCATTGTTCCACTTGACGCCGCTCTGCGTCACGAACATGCCGACTGTCCCCGTGCCCGCCGTACGCTTGACCCATGCGGAGAAGTAATAGGTCTTCCCCGGCTCAAAGGCGATATGGCTCTGCCGGATATTGCCGGCGTACGATGTCGTCCGATCCACTCGGGCCGAAGCCTCGCCGCTATGCGCCTCGGTCGTCTCATGCACGATCGTCGCCCCGCTGCCGCTCCATCCCGTCAAGTCCGTCTCGAAGCCGGTATTCGCCAACAGCCCCGCCGACGCCTCCCCGTTCTCCCCCGCTGCGGCGGCCGTACCTGCACCCAGCCCCGACGGACCGAAGGTGACGCCCGCGAGCAGATTGAGCAGCAGCGCCGCCGCGAGCGCCGCCGCGATTCTTTTGCGTACTCTACGTGTACGTCCTTTGCGTGTACGTGCGCTTTCTTGTCCGATCATCAATCATTCCCTCCTCATTGTGTGTCGAGTCGTCGCGTGTGCCGGTCGAGTTGCGGCCAGTCCCCGCAGTTGTACTGTACACAATGCGCATCGGCGCGGGCAATGCACATAAATTTCTCATCCACAATTGAGCGTTGGCGATCCATGAGAACGCTATTAGCGCGCCCTCTGGCAGGCTCGTCCCTCGGCAGCAGTCTACACAAGCTTTTGTGCATCCTCGATTATTGTGGATTGCCCGCATCCTCTCCGATCCTATAGGCTGGAGCTAGTCCGATTGAAAGGAGGCATCAGTAGCGGAACGGTATGCGTCGGAAGGCGTCCGACAAAATGTAAGCGAAACCAATTCAACGTGAGACAGAAGGAGGAAGATGATCATGAAGAAGATTGGAAAACTGCGGCAAGGCACACTGCTCGCGGCAGCTGCCGCCATCGTCGCCTGCTGCCCGATCGGCGCGCCGCCTGCGGAGGCAGCCATCCAGGCGACCTATTACGCCTCCCCGGCCGGGAGCGGCTCGACCTGCTCCGCGGCATCCCCTTGTTCGCTCGTTGGCGCGCGCGACAAGGTGCGCACCGCCAACGATGCCATGACCGGGGACATCGTCGTCTACCTGCGCGGCGGCACGTATGATCTGTCCGCCACACTGACGCTCGGCAGCGCAGACTCAGGTACGGGCGGCTATGCCGTGAAGTGGACGGCCTACCCCGGCGAGACGCCGGTCCTCTCCGGCGGACGTTCGCTGGGTGGCTCCTGGACGCTGCACGACGCAGCGCAGCAGATCTACAAGCGGTCCGGCGTAAGCGGCGAATTTCGCCAGCTCGTCGTGAACGGCGAGCCCGCCGTACGAGCCCGCACGCCCAATCTGACGGATGCGGACACGATGGGCGACTACTACACTACGATCAGCGCCGACACGACGGCGAAGACGTACAAGATTCACAAGGCCGAGATCTCTACTTGGTCCGATCCGAGTCGCGTCGAAATGGTCGTACAGCCGCACTGGTACCACAATCGGCTGCGTCTGGACGCCTTCACCACTGACGCCGACTATGCGTACGTCAGCTTCCAGAGCGCCGAGAGCGGCAGCGCATTTGCCAAGTCGGCCTCCTTCTACACCGGCAATGCCTATCACTTCGAGAATGCATACGAAATGCTGGACGCCGCGGGTGAATGGTACCTGGATACGTCCGCGGATACGCTCTACTACAAACCGCGCAGCGGCGAGAATCTATCCACCGCCACGGTCGTCGCGCCGACGCTGGACGTGCTGGTACAGATGACCGGGATGGCGACCTCCCCCGTGCACGATATTGCCTGGAGCGGCGTGACCTTCCGCCATGCCGGCTGGAGCGGACCGAGCAGCAGCGGACTCGTCGCCACCCAAGGCGCGTCGCCGATCAACGGGCTGACCGTGCCCGGCGCCGTCCAGGCCGCCTACGCCGAGCGCCTCTCTCTGGAGAGCAACACGTTCGAGCTGCTTGGCGGCACCGGACTCAAGCTCGGCTACGGCCTCAAGTCCAGTCAGATCGTCGGCAACACACTGCGGGAAATCGCGGCTAACGGGATCGAGCTCCGCTCGCCCAAAAACGCCTCGGATGGGAACCGTTCGGAGAACGTGCTGATCGGCAACAACACGATCTCCCGCGTCGGCCGGAACTACTCCAACGGCATCGGTATCCTCGCCCACTTCGTACGCGACACGCTGATCGAGCACAATGACCTGTACGACCTGCCGTATATGGGCATCCAGCTCGGGAACCAGGCAGGCTGCAACTGCAATATCGGCATGTCGGGCAATATGATTCGCTATAATGATCTGCACGACGTCATGCAATTGCACGACGACGGCGGCGCCATCTATACACTCGGCCGTCAGCCGGGGACGTACCTGTACCGCAACTATATCCATAGCCTGGCCAAGAGCGAATACGCGATGAGCTACCCGCTGGCCGGCCTATACATGGACAATTACAGTGAATTCGTCACCGCTCAGGACAATGTGCTGAGTGCGATCGACACCGCGTCAGGCGCGTCGCTCACCTATGAGCAGACCGGCATCGGCGCGCAGAACAACCAATGGATCAACAACGCTGCGCAGACGCAGAGCATCAAGGACAATGCCGGTGTGCAGCCGGGCTATACGCAGCCGGTCATTATCCGGCTGGCCGATGACTTCGACGACGGGGCGACGGAGGATCCGCCTCCCGGCTGGACGATCGGCGGCGGCAGCGGGAGTGCGACGATCGCGGATGTACCCGGCTCAGGTGACAAGAGCGTCTATGTCGCCAAGTCTGACGCCGCTGGCAGCACCCTCGTCTCGCGCACGCACCCCGCCACGAGCGGAATCGTCACGGTAGAGGCACGCGTGCGCGCAGAGCAGACCGGCGGATGGAAGATGGCGCCGTACATTACCGATTCATCCGGCACGACGGCTGTCAGCGTCATCCTCGAGAACGGCTATATCAAGACGTACGACGGACCCACGCTCGTGAACGCCCAAGCCTTCTCTGCCGGTACCTGGTACAAGCTGCGCGTCGTGCTCGACACGAATACCGACCAGTTCGACCTCTATGTAGACGGAGTCCGCCGCATCACGGACGCCGACTTCCGCAGCGCCGTCTCCAACATTGCCGGCCTGCGGCTAGGAATCGGCGCCGGCCATACCGGCGGCTTCCACTTCGATGATATCAAAGTCGTGGCGCCCTGATCGAGATAACGCGCTCGGAGGACCGGATGTACCCCGACATGCAGTCGGATCAAGCATTTGAGACGAAGAGAGCCGATCGCTGCGAGCGATCGGCTCTCTTCGCGCTCGGCAACCCGGGTCAGTCGCCCACGCCCGACCCCTTCGTGGCGGCGGCCCCGCCCGGCTCCACAGTCGCACCCGCTCCGCCCGCCTGCAGCCGCGTTCGCCGCGTGAACGCATCGTCGTACACGAGGTGCGCGCGCGTGAACTGGGTCGGGCTATCCAGCCCGGCCACCGCCGCCAGCTCGAAGAGGCCCTCGCGCAGCGTGATCAGGTAGTTAGCGACGCGGTATTCCTTCTCCTCCACGGTGAGCGCGCGCTCCAGCTTCGGATCGGTGGTGGCCACGCCCACCGGGCACGTGTTGGTGTGGCACACCTGCGACATGATGCAGCCGACGCTGATCATGAAGCCGCGCGCGATGTTGACCAGATCGGCGCCGAGCGCGAGCGCCATCGCGATCTTGTCCGGCGTGATCAGCTTGCCCGAGGCGATCAGCTTGGTGCGCGCCCGCAGGCCGTAGCGCCGCAGCAGATCGTCGACGAGCGGCACCGCGGCGAAGGCCGGCAGGCCGACCGAATAGGCCAGCTCGTAATACGAGGCGCCCGTGCCGCCCTCGCTGCCGTCGACGGTGACGAAGTCCGGCACGATGTCCGTCTCCTGCATCGCCGCCACGAGCCGGTCGGCATCTAGCTCGCTGCCGACGACGATTTTGATGCCGACCGGCTTGCCGCCCTCCTCCCGCAGCTCGTGCACGAAGCGCAACAGCGCCTCGGGCGTGGCGATGTCCGGGAAGCGATTCGGACTGTCGACGTCCTGCCCTTGCGGAATATTGCGAATCGCGGCGATCTCGGCCGTGATCTTCTTGCCGTCGACGTGGCCGCCGCGCGTCTTGGCCCCCTGCCCGAGCTTGAGCTCGAATGCCTTGATCTGCGGCCGCTGCGCCTGCTGGCGGAATTGGTCCATCGCGAACGCCCCGTCCTCGGTCCGTACGCCGAACAGCCCGGAGCTGATCTGCATGATCAGATCGGCGCCGCCCTCCAGGTGATACGGCGACACGCTGCCCTCGCCCGTATTCATCCACGTCCCGCCGGCGCGGGCGAGGCCGCGCGAGAGCGCCGTGATCGCCCGGCTGCCGAGCGAGCCGTAGCTCATCGCCGACTGGCCGATCAGCCCCTTCACCCGGAAGGGCTGGCGCGCCGTCCCCGCGCCGAGCACGACCCATTCCGACTCCTGCAGGTACGCCGGGTCGAGCTGCGCGGGATGCCGATGCTCCTTGCGGCTGAACAGCTCGGACTTGTCGATCGTGTACAGGTACGTGTCGACCGGACGCTGCCGCTCGCGCTCGCGCTTCAGGTCCTCGTCTTGCACCGGGAACATCGCATTGGCGAGGTAATAGCCGCCCTGCTCGTAGTCCCGCTCCGCCCCGAAGCCGAGCATCCGATCCGCGTACTTGCCCGCCTTGTTGACGAATTCGAATTCCCTGCGGTTGAACGGCTTGCCCTCGCGGTCGTTGTTGAACAGATACTGCCGCAGCTCCGGCCCCATCTTCTCGATCAGATAGCGCAGCTTGCCCAGCACCGGGTAGTTGCGCAGCACAGAGTGCTCCGTCTGCGCCTTGTCGTGCAGATACAGCCACAGCAGCAGTGCCGCCGGCACGAGCAGCAGCGCGACGATCACACTCAGCAGGATCAATATCGCTTCCATCTCTCACTTGCTCCCTTCATAATAGAGAAGGCACGTACACAATCGCCACGATGCCGATCCACACCGCGTCGACGAAGTGCCAGTACAGGCCGAAGATGCGCTGCTTCTCCTCCAGTAGGGCGGGCGGCCCATGCCCCGCGCGGCGCTGCAGCATCAGGCTCGCCAGCCAGCCCGCGCCGAACAGCACATGCGCGAAGTGCAGACCGACCAGCACGTAGTAGGCGGCCAGGAAGCCGCTCGTGGCAGGCGTGTAGCCCTGCTGCGCATACGTGTAGAATTCGCGGCCCTCGGCAATGGCGAACCCGAGCGCGAGTGCCAGCGTCGCCCCCAGCCCGAGCCACATGAGGCGCGGCGCGCCCCGCCGCAGGCCGCGCTCGGCCAGCACCAGCGTCGCGCTGCTCGGCAGCAGCAGCAGCGTCGCGAGCAGCACCGAGCCCGGCTCGAACAGCTCGCCCGGCTGCGGTCCCTGCGCGGACGGCGTATACAGCACGTACGTCACGAAGAAAACGGCGAACACGATCGCATCCATCGTCAGATAGCCCCACACCCCGGCCCGCTTGTCCGCATACAGCGTCTGCCGGTCCGCCTCGCGCCGGACATGCCCGGCGTACCAATCGATGCGCTCGTCGCGCCACGAGCGTATGAGCATCGCCGCCAGTACGACGGCCGCGCACAGCGCCGCCGGGACGTACCAGCGATAGATCATCGCCATCGCGCCGGCCGTCAGCGCGCCCGCCAGCACGAGCGGCGTCAGCGGCCGCGCGGGGACCGGCGCGGGCCGCGTCTGCCGCGCCTCCGCCATGAGGCGCCCGCTGCGCTTGGCCTGCCACAGCGGCTCGGCAGACTGCACCTGCGGCATCGGCTCGAACGTCTGCTCCGGCGGCGGCGAGCCGACCGTCCACTCCAGCGTGCGGCCGTCCCACGGGTCCGCCGGGGCGGGACGGCCGTGGCGATGGGTGCGCACGACGTTCCACACCAGGAACAACATGCTCGCCCCCATCAGGAAGGCCCCGGCCGAGCTGATCGCATTGTAGCCGAATACGCCGTCGGCGGCGCTGTACGTATACGTGCGGCGCGGCATCCCCTGCAGCCCGGCGAAGTGCATCGGCAGGAAGGTCATGTGGAAGCCGGCGATGAACAGCCAGAAGTGCCACTTGCCGAGCCGCTCATTCAACTGCTTGCCCGTCAGCTTGGGGTACCAATAATACAGCCCCGCGAAGATGCCGAGGATCGTCGAGCCGACGATCGTATAATGGAAGTGGCCGACCACGAAGTAGCTGTCGTGGAACTGGAAGTCCGCCACCGGCACGGCCAGCATCACCCCGGTCACGCCGCCGACGACGAACGACGGGATGAAGCCGAGCGCGAACAGCATCGGCGTCGTCATCTGCAGCCGCCCGCCCCGCATCGTGAACAGCCAGTTGAACACCTTGATCCCCGTCGGCACGGCGATCGCCATCGTCGAGAGCGCGAAGAACGTATTGGCAATCGGCCCCAGTCCGACCGTGAACATATGATGCACCCACACCATCAGCCCGAGGAAGCCGATCAGGATGATCGACAGCACCATCGCGCCGTAGCCGTACACCGGCTTCTTGGCGAACGTGGCGATGATGTCGGAGAACAGCCCGAAGGCCGGCAGCGCCAGGATGTACACCTCCGGATGACCGAAGATCCAGAACAGATGCTGCCAGTAGATCGGACTGCCCGCCCCCGTGAAGAAGTCCGTCCCGAACTGCCGGTCCATCAGCATCAGCAGCAGACCGGCCGAGAGCGCGCTGAAGGCGAACAGCATGAGCGCGGCCGCCACCAGCGACGCCCACGTGAACAGCGGCAGCCGCGCCCACGTCATGCCCGGCGCGCGGTGCCGGACGATCGTCGTCAGCAGATTGATCGCCGTCAGCAGCGTGCCGATGCCTGAGATCTGCAGGCTGTAGACGTAATAGGATTGGCCCGGATTGGGACCGAGCGCGAGCGGCGCATACGCCGTCCAGCCCGCCGTCGGCGGCGTCGCGAACAGGAAGGACACGTTGAACAGCGCCGCCCCGCCGAGGAACAGCCACAGGCTGAGCGCATTGAGATACGGGAAGGCCATGTCCCTCGCCCCGATCTGCAGCGGCACGACGACATTCATCAGTCCGACGAGCAGCGGCATCGCCACGAAGAAGATCATGATCGTGCCGTGCGTCGTGAACAGGCCGTTGTACTTGTCCTTCTGCAGCACCCAGAACGACCACTCCGGCAGCAGCAGCTGCGCCCGGATCAGCAGCGCGTCGAGCCCGCCGCGAAATAAAAACAAAAGCCCGCCGCCGATGTACATCAGCCCGATCTTGCGGTGATTCGTCGTGCGCGCGTATTCCAGGAGCAGCGGCCACTTGCGCCGCTTCGTGATGTACAGGAGCAGGGCCGCCATCGCCGGCAGCCCGAGCACCCAGGCCAGGATGACATCGGACTGGGCGTACAACGCCTCGCAGCTCAGCTTCAAGCGCGATCGCCTCCTTCGTGGCTTGTGTTGCCGCCGCTTGTTTTACAGCTCTTCCGCAGCGCGGCTTGCAGGGTCGGCGCCTCTTTGCATCGGGTTCGCGCCCGATTACCCAGCCAGCCAGGCCTCGTACGCGGCCGGATCGACGACGTGCGCCGTGAACCGCATCCAGGCGTGCTCCGTCCCGCAGAATTCCGCGCATTTCCCCTGGTATTCGCCGGCCTTCACATCCACGAGCCGCAGCGTCGTCTCGCGGTCCGGGAAGACGTCCACCTTGCCGCCGAGCTTCGGGATCCAGAATGAATGAATGACGTCCCTGGACTGCAGGTGGAACACCGCCGTATAGCCGGCCGGCAGATAGAGGGTATCATGCGACGTCTTGCCGCCGGCGTAGCGGAACGTCCAGGCGAACTGCTCCGCCTGCACCTCCACGTGCACCACCTGCGCCTCGGCATCGTCCGCGGGCAGCTCCGCGCCGGGCGACTGCGCCATCGTCAGGCGCACGGTCGGCACCGCGAGGACCGCGAGCAGCAGGATCGGCACGACGATCCACGACAGCTCCAGCCAGCGATTGCCGCGCGTCTGCTCCGGCAGGCCCGGCTCCCGGCCCGGCCGCTCGCGGTAGCGGTAGACGAACCGGGCCAGCAGCGCCAGCACCGTCGCCGTCACCACCACCATGATGGCGAAGCTGAGGGCGATCAGCTTCGCCTGTTCGTCCGCCGTTTCGCTGGCGGGCTCGAGCACGCGTACGCTGCAGCCCCCCGCCAGCGGCAGCAGCGCGCTCCCGCCCAGCAGGCAGAGCAGCCGTCCAGACCTGCGCATCGCCATCATCTCCTTCGTCATCACATATGTTGTTACTTAACCGCAATTGGACGCGCAGACAACAGTCCGTCGGTAATTTCCTTTATTTATGAACGATTCAGTATTACAGCAAAGGACCTCAGTCCCCGCAGCAGGGATTGAGGTCCTTTATTCATGTGTTTCCCGACAGTTGGGGCTACTGAATCAGGTTGCCGTATGTGTCACTCCAACTGCCGTTTCCTTCTTTATCATCATTATCGGGATGCCTCCATCGGAATATGTGCGAACGATCGCAGCCAAGCATGAACGCTCGTCCGTCTGAATTCGAATCGCCGCTCCTTCCCGATGTTCATGCCCGCATGTCCTGGATGACCGGGCGGTCCGGCTCGGTCTCCAGCGCCCAGATCAGCAAACGCTCCGTCAATTGCCGCAGGATTTCCTGATGCTCTGGACGGTCGGCTACATTATGCAGTTCTCCGGGGTCTTGCTTCAGATCGTACAACTCCTTTACACCCGGCCAACGAAACACCATCTTCCATCTGCGGGTGCGAATCATCTTGGCCCGGTCCATCGTCTGCGGATATTCTACCATCACTTGCTGTTTCCATGAATACTGCGGCAGTTTTTGATAAAATGCATCGGTATACGGCGTAGTCCGGGCCAGCGCTTTTCGCTCTACCCCGCCTTCACTGAACACCGCTTCCTTATGTTCTCGCACTTCGCCCTGCAACACGCGCATGAGCGATTGTCCTTGGACATATGCCGGGATGTCCGCGCCCAACAGTTCCATCACCGTCGGCATAAAGTCAATATTCTCTGTCAACACATCAAACCGCTCCCCCGGCGCTATGATCCCAGGATATCGAAGGATGAAAGGAATATGCGTGAGGCAGTCATAGAACAGGGTGTCCCACTTCTCGACGCAACCATGCTCCCCGGCAAAATCACCGTGGTCGGATGTAAAGAGCACGATCGTCTCCTCCCGCAATCCAAGCCGATCCACAGCTTCGACCAAGGTCCCGACACAATCGTCTGCGTACGCAACCATGCTTGCGTATGCTTCGACAATACAGCGCCATTGCTCCTCCCCCATTCCTTCCAAATCATAGACCGTTCGATAACGAGCCAGCACCTCTGGCGCTTGATCGATGTTTTCCTTATTCGGTAGAGGCAGCCCAAGCTTGCGGATCTGTTCAATATACGGATCAATATTCACATATGCCGGATGCGGCTGATTAAAATTGACCTGGACGAAAAAAGGATGCTCGCGATGCTCTTCCATAAATCCGCACGCCTCCTCTGCGGCAAACGTATCGCTCATCTCTTTTGATTCGTACAATTCCTTGCGGTACATTGCCCGGAATAAGACGGGATCTTCCCCGTCTACAGGCGTTTTTCTCACCGCCTTTCCAGCGGCTTCGCGGGTACGGGCATCGAGCCACCGGTCTTGTTGGTCCTCTTCCAGGGTGTGATTCTTGCCGAACATGGCTGTCCGGTAGCCGCGTTGCTTCATCTCCGCGAATAAATGCGGTTCATTGTGGCGCAATTCAAACCCAGGCAAAGTACGATGACCTTCCACATGAGCATATCTTCCGGTCATCATACTGCAGCGAGCGGGTACGCACTTGGGCATCACAGTAAACGCTTGGGTAAACAAAGCCCCTTCACCGGCCAGCCGGTCCAGGTGCGGAGTAATCGCATGTTCGTTGCCGTAACACGATAACGCACTCGCCTTACATTCATCAATCGTAATCCATAATACATTGGGCTTTTTGCTGGTATCGTGCATGCCATCAGCCCTCCTTCCTTATAATTGTCCACTCACTGCTTCACAGTCCCTGGGATGACTTTTGAAAAGCAGTTCGACTTACATTCTCCCGATCACGTAACGAATGCACGGTCAGATGGACATCCGACCGTGCATTCCCTTTATTGAATCGTTACATTGTCCGGTGCGCTCACCTGTGTCGTTCCATTTTCCCGCTTGATTGACACGCGGCCTTGCGGAATGGGAATCGCGATATTGTAGTTGAACGAGCTCTCCATGGGCGCGATGCGTACCGTACTGCAACCCGGCTCCACAATCTCGAACCCGGCCACTGACCGAATTAAAAATTCGGCCGGGAAGGCAGACCATGCGTGCGATTGGGTGCGCATCACATTGGAGAACACCCCGGTGCGCCAGGAACCGTTCAAGCCCCACTCTTCAAAAGTCGAGGTTGCGCCTTTATCTACCATTCGGCGTCCCCACCGACTCCGTATCAGCTCTAGTGCCTGCGCGCCGCGGCCGATTTTATTCAACGCCCGCAACGTAATCATCGTAAAGAAGGGCTGCGCTTCCGTATGCCTGAGCGGATCAGAACCTAGTATCCGATCCGCTACATGTGAAGGCTCCATATGATCGCACAGCTCCCAATAAATCGCCGCCATATTGGTCTGTTCGCTGGTGATCGGCGACAGCGATCCATCGACCCAGGCATCGGCGTAGCACCCCCGCTCCTCGCTGAAGAACATGCGGGAAAAATTTTTTTTGATGCCGCCGCGTATTTGCTGCAATTGTGCTTGCGTATGGGCATCTCCTTTGAGAACGGCCATCTTCTCGATGCAGGCACTGACACCATAGAAAATTGCGTTATGCGGAGCGCATACTCCCCGACGGTCCACATTGGCCCAGTCAATAAATGTCATATGTGGAATATTTTCCAGAAGCTGATGCTCTCCAATGTATGCCATGTAATATTGCAAGATTTTGAGCGTATGCGGGTAATAACGGTGAATCCATTCTGCTTCGCCTGTATATAGATAATGATTCCACAAGGCGTGGACCCACCACAGCGAATAATCGGGATGCACCATCGGATTGTTAGCCGAATTGGTGACGCTGGGCAACAGCCCGACCGGCAACTGGTTCGCAGCCGACTGCTTTAAAAACTTGGCCGGCAGCTTGATATCGCCAAAACAGCTGTAGATCCCTCCCAACGTAACAGCGGCTACATCTCCTACAAACTGCGCCTGTTCTCGCCACGGGGTGTCCATAATCGAATCATTCGAACACAGCCGAAGGGTATAACGGCATATCTCGAATACCTGGTTCAAGGTGGAATCATTGCTGTGGAACTCGCCCCGGTCTTCATAGGGATACTCCGTCACGCTCGCCTGCACACGATGCACCAGAACCGGTGCGACACAAGAACGAAACATAATCTTGACGTAGCGAAAGCTCTTCCAGGTAGACGGGCGGAATCGTTGCCGTCCCTCCCTCATGACATACCGATCCGCGTACATTCCCTCGATCGTATTATTAAAATGACCGTTAATCAATCGTTCCGCATAACCAATATCGATCATCCCGCCGGCTTCGCCGCTTATCTCCAATTCCAAAAATGCATTAATGCTCTTGCCAAAGTCCAACACGATACTTGGATAATAAACACCGTCGAACGAACGGTCCAAATGGTCCGTACTGCACTGCACCACGGTATGACCTGTCGTCCGCAGCAATTGATCCGGCTTCTCCACAGTGGCGTGGTGCAGCGGCTGACCCGGTACGGAGAGGGATATGGACAAGTCCTCGCTTCTCATCCGATTCAAGAGATCAATCGATTCTTCCACCCGCATGACAGACCGGGCCAGTCTCGGCGTCTCCAGCATAAATGGAATGTCCCTTGGGACGAGATGCCCCCACGGCAAAACGGCCGGCGGCCGATCTTCCCACTGGCCCTTGATTATACGGGAACCTGCCCAGGATTGATCGGAAAATCCGGGCGTCATCCAGCCATCTGGAATTCGCCTGGCATCGAAGTGCTCTTGAAACGGAGCATACATACTCATTCGAAAATAGTGGGTATCTTGTCTCCAGGCTTCGGAACGTGTGACTTTCCACTCGGCATCCGAAGAAACCAACGAGCGTCCCGTTTCACTAGCAATCTCACATAACAACCCGCAGACAGAATCAGGTGCAACGCCTAGATGATACACCTCAACCGCGATGCAATTGACGCCTTGCCGCAGCTTGATCTGGTGTTCATCATAATAGTGATAATGCGACACGCATAACGGTGGACCATACCCGATCACGCATCCATTGATGTATACCCTGTACCGTGTATCGGCTGTAATATACAGCGTGTACGACTCGGCTCGATCGGTCACTGCAAAGTCTTTGCGAAACAAGTAATACGTATTTTTCTCCGGCTTGTCCTCCTCAGGCCTGATCCAATGGGCATTCCACTTTCTAGAGGCCTGCATGCATGCACCCCCTCCCTGTTCGCTTGGTAGCAGCCCGATCATTCGAATGTAACAGGCTCATGAAGACGACGGCTCAAAGTTCGGAAGCTTTACAAGTTCTCCTTGATTCATCGCGGACTGATGCGCACATAGACCGGCGCTTGTCCAGTTCGCCGCAGTCACGGCATTCGGGAAGGCTTCCCGCTCCTCTTGGATGCTCGAGATAAATTCGTGTACCAGATGAGGATGGGAACCGCCGTGTCCGCTGCCTTGGGTAAAGGAAAGATGCTGGTGATCCGCGTCATCATAAACGCCGTTTTTCGTATACTTCCGAATCGGTCCCGGGAGTAAATTCGCATAGTCCGGTACCTCGACCCGTTCACCGTTCTCACCGCGGAAGAGGATGGGCAGTTCCCGTTCCAGCCGCTGCCACTCAAAGCTGCATTTATCGGCGTACACGTCAAAGCTCTCCACGTATTCCCGCGCGGTTTCGAATAAGGATCGTGTCACTTCACAGCCTGTAATTCCGTCTTTCAGCCGGAATAACGCCGACTCCACCGCAAAAGGCGAACCGTACCGATCGGCGAGTCGCTTTTCGATTCGTCCCGATCCGAAGCAAGCCACATAATCTGCTTCGCTGCCGGCTAGTGCCAGCAACGGACTGACTGCGTGTGTCGCGTAGTGCATCGGTGGCAGCCCCTCCCAATAACCGGGCCAACCGGCCATTTCTTGTTGATGGGCACCGCGCAAAAACTGGATTCTGCCCAAGTTCCCTTGATCCTTTAATTCTTTTACATACAGAAACTCACGGGTGTACACCGCGGTTTCCATCATCATATAGGTTTTGCCGGATGCCCGCTGCGCCTCCACGATGCGGCGGCATTCTTCAATGGTCGTCGCCATCGGCACCGTACAGGCCACATGCTTACCCGCTTTCAGCGCCCAGATACTTTGCTCCGCATGCAGATGAATGGGAGAATTAATATGAACGGCATCCACTTCCGGATCCTGCAGGACTGCCTGGAAGTCCGTATAGCGCTTCTCCACACCGAAATGGTCGGCAATTTCATGAAGCGATGCTTCCGTTCGTTGGCACAGCGCATACATCGTCGTCTCGGGATGGTCTTGATAGATCGGGATAAATTCGGCACCGAATCCAAGACCGACAATCGCCACATTTATCGGTTTCTTCTTCATATTCGCTCCACTTCCTTTCCTCAAAATTTACTGTCGTAAATGGGACCCTTTCCGCTTCTACGCGTCGATAGCCGTTGCTGCAGATCTTCCCATTGATCTTGTCGATCAACTGCCTCCAGCCTTTTCTTCATGAGTGCCACTGGGAAATACTCGAAGCTCGGGATTTGATCCAGCATGGGATCGCGCACAGCATCCGGTCCCGTGCACCATCGATTCCACCACTGGGCGTAGAGGCGTTCCATTTCTGCTACGACGGTTGGTGCGTGCCGCTTGATATCGCATTGTTGCTGCGGGTCCTTCCGGATATCGAACAGATAACAATCGTCGAGCGGGTAGCAGCCGGAATGGAAGGTTTTGATGTAAGCATGATCCGGTGTCCTGACGGCGCGCTGCAAGGTAAACAAGCCTTCACCGTATACGACATAAGGTCGACCTTCAATATCCGCCCCGCTCTGCAGTGCCGCTGCGAAAGAGCGGGCATCCCACTGCGCAGGTGAAGCAATCCCCAGTAATTCCATCATCGTGGCCATCCAATCATAGTGATACACCAGTGCCGACGAGCGCCGTTGCCGATCGGTAAGTCCCGGCCAGCGAATGATCAGCGGTACGCGGGCAACCCCATCGACCGCTATTCCATGCTCGAAATACATGCCAAGTTCGCTTATGGCTTCCCCATGGTCTCCGGAAATGATAATTGCCGTATCTTCATAAACGCCTTCCTCCTTGAGCAAGGCCACCACTTCGCCCACCGCTTGATCCACGGTTGCAATGCTCGCATCATAGGAATCCAGCATATGAACGAACTGCTCACGGTTCGATATTTCATCCGGCATATGCTGCGAAGGACTGCGGTATCCAGGCTGACGAATCATGAGATCCCGGGCCGTTTTGGGGCCGTAAACATGCTCGTAATGCGCTTCGATCAGCGCCTGATCCGGGTGTGCCCGGGCCGGCTGCCGGGCGATGCGATCACGCAGCTTTGCGTCAGGATGGTAGGGCGTATGGGCATCCCAGTAATGCACATGCATGAACAAGTCGGGATGGTCGTGGATATTCTGCTTGATCCACTGGGTAACTCGGGGATTGACAGTAGCAGCGTGCTCATGAATATTCGGCTGCGTCGGGTTGTGCACCTCACTGAACCCCGCATTGAACCACCAGCTCATATGCCTCTGGGCAAATATGGAGAAAGTTGTGGTGTGGACATTATGCTGTTGCAGCAAGCGCATCGGCATTGTGTATGCATCATAATAATTGGGCATTCCTTCTTGCCCGGGAAAACGAAAGTGGCAACCCGGCGATTCATGACTGACCACCCCATTCGAAATCCCCGGCCGGCACGAGAATAAAGCGGCCCGTGACGGGACGCAAGGTGTATCTGAAGCAAAGCATTGATCAAAAACAAACGACTGCTTCGCGATCTCATCAATATGGGGTGAAGTGCCCCGCTCATATCCGTACGTGCCCAAGTGATCCGGCCGCACACAATCCAGATCGAAATAGATGATCCGCATATTCGCATCCCCCTCTACCTTCAATAGTCTACGATCTCGACGTTCAAATGCTGTCCAAGTACGCCACCGACTTCTGCAACGTCTCCGCAATCTCTTCCAGCGATTCGCCACAGTTGGAAAACTCCAGCGCATACGACAACGGTCTCCCGATTCGTTCCAATGCAGCAAACGCGGCTCTGAAATCCACATGTCCGCTGCCCAGCGGGTACCGATTGGCCCCTTGGATCGAATCGCGAAGGTGCACGTGTCCAATCTGCTCCCGCAACCTCTCGATGGCTTGCTCCATCCCCCAGCCCGCGGCTTCATGATGATCCGTATCGAAAATCAGCGAAGCATTGGGATGGTCGATCGCCTCGATCAGTTCGATTGCTTCATCTGCCGTGCGGATCAACCCACCCTTATGCGGCGCTTCAATATACAGCTCGAGCCCGAGCTGCTGCGCCTCTTGGCTGACTCTGCGCAGATGGGGGGCCACCTGCGCCACACTCTCTGCCAGCGAATGACTCGCGCGGTCTACATGCTTGCCATTATTAACATTCAGCCCGGTCGCGCCTAATGCCGCCGCGGTTGCCAGACTCCGTGCTGCGGCCTCATGGCATCGCTGCGAATCTGTGTACGGATCATTAAAGCTGCCGATGTCAGTCGTGATGGAATGCACCCGTACGGGATACGATCGAATCCATGCAATGCGCTGCTGAATCTCATCGTCGCCCATCGAAAAAAAGTCGAAATGCCCGCAGAAAGGCGCATTCGCGCCAATATCAACAAAGTCAAACCCTAGTGCCGCGATCTGCTCCAACGCGGCCTGCAACGAAAACTCGCGAAAAGCAATCGTGGAACAACCAATCTCCGTAAAGGGTAAATTCGGATTGCGCATCATTCGCCGCCGGTTCCTTTCCTGTTGCCCTTCACCGCATGATTCAACTTCATGCCCAGCATCGTCTCCCACAGCGCGAACAGACTGTTCGGAGCCAGCGTGGCCGTATGCGCGCCTTCCTTCCGCGCCATCTTCCACACCTCGTGCACGGCAGATGTGACCGGCATATAGCTGTGGTGTCGGTTCGCTTCTTCCATTACATAATCAATATCCTTGCCGTGTTGCTGAATCGCGCCCCCCGCCGCATAATCACCGCTCACAATATACGATTTCATCATACTGTGAACGAGCGACTTGGCCCCGCCGTTTTCAATCGCTTGGTAGACTCTTCCTACATCTACATTCATCTGCGCCGCAAATGCATACGCTTCAGAAACCGCCGTGTAGGTGGCCGCCATCAAGCTCTGATTCACCATCTTGCTTACCTGACCATGACCGCTCGGCCCGATATAGACCACATTGGATCCCAACGTCTGCAGGACGTCCAATTGCTCATGAAATGCCGCTTCGTCCCCACCGACCATGATATTCAAGTTTCCTTGCGCAGCCCCCGCCACACCGCCGGTTACAGGCGCATCCAACATCGATCCCCCTCGTGCAGCGACCTGTTCAGCTAGCTCAACCGCTACCTTCGCAGTAACTGTTGTCGTATCCAGGATCGTCTTCCCCCGAACATCCGCTTCCAGAATGCCTTCCGTTCCAACAACCACCTGCTGCAACACCGCACTGTTCGGCAGACTGAGCACCAGCACATCGGCCTGTTCCGCCACAGCTCGCGGGTGATCCGCTCGCTTCGCTCCCGCTGATTCCAATTCCCGAACCGCCGCTTCACTGACGTCATAGACCCATACCTCATAGCCGCTGCGCAATAGATTCAGCACCATCGGCGTTCCCATTTGCCCGGTACCGATAACTCCCGTTTTCTTCATCATATATCACCTCAAATGTACCTGCTTAGATCATCGTTTCCCGGTATTCCTGCGGCGTCATCCCGTACCTCTTCTTAAACACACGGATGAAATAATGCGTTGTCTGGTAGCCCACTTGTTCGCCTACTTCATAGATCTTCACTTCTTTATGCTTTAGCAACTCAGCGGCTCTGCCCAGTCTAAAATTCAGAATATAGTCGCTGAGACTGATTCCCGTTTCGACCTTGTAAATCTTGGACAAATACACGGGATGCAAATTAACGTATTCGGCAATCGCCTGCAGCGATACATCATTGGATAGTTGTTGCTCGATGAATTGATGCACCCGTTCAATCACACTAGGCTTTGAACCGCTGCCTCCCGCCTGATGCTTCACTCGCTGAAAGGCCTGCTCACACCATAGACGAAGTTCTTTCATGGAACGAAACGTGCGATTCTGGGCTTTATCCAGCATCTCCTCGCCGAGGATGTCCTTTAGTTGCTTACCGTGACGGTGCGCAATATACGTCAGCGAGCTGCTTAACACTTGCAGGACGTCATGCATGTGCTCCGTCGACGTCAGCCATTTGTCCTGCAGCTCGTCCAATATTGCTTGCATTCTCTCCTCCGCGCGTTCCCATTGTCCCGACTCCATCAATTGAATCAGCAGAGGAGATTGATAAATGGTCTTCATTGAATCAATATGCATATCGATCGGTTCTTTACCCACCGCGACTACAAATTCTTTTTCATAACGCATGTGCTTGCGCATCGCAGTCGAAGCCGTATCGTAGTATGCTTTGATCGAATCGGGAAAGATGCCCCACTCTTGAATGAACAAGATCGATATCTTTCCCTTCAAATAAGTCGATACCTTTCGCTGCAACAATTTCGCCTTGTCTTGAAGTTGCTGCGCCAGCGTTCCTTCACATTTGGGTTTTAACGCAAAGACCAGAAAGTGATGCTCATCTTTGCAACACCACGTCTCATACGTTTCTCCCAAAATTTCCTCCGCCATGTTCGTTATCGCATATTCAAACAAGGCAATGTGCTTTTCATGATACGCTTCAAATTGCTCTTCCATCCGAATGAGCAGCATCGTGAC
This sequence comes from Paenibacillus sabuli, assembly GCF_014705605.1. Taxonomy (GTDB): domain Bacteria; phylum Bacillota; class Bacilli; order Paenibacillales; family Paenibacillaceae; genus Paenibacillus_D; species Paenibacillus_D sabuli. The sequence continues at coordinate 39,382 of NZ_JACXIZ010000053.1, forward strand.
CGCATGATCAGGCGCGAATGGAATGTCCAGACGTGATACACTTTCAAAAAGCGCCTCTCCCGGTTGCACGCGTCCGTACAGAATATCGCGCAATAATGCGGAGCGCAGCTTGGGGATATTTTCTCGCATCGTGTACATCGCCTTGTGATAAGAGAGATCCCGACTTCGCTCCTCCCGCAATTCTTCGATGGTTTGGCGAAGGGTCCTGTGCAAGTCATCGGGATCAATCGGCTTCATTAGATAGTTGACTGTCTTGTATTGAATCGCCTTGCGGGCATACTCAAAATCTGCGTAGCCGGACATCAGGATAAATTTCGTCTGCATCCCACGCGCCCGCGCCAAGCCGATGAGTTCCAAACCATCCATTTCCGGCATGCGGATATCCGTGACCACAATTTCACACTGCTCCTGTTGCAATAACTTCCAGGCTTCTTTACCCGAATAGGCTTGGACGACTGAAGAAATACCCATATCCCCCCAATCAACCAGCGTCAGGATACTCTCCACTTGATCCGGATGATCATCTACAACGAGCACTCGACACATTACCGATCCCTCCATGGATGACTGGATGCTGAGACCTTATTCTTTCACAGAACCCAGGACGATACCCTTGACGAAGTATTTTTGCAGAAAAGGATACACCATAAGAATCGGGAGCGCACCAATGAAAATCTGAGCCGACTTGATCGTTCGTTCGGATATATTCGCCACATCATCTTGATCCAATCCTGTCTCTGCAAAATTTTCCTGCACCACGATCGATTGCAGAAAAGTCGCCAGGGGATAATCACTCGCCTTATTCAAATAAATGAGCCCGTCGAGCCATGAATTCCAATGGAACACCATCGCAAACAAAGAAAGGGTCGCGATCGACGGCATGGAAATGGGCAAATAAATACGAAACAAGGTTACGAAATGATTCGCCCCGTCGATAAATGCGGACTCTTCCAGTTCCTTTGGCAGACTACGAAAGAAATTCAGCATCAAAATCATATTCCACACATTCACCGCATGGGGCAACATCAGAGCCCATAACGTGTCTACAAGGCCGGCTTTTTGAACAACCAGGAAGGTCGGGATCAAGCCGCCATTAAATAAAATTGTAAAGACGAAAAACCAAGCATACAACGTCCGACCTTTGAATTTAACCTCTTCTTTAGATAAGGCATATGCACTCATTACCGTCAAAAACATCGATATCGCCGTGCCGAACGCCGTTCTCTGAATCGAGACAAAAATGGAATTGAAGAAACTCGGATTGCTCATCGTCTCCACATAAGCGTCAAACGTGAAACCAACGGGCCAGAATGTCACCAGATTGGCCGATGCCGCTGCATTGGAGCTTAAGGATACAGCAAAAATATGCACGAGCGGCAACAAACATAGTACGCTGAGCAACAACAGAAACAAGTAGTTAAACCAGGTAAAGGTCCGATAAGCTTTGGATGTGTACAGCATAAGGCGAATTCTCCCCTAAAAAATCCTGTAATTTGCAAATTTGTATGCAGCGCGGTAAGCGACCACGATAAAGATAAACCCGATCATAGACTTGAACAAGCCGACCGCCGTACCAAAGCTGAACGAACCTCCGACCAAGCCCACCCGGTACACAAACGTATCGATAATGTCGCCCACGCTGTACACGAGCGGATTATACAGGTTGAATATTTGATCAAAGCCGGCATTCATAATTTGTCCCAATGAAAGGGTGGCGACCACAATGAAAATCGGAGTGATGGAAGGAACCGTAATATGCAGCGTCTGCTTCCATCGATTGGCCCCGTCAATCTCGGCCGCCTCATACAGCGACGGATTAATGCCCGAGAGCGCCGCCAGAAAAATAATGGCCTGAAATCCGAATTCCTTCCATACATCGGTGACAATGACCGTTGGCCTGAACCAATCGGGGCTGCCAAGAAAAAAAATAGGGTTGACGCCAAATAAGGAGAGAAACTGATTGACCAGCCCCCCGTTTACGGAAAGGATGTCGATCAGGATCCCCCCGAGAATAACCCATGACATAAAGTGGGGCAGATACACCATCGTCTGCACGAGACGCTTAAAAGACATCCTTCGCACCTCATTTAATAGCAGCGCGAACACAAAAGGAACGATCAAATTGGTAATCATCTTGAAAAAGGCAATAATTAATGTGTTCGTAATGACTTGCAAACTGGCCGGATACGTGAACAAATAATTAAAGTGCTCCCAGCCAGCCCACGGCGAGTTCAAGATTCCCAGCCAAGGCTTATAGTTTTGAAACGCAATCACGATTCCTAATATCGGAATATATTGAAAAATGATCAGAAGAATTACAGAAGGCAATAGCAGCATATGAAGCGGCCATGTCCGTTTCCAATATTTTTTCATTGTAAGAAAACCTCCTGCTTAGCTGAGACGCCAAAGGTACTGATTTTGTCCCCCTGGCGTCCCCTCCTTTGCTTACGGACGCGTCGATTCGTACCATGCGTTGACTTCTTGCGTCATTTGCTCCCCGCCACTTTTTTTCCAATTTTCAACAAAGGTATCAAAGTAATCAAGCGGTTGCTCGCCATAAATAATTTTGCTATATGCCTCCGACTCCAATTTATCCATCAATTCTGAGCGGGTCATCATGGTTTCCGTCGGCAATCCGGTGAATGCATTGACGATGGTGTGTTCATTTTGCGAGATGCGCACAGCTCCTGCGTTCCAGTGATATTTACCCCACTTGACTACCGTGCTTTCAATCGGATTGGCAGGCTCGGCTTCCGGGTTTTCACTAAATTTCAGCAAAGGTTCGTCAAACATGTACGGATGCTCCAGGTCTCCTGTCAGAGAAAAATATTTCTGCACATTGATGAAGCCTCCGTCCGATTTCGGCCATTGTTCTTCCGGCACATGCTCGATGATCTCCTCTTTTTTATAATACGTTTTTCCGTCATATTCCACATAATCATAGCCGTTGAAAAAGCCTTTGTAGAACGGGGAAGATTCATCGCCAAAGGAGAATCCTGACATTTCGTTCAACACATCAAAATAAGCGTCCATATGCTTAAATTCCGAGCTGAACAAAATCATGCTTTCCATTTTGTTGGTCCAAGCACGTCCAATCTGTCCGTCCGGCCCCGCCGGCAATGGAAGTGGCACATAATTGGCCCCCGGGTTGTTGGCCGCCAAGTTTTCCAACGGAAAAGCGCCCATCCAATACGGTCCGGCAATCACACCGGCCTTCTCGTTTACAAAAGCGTCACCGGCTTTATTTGCATCCTTAATGCCTGCCTCCGGGTCAATATAACCCTTTTCCATCCAACGGTTCATCGTCCCCAACGCTTCCTTCACCGAAGGCTGGACCCCGCCATACACCAGATTGCCGCCCTCTCCTTCAACCCAGTGTCCGGACAAATTGTCGCCATAGGCGCCAAAGATCCAATCCGCCGTCGCCATCCAGTCGTTATAGGAGTTTTTTAATGCCAGGGCCAATCCGAACGTATCATCCTTCCCGTTCTGGTCCGGATCTTCATGGGTGAAAGCATCAAGCACTCGTTCCATCTCATCCATAGTCTTCGGCGCTTCCAGTCCCACATGATCCAGCCAGTCCTGTCGAATCCAAATCACCGTACCGCCTGTCATGCTGGAATACCCCGGAATTCCATATACTTTCCCGTCCCTGCTTAGCGACGCAAACGGTTCAGGGTGCTCTTCATACAATTGTTTGAGCTCAGGCGAGGCATATTGCTCGATATCATCGCCGATCGCTTTAACTTTTCCAGATTCAATCAGTTCGTGCGCCAGCTCAATCGTATTCGGCCAGATCACGTCCGGTAGCCGGCTGCCGCTGGAGAGGGCCAAGCGAAGCTTGGTCGCATAGTCCTCCGCCTTACTGACGACGAACTCATATTGCAAATCGATATTTTTTTCTTCTTTTAACCAGCGTGTATACACATTGTCTTCCAGGTCCTCGCCGTCCTTGAATTCGACGGTTGAATCCGAGAGCCCACCCACCGTGATAACGATCGGCCCATCTTCCCCTTCCGATCCCGATTGATTTCCTGAACACGCTGTCATTCCAACAAGAACAAGAGCCATCATTGCTGCGAAGCAGATCCTTGATTTGGTCCATACGCGCATTTTGCCGTCCCCTTCATCCATTGAATTTTTATACTTTTATTATAGGATCCATTTCATTCCGTCAACATACAAACCTGTTAAGGTTATACCACATCGTTATCTTGGGATGGCTTGACCATCGTAATGCGCACAAGCAGCCCGCCAAGATCCGAGATATCGAAACTGACACCGGATCCCTCGCCGTACTTGTACAAGCACCTCTGGTGGACATTCCACAAGCCACACCCCACTTCTTCCGACAACGGCGCGACTATTTTCAGTGCCAGCATCCGAATTTGCTCCGGCGACAATCCCGGCCCGCTGTCCTCTACGGTAAATACATATGCCTTCTCGTTCTCCTTGGCTGATAGTTTGATCTGCCCTTCCGACAGCTGGCTCTCAATCCCATGCACAACCGCATTTTCGACAATTGGCTGCAAAAATAACTTAGGAACCTTCATATCCATGAGCGTAGGCGGGATCGCGATCGAATAGCGAAACCGATGCAATTGCATTTGTTGAATCGTTAAATATTGCGTAACAATTGCGATTTCTTCCCCCAGACTGACCCATTGATTCTCGACCCGCGTTGTGTTGCGGTAATATCCACTCAAATTTTGTGTCATAGCGATGATCGGTTCATATTTGCGGAGATGCGCCATATTTTGAATAAAGGCAAAGCTGTTGTACAAAAAGTGAGGATTGATTTGCGATTGCAGCAACTTCAAATGGGATTCCCTCACCCGAATTCTTTCAGCAAGAACCCGTTCAATCAATTCTTGAATTTGTTCAACCATAGCGTTGAAACGTTGAATGAGAAAAGAAAATTCATTGTTAGTCTTCATATTCAGCCGCACCGAATAATCCCCTGCCTTCATCTGCTGCAAACTGCGGGTAAGATGAAAAATCGGGCGTTGCACATTGCGATATAGCAGAAACGCAGCCAAAAAGCTCATCAAGCAAAGCAAGGTTGTGGAAACAAAAAACAACGTTCCAGTTCGGCGAATAGGCAGAAAAATGTGGTCCAACGGTTTATAATCAATCAGATACCATCCGGCTAACTGCTCAGATTCTTGATAACTAAGCAAATATTTCTGATTGGCAACCGTCATCTGAATATTACCGGAAGTGCCGAGCTGCTCCGTGTGCAGTTGCTCGGCCACACGTGCAATACGCCGTATATCAGCATCTTTATCCGCAATCGGCTCACCATCAGGGTGATAAAGAAATGTCGCCCCGATGCCTCCTTGCTGAAACTGCGCCAGCATATTGGTAATGTTGCGGGTTGGAAAATTGACCTCTATCACCAAGTTCGCCTTGGTAATGTCCTGCCGGAGATGCAGCGGTGTCACCGTGTGCCACACAAACCGGTCCTCTTCACGTCCGTTCCAATTCATGTGCCTGTAGCTCCACTGGTTCGACAATAGATGGCTATTAAAGTAATCCCTATCATATGAATGAAGCTGATCCGAATAAATGGCTTCATCCATTTGGGGAAAATATAAGACAATGTCATTGGCCCAGTTACGGACATTGCTTTGAAGATGTATTTTGCTCTGCAAACTTTCCATCGTCTGGACCTGATTGAACAACGACGACGTATTGAGCCGATCTTGAAACTTAATCACATCTGGATCCTCCATGAGCATAAACGCCACTGTCGAGAACTGCTCTACCGTCGTATCCAGTTGACTGACGAAGAAGGAGAGCCTGCTGCGGTTCGACTCCATGATCTCTTGTCTGACTACCTCTTTGCTCACCTGGTTGGAATACGCATGCAAAATCACGATGGGAATGAGTAACAGAATAATCATCACGATGATTTTATTGAAAATGTTCACATGCCTTCGCATATTGATCCCCTTTCCTGTCCCGCCCTATTCAAAATCCGACATGCTATCCAGCCAATCCTACCATTAGGATCGGCTCTTGGCCATTTTCATCATACTACTGATTAAATTTTCTTCGCTTGGAGCAATCGGCAGCAACCGTCGCCAAGGCATTTGCGTGTATGAGCGAGCAGTCATCTCGGCTTTACAGAGGCGGTGACGACGGGTCGGCACGATTGAACGTTAGCGTTGCAATCACTGCTCGATCTGTATCAGCCAAATCGCCACGAACGAACCGAGCCACGCGCGATTCATCGCACGTGGCTCGGTTCATAAATAAATCCTAAAAACCCCTTGATGACCGTGAAACTTGCGATCCAGCTGCTCGTCTGCGGGCGGCGCCTCCACCACCTCCATCGTCGGCTGCCCTTCGCGGCCCTTGAGCGTCAGGTCGCCATAGGCCGTATACGAGAAAGAGAGCTGATCATCGTTTCGGCACAAACGCCCGGTATCGACCATCCGGCAGGCGCGCCAACAGCTCGCCTTCTTCCGTGATGTACAATTGCGTGCCGACCGGCAGCGCATTGGACGCAAGCTGGGTATCTGGCATCGTCTCCGGCGCCACCTGCGTGCGGATCGCCCCCGCGGATTGGGTGCCGCGCGCCTGAGGAGCAGACGGGGACAAGATTTCTTTGCCAATATACAATTGCCCGCCAACCATCAGCAGCGAAGCGTAGCTCCCTGGCGCCTGGCTGCAACCGGTTACCACGAACAGGCCCAGCAACAAGGCAAGAAGCATAGCCGCTACTCTTCCCTGCACTTGAATCCCCCCCCTCCTATGATCGAAATACCTGCCTTGTATGGTTTCCGTATGCCGCCAATCGTGCCGGGCGGGTTGGATTAATTTATTGATTACAAGTCCTTACGTTGACGCGCCTTATATTTGCGGTAGCGCACAATTGCCACGGGTAGATTTAGCACGCCCAATATAAACGTGCCAATCGCGGGCAGCACTTGGATCAGCGTCACTGACGTGCTCCCGTCACCCACCGGTCCCGTCTTTGGCCGCTGCGCATCCCATTCCGCATATAACCAGAGGCCAATTGGAAAGAGAAGACAAAAAATGGACATCGCGATATAAAATGTGTACCGATTCATTCTTCATGACCTCCCGAAGTTGAATCCCAAATTGGAACTTGGATCGAATCCGTCCCTTGCACGCGATAACCGTTGCGCTTGTCGGTGCCCACACTAACCGTGACATAAGCGACACCCGGCACCGGCTGCTCCGACACCAATTCGATCACCACTGTGCCGGTGCCGCCGCCAGTAAGACGATAACTGCGGTCGCGTCCGATTTCGATCCACCCGCTCCACGGTCTGCTCGAATTTTCATTCGTCCAGACTGCAACCTCATCCTCGGGATTCCGTTGCGGCACTTCTTCCGGGTAGCTACTTGTCATGTCGACGACGTACCAGGAAGCAGGCATATAAAACGCCACCCCGCCCCAATCTTTAGGATCGACGGTTAGGGAGGCGACAATTTTGGCGTGCGCCCGACCGTCGCGGTTTTCTCCACTGTATATCGTCCCTTCGGCAGATGTATGCACCTCCACCGAGTCCGAGCTTATTTGGAACGTCTCTATTTGTTTGATCCCTTCATTCACAGTGATGTCGTGCGAAAGGCCTTCCTCCTGCGAGGCCCGATAGATGAACACCAGGGCTACCGCAAGACAAACGCACACTACGACCATGAGCAATATTCCTTGTTTCGATCTGACTCCCAGTAGGATGATAGACTTGGCCTCCCTCGTTGGTTGATGGCCGCGCATCCTCAGGCGCTCTTTTAAAAAACTTGGCAGGCAACGCTTCGTGAATTGCCATGCACCTGCTGATGATGCAGGAATGAGCTACCGAATAACTTGACCCTCATGATCATAGAAGCGATACTCGGCAGAAGTGTATGCGCGAGGAAGTTCAATCCATGTCATAGACGGGTTTTCATTTACCTCAATGACCTTGGGTGGTTCGCCCCCAAGCGTAACCCGAATTTCATGTAAATTTGGATTTGAGCTCAATACGACTTTATAGCTTGCGAATTCGTTATCCGCATCACGCAGGTCGCTATCTTTCACATAAATGTCGAGTCCTCGTTTGATCAGCTTCTTAAACGGAGTCGCGTATACCACGTCAACGGTTGAATGGGGATCCTTCGTTAAAACGGCAAACCCGATTTCTTGGGGACTGGAGATTGGAGCGAATGCAATGCTTGCATAGCCCAGATGATGTTGCGTATCAAACGCTTTTAATTCCCCTTTTGTTTTGTAGGTATCCCACAAATATTGCTCAATGATCTCCATTTTTCCCGGATCATTTTTGTTTGTTTTCACCAAAAATAAAATGCCGCCTACGAGTAGGACGAGCAGGAGGACCAGCAGCCCTGTTCGTCGGTTCTTGTACATTCGCGATCCCATCCTTCCTAAACCTCAGCGCCCCGTGTAGACAATATTGCCCACTTCGTCAACTAAACGGAAAACATAGGCTGTTGTATCGTCAGCATCCGTTACTTCGTAATGCACCACATAACCGTCTTCTACAGCCAATTCTCGAAAAAAGGTTGCGCTCTCCTTGATTTCATCTCTCGTAGTAAGCGACATATCGTCATTGCTTAAAATGACTTTCTTTATAGCAGGATCCAAAATTTCAGCGGCTATTATGGTTTCGTATTGATGATTGGCGTTCGACGAGCTTGACCACGTTCGATTCATTTTTCCTGTCCCACTTGCGTGAAATTCTATCGTCCGATTTACTTTATATAATATGTTCCACTTTCTTTCGACTTCAACGAGGGATTGGTTAAACCCTCCTCTTACGATGAACAGGCTGGTATCTCCAAACGTCTTCGCATATAAAATATCGTCCGACTGCAGACGTGTGAATTAACCAATTATTAGGACACTATTAAGTTTGCCACGATCCAGCAGTAAGGAAATCGCGACTCGCCATCCGGGAGAAAGCTGACCAAGAAGGAACTGGCGCACGAAAGAAACGAGCGCGATCGATTTGCACTTTATGATGCACGACTGTGTGCTGTTGTACAACCATTGGAGAAGGACATAAGCGATTAAGGCCGCGAATAACTGTCCATATACAGCATTTGGATCAACTGCTCCGTCTCGGCTTGCAGGCCTCCTGGTTCAATGATGACGCGCTCGGACGCCATCTGGATCGCTTGTATGCAGCGGATATTCATCAGGTCTACTCTGCTTTCCAACTGCACGTGTACCAACACGAACGCATCCCCATGCGAGTGTTTCACGGCGACACAACGAGTATGTCCGTCTACGGGGCCTACACGAAACCGAGCAAGGCGCTGCAAATTGTCGAAGGATACAGCCGTGACCGGCGGGGCGCGAAGCAAATCCAGTTCGGGCTGATCGGTAACGCCGACGGGATCCCCCTTTATGGCGACGTGCACGACGGGAACACCTCAGACAAAACCTGGAATCCGGATGTGCTGGAGAAGCTCCATGCGCAATGCGCTACCGTAAAGCTGGACGATTTCGTTTATGTCGCCGATTCGGCGGCGATGAGCAAGTCGACCCTCGATGCCGCAAAAAGCGCGAACGCCTACCTCTTGACCCGCGCGCCCAACCAACTGAAGATCGTCAAAGCGGCACTGGCTTCTGCCGATGCACCGGATGCAGCCTGGTCGGAGAAGGTATCGTTCGTCTCGTCCAAGGCAGGCGCTGCGTATCGCTGGTTGGCTGCGGAAGCCGAGCATGAGGGCCATGCGCTCCGCCTGATCGTCGTGGATTCCAGTGCGCTGGACAAGAAAAAGGAAAACACGTTAACCCGCGAGCGGGAGACCGAATGCGACCGGCTAAAGCAAGTCGTCAAGGAAGCCGCCCAAACGCCGTTTCATTGCCAAGCCGATGCGGAGCAAGCCGCCGAAGCCTTCCGGGCCGAGCAATTGCCCCGGTTTCATCAGGTGGACGTGACCGTTCGGCCGCAGGAGTGAGTATTTCGGTGCCAGAGAGCCATTGAGTTAATGAGTGAGAGCCACCGTGTTAACGAATTAGAGCCACGATGTTAATCGTGAGAGCCACC
>NZ_JACXIZ010000054.1 GCF_014705605.1 Paenibacillus sabuli
CGAGCGGCTTCGGCCTGCTGATCGCAATCGAGCTGGCCGGGCGCGGCCGCCGCGTGCTGGCCGGTCTGCGCCGCCTGGAGCGCGCCGCCGCGCTGCTCGGCGAGGCCGACGCCGCCGGCGTACGCGACCGCATCGACATCGTCCGGCTCGACGTGGACGAGCCGGAGGAGATCGCGGCTTGTATCGCTTATGCGCAGCATACGTACGGACGCCTGGACACGCTGGTCAACAACGCAGGCTTCGCCGTCGGCGGATTCGTCGAGGAGGTGCCGATGGAGGCCTGGCGGGCGCAGCTCGAGACGAATTTTTTCGGCGCCGTCGCGCTGACCCGCGCCGTCCTCCCGCTCATGCGCGAGCGCCGTGCCGGCACGATCATCCAGATCGGCAGCATCAGCGGGCGAATCGCATTTCCCGGGTATGGCCCCTACGCCGCCTCCAAGTTCGCGCTCGAAGGCTTCACGGAAAGCCTGCGCCACGAGATGGCCCCATACGGTGTGCGCGTCCTGCTCGTGGAGCCCGGCGCCTACCGGACCGCTATCTGGGATAAAGGCCTGGACGGCATCCACCGGAAGCCGGACTCGCCCTATGCGGCCGCGCTGAGCGGCATGCTCGCCTACTCCGCGCAGGCCGCCGCGAGCGCGCCTGACCCGATCGAGGTCGCCCGGCTCGTCGCCGCCCTCGCCTCAGGCAAGGGCGGCGGGCGGCTGCGGCATCCGATCGGCCGCGGGGCGCGGGCGCTGCTGATCGCCCGGGCGCTCGTCCCGTGGCGGCTGCTCGAAGCCGCCGTCCGCCGCGCGCTGGCTGCCAAGCGCCGCTAGGCCGGGAAGGCGTCCCGATACGCGCAGGCTCGTTGCCGCCCCGTCGACTCATGATGCGCTCCCATTGCGCGGGCTCGTTGCCGCCCGTCGGCGCATGATGCGCTCCCACGAGGCCCTTGCCCTGTCGGGCACCGAGCGCTAGCCGGAGCAGGGTCAGCCGCTTCCCGATTCCGCACAGGACAAGCAGCAGCACCCATTTGCAATTCACCAAGCCATTATCCAAGCATCATCCAAAGGAGATCGAATCGTGAAATTACAAGTTCAAGCCAAACCGCAAGCCCACGCACAAGCCAAGCCGCAAGGCCCGTCCAAGTCGAACAATCGGCGGCCCAAAACCCAATCGTTCGCCAAGCCGGCGCACATGCGCAGGAAGCACAATCCGCCCGGCGCAGTCAAACGCGTGCTGCGCGGCGTGGCCGTCATCCTCGGCGCCGTCATCACCGCTTACGGCCTGGAGGCCGTGTTAATCCCCAACAGCGTCTCCGACGGCGGGGTCACCGGCCTGAGCATCGTCGGCTCGCAGCTGTTCGGACTGCCGCTCGGGCTGCTGATCGCGCTGCTCAACATCCCGTTCGTCTTCCTCGGCTACAAGCAGATCGGCAAAAGCTTCGCTATCTATTCGGTGCTCGGCATCGCCTCGCTGGCCACCGGCACGATGTTCATGCATCATATCCCGACGATCATCGAGGGCGATACGCTGCTCATCACGGTCGTCGGCGGCATCATCATCGGCTTCGGCATGGGTCTGGCGCTGCGCAACGGCGGCGCGCTCGACGGCATCGACATGCTGGCCGTCCTGCTGGCGCGCAAGCTGCCGTTCGGGACGAGCGATCTCATCCTGTTCCTCAACCTGTTCGTGTTCATCGTCGTCTCCACCGTATTCGGCTTGCAGGGGGCCATCCTGTCGGGCATCGCCTACTTCATCGCCTCCAAGGTCATCCACATTGTCGAGGAAGGTCTGAGCGGCGCCAAGACGTTCAAGATCATCACCAGCTCGCCCGAGCTGATGGTCGAGACGATCCGCGACCGGCTCGGACGGGGCGCGACCTACAAGATGGCCGAAGGCGGCTATTCCAACGAGCAGTTCAAGGAGATCACCTGCGTCATCAACAGGCTCGAGGAGAGCAAGCTCAAGGAGATCATCCAGGAGATCGATCCGAAGTCGTTCATCATCGTCTATGATGTGGCCGAGGTCAGAGGCGGCAACTTCACGAAGAAGGATATCCACTGACAAAAAGCAGCAGCCGTCCCGCAAACATGCGGGATCAGGCTGCTGCTTCTTCGTCATGGGGGGCGGATTACCCCCGCTGGTGGTCCTGCTTATTCGCTCATGTACGTGAACGCGACGCGGTTCACGTAGGCGTGCCAGTTCGCCCCGTCGGGGAACTGCACCTTGAGATAGCGGATATCCGCCGGCAGCGGGCCGGCCTGGACATGGCGCTGCACCGCAAAGCCCTGCCCCGCGCTGACGGTCGTCGTCGTCATGCCCAGCGCCGTGTAGCTCGTGCCGTCGGTCGAGCCGAGCACGACGAACTGCGGCGTCCCCTGATATCGCGCCGTGACGAGCTCGAAGCCGGTCAGGTCGCCAATCGCCGGCGGGTCGATGCCGATGCCCTGCCACGGTATCGCGAACTCAACCGTATAGCCGTCAGGATTATCCTGCTGCGCATACATAATGCCCGGCAAGTCCGCACCAACGGACAGCGTCTCGTTCTGCCAGCCGAGCGTGAGCTGATGGTCGTCGCTGTTATACGTGCCGCTGCGCGCATTGTTGCCGTCGAGATAGATTTCCACGGAATCGTCCTCGTAGCCTCTGGCCGAATCGTTGACCTTGTGCAGATCGACCGTCACCTCCAGCTCGTGGATCGCCGTATTGCCGGCGCGATCGACGGCCTCCATTTTCAAGTATCGGGCGCTGTTCCTGATGCTGCTGCCGGCCGCGGCAGTGCTGATCTTCATCAGCAACAACGAGCTGGTCAGCCTGCAATACCTGATGTACAAGGTCATCACCCAGATCCAGTATCTCAGCTCGGGGATGGTGGACGCGACCGTGGCCGGCCAGGAGCTGGCCAAGATCCCGACGGAAACGGTGCGCATGGCGATGGCGATCGTCGGCATCGGCCCGATCGTATTAGTCTACCCGTTCGTGCAGAAGTACTTCGTCAAGGGCCTCACGATCGGGGCCGTGAAGGGCTAGGGCTGGCATGCGGTCCCTTAGAAGTGAAGTGTATGGCGCCCCCCCGCTGCCGCCTCAAAACGGAAGGTGCCATCCTCCAGGGTCTGCCACTCGACGGAGGAGCCGTCCTCCCGCTCGATCCGCTGCGGCAGCGCGGGCGCGCGGACCGTGCCATGCGCGGCTGGTGCGTCCGCAGTAGATGCGATTGTGCCGCGCGCTGCAGGCGCGGTCAGCACCGCCCGCACGAGGCGCGCGTCCTTCCACTCCAGCGCGACCTCCCAGCCGCCGCGCGCGCGCAGGCCGCGCACCGCGCCGGCCGACCAGTCGTCCGGCAGCGCAGGCAACAGCTCCAGCACGCCCTCGTGCGACTGCAGCAGCAGCTCGGCGATCCCTGCGGTCGCCGCGAAATTGCCGTCGATCTGGAACGGCGGGTGCGCGTCGAACAGGTTCGGATAGACGCCGCCGCGATTCATATTGAGCGGCTCGTCGCTCTTGACCAGCGTCAGCAGATTGGCAAGCAGACGCGCCGCCCGGTTGCCGTCCTTGAAGCGCGCCCACAGGCCGACCTTCCACCCCAGGCTCCAGCCGGTCCCGCCGTCGCCGCGCCGCTCGAGCGAGACGCGCGCCGCCGCGAACAGCTCCGGCGTCTTGCGCTCCGTCAGTAGCCGGCCCGGGTAGACGCCGACCAGGTGCGAGACGTGACGATGGTGGATATCCTCGTCGTCGAAGTCGCTGGACCACTCCTGCAATTGACCGTGACGACCGATCTGCAGCGGCAGCAGGGCCTCCCGCGTCTCTTGAAGCTGCGCCGTCCACGCTTCGTCGTCTCCGAGCAGGCGCGCAGCCTCGATACAGTGATCCAGCAGCTCTGCGATCAACGACAGATCCATAGTCGTCGCCGCGCTGACGGCATGGCGGCGGCCTTCGGCGGTGACGAACTTCTGCTCGGGCGAGGTAGACGGACCGGTGATGAGACGGCCCGCCTCATCCGCATACAGCCAGTCCATGCAAAAAAGCGCCGCCTCCTTCATGACCGGATAGGCCCGCTCGCGCAAAAAGCCCTCGTCGCCGGAGAACGCATAGTGCTCCCACAGATGCTGCGTCAGCCAGACGCCCCCCATCGGCCACAGCGCCCACACCGGATCGCCGCCCCCATAATCGCCGACCGGCGCCGTGTGCGCCCACAGATCGCTGTTGTGATGCGCGACCCAGCCGCGCGCTCCGTAATTGACCTCGGCCGTGCGCCGCCCGTTCACCGCGAGCCGCTCGACGAATGCCAGCAGCGGCCGGTGAAGCTCGCCCAGATTGCAAGTCTCGGCCGGCCAGTAGTTCATCTCCGCATTGATGTTCAGCGTGTAATTGCTGCTCCATGGCGCCCGCATCTCCTCGTTCCAGATGCCTTGCAGATTCGCCGGCTGCGTGCCCTCCCGCGAGCTGGCGATCATCAGATAGCGGCCATAGTGGAACAGGAGCTCGACCAGACCAGGGTCGGCGGCGCCGTACTCGGCGATGCGCCGATCGGTGGGCATGTCCGGCGGCGCGACCGGATCGCCCAGGCACAGAGACACCCGGTCGAACAGAGCGCTGTGATCGGCGACATGCGCCGCCCGGATCGCGTCGTAGCCGAGCGCAATCGCGGCTGTGAGCGCAGCGTCGACCGCTGCCTCGGGCCTTCGCCGGGCGTCGCCGGCGCCGAGGCGCGGATCGTACGAGGTCGCCGCCGCGATGTAGAGCGTCGCCGAGGTAGCCCCCGTCAGGCGGACGCCGTCGTGATCGGCACACAGCACGCCGCCCTCGTGCTCCACCGCGACACGACCTTGGAAGCGCAGCGCAGGCGAGCGCTCGGGGTCGCCGTAGCTGATCGGCTCGGCGCTCGCATGGTAGCTCGGCCAGACCTGCTCCGGCGCGATGCCGCTGATCGTATGGGAGGCCTGCGCGCCCGCGCTCGTATGACGCAGCAGGCTGGTCAAGCGCACGCGGAAGCTGAGCGCCCCGGCCGCGGTCGCCGTCAGGCGCAGCGCGATCACCTGGGCGGGATGCGAGGCCAGCACCTCGCGCGTATAGCCGGTGCTCCCCACCTTGTACGAGACCTTGGCCAGACCCCCGCTCAGATCGAGACTGCGCGCATAATCGCGGTAGATATTGCCGTGCTCCATCGTCAGCTGCAGGTCGCCGAGCGGCAGATAGGACTGCGTATAGGGGCCCATCATTTGCTTGCCGAGCCGGTCCGCCTCGGCATAGTCGCCGCGGGCGAGCGCGGCGCGCAGCTCGGGCAGGACTTCGCGGGCCTTTGGATTGTTCCAATCCCGCGGGGCTCCGGACCATAGCGTATCCTCATTGAGCGCCAGACGCTCGGACTCGCCCCCTCCGAATACCATGGCCCCCAGCCGGCCGTTGCCGACCGGCAGCGCTTCCGTCCAGTAGCGCGCCGGTTTATCGAATTGTATTTTCATGCTATGAATCCCCTTTCATCGTAGCCCGATTTCAATTCCCACAGTGCCAGCCTTTCCCACAGTGCCAGCCTGCGGTAATGCGTATCCACACCCTACCATTATAAAGGATGAGACATGCTTCAGACAGACCAACATTTTATGATGTATAGGACAATATTACGTTTTTTGTTATCCTATACCTAGAGACTGTGCAACTCGACTCACATTTCACCTGGAGGCGAATTCGCTTGTTTATCGACCGCTCGTACTATTTGCCGGATTTCTCTGAATTCCGTTTTTTTTGTTTTCCGCACTCGGTCGGCAACTACCGCCGTCCGACGCGCGCCAACCACAATGTCAGCCGGCCCGACGGGGTCCCGGGGTTCAGTCTTCATTATGTCGCACAGGGACGCGGGTTTTTGGAGCTCGACGGCGAGACGCACGCGCTCCGCGCGGGCGACATGTTCTGGCATGCGCCGGAGGCGCCGATGCGTTATTATTCCGCGGACGACGATCCGTGGGATGTTTTCTGGATCCAGCTCTACGGCAGCACGCTACCGTCCTTCGTGGCGGACAATGGCTTCAGTCAGAGCGGGATCTGGATGATGAAGGACGGCACCTTGCTCAAGCACAATTTCCTCGATTTGCTTGACGAGATCGAGCACCGCAACTTTTTGCGCCCCGCCCGCATCTCGGCGCTGTCGTACGCCATTCTCATCGAATTTTTGACCCATGCCGTATCGACCTCCCACTATCGCGGCGTCAATAATGCCGAGACCATCATGGCGCTGCTGCCGATCATGCAGCAAAAGGCGCACCAGCCCTTTGTCTTGGAGGAGTGGGCGTCGTCAGCCGGGTATTCGCCCAATTACTTCTGCAGCCTCTTCAAAAAAATAACCCGCATGACGCCGGTCGCCTACGTGACCAAGTGCCGCATCCAGCTGAGCAAGCATCTGCTCCTCCAGCGGCCGCTCCTGCCGATCAAGGAGGTCGCCATCAGCTCCGGCTATCCCGGACTCAGCTACTTCAACAAAAAATTCATGGCCGCAGAGGGCATGACACCCGGCGAATTCCGCAACAAGCACCTGAGCAGCATGTAGCTCCGCACGCCAAAGCACCGCGCGCCTGGAACGGCGCGCGGTGCGGGCTCACGGTGTGCTGCTGACGCAGCAGCCCGGAGCTCCTACTGGAGCTGAATCCCGGATAATGCGGCAAGGAAGCGATCGATCAGCACTGCCGCTTGGGCACGCGTCGTCTGCGTATGCGGAGCGAAGCGTCCGCCGCCCACGCCCTCGAGCAGTCCCGCGCGCTGCAGCCTCGCGACCGCCTCGCGAGCGTAAGGGGCGATCTCGGCCGCATCCGCAAAGACGGATCCGGCATCGCCGCTCGTGTGCGTGCCCGCTCCCGCCTCTGGACTCAGAAGGTCGTCCAGGAGCTGCAGCGTCCGCCCGATCAGCACCGCCATCTCCTGCCGGCTGATCGCTTCGTCGGGGCCGAAGCTGCCGTCGGGGCGTCCGCTCACGATCCCGAACTCCCGCGCCTGCACAATCGTATCGGTATACCACGCGTCCGGCATCAGATCCGCGAAGGCAGCTGCCGGCGACCCCTCGCCGGCCCCGGACAGGCCTCCGGCAATGCCGAGCGCGCGCATGAGCAAGGCGACGAATTCGGCCCGCGACACCTCGCCGCCCGGCTCGAACCGTTCGGCACCGACGCCAAGCGCGACCGATCTGGCAGCGAGCGTCTCAATGGCTGTCCTGGCCCAATGCCCCGCAGCAATGTCGGCAAACTGCACCGGGCGATAGACCGCGGAGAAGGTGCCACTGCGGCGCAGCGGGAATACGGCGCGGCCCTCGGCATATCTGCTGTACACGATCGCCTCCGGCCCAGGCTCGCCGGCCGCCTCGGGCTCGTCGCTGCGGTAGACGACGACCTGATGCGGCGCTTCGCCGACAGCGAGCGCATAAGGGATCGCGGCCGCCGCTTCGCCTCGCGCCAGCTCCCTCCAGACTTCGCCGTCGACGGACAGCCGAATGGCGTAGCGCGACGCTTGCATGGCTTGCTCGCGCGCCGGCGGCCGATCGCCGGGCAGCGCGGTACCGGCGCCGACGGCATACGGCGCACCGCCGCTCCGCTCCGCAGACTCTTGGCCAGGCGACGACATCTGCTCGAGCAGGAGCTCGAGTTGCTCGCCGTCCGATTGCGTCAGCCGGCGCAGCAGCGGAGCATGCAGGAGCAGCTTGCTCGCCCCGGCCTCCACGGTGAACAGCTGCGCGCTGGCCGCCGCTGCGCGCAGGGGCGCCAGCGGGATCGTCACACGGTAAGCGACGGCCGTCGCGTCCCCCGCGATCCGCACATGGATGCTCCCCTCCCCGGCAGCCGCCAGCGCAGCCCGCAGCTGCTCCGCGCTCATCCGCGCCGTGACCACACCGCTCTCGTCCGGCTGCGCAGCCAAGATCACCTCTACGCCGCCGTCACGCGGCGTGATGATGCCCTCGCCAGGCGCTGCATCGTCATCGCCCGGGTCGGGACGGTCCGGTCCGCCCGGCTCCTCCGGCGTCTTTGGCTCGTTCGGTTCTTCCGGTTCATGCGGTTCTTCCGGCTCCTCCGGTCCGCCCGAGCCTGGATCATCGGGACGGACATCCAGGACCAGGGGCGAGCCGATCCGCCCCGCCCGGAGCCCCGGCTCCGCAGACGAGTCGGCCATCGCCGCGCCGGTCAAGACGATCGACGCTTCTCCTGCAGCCTTGGCGCGGAAGGTGAGCGTGTACAGCTCATGATCGCCACGCAGCCCCGTCTGCTCGCCCTGCATAGTGTGAAGGAGCATGACCGCATCTCCGTCGCGCAGCGGCTCCCATCCGAAGCCCGCCTGCTCATCCGTGCCGCCCGTCCACTCCAGACGCTCGGCATCATAGCGCAGGCGCAGCTCGTAGCCGTACAGATCGCGTAGTGCCCTGGCCGACAGCCTCACGGTCAACGTATCGCCTACCTGCACGCGCGGCGTCGCAGTGTGCAGCTCGAAGCCGTCCGTCTGACCGTCACTGTCGGACGCTCCTCCCGTACCGGCCTGCGGCTGTCCCGGAATCATCCGCGCCAGCCCGGCCAGATCGGCAAGGCCGAGCCGTCCGTCTGCGTCCAGGTCGTACATGCGCACCGTCGGCCATTTCGCGTCGTCTGCGGCAAGGCCGTAATGACGGGCGATCTCGCTCAGATCGGCCACGCTGGCCGTGCTGCCTGCCGCCTGTGCGAAGCGCGTCGTCGCCTCGAGCAGCTGCGCGGCCGCTGCGTCCAGGTCCGGCTGCGACGCCTGCGGGTCGGTCGCGACGGCGCGTGCCGCAGCGAGCGCTTGCTCCAGCGCCTGGACGGCGGCCGCGCTGTGATGTCCCCACAGCGTCTCGTCGACGACGGCCGATTCGATCCGCTCGGCCGCAGCTGCGATCCGGGCCTCCAGCACGCTGCGATCCGGCTCGGGCGCGGCCGCCCGGATCACCACCTCATAGTCGCCCAGACTGTAGACGAGATCGGCCACTCCCGTCTCGCTCGCCGTCTCCATATCGGAGACGTATACCTTGCTCGTCACATCATGCGTCAGGTCGGACGCCGCCGCGAAGCGCAGCTTGACGAGGTCCAGCCGTTCCGGTGCGCCGCCGAGTCCGCCCGTCGCGGTCTGGACGATCGTAACCCGGCCGTCCTCGTAGACCGTCTCCTGCACGGTAGCGTCGGCTCCGGCTGCCGCCGCGCCGAGATAGCTCAGCTCATGCGGCGCATAGATCAGCGTGAAGGCGCCCGAATAGACGCTGTCCGTGACATGGATCAGGCTGGCGGTCAGCTCCACCTGCTCGCCGGCCGCCGCCTCCGCCGGGCCGCTGACGCGCAGCCCTTGCGGCTGCAGCCCGTCGATTGCCGCGCGCAGCCGCTCGGCTGCAGCGTCGACGTCGGCCTGGGACGCGCCGGACCCCTGGACTGCTCTGGCATATGCCAGCTCGCTGCCCAACCGCTCGCGGCTCTCCCGCGTATAACGCACATCGTCGATCGCAGCCGCTTCCTCGACGAATTGCGCCAGCAGCGTCCGGTCCGCGGTCTGCAGATGGAACTGCAGCTCGGCGACATTGGCATACCCGCCGCGGTAGCGCACGTAGCGATACTCCTCCTCGCTGCCGGTGGCGACTGCCGCCCACCGGCCGTCCGTCACCCCGGCGAAGGTGTGAATGAGCGCGAAGGTTACACCGTCCTGCGAGCCTTCGAGCACCGCGCCATTCATCCGCGCGTGATTTTGGCCCGGGCGCGGATAATACTTGACGACCTCGATGGTCTGCGCGTTCCCCGCGCCAAAGTCGACCCTCGTCCATCCGCCCGACGAGGTCGTATCCGGCGAGGTCGTCAGCTTGCCGTCAAAAGCGTGCCAGCCGTTGGCCGCTTCGTCGTACTGCCCGTCCCAGGAACGGGACGAGGCTCTGACCATATCCGGCGTCACCGCGATCGGATCGTCATAGATCGCAGCGATATCGATCAGTTCCGCCTCCGCCTGCGCCAGCTCCGCGGCAAGCAGCGACTTGTCGGCATCCGGGGCGCCCATCGCCGCCTCGATGCGTGCGACCTCCTCCGTATACCGGTAATAGCTCGCCCGCGTATAGCCTTGCTGCGCAAGGACCCGCAGCCTCACCTCCAGCGTCAGCGAGTGGGTCTGTGCGAAGCGGCCATTGCTCACCTCGAACACCACAGTGTGCCTGCCATAATCGGATTGGCGCGGCGTCCAGCTCAGCGTGCGCGTCGTCGCATCGAAGGCCGCGCCTTCCGGCAAGCCCGACACGGCGATGGCCAGCTCCAGGCCCGAAGGCTCCGCCGCCTCCAGCTCGTAGCGGTACGCTTGACTCGCTGTCAGCTCCGCTGTCTGATCGGGTGCAACGACAGGCGCGCCGACGACAGTCAGCTCGATCGTCTTGGACGAGCGCAGCCCCTGCGACTCGGCCGTGAAGGTGACCGCGTACACTCCGCCCTGCGTCAGGGTCGGCGTCCACACGAAGCGACCCGTATCGTCGACAATGTCGAAGGTCGCTCCGCTCGGCAGACCGGACACGCCATATGCGACAGCGCCTGACGCATTGGACGCCTCGAGCCGCAGCTCCAGCGCCTGCTCCGCCAGGATCGTCCGGTCCGCGAGCTCGCGCAGCACCGGCATGCCGGGGATGAGCTCCAGCGCGTCCAGTGCTGCCGCCAGCTCAGCCGACTCGCGATCCGCCGACTCCTGGTCCGTCGCCGCCCGCGCCTCCCCGACCGCCGCATCGAGCGCGGCATAGGATGCCTCGGTGTAGACCGCAGCGTCGATCGCACGCGCCGCCTCCTCCAGCAGCTCGCGCAGCAGCGTGCTGTCGAACGTCCGGCGGTACAGCTCGAGCTCGCCGATGTTGGTATTGCCGCCATGGTTGTCGAAGTAGCGGTAATAGCGGTACGCACGTTCCGTTGCCAGCGGAGCGGCATACCATTGCGAGACGTTGGCGGCGACGCCGCCGATCGTATACAGGTCGTCCCAGACGCTGCCGTCAGCCGAGCCCTGGATCATCCCGCCATTGAGCCGCGTCGTGCAGCATGGCCGCGGATGATAGCGCACCGCCTCGATACGGACCGCGCCGTCCGCGCCGAGATCGGCTCGCACCCAGCCTCTGCTGCTCTGCGTATCGGTGCCGGTCGCGACGTCGCCGTCGAAGGCGAACCATCCGTTCTGCTGCGGCGTGCCCGTGCCGCCCGAGCTCGACCAGATGCGATCCGAGGCGACGACCATCTCCGGCGTGATCGCGATCGGTTCGTACAAGGCATCCTCGGGCGTCCCGCCGAACCCGCCCTGCAGATAGACCTCCCCGACCGGCACGAGCAGCTCGCGCGCCTCGTAGAGTGCGTCGATCAGCTCACGCAGCCGGGCGTCCGGCTCGCCCAGCCCGGCCTCGATGCGCGCGAGCTCGCGCATATAGCGATCATAGCTCAGCCGCGTATAGTCGCGCCGGTCATAGCGATAGGCCTGCTCCAGCAGCGCCTCCAGCGACTCGGCGCTGGCCCCGATTGTCGCCATCGGCAGCAGCGTGCCGTCGTCCTTCTCCGCCAGGATCGCATAATACGCGTCGCCGTAGCGGAGCTTGTCGGTATACGACAAGCTCCGCTCGGCATCGGCGAGCACGCGCGTCCAGGACGAGCCTGGCGCGGGCTCCAGCGAACCTGCGCCGAGCACCGGCGCTTGCAGCCCGGCCGCCGCGTCGGTCGTGCGATAGACGTGGAAGCGGACTGCTTGCTTCGGCTTGCTCCAATGCAGCGTCACTTGATCCGCCTGTCGTTCGACGTAGGGGAGCAGAGCATCATCTGGCAGATGCTCCACCCTGGCCTCGCCGAAGGCCGCGTCGTCAGAGGCCGCCAGTCCGCTGTAATAGCCATACGGCAGCAGCGCCAAAGCCTTGGCCGCGTAGCTCCATTGCACGCCGTCCGCCGACACCATGGCGTACACATACTGCGAGGCATGATGCCGCACCAGCTTGAGATACGGATACGCATCCGGCGCGTAGGCCGTGATCGGAATCTCGAGCGGGCTGACCGTCTCGTCCGACCACTGATGCATCGAATTGCGCGTCCGGGTGCGCAGCACCAGAGCGCCCGACTCGTCGGTGCCGAAGTAGGCATATCGCGAAGCTTCGTCGAGTCCTTCGCGCAGCAGGATCCCGCTCGCCTCCCCGCCGTAGACATCGAGCCGCACGGTCGTCTCGCTATTGCCGATAGAGGGGACGTGCACATAGCGCAGCTCGTCGCGCATGTCGCGGGCATAGAGGACATTGTCGTCCCCGTCCGCGAAGCCGTCGCCTCCCGCCCCTGCGATCTCGAGTAGCAGGCCCGATGGCTCCGCCACCGCCGTTGCCGTGCCGCCGACGGCGCCGACTGCCGTATCGAGCCAGCCTGCAGCGGCTGTCTGACGTCCGCTCAGATCGGCAGCAGCCGGCCACGACGCCCAGCCTTCTCCATGCGTCCCGACTGCCGCGACCTGGTAATGGTACGTCTGGCCGGGCTCCGCCGTGCGGTCCTCATACGCATTGCCCCTCACGCCCTCGGCGATGACCGTATACGGCCCGCCCTCTGATCGAGCGCGCTTGATCGTGTACGACTCGCCGCCCGCAGTCGTCTTCCAGACGACCTGCACGACGCCGTCGCCGACGAGCGCGCTCGCATAGTCGACATGCAGCGGCTGCGGACGAGCGGTCGCATCGGTCGCCAGCTTGAGCGCCATCGCCGTCATCGGCGCGATCGTCACCTTGCCCTCGCGCACCGGTATGCGCGATCCGGAGACGAGATCGAGCACATCGTCCCCGTCGTAATCGTCAGGCAGCTCGACCTCGTAGGTCCGTTCGTTGCCGTAGGCCTCGCGCGTCGTATTGAAGATGGTGAAGTACGGCCCGTAGCGCGACGTCTGCAGCTCCGAATAGCCCGCATACGGCGTATCAGTCGCCAGTCCGTCGCGGCTCACCGTGCCGACGCCCGGCTGATACGCGATCGGCAGCACCTCGCCGACATGCGCGAACGGCGCGCCGCTCGGATTGTCCGTCTGGGCGCCCATGTAGTCGACATCCGGATTGGCCGGACGCAGATACACATCCTCGTAGCGAAAAAGATTGTTCGTCGCAATCTGCACGATCTGGCTGTAAGCGCCGCGCGTCGCGCGAATGCGTCCGCTGCCGGCCTGTCCCTTGAGCCGGTACATGAAGTTGCCGAACAGCCGCGTATCGCCGTCTCGGATCGACAGATACATATTGTCGATATCCGCCCAGCCGCGCTGGGTATAGTCGGCCGGATCGACGTTCAGCTCCGCGAGCTCTTGCTCCGTGTACCAGTCCAGCTCGGTATGCGGCAGCACGACCCCCGCCATCGCCTCGCCTGCGAAGCGCGCGGTGCCGGCGCGGCCGCCGGTCACATAGGCATACGTATCCTGCAGCCGATAATCGAGCGCGCTGTTGGTCCCGCTGTTGCCGAAATCGTCGCGCTCGATCAACTGATTGTCCAGCAGCTGCTGCTGGGCGTAACCGACCGCCTCCCGCGCATACTGCCAATACGGCTCCCACGCCTCGCCCGCGTAGCGCGCTTCGTCCTGCTCCATCGCCATCTCCAGCGAGGCGAACTGGATCGTCATGCCGGTGCCGATCCGCGCCCCGTAAGCGTCGAAGCCGGGAAAGGACTGGTTGCGATCGTCGGTAGCCTGCTCGGCCTTCATCACCCGGTTGCCGGCGTCGTCAAGCCCGGGATAGCGGGTCTGGCCGCGGGCGTGGAGATTGCGCAGCGCCGCCTGCAAGATGCGATCGTTCAGCAGCCGGTCGGCCTCGGTCCGGTCGTGATCATGCGTCTTGTAAAAGTAATTCAGCAAATAATTGGCCGCCTCGCCGTAGTTGGCGACGTAGCTGTTCTCGCGCGTCAGGCCGTCCGCGGTGAGTCCGGTGTAATGCTCGCCGTACGGCAGCCGCCGCACGACCTCGCCGTGCTCGTCGAGCTTGCTTTGCGCCAGCCCTTTGGCGACGTATTGCTCGAAGTCGGTCGTGAAGCGCGCATTGCCGTCGTGATAGAACAGGGAGTGGTACAGATCGAGCTCCTCCCCGGCCGGTCCGAGCAGCACCTCCTCGCCGAGAAACGGCTCGATGCCGAGCGACTCGAGCAGGATCCGCTCGCTGCGCGCACGGCCCTCGTAGAAGTCCGAGGCGATGATGCGCAGGCCCTCCTGCGCCTCCCATGCGCCCTCGTACGTATAGAGCATCTGATTGTAAATGTAAGATAGCCGCGCCCGGGCAAAGTCAAAATTCGCCTTGAGCGCGCGCTCCCACGCCTCGCGCCTAGTCAGCTCGCCGCCCTCCCAGTCGGCGCTGGCCAGCGAAAATTCCCCGGCTGATGTGCCCGTGTCGAACGGCTCGTCAAGCAAGGCCTCGAAGGCGGTCTCGCCGTATATCGCATCGTCGCGGATCAGCGGCTCGACGAGGTATAGCGCCTCGCCGAGCGCGCCGTAGTAGCCGCCCCAGTC
Source organism: Paenibacillus sabuli (assembly GCF_014705605.1). Taxonomy (GTDB): domain Bacteria; phylum Bacillota; class Bacilli; order Paenibacillales; family Paenibacillaceae; genus Paenibacillus_D; species Paenibacillus_D sabuli. The sequence goes on from NZ_JACXIZ010000054.1 coordinate 14,461, forward strand.
GCCTTGATGCCCGCCGCGCAGCACGAGCAGCACGTTGCCGTAATAATCCTTGACATGATTGTCAATCGTTTTGAAGATGCGCTCCAGACCGGCTCTTTTTTGGGCGGGCGTGTCGGCAGGCGACCAGTCCGTCTTGAGCATGCTGGCATAGGATTTCAGCTCGTCCTGATAGCGGATGATGGAGAGCTTGGCGCCGGGTCCGCCGTCCACCTTGGACGAGTAGTCCGCGAAGCGGCTTGCCAGTCCGTCCATGTACGCATCGACGCGCGCCTGTCTCTCCTGCGGCGTCAGGCCTTCGCGCTTCAGATCGGCCGCCGCCCGTCCTTCCCCTGGAGCGCTGCCCTGCACCTCGTCCGCGACGTCGAGGTAAGCGGCCGTATGGGTGTACGCCCGGTAGAACGGCTTGGAATCCGCGGTCATATCCTCCCACAGATTGGCGGTGCTGATCGTGAGCTCGGCCGTCTCCTTGCCGCGGGTCGATTCGAGCGGCAGCATGACGGTGAAGTAATAGAACTGATCGGGCGGACCATAGCTCTTGAGCGACTCATAATCGCCGTGGCGCAGATAGCCGATCTGCTCGCCATTCAGGTTGACCATGCTGGTCGTACCGTTGTTGCTGTCGCCCCCGGCCAGCTTGACGGTGAAGTAATTGCGCTGATCCGGATCGACCCGCATCGTGAAGGTCAGATCCCCGCCCGTCTTGGCGACCGGCACCGCCGGCTCGGCGACGCGCGCCGGCTCGCCGCGGAAGCCGCTGACTATGCGCGAGCGCGCGCCCTGGAAGTCATGCGCCGCTTCGGAGGCCGGGTCGCCGAAGACGATCAGGTCCAGGGCGCCGCCGTCCGGTCCCGCCGTGGCGGCCGACGCCGTCCGGTAGCCGCCGCCCGCGAGCGTCGGGCCGCCGCCGGTCAGCGGCAGCACGAGCTGCAGGAGCAGGGCCAGGCTCAGGAAGAGCCCGGTCTTAAGTTTCATCTTTCGCATCGTTGGCATCGCATTCGTCATCCTCTCTTGGCTGTTTAGCTCACCGGCTCCAGCAGCCACTGCTGGTTGCTGCCGAGAATGTAGCGCCACTGCTTGAGTTCGACATTCTCCGCAGTCGAGGCGCCGGGTACGTCGGCCGGCTTGTTGCTGTGCACCGGCGTGATCCGGTAGTAGCCTCCGCCCGTCGGCAAGAAGGCGAAGCGCTGATTGGCGGCCCCGGTGTAGCTCCATTGGATGAAGGAAGCGCCATGATCATGCGAGACGTCCGCGACATCCAGGTAGAGTCCGCTGGCTGCATTGCGGATCGTATATTGCCCGCCGCCGACATGATTGACCTGCCAGTGCTGGCTCGGACTGCCGGTATACGTCGACTTGAGCGCGGCCGCGCCGCTCGACGTGTCGGCGGTCCCCATCGCCTTGCCGTCGAGCTGCAGCGTGAAGCGATACGTCCCGTCCGCCACATTGCCGGCCGGCTGCGCCGCCGAGCCTCCTCCGCCCGATGGCCGCGTATGCATCAGCGTGCCGAAGCCGAGATGATCGTACGAGGACGGACTCTGCGGGTCGGGCCCTCCCTCGGGGCGGCCCTGGGCGGCGATCGCCGCGATATTGGGGGCGGACAACCCCTTCCGGCTCACATAATGGTGGTAGATCATCTCCCAGATCGGCCGCGAGCCGTACCGGCCCGAGTCGGATATGACGGTCTGGGTCTGTACCGAGCCGTTGACGCCGCTGCCCCATTCGTAGGTCGAGTACGGCACCGCGTCGCCCAGGTTGTACTTGGCGACGTATTCAGCCGCCTGCAGGAAGCGGTTGTCGGCCCAGCCGTACAGGTCGTCGCCCTGATTCCACGCCATCTCGGCGACGGTCGCCATCAGTCCGATGCCCAGCATCGTATGCGGCTGGTCGCGACCGGACTCCTGCCACTGTGCCAGACCGCCGGGATGGAGGTAGGGAATCGCATTATAGATCGAGCCGTTGCCTGCGCCGTACTGGAAGTAATTGACCCCGATCTCGTAGATGTCGGCCCGATCGCAAAAGATGCCGATCGCCACAGTCGCGGCCATGTTCGCCAGATCCCAGTTGGCCCAATAATTCTGAATATACGCGCCGTTGTGGTCGTCGCCGTACGCGTTGCCGATCAGGAAGCGCTCGGCGAGCGGCGTGTAAAAAACGTCCAGCAGCAAATCCTGCATCTGCGCCACGTCAAAGCCGGGGTAGCCCCGCATCAGCTCGGCGGCATTGGCCATCTGATACCCGTACAAGCCCGACGCGAGGTAGCGGTCGGCGTTGCCGGTGATCGTCGTCAGCGTGGCGGACCAGGCATTGAGGATATCGCGGGCGGTATCCCCATGGTCGGTATCCCCGCTTATGCGCCAGATCAGCGCATTCTGATAGGCGCGCGCGATATCGGTGTAGAGCAAGGAGACATTGGTGCCCGTGCCGCCGCGCACGATGGTGGCGGTCGCCCGCGGCGTCCAGTTGTCGCTGGAGAGCGGACTGGCGAGCAGCGCGTTCCATCCGTCCAGATACGGCTGCATGCCCGCGTCCACCATCAGCTCGATCCGATCCAGATCGGCCTGCGTGTGCAGCAGCCCGGGATGGGCGAATACCGGATCGGCATAAGTGCGGCTGTGATCGGCGCGACCGCTCAGCGGGGTTAGCAGACCCGCGACTACCAGTACAATCAGCCATTTTTTCACGTAGCATCTCTCCCCGGGTACCATTTTGGCCTTGCATGACAGGCTGCCTGGCGCCTTACTGGCCGCCGCTGTCCAGATAGTCCTGCGCCTGCTTGATCAGCTCTTCGCGGATGTTCTCCAGTCCGAGCGCGCGCATTTGCGCGTTCAGCTTGCCGGCGCTCTCGCGCCACTCGGGATCGAGCCCCGCCTCCAGCACCGGTCGCAGCTCGTCGAACTTCGGCTGCACCTTGGCGATCTCGTTTTTAACGTTCTCCGGATTGAAGGTGAACCCGCTCAGCGCCATCCGATAGTACGAATCCTGGTCGTATTCGTATTCGATATACTTCAGCGTCTCCTCGTCGTTGTTGCCGTTGATGCGAGACAGCTGCGGATTCCACGTCATTTCATATGCCGGGAACGCGTAATCCGGCGTCTGCTCGGTGACCCGGTAGTAACGCTCGCCGTCTTTTTCCCAATGCGTCCCCTCGATCCCGAGCTCGAACAGATCGTGATGATCCGGGCTGGCGAACACCCAGTCCAGGAATTTCATCGTCCGCTCCACATTTTTCGAGGATTTCGGCACGGTGAGGAAGTTCCACGCCTTGAAGCCGGTGGCGATCGCGCCGCTCTCCATGGCGCGAACCGCATCGTTGTAGACGAAGATCTCGTAGTCGGCGTCCGGATAGGTCTCCTTCAGCTTCTGACGGTCGCTCGCCACGCTGTTCAGCGTCGTCTCGTGCGCGCCGCCCTCCACCGTAGTCGTCTGATTCTGCGCCAGCGGATCGCTCGGCAGATACTTGCGGTATTCGACCTTCGTATCGTAATGATCGTAGAAGAAGTCCGGCTCATTCAGCGGCGCCGGGAATCCGCTGTACGCCTCGTCCGGATCGCCCAGCGTCGTCGCCCCGAGCACCTGCTTGCCGTCCTCGGAGAGCACGAGATTGAACAACGCGCCGGTGCCGGTAATTTCGAACGGGAAGGCGCGGTAATGCGTCTGCTTGGTGTCGAAATTCGCAAACACGTGGTACCACGTGTTGCGGCCGCCGCCCCACGGGACGAATGCCTTCGGATTCTCATTGGCCAGCACCTGATCGAGGAATTGCTTGAGATCGGCGTAGCTGTCCACCGGCTCCATGCCGTATTTTTCGCGCAGATCCTTGCGAATCAGGACGACCGGAATGTCGTAGAACGTGTTGGTCACCGGAATCGCGTAGATGTGGCCGTCGATCTTGTTGGCCTCCAGGTATTCCGGCGTGAAGGCGGCCTTTAGCCCCGGATAATCGTCGTTGTTGAAATATGCGTCCAGCTCGTGGTAGTAGCCCTTGCTGACGTTCGCATTCAGATCCCACCACGGCGCGTCGAAGGCCAGATCGATCTCTTCGCCGGCCGCCAGCATCAGCTTGAGCTTGTTGCGGTACTCGGCCGCCACGTCGAACGTCACGTCCAGCGTCGTATTCAGCGCTTCCTTGGAGCGGCTTTCGAACTCGGCGACGACTGCGTCCATATCCGTCGGCTTCTCGCCGAACAGCTTGACCTTGAGCTCGACCGGGTCGAGTGCGGGCGGCGCGGCGTTGTCGGCTGCTTCCGCTGCATTTGCGCCGTTCGGTCCTTCGGTTTGTTCGCCCGCCTCGGGCGCGTTCCCTTCGTTGCCTGTGCAGGCCGCCGTTAGCGTCGCCAGCAGCGTCAGGACGAGCAGCAGCGCCGTCGGTCCTTTTCCTTTGCGTTTCATTGTTTCGTTTCCTCCCTTTTATGCGAGCGTATCTATGCTTAACAACCGGCGGGCAGCACGGCGCCAGGAGCCCCGATGCCCGCGCAGCTGTCGAAGCCGGGTCATTGCGTTCACTCCGCTCAGCCCTTGACGGCGCCGACCATCAGCCCTTTGACAAAATATTTCTGCAAAAACGGATACAAAAAGATGATCGGTCCGATTGTCACGACCGTGGTAGCCAGATTGACGGTCAGCGTCGGTGTCTCAATATCGACGAACAGGCCCTTGGCTTGCAGCTGCTCCGCAAATTGCAAATTCGACATGATGCGCTGAATCAAATATTGCAGCGGATAGAGCCGCTCGTCGGAAATGTAAAGCAGCGCCTCGAACCATTTGTTCCAAAAGGCGATGGCGTAAAACAGTCCGATCGTCGACAACGCCGGCAGCGAAATCGGCAGGATGATGCGGAACATGATGTAGATGTCGTCGGCGCCGTCGATCTTGGCCGATTCCGCCAGCGACTCGTCGATGGACTTGAAAAAGTTGCGCAGCAGGAACATGTTCCACGGATTGATGAGCGCCGGGATAATAAGCACCCATATCGTATCCTTCATGCCGAGGTATTTCGCGATCAGCAGGTAGCTGGCGACCAGACCGCCGTTGAACAGCATCGTGAAATACACGTAAAAATTGATGGCGTTGCGGTATTTCAAAGCGCGCAGCGACAACGGATAAGCGAGCGCGCAGGTCGCCAGCATCGCCAGCGCGGTACCGACGACCGTGACGAAAATCGTCACGCCGTAGGCCCGGAAAATGGTGCTGTCGCTGAAAATGAACTGGTACGCGAGCGTCGTCCATTCCCGTGGAAAAAGCGTGAAGCCATGCAGCCGGATCGAACGCTCCGTCGTCAGCGAATTGCCGATGACCGCGACGAACGGCAGGATACAATAGACGGCGAATAGCGTCAGGCAGCCGGCAAACGCTCCCTTCAGCAACCGATCCGCCAAGCTCTCCTTGATCAAAACAACCGACCTCCTCAAAATATCGCCGAATCGGGACTGAACCTGCGCGCCAGCCAATTGACGGTGATGACCAGAATGAAGCCGAGCACCGACTGGAAGAAGCCGACCGCCGCCGCCATGCTGAGATCGCCCAGCTCCATCAGCGCGCGGTAGACGTAGGTGTCGATGACGTCCGTGGTCGGATACAGCAGCACATTCAGACCGACGATCGCGTAGATCATGCCGAAGTCGCCGTAAAAAATGCCGCCCATTGCCAGCAGCGTCAACAAAATGACGGTCGTCTTGAGCAGCGGCAGCGTAATGAACCGAATCTTCTGCCAGCGGCTTGCCCCATCGATGGAAGCGGCTTCATAGATGTCCGGGTTAATGCCGGCAATCGTCGCCAAATAGACGATGGAGCCGAAGCCCGCCCCCTGCCAAATCTTGACGAGCACCAGGATAAGGGGCCACTTGTCCGGATCCGAGTAAAATTGCACCGCGTCGACGCCGAACGCCGCAAGCAGCTGGTTGATCAGTCCAGCCTCGGTATTGAGCAATACGCTCAGCAGCATCGCCACAACGGTCCAGGAGACGAAATGCGGGAGAATGACAAGCGATTGCGCAATTCGCTTGAACCATCTGCCGCCAATCTCGGTCAGCATGACGGCTATGGAGATGGCGGCCAGCGTGCTGAAGACGATAAACAGCGCATTGAGGTAAAGCGTATTGCCGGCGATGCGCAGCATATCGGGGGATTGCACGAAAAACTCAAAATTGCGCAGTCCGACAAATTCGCTCCCCGCGATGCCTTCCATGACGTTAAAATCCTGAAAGGCGATCACGATGCCGCCCATGGGCAGATAGGCGAATACCAGAATGAGCAAAATGCCCGGCAGCGTGAGCAAATAGAGCTTGCCGTTTTTGCGAATTTCTTTGAAAAACGCGAATCGTTCGCGACGCTTGCCGGATGAAACCGTTTCTGAAAGCGCGTTCATTTCAGACAATTGAGACCCTCCTTATAAAAAAAATAAGAAATTTTCATTACTTTTATTTATATAAATGATATATTATGTAATCTAATAGCCGCAAAAGCTCCCATACCTCATGTCTTCCTCTTATCCGACTGATCGAATCGAGCACGAGAAATGCATTCGGCAGGTGCTTTTGCTTGCTATGGGTATGCGAATCAGGGCTGTAAACGCGATGCTTCGGCAACGGGACGATTCGCCGCGTAATGATTCAATTGCTCTTGAAGCTCGGACAGATACGCTTGCATTCCTGCCGAACCAAGACGCTGCTGCACGACCTGCAGCTCGGTCTCGGGGTCCGCGCTCACACCAGCTGCCAGCGGCTGGACGTATTGCGCACGGACCTGCTCGAGCTGCGCCATCGTCTCGGTCAGATTGGCTGTATTGAAGGCGAAGCCTTCGTAAGGACTGGCGCCATTGCGCGCGGCGAGCTCGGGTCCGGCCTCGCGCACGAGTTCGTCGTGGATGGCCTGCCATTCCCCCGGGTAGCGCTCCGGCGGCTGCATGTACGCGTCGTACAGACCGGTCCATCCCGGCTTCTGGTTGGCGCTGTCGATGCCGTCGTAGGCGATGAGGCCGTCATAGCGCTCGTAATGCTCGCCCTCCACTCCGAACTGCAGCAGGTCGTAGTACGTCTGATTGGTATGCGCCAGCTCGATGAATCTGAGCGCGGTCTCGGCGTGTGCGGAGTGCGAGCCGACCGAGATCATCGTGCTCGTGCCGGCCGACAGCTGGGGCAGGTAGAGCTGCTCGGGATAGGTGTGATACACATAATCGTACCACCCGTATTCGTAATTCGGATGGGCCCGCTTCAACGCTCCGATGTAACCGCTGCTGACCGCCCCAAAATGATTATTAAACTCCAGCGGCTTGCGGTCTTCAAGCATCAGCCGCAGCGTCTTGCCCGTCTCGTTGGCCGTCGCCGCGAGAATGTCGGGGTCGACGATGCCGTCGTCGTACCATTGCTTGGCCTTGCGGACGACCGCCTCGTATTCCGGCGTATCGTACAGGCTCTGGACGGTGTACGGATCGTCGATCGGCGCGACGGCATAGTATTTCGCGACGGTATGATAGCGGCCGCCTGCAATCATCGTCCACAGGTTTTCGGCGAAGCGCTTGTCGTTGATCATCGGCACAGTCGCATACACTTCCCGCGCCCGGTACAGATACTGCTCCAGCGTCTTGAGATCGCGTATTTCCGGCAAGCCCCATGCCTCGCGCAGATCCTCGCGGTACAACACGCCTTCGCCGCCTGCTCCTGCCTTGCCCAATTGCGGAATGCCGTAGAGCTTGCCGCCGATTTTCACGTTATCCAGTTGGCCCCGGTAATGCGCGACCAGTTCCGGGGTATGCCGCAGCAGCGGCGCGAGATCGACGAATGCGTTTTTGGTGGCGTAAGCGCTGAACGCCGTCCAGGCCCCGCCGACGTACAGGTCGTATTCCTTCGCTACGATCGCCCGGCCGATCTGATTTTTTTCGTCGCCCCAGGGCATATAATCGAACCGCACCCGCACGCCCAGATCGCGCAAGGTCAGCGCGTCCAGTTGGTCGTAGAACGCTGCCATCCCCGCGGCAGGCTCCGTGCCCATCGTGACTGCGCGCAGCACCGCGGGTTCCGCAACCGGCTGGTCCTCGCCTGGCTCCGCCTGCTCCGGCGCTGCCGGGCCGGAGCAGGCGGCCATCGCGAGGAGCGCCGCGAGCAGCAGCCCTGCCTTCCTCCCCTCGGTTATCCACGTTGCCATACCCACGATCTCCTCCCGGTGATCCTTGCAGCCTTGCGCGCGCTCTTATGCGTGTACCTTTAGTATAGCGGGCATTGGCGGCCGTAGACGATCACACTTTTTTTAGATTTGTTGTAAAAAACGCGGATTCTGCCCGAACTGCGGGCACATCAAGTACGATGCGCGTGCCCCCGTCCTCTGCCTGGCGCGGGCGGATCCCTCCGTCTTCGCCAAAATAGAGCGCCAGACGATTGGCGATATTCCCCATGCCGTACCCGCTCCCCTTGTTCCGGCTCGCATCCGGCGCCTGACCGCGCATGCCGACCCCGTCGTCGCGCACCTCCAGATGCAAACGTCCGTGAGCGGCGTTCCCGACAATCCGAATGTCGCCTTCGCCCTCCGGCTTTTCCAGAATGCCGTGCACGATCGCATTTTCCACCAGCGGCTGCAGCGTAATTTTCGGGAGCAGGCACGCCAGCGCGTCGGCATGCACATCGACCTGCAGCGTCACGCGATTTTTCAGCCGTTTTCTTTGAATGTCCATGTAAATGCTGCAAAGTCGCAGCTCGTCGGCCACCGTGACCACATCCTCTCCCTTGTTCAATACCAGCTTGTAATAGTCTGAGAGCGCATACACCACCTCTCGGAGATTGTCGCGCTCCTCTCGCACGGCCATCCAATTGATCATATCGAGCGTATTGTATAAGAAATGCGGATTAATCTGGGACTGTAGCGCCTTCAGCTCGGCGCCCTTCTTCTCCTGACCCAGTCGAAATTGCTCCCTCAGCAGATCCTGCACGCTGGCGATCATGTAATTGTAGCTGGACACGAGCTGGCCGATCTCATCCTCGCTCGGCGCGATATCGAGCGGACGGAGTCTGCCCTGGCGCACCTGACTCATGCGGTTCATCAGCTGGTACACTCTGCGCGTGATCGAGCGTGTGATGAGGACGATGCACAGCAATAGCAGCAGGCTGATTGCGCCGTACATGGCGATGAGCTGCAGCCGCACCTGATCGATCGCAGCCGTTGCCGCCCGCTGCGACATGACCGATACGAGGTACAGGTTCGTATTGCCTACCTGCTGATCGCGCGCCAGGACCGTCTCGCCGTCCAGCGCGACCTCTCGGAATCCGCCGCTGCTGCCGGGACGCATCGGCAATCGCAGCTGCGCGAGCCTCTCCTCGCCGCTGCCGGTCACGAGCTCGCCTTCTCCCGTCTCCAGATAGACGACCTGCTCCGGCACCGACTGCGCCATCGTCTGGCGGATCTGCCCGAGCGCGATGCCAATCGAGACGATCCCTACCGGCTCGGCCAGATCGTTGGGATTCCACAGCATTCTGCCCAGCGTCAAGTACGTGCGTGCCGGGCCGCGCCCGCGGTCCTCGTACATGCCCCATGTCGGGCTGCCGCGGCGCGCGCGAATGTGCGCGGCCCAGTTGTCGTCGGCGAGCGAACCGATCGGCCGGAAGAGCGCATCCTCGCCTGTGATGACAAAAGCATCGTCGACAAAGAACATAATGTTCTGGAGCTCCATGTTGGTTTCGAGAATTCGGGTATAGGCGTAAATGTTGTCGTACGCGGACAACTGCTCCGGGATGGGCATCTCGCCGGGCCGGCGGGCCAGCAGGGCGTTGATGTCCTCGTTGACGATCATCATCGCCGACACCTCCTCCATCTGGCCGAACAGGTTCGACAAGGCGGTCAGGGTCTGCTCATACGTGCGGTTGGCTGCATAATTCTGGCCGTCGGCCAGCGACTTGTGCAGCTCGTTGTAGGAGATAAAAAAGGTCAGCACGAGCGGGACGAGGCCGACCGCGGCAAAAAGCAGGACAAGCTTGCGCTTGAGCGGCATGTTGCGAATCCAGGTGAGCGCTTTCATTTTTTGCGGCGTCCCTTGAAATCGGCCGGGGCAAAGCCGGTTGCCGACTTGAACGCTTTGGCGAAATAGCTGGCGCTGGCGTAGCCGCACAATTCGGCGATTTCATGCACCTTGTATCGCTCGCTCAGCAGCAGCCGCTTGGCCTCGCCGATCCGGCAGTCATTGATATGCTGCCGGATCGTCGTGCCCGCCTCCTGCCTGAACACGACGCTCAGATGAGCCGCCGAGCGCTGCATATGGCGGGCGATCCGGGCCAGATCGAGCGCCGGGTCGGTATAATGCTGCGCCACATAGCGCAGAACCTCCCGTACATGGCGGGAATAGCTCGCCGCCTGGCGCATTGCCTCATCATGCCGCCGGGCGAGCTCGCGCATGTACGTCTCCGCATCGCCGATGCTGCGGCAAGCGCGCAGCGCGTCGCGCGGTGCGTCGGCGCCCGAGGAGCGGGCGTGCGCCGGACTGCGCGACAGGATCGCATCGGCGCAGGCGGCGAACAGCGCCTCTACCTCCGGACGAGCCGGCGAGCGGCATTCGTTAAAGCGCTTGCAAACCGCCGCAAGCCAATCCGGAAGCTGCTCCGGAGCTTCGTCCAGCAGCCGATAGCACTCGGCCAACAGACCGGACGTGCCAGCCGCTGTCGTGCCGGCCGCTGTACCGGCGACGGCATCCATCTGACGGAATACCCGGCTGCCGGGCTCGTAGAACGAGCGGTCCGCAGCCTGCTGGGCAGCGGCACAGCTCGCGCGCACCTCGGACAGGCCGGCCGCGCAGGAGCCGATGCCGATCGTGCAGGACGGCAGGTGCTCCGCCAGTGCGGCTAGCCAGTCGACGAGCCGTGAAGCCTCACGGGCGCCGGCACCGCAAGCCGCGACCACTTGCACCCGCTTCGGGCCCGTCTGGCGGACGAGCGCGGCGTAGCGCGTACCGAGGTGGCCGGCAACCGTCTCCCGCAGCGCTGTCTCCTGCGGCGCGGCGGAGCGCCGTTCCAGCACAGCCGCGATGTAGCTCCCTGCCGCCGGGAAGCCCGTCGCATCGCACAGCCTGGACGCTTGCGCCGGCTCGAAGGGGCCTTGCAGCAGCAGCTCGGCCAGACGCTGCTGCTGCAAGATCACGTTTTCCGCCCGGATCATCTGCCGCTCCTGACGCTCGCGCAGCTGCGCGAGCGTTTTGAGGATGGCCCGCTCCACCTCGGACGGTTTGACCGGCTTCTCGATGAAGTCGACGGCTGCCAGCTTGATCGCGCGCTTGAGGTAATCCACCTCCATGTAGCCGCTCATGAACAGCAGTTGGCTGTCCGGACAGATCCGGATCAGCTGCTCTGCGAATTCGAGGCCGCTGAGCCGCGGCATGCGAATATCCGTCAGGACGATCTCCGGCCGCGTCTGCGCCGCAAGCCGGGCCGCCTCGACGCCGTCCCGAGCCTGAATGACGCGCGCGATGCCGAGGCGCGCCCACGGCAACGTGTCGATCAGACCTTCGCGCGTGTAATCGTCGTCGTCCGCGATGAGCAGTTGCATTCGTAGCCCTCCTTTTGACTTGCTCTGGCATGCTAGGCGCGATAGCTGCATGCTATGCTCTATCACTATGTGACGCCTCGGGGACGCTGTCAAGCCCCTGACGCCTGTATTCAGCTCCAGATCGAGACAGCGCGCACGGCGGCCGCACGCTGCGGGAAGCGGATGCGCAGATAGCGCAGTCCCTCGGCAGGCAGCGCCACGCTGACGCTGACGCTCGCGTCGTCGCGCTGCACGCCAGGGAGCGGCGCATACTGCCTGCCGTCCGAGGAACAGGCCAGCTCCAGCGGCGGCCAGCCCTCCTCTGGAGTCAGGTCCAGCGTGACATGCGCGAGTGACGCCTGCTTGGTGCCCTCGAGGTCGACTGCCAGCCACTCGCCGGCAGCGCCCGACGCCGGACGCCAGCAGGTCGCCGCGCGGGCATCCGTGACGTGCATGGCAGGGCTGTCAGCGGCCTGACTGCTGCAAAAGACCGGGCGATGCAACGCAATATCGGCAGGAGCGTCCGCGCGCGGCGGCGTCAGCCGTGACGGCGGCCCTTCCGGCATATGCACCCGCTGCCCGGCCCACGCCTCCTCGCCGTATGCCTCGAGCTCGAGCGTCGCGGCGCGCAGCCCTGCCGAGCTAGCCTGCACGACGACGCGCCCGGCGTAGTAGGATCTCAGCTCGATCGCCCCCATGCCGTCAAGGAAGCTCAGACTCGCCGTCGACAGCTCGATCGATCGGCCGGTCGGGAAGATCCCCCCGCCCTCGACCACCTCGAGCGTGACGACCGCGGGCAGATCGACACGCCGCCCCTGCTCGTCTACGGTCTGGACGATCAGATGGGCATCGTCCGTGCCGTCTGTCGCGATCTCCCTGCGATCCGAGCGCAGCTCGAGTGCGCAGGCGCCCGCGCGGCGCGCGGGCGGCGGCGGCGCAATGCCGAGCCGCTCATTGCGGTACCAGTACCAGGCGCCGAGCGGCAGACGGTAATAATCGATCATCCCCATCCGTCCCATGTCACCGGCGATGCTGCCATGGTGAAAGCCGCACCACAGCGCCTTGCCCGAGCGCCAGCGCGGATTCGTCTCGACACCGTCGGTGTAGCCGGGCGCATAGACGCCCGGCCGGTCGCCAATGACGCTCCCGTATTCCGAGACGAAGCTCGGGAAGCCCGGATCCCGGTAAAGCGCCGCGCCGTCGCCGTTATAACCGGCGAGATCGCCAAGTGTGTCAAACCCCTCGCGCTGTGCGCCTCCAACCGCGGCCGGACGGCTCGAATCGAGCGTCCGCGCGTGCCCGACGAGCCGCACGGTGAGCGCGCGGGCCGCGTCCATCACCTCCGGCTCGCTGAAGAACGGCTCGTTGGACACGCTCCACACGACGATGCTCGGATGGTTGCGATTGGTGCGGATCATCTCCTCCAAAGCCCGCATACAGCTGTCCTCGAACTCGGCCCGATCCGCCTCGCGCACCGGATAGGCGCTGCTCGACCAGTAGCCTTCGACATTGGCCCCCCCGATGCCCCAGTAGCACAGCTCCGACCAGAACAACAAGCCCTGCCTGTCGCATTCGGCCGCCACATGCGGATGATGCGGATAGTGCGAGCCCCGGATCAGATTCATCCCGCATTCCTTGATCAGCCGCACGTCGCGCGCCATCCCCGCCCGCGTCACGGCGTCTCCCCAGCCGGCATGATCCTGGTGCGCATTGGCCCCGAGGATATCGTAATGCTCGCCGTTGAGAAAAAAGCCCTCGTGCGCATCGAAGCGGAACCAACGCACGCCGAACCGGGTCTCGTATGTGTCTCGCAGTTCACCCTCGCCGTCGTAGACGCAGCTGCGCAGTATGTACAGCCGCGGCGTATCGGGGTGCCACAGCTGCGGCGAAGCCAGCATGCCCTGCTGGAGAAATTCCACCTGGCCGTACGCATCGATGCGTCGGGTCTGCCGGATCTCCAGCAGCACACGCCCCTCGTATTCGACGGTGGAAACAAGCGTGCAGTCCACAGGCACGCCCTTGCGGTTCGCAACCTCCGTCCGCATCTCCACAAGCGCTTCCTCCGAAGAGGCCTGCGGCGTCGTCACATACGTGCCGTACCAGGCGACATGCAGCGGATCGGTCACAATCAGGCTGACATCGCGATAGATGCCGCCATTGAACACATGCTCGCCGGCGCGGGGCGCCAGGCGCGGATTCCACAGATTGTTGACGCGCACGAACAACAGATTGCCGCCTTCGCGGACGAGCGAGGAGATGTCGATTTCGAATGCGGTGTAACCGCCCTGGTGCCGACCTGCCAGCGCCCCGTTGACATACACCTCCGCTTCCTGAAACACGCCCTGGAATTCCAGCGACAATCTCCGTCCCAGCCATTCTTTCGATACGGAGAAGCGTTTTCGATAGCAGCCATAGCCGACGTAAAAGGTATTCTCCATGAAATAGGGCGTGCCGAACGAGTGCGGAATTCCCGCCGTATACCAGTTGCTGTCATCATAAGCCGCTTCCTTGGCCTCCGGCATGTCGCCGTATGCAAAAACCCAGCCGCGGTTCAGCAGCTGCTGCTGCCGTTGGCCCGCGCTGGACCGGGGACAATCTTTTAGTTGTTCGTTTGAATGACTTGACATGGAGGATCACCTTGCCTTTTCAATTGCTTATATGCACTTCCTATCCGAAGCGGCCGCATTCTCTGATAAGAGCCGCGGCCGCCTGGCTAAAACTTTATTTCAACGCGGTATCATCGTAGGCCAACTGGTTCAATTCGACATATCGGCTGACATTGAGCGATTCCAGACCTTTGACGTAGCTATCCCAATCCTTCTCCAGGCTCTTGTCTCCGGTAATGAATTGCAGCGCGTTCTGATCGACATAGTCGGTGATATTCGTCTGGATCATGCTCAGTTCGTCCACCGTGTCCGGATTGACCCATACGGACCAGTACGGGAACAAGGCATCCGGCTCCTTGCCATCGTACAGCAGCGTTGCTTGCTGCAGGCGGCGTTCGAATCCCGAGGGATCGTAAATATCGGTACCCTGCACCCAGGCATCACGGAATGCCTTGGGCTGGTAATATTGAGCGATCGGCCCCCAGCTGTTGTTCAGCGGCTCGCCGCCGTTATCCACGGTCAGGCTTTTGAATTTGGGTTCTACTTCCTCGTTGAGCGCCACCTCGCCCTCCTGCGGGCGCCGCCAATTCAGGTCTTCTTCCCCGTAGTTGCTCAGCAATTGTCCTTCTTCGGTGAACAAGTAATCGAGCATCTTGATCGCCGCCACCCGGGCTTCCTCGCTCGCTTCGTTCGTAATCACGAATGAAGCGCCTGCCTCTACGGGATAGGCAAAGGTCGAATAGTCCGAATTCGGACCTTGAAGCGGAGCGATCGCATCGTAATCCTGGTTGTATTTGCCTTCCGCCGTCGTATCGATAAAAATAGCCGGATGCATGCCCGCTCCCGCGCCCAGAATTTGAGCGGAGGCGTTTTCGCCGATTTTTTTAAACGCTTCCGCGTTTTGCGTAAAGGCGCCCGGATCAATCAATCCGCCGTCATACAGCGACTTGATGTACGCAAGCCCTTGCTTCCACTCCTCCTGAATCGGAGCGAACGCAACGTTGCCGTCCTTGAGCATCAAAAACGTCTTGTCGTCGTCATAAATAAAGCCATTCATCAGAAACGGAATGATGCGAACCCCGAACGTTTCCGTCGAACCGCTGAGCGGCACCTCGTCCGCTTTTCCGTTCCCGTTTGGATCCTGTGTTTTGAAGGCCTCCAGCACCGCTTTAAATTGCTCCGTTGTGCGCGGCGTTTCCAGACCAAGTTGGTCGAGCCATGTTGTATTGAGCCACATCTTGTAAGGATACGAGCAATGGTAGCACTCGTTGAATTGATTCAAGCCGTAAATATTGCCGTCAGGGGCGATGTTCATCGCCTTGTAGTACGGGTGGTTATCCAGTGCCGCTTGGATATTCGGCGCATATTCTTCTATCAGGTCATTGAGCGGAATGATGACGCCCTGCTTGCCGTAGCGCAGCATGTCCGTGCGCGTGAAGCGGTCGACCCACGGCACGGTCATAAAAATATCGGGGTAGTCGCCGCTCGACATGGAAATTTGACGTTTTTCCGTAGCCCCGTCATAGGGAACGGACGTCCAGTCCAACGAAAGGTTAAACTTGTCCTCCACCAGCTTGGTAAACGAGTTGGTCGGCAAATCGACGTTGGGGTCAACCGTCGCAAAAACCGAAATTTCAACTGCCTGGTTTTCGCCGTTTTCACCGTTAGCTTCGCCGTTATCCGCCGGCGCTTCATTGTTGCCTGCGCAAGCCGATACAAGAAGGCTAATGCTGAGCAGACCCGCTATCCACCCGGCGTGTTTTCTTTTGTTCATGTGGACACTCCCTTTTCTTCATAAAAGTTCACATACCCTAATACGCTTGACTGCTGCTCATGCTTAAATGGCTCTGCAAGCCTTGAACTGCAGCGCATCCCCCCTTTCGCGAAGCTGATTCACGGCGCGTCAGCCTTTTACGGAACCGATCAATACACCTTTCACAAAATATTTTTGAACAAATGGATAAATCACGAGCACGGGAATGCTGGCTACGATGATCAGCGAATACTTCATCAGCTCGGCAATTTGCTGCCTCCGAATCATTTCCTCGGCATCGATGGGCGTCGCATTGTTGAGCACGAGAATGCTGCGCAGGATCAGCTGGAGCGGATACAGTTCCTGCGTTTTCAAGTAAATCAGCGCATCAAAGTAGGCATTCCACTGCCCGACTGCGTACATCAGCGCCAATACGGCGATAATGGGCTTGGACAGCGGCAGCACGACGCTCCCGATGAACCGGATATCGCTGCATCCGTCCAGTTGGCTCGCCTCGACGAGCTCGTCCGGCACAGTGGACTGAAAGAAGGTGCGGGCAATAATTACCTGATAGGCCAGGATGGCATTGGGGAGCAGCAAAGCCCACCGCGTATCGATCAGTCCCAGCGTCTTGACGACCATGTAGGTCGGGATAAGGCCGCCGGCAAACAGCATCGTAAACAACACGAAGAAGATTAGCGGGCCGCGTCCGTAAAACGTTTTGCGCGACAACGGGTAGGCAATCATGATGGTCAGCGTGACGCTGATCAACGTGCCCGTCGCCGCATAAAACAAGGAGTTGGCGTAGCCGGTTAAAATCAGCGAATTGCCAAAAACCGCCTTGTAGCCCTCCAGGGAAAAATGGACCGGAAACAGCCACACCTCTCCCGAGGCCACCGCCTCGGGACTGCTGAAGGAGGCGCTGACGATATAGACCAGCGGATACAGCACAATGACGAGCGCAAGCAATAGAAACGTGTAGACGCCTCCCAAAAATAGCTTGTCACCGGGTGATTCCTGAATACGTGTACGTTCAGCTGTCACTTCAAAGCGCCCCTTTCTACCACAGACTGTTGTCCGACACGCGTCGGGCCGCCGCATTGACGATCACCAGCAAGACAAGATTGACGATGGAATTCAGCAAGCCGACGGCCGTCGCAAAGCTGTAGTTGGCATTCAAAAGCCCCATTTTGTAGACATAGGTCGCAATGATTTCCGATGTCTCCAGGTTAAGCGGATTTTGCAGCAAGTAAATCTTTTCGAAGCCAAGCGCCATAATATTGCCGACGCTGAGGATGAGCACGATCACCGCTGCCGGCAGGATGCCCGGAAGATCGACATGACGGATTTTTTGCATGCGGGAGGCGCCGTCCACCTTGGCCGCCTCATACAACGACGGATCGATGCCGGCCAGTGCGGCCAAAAATATAATGGCCGAGTACCCCGCCGTCTGCCACAGCTCGGAGAAAACAAACACAGTGCTAAACAGCTTGGAGCTGCCGAGAAAATTAACCGATTCCATTCCGAACGCATTCAGGATCGTATTGACAATCCCCAGACGCGGCGACAAAAACAGCATGATGATGGAAACCATTACAACCGTTGAAATAAAATGCGGCGCATAGGTCACCATTTGCACCGTCCGTTTGAAGCGGCCGTTTC
This sequence comes from Paenibacillus sabuli, assembly GCF_014705605.1. Lineage (GTDB taxonomy): Bacteria > Bacillota > Bacilli > Paenibacillales > Paenibacillaceae > Paenibacillus_D > Paenibacillus_D sabuli. The sequence goes on from NZ_JACXIZ010000054.1 coordinate 31,978, forward strand.
GAATCTCATTGAGCGCTAGCGCCAGCAGAATCGGAACGGGAAAGGTGACGGCGAGCTGATACAAGGAAATATGCAGCGTATTCTTAATCAGCGTCCACGCGACGGGATTTTCAAAAAACAATTCAAAGTATTTGAATCCCACCCACGGACTGCCCCAGATTCCTTTGGTGATGTTGTATTCCTTGAAGGCCAACACCGAATTAAACATGGGAATGTACTTGAAGATGACAAAGTACATGATCGGGAGCAGGACGAGCAGATAAAGCTGCCAGTGAAGCCGCAGACTTTTTTGCAGCGGTCTCCGCTCCCGACCGGACCGATTCATTTTCATTTGCTTTGCAGCGGTGGTTGTTGCTTGCGCCGAATCCACATCAACGCCCCCTTTTCCTGTATTGAATGCGCTCTCGCATCGTGTGGGAGCGCTTTCGTCTGTGCTTATCCTAACGCGTTTTCCAGATGCAAAAACAGGTACAAATCAGCGATTGGACCGTCCAATTCGGGACCGGGGTACCCGATTCCGCAAGGGTACATTGTTCCGAGAAAGCGTCCAGGCGCAACGTCTGTGCCCGTTCCGGCTCAAAAAAAGATCGGAGGTCATTCCCCCGATCTGCCCTCGTCCCGAAATACGCTGGGCGACACGCCTTTGACCCGCTTGAACGCGCGGCGGAAAGAGTGTGCGCTATTATAGCCGGTCAGTCCGGCAATTTCATCGATCGTGGCCTGTCCCTCCAGCAGCAGCTCCGTTGCTTTGTCGATGCGCAATCGCTCCAAATATTCGGTAATGGTTTCTCCGGTTTGTTTTTTAAACAGGCTGGACATGTACTTTTCCGTTTTTTTGACGTGCTCTGTCAAGCGAAAAAGCGTAAAATCGGGGTCATGGTACTCGCATTCCAATTGCTGAACGATGCACTGTACAAGCTCATCCTTTTCGGCATCTTTTTGCAGGAGGACAAGGCTGCAAATATCGGTGACGAGTCGATCCAGCTCCTGTTGCAACTGTGCCGCCGGCATCCCGTGATGGATCGTGGCCAGGGCCATCTCAATCGCGGCCAGCTTCTCCTTTTCCCCGTCTTTTTCCCGATAACGATCAAGCAATCTGCGAAGCGTCGTCCTGAGCTCCTCCAAAAGCTGCCGCTTCATTTCGTCCGATAGCGCGCTCTGGTTAAAATTCCGCTGCATGATGTAGTGAAGAATGCGCTTGCTTTCATCCAGATAGCCGGTTTGAAGCGATTTGAAGAGTCGCTGCTCCAATTCAAGCGGATAATAGTACAACTCGTTTTTTTTAGCCCCTTCTTCATACCAGATCGGGGCGTAGGGACGGACCGCCGAGCCGAATTCAAGCGCTTCAAGCGCTTCGCCGAGCGACTGGCTCGCTTCGTTCAAAGCCCGGAAATTCGTGCCGCACCCGACCGCTATGCTCATGCCGTATTTGTCATGCAGCCTTTGCGATAGCGACTCGAGTCGCTTCTCCAGTTCTTTTTTCCATTCAGACGGATGATCGCTCGCTTTCATTTGCAGGATGACCGCCACTTTGTCGGGCTCCCAGTCGGTGATCGCCGGCTGTTGGGCTTCCGCTTGCAGCTCCTGTCGCACCAGCAGCCGGCCTACCTCGAGCTCGTTCACGGCTTCGCCCTCCTCCAGCTCGGCGTACCCTTTCAAGTGCACAAGTGCGGCTACGCCTGCCGCCGATGCGTCCAGACCGAGCTGACCGGAGATCGCCTCGAATTCAGCCAACGATTGAAGATTTCCGACCAAGAGCCGCTTGATATAGCCGTCGCGCACCAGCGGCCACTGCTCCTGCAGATCTGTACGCAGCCTGGCATTGCGCTCGACCAGCTGCTGAATGTTGGCCGAAAGAAATTCAAAATCGTCTCTGCCCACTTGTCTGTCCGCGACCGGATGTTCTTGAACGAGGGCAAGCAGTCGGCTAATTGGCCGACTATTGCGATAGGCAAACAACGCAATGAACCCCAAGCCAAGGAGCAGCGCGGCGCTCATGTACACAATCGTCGTAGTGCGGATTATGCTTGCTTCCTGCTGGATAGAACGAAGGGGAATGCTTGCGATGTACTGCCAATTGGTCAGCTCGGAACGCACAGCCAGCAGCAGATGGTCTTGATAGATCCGACTGCGATCCCCCGCAAGTCCACTAGGCAAAGCTGCAGAATCGGCAAGCTTGGCGGCAAAGGAGCTTCCGTTTTGGTAGATGACTTGGCCATTCGGGTGGACGACCAGCGCATCGCCCTCGTATTGTGTCACAAAATCGTCTAGATACTGGCCGATCTTACTTTTTTCAATGGTGATCACCAACGTGCCTTTCGGATTTCCCATGTGGTCAAATGGCAGCGATTGGGTCAGACTGACGGCTTCCTCCTGTCGCGTATCGCCTGTCAAATGGGAGAGCGGCAGAAAGTCAAATTCATGCGAGCGGCGCAACCATTGCTCCCACTGCAAATATCCTTGCTCCGAGCCATACTGGATAGCATAAAAGTCCCGCGGTCGAAAAAATGCGTGGTTGGGCTCCAAAACAACTTGATGATTATGCAGAAAAACAAAAAAACGATCCAAAAAGTCGTTGGTCCGCCGGTACTGGGCCAGTTCCTTGGACACATTCCACATTTCATACGTTCGATCTTCCTCGATTTCGGGATTATTCGTCTGCTCGTCCATGAGCAGGAGCATGTCTCGATCCATGGAAAGCTGTTTTGAAAGCGCGTCCAACTCGGTCAACCGAACATCGATCATTTGCTTGCTCTGATTCAGAAAAAGCAGGCTGTTCTCGACTGATTTTTTTTCCGCAACGTCAATTGAGGTCGCGTACAGAAAATAACCGGCCGCGCAAGGAAGAAGGAGTACGATGAAATAAGAGACCAGATAGCGTTTGAACATGGTTGAGAGCCGCAATGCATTCCCCCCTTGTCTATCAATTAATTTTAACGCACCCCGCTACGCTTCGATATAATACATTTTTGCTATTCGTAAAACAATATTACGATAGTACACGCTGCTTCTCGAAGCAAAAAACATTCACTTTTCGATAAAAGTGAATGTTTTTTTAAATGACAGGCTTCCTGCTCCGACCCGAAACGAAACCGCAGTGCCCTGCGCCGGCGCGCTCTCGATGACGAGTCCCGCGCCGTAAAGCCGCTTCAGACGCAGATCCACGTTGCGCAGGCCGATGCCGCCCGGGTGCGGCTGCAGCAACCGCCGCACCGTCTCCGCCGTCATGCCCACACCGTCGTCGGCGACGGAGATTGCGACGACGTCTGCCAAGCGCTTGAGCACGATACGCACCGTCCCGCCCTGGCGGCGCTGTGTCACCCCATGGCGAATTGCATTCTCCACCAGCGGCTGGATCGAATACGGCGGCAGCAGCAATTGCTCCGTGTCATCGTCTATGTCCCACTCCACCTGCAGCCGCTCGCGGAAGCGCGTCTGCTCGATATACACATACGCCCGCACCAGCGTCAGCTCATCGTGCAGCGATACGAGCTCGCCGACATTCTGAAATTTGAACTTCTCGCGCAGGTAATCGCCAAAATGCACGATCAGCTCGTTCATCCGCGCCGGATCGATGGCTTGCAGCGCGGCAATCGAATTGAGCGTGTTCAGCAAAAAATGCGGCTCGATCTGCGCCTGCAGCCAGGCCGCTTCCATCCGCAGCCGCTCGCGCACGGAGCGCTTCAATTCCGTCAGCGCCTGCACCCGGGCCCGCAGCTCGCGCGGCTCCACCGGCTTGGTCACATAGTCATTGGCCCCTGCAAGGAAGCCCTGCTCGATATCCTCCGGCTGGCTGCGCGCGGTGAGCAGCAGGATCGGCAGCTCGGAGACGGCATAGCGCTCGCGGATGCGTCGGGTGAGCGTGTACCCGGACATCAGCGGCATCATGACATCGGTGACGACCAGGTCCCACGCGTGGGCATCGACGAGGGCGAGCGCTTCCGCTCCGCTGGTAACGGTCACAATGTCGTAGGCATCGTCGTCGAGAATGGAGCGCAGGATGCGCAGATTGAACGCGTCGTCGTCGACGGCGAGAATGCGCGGCCTGTCCGCGGCCTCGCTCTGTCCGGAAGCAAGAGCTTCCGCCGGGGCAGCCGGGCCGACCGCTATGGCGGCCGCCTGCTGCTCATGCGCTTCTTCCAGCAGCTGCACCCGCGGCTCCGATGAAGCATCCAGGTTCAGCTCGAAGACGAATTCCGCGCCCTCGCCAGGCGCGGAATGCACACGCAGCGAACCGCCGTGCAGTTCAACCAGCTGCCGAGTAATGCTGAGCCCCAGTCCGAAGCCGCCCTCCCTGTCGTCGTCCCGATCGGCCTGCTCATACGGCTCAAAGACGCGAGCCTGCGTCTCGGGCGTCATACCGATCCCTGTATCCGAGACGAGCACGACGACCCGCCCCTGCCCGATCCTCGCGGTCACGCCGACTTCTCCCTGGTGCGTGAACTTCAGCGCATTGTGCAGCAGATTGAAGAGGATCTGGATCAAACGATGCTCATCCGCGTAAACGTTCGGCAGCTCTGCCGCGACCCGGTTAACCAGCGCGACCGGCTTGCCCTCGCACATGAAGCGGAGCATGTCCATCACCCCTTGCACGATCGGATGCAGCGCGACCGACGTTAGCTGAAGCTCCAGCATCCGCTCTCTGAGCCGCGCCGCGTCGAGCAGGTCATTCAGCATATGCGCCATCCGCCGACCGACGCGCAGGACCGTCTCCAATTCGCCGCGGCTCCTCCCTTCCAGCCTCGCACGCTCTCGCGCCAACACAGCCTCCGTCATGTTAATCATCCCGTGGAGCGGATTGCGCAGTTCATGCGACGTATTGGCAAGAAAGGCGTCCTTCTGCCGGATCATCTCCTCCAATCTGGCGGTCAGCGCCTTCTGGTCGGTGTACAAGGCGTAATATCGCCTGATCCAGATGGAGGAAAGCAGCAGCATGCCCAATATGAGATCAAACGGGTAATAAAGCAGTTTGAGCCCCAGGCTCTCGTACAGGGTCCACCACAATACATGGTTCATAAAGGCGGCGTAGGCCAGCAGCTGAAGGGGATTGCCGAAAAAAGCCTTCGCGCCGAGTCTCGGGATATAGCGCCTCAGCAGCAAGACAGTAATCGGTGTCGACAAGATGAACACGGCATACTGCAGGGGCTGATTGTTTTTCACCGTCACGGTCAAGCTGGCGGCCGTACCGATCAGCGCGGCCAGTCCATACCCCCATTGCATCCATGGACGCAGCTTCGGCGGGATCGTATCGATGACTGTCTGCAGGAGGCTGTAAGAAAGCAAGACGAGCGACAGACAGAGCAGCCTGTAGCTCCATTCGAGCGTGAGCGAGAACCATTGCACGAGCAGCTTGTCCTCGCTGCTATTCAGCAGAATGACGGTGAAACCAATCAACGCCAGCGCGAGAAACAACCAGAACCTGCGCCGCTCCATCACGAAAAAAACCAGTAAAAAGACGGCCTGAATCAGCAGCGCCGCAGCGACGAACACTTGGACGGCCATTGACAACTGCCGTTCGCTCGCAATGGCTTCGGCCGTGCCGAACTTGAGCGTACGCACCAGGCCCCCGTTGCGCGAATCGGTAAAGTTCGCGACTTGCACAATCAGTTCAATGCGACCCTGTTCGTCGGGGGCAAACGTGCCGGTGTAGGGTCGATTATCCGAGACATGCGCCGCCTCGCTGGCCGCAGGAACGCCGGAGCCGGCAACGAGGCGTCCGTTGGCGTAGAGGCGGGAGGCGTTGCGCACCTCGGGCATGTAGACGCTGTAGATCGCGTCGCGCTCGGGCGGCACCCTGATCGTCAGCCGGTAAGAGCCGAACCCGTACGGGCTCCTGCTCTCCGGGTTCAGTCGCGTATTCCATCCGCCAGGCACCTCGATGCCGGACCCGTGAATCGACAGGTCGACGTCTTCTCCATGCCCGGGAGCGAGCAGCGAATTCGGATAGAATCGCCACTCGCCGTCCAGCGACAGGGTGCGATTCTCCCAGTCTGACCAGCCCTGAAGATCAAGAACTCCGTCCACCGCATACGGTTGACCCGACGACTCGAACAGCTTGAGCCAGGTCAGGCGTCCGGCGGTCAGCAGCACAACGGCAATCAAAATCACACTCCAAAACTGTCGTTTATTCATGATTTCTACATAGTTCAACTTTTTTTGGAAAAATCCTTGTTTATTCGCGAAATGCAACTGCTGGGCTCCGGCAGCGCAGGCAGCAGTTCGAGCATGCCCTCGTGCGACGCGAGCCAGACGCGAAACGCGGCGATGATGGAGGAGGGGCAGAGGACGGCGGCGTCCTCTGCTTTATGAATACGTGAGCTTTTTTTCTTCTTGGGAGGCGACGATACCGAATCGGAACGACACCCTCGTGCCCTGACCCGGCGCGCTGTCGATGACGAGTCCCGCGCCGTAAAGCCGTTTCAGACGCAAATCGACGTTGCGCAAACCGATGCCGCCCTCTGTCCGGGGCTGCAGCAGGCGCTGCACCGCCTCCGCGCGCATCCCCGCACCGTCGTCGCTTACGATTGCAATTGCGACTAGCCCCTCCGCCTGCTTCAGTTCAATCCGCACCTTGCCGCCCTGACGCCGCTTCATCAGGCCATGTCGAATCGCATTCTCCACCAGCGGCTGGATCGAATACGGCGGCACCTGCAACTGCTCGATCCCTTCGTCGATCCCCCATTCTACCTCAAGCCGCTCTCCGAAACGCGTCTGCTCGATGTAGAGATAAGCGCGCACCAATGCAAGCTCGTCCTGCAACGGCACGAGCGTACCGACATTCTGGAACTTGAACTTCTCGCGCAGATACGCCCCGAAATGAACGATCAGTTCGTTCATCCGGGCCGGATCGATGGCTTGCAGCGCGGCAATCGAATTGAGCGTGTTCAGCAAAAAATGCGGCTCGATCTGCGCCTGCAGCCAGGCCGCTTCCATCCGCAGTCGCTCGCGCGCCGACCGCTTCAGATGGGTCAGCGCCTGCACCCGGGCTCGCAGCTCGCGGGGCTCTACCGGCTTGGTCACATAGTCATTGGCCCCTGCAAGGAAGCCCTGCTCGATATCCTCCGGCTGACTGCGGGCGGTGAGCAGCAGCACCGGCAGCTCCGAGACCGTATACTGCTCTCGAATGCAACGGGTCAGCGCGTAGCCTGACATCCCCGGCATCATCACATCCGCTATGACCAGATCCCAACTCTGCGCCTCGATGAGCGCCAGCGCCTGGGCGCCGTCTGCAGCCGTCGCGGTGATGTACGCGTCCCCGGCGAGGATCGAACGCAGAATTCGCAAATTCAGCGCGTCATCATCCACAGCGAGTATGCGCGGCTGGTCTGTCCCGTTGCCGTGGTTGGACGCGGGCTGATCCGGCGGAAGCAGCGGAGCGGGCGGCGACATGGCACTGACGAGGTCACTCGCAGCACCCGCTTGTTCCTGCAGCCATACCCGCAGCTCCGAAGACGTGTCGGCCTGCAGCGCAAAGGTAAACGCCGCTCCCTCGCCAAGCGAGGAGCGAGCGCGGAGCGCGCCGCCGTGCAGCTCGACCAGTTGCCTCGCAATATTGAGCCCCAGGCCGAAGCCGCCCTCCTCGGCACGCTCCGGATCCGCCTGCTCGTACGGCTCGAAGACGCGCTTCAGCATAGCCGCATCCATGCCGATGCCCGTATCCGACACGACGACAAGGATGCGATCCTCTTCCAGCCGCGCCGTGACGTTGACTTCGCCCCGAGACGTGAATTTAAGCGCATTGTGCACCAGGTTGAACAAGATCTGAATCAGACGCTGCTCATCCGCAATAACATGAGGCAGCCGCGCCGGCACCCGGTTCGTCAGCGAGACCGGCTTGCCCTCGAGCATGAACCGCAGCATGTCCAGCACGCCGTTGACGACCGGCTGGAGGGCCAGTGCGCGCTTGTTGAGCTGGATCGTACTGTCCTTGAGACGGGCGGCGTCGAGCAGATCGCTCAGCATATGCGACATCCGCCTTCCCACGCGCAGGACCGTATCCAGCTCGCTCCGGCTCCCCTCGCTCAGTATCGCGCGCTCGCGCTCCGCCACCGCCTGGGTCATGTTGATCATCCCGTGCAGCGGATTGCGCAGCTCATGCGACGTATTGGCAAGAAAGACGTCCTTCTGCCGGTTAATTCGCTCCAATCGATCTGTCAGGCCCTTCTGCTCGGTATACAGCGCGTAATAACGCCGAACCCAGATCGAGGAGAGCAGCAGCATGCCCAAAATCAGATCAAACGGATAGAAAATCAACTTGATGCCCAAAAACATGTGGACGGACCACCACAGCATATGGTTCGCGAACGCGGCAAACGCCAGCAATTGCAACAGCCCGCTGCGGTTGCGGACGCCCCGCGCACCCAGGCGCGGCAACGTCCGCAGCAGCAGAATAATAATCGGAACCGCGGCGGTGAAGATGACGTATTGAACCAGCTGATTGCGTTGAATCGGTATGCCGAGACTGACCAACACGCCCGCCGCCGCGGCGACGCCGTAAAAACGCAGCACCCGCGAACGCCAGACGCCGGGAACCGCGTCGCTCACCGTGTGCAGGAGACCGTAAAATAGCAGCACCAGCGCCAGGCAGAGCAGTCGATAGCTCCATTCGAGCGTAATCGGAAACCACTGCAGCAGCAGCTTGTCTTCGCTGCTATTCAGCATAATGACGGTAAAACAGATCAGCGTCAACGCCAGAGCGGCCCACAGCTTGCGGCGCTCGATTGCCCAAAATACCATCAGGTAAATCGCTTGAATGACGATCGCGGCGGCAATCAGCTGCTGCGTCGCCATCGACAATTGCTTCTCCCGGGCAACGGCTGCGACTGTCCCGAACTTGAACGAACGCACCAGCCCGCCGCTGCGCGGATCGGTATAGTTCGCCGCCTGCACGAGCAATTCGATGCGGCCCTGCTCATCTGCGGCAAAGGTGGCGACATAGGGTACATTCTCCGCCTCATGCGACGCCGCGTCGGCAGCCGGCAGGCCGGAGGAGCCGACGAGCTGCCCGTTCGCATACAACCGCGAAGCGCTGCGCACGCTTGGTACGTAGACACTGTATAATTCGCTGCCTTGCGGCACCAACACGACCAGGCGGTACGTCCCGAAGCCGTACGGCTGTTCTTCTCCCTCTGATAATATGGAATTCCATGAACCCGGCACGTCGATCCGTTCGCCGATCAATGACGCGCCCTCCGCAACCTCCCTCTCCGACGGCAACAGCTTGCTCTGGTAAAACAACCATTCCCCGTCCAGCGTCAGTGGAGCTCCTTCCTTAAAGGAGCCGTGTCTAAGATCCAATATACCGTTAACGGCGTAGGGTTGCCCGGATGGCTTGAACAACTCCATCCATAGGACACGACCGGTCGTCATAAACAGGATGACCAGCAAAAAAATTCCCAAAATATGTCGTTTAATCATGGTAAGTTACTACTATTCGACTATTATCGCGCAATTCCTTGTGCGTTCGCGTATTGCGAATACCTCAGATGTCTTGGCGAAACGGCTGGAGCCGATCCATTTTGGCGGATAGGACCCATCGGGTCCCCGGGGATTGACAAAGGGAACAAGATTGTCTAAACTGCATGTAGTTAAAGACTTAACTATATGCAGTGGCGAGTGTCACACGCTCTCCATTGTCGCACCAATGCCAAGGGAGGGTTTTCCATGGATTCAGTCGATACGCTCGAATCCTACGTCCATGAGCTGCCGCTGCCCAATCAGGTTTTCTTCGCACTCGTCGAAGCGACTGCCCGGCTGGTCGAGGTGTCGGACAAGTACTGGCAGTCCAAGGGGATTCACGGCGCCCGCGTCCGCATCCTCGTCGAGATCATGAAGAGCGGCGGCTCGATGCTGCCATCGGTGCTGGCCCAGCGGATCGGTGTCACCAAGTCGAATATTACGCTGCTGCTCCAGCCCCTGGAGCAAGACGGACTGGTCCTGCGCGGATCGGACCCGCAGGACGGGCGCAAGTCGATCATCTCTATCACTGCCGCAGGCCGGGAACTGCTGCTGCACCATCTGCCGGATAATCGGACGCTGGTCGCAGAGCGGATGCAGGCGCTTGACGAGCAGGAATTGCACCAGCTGATGGGGCTGCTGACCAAGCTGAAGCGCCGGTAGGGCTATTGCGAAGGGAGACTTGCGGTGTCCCCAGGAGGGTGGCACCAGTCGCTTCTCCACGACCATTTTGTTAAGCACTAAACTATCTGGCGAATAAAGGAGTGTATGCCCATGTCAATAATGATTACTGGCGCAACTGGAAAACTAGGCGGCCAGATCCTCGACCTCCTGCAACAGCGGCGCTTGCCGGATGCGGAGATTGCCGCCGGTGTGCGCCGTCCCGAGCTAATCGCGGGCTATACGGCTCGAGACTTACCCGCCAGACACTGCGATTACGACCTGCCGGAGACGCTTAAGACAGCCTTTGCCGGTATCTCCTGCTTGATGTTCGTCTCCAGTCCTCACCCCGACGACGAGGTCCGGTTGCAGCAGCATCGGCAGGTCGTAAAGGCGGCTCGAGAGGCTGGCGTCGGACAGATCGTGTATACGAGCTTTGCCTATGCAGAGCGCGCGAGCGGTCCGCCTGCCCCGCTGCATCTGGCGACCGAGCGCTTCATCCGCGAGGCCGGCCTGTCGTATACGGTGCTGCGCAATGCGTTGTACACCGACATCGTCGGCGCCTTCGACCTGCAGCACGCGGTGCAGATCGGTCGGCTCGAGGCTCCTCCGGGAGACTGGCGCTTCAACGCCGTTGATCGGCGCGACCTGGCCGAGGCCGCAGCTGCTGTACTGGCTGCGCCGCAGCAGCACCGCGGCGCCAGCTACGAGCTGACCTGTCCGCGCGCCTGGTCTCTACCGGAGCTTGCGGACGCCGTGACCGAGCTGACCGGCGCGCCGGTCAGCGTGCATACCTCGGATGTTCCGCATTGGATCTTCCGCTGGCTGCAGGGCGTTGATACGCGGTCGGTCTCCTCCGACCTCGAGCGTCTGATCGGACGGACGGCGACCCCGCTGCGAACCAGCCTTCAGTCCTTGATGTGACCCGCTTGCAGTTGTAATGCTAGCAGGGATAACCATAATACGGCTGCAGCAGCGCGTCCATGACCCGATTCGTGCGCAGCGCGCTCTGCCCTGTACTCGACGAGCGGCCGCGACCGCGCAGCTCGTCCACAATTTGCTGGATCAAGGGCTGCTGGACGTGCTGCGGATTTGGCACGGTGAAGCGCTCGGGGGCTCCACCCGCTCGGTGCAGCTCGTACCAGTCGCCGAAGGTCGGAAAAACGAGGGCGCCGTCGCTGCCGATCAACTCGTTGCGGTCCAGCCCCTCATAGGCGCTGAAGCACCATGTGCCGGTGCCGATCGCGCCGGATGCGAAGCGGTACGTCCCGCTGACGATGTCCTCCGCCTCGTAGCGGCCCGCTTGATTGGCGGCTATGCCCGTGCAGTCGCTGATTGGGCCGAGCAGGTGATCCAAAACGTCGAGCGTATGGCTGGCCAGATCGACGAACAAGCCGCCGCCCGCGATCTTCGGATCGATCCGCCATAGCTGGCCAGACGACGCCTGCTCCGGCGCCAGCACGCGGCCCGTCTGCAGCGTGCGGACGAAGCGCACCTGACCGATCGCCCCTTGCGCCAGCAGCTCCCGGATGCGGGCAAAACGCTCATGCGCGCGGCGATAATACGCCACGTACAGCGGCACGCCCGCTGTCGCGCAGGCCGCGATCATCGCCTCGCATTCGGCGGTATTGCGCGCCATCGGCTTCTCCACATACACCGGCTTGCCGGCCCTGGCCGCCAGAAGGGCGTATTGCAGATGCGAGGAAGGCGGCGTCGCGACATAGACGGCGTCGACCTCCGGATCGGCGATGAGCCGCTCGGCATCGTCGTACCATTTCGGCACGCCGTGCCGGCTGGCGTAATCCTTCGCCAGCTCGCCGCTGCGCCGCATGACCGCGGTCAGTGCGGAGCCCTCTGCCTTTTGCAGCGCCGGCCCGCTCTTTACTTCGGTGACATCGCCGCAGCCGATGATCCCCCAACGTATCGTTCCCATGCTTTCCCCGCTTCCTTTATTTACATTTTCTTCAATACGTGAATGTCCATGTCGTGTTTGGCGGTTTGATTGCGCAGATAGTCGATCTCGTGGCCGGAAAAGCGAATTTCCTTCATGATTTCCTGGTGGCGGCGTTCCCCCAGCGCATGCTCGGCGGACATTTTTTCTTCCATCGTCTCCACCCCCTGGTCGATGCCGTCCATTCGTCGCTCCATGCCATCCATCCGTTGTTCCATACCATCCATCCGGTGCTCAAGTTTTTCTACGACCGTGTTGTTCTCCGCAACCATTTGAATCAGTTGCGTAATCAATCCCTCGATGCGATCCAGCCGTTCCTCGATCATGCCTCCACCCCCGGACGAGATGCGAAAATTGCACGAGAACTGTGCTGCGCGGCTTGTAGGGCTCGTTCGCATGCCGCTTTCGTGAATTACATTATAGCACAAGAACAAGTCAGATAACAAGAACATTTGTTCGCAAAAAAACAGGCGAGCAGCACCTCCTGTCGGAAAGCGCCTCGCCTGCTATCCCCTTACACCGTGGCCCTGAGCGTTAGCCGTCCAGCCAATCCGCGCACGAATCGGCGCGTGCTTGCAGCTCGCGGAACAACACGCCCGCATGATACCCGTCGCACACAGCATGATGCAGTTGTGCCGTCAATGGGAGAAGAACAGCGCCTCTGCTCCTGTCGAACCGTCCCATTGTAAAAATCGGCCGCAAAAACGTTCCTTCATCGTAAAGATGTAAATGAAAGGCCATGAAGTTCACCCACGGAATGCTGGATACCGGGAACGTATTCGGCGGCTCGTCCGGGAGGCGAAATCCACTGCCTTTACCATGTCCCTCACATCCTTCACTGCGAATCGGAGGCGAACTGCCGCATGATCTCCTGCTTCATGCGCGATAGCGGGTAGTCGCTCGGATAGGTCGACAGCATCAGCATCGCCCCTTGCAACGCGGAGGAAAAGTAAAGCGAGGCGATACGGGGTTCGGGCGCGCCCAGCGCTTCGAATATCCGACATTGCTTGTCATACTGCGCGCTCATCTCCCGCTTGAGCAGGAGGCTGTACTTCCCCAGCACGCGGTCTTCCTCCGGCTGCGTCTGCAAATGCACAAAAAACCGATACAGCTCCGGTTGTTGCGCCGTCTGATCGAGCGCGCCGTCCACGATGCTGCGCAGCTGCGCCCGCGGGTCGGACAAGGCCAGCGACGCTTGCATCACCGCCGCGATCTCGGCTGCACGCTGTTGCGCCATTTCCTCCAGCAGCGCTTCCTTGCCCTTGTAATGGCTGTAGAGCAGGCCCTTGGAAATGCCGGCCTTGGCGGCAATTGCCTCGATAGAGGCCGCATGGTAGCCCTGCTCGACGAATACTTCAGTGGCCGCTGTGCGTACCTTATCCCTAGTCATCTGCCGAATGCGCTCGTTTTCTTCCCGTGTACGCGGCATCGCCTTCACTCCTTCATGATCTACAGCGTACCATCAAGGAAGGGGACGAGCAACCGGGCAAGCTGACCGGGATGCGTAAGCGTCAGCATATGATCCGCCTCGTCGATTCGGGCGAAGCGAACATTCGGCACACGCTCGAATTGCTCGGCTACGCGGAGCATGTCCGGCCATTCCACAGTGCCGTGAACGAACAACGTCTCGCAGCGCAGCTGCTCCAGTCGTTCGATCGCCGGCGGCTGAGGCCAGTTCACCTCGAAGCTTTTCCATTGGCTAAAGACGCGGGTCATATAGGCGGTATGCATCTCTTGCAGAAATTCGCGCTCCCCGCTATTCATCACGACCCGATAATTCGGTCCGCCCAGCGACTTATTCACCAGACGCTCCACATCCGGCGCGCAAGCATTGACCTCAGTCATCCAGCGTACGAAATCGGGCTCAGGCTCGAAGCCGGTCAATGACGGGGCCAGCAGCGCGAGACGCGCCACGCGATCGGGATACGTCAAGGCAAAGTCGGTCGCCGCCTGTCCGCCCATCGAGTGTCCGACCAGCGACACGCGCGCAAGTCCCAGATGATCGAGCAGCGCCCTCAGATCCTCCACCAGACTCGTCGGCTCCTCCGGAGCCGGCGAGCGGCCCATCCCTCTTGCATCGTAAGTGATCACCTGCATCTGATCAGCCAGCAGCGGCGCGACATACTTCCACTCTCTCGAATCGACGCCCGGACTGTGAATCAGCACGACCGGAGTGCCTCCTGCACCATGTACCTCAAAAGCCAAATCCATCGTATCCACTCCTTCCTTTTCTCCTCTATTTTATACATTGACCGTACGTTCAGTCAATAAAAATTAAAAATCATCAGCCTTACCCGGGCTGACGACCTCCTTGCTGCCGTTCCAGCAAATAAAACAAATAATCGGTCGGGACACCGGCGTGCCCTTGCTGCCTCAGCATAGCGGTGATATTTCCTCGGTGATACGTCCCGTGATTGACCACATGCCGCAGGATTTCTGAGAAATGCGTATCGAGGCTGCCGTAGTTCGGATGCTCGATGGTCATGGCCTTGTCCGGGTCGGGGGTGCGCCGCAGCAATTCGCGATACTGCACGGCAACGCCGTCGAACAGCCGCCGCATCTCAGCCAAGTCCTTGCCCGCCGCCTCTTCTTGCCAGACCGGGACCTTCGGAAATATATCCGCGTTCGGCACTTCCGCAAGCACGAGCAGATAGAGCTGCTCGAACAAATACATGTGCCCGAAGGTCTGCGCCACGGACGGAAACACACTGGTCGCCTCCGCATGGAACGCCTCCTTGGGAAGCTGCTCCAGATGCGCAAACACTTGGTCGTTGGCCCAAACATGAAAATCGTACAATTGCTGAGTATGTTGAAGCATTGTTGCCTTCACCTTACCTTTCGTCGTCGCTTGATTGGCGCGGCCTTGTCTCTAGTGTATACCGGCTATGCTGACAACTGCTGTCAGTGAAGTTGAAATCGGAATCAGGATCAGCTTGGTAAAGCTGTACGATTCCCTTTGCCAATTCCCGGACCAGTTGCTTCAGCTCCGGCGGCTCCAGAATGCGGATGGACGGACCGAAGGTCATCAAATACGCCGGGAGGTACTTGTTTCCTTGAAGCTCTCCAGAATGCGAATGCCGCCGTCATGACCCGATTCCGCGACGACCGGCACGCCGCTGGCGCATAAGGCGTCGATATACCGATACACAGTGCGGACGCTGATTTCCAAGCTGTCGGCGATTTGCGCAGCGGTGCGCTTTCTTCCGTAGCGCAGCATCCACAGAATGGACAGCATGTTATCCCATTTTGCCATCTTCGCCCCTCTTTTCTTGCCATCAGTTCCCGGCGTCTTTGTACAACGCGATATACGTCATCAGTGCTGCGATTCCCTGGAATTGCAGCGTCAGGTTATGGTCTAGCCTTTGCAGAGCGAATTGGAACGAGCGGTCGATTTTTGAAAAGCGGTGCGACTCCAATTCGTGCAGAAGTTCCTTCAAATTATCGATGTAATAAACCGTCTTTCTTAAAGAGCCTGTTCAAAAAGCCCTTAGATTCAGATAAAAAAACAAAAATGCACCGAAGCATTAAATGGTAAAATGGAGGTATCCCGACCACCACA